>NZ_JALKAO010000010.1 GCF_023015985.1 Marivita sp. S6314
CTCCGACATAGACCACCGCTCACCATCCTGACCCACAGATCACCAAAAGGAGCATGACCATGTCAGCACAGGTTATCGACGGAAAGGCTTTTGCCCCTGGCTCTGCAGGGCGGTTGACCGATGCTCCTGATCCTCGCGGGTCAAGCTCAATTCAACAAACAGAAGGACAAACGGCGTGACACAGTCTGTGGAAGACCCCCGCCTGCTAAAGGGCATTGGCGTGCGCAAACGCATTTTGCGGGATGTCGAACGCTATATCGAGGCGCAGCCGGGCATTGGCAAACTCGTTTCGATTGCCATCGGGGACATCCCCGAAGTTGCGGTCTATGTGCGCAACCAGGCGAAAGTTGCCGCATCGGTGAACCTGCCGTTCGAGCAGGTGTTCTGGGACGGGGATATCACGCAGGAAGAATGCAAGACGCGCCTTCAGCAGATGAACGACGATCCTCATGTCCTGGGGGTGATCCTGCAACGTCCGGTGCCGGATCATATCAATGTGCGGTCGCTGCAATCGGCGATCCACCCGTTGAAAGACGTCGAAGGCATGAACCCGGCCTCCATCGGCAACATCATCTACAACGACGTCGCGCTTGCGCCCTGTACCGCTGCGGCGGCTGTGGAGCTGGTGCGGGAAACCGGGCTGAACATGGAAGGCCTTGAGGTGGTCATGGTGGGCCATTCCGAAATCGTGGGCAAACCGGCGGCGATGATGCTGATGGCCGAAGGGGCCACGGTGACAGTGTGTCACCACATGACGCGTTCAGTGGCGATGCATTCGCGGCGGGCCGATGTTGTGGTGGTGGCCGTGGGCAAGGCACATCTGATTGGTGCGGACATGATCAAACCGGGAGCGGTTGTTATCGATATCGGCATCAACCAGACCGATCAGGGGCTGGTTGGCGACGTGGACACCGACGCGGTGAAAGAAATTGCAGGCTGGGTGACCCCGGTTCCGGGCGGTGTTGGACCGGTGACCGTGGCGATCCTGATGCGCAACGCCACCGTCGCACACCAGCGGCAGATCGCGGCAGGCTGGCTGGACTAGCGGTCTACAGCGCGAGGTAGCCCACACCCGCAAACGCCAGAACACATCCCCCGCATTGGGGGAGTGTCATGCGTTCGCGCAGAAAGACCCAGGCCAGAAGAATGGTCAGCAGGCCGAACATCGACGATGTGACGGCGGCGTATTCCGGGTTGGGCAGGGGGGCTGCCGAGATCACGGCCAGCAGGGCAATGCCATCAAGGAATCCCATGACGACAAGGGGAAGAAGCGCGGCCTTGCCCGGCCAGAAGGTCGTGCGGCGCAGGCTCATCAGGATCAGCAGCAGGCCAAGGGCTGTGGCGCGCGCGATCAGGGTCGAGGACAGCTCGCCCGAGATGTCTGCCGCCAGTTGCCCGAGTTTGAACGTGCTGGCAAAGCCCACCGCAGACAGGGCCGAGAGCGCGATCGTGGGGCCGATAGGGGGATAGCTGGCATCGCTGCCATCCGACAGCGCGGCAACAAGGCCGACACCTGCGACAATCGCCAGAACGGCGAGAAACTGCAGCGGCGTGATGGTGGCACCGAAGGCCACCGCAAAGGCCAGCGACAGAACCGGGTAGCTGGCAATCACCGGTGCCACCAATCGCACCGGTCCGCGTTCGAAGGCGTAGTAGAGGCCAAGGCTGGCGACCAGGAACGCAAGACCCGCGCCCATCGACAACAGCAGCGCCGTTGGCGTGAGGTGCACGCGGGTGGAGGTGGCCAGAATCACGCCGGTCTGGAACAGGGCGCCGACGATCAGCACAAAGAGCAGCGCTGCCATCAGCGGCACGGTGCGGCTGAGATAGCGGATCGTGATGTCGTGGATTCCCCAGCACAGCGCGGCGATCAGACCCAGGCCCAACGCTGTCATGAGTGGCCCGCGATGAGAATTGTCGGCATAGAGCCCCCTTGAGACGCTTGCATGGCTGAGAATAGGTGTTATTCTTTAGATTAAACTTTTATTCCACGTATGCAAATTCTGATTTCTGCTATGTGGGACCAGCGGGGGAGACATAAGATGCTGGACGACATCTATCCACAGGTGGTGCCGGGACCACCGAAACCCAGCGGAATCTTTGAGCCTTTGGTTTTTTCCATGCCACCCGGCACGGAACGCTATGTGGTCGAGGGCTGCGGTGCGATCCTTGTGAGGCTGGAACCCGGTGACCGGGTCGAGGTGATCAACACCGAAGGCGGGCAACCCTGCGAATTGGTGGCATGCGGTCCGGATGGCAAGAGTGATCCCGGATTGATCGAGGCACAGGGGCAGGGCGCTCCGACAGGGCTTATGGCGCTTTTGACCGGGTCGGACCAAAGCCTGCGGTCGCTGCGGTTGGGCCTTGAGGCGCGCGGGATTGATCTGGCCGGTTGCGACGCCGTGAAGCATTTCGACAGCAGCACCCCGGCAGGCGACAAGGTCGAGGTCACGGCGCAGCGCGAAGGTGTGCTGATCGTTGCGGCCCCCCATCCAAACACAAGCGGCATCATGGATTTCGAGGCGCAGGACACTGCGACGCCGCTGACGATCTATGTGCGTCGGGCGGTTCTCAAATCGGCGGCGCGGTTCGAATTGCCGGATCCCCTGGCCGATCCGGTATCGGATATCCGGGTTCACACCCAGACCGCCGAAAGCTATTTCGTCAAGGCGGGGGACTACATCCAGATCATTGATGTGGATGGCCGCCAATGCACCGATTTCCAGTGTTTTGATGCCCGCAAGCTCGACAAGGGGATCGAACACGCGCTTGATGTAACCACGACGCGCACGATCATGGAGCATGCCTATCCCATGCCGGGATTGCATGCGAAGTATTACGATCAGGATATGGTGCCGCTGCTGGAGGTGATCCAGGACACCTGCGGACGCCATGACGCCTTTGCGCTGGCCTGTTCGTCGAAATATTACGATGACATCGGCTATCCGGGGCACGTGAATTGTTCGGACAATTTCAATGGCGCGTTGGGCAAACACGGGGTTACGCCGCGTGCGGGCTGGATGGCGATCAACTTTTTCTTCAACACCGCGCTGGATGAGCACGGTGTGATGTATTCCGACGAACCGTGGTCGCGGCCCGGGGATTACGTGCTGATGCGCGCGCTGACGGACCTTGTCTGCGTGTCGTCGGCCTGTCCCGATGACACCAGCCCGGCCAATGGCTGGAACCCGACCGATATCCATGTGCGCACCTATAGCGGCAAGGAAACCTTCCAAAGATCGGTGGCCTATCGGCCCACCCCAGACGCGGAGCCTAAAATGACCAAGCAAACCGGTTTCCATGACCGTTTCGACCGGTTCACCGACAACTTCATCGAATATAACGGGTATTGGCTGGCCAATTGCATGGCCACGGAAGGGCCGATCCAGGAATACCATGCCTGCCGCGAAAAGGCGGTGGTGCTGGACCTGTCGCCGCTGCGAAAGTTTGAAATCACCGGGCCGGATTCCGAAGCGCTGTGCCAGTACATCTTTACCCGCAACATGAAGACCCTGCCGATTGGCGGCGTGGTCTATTCGGCGATGTGCTACGAGCATGGTGGGATGATCGACGACGGCACCGTGTTCCGTCTGGGTCAGGACAATTTCCGCTGGATCGGCGGGTCGGATTACGGCGGTGAGTGGATCCGCGAGCAAGCGGACAAGCTGGGTCTCAAGGTGCTGATCCGGTCTTCGACGGACATGCAGCACAACATCGCGGTGCAGGGTCCGGAAAGCCGGGACATCCTGCGCAAGTTTGTGTGGACAGCGCCGCATCATCCCAAGTTTGACGATCTGGCATGGTTCCGCTTTACGCCCGCGCGGATCGGAGACCATGACGGTATTCCGATCGTGGTCAGCCGCACCGGCTATACGGGGGAATTGGGCTACGAGATTTTCTGCCACCCCAAGCATGCCCCCGAGGTGTTTGACGCGGTTTGGGAAGCGGGCCAGGGCCACGGTCTGGCCCCGATGGGGCTGGAGGCGCTGGACATGGTGCGGATCGAGGCCGGTCTGATCTTTGCCGGGTATGATTTCAGCGACCAGACCGACCCATTCGAAGCCGGGATCGGCTTTACCTGCCCGCTGAAGTCGAAAACGGATGATTTCATTGGCCGGGACGCCCTGATCCGTCGCAAGGAAAACCCGATGCGCAAGCTGGTGGGGCTTGATATCGGATCGAACGTATCGGTGGACCACGGCGATTGCGTGCATATCGGGCGCGCGCAGGTGGGCGAGATCTGTTCCTCCATGCGGTCGCCTCTGCTCGGGCGGAACATCGCGATGGCGCGGATCGACGTGGCCCATGCGGACGCGGGCACCGAGGTTGAGATCGGCAAGCTGGACGGGCACCAGAAACGCTTGCCCGCAACCGTGCGCGCCGATCTTGCGGCCTACGATCCCGGCAAGACGAAGCCACGCTCATGACGGCGCCGCGTCCAGAAACCCTGATCGAAAAGATCGGCGGCGAAGAGGCGCTGCGGACGTTGATCCATCGGTTCTACGATCTGATGGAGACGGAACCGGAGGCGCATGACATCCACCGCTTGCATTTCCGTGGGCACGGGCTTGACCATACACGCGAGGCGCAGGTCGAGTTCATGTCCGGTTTTATGGGCGGGCGGGCCTATTACCGCGAACGCAACGGGCATATGGACTTGCGCGAAATCCACGCGCATGTCCCGATCCGAGAGGTCGACGCGGAAACCTGGCTTGGGGTCTGGGACCGGGCGTTGGACGACTGCGGTCATTCCGGCCCGCATATCGACGCTTTGCGCAAAACCGTGCGGCGGGCGGCGTTGATGCTGGTCAATGATGTGCCGGACTGGCGCGTCGGAGAAGCGCCTTGAGAGCAGCGTTGCGCTGGTCTGTGTTGGCGATCTGTGCCTTTGCGGGCGCAGCGCAGGCGCAGGCGGTCAAGCTGACGGGTGACGAAATCCGTGCGCTTCTGACGGACAACACGGCTGTCGGGCGCTGGGACGGTGTCAAATACCGCCAGTTTTTCGGCGCGGATGGGGTGACCATCTTTACGCAGGACGGGGCGCGCTCTGCCCGGGGGACATGGCGCGTGGATGACGCCGAGCTGGAATACCAGAGCATCTGGCCGGGGGATGAAAGCTGGGAAGGCTGGTTCGTGATGGAATATGGCGACACTTATTACTGGGTGTCCAAATCCACCCCGCCGACGCCGTTTCAGGTTCTGGACGGTCAACAACTGGTTTCCGAATGATCCGCGCAGCGCTGATCGGCGCTGCGCTTCTGGGCTTAGCTGGCGTCGTGCAGGCGGACACCTGCGCTGTGTTTGACGCGGGACAGGACCAACCCAAGGGCGCGACCTGTACTCTTTCGCGGGTACTGGGGGGCGGGGTGTCCGAGGATTGTTCCTGGAGCTTTCCCCTGCGCGCCGACGCCGCGCGACAGCGGTTTGACGAGATGTCCGCGCTGTTGCGCAGCTGTGCTGACGGGCCGGTGACGATGCAGGGGGCGGCGGTCAATCATCCCGACAGTTATGACCAGCTGACTGCGCAGGTCGGCGGGCAGGAGGTCAGCTTGTCGCTGAAGGACAAGGGCGCGCTGGGGCGCAGCTTTGTGTTTCTGCGCCGCGCCGCGTCTTCAGACTAAATCCGTTCAACATCAGGGTGCGCGCCGCCCAATAAAAAACGCCGCGCAGACGGGCTGCGCGGCGGTGTTTTACCACTTGGTAAAAATCAGATGTCGAGCGTGTTCTCGCGCTCCCAGCGAGAGAAGTGCGACACGAAGGAATTCCATTCCTGCATCTTCATCTTGAGATAGGCGGACGAGAATTCTTCCCCCATCACGGCCTTCAGGCCCTTGTCCTTGTCATATTCGCGCAGCGCGTCGAGCATGTTGAGAGGCAGCTTGGGCGCGCCGCGGACCTTGTGACCTTCGGCATACATGTCGATGTCGTGACGCTTGCCGGGATCCGCCTTGGAGCGAATGCCGGAGAGACCCGCCGCGATGATCACAGCCTGCAGCAGGTAGGGGTTCACCGCACCGTCGGGCAGGCGCAGTTCGAACCGGCCTGGTCCCGGAACACGAACCATGTGCGTGCGGTTGTTGCCGGTCCATGTCACGGTGTTGGGTGCCCAGGTCGCGCCGGACGTGGTGCGTGGCGCGTTGATGCGCTTGTAGCTGTTCACCGTTGGGTTGGTGATCGCGGCCAGTGCCGAGGCGTGCTTCATGATGCCGCCCAGGAAGTGCTTGCCGCGTTCCGACAGACCCACTTCGCCGGTCTGGCCTTCGCCTTCGCCTGCAAACACGTTGACCTTGGAATCCGCGCCGGGCGCGTCCCAGACGGAAATATGCGCATGGCAGCCATTGCCGGTCAGGCCTTCGACGGGCTTTGGCATGAACGTCGCGCGGTAGCCGTGTTTTTCGGCGACGCTTTTGGCCATGAACTTGAAGAACGAATGCTTGTCAGCGGTCTTCAGGGCATCGTCGTAATCCCAGTTCATTTCCCACTGGCCGTTCGCGTCTTCGTGGTCGTTCTGGTACGGGTTCCAGCCCAGTTCCAGCATGTAATCCGAGATTTCGCGAATGACATCAATGCGGCGCATCATGGCCTGCTGGTCATAGCAGGGCTTTTCGGCGGTATCGAATTCGTCGCTGATCTGTTTGCCGTTTGGGGTGAGCAGGAAGAACTCCGCTTCGATCCCGGTTTTGACGTGCATGCCTTCTTCGGCGGCTTCGGCAATCAGGCGGCGCAGCACGTTGCGCGGGGCCTGTTCGACGGGTTTGCCTTCCATGACGCAGTCCGCAGGCACCCAGGCGATTTCCTTGTTCCACGGCAGGATGATCACCGCATCGGGGTCTGGCACCGCCAGCATGTCGGGGTGCGCGGGTGTCAGGTCAAGCCATGTGGCAAAGCCTGCGAATCCGGCGCCATCTTCCTGCATGTCCGCAATGGCGCGGGCCGGCACCAGCTTGGCGCGCTGTCCGCCAAACAGGTCCGTGAAGGAGATCATGAAGTATTTAACGCCGTTTTCCTCGGCGAATTTGGCGAGGTCAATTGCCATTTGTGTGTTCCCTGTGGTCTTGAGTCAGTCGGAAATGAGAAGGGCGCGTTCCATTTCTGGTCCGCGCCCTTTTGGTAATGGGTTTTGTCAGAAGCCTGTACCGGGTTTTCCCGGATACCAGTCTGTCCCTGCCAGTGGCACGCGCGCCATGGCGGCGGCTTCCATTGTCAGGGCGACAAGATCCTCTGGTTCGAGGTTGTGAAGGTGGTTCTTGCCACAGGCCCGTGCGATGGTTTGCGCTTCGAGCGTCATCACTTTGAGGTAGTTGCGCAGGCGACGTCCGCCCTCGACCGGGTCGAAACGGGCCATCAGCTCTGGGTCTTGCGTGGTGATGCCCGCAGGGTCCTGACCTTCGTGCCAATCGTCATACGCGCCGGCGGTGGTGCCCAGCTTGTTGTATTCGGCTTCCCATTTCGGGTCGTTGTCCCCCAGAGCAATCAGCGCCGCCGTGCCGATGGCAACCGCGTCGGCACCCAGGGCCATCGCCTTTGCCACGTCCGCGCCCGAGCGGATGCCGCCGGACAGGATCAGCTGGACCTTGCGGTGCATGCCCTGATCCTGAAGCGCCTGAACGGCCGGGCGGATGATCGCCAGCGTGGGCTGGCCCACATGTTCGATGAACACGTCCTGTGTGGCCGCTGTGCCGCCCTGCATCCCGTCCAGAACAACCGCGTCCGCGCCTGCCTTGATCGCCAACGTGGTGTCATAGTAGGGGCGCGCGCCCGCAACCTTGACGTAGATCGGAACCTTCCAGCCGGTGATTTCGCGCAGTTCGAGGATCTTGATCTCAAGATCGTCGGGGCCGGTCCAATCCGGGTGACGGCAGGCCGAGCGCTGGTCGATGCCCTTGGGCAGGTTGCGCATTTCGGCCACGCGGTCCGAGATCTTCTGACCCAGCAGCATACCGCCGCCGCCGGGCTTTGCGCCCTGGCCAACCACGATTTCAATCGCGTCCGCTTTGCGCAGGTCGTCGGGGTTCATGCCATAGCGGCTGGGCAGGTACTGGTAGACAAGCTTGGTCGAGTGACCACGCTCTTCCGGTGTCATGCCGCCGTCGCCGGTGGTTGTGGACGTGCCCGCAGCGGACGCGCCGCGGCCCAATGCTTCTTTCGCCGGGCCGGACAACGCGCCAAAGGACATGCCCGCGATGGTGATCGGGATATCCAGTTCAATCGGGTTTTCGGCATGCAAACCACCGATGGTGACGGAGGTTTCGCATTTCTCGCGGTAGCCTTCGAGAGGGTAGCGCGAAATCGAGGCCCCCATGAACAGAAGGTCGTCAAAGGACGGGACCTTCCGCTTCGCACCACCACCGCGGATATCGTAGATACCGGTCGCGGCTGCGCGGCGGATATCGCTGTTGATGTCTTGCGTGAACGTCGCGGATTGGCGCGGCGTTGTGTGGGGGATACCCCTGGGATCGTGTTTGTTCATGTCTGGTATCCTCAATACGCGGCGGCGTTGTCGACGTCGAAGTTGTACAGGTTGCGCGCCGAACCGTACCGGGTGAATTCGCTGGGATCAGCGTCAATCCCGGCTTCGTCCAGAAGGGATTTCAGCAGCTCCAGGTGTTCCGGGCGCATTTCCTTTTTGATGCAGTCTGCACCAAGGCTTTTGACCGAACCGCGCACAAAGAAGCGGGCTTCGTAGCAGCTGTCGCCAAGCGCGTCGCCCGCGTCGCCGCAGACAACGAGGTTGCCGGACTGGCCCATGAACGCGGACATGTGGCCGATATTGCCCTGAACCACGATGTTCACACCCTTCATCGAGATGCCGCATCGGGACGAAGCGTTACCTTTCACCACGATCAGGCCACCGTGACCGGTCGCGCCCAGATACTGGCTGGCGTCGCCTTCGATCACGATCTTACCGGACATGATGTTTTCACCTGTGCCGGGGCCGGCAGAGCCGTCGATGTTCACGGTCGCCTGCTGGTTCATGCCCGCGCAGTAATACCCGGTCGAACCTTTGACGGTGACTTCAATCGGCGCGTTCAATCCACATGCGATGGCGTGCGCACCCTTTGGGTTGACGATTTCCCAGGCGGTTTGATTCGTGGTTTCAGATTGCGCGTGAAGCTGCGCGTTGACCTGGCGGAGGCCAATTTCCTGAAGATCGAGTGTTTGCATATTAGGCGGCCTTCTCAGTCGTTGTTGGGGCCGAGTTGTGGCTCCAGAAGTAGACGGTTGCGGGCTCTGGTTCCCAGACGCGTGCATCTTCGATGCCCGGCAGGTTGACCAGCGCACGGTATTCGGACCCGAAGGCGACGTATTGATCGGTTTCGGCCATCACGGCGGGCTTGCACGCGATTGGGTCGCGGACCACGCCGAAGCCGTCCTTCGTGCCGACGACAAAGGTGAAGAAACCGTCAAGATCGTCGAGCGAGCTTTCCAGTGCCTCGCCCAGCGATGCGCCTTCGCGCATTTTCCAGGTGAGGTACGCTGCACCCACTTCGGTGTCGTTTTCTGTTTCGATATGGATGCCTTCGCGGCGCAGCTTGCGGCGCAGCGAATTGTGGTTGGACAATGAGCCGTTGTGCACGAGGCACTGATCGTCACCGGTGTTGAACGGGTGCGCGCCCATGGTGGTCACGGCTGATTCGGTTGCCATGCGTGTGTGGCCGATGCCGTGTGTGCCATGCATGCCAGAGATGCCAAATTGCGCGGCAACGTCTTTGGGCAGACCCACTTCCTTGTAGATCTCAAGCGTTTCGCCGCGGCTCATCAGGCGCACGTTCGGACGAATGCTGGCCAGAGTGGCGCGCAGGACATCCGCAGACGCTGCGGGCACGTTCAGAACGGCATGTGTCGAATTGACGGATACGTCGATTTTCGCACCCAGCGCATCGGACAGGTCTTTGTCCAGACCATCGAAATCGACGTCTGGCGTGTTGGACTGCACCGTGAATTTCACGTGATCGGCAGAGCCGTCGCCATAGATGGCGATGCCGGCGCTGTCTGGTCCACGATCTGTCATCGTGATCAGCATGTCCGTCAGAAGGCTGCCAAGCTGCGGCTCAAGCGCCTTGTCCTTCAAAAATAATCCTACGATTCCACACATGAGTAAAATTCTCCCCAAGCGGCTCCATGTGAGCCTTCGACCGAAACGTTAGCACCAAAGATTTTTTCTCTCAACTGTGAAGAATAAAATTTTCATCTCAGTCAAAAGAAAAATGGGCCCGGCATGGGCCCATTTGTTCTTGTGTCGGTTGAACCGCTCAGTACCGTTCAACGGATCGTTGGACTTTTTCGTGATCCAGAGCCCGCTGGCTGGCGGCTTCCAGGTGCTTGCGCTCGCGCACAAACTGGATCCGGTGCCATCCCAGCCAGAACAGGACGCCGACAATCGTCATCGGGATTTCCCATCCCTGCATCGGGTAAATGGGGCCCACTTCGGCCAGATCAACGGCCCAGTTTTCGTATCCAATGGTAGACATCTGGTCTCTCCTTAGTTTGCTGGCCGCGCTTTGCTCGCGAGATAGGCTTTGTCGGCTTCAATGATGGCCTCTTTTGCGTCCTCGTAGGCGTGGTTCTCGGCGTAATCGAGACCTTCGAGTTCCACCTCTTCGGGGATTCGCAAAACACCGGCTGCGGCCTGCATCTTGGCGACGATAAACGCCGGCAGGAAACCCAGGCCAAAGAACATGATCATTGCGCCCAGGAATTGGCCAAGCGGGTTGATCGTGGCGTAGCCTTCAAATGGCGACGACGGCGCGCCCCAAAGGACAAATCCCGCGATCACGAGACCGATGAAACCCGCGTATCCGTGAACAGCCACGGCCCCCACCGCATCATCCAGCTTGAACTTCCGTTCAACCCAGTAGTGCAGTTTGTAGGCGATCACGACGCCGATGGCGGCGATGATCATGGACTGGATCGGGTGATAGAGGTCGTTGCCCGCCGACGCGGTGATGACCCCGGCCAGACCGCCGGAGAAGGTCCAGAACGCATCCCCGCGCGAGATCACGTAAGCCGCCATCAGACCGCCGGAGAGCGACATCAGGAAGTTGAAGGTGATCGCCGAAAGCGATGTGGGCGCGAGATAGATGTTGGTTGCGGTCCAGGTTGTGCCGGTGATCTGTCCGCCGATGGCCTCGGGGGAAATCGCGGGCACGTTGCACGCGGCGTAAAAGCCCCAGAAACCGGTGTAGATCAGGAAGATCCCGATGGTCAGCATCCACGGATTGTGCGGCGGGATGTCCCGAGGGGTGCCGTCGGCAGCGAATTTGCCGATTCGCGGTCCAAGCACGGTAATCACGCCCAGCGCGTATCCCCCGGCGATGGCATGGATCACACCAGAGGCGTAGGCATCGTGGTAGCCAAGGTATTTGACCATCCAGCCACCGTAGTGCCAGCCCCAGGCGGCGTCGATGATCCACCAGACCGAGCCGATCAGAACCGCGTGGACCCACAATGCAGAGGATCGGATCCGTTCGATGACCGATCCGGACACGATGGACGCCGCTGTCCAGGAGAACAGCAGGAAGGCCGCCCAGAACACGCCGGTGATCCGGTCGTCGAGATTCGTGGCCATGTTCTGCGACCAGGGCAGATTCGCGGCACCGGCTTCCAGATCAAGTCCGCCGAAGAACGGGAACATGGGGAACGCCCAGTAAATCCACCACCCAAAGAAAAAGAACGTCACGGTGACCAGCGGTATGACCATGACGTTCTTCATCAACGTATGCATGTGGTTGCGGCGGCGACTTGCGCCGACTTCATACATGCAGAAGCCGACGTGAATTAAGAACATGAAGACGACCGTCACCCAGTAATAAAACTCGGTGAACACCGTCGTCAGTGCGTTTAGGTTTCCATCCACTTTTTGTGTCCCTCACTGTTGTTGACCGGTTTTATTTGCCCGGTAGGAATATTTTTTTAATCAGGCTGCTTGCCGGTGTTGTGTTTTGTCAAGTCTTGGGGGCTGGTTTTTTTGTGTCGCACAGGCTGTGGGACACCGCCTGCGCGTCACGCGCCGCAGACATTCGCGCTCTGCGTGTGACGCAGGGTCAAGCGACGCGCTGCAAATTTTGCCTGAGAGGAAAAAAATCTGCACATGAGTATTGATTTTTGCAGGTCTATCAGTCTGAATGCCGCCAACACTAATCACAAGACATGAGAATAGGGGGGCCGAGATGGCTATTCTTTGGAGGACATCCGCACTTGCACAGCGTCACGCCGAAATCGGTGGTGAGCTGGAAGATTGGAACGGCATGGGCACGGCATGGTTTTACGACCACACGCCCGAACGCGCCAAGGCGGACTATGAAGCGATCCGCACGAAGGCGGGGCTCATGGATGTGTCCGGACTCAAGAAGGTGCACGTTACCGGTGCAGACGCGGCGTATGTGATTGATCGTGTGACCACCCGCAACGTCGAAAAGATCGCGCCCGGCCGGTCAACCTATGCGTCGATCCTGAATGACCAGGGCAAGTTCGTTGACGACTGCATCATCTACCACATCGCGGTGAATTCGTGGCTGGTTGTGCATGGCACCGGCACCGGCATGGAGCAGCTGACATCCGTTGCGGCGGGCAAGAACTGCACCGTGATCTTTGATGACGACCTGCATGACATGTCGCTGCAGGGTCCGGTTGCGGTTGATCTGCTGGCCAAAGAAATCCCGGCTGTGCGGGACCTGTCCTATTTCGGTCTGATGCAGACACGCCTTTATGGCCGTGACGTGATGATTTCGCGCACGGGCTATACCGGTGAGCGTGGCTACGAAATTTTCTGCCGTGCCAAGGATGCGGTGCATCTGTGGGACAGCATTCTGGAGGCGGGCAAAGACATGGGTGTGCGTCCGACACAGTTCAGCACGCTCGATATGCTGCGCATCGAAAGCTACCTGCTGTTCTATCCCGGCGACAACTCGGAAACCTTCCCGTTCGACGACGAACCCTGCGGCGATACGCTCTGGGAACTGGGACTCGACTTCACCGTTTCCCCCGGCAAAACTGGCTTTATCGGTGCAGAGAACCACTACGCGCTGGAAGGCAAGGAGCGGTTCAAGATTTACGGTGTGAAGTTGTCCGGCGACGCGATGGACCAGATGGAGATGCATGCGCGCGTTCTGCATGACGGCAAGGACGTGGGTGTGATCACCTATGGTCTGTCGTCCGAACTGAACGGTTATTCCGTTGCGATTGCCCGTCTGTCGCCAGAGGTGGCGGTTGCCGGAACCAAGCTGACGGTCAAGCAGCCGGATGGCACCGAACTGGCCGCAACTGCGGAAGAGATGCCGTTCTACGATAAGGACAAGTCGATCCGCACCGCAAAAGGCTAAACCAGAAAAACAGAGCGTGCCGATTGGCACGCTCTTTTTGAATTAAAGAAGGGCGAGAGACGCAAGCGATGTCAAAGTTTCAATTCCCGGAAAGCATCAAAAGCAGGCCCGTCTACGGCACGCTGGAACCGCGTCCCGGCAAAGCGCATCTGTTGATCGCGGACGCAGAAGGGGCCGAGGCTATTCTGGACCTGGCGGCGCAGGACGCCGACCTGATTGCCAAGGCGCACATCATCTTTATTCCCAAGGGCACCGATTATTCGGACAAGCTGAGGGCGCTGAACCCCGCGCAGTATTACGAAGGCCCGTCTTACGAGGCGTCGCTTCAGCGGTTGCGTCACGTGCTGGCCCATGCCCATCAGGGGTTGCAGGTGTACCTGACCGGCACCGAGGGATTGATGGGGCAGGCGCAGAACGAAGCGATGCAGGCCGGTATCCCGCACACCGCGATCCAGACCGAACATCGCGGGTCGGTCGCACGCCGGATGCAGTGCGTGCACTGCAAGGGAATCACCGAAGACGTCATGCATGATCCATTCCAATGCGCGCATTGTGGATTGCATCTTTTTGTCCGCGATCACTATTCCCGCCGTCTCGCCGCCTTTCAGGGCGTGCGCGTGGATGCGGAAGATCCCGGAAATATCCCAGATCCTGTGGAGCTGTATTCATGAGCGCTGCCCCTCAGAAAGCCAAACCGGGCGCTGAACAAATCCCGGTCACCGTCAGCGCGGTTGTTCCGTTGAACGACCTCGTGACACGATTCGAATTCAAGCGGACCGACGGTGCGCCGTTCCCGACCTTTTCCGGTGGCGCCCATACCGTTGTGACGATGCAGGATGACGGGCGCACGCGGTTGAACCCGTATTCGCTGATGTCCGATCCCGCCGATACGTCGACCTACGCCATTTCGGTGCGTCGGGATGATCAGGGCCGGGGCGGATCGCTGTTTATGCACACCCGCGTGAAGGTTGGCGACGAGATGACGCTGACCTACCCGGTGAACCTGTTTTCGCTGGATCTGCGGGCGCGCAAGCATCTGTTCTTTGCCGGTGGTATCGGCATCACGCCGTTCATGTCGATGATTGCACAGCTTGAGCGGATGAACGGCCACTGGGAACTGCACTATGCGGTTCGGACCGAGGCGCTTGGGACGTATGTTGATGAGCTGCGCTACAAGTTCCCGAACAAGGTGCATGTCTATTACGACGATCAGAACGACGCGATCCCGCTGGAGTCGCTTCTGGATGGTCAGCCTTTGGGCACCAATGCCTATGTGTGCGGCCCGAAAGGCATGATCGACTGGGTGCACGCCACCGCAGCCGCATCGGGCTGGCCGGATGCGCAGGTGCATTCAGAAGAATTCATGGCACCCCAGCCGGGCGCGCCGTTCGAAGTGCGGCTGTGCAAATCGGACAAGACGATCAAGGTCGGCGAAAACGAAAGCCTGCTGGAAGCGATGGAACGGGAAGGTGTGGAAGCGCCGTTCTTGTGCCGTGGCGGTGCCTGCGGGCAGTGTGAAACCGACGTGGTGTCTTATGACGGTGAATTCGTCCACCGCGACCACTGGCTGGACGATGACCAGCATGCAAGTGGGCAGAAAATCATGCCATGCGTCAGCCGCTTTGTCGGCAAATCCCTGGAGCTTGACAGATGACCATTCAGTTCAACGAAGAGACATTCCGCGACGATTATTCGTTCCGCAATTCGGAGTGGGCGATCAAGCGCTTTCCGTTCCCGTTCCACGAAGACAGCTACATGTATTCGGTGAACATGGAGCAGCACCGGGGCGGGCCGGAAGGGTCTGTGTACGAAAAGCGCTTCGATGTGGACGAGCATTACGTGTCCGAGATGCGGGACCGGGCAATGGTTCTTGCCGATGATCCGCTGCGTTGCCAGAGCCTGCCGCACATGACATTGGCCGGGTGGGACACGCTGGAACTGATCATGGTCAGCAAATCCGAGGATTACCCGGACCTGTTCGAACTGCACCGCGACGGTGATCGCTGGCGCTGGATCAACAAGCCGATGGGCATCGACCACACGTTCACGTTCCTTGATGAAACAACGCTGCCTTGCGATCCGCTGGAATACATCACGCGGCAGGCGCAGGGGGACTTTGCCGTTCTCGATCAGCGGGACGAGATGCTTTACATGGACGCCGGCATGATCACGACGCAGGCGGACTGGAGCCTCGATTTCGACATCGGCATGGACTTCTTCGAATGGCATGCGCCGGTTCCGCTGGCCCACGAGATGGGTATTTTCAAGCGCGCGCTGAAATTCCTGCTGAACATTCAGCAAGGGGCCCCGGCGCGGCGTCTGAACTGGACCATGACGGTGAATCCGCTGCTGGATACCAGCCCGGAAAACTATCACAAATGGGGTGTTCAAAAGACAACGCTGACGCCCGAGAATATCGGGTCCAAACAGCACCTGCGCGTGGAATTGCAGACCTTCTACCGGTTGCCACGGTCGAATGCGCTGTTGTTCCCGATCCGGTGCTACCTGATTGCGTTCCAGGACCTTGTGTCGATGCCGAAATGGGGTCGCCGTTTGCACCGTGTGATCCGCGATCTGCCCGAAGAACTGGCGACGTATAAGGGCTTTATCGACAATCGTCCGATGATGCTTGATTACCTGAGCAAGTTTGACGATGGCCTGCCGACAAGCCCGGGGGTGTTCCCGGATCTTGAAAGCGAACCACCGCTTCAGAAATAATAGAAAAGCCCCGCGAAATGCGGGGCTTTCTCGTTCACGTTGAATGCCTTAGGTGTTCTGCGGGTACGAAATGATCGACAGGTATTTCGCTGGCAGATCGACCAGGTTTTCCGGCCCGTGCGGCGCATCCGCGTCGAAAAATAGCGTATCGCCCGGTCGCAGCGGAAAAACGTCAGCGCCGTGTCGGTAGTCAATCGCGCCTTCCAGCATATAGATCGTTTCGATCCCGCCATGCTGGAACGTTTCGAATGTATCGCTTTCGGCGGTCAGTTCGATCAGATACGGCTCAACAATCACGCCGCTGGCGTTGCTGCCAATGTGCCCCAGAAGCGTATATTGGTGCCCCGCGCGCGTGCCTTCGCGTTCTGTTTCAACGCCTTGACCGGCCTTGGTATGCACCGCTTCGCGCCGTTCTTCGAACTGGCGGAAGAAAGAGGTGAGCGGCACCGACAGCACGTTGGCCAGCGTTTGCAAAGTGGACAGCGACGGTGACGTGTTGCCGTTCTCGATCTTTGACAACATCCCGACCGACAGGCCGGTCCGTTCCGAGAGTTCGGCAACGGTTGTCCCTTGTGCCTTGCGAAAGCTGCGCACCTCTCGGCCGATCGCAACTTCGAGCACTTTCTCGCGGACTGTGCGGGATGCATGCGGATCCTGCGTAAGACGCACTATCATTTCGGGTACCGTTTCGGCTATCTCCATACTCACGGTCTCCTTAATTAGCGTCGTGTCGCACGTCCATATGAATAGTTTAGTGAAGTTTCTTGTGATTGCCAGAAATTTTCCTGTCAGTATAAATTCGCGGCATTAATTGAGTGTGACCCCGATGGCGAAACCGTTTTCAACAGGATTTCTGATCTTCCCCGGCTTTCCGATGGCCTGTCTGACGTCGATGATCGAACCGATGCGGGCGGCGAATGAAATCTCGGGGCAGGCTGCGTTTGAGTGGCATCTGGTGTCGGAAACAGCGGGCAAGGTCAAAGCCAGCGCGTTGGTCGAGTTTGAACCCAACCATGTGCTCGACGATGTGGACGATCTGGATCTGCTGATCCTGCTGTCTTCCCCCACAGCCCAGTTCGAGGCGAAATCCACCTCTGGCAAATTGCGGTCCTTACAGCGCCACGGCACGATTGTGGGGGCGGTCAGTGGCGGTGTGTTCCCGCTGGTGCGGGCGGGCATTGCCGGCGACAAACCATTGTCTGTGCATTGGTGCTATAAATCTGCCTTTGATGCAGAGTTCCCGTCGCATCGCAGTTCGGACCGGGTGATCGAAATTTCCGAAACGCTGCTGACCGCGTCTGGTGCTGCGGCGGCGTTTGATCTGTCATTGCACATCATCGAAAAGCGGCTTGGTGCGGGGCTGGCCACAGAGGTGGCGTGTTGGTTTCAGCATCCCGTCATGCGCCGCGAAGGGGTCGATCAGGCCATCCCGGCGCTGAGCGGGGATACAGCCGGTGCGCAGTTCCCGCCGTTGGTCGAACGGGCGGTGAAAATGTTCGCGCAACATATCGAGGAACCGATTTCGGTCGGGTCTGTGGCCGACACGCTTGGGATCTCGCCGCGCCATCTGGAACGGTCGTTCAAGCAGTCAACCGGCCTGAACCCGACGCATTACTATCGCAAACTGCGCATGGATGCGGCGCGACAGATGGTTCTTTATACCAATGACCGGATGAGCGACGTTGCGGCCGCGGTGGGCTATAACAGCGCGCAGACCTTTGCGAAACACTATCACACTGCGTTTGGCGTCACCCCCAAGGAAGACCGGAACCGGATCAATCTGTTCCGGGTCCGGGGCAATCTGTCGGTGCCGTCGGTGTAACGGTCAGTGGGCCGAGCGGATGGCCGTCATCAACGCGTGATGCAACGACCCGGCCGAGGAGCGTGGACCCATCACCATGATATGCGTCGGGTCTGCGACCACCACGAAACAGCCCAGATGGTCAATGCTGGTCCGCGTCGCCTCTCCTCCGGAACAGGCGCGGATATTGAACGGGCAGAGCCGTTCGAACACGTCGGCCAATCCGTCGCCTAACAGATCAAAGCGGCACCAGGCGTCGTTCTGTTCGGTGATGCTGGCCGATCCGTTGGCCAGTGGCACCAACTGCGCCGCCAGGTCTTCGTGCGATGTGTGTGGTGCGGTGACCATCCACTGGTCCGGGCCGGTCCAGAACGCACCAAGCGCGTCGCCGAACACGGCGCGACCGGCCTCTGGTACCGGCGTGCCAAGGAACTTGGCCAGCACGTCTTGCGCTGTCGATTCCTGACCCAACCGGGACGCGAAGGACGCGATGGCGGTGTTGGTCACCTCGGTCAGGGTGACCGGGCCATGTGTGTCCACACGGGGTTCAGTGCCGCCCAGCGGCGTGCGCGGGATCATGTCGTTGGAACGGTCAGACACGGAGACGGTCTCCTTCGGGGTCAATGAAATGTGCGCTGACAACTTCGACATCGTGGTCAACTTCGGTCAGCGGACTGACAAGCCGAACGATTTCCCCCAGACGGGTGTCGCCGGATTTCAGGAAGCCAATGCCGATATGGTGTCCGAGGTTGGGCGAATAACAGGCCGAGGTGATGTAGCCCTGATCGTGGGCCGCATCGACTTTGTCGCCTTTGGTCATCAGGTGCGCGCCTGCCGGGACGGATTTGCTGGGATCAACGGGTTTGAACCCAACCAGTTTGAGCGCGTCTTCGGTGTTCAGACCTTCGCGTTCCGACAGGGTTGATCCGATGCTGTCTTTCTTCTTGTTCACCATCCGGCCCATGCCAAGATTGAGCGCGGTGGTGGTGCCGTTCAGCTCATTGCCAGCCGCGTGACCCTTTTCAATCCGCATCACGCCAAGGGCTTCTGTGCCATAGACAACCGCGTCGAATTCTTCGCCAGCGGCCACAAGTTTGCGGATGAGCGCATCGCCGTAGCGCGTCGGAACCGCGATTTCATAGGCCAGTTCGCCCGAGAAAGAGATGCGGAACAACCGGCCGCGCACGCCGCCGATGCTGATTTCCCCACAGGCCATGTAGGGAAATGCCTCGTTTGAGATGTCGTGCTCCGGGTCCACCACCTTTTGCAGTAGATCGCGCGCGTTGGGGCCTGCGACGGAATACTGCGCCCAGGCTTCGGTGGTCGAGATCAGTTGCACATCGAGATCCGGGAATAGGCATTGACGGACAAATTCCATGTGCCTGTACACGCCGACCGCGTTGGCGGTGGTTGTGGTCACGACGAAATGGTCTTCGGCCAGTCGCGCGGCGGTTCCGTCATCCATGGCGATGCCATCTTCGCGCAGCATCAGGCCATAGCGCACCTTACCGACCGGAACTTTGGCAAACGGGTTGCAGTAAATCTTGTTGAGGAAGGTCGCCGCATCAGCGCCTTGCACGTCGATCTTGCCAAGGGTGGTCACGTCACAAATGCCGACCGACTTGCGGGTCTGTGACACCTCGCGGTCCACGGATTGCCGCCAATGGGTTTCGCCATCTTTCGGGAACCACTGCGCGCGCAGCCACATGCCCACTTCGACAAACACAGCGCCTTGTTCTTCGGCCCATGTGTGGGACGGAGTCTTGCGCACCGGGCGGAAATCCTCGTCGCGCGACCGGCCTGCCAGCGTGCCAATGGCTGTCGGTGTGTAGGGCGGGCGGAAAATGGTGGTGCCGACCTGCGGAATCGACTTGCCTGCCAGTTCGGCCATGATTGCCAGACCGCCCATATTGGACGTTTTGCCCTGATCGGTCGCCATACCCAGCGTGGTGTAACGCTTGAGGTGTTCGACGGAGGTGAAGTTTTCCTGATGGGCCAGCTTCACGTCCTTGGCGGTAACATCGTTCTGCTGGTCAAGCCAAGCGCGTTTTGCCCCGTCGACGTGCCAGAAAGGCGTGACGTTGATCGGGGCGTCTTCTGCCTCGGGCAGGGTGGGGCGGTTGGATGTGATGCCAAGGACGTCCAGCGCCTTGGTCGCCACGTCAACGCCGCTTTGCAGCGCGCCATGGGTCGAGAAATGCCCCAGAGCCGCACCTGCGGCAGACATGCCGACGGGCAAGGCGTCTCCGGGAACAAAGGCCGCGATGTCGTCTTGCCATGTGGGGCGTCCGCGCTGATGGCTGGCCAGATGCACGTTCGGGTTCCAGCCGCCCGACACGCCAAGCGCGCCGCATTCCAGCGTGCGTTCGGAGCCATCGGCCAGCTGGACCTTCACGAAGGTCAGGCCAAGACGGCCCATTGTGTCCGACACCTGCGCGCCTTGCAGCACTTCGTAGTCACGGCTGACCGGACCATCGGCGCGGGTGTCGATCACGGCGGCGATTTTGACGCCTTGCGCGTGCAGATCGGCTGCGGTGCGGTGACCGTCATCGTTATTGGTGAACACCGCGACACGTTTGGCGGGGGTCGCCGCCCAGCGGTTGACGTAGGACCGCAGCGCCGAGGCCAGCATGATGCCGGGGCGGTCGTTCTGTTCGAATGCGATGGGGCGTTCGGTGGCACCAGCGGCCAGAATCGCCTGCTTGGAATAAATGCGCCACAGGATCTGGCGCGGCTTGCCGTCTGCCGGTACGGGCAGGTGATCTGACACGCGTTCGACAGCGCCGTAAATCCCGTGGTCAAACGCGCCGATCACGGTTGTGCGCGGCATGACACGGACATTGGGCATGGCCGAGAGTTCGCCAACAAGCGATGCCGCCCAGCCAGAGGCCGATTGATCGCCAACCGAGAAGGTTTCCGCGTTCAGGCGACCGCCTAATGCGAAATCCTCGTCGGCGAGGATCACCTCTGCGCCGGAGCGCGCGGCGGTCAGCGCCGCCATTAGACCGGTTGGGCCTGCACCGATGACGAGCAGATCGCAGTGCAGGAAGCCTTTGTCATAGCTGTCGGGATCGGGTTCAAGCGACAGCGATCCCAGACCAGCCGCCTTGCGGATGATCGGTTCGTACACCTTTTCCCAAAAGGCAGCGGGCCACATGAAGGTTTTGTAGTAAAACCCGGCTGCAAAGAAGGTCGACAAACGGTCATTCACGGCCATCGCGTCAAAGGCCAGCGACGGCCAGCGGTTCTGCGACGTGGCGGTCAGCCCGTCAAACAGCTCGGCCGTGGTGGCGCGCGTATTAGGTTCCTTGCGCGCGCCAGAGCGGAGTTCGACAATTGCGTTGGGTTCTTCGGAGCCGGCCGTCAGCGGGCCGCGTGGGCGGTGGTATTTGAACGACCGGCCCATAAGGCGCACATTGTTGGCCAGAAGCGCCGACGCAAGCGTGTCGCCTTCGTAGCCTTGAAACGATTTTCCATCAAACTTGAAGGACATCGGGCGGTCACGATTGATCAGCCCGCCATTCAAACGATTCGTCTGGCTCATTTCGACCGTCCCTCTTGTCTGGCAACATCGCGCGCCAGTTCGACCTTGGTGATTTCATGGGTGGTGGTGTCGCGTGTCACGACCAGCCAGGACCGGTCCCCCCCTTCGTGAAACCACAATTCGCGGTGCAGGCCCGCCGGGTTGCTGCGCAGGTAGCCGTAGTCGATGAACTGGTCCAGGGCATCTTCGGCTTCCCAGTCGGGGCGATGGATCAGTGCGGCGTCGCCCAGATACGTGAATTCGGAGGCATCGCGCGGGCCAAGCAGCGGGTGATGAATGATCATGGTGCGCGGTCCTCAGTGCAGGTTGGGCTGATTGCCCATGCCTTTTTCGTCGATCATCAAGCCACGGTTGAAGCGGTCGAATCGATACGCGGTTGCGGTCGGGTGGGGTTCGTCGCGGGCCAGCAGGTGGGCATAGACATAGCCCGATGCCGGCGTGGCCTTGAACCCGCCATAGCACCAGCCTCCATTGAAATAGAGCCCGTCGATATGGGTCTTGTCGATGATCGGCGAGCCATCCATCGACATGTCCATGATCCCGCCCCACATGCGCAGAAGCCGCGCGCGTCCCAGCATCGGGAAGATCGCCATGCCGCCTTCGCAGACGTCTTCGACCACCGGCAGGTTGCCGCGCTGCGCGTAGGAATTGTAGCCGTCAAGATCGCCACCGAAGACCAGCCCGCCCTTGTCGGACTGGCTGCAATAAAAGTGACCCGCGCCAAAGGTGATGACGCCCGGCAGCACAGGCTTCAGACCTTCGGACACAAAGGCCTGCAGCACATGGCTTTCGATGGGAAGCCGCATGCCTGCCTTCGCCATCACCCGGCTGGACGATCCAGCCACGCAGGAGGCAACCTTGCCCGCCTTGATCGTGCCGCGCGAGGTTTCGACCCCGGTGCAGGTGCCGTTTTCGATCAGGAATCCGGTGACTTCGCAGTTCTGGATGATATCGACACCCAACCGGTCTGCGCCGCGCGCATAGCCCCACGCCACCGCGTCGTGGCGAACGGTGCCGCCGCGATGTTGCGCCAGGCCGCCCTTGATCGGGAAGCGGGGGTTTTCGGTGTTCAGGAACGGGTAGCGTTCCTTGATCTGTGCCGTTGTCAGCAGGTCAGCATCCGCGCCGTTCAACATCATCGCGTTGCCGCGCCGGATGAAAGCGTCGCGCTGCGCGTCCGTATGGATCAGGTTCAGGATGCCGCGCTGGCTAACCATTGCGTTATAGTTAAGGTCCTGTTCCAGCCCTTCCCACAGCTTCAGCGAGAATTCATAGAACGGTTCATTGCCATCCAGCAGGTAGTTGGAACGGATGATCGTCGTGTTGCGGCCCACGTTGCCGCCACCGATCCAGCCTTTTTCAAGCACCGCGATCCGCTTCTGGCCGTAGATCTTGGCCAGATAATACGCGGTGGCCAGGCCGTGGCCGCCGCCGCCGATGATCACGATATCATAGGCGCTTTTGGGCTCGACGTCGCGCCACGCTGGTTTCCAGCCTTTGTGGCCGGTCAAGGCCTCTTTAATAACCCGTAATCCGGAATAACGCATGGAATCGGACTCCTTTGCGCAATGATGTCCGAAATTCTTGGTCGATTCTGTACTATACCGGACCAAAAACCATGCAAATCAGACATCTCGAATAGAAAATCCGATTTATGTGATCACATTTGAGGCAAGAAGATCGCCCTTCAAAAGAAAAATATTTGATCCACAGTAAAAATTTCGGTATTTATCCCGACCAGTCGCATACGGGTGCATGGACGCCGCGACTGAAGCTATCGCGCACTGGGCTCTGACCCGAAATAACGCGCATGACGAACAGGGAGACGTCACACATGAACAAATTTACCACTGCCTTGGCGACGGGTGTACTTGCCTTCGCTCCGATGGCTGCATTCGCGGCTGACAGCTCTGATCCGATCGTGATCCCGATCCACAACTGGTCATCACAGATCGTGATGTCGAACGTGGTTGGCCAGATCTTCGAGGAGATGGGCAACAACGTTGAATACGTGACCACCGACAGCCAGGCCGTGTACGAATCGGTTCGCCTTGGTGACGTCACGCTTGAAATGGAAGTCTGGGAAGGCGCGTTTGGCGCATCGTTCCGCGCGGCCATGGAAAAGGGTGGTATCGTCGATGTGGGTGACCACAACGCCGTCACACGCGAAGACTGGTGGTACCCGATGTGGACCAAGGATGCCTGCCCGGGCCTGCCAAGCTGGGAAGCGCTGAACGACTGCGCAGAGATTTTTGCGACGGCTGAAACCGGCTCCAAGGGCCGTTACCTTGACGGTCCGGTGGACTGGCTCAAGCACGGTAAAGAGCGTGTTGAAGCGCTGGATATGAACTTTGAAGTGATCAACGCGGGTTCGGCTGCGGCGCTTTGGGCGGAAATCGGTGCTGCCGAAGCGGACAAGCGTCCGGTTGTGGTTTTCAACTGGACACCCAACTTTGCCGAAGCCGTCTGGCCCGGTGAGTTTGTTGAGTTCCCAGAGTGGGTTGACGGCTGCGACAAAGATCCGGCTGTTGGTCCGAACCCGAATGCCCTGTACGACTGTGGCAACCCTGCGGATGGCTACCTGAAGAAAGCCGCATGGGAAGGCATGGAAGAGAAATGGCCTGCCGCCTACGCTGTTCTTGAAAAGATCAGCTTCACCAACCCGCAGATTGCTGAAATGGCGCGTCTGGTGGATGTCGACGAGCTTGAGCCCGATGAAGCAGCAGCGGAGTGGCTGGAAGCGAACCAGGACGTCTGGAAAGCCTGGTTGAACTAAGCGTTCAGCCCTGCAGATCATAAGCCCTGTCCGACTGTCGGGCAGGGCTTTTTCATAGACAAATCCCGAGCAGACGCGCAGCATAAGCAGCGTCCCCAAGCTCTTTTTACGTTGGAGTCCCCGATGACCACTGACGCACCTGTTATTTCCTGTAAGAACGTCTGGAAGATCTTTGGAGATGATCCAGAGGGCTATCTTGCGAAGATGCCGGCCGGACAAAGCTACGACGACATCCGGGCTGACGGGTACATCGCCGGAGTGAAAGACGTTTCGATCGAGGTCGGACGCGGAGAAATGCTTGTTATCATGGGATTGTCGGGGTCCGGCAAATCCACGCTGGTCCGTTGTTTTTCACGGTTGCACGATATCACCGGCGGCACGATCGAGGTCGAGGGTCAGGATATCATGGCGCTGGCTGAGAAAGACCTGATCGACCTGCGCCGCAACAAAATGGGCATGGTGTTCCAAAGCTTTGGCCTGTTGCCACACCGCACCGTACTCGACAATGTCGCGTTTCCGCTGGAAATGCGCGGTCAGGACAAACATGCCCGTCGCGCGCGGGCGCTCGAAGTGATCAAGCTGGTTGGTCTGGAAGGGCGCGAGGATTATTTCCCGCGCGAGTTGTCCGGTGGCCAGCAACAGCGCGTCGGCATTGCCCGCAGCCTCGCCATTGAGCCGGATATCTGGTTTCTGGACGAACCGTTCTCGGCGCTTGACCCGTTGATCCGCCGCGAAATGCAGGACGAGTTTTTGCGTCTTCAGGAAATGCTCGGCAAGACCATCGTGTTTATCACGCATGACTTTGACGAAGCGCTGCGCCTTGCGGACCGAATTGCGATCATGAAAGACGGTGCCGTTGAGCAATGCGACACGCCAGATCAGATCGTGATGCACCCGGCGACGGAATATGTTCGAAAATTCACGGAAGATATCGACAAATCGCGCGTCGTACACGCCAGCGTTCTGGTCAAACCGGATGCGCAGGGCGAAGGTGATCCCGTCTCTTCAACCGCGACAATCCATGATCTGGCCCCGACGCTTGTGGCGGATCTGCGCGAATTCATCCCCGTGACGGATGGCACCGCGGTGATTGGTGCCCTGTCTCGTCAGGAGGCGCTGGAAGTCTTGGTGGGAGCTGACTGATGGCTGTCATTTCCACCAATCAACCGGGCATCAAGCCACAACAGTATACGTCGACGCAGATCGCCACGGGTGTGTTCTGCGTCGCGCTGATTTTCACCCTGCTGCAGTTTACCGGCCTGCTGCCATCCTGGCTGCACCGGTTGCCGGAGAGCTGGATACCGCCCTTCGCGGTCTGGCTGGACGCCGCGTTCAACTTTATCCGGACCGATCTTGGTCTGGAAAAGCTGACGCGCTGGTTCGCGGAAGGGCCATTGCAATTCATGCTCGATACATCGGCCAACCTGCTATACGGCAAGAAACGCTGGCCCGGGTTTGAACAGATCCCGTGGAGCGCCATCGCGGCGGCGGCGGCGGTACTGGGCTATTACCTGGGCGGTTGGCGTCTGGCGGCACTTGCGGGGGGCACATTTGTGTGGACCGCATTGATCGGCCAGTGGACCATCGCAATGGAAACCATGTCGGTTCTGGTTGTTGCCGCTCCGATGGCTTTTGTCATTGGTCTGGGACTGGGCATTGCCGCTTGGAAATACCCGTGGGTGGACCGGGCGATCAAACCGATCCTGTCGGTTCTGCAGACGCTGCCGTTCTTCACGTATCTTTTGCCTGCGGTCATCTTTTTCAAAGTTGGTCCAACAGCCGGTGCGGTTGCCACGATCATCTATGCCATTCCGCCGATGATCCTGATGACCACTCTGGGTCTCAAGAAAGTGTCGTCAGAAGTGGTGGAAGCCGGCAAGATGTCCGGATGTTCCCGCTTCCAGATGCTGCGGCATGTCTACGTGCCCGCTGCGCGGACCGAGATCCTTGTTGGCGTGAACCAGGTGATCATGCTGTGTCTGGCGATGGTGGTTCTGACCGCGTTTATCGGGATGCCGGGACTTGGCGCCAAGCTGCTTGCGATGATGGGCAGTTTCAAACTGGGCCGTTCGTTCGAAATCGGCGTGACGATTGTGCTTCTGGCGGTGACGCTGGACCGGCTGTCCAAGGCGTGGGTGGTGAAACTGCCCGAGCATTTCGAGAAGGGCACCCCCTGGTGGCAGCGGCACAAGTACCTGCTCGCGGGTGTGGGCGCGTTTGTGTTCTTTACCATCCTGGGCCAGTTCGTGGAGTGGTTTGCCGAAATCGGACGCCGCCAGAACTTTTCGCAGGGCAAGGAAATCGACACGGCGATCAAGACTTTCCTGGCCTTTGACCTTGTGCAGGCCACGACGGAAAAGATCCGCTACGTGCTGAATGTTTGGGTGCTGAACCCGTTCCGGGACTTCCTGCTGTCGATTCCGACGGCCGGGTTCATCCTTTTTGTCGTGGCGGGGGCGCTGGCCCTTGGGGGCCGACGGTCCGGGATTTATGCTGCGGTGTTCTTTGGTCTGGTGGCCCTTTCGGGTTGGTGGGACCGGTCGGTCATCACCTTGTACTCGGTGATTTCGGCGGTGATCCTTGCGACGCTGATTGGTCTGCCAATCGGGATACTGGCGGCACGGTCCGAAAAATGGTCGCAGCGCGTTCTGCTGATCTGTGACACGGCGCAAACCTTCCCGAGCTTCATCTACCTGATCCCGGCGATCATGCTGTTTGGCATCACGGCGACGTCCGTGGTCATGTCGATCCTGATCTTCGCCATGGTGCCGCTGGTGCGGTACACGGTCGAAGGCTTGCGCGGCGTGCCCGAGGAAATGAACGAAGCGGCAGACATGTCCGGGGCCACCCGGATGCAGAAGCTGTGGAACGTGCAATTGCCCCTGGCGCTGCCAACGATGGCGGTCGGCTTTAACCAGGCGATCATGTTCGCGTTCTTCATGGTGATCATTGCGGCCTTTATCGGGACGCAGGACCTTGGTCAGGAATTGCAGAAGACCCTGGCCGGGACCGATCTTGGCAAGAACTTTGTTCTGGGTATTTGCGTGTCGCTGATGGCGCTGACCTTCGACATGGCGATCATGACCTGGGCAGACCGAAAGAAGCGGCTTCTCGGATTGTGATTCGGGAATAACCGACCGCTTTTCCGAGGCGGGTCATCGACAGGCCGACGGGTGGCGCAAACGCGCAGAGTCCCGTCGCGCATGGCGATGGCCCGCCTCTTGTCTTTGTGTCAAACCTGCGCCGAGAGATGGCGGAACGGCAGGAAGAATTTCCAAATATTTCTCGTTTCCTTGTTGACTGACAGGAAAATAAATTGAACAAAAAGAATACTGAGGCGCTGCAGGCGAGAGCAGGTGGCTGTAGGAGGTAGGACATGGCGCTGGACGATCGCAAAGGTGTGTGGAAACAGGGGCGTGGCAAAGGACGCACAAGCCCCAAAGGTCGCCAATACGAGGACTCAGCCCTCGCAGAGGTGCAGTCTTTGCTGGGAGACGCGCCGCGTCGCCGCGATCTTCTGATTGAATTTCTGCATCTGATTCAGGATGCCCACGGCCATCTGTCGGCTGCGCACCTGCGCGCCCTGGCCGAAGAAATGCGGCTGAGCATGGCCGAAGTATACGAGGTTGCGACCTTCTACGCGCATTTCGACGTTGTGAAAGAAGGTGAAACACCTCCACCCGCCCTGACGATCCGGGTTTGCGACTCGTTGTCGTGTGAACTGGCCGGGGCGCAGCAGCTGAAGGCCGCGTTGGAGGATGGGCTTGATCCGACCGAAGTGCGCGTCTTGCGTGCGCCATGCATGGGTCGCTGCGACACGGCCCCAGTGATCGAGCTGGGCCACAAGCATATCGACCACGCGACGCCGGAAAACGTGAAAGAGGCCGTCGCCGCGCGCGACACCCATGCTGTTATTCCCGACTATCAGGACCTCGCGGCGTATCAGGCCGACGGTGGCTACGAACAACTGGTTGCCCTACGCAAAGGCGGCGACTGGGAAGCGACGCAGGAACTGGTGCTGTCTGCCGGTCTTCGCGGACTTGGCGGGGCCGGATTCCCATCGGGTCGCAAATGGGGCTTTGTGCGCGCCAATGCCGGACCGCGGTATCTGGCCGTCAACGGCGACGAAGGCGAACCGGGCACGTTCAAAGACCGGTATTACCTTGAGCGGGTGCCACATCTGTTCCTCGAAGGCATGCTGATCGCCGCATGGGCGGTCGAGGCGGACACCTGCTTTATCTACATGCGCGACGAATACCCGGCAGTGCTTGAGATCCTCGCCCGCGAGATCAAGGCGTTGGAAGACGCGGGCCTTGTTGCCCCTGGTTATATCGACCTGCGCCGTGGTGCCGGGGCGTATATCTGCGGTGAAGAATCCGCGATGATCGAATCCATCGAAGGCAAGCGCGGCCTGCCGCGCCACCGCCCGCCATTCGTGGCGCAGGTGGGGATCTTCAACCGCCCGACGCTGGTGCATAACGTGGAAACCCTGCACTGGGTCGCGCGGATCTGCCGCGAGGGCGCAGAGTGTCTGAGCAGCACGGAAAAGAACGGGCGCAAGGGCCTGCGGTCCTATTCCGTATCAGGCCGTGTGGCGAAGCCGGGTGTCTACCTTCTGCCAGCGGGCAGCACGATCATGGATATCATCGACGCCTGTGGCGGCATGGCCGAGGGTCACACCTTCAAGGCCTACCAGCCGGGTGGCCCGTCTTCGGGCTTGTTGCCCGCCAGCATCAATGACGTGCCGCTTGATTTCGACACGCTGCAACCGCTGGGTACCTTTATCGGTTCGGCTGCGGTTGTGGTCCTGTCGGACAAGGACAAGGCCCGCGATGCTGCGCTGAACATGCTGCGGTTCTTTGAAGACGAAAGCTGCGGCCAGTGCACCCCGTGCCGGGTGGGCTGCGAAAAGGCGGTCAAGCTGATGCAATCGGACCGCTGGGACCAGTCGCTGCTGGAAGAGCTGAGCCAGGCGATGGTGGATGCCAGTATCTGTGGTCTGGGGCAGGCGGCCCCGAACCCAATCCGACTCACAATGAAGCACTTCCCGGAGGAAATCTGATCCATGACTGATCAAATCACCTTTACGCTGGACGGCGAAACGGTCACTGCCGAACCGGGGATGACGATTTGGGAAGTGGCGAACGGGCGGGGTCTTGTCATTCCGCATCTGTGCCACAAACCTGCGCCGGGGTACCGCCCCGATGGCAACTGCCGCGCCTGTATGGTCGAGGTCGAAGGCGAGCGGACGCTGATTGCGTCCTGCATCCGCGAACCCGTGGATGGCATGGTTGTCACCACCAATTCCGCCCGCGCCGAAAACGCGCGCAAGATGGTTGTCGAAATGCTGGTCGCCGATCAGCCGGAGCGCAACGAAGCCCACGACAAATCCGCCCATTTCTGGGATATGGCCGATCAGAACGGTGTGTCCGAAAGCCGCTTTCCCAAGCTGGAGGAGGGCCGCATCCCGTTGCTCGATGACAGCCATGTGGCGATGTCGGTCAACCTTGATGCCTGCATCCAATGTGGTCTGTGCGTGCGCGCCTGTCGCGAAGTGCAGGTCAACGACGTGATTGGCATGTCGGGACGGGGGCACGATTCCTACCCGACCTTCGATTTTGCCGACCCGATGGGCACGTCAACCTGCGTGGCCTGTGGGGAATGTGTGCAAGCCTGCCCGACGGGCGCGCTGATGCCGTCTTCTGTTGTCGATGAGAACCAGGTCGGTGACAGCATGGATTTTGACAGCGAAACCGAAAGCGTCTGCCCGTTCTGCGGCGTGGGCTGCAAGGTGTCGCTCAAGGTCAAGGACGGCAAGGTCAAATATGTCGAGGGCATCAATGGCCCCGCAAACGAAGGCCGTCTGTGCGTCAAAGGCCGCTTTGGATTTGACTATATCCACCACGAGCACCGCCTGACCAAGCCGCTGATCCGCCGCGAAGATGCGCCGCCCAAGGGTCTGAATGTCGATCCGGGCAATCTTGATACCCATTTCCGTGAGGCGACATGGGAAGAAGCGATGGACGCTGCCGCCGGTGGTCTTGCCAAGCTGCGGCAGGCACATGGCGGCCAATCGGTTGCCGGTTTTGGGTCTGCGAAATGCACCAATGAAGAGGCGTATCTGTTCCAGAAACTGATCCGTCAGGGTTTCAAGCACAACAACGTCGATCACTGCACCCGCCTGTGCCACGCCTCGTCTGTTGCGGCTTTGATCGAAAACGTTGGATCGGGGGCGGTGACCGCAACCTTCAACGAGATCGAAAACGCCGATGTTGCGATCGTGATCGGGGCCAATCCGGTCGAAAACCACCCGGTTGCGGCCACGTATTTCAAGCAGTTCGCCAAGAACGGCGGTAAGCTCATCGTGATGGACCCGCGCGGGCAGGGGCTCAAGCGGTTTGCGTCACACATGCTGCAATTCCGCCCCGGTGCGGACGTGTCGATGCTCAACGCGATCATGCACGTGATCGTCGAAGAAAACCTGTACGACCAGCAATATATCGACGCCTATACCGAGAATTGGGAGGCCGAGAAAGAACACCTCAAGGCCTTCAGCCCGGAAGCGATGGAACCGATTTGCGGCATTGCACCGGATGTGATCCGCGATGTCGCGCGCACCTTTGCCGGCGCCAAGGCGGCCATGATCTTCTGGGGCATGGGTGTCAGCCAGCACATCCACGGCACCGACAATTCGCGGTGTCTGATCAGCCTTGCGCTGATGACCGGTCAGGTTGGACGCTCCGGCACGGGTCTGCACCCGCTGCGCGGACAGAACAACGTGCAGGGCGCGTCTGATGCGGGCCTGATCCCGATGTTTGTTCCGGATTACCGGTCGGTCGAGGACCCATCCGTCCGTGAAGACATCTTTGGTGTCTGGGGGCGCGACGACGACTGGTCGAACAAGCGCGGCTTGACGGTCACTGAGATTGTCGATCAGGCCTATGCGGGCAACATCAAGGGGATGTATATTCAGGGCGAAAACCCGGCCATGTCCGACCCGGATGTGGAACATGCCCGCGACGCCTTTGCCAAGCTTGAGCATCTGGTGGTGCAGGATATTTTCCTCACGGAAACAGCCTGTTACGCGGATGTGATCCTGCCGGCCTCGGCCTTGTACGAAAAGAACGGCACGGTTTCGAACACGAACCGTCAGGTGCAGCGGGTCCGTCCGGCTGTGCCGCCCCCCGGTGACGCGCGCGAAGACTGGGCGATCACGGTGGAACTGGCGCAGCGGCTTGGCTTGCCATGGGAATACACCGATGTGAGCCAGGTGTTTGCCGAAATGAAGCAGGTCATGGGGTCGCTCGACAACATCACCTGGGAGCGTCTTGAGACAGAGACCATCACCTACCCGTCGCTCAGCCCGACCGACCCCGGTCAGGCCGTGGTGTTCGGCGATGGGTTCCCGCGTCCGGAAGGGCGCGCGCGCTTTACCCCGGCATCGGTGATTGCACCGGACGAAGCGCCGGATTCGGAATACCCGATGATCATGACAACCGGGCGTCAGCTGGAACACTGGCACACCGGGTCGATGACGCGCCGCGCATCTGTGCTGGATGCGGTCGAGCCAGAAGCGAACTGTTCACTGCACCCCAAAACGCTGCGCGCGTTGGGCGTCGCCCCGGGCGACATGGTGCGGCTGACCACGCGGCGCGGGTCGATCGAGATCATGGCGCGGGCCGACCGGGCGGTGTCCGAAGACATGGTCTTCGTCCCCTTCGCCTATGTCGAAGCTGCGGCCAACGTTCTGACGAACCCGGCGGTCGATCCTTACGGCAAGATCCCCGAATTCAAATTCTCCGCCGTGCGCGTTGAAGCCATCACAAAGATCGCGGCCGAGTGACCGCGTCCCCCAAACAGGAAGATCCCCATGTCATACAAGTCAGATATTGAAATAGCGCGTGAGGCGTCGAAGCGTCCGATTCAGGAGATTGGCGAGAAGATCGGGATCGGGACGGATGAT
>NZ_JALKAO010000011.1 GCF_023015985.1 Marivita sp. S6314
TAGAGGTCAGGGTAATCAGGGTCATTGAAAAAAGGAACTTGTGAACAGTGCTGCCTGAATAGGGGCAAGCCTTGCCGGGGGCAAGCAATGGTGGCGGTCCCTTGCGCAGGGCGGCTGTTACACCGCCTTGAGCCTGGGGCCGGATTTGGGAGATGTGCCTCGCAGCCCGGCGGCGGTTTCAACCTGGGACACCAGTGTTTCATGCCGGTCAGAGCCATCCTCACCGATAAAGCCAAACCATTTTGACAGGATCGTTTCGGCATCCGTATCGCTGAGCCGGGTATAGGCGCGTTTGAACACATGTTCCTGCATATCGATGGGGCGCGAGTCGTGCCCGTCGATCTTGATGGCCAGGAACCCCATCCCGTTATTGTCGACCATTGCCGGAAAGCGGCGCAGCAGTCTGCTGTGCCCGAAGGAAAAGATCGTGTGTTCTTTCTGAACCCGGATCGCGGTGCCCATGGAATTGAACGGCAGCTTGGCGCGGTAGATATGGGTGGCGCCGTCCTGGGCATAAGACGTCACCATCACCCCGGAGGAGCGGGAATAGGCCAGCGGCATCACATCCCCGAGCCGCGTCATATACGACCGCAATTCGCGCACGTAATCATGGGACAGGCAATCATCATCATCGATACGGAACTGCACCAGCGGCCGCGAGAGCCCGGCATTGAGACGCGCCAGTTCGGGCATCAGGGCGTCGTGCACGGTGGCGGCGTCCGACACGACCGGAATGATCCGGTCATCCACGCCACAGATCTTGTGCAGCCGTTTGAGATGTTTGCTGGGCATGATGTCCGAGGTCAGGACGATCAGGACGAAATTGGGATCCTTCTGCGCCAGCAGCGAGGGCAGCAGGAAGTTTTCAAACAGATAAAACCGGAGCGCCATGCGCCCGTCCTCATAAAGCCGCTCGGCCTGTTCCAGACGCAAAAGGTCAATATCCGTGCTGGCCTCTACATCCGCATAGGCGGCCCAATCGCCATTGCCACAGAAGGAAAACCGGCAAATGCCGATCACGGGTTCCAAGAGGTAATTCACTGCGCGCCTGCCTTTTTTTGTTTTGCAGGCAGGATACGTGGATTGCGCGGCTTGTGGAGGGCAAACCCCTTAGGAAGACCGTTTCTTCTGTGCATCGACATATGCGCGCAACACCGCGTGCATCCGGGTCAGGTGGCCTTTCGGACCTTGGGATTTGAAAAAGTCGATGATGTCGGGATCCATCCGCAGGGTGACGGGGTGTTTCGTTCTGGGTGGCTCTGGTGTGGCATCGTCCCAGAACCCATCAGGCAGATCGATTTCGGGTGCGTCTTGCCGTGTTGGACGCGTGTCACCGCGTGCTTTCATGGCGCGGATGTCTTCAAGGGAAGCTGTTTTTGTATGTTTCATAATCTTTGCGTCCTGCTCTCCAGGCGGAGATGAGGCGGATGTTCCCGTTCCGCTCGGTATGGACCACCACGTAAGGTGCGTCGTCTACGAGGCCGAGAGAGATATATCTGACTTCGCCATAGTCGCGGCGATCATCCACCCGGGTGAGGGTCGGGCCCTCGAAAATGAGGGCAGCTTCTAAGAGGTCGACACCGTGCTTTTCATAGTTCTGGTTTCGTTTGTCTTCGTTCCACTCGAAGGACATATGCACCACCTTTAATGCCTCAAAGCATCAGCAAGAGGAGAAGGGAGAAGCACATCATGCCACTTCTTGTAAACGTGGATATGTATGCACTAAAAGTACATACATATCCAATAAAAAATTCACAAATCTGAAATTCTCCTTACCCGCCCGTTAACCTTAACGCATTCTTTACCCCTCGCTGGGGATAACAGGCCAAATGCAACCTATGCGTGAGGCCCTGACCCATGACGCCCCCAATCTCTGCGACAGCTCTGTCTGACCTGCCCATGGCCCTTCCCGATCCTGTGCGCAAACGGGCCTTTATCACCGGGATTACCGGGCAGGACGGGGCCTATCTGGCGCAGCTTCTGCTGGGCAAAGGCTACGAGGTGCATGGCGGTATCCGCCGCAATGCCCAAGCCGAACGGGCCAGGTTAGAGACGCTTGGCATCGCCGATCAGGTGTTTTTGCACGACCTCGACTTGTCGGAGATGAACAACATTTTCCGCCTGCTGCGCGATGTGCAGGTGGACGAGTTCTACAACCTTGCCGCCCAGAGTTTTGTCGGCGCGTCCTGGGATCAGCCGGTCTATGCGGGGGATGTAAACGGGATGGGGGTGGCGCGGCTTCTGGACACCCTGCGCACGGTTGCCCCCGAGACGCGATTCTACCAGGCGTCCACGTCCGAGATGTTCGGGCTGGTGCAGGCGGTGCCGCAGACCGAGGACACCCGCTTTTACCCGCGGTCGCCTTACGGCGTGGCCAAGGCCTATGGGCACTACATCACCGTGAATTACCGCGAAAGCTTTGGCATGCATGCCTCCTGCGGGATCCTGTTCAACCACGAGTCGCCTCTCCGCGGGGAGGAGTTCGTCACCCGCAAGATCACCAAGGGGCTGGCCCGCATCGCGCGGGGCGGCAATGCGCCGATCCAGCTGGGCAATCTGAGTGCCCGGCGCGACTGGGGCTTTGCGGGCGATTACGTCGAAGGCATGTGGCGCATGCTGCAACAGGACACGCCCGGCGATTACGTGCTGGCCACCGGGGTCACGACGCCGATCCGCGACTTCGTCAGCTTTGCCGCCGACGCGCTGGACATGGCGCTCGACTGGCAGGGCGAGGGTGTGGAGGAGGTGGCGACCGACCGCCGGTCGGGGCGCACGGTGGTTGAGGTGAACCCGGATTTCTTCCGCCCGGCCGAGGTGGACTTGCTGGTGGGAGATGCCGCGCGGGCGCGGGCGCAGTTGGGCTGGCGACCAAAGGTGGATGTGCGCGGGCTGGCGGGCATGATGGCGCGCGCGGATTATGACGCGGTGGCGTAATACGGCCCGCCGAGCGCTGCGGCGGCTGACCGGCGCGCGGGATTATCTGGACGGGATACAGGGCGGGGCCATTGTGGGCTGGGCGCTGCCGAAGCCCGGTGCCGGGCCGGTGCCGGTGGCGCTTTATGATGCCACGGGGCGGATCGCCGAGACAGTGGCGCAGCAATTCCGCGCAGACCTGCGCGATGCCGGGCTGGCCGAAGGACGCTGCGGCTTTGCCTTTGCCATACCGGAACACGCGCAGGAGCTGCGCGTCTGCCGTCTTGACGGCCCGCGCCCGATCGAGATCGGGAGGATTGATCTGAGGGGGTGCCGGGCTGAAGCCCGGCCTACGCCTGGCCGATCCGGTTCTCTGCGTAGGCCGGGCTTCAGCCCGGCAGCCGCACTCCGCGACCTGCACGCCCCCGGCCTTGCCGCTCTGCGCGGCGCTCCACGCGCGACACCCTCCGCGCCTGCCCCGCTGTCGGCCCGGCAGGCGCTGCTCTTTGCCCCCGGTGATCCCGCCACCGGCAGGCCCCTTCCCGATCCGCTTTGTGCCTACATGGCCTATCTGCGCCCGCGCTACCGGCTGGACGCGCAGTTCGACTGGGACAGCGCCCCGGAGGAGGAGGCCGCACATTTCCTCGACTGGATGTTGACCAGCTATGCGCCGATGCGCAGCGGTCTGAAGCCCCCCCTGTCCCGGCGCGCCATCCAGTGGCTGAACGCGCCGGTGGTCCTGCCCGGAAAGCGCACACATCTGAGCCGGGCCACATGGGCTGGGCTGATGGGCGTGCCGCATCTTCGTCAGGGCATGGACTTTGCGAACCCCGGCTGGGTAGAGGGCGTGATCTACTGGTGGGCGGTGCATCAGGCCCGCGCGATCTCGGGTGAGGATTGTCTGGTGCCGGACGCCTATGTCACCCATCTGGCGGAGGTGCCCGAGGACGGGGCGTTCCCCCTGTCGCGCTACATGGTGCGCTGGCTGGACGACGCCCCGGCTCTGGCACGGTTTTCCACCACCAGCACAGAGGATCGCCGCCAGATCACCCTTGCCGCGATGCTGCGCGCGGCAGAGCGGCCAGATACGCTGCGGTACATCCCCTGGGCCAGTATAGAGACGCTTTTGCGCCCCGGTGCCGACGGCCAGACCCCGCTTGGCGCGTATGTGAAGACATTGGATGGACAGGACAGGCGCATCACACCCGCCGACTATGCCGCCTGCCTGCGGGGGCGCGGATATGACCTTGAGACCCGCCGTTTCACGACGCGAACGGTTGAGGGACACCGCCTTCATGCCGCCGCCCTGCCCGCGCCCGTGGTGCAGGGGGTACAGCCCGTCGATGTGCAGGTGATCGGCCCCGTGACCAAAGCCAGCGGGTTGGGGCAAGCCATGCGCGCCTCGATTGCCGCGCTCAAGACCACGGGGCTGGGGGTGCAGGTGGTGAATTTCGATCTCGACAACCCCGCGCCCGAAACGGATGTGCCCCATGTGCCTTTTGACAAGGCGCGCCCGGCCCGGTTTTCCCTGCTGCATCTGAACGCGGAATCCATTCCCCTGCTCACCGCCTATGCGCCGGACATCACTGATGGATCGTACCTGTCGGCCTACATGTTCTGGGAACTGACCAGACCTGCCGCCTGTCACGCGCTGGCATGCCGGTTGGTGGAGGAGATCTGGGCAGCCTCTGACCACGGCAAGGCCATTTATGCCGACACCTTCAAAGGCCCGATCCGCGTGATGGGACTGGCCAATGACGTGGCCCCGCCCGCTGATCCTCTGGGTGCGCGGGCGACCTTTGTGGCGCGCACCGGGTTTGCGGCGGACCGTTTCCTCTGCATGGCGAGTTTCGACAGTTTTTCGTTCGTGCAGCGCAAGAACCCCCTGGCGCTGATCCAGGCGTTTCGGGAGGCCTTTCCCGAGGGCAATGCACAGCTTTTGCTTAAGACGCAGAACCGCAGCCGCGTGCATGATCCGGCACAGCGGGCGATCTGGGCCGAGATCGACGCGCTGACCAAGGGTGATCCCCGGTTTCACGTTCTGGATGAAACATTGCCCCGCGCCGATCTGCTCGCGCTGATGGCCGGGGCCGATGCCTACCTGTCCCTGCACCGGTCCGAAGGCTGGGGGTTCGGCATGGTCGAGGCGATGGCGCTGGGGGTGCCGGTGCTGGCGACGGGCTATTCCGGCAACCTTGCCTACTCAGATGACACAACCACCTGGCTGGTGCCCGCGACCGAGGTGGCCCCTGCCCCGCAGGAGTACATGTTCACACCCCAAGGGGGGCTTTGGGGGGATCCGGATCATCACGCCGCCGTGCACCTGTTGCGCGAGATGCAGGCCAATACCGCCCTGCGCACCCGCAGGGCCAGGGCAGCACAGGCGCGGGTGTTGCGCGCTTTTTCTCCTGCGGCCATTGGCACACGTTATGCAACCCGGATCGAAACGGTCCTGCGGCAGAAAAAGGCGCGGGCGGCATGAGGTTTCTGCCTCTTCGCAAGCGCCCGGCATATGTGATGGGGGTCAGTTGGCCGCGCTCGGGTCACCACCTTCTGGCGCGGCTTTTGCGGCTCTATTACGGCGCAACCTTCACCTATTGCGGGTTCTACGGGCAGGCCAATTGTTGCGGTCAGGCCCCTTGCGCACGGGCCGGGGATATCCGCTATTCCAAAAACCACGATTTCGACGGCGCACTGCCGCAGGACGCAGGCCACAGATACCTGATCCAGACGCGGGCCTTTGCGCCCTCGGTGGTGTCCAACTTCGAGCTCTACCTGCGCGAAGGCGGCACGGATGACATGGCCAGTTTTGCACGCTTTGCCAGCGCGCAATTCACCGCCTGGCGCGCGTTTCAGGACAAGTGGGTCACATCCGATTTTGCCAGCACCCAGACCGTGATCCCCTACGAGGCGCTGATCCGGGATCCCATGGTCGCGCTGCGCTACGCGCTTGGCTGCTTTGACGACACCGCCCCGAACCCGGAGCGCCTGCATGCGGCCATTGCCCAGGTCGATGGTGAAGAGGTGGCGCACCGCCGGATCCGGCCCCGCCCCGGCACCGGGGTGCACCCGCCCCGTGATGTGACGCAATTTCGCCATTACGACGCCCGGTTGTTTGGTTATCTGGACAAACTGAGACTGACCCGGCAGGAGGTAAACGAGATGTTCCGCCGCCATCTGGGTCGGGACGCGTCCGAGGCCAACATGCTTGCGCTGCAAACCACCCCGTCGGTTGAGGCAGTCGAGCGGATGATCCTCGGATCTTCTGAATACGCGGCCCGGGGGCGCAAGCTGCGGGCCGTCTGACCCGTGAGAGTGCGATTATGACTGATCTTCCCCTTATCTCCCCGGTGCTTTTGTGCGGCGGATCCGGGACCCGGCTCTGGCCTTTGTCGCGCAAGAGTTACCCCAAGCAGTTTGCGCAGTTCCTCGGCGAAGAAAGCCTGTTTCAGGAGGCCGCCAAACGGGTGTCCGGCGACGGGTTTGCCGCGCCTCTGGCGGTCACGGGGGACGGGTTTCGCTTTATCGTGGCCGAACAGCTGGGGCATTGCGGCATCCGGCCCGCAGGCATCCTGATCGAACCCGAGGGGCGCAACACCGCGCCGGCCGCCGCGGCGGCCGCCCTGCATCTGGCGCAGACCAATCCATCCGCGCTGATGCTGCTGGTGCCCGCCGATCACGCCATCCCCGATCCGGATGCGTTTCGCGATGCGGTGATGACCGGCGCGCCTGCGGCTGTGGATGGCCAGATCGTGACCTTCGGGATTCAGCCCACCCGCGCGGAAACTGGCTATGGCTGGCTGGAGGCCGGGCAGGAAACCCATCCCGGTGTCAACGCCTTGGAGCGGTTCATCGAAAAGCCCGATCAGGCCAAGGCCGAAACGCTCTTTGCCGATGATCGTTACCTGTGGAACGCAGGACTGTTCCTGGCCCGCGCCGACACGCTTCTGGCCGCGTTCGAGGAGCACGCGCCGGATATCCTCAAAGACACCCATGCCGCGATGGAAGCCGCTGAACCCGATCTGGGGTTCCTGCGCATTGATCCAGGCCTCTGGTCGCAGGTGCGCTCCGAAAGCATCGATTACGCGGTGATGGAACAGGCCGGCAATGTCAGCGTGGTCCGCTTTGCAGGCGGCTGGTCCGATCTGGGATCGTGGGAGGCCGTCTGGCAGGAAAGCCCGCAGGATGGCACCGGCAATGCATTGGCGGGGCTGTCAACGGCGATTGACTGCGAAAACACCCTGCTGCGGTCTGAAAGTGACGAGATCGAACTGGTGGGCATCGGGCTGAAAAACGTGGTCGCGGTGGCGATGCGCGACGCGGTGCTGGTGGCCGATATGTCCGACAGCCAGAGCGTGCGCCGCGCGGTGGACGCGCTCAAGGCGCGCGAGGCCAAGCAGGCGGTGCAACTGCCCGTCGATCATCGCCCCTGGGGTTGGTTCGAGACGCTGATCCTGGCCGACCGGTTTCAGGTCAAACGCATCCACGTGCATCCCGGCGCGGCCTTGTCGTTGCAAAGCCACGTGCACCGCTCCGAGCACTGGATCGTGGTGGCGGGCACGGCGCGCGTGACCGTGGATGACGAGGTGCGGCTTCTGACAGAGAACCAGTCGGTCTACATCCCGCTGGGGGCTGTGCACCGGATGGAGAACCCCGGCAAGGTGCCGATGGTGCTGATCGAAGTGCAGACCGGAAGCTATCTCGGGGAAGACGACATCATCCGCTACGAGGACATCTATTCCCGGACGTAAAACGGGTGTGCCGGGCAAATGCCCGGCCTACGCGTTGGTCTATCTGGCACGCCTACCTCAGCCGATCCCCCACCGCTGCCAATGTTTCGCGCATCAATGCCTCGGCTCGCTCCGCGCTTTCGGCCTCGGCGTAACAGCGAAACTCCGGCGCATTGCCCGAGGGGCGCAGGTGGATCACAGAGCCATCGGCAAAGGACACGCGCAGCCCGTCGGTGAGGTCTGTGCCGGTCTCTGCCGCGCGCCCGTTAAAGAACGCGGCGCGGGCGGTCGTGTCGTTGGTCAGCTCTGCGATAAACGCCTTGGACGCGTCGGTCGGGATGCCCGCGATCCGGTCGGCTGCGGTAAAGCGCGGGGGCAGATCAGAGACCAAATCCGCCAGAGCCACACCTTTTGCCCGCGCCATCGCAAGTGGTGCTACAATCGGCAACAGACAATCACGGGTCATAAGCGGGGCCAGCGCACCCGCAGGTCCTTGCGCGTCAAAGCCCAGCAGGAACCCACCATTGGCCTCGTAGCCGATCACCTTGCCGCCCGTCTCTTCCATCGCCGCGATCACGTAGGGTGAGCCGATCTTCGTGCGGATCACGGAGGTGAAGCCAAGGTGATCCACCAGCGTGTTGGACGACACCGGTGTGCAGATCACCTCTGCCCCAAGGCTCTGTGCCGTCAGCGGGCCCAGCACATCGCCGGGCACCAATGTGCCGCGCGCATCCACCAGCATGGGCCGGTCCGCATCGCCATCGGTCGAGACCAGCGCATCAAGCGCATGGTCGGCGCACCAGCTTTTCAGCATGGCGCGCGTGTCGGCATCCACCGCCTCGGTATCGACCGGAACAAAGGTCTCGGCGCGGGCAAGGCGCACCACCGTGGCCCCCATCTGCGCCAGCGCCTCGGCCAGCACATCGCGCGCCACCGAGGAATGCTCGTAAACCCCGATGCGCAACCCGTTCAGGGCCACGGTGCCAAACGCGGTGACATAGCGCGCCACGTAAGCGGCCAGCGCCCCGTCTGCGCGCATATAGTCGCCCAGGTCCGCCGGATCAGAGCCTGATCCCAGCGCCGCCCCAATCGCCACTTCATCGGATTTCGCAATCTCCCCCTCCGGCAAATAGAACTTCAACCCGTTGCGATCTGCCGGGATGTGGCTGCCGGTCACCATCACCGCCGCCTGCCCCGCCCCCATGGACGCCAGCGCCAGCGCGGGTGTCGGCACCGCGCCGTGATCCACGGCGGTCAGCCCCATCCCCCGCACGGCCCCGATCACGGCTGCCGCGATCTGCGGCGACGAGGCGCGCAGGTCTTGCCCCACATGCACCGCTCCGCCATGCGGGCAGGCCGTCAGGAAGGCACGGGTGTACTCGGCGACGAGGGTCTCAGTCAGGTCGGTGACAAGGCCACGCAGACCGCTGGTGCCGAATTTGGGAGGCATGGAATGTCCTTTCGGGATGTCTTTGCGCGCAGGTATGCCCTTGGCCCCCGCCCCGGCGCAACCACGCAGTTTCACGCCCGGCCCTTCCGTGGATTTGGCATATTTGGAAAAAGAAGACAGGGCAGGCCGGCACACGCTCCCCCGCCTCTTCTTTTGATAAATATGCAACCGCCCCCTGGGACACCGTGCGCAACGGTCGCTGGATTGAGCCCCCGTTTACCACCACACCCCTAGCGTCCGGGCCCAATATGGACCGCTGAAAAGGCCTGCCTGATGTCACAACATTCTTCCCTTCTGTCACTGCCCTATATCCAGCCGGCGCAGGCACAGAAACATGTCACCCATAACGAAGCGCTGCAGATGCTGGATGCGCTGGTGCAGCTGTCGGTAGAGAGCCGGGCGTTGACCGCCCCCCCCAGCACCCCTGCCGATGGCGCGCGGTATATCGTGGCGGCGGGGGCGACAGGCGACTGGGCCGGGCAGGAATTTGCGATTGCGCTCAATGCCGGGGGCGGATGGCTGTTTCTGACGCCGAATGTCGGCTGGCGCGCCTGGGTGGCGGATGAAGGGACCGAGGTGATCTGGCAGGGCGCGCTCTGGCAGGTGGCTGGCGGGGGGGCTGCACCGGATCGGCTGGGGTTGGGCACCCCGGTTGATCCGGTCAGCCGCCTGAGCCTCGCCGCCCCGGCAACCACGCTCAGCCATGAAGGCGATGACCATCAGCTCAAGGTGAACAAGGCGTCGGATGCGGATACCGCCAGCCTGATGTTCCAGTCGAACTGGACGGGCCATGCCGAGATGGGCCTGACCGGCGATACCGCGTTTTCGATCAAGGTGAGCGACGGGGTGTCGTGGACCACCGCGCTGTCTTTTGACCCTGCGACAGGCACGGCCAGTGGGGCGGCGGTCAGTTCCGGGCCGGAGGAGAGCAACCCGGACACGCTGGTGCGCGCAGGCGACGGGTATCTCAAGGGCACGCTTCTTGGCACGGTGACGCAGGACGGGAACGGCGTGCCCACGGGCGGCGTGATCGAGCGTGGATCGAACGCGAACGGCGATTACGTGCGCTTTGCCGATGGGACGCAGATCTGTACGTCGGGCAACATTCCCACCGGCGGGATCACCAACCCGGCCGGGGCGCTGTTTCAGTCGAACCATCTGGCGTGGACCTTTCCGGCGCCCTTCGCGCCCGGGGTGCCGCCCATTCTGGTGGGCGAGAGCGGCAATACAGGCGCCTGGCCCACCTTCGCGCCGCACGGAGTGCTGTCGACCGGGTTCAAGGCGACGGCGATCGTGTCGATCGGTGTGGGCCTGAACCTGCGGCTCTGTGCGATTGGGCGGTGGGTGTGAGCGCTGGTCCGGGCTTTGCCCGGCAAACGCTCTGGAAGAGCGTTTGAAGCGCGAACGGGCGGAGCCCAATCACGCAGGTCATCATTGCGCTCTGAGGACTATATTCATTTCTCAACCTTTCCCTAACAGAATCGCCTCAGGGTGGAGGGTGGTGAGGAGAGGGATGTTTGCAGGTGTTCTTAAAAAATCTGCGAGACAATGAAGCGCGCCGTAGCCAGTCCGCGGGATGGCTTCTATCCTGAGAACCGTGCGCTTTATGCCAGCCAAATCCGTGCTCCGACCGAGCGTTGTACGAGCGTCACAAAATAGCCAGCCCGGGTGGCGGGTCATGCCGGAGGCATGCTGGCAGCATGACTATAGCGCGGCGGCCTACGCCCTTGTTCCGCGCCAGTGTGCTTAGGGCTCCGCCCGCTCGGCCCTCAAACTCTCCCCCGGAGAGTTTGCCGCGTAGCGGTCCGGGCGTCTCACTCCAGCAGCCCCAGCAAATACGCGCCATAGCCGTTTTTCCCGAACATCTCGGCGCGTTTGCGCAGGGCGTCGGCATCCAGCCAGCCTTGTTCATACGCGATCTCGTCGGGGCTGCCGATTTGCTGACCTTGGCGGTCTGACAGGGTGCGCACGAAGTTTCCGGCATCGAGCAGCGATCCATGGGTGCCGGTATCAAGCCAGGCATAGCCGCGGCCCATCAGTTCGACGCTCAGTTGACCATCGGCAAGGTAGCTTTCCAGCAAGCTGGTGATCTCCAGCTCGCCGCGCGCGGAGGGTTGCACCTTGGCGGCGCGCGCAGGGGCCGTGCCGTCGAGGAAGTAGAGGCCTGTCACGGCATAAGGCGACGGGGCTTTCGTGGGTTTCTCGATGATCTGCCGCACCGTCCCGTCGGGGGCGAAATCCACCACGCCGTAGCGTTCGGGATCAGCCACGCGGTAGCCGAAGACGGTGCCGCCTGAGGGTGTGGCGTCGGCGCTGGCCAGAACCTGCGGCAGGCCGTGGCCGAAGAAGATGTTGTCGCCCAGCACCATCGCGCTTGGGGACCCGTCAAGGAAATCCTCAGCCAGCAGGTAAGCCTGTGCCAGACCATCGGGCGAGGGTTGTTCGATATAGGTGAACGCCAGCCCCCATTGCGACCCGTCGCCCAGCAGGCGCTGGAACTGGTCGGCGTCCTGCGGCGTGGTGATGATCGCGATCTCGCGGATGCCCGCCAGCATCAGCACCGACAGCGGGTAGTAGATCATCGGTTTGTCGTAGAGCGGCAAGAGCTGCTTCGACAGGCCCATGGTGATCGGGTAGAGCCGCGTGCCAGAGCCGCCGGCGAGGATAATGCCCTTGCGGTTCATGTGTTCAAATCCTTCAAAACAGCGGCCAGCCCCGCTTTCCAGTCGGCAGGTGTAATCCCGAAATCCGACACCAGTTTGGCGCAATCAAGCCGGGAATTGAGCGGGCGGGTCGCGGGGGTGGGATAGTCGGCAGAGGGGATGCCAGTGACGGTCACATCCCGGCCCGCCTGCGCAAAGATCTCTTGTGCGAACCCGGCCCAGCTTGTGTGCGGCGCGCCTGCATAGTGATAGGTTCCGCCTTTTGCGTCCGCTTTCATGGCGTCCGCCAGTTTGAGCAGCGTCGCGGCGATGTCCGCCGCCGGGGTTGGCCCACCGATCTGGTCATTCACCACGCTCAGCGCATCGCGGGTTTCCGACAGGCGCAGCATGGTTTTGACGAAATTGCTCCCATGGGCCGAGAACACCCACGCCGTGCGCAGGATGATATGGCGCGCGCCTGCCGCGCGGATGGCCTGTTCACCCGCCAGTTTGGTGCGGCCATAGGCGTTTTGCGGTTGCACAGGGTCTGTTTCCTGCCAAGCCCGGTCGCCTGTCCCGTCGAACACATAGTCGGTCGAGACATGCAGGAAGGGGATGTTGAGATGCGTGCAAGCCCCTGCCATCGCGCCGGGGGACGCAGCGTTGATGGTCTGGGCCAGCACCTCTTCCTCCTCGGCCTTGTCGACGGCGGTATAGGCGGCGGCGTTGATGACGACGCGGGGCTTGAGATCGGCAATGATCGCAGCACAGGATTGCGGGTTGGACAGGTCGGCTTGGTCCCGACCCAAGGCGGTGATCTCGGCCTGTCGCTGCAACTCGGTGGCCACTTGCCCGGTTTTGCCGAAGACGAGGATCACGGGGTACACCCATCATCAGGCATCCCCCGGCCGCAGGCCGGATCGCGCCCGGCCCCGCCCCCCAGGGCGGGCGCGATTGTGCAACCGCTCCACCGGGTGACTCTGCCGGCTCTGCGCAGGACCGTCGGAGCAATTGGCAAGCCCGCCCTCGGGGCCGGGCGCGATCCTTCGTTCACTTGGCTCACGCTTTCACTCCCAACCGCTGCCCAACACCGTCGCGGTCCTGCAACGCCTGCCACCAATCCCGGTTGTCCAGATACCAGCGCACCGTGCGCCGCAGCCCTTCTTCCAGCGTCACCGAGGGCCGCCAGCCCAACTCGCCCCGCATCCGCTTGGGATCAATCGCATAGCGCAAATCATGCCCGGGGCGGTCGGTCACAAACGTGATGAGCCGCTCATGTGGCGCGCCCGTCGGCACCATCTCGTCCATCAGAGCGCAGATCATGCGGACAAGGTCGATGTTCTTTGCCTCGTTCTCACCGCCAATATTGTAGGACCGCCCCACCTGCCCTTTCGACACAACTGTCAAAAGCGCATCGGCGTGGTCCTCCACAAACAGCCAGTCGCGCACATTCTCGCCCGCCCCATAGACCGGGATCGGCTGGTCCGCCAACGCGTTCAGGATCACCACCGGGATCAGCTTTTCGGGGAAGTGATACGGCCCGTAATTGTTCGAACAATTGCTCAGCACCACGGGCAGGCCATAGGTGTGCCACCACGCCATCACCAGATGATCACTCGCCGCTTTCGACGCCGAATAAGGCGAGCGCGGATCGTAGGGTGTCTCTTCCGTAAACTGACCCGTGTCGCCCAGAGACCCGAACACCTCATCGGTGGAGATATGGTGAAAGCGAAACGCCTCAAACCGACCACGGCGTTCCCAATAGGCCCGCGCGGCCTGCAACAGCGTGTAGGTCCCGATCACATTGGTGTCGATAAACGCGCCGGGTCCGTCGATGGACCGGTCAACATGAGACTCCGCAGCGAGATGCATCACCGCGTCCGGCTGATGCTCTGCAAATACAGTCTCTAACAAAGCCGCATCGCGAATATCACCCTGCACAAAGCAATAGCCCGGCGCATCCGCCACCGACGCCACATTGTCGAGACAGGCCGCATAGGTCAGCGCATCAAGGTTGATCACCTCATGCCCCGCCGCCACCGCCTGCCGCACCACCGCAGAGCCGATAAACCCGGCCCCGCCTGTCACCAGTAATTTCACATCGCACTCCACTCAAACGGGCTGTCGATCTCGGCCAGCGCGGGCGCCTCCGCATCCTTGCCCGACAGCACAGGCGCACCGCTCAGCCCCCAGTCAATCCCAACCGAGTCCCAGCGCACCGCGCCCTCGGCCTCGGGCGCATAATACCCGGTGCACTTATAGATGATCTCGGTGTCCGGGACCCTCGTGACAAACCCATGCGCAAAGCCTTCGGGCACCCAGAGTTGCCGCCCGTTCTCGGCCGTCAGGTCGACACCCACCCACTGCCCATAGGTCGGCGACCCCAGCCGGATATCCACCGCCACGTCCCACAATGCCCCGCGCCCGCAGCGCACCAGCTTGCCCTGGCCGTGGGGCGGTGCCTGATAGTGCAGCCCGCGAATGGTGTTCACATCTGCCGACAGCGAATGATTGTCCTGCACAAAGACCGGATCAATCCCCGCCACCTCGGCCAGTCTTGCGGCGTTCCACGTCTCTGCAAAGAACCCGCGCGCATCGCCGAACCGCCTTGGCGTCAGGATCAAAAGCCCCTCAAGGGCGGTTGTTTCAACGTCCAGCATCAGCCGTCCTTTTGCGTCTTCACCCAGGCCAGGAACGCCCGGTCCGGGTTCGCCAATCGCGCGCGCCCGGTGTCGTCCCACCAGGACAGCCAACGCGCCTGCAGCCCGTAGACATCTGCCCCGGGCTTCAGGGCTTTCGCCGCCTCCAGCGTGTCTTGGCGTATAATCGGGGCATCCATAGGGCGCGGTTTGGCCCGCCGCGTGACGATCAGGATGTCGCCCTCACGCTCGGACAGGGAATAGTCAGGCAAGTGATCGGCCTCGATCATCTTGCGAATGGCAGCCCGGAACACCCGCACCGGGGCGGCGCTGCCTGCCTTGAGGTGCAGCGTGGGGATGCTGATCGCCCATTCCGCCTGCCGCCCGCAATGCTTGCGCGCGAGTTCATAGATCCGCCGTTCCAGCGGTTTGCGCAACCGAAAGTAATCGCGCGACAGCGTCAGCACCGACCGCGCACAGACCGCGCGGAACAGCCACTCCGACAGGGTCACAGTGACCGAGATCATCCGCCCACCCTTGGAGCGGCGCAGGATCTCCCAGCTTTCAATCAACCCAAACCCCCGCGTCGCCTCCACCCCATCGGTCGCGATATTGGTGGTGATCCGCGTCCCCGCCAGCCGCTCGAACCCTTCGCGCAGACGGGTATAGCTGTCGCCCCCTGTATCGCGGTTCGTCGCCACCAAAAGATCATGCGCCTTGAGCGTCAGCGTCCGACTGACAGCTCGCCCCGCATTCATCGCCGCCACAAGCTGGCTGATGCAGTAGATAAGGATATCCTTGTCATGGATCGTCGCGCGGCCCTTCACGGACGGCGTGACCTGCACCTCCACCCCGTTATGGGCGTAGGACAACACCCGCGTATCGGGGCGCGTGCTTAACGAAAAGATCGGATGCTCCATCGTCGCCAGATCATCCTTGGGCGACGCGCCAAAGAGATCGCAGACGAAGAAATCGCCCGTCGGGTGCCGGTCGGGCAACAGCCCGCCTGTTGTGGTCCCTGCCATGAGGTCCGCCTGTGCTTTGCTCGCGAAACCCCCGGTCAGTCTGGCGCCGACTCGGTATCGGGGTTTCAGTGACACCCAGCGTAAAGTTATCCACAGACGCCGTCCACGATTCTTGGACCACGCAGCGTCGGATCGGAGTCGCTTGCTCGGGGGATCAGAGTCGCGTTATCGGAGGTTCAGAGTCGCTTGAACAAAATCAGCAACGCTTTTTTTATTTATTTAGAAATGCTTAGGCGAAATCAATCAGGCCTGTAACTTATAACTAACGATATTTAACGGATCCTGCTTTTGGACAGCACACCGCATCAAAGGCCCGTACATTGGAAACAACCCATTGGATTTGCTTAGAAAAGGCAGGGGTGTTGCGGTTTTTCTTCCATGTGCGCGTTTTTCTGGTAGTCTAGGGAAAACAGCGCACATCAAGAGGCGCATTTCAGGCGATCAGAGCAGCACATGACCCCGGATCAAACCCTTCCTCCGTATTTTAACATCAATCCTGAGGATGCGCTCAACACATTAGGCGCGCCCACCACCACCGCTGATTTCGCCCACATCGCCAAAGCCTGCGAAGCCGGGCGCACGGATCTGGCCAGTCGGGGGCTTGAAGAGAACGGCGCGCGCAGCCTCCGCCTCTTCTCCACCTGGGAAATCACCCGCTACCTGATCCCCGTCGCCACTGGCCATTTCCGCCGCGTGCTGAAACAGAACCCCGACCTGCCACAAGGCCGCAGCGAAACATCTGGCGGCGCGAAATGGTTCACCTTTGACGAGGTCCTGAAACTCCGCGCCCATTTCGCCGCCGAAGGCTCCAAGACCAAGGAATACCTCCCCTACCGCCCCGCCGGTCAGCCCGCCAAGCTGGTCGCGGTCGCCAACTTCAAAGGCGGCGTTGGCAAGACCAGCACAGCGGCCCATCTCGCCATGTCCGCTGCCCTCGACGGCTACAAGGTGCTGGTGATCGATCTGGACAGCCAAGGCTCCATGACCTCGATCTTCGGCGGCAAAGTTCAGGACGAATGGCAAACCGTCTTCCCCTTGCTCGCCCGCCACTACGCGCGCCACCTGCAATCCGACAACCAGCGCCGTCTGGACCGTGGCGAGGCCCCCACCCCGCTCGATGACACGCTGTCAGATGCGCTGAAAACCAACGCGCAAGGTCTGATCCAAAACACCCACTGGCCCAATATCGACCTGATCGGCGCGCAGCTGAACCTCTACTGGGCCGAGTTCCAAATCCCCGTCTGGCGCATGGCCGCGCGGGGTTGGAAGCTCTGGGATGCGCTCACCGACAGCCTCGATGCAGACGGTATCCTCGACCAGTACGATGTCATCTTCCTCGATACGCCCCCCGCCCTTGGCTACCTCACCATCAACGGGCTGGCCGCTGCCGACATCCTTCTGGTCCCCCTCGGTGCGTCTTTCCTCGAATTCGACTCGACGGGCCGCTTCTTCGACATGCTGCACTCCACCTTTGGTTCTATCGAGGAGGCCGAGAACATGGCCGCCCGCGCGCTTGGCCGTGATGGGCTCAGCTTCCAATGGGACGCCGTGCGCGCCGTTGTCACCCGCTATGACAGCGCGCAACAGGCCGAACTGGCCGCCCTCATGCAGGCCTATCTCGGCCCCACCCTGTCCCCCCACCGGCAGGGCTTCACCGCGCTCATCGGGCAAGCCGGCGAACAGGTCCAAGGCATCTACGAAGCCGATTACCGCGATTTCAACCGCGAGACCTATGTGCGCGGGCGCGAAACCTTTGACGCCACCTACGCCGCGTTCAAACAGCTTCTCATCGGCAGCTGGCACCGTGACGTGCAGGCGGCGCAACAGGCGGCGGAGTAAGCAGATGTTCGCAGCGAAACGCCTCCTCTTCCTCTTGCCGAAAATACCTCGGGGGTTTGGGGGCTGGCCCCCAATCACCGCCCGCCACAGTGACCTGTCGTTAACCAATTGCCACAAGCCTCTCACCCGCAAAACAGGAGGTCCCGATGGCCAAGCGTAAGCGCCTCACACCGCCGAACCCGGCGTTCCTCGACACGCCCGCGCCCGAGACGAAGTCGATGTTCACCGCGCCAAGCAGCGCCCCCATCGCCGATGTGGCGCGCGATGCCTCGGCCTCGGCCGCGCTCAATGAACTGACCGACACCATGGCCCGCGCCCGCGACGAGGGCCGCATGGTGGTGCAACTGCCGCTGGATCAGATCGAGATGGACCACCTTGTCCGCGACCGGGTTGTCGTTGACGAGGAGGAGATGCGCACGCTGATGACGTCGTTGCGCAACCGGGGTCAGCAGACACCGATCGAGGTTATGCCTCTGGGCGACAATCGCTACGGGCTCATCTCTGGCTGGCGGCGCTGCAAGGCGCTGGCGCTGATTGCCGGGCAGGACCACATTCAGAGCCCCACCGTTCTTGCCCTGCTTCGCAAGCCGGAGGAGGCGTCGGATGCCTATCTCGCCATGGTCGAGGAAAACGAGATCCGCGTCGATCTGAGCTACTTTGAACGGGCCAGAATCGTCTCTAAATCGGTCGAAGAGGGCGTTTTCGGGATGGAGCGCACCGCGCTTCAGGAACTCTTCCGCTCCGCCTCGCGCGCCAAACGGTCCAAGATCGGCAGCTTCCTTCCGGTGGTGCGCGCGCTGGACGGGCATTTGCGCTTTCCCCATGCGCTCAGCGAACGGCTGGGGCTGAGCCTGGCGCAAGCCCTGACCGAAGATCCGGACTTTGCGACAGAGCTTCAGGCGCAGTTGAGCCGCGCTGAAAGCGAGACGGCAGAGGCGGAAACTGCCCTGCTGTCAAAGGCGGTATTGTCCAAAAATCAGTCTCTAAAACGTAGTTTAGAGACAAAGAAGACCACGACGACAGACCCGGCGTTTCGCGACGAAACCATCGGCGCGTTTACCTTGCGCCGTCATAAGGATGGCACGGTGTCGATCCTTGGGGCCGCTTGGCCAAACCGCATGGAGCCGGATCTCAAGATGCTTCTGAAGGCGGCGTCGGATCGCGTCCAGAAATAGGTCCGAAACGGACCCATTGTTTCGCGCGCGAAACATTAGGACCGAAGCGGACCTATCGTGACGGGCGCGGAGGCGTCGACGCGTCCGCCTGTTTCCGTCACCGGAAACAGCACCGGGTGCGCGGTTAAGGTCGCGTTAACTCTCTTTAAGGCAGGGTAAAGGCGATCCGATCCGGAAGCCCGTCATGCCCTATCGCCTCCTGCGTCTGTACCGGCGCTATATCACCCATCACCTGTCGTTGCCCCTCGCGCGCCTGCCCGGTCCCGACCAGCCCGAAGTGTTCGTCCGGCTTTCGGGTGGGCGGGTCTGTCTGGATGCGGCGGGGGTTCTGGAACATGGCGGTGCCTGTGCCAGGGGCGCGGCCCCGTCCCTGCCCTTTGACCTGTCCTCCGGAATCCGGGTTTCGCTGCGATCAGATCCGGCGACACCGCATCATGTGCCACCGCTTCCGCGCCGTCACCTGCTGGCGGCGCATGTCAGAATGTGGCCCCGGATGGTCGGGCGGCTGGCCACGCTTGTGCCCCTTCTGCCCCGCCTGCGCGATCCGCATGTCCGGGCCAGGGCGCGGGCGCGGCTGGGATTGAGGGCCGCCTCCCCGGCCCCGGTGTTGCAGCCCCGGCCGGGGCCCGCGCCATTGACGCATCCCGACATCGGGATTGATCTGATCCTGCCGGTGCACAATGCCGCCTCGCATGTGGCGCGGTGTCTGGACCGGATCCCTCTCATGACCGACCTGCCCTGGCGGCTGGTGATCGTTGAGGATGGGTCGACCGATCCGGAGATCCGACAGATGCTGTCGGTCTGGTCCGCGCAGCGCCCCGAGGTGACGTTGATCACGCATGATGCGCCCTGTGGATTTGCCGGGGCGGTCAATGCCGGGCTGGCCTGTCTGGGGCGGATCAACCGGCCCGTGGTCTTGCTGAACTCTGATATCACGCTGCCGCAGGGCTGGGCGTCCCGGTTGATTGCACCGCTCCTGGCAGATGACACGATTGCCAGTGTGACGCCGCTGTCCAATGAGGGCGAGCTGATGGGCGCGCCCCATGCCTGCGCCGGTGTTTCTCTGCGAAACGGAGAGGTTGATGACGTGGACGCGGCGCTGCGCCCCTTCGCGCGGGATCATGACCTGCCGTCCCTGCCCACCGGCACCGGGTTCTGCCTGGTGCTTGGTCCCAAATGGCTGTCCCGGGTGCCGCGGTTCGATGAAGGGTTCGGGCGTGGATACGGGGAAGAGGTCGATTGGTGCCAGCGCATCCGTCTTCTTGGTGGGCGGCATGTTTGCCAGACGGGGCTGTTTGTCGGTCATGTCGGCGCGGCGAGCTTTGGTCGGTCGCAGCGGCAGGCCCTGCGCGCGAAATCCGCGCGCATCCTGTCCCGGCGCTGGCCGCGGTTTGACGACGCCGTGGCGCAGAGCCTGTCCAATGATCCGCTGGCGCTGGACCGTCTGCGCGCGGGGCTGGCCTGGGCCAAGGCGCGGCTGGGGCCACAGCCCCTGCCCGTCTATCTGGCGCATTCCCTGGGGGGTGGCACGGCGCGCTGGCTGACGCAGCGGTTGCAAACCCATGATCTGGCCGTGGTGCTGCGGGTCGGGGGCCCGCTGCGATGGGAGATCGAGCTGCATTCCCAGGCCGGGGTCACACGTGGTTCAACCGAGGCCTTTGCCGATGTGCTGGATCTGTTGCGGCTCGCGGGCGCACGGGCCGTGACCTACACCTGCGCCGTGGGCGATCCCTGGCCCGAGGAGATCCCGTTTCGGTTGCTCAACTTGTGTGCCGGTGGGCACCGGCTGACCGTCCAGTTCCACGACTATTTCCCGCTCAACCGCGATTACACGTTTCGCAGCGCCCCCGACCCGGACTGGCAGGCCCTGTGGCGGGTGGCGCTGGACCGGGCCAAGGCGCTGGAAGTGTTCTCGGAGGCGTCCCACCGCATCGTGGCGCAGGTCCATCCCGATCTTGCCCATAAGATCACGCTGCGGCCGCATGCGCCGCTGGGCCCGGTGCCACGGCTGACACCCGCGCTGTCACGGCGTCCGGTGATCGGTGTGCCGGGGCATCTCAATACGCAGAAAGGCGCGGCGGTGATCGCTTGGCTGGCGCAGGCGCTGGCCCGCACGGGAGAGGCGCGGCTGGTTGTTCTGGGGGAGGTTGCGCCGGACTGCGCCCTGCCACGGTCGGTCACCGTGTTGGGGGGCTATACGCTTGAGGACCTGCCGCATCTGGTGGCGCGGCACGAGATCGGCCTTTGGGTGATCCCATCGCTGTGGCCCGAGACGTTTTCCTATGTCACCCACGAAGCCCTTGCGACGGGTCTGCCCTGTTTCGGGTTCGATCTGGGCGGGCAGGGGGATGCCTTGCGCGCACAGACCAACGGGCATGTGGTTTCGGTGCGAAACACCGGTGGCGCGGCGGTCGAGGCCATGTTGGCCGCGTTGCGGGCGCATCCGGATTGGCCGTCTTGCGCGTTGGACAGGGACACAGACACCGCGAAACCGCCCCGTTTCGTACAGGTCCGGGCATGATCCAGGGAGGGGATGAGAAAGGTCCGGATCGGTCTTATTGTTTCGCGCGCGAAACATTGGGTCCGTTTCGGACCTATCTGCGACGGAGCGGTTTACAGATCGCTCAGGATATCCCGATGCCAGCGCAACAGCCCGATCCCGGCCAGCAGCGCAATGCCCAGCCCCAGGGCCAGCACATAGGTCGCGCTGACATATGTGGCGTCATATCCGGGATAAAGCCCGCGCCGCACACTGCCCACCACATGCACCAGCGGGTTCCACCACAGCACGTCCCGCCAGGGCAGGGGCACCGCTTCGAAGGTAAAGAAGATGCCCGAAAGCAGGAACATCGGGCGCATCAGGATCGACCAGATCCGCTGCCAGATCGGGAAAAGACCAATCAGCAGGCAGTTCAGGATCCCGATGCCGAGGCTCAGGACCAGCAGCAGCGCGGCGGCGCGGCCCAGTTCGGCGATGTCGGGTATGGCGCGTGTTTCGCTGAGAAACAGGATACCGGTGATCAAAAGGCTGCTGACCGCGATCTGGGTGCCGGCGGCCAGCAGGAACCGCGCCAGCAGCGCATCCAGCACCCCCACCGCCGGATAGGCAAAAAGCGGGCGCGAGAAGTTCAGCGCCTGCGCCAGTTTGGTCGTGATGTCCGAGAAGGCAAGGAACGGCAAAAGCCCCGAGGCGTAGAACAGCGGAAAGCTGGTGCCAAGCGCCGGGGCCTGAAAACTGATCGCAAAGATCGCCGACAGCAGCGCGATGCCCAGAAGCGGCTCGAGAACGGCCCAGAGATACCCTCCCGGCAGACGCCCGTGGCTGGTGGCCATTTCGCGCAGGATCAACGCGCACACCGCGCGCCAAAGGGTGGGACGCGCGGTGTGACGGGGCAAGCGTGTGAGTGGTGCGGGCATGGGAACGTCCGTGTGAATAAAACACGCTATGCGGGAAAATATACCCAATGACTCTCGTTAAATCAATCCCTCCTGATCCGGCTGTACCGTTTCACGGCACGGCACAGGCGATCCTTCCGACAACGCCCATAAGGCTGCCGTCGCGCGCGCGGTGGCAGCGGCGGCATGTGGTCATGGCCCTGTCCTTTGTGATCTGCGTGATCCTGCCGGTGGGCGTCAGTGCGTGGTATCTCTGGGCGCGGGCGGCGGATCAATACGTGTCCGAGGCCGGCTTTGCCGTGCGCCGGGAAGACGCGGGTGCCGCGGTCGAGATGCTGGGCGGATTGGCTGGCCTGTCGGGCAGCAGTTCGCGGGATACCGATATTCTGTACGAATACCTGGGATCGCGCCGTCTGGTGGCAGAGCTGGAGGCCGATCTGGGAATTTCTGCGCTTTGGGCGAAACCGGGAACCGCGCTGTTTCGCGGTGAAACAGACCCTGTTTTTGCCTTTGCCACAGATGGGCGTGCGGAAGACCTGCACCGCTACTGGCCGCGGCGGGTCACCGTGTCTTATGACAGCCTTGCCGGGCTGATCGAACTGCGGGTCACCGCGTTTGCGCCAGAGGATGCGCAGCAGATCGCGCAGGCCATCGTGGCGCGGGCGACGGCGCTGATCAATGAACTGAGTGACGTGGCACAGGCAGATGCGCTTCGGGATGCGGGGGCCGAGCTTGAGGCAGCCGAGACGCGGCTGAAGGCCGCGCGGCGGCAGGTGACGAAGTTCCGCAACACCCATCAGCTGGTCGATCCCAGCGTCGACCTTCAGGCGCAGGCGGGGCTCCTGGGCAATTTGCAGGGGCAGTTGGCCGAGGCGCTGATCGCGCTCGACCTGCTGCGGGGTGAGACGCGGGCGGGTGATCCCCGGCTGGAACAGGGCGCGCGCCGCGTTGCGGTGATCGAAGGGCGTATTGCCGCCGAACGTGCCAAGCTGGGGCTTGAGGGCGACGACGCGGGGTTTGCCAATGTGGTGGGCGTCTATGAAGCGCTGGTGGCGGATCGCGACTTTGCCGAGCGTGCCTATGCGGCGGCGCGCCGGGCCTATGATCTGGCCCAGGCCGAGGCGCGGCGGCAAAGCCGCTATCTGGCGGCATGGCAACGCCCGACCCTGGCGGAAACCGCGGAATATCCAAGACGCGGGCGTTTGCTGATGCTGATTGCCGGGTTCGCGGTGTTGCTCTGGGGGCTGGCGGCGCTGTCGGTCACCGCTGCGCGGGACCGGCGGGGATGATTGCGCTGCAGGATGTCTGGAAGCGCTTTCCCGGTGGGCCGGTGGTGGCGCAGGGGATCAACGCGGTGTTTCCAGGCGGGCAGGCCACGGCGCTTCTGGGGGGCAACGGCGCGGGCAAGTCGTCGCTTCTGGCGATGATCGCGGGCGGGCTGCGCCCCGATGCGGGCCGGGTGTTGCGGTCCGGCGCGGTGTCCTGGCCGGTGGGCTTTGCCGGAGCGTTTCATCCCGATCTGACCGGCGCGCAGAACACGCGGTTCGTAGCGCGGGTCTACGGCGTGGACAGCGACGGGTTGCTGGGCTTCGTGCAGCAGGTGTCCGGGCTGGCGGACGCGATGCGTCAGCCGGTGCGGCGCTATTCATCGGGCATGCGCGCACGGCTGGGATTTGCGATCTCGATGGGGGTGCCGTTCGACATGTATCTGGTGGACGAGGTCACGGCGGTGGGCGACGCCGCGTTTCGCCGCGAAACGGCAGAGATGCTGAAGGCGCGGCTGGGGCAGGCGGGGGCAATCGTGGTCAGCCACGCGCCTGCGCAATTGCGCGCGGTCTGTACGGCGGGGGCCGTGCTCGAGAACGGACGGCTCAGGATGTTCGAGGATTTGGACGAGGCGATCGCGGTGTATGAACGGGGCGCGCGGGTGAGCGCGTGAGGTTGGATCAAGGTGCCAAGGCGCGGAACAAGGCCGCAGGCCGCCGCGCCATCGACGGGCCGCCCCACGGCACGGCGATGTGGGGGCCGTGGGCGCAACGGTCGATCATTTTCGGAGTGATGAGATAAAGCGCATTGATCTCAGGGGGGATCGCCGCACCTCGGCCCGTCGATGGCGCGCCTGTATCTCTACGCCGCGAGCCACAGGGCCAGCCTGTCCTGGGGCCAGTGGCGGTCCCGGCTCAGATGGCGCAGGCGGTGTTTCGGGGGCAAGGGCAAAACGGTGTGCAGAACGGCGCGTGCCTCTGGAGTCAGCCTGTCCATATATGGCTCTAACGCAGCCAGATTTGCATCTGTCCAGCGCCGATAGGTGCCGTTGCCCAGCTGTTTGATCCGCCAGAGTTTGGCCCGCATCCCGTGGCGCGGGCCAAGCGCGTTTGTGTCATGGGCGCGGTAGATCACGCCGGGGGTGTGATCGTGATGGATCTGCGCGCCTGTCCCGGTCAGGATCATGTATAGCCACCAGTCCCAGAAGGGCACCTCGACCGGACCGATGGCCCGGGCGGTTGCCACTGCGGCGGCGTCCAGCATCAGGCCACTGCCCGCCAGAAGGCATTCCACAAGCGCGTTGCGAAATGTCGGGGGCCGCGGCACGCGCCAGGGCATGGGGTGGGGGGGCTCGCCCCCGCGCTGCAGCAGGCGGTGGGGCACATAGGCCTGCCCGGCGGTGGGCCCGTCATGGCACAGGGCGGTGAGCCCCCGGGTCAGGTGCGTGGGCAGCCAGAGATCATCCTGATCGGCAAAGGCGACGGGGCCGCCGGGCAGGTCCGGGTGGCACAGCAGGTGCAGGTAGTTTGCCGCCAGCCCCTGTTCCGGCCCGGCCAGCATCAGCACCGGGTTGGGGCAGGTGTCGGCAAAGGTCCGGATCACATCGCCTGTGGCATCGGTGGAGCCGTCATCGCTGATCCAGAGCGACCAGCGGGGATGGTCCTGTGCCGCCAGGGACGCCAGTTGCTGACGCAGGAACGCCGCCCCGTTCCTGGTGCCCATGAGGATCGTGATATGGGGAAGGGAGGACATGGGGCCAGTATGGGGATGCCTGGACAAATTTCAACCTATACGTGTATTTCTGGGGCGGATATGCGACACATTCCGGAGGGGATGCCATGTGAGCGAGGTTTCTCCGCGTGCGCTTGAGGCACTGGGCCATCCGCTTTAGGGTCGGCTGCACGCCCCGTTTGGGGCGCGTGTTGCCCTATTTGACCGTAAAGGCCTGCGCCTGATGGAGTTTCCTCCGATCTATATCCTCAGCCTCAAGGGCGCGCAGCGCTTTGAGCCGCTTGTGGAGGCGCTTGAGGCGCGGGGGCTGGCTTACGAGATTTTCTGGGGCATTGACGGGCGCGAGGGTCTGCCGCAGGCACATGAACCGCGTGTGGACCGCGCCGGGGCCGAAGCACGCATGGGCCGGCCGATGTCGGACGGGGAATTTGCCTGCGCGCTGTCGCACCGGGGCATTTACGAGCGCATCGCCGCCAGTGATGCGCCGTCGGCAATCGTGCTGGAGGATGACGCCGATCCGGGGGAGGCGTTCTTCGAGCTTGGGCCTGCGCTGAAGGCCCCGCCCTGTGGTCTTTTGCTGTTCGATCACAAGAACACCTATGTGAAAGTGCGCGACCGGTTGATTCTGCCCGGCGGGGTACGTGCCTATCGCGTGGCGCTGCCGCCATTTCTGGCGACGGGCTACATGGTGTCGCGCGAAGTGGCGGCGCATCTGGCGTTTCGCAACGGACCGGTGGTGCAGCCGTCGGACTGGCCTGACGCGATTTTGCAGTTCGACAGCTATGCCTGCGATCCACGGGTGATCACGCAACGGGGGCGCACGGTGGGCACTTCAAGCCTTGAGGCCGGGCGGCGCAAACACAAACACCGGCGGCGCAAGAGCCTGCGGCGGTTGTTGTATAAATCCTATTGGCGGCGGTGGCTGACGAAACGGCTGGCGCGCAAGCTGGCGTGACAGCGGCGGGGCGTGAGCGCGCGTAACCTGCGCTTTTTTCTGGCCGCCCGATGCGCGCCGAAGGCGCCGGGCATCGCCAGACCGGCCCAGCGGGCTGGCGATTTGGTGGGTTCTGGCGCGTCGTTCGATCTGCAGACGGGCTTGGCTGAAATAAAGCGCCTTGCACGACGGTTGATCGCCATCCCCCGGCCTGGCGATGCCCGGCTCGCGCTATTCCGCGGCTTCTATCTGTGGCGCGGCCGTTTCGAACCGCAGGGAACGCAGCATCAGCCCCAGAGGGCGCGGGTCGGCAGACACCCCGAGCGCCTTGGGGCTGTGACAGGCGGGCAGGGACAGATCCACGCGCAGCGGACCGGTGAACCCGGGCAGGGGGAGGACCCAGTCAAAGCTGGGGTCACCCCCTTGCGGGCGGGTGTCGCTCCAGCTGGTGCTGCGGCCGGTGGTTTCCTCGGTAGCCTTGATGCTGATCGTCATCGCCTTATGGGTGAGGGCGGCCTCGAACAGGGAGGCTGCGCCTCTGAGCGCGGTGGCGGGCAGATCCGGGCTTGCATGGGTGCGCAGGGAAGCCCTGGGCTGGGCGGTCCACAACCCGGCATCCTCGGGCGGGTGAAAGCCGGTCAGGCGCAGGGCCCGTGCGTCGGGCGTCTGCGCGATGTGCACGATATCGGCATTGGGCGGCAAGGGCGGCAGATGTGCCGGAGAACGGCCATCGGGATCGCTCAGGATCTGATGTACCGCCGCCATCTCCGGGCGTTTCAGGAGCGGATCGCCGCGGGTTTCAAGATAGGTGAGCAGGGTTGCACCGAGACCATCGCGTTGTGCGTGCTTTGTGAGCTGCGTCTGCGCGTCCGGGGTGGGGCGGTGCCCCAGCGCCTGCAGCGCCATGGGCAGGGCCGTGGCACATGGCAGGCCCATCAGCACGGTCCAGAGCGCGGCATCGGAAATGGGCAGGGCAAGGTCAGAGATGTGATGCTGCGTGTCGCCGCTTTGCGAGGCCGCGCGGGCCAGCAACTGGCGCAGCAGGCCAAGCCGCTGGAGGGTGCGCAATGGCCCGCCCTGTTGCAGGGCGCGCGACAGGGTGGCCGGATCCCTGACCGGCACATTGAGCAGATTCAGAGCCACATATTGGCCCACATCCTCGTCCGGATAGGCCCAGAGATCCGGGGGCAGAAGGCCGCGCCCGGCCAGGATGCCGGACATCAGCCCGCGCACCTGGACATAGCTGCTGTGCCAGTCCTGATCCTGCGCGTCGGGTGTGATCACACGGGCGCGGGCGATGTCGGAGCGCCGGGCAAGGCGGGTCTGGCCCGCGCACAGGAACGTGGCGAGCTTGTCGGCATAAGCCTCGGCCGTGCGGCCTGTCATGAAGCGTGCAGCGGCCTGTCCGCGTTTTGTGATCACACGAGGGTCGCGGAGGATATCGCGCAGCGTGTCGGCGAGATCCGACGCGTCGGCCCCGGCGGGCAGGTGCCAGCCGCATTTACCGGGCATCTCGGCGAAACAGCCCGAGTTCTGCACGATCACAGGCCGCCCGCTGGCCATCTGTTCGGCCAGCGACAGGGACGCCCCTTCGGTGTTCGGTCGGCGCAGGTTGAGAAACAGATCGGCCTCTTGCATCACCGCCTTGAACGCGGTGTCGTCCGGGTCTGGCACGATGCGGATCGTGTCGGTCAGCTGGGCGGCTGTGATGCGGGTGTCCAGCATCTGCATATACGGCGCGTCGCCCGCATGGCCTGCGATGGTGATGTGATACCGGTCCGCCAGATCGGGGCTGCCGGCCAGGGTGTCGACCAGCAGATCGAGCCCCTTGGTGGGGCCGATATGCCCGGTGGCGGCAAGGCGCAGGCGGGCTCCCAGGCCGGGGGCGCGTTCGGGCGGATCAACGGGCACATCCGGGCGCGGCATGAACAGCGTGGTGGCAGAGCCGGGATAGGTGTCGCCAATGGCGCGGGCGGCAAAACCGGAATGGGTGATGACCCCCGTGGCCAGCCGGGCCAGCACATCAGATAGCGGCACTTGGGCGGCCCAGTTGCTTTCCCACGGGACGTAGGACACGGGCGTGTTGCCGCGCAGCGTGCCGCTGGTGGCGAGGTAGTCGAACCCCGTGGCCCCCGAGACCGCATGGATCAGCGCGCCAAAGCCGGGGGCCGGGGCGGTGCCGTCATGGTGCAAACCGGCAAACATGTGCTGGTAGACATGGTCATGCAGCACCACGGGGCCGGGATGGGCCATCAATGCGCGCAGGATCATCCCGTGATGCGCTTCGTTGTTGCCCAGATGGTAGAGCATCAGGTCGAACAGATCCGGCAGGTCCGACCGGATCAGCGCGTCCGACAGCGGCAGGGTGGGGCAGGGCATGGGCAGGCGGTCGTCTTCGGCACAGGGCGGGTGCAGCACCATGACCTCCAGCCCCTTGCGGCGGGTCAGCGCGCGCAGCACCGATTGGGCGTAGGATCCAACGCCGGTGCGGGCAGAGATCGGGCAGACCCAGGCAAGGCGCATCAGGCCGCCTCTTGCAGATGGGCCGTGTCGTCGAGCACCGCGTCGAAGCGTTTGAAATCGGCGGCGCGTACGGCGGCATTGGCGGCGGCAAAGCGGGCGGTTTCGGGGTTCTGGCGGTCGCCACTGTGGCGGATGGCATGCAGGCGGCCGGTCATGGTGCGGGCGCGGGCCTCCAGTTCCGACAGGTTGGGGGCAAGATCGACATAGGACCGTCCGGCGCACAGGCTGCGCAGGGTTTGCCCCGCGCCATGGCCGTCGGCGGGCAGCACCAGCGTGTAGGCCCCGGAGAGCAGGCTGTCGAACGGCGAAAACGCGGTGATCGCGCAGTCCTCGCCAAAGCCCAGATGCAGGTGCAGATCGGCGGTGAGCCCCGCGCCCATCCCGGCGTGATCGCTGTCGGGGGCAGCGATGCGGATCGCGGCGTCCAGATCGTGCAGCGCGCCACGCAGCACCTCGGCCTGTCCCGTGGGGGCGTTGTGATCAAGGATAAGAATGCGCGGCGGTGTCTCGGGTGTGCCACCGGGCAGGGGGGCTGTGACGGGGAAGCGGTCGGCCAGTGCCAGCGGGATCCAGGGCGCGAACCCCACCGAGGCCGCGACATCGGCCCGGTCCATCAGGATGGCGCGGCTGTAGCCTTGCAGCACCAGCGGCAGCGTGCCTGCGGCGGACCAGGCGTTCGGGCCGCCAAACGTCTCTAATTCTGCGGAAAGTGCTTGTGTGAGGAGGAGCGTCGCGGGCCCTTGGGCCAGGGCCTGTGGCAGGCCAAGCCCCAGCGAGACGGTGTGCGGCGCATGGGGGCGGGGCGGCAGGGCGGCAAGGGTCAGCGCGTCCTGCACCGCGCGTGCGCCGGTGGCGCGCGGGACAGAGGGGGCCAGCACATGCCCGCGCCGGTGCAGGTGGCTGCGCAGCGCCTGCGCCATGAGCCGTCCCCGCAGGCCTTGTGGA
>NZ_JALKAO010000012.1 GCF_023015985.1 Marivita sp. S6314
CAGTGGGCCCCCGGCCTGCCGAAAACCCGCTCGGGAAAGATCATGCGCCGCATCCTGCGCAAGATCGCAGAAAACGACTACGGCGCGCTTGGCGACACCTCAACACTCGCTGACCCCTCCGTCGTCGAGGACCTCATCAATAACCGGATGAACAAGACCTGATCGCATAGCAGATCACGTAACGAAGATTAGGGCGGCTGAAACGCCGCCCTATTTCAACACTCTGTAATCAATAAATTTTTCAGCATTATTCGCTCACGCATATCGGTGTTTTCAGCTAGTCTTGCACTGTGGGGCTTAAATCGAATGGACGAGCATATGCCAATCATTCAGCCAATTTCGCCACCTGTTTCTTTGCGATTCAATGCGCGCACGGATGATCAAACCACACCCTTGCCCGCGCCTGCACTCTCCCCAACCTCGCAACCCGTTCCGGGTGCCGAAACCGGGGACAAAGCTGTCGCGCCTGCAGCGCCACCATCGGCTGTGCAGATGCAAATCAAGGCGATCATCACGGAGCAGGTTCAGACCCCGGCAGACGCCGCGCCCACTCCCGAAGATCCGTCTTGAGGATTTTGCCGTAGTTGTTCTTGGGCAGGTCAGGCACAAAATGATACCGCTTGGGCCGCTTGAACCGCGCAATATGTGCAAGGCAGTGCGCATCCAGATCCGCAGTGTCGCACGCCATGCCCGCGCGACTTACGATGAAGGCGACCACGTCTTCACCCCATTCGGGATGAAACTGTCCAATAACAGACACTTCCGAAACGGCGGGATGCTGGAGCAACACGTCCTCGACCTCACGCGGATAGATGTTTGATCCCCCCGAAATGATCACGTCTTTGGACCGGTCCATCAGGGTCAGGTAGCCCTGAGCGTCGAGCGCGCCCATGTCCCCGGTACGCAGCCACCCGTCGCGAAGCGTGTCAGCGGTGGCCTCTGGCGCGTTCCAATACCCGGCCATCACCGTGCTGCCGCGCACTTCGATTTCGCCCACGGCACCCGTGGCAGCTTCCACCCCATCGGGTTGCCTGACGCGCACCGCGACAGCAGATTGCGCGGTGCCGACAGAGTTGAGACGCGCTCTCCATCCATCCGTATCGCGGTCGGCTACTTCGGATTTGGTCAGCGCCGTGATCCCCATCGGGCATTCCCCCTGCCCATAAATTTGCGCGAAAACCGGGCCGAACTGATCCACCGCGCGCAGAATATCTGCCTCGTACATGGGGCCTCCGGCATAGACGATGGTGTTCAGACCCTCCCCGTTTGCGCCAACGGATGTCGCGTGGTCTGTCAGCCGTTTGACCATGGTCGGGGCGGCGAACATGTGAACCCCTTCGTATCTCCGCGACAGGGACAGGATTTCACTCGGATCAAACCCGCGCGATGCGGGAAACACGTGCCGCGCGCCGTGGCGCACGTGCATCATGCTGTATAGCCCCGCCCCGTGGCTCATGGGGGCGGCGTAGATCGCCGCGTGATCAGGGCGCACGACATCCACATCGGTCTGGTAACACAGGCTCATCGAGACAAGGTTGCCATGGGTGATCTGCACACCCTTGGGCCGCCCGGTTGTGCCCGATGTGTAGAACAGCCATGCGATGTCGGTAACGTCCCGGTGTGCCACAAGCAGTACGCGGTCTTCGCGCGCTTCCCAGGTGTCGTCGGGCATGGGGCAGACGCATCCAGCATCCCGCAACGCAGCTGCCAGCGCCCCTTTGGACAGGCACAGCGTGGCGCTTGCGTTTTCGATGATCCAGCACATCTCTTTTGCGTGCAATTTCGCATTGATCGGCACGACAACACCGCCCATCGACCATACGGCAAAGAGCGCGACCAGGTAATCTGGTTCGTTTTTCATGACGATGGCCACACGATCTGACGGGGCAACACCCCGGGCCATCAGCGCACTGGCCAAAGACGCAACGCGCGCTGCGAACGCGCCGTAGGTCGCGCAGGACTGTTCGCCATCGAACAAAGCAGGCCGATTTGGCGTCTTTTGCGCGGTTCTTCTGAGCCAGTTTGCGATATTCATGAACCGCTTCCCCCTTGCTCCTGCCATTTAAACGGTGCAAGGAAAGACGTGCAATGCGGGTGGTGCCCGCACGTAAAGCGGAGCCCTGATCCAGAATATGGCGGGACCGCGCCAAGGCGACGCAGAACCGGGCGAGGACAGCATGACAAAGAATACGCGTGACGCAGATGTGGCCTTCATCGAAGCGCTGGCAAAACTGTTGCGGGATAACGACCTGACCGAAGTTCAGGTGAAACGCGATTACGGAGAAGATGACAGCCTGAACGTCCGGGTCAGTCGCATGACCCAAGCGGCACCGGCCATCACCGCGCCAGCGCCATTGCCCGTGGCTGCCGCGACCGGGGCACCGGCCCCTGCCGCCGCGCCCGCAGCACCCGAAGATCCGGCAGAACATCCCGGTGCCGTGACCTCTCCGATGGTTGGCACGGTCTACATGCAAGCCGAACCCGGTGCGCCGTCTTTCATTTCGGTGGGTCAACAGATCAACGAAGGCGACACCTTGTTGATCGTCGAAGCGATGAAGACGATGAACCACATTCCTGCCCCGCGCAGCGGCACCGTGAAACGCATTCTGGTCGAGGATGGCGCGCCCGTCGAATACGGTGCGCCCCTCGTCATTCTTGAATAATCCGGCGGCCCCCATGTTTGACAAAATCCTGATTGCCAACCGAGGCGAGATCGCCCTGCGTGTCATCCGCGCCTGTCGCGAAATGGGTGTCGGCAGCGTGGCGGTGCACTCCACTGCGGATTCAGACGCCATGCATGTGCGTATGGCGGACGAGGCGATCTGCATCGGCCCGCCCTCGTCCACCGACAGCTACCTGTCGATCCCCGCGATCATTTCCGCCTGCGAAGTCACTGGCGCACAGGCGATCCATCCCGGCTATGGCTTTCTGTCTGAAAACGCCCGGTTCGTGCAGATCGTCGAAGACCACGGCCTGACATTCATCGGACCCACGGCGGAACATATCCGCATCATGGGCGACAAGATCACCGCGAAGGACACGATCAAGGCGCTGGGAGTGCCGTGTGTTCCGGGGTCGGACGGGGGCGTTCCGGATCTGGCCGAAGCCCGCAAGATCGGGGACGAGATCGGTTACCCGGTGATCGTGAAAGCCACCGCTGGTGGCGGTGGGCGCGGCATGAAAGTGGCCGAAACCGCAGCGGACATGGAAAAAGCGTTCCAGACCGCGCGGTCCGAGGCCAAAGCCGCCTTTGGCAATGACGAAGTCTATATCGAGAAATACCTGACAACGCCGCGCCATATCGAGGTGCAGGTCTTTGGTGATGGCAAAGGCAAGGCGGTGCATCTGGGAGAACGCGATTGTTCGCTGCAGCGTCGCCACCAAAAGGTGCTGGAAGAAGCGCCCGGCCCCTGCATCACCGAAGAAGAGCGTGCACGGATCGGCAAGATCTGCGCCGACGCGGTGGCAAAGATCAACTATGCGGGCGCTGGCACCGTCGAGTTCCTGTACGAGAACGGCGAGTTCTACTTCATCGAGATGAACACCCGCCTGCAGGTGGAACATCCGGTCACCGAAGCAATCTTTGGTGTTGATCTGGTGCGCGAACAAATTCGTGTGGCCTCGGGGTTGCCGTTGTCGTTCGAACAGGATGATCTGGTCATCAATGGTCATTCCATCGAGGCGCGGATCAACGCCGAGAAGTTGCCGAACTTTGCCCCCTCGCCGGGACGGATCACGCAGTATCATGCCCCCGGCGGGCTGGGTGTACGGATGGACAGCGCCTTGTACGATGGCTACCGGATCCCGCCATATTACGACAGCCTGATCGGCAAGCTGATCGTGCACGGCCGCGACAGGGACGAGGCGCTGGCGCGCATGACGCGCGCTTTGGGCGAACTGATCGTCGACGGTGTCGACAGCACGGTGCCCCTGTTCCGCGATTTGTTGCAGGACCCGGATGTCCTGAGCGGCGACTACAACATTCACTGGCTGGAGCATTGGCTCGAACGGACCTACTCCGACCAGACCGGGTAACCGGTGCCCTGCGGCACATGACACAGCGGGCGGGATCTCATGACCGTCACACCTGAATTGCTTCTAGAGGCATACCGGGCAGGTGTGTTTCCGATGGCCGAGCATCGGGATGACCCGGACCTGTTCTGGGTCGATCCGCGAAAGCGCGGGGTGTTTCCGCTGGATGGCTTTCACATTTCGCGCAGTCTGGCCAAGACCTTGCGCCGCGACGGGTTTCGCGTCACCCGCAACACCTGTTTCGGAGACGTGATGGACGCCTGCGCGGATCGCAGTGAAACCTGGATCAACCGCGACATCCGGCAGCTCTACGAGACGCTGCATCACCGGGGGCACGCCCATTCGCTTGAGGTGTGGTCGGGGCGAAATCTGGCAGGCGGCATCTACGGGGTGTGCGTCGGGTCTGCGTTTTGCGGCGAAAGCATGTTTTCGCGCGAACGCGATGCGTCCAAGGTGGCGCTGGCCTGGCTTGTGGACCTGCTACGCCGGTGTGGATTCACGCTGTTTGACACGCAATTCCTGACGCCGCATCTAGCCTCCCTGGGAGCCATTGAAATATCGCGCAGTGATTACCGCCGGCAATTGGCGCAGGCTCTGATGCAAGACGCGGATTTCGAACGCGAAGGCCTTGCCGCGTCCGGTCAGGACGTGGTGCAGCGCAACACCCAGACGTCGTAACGCTGGTGATCCATCGGGTTCAGCGCGGGGGATGACGCGATCATCCAGCCCTCGAACACCGGAGCATCGACGTTGACTTCCCGGATCGTCAGCGATGCGTAAGCCTCACCCGCCGGGTTGCCTTGCGGATACCGGCATTCATGGGCGGTGATGGTGATCCGTCCAACCGTGCCAGACTGGTTTTGCGCAATCTGAAGGTCCGTCACCTGCCCAGTCAGCTTGTCCAGAGCACGCACATTCACACCGTTGCCATTGCTGGTCGCAAGTTGCGCAGCCGCCGTAGTTGCGAGCATCAGGGCAAAACAAAACGATCCCACACGCGTCATTCGGATGTCACTTTCGATCAGATCACGCGGTTCGCGCCAAGGCCGGTTATTCCGGGCTCCAGGCCTCGTAGTCGCGGCGGTCTTCCGGGATCGGACGGCGGATTGATCCGGCCGGGGCATAGGCCAGCGCCGTGCCCGTCAGGTTTTCCTGATGCGGCTTGACCCAGTCTTTCTTTTGCAGGGGCCGCTCGGTCGGCGGTTCCTTGAACGTGTGGTGCAGCCACCCATGCCAGTCAGGATCCACGCGGCTGGCCTCGACCTCGCCATTAAAGATCACCCAACGGCGGTCTCCACCCTTGGTCTGGTAAAAGATATTGCCCTGCGTGTCCTCGCCCACCTTCTCGCCGTGACGCCGCGTATACAGCTGCGTGTTCAGCGTTTGACCGTTCCACCAGGTCACCGCGCGCAAGAGAGTATTGAGAATGCCCATGAACGACTCCTCGAAGGGTTAATTGCCCGTGTTATAGGGTGCTTTGCCAAGCAAGGTCCAGCGCAGCTATGCCGCAGTTGGCGCAAGCGCGGTCACTTCGATCTCGATCCGGTACTTGGGATCAATCAATCCGCATTCGATCATCGTCACCGCTGGGGGATTGTCGCCAAAGGTTTTCGACAGGATCGGCCAGCACTGTTCAAATTCGTGGCGGTCCGGCAAATAGTACGTCACGCGCACCACATCCGCCAGGGACGCCCCGGCCTTGTCCAAAGCTGCACTGATCGTGTCGAGTGCGCTCTGGCACTGATCCGTCACTGTATCGCCCTGCCCGATGGTTCCGGCAACATGCACAAATCCACCGGCAACAACGGCCCGGCAATAGCCAACCTTGGCTTCAAATTCGCCGCCGGACGAAATGCGTGTGAGTGTCATGGAGTCCCTCTCAAAAAGAAGGGTGGGCAACCGCCCACCCCAATATCGTGTCAGAGTGTTCTGATTACCCGGCTTCAGCCGGTTCTTTTTTCTGGTCCGCATAGATCATCAATGGCTTGGCGTCAGAGTTGACGGCCTCTTCATTGACGACAACCTCGGTCACCTCGTCCATGCCCGGCAATTCGAACATGGTATCCAGCAGGATATCTTCGAGGATCGACCGCAATCCGCGGGCACCGGTTTTCCGTTCGATCGCACGTTTGGCAATCGCACTCAGCGCGTCATCAGTGAAGCTCAACGTTGTGTCTTCCAGTTCGAACAGGCGCTGGTACTGCTTGACCAGCGCATTCTTCGGCTGGGTCAGAATGATCACCAGAGCGTCTTCGTCCAGGTCTTCCAACGTCGCGATCACCGGCAAACGGCCAACGAATTCCGGGATCAGACCGAACTTGAGCAGGTCTTCCGGCTCAAGATCCTTGAACGTCTCGCCGACGCCCTGATCACTGTCATCGCGCACATCGGCCCCAAAGCCCATCGCAGAGCCTTTGCCCCGCTGCTTGATGATCCGGTCCAGACCGGCAAACGCACCGCCGCAGATGAACAGGATGTTGGTCGTATCCACCTGCAGGAATTCCTGCTGCGGGTGCTTGCGCCCCCCTTGTGGAGGAACCGACGCAACCGTGCCTTCCATCAGCTTGAGCAACGCCTGCTGTACACCTTCGCCCGAGACGTCCCGCGTGATGGACGGGTTTTCGGATTTGCGCGTGATCTTGTCGACCTCGTCGATATAGACGATGCCGCGCTGCGCCCGTTCGACGTTGTATTCCGATGCCTGAAGCAGCTTGAGGATGATGTTCTCAACATCCTCACCGACATAGCCGGCTTCGGTCAAAGTGGTGGCATCCGCCATCGTGAACGGCACGTCCAGAATACGGGCAAGCGTCTGCGCCAAAAGCGTTTTACCGCAGCCTGTGGGACCAATCAGCAGAATGTTGGATTTCGCCAGTTCGATATCCGAAGACTTCTGCGAATGGTTCAAACGCTTGTAGTGGTTGTGCACCGCCACCGACAGCACCCGTTTCGCCACCGCCTGACCGATCACGTAATCGTCCAGCACATCGCAAATCTCGCGCGGTGTCGGCACCCCATCGGTTGATTTCAGGCCACCGCCCTTAGTCTCTTCCCGGATGATATCCATGCAAAGTTCAACACACTCGTCGCAGATAAAGACCGTCGGCCCTGCGATCAGTTTGCGCACTTCATGTTGGCTCTTGCCACAGAAGCTACAATAGAGCGTGTTCTTGCTGTCACCGCCAGAATTCGTCGCCATGTCTTACCTTTCCCGACTCGCGCTTAACGATGGTCGATTGCCACCCTATCAACCTATGCGCGTGCCGTCATCTCTTGTCAGAACCTTAGGACAGCACGGTTTGGGCCACAACGCCAAAAACACATTGGCGGCGCTGCGGCCCAATCACGATTTATGCGTCGTCTGTTCCGGTGGCCCGGTTCTCCACGATTTCGTCAATCAGGCCCCAATCCTTGGCTTCTTCGGGGGACATGAAATTGTCACGCTCAAGCGCCGCTTCGACCTTCTTTAGCGTCTGACCGGTGTGTTTTACGTAAATCTCGTTCAGACGCGTCTTCAGTTTCTGCGTTTCCTGCGCGTGGATCATGATATCGGTCGCCTGACCTTGATACCCACCCGAGGGCTGGTGCACCATCACGCGGCTGTTCGGCAACGAAAAGCGCATCCCCGGCGCACCTGCTGTCAGCAGCAACGACCCCATCGATGCCGCCTGGCCAATCACCAGTGTGCTGACCTTGGGTTTGATGTACTGCATCGTGTCATAGATCGACAGACCAGACGTCACCACGCCGCCGGGCGAATTGATATACATGCTGATTTCCTTGGACGGGTTTTCCGCCTCAAGGTGCAGCAATTGCGCCACCACCAGCGATGACATTCCGTCATGCACCGGACCGCTCAGAAAAATGATCCGCTCTTTGAGCAAGCGCGAGAAGATGTCGTAGGCGCGTTCACCACGGCTGGTCTGTTCAACCACCATGGGGACGAGCGTGTTCATATAGGTATCGAAAGGATCGTTCATCTGTGCCTGCCTGGATGAAGCGGTCACCAAGCGGCGCCGCGGTTGCGAGTTGTCCAGAGATTAGTGTCGGGCTCTGGGGGCTGCAAGGGGGGCCAGACGATCGCGGGTCGCGGACCTGCCTTGACCACGGGTCTTGAGGGCTTACCTCCCCGCTCATGACAGTCATGTTTCCTCCGACCCGGACAGCCGCCCTTGAGAAGCTTGCCCGCTTTGCCCCCAAGGCGGCGCGCGACTACACCGGGCAGCGCAATTACGACCGCGGCCCCGGACGACACGACAATGTGTCCACGCTCTCGCCCTATATCCGCCACCGACTGATCACCGAAGCCGAGGTGCTAGAGGCGGTTCTGGGCCGGTTTTCCGCAAGTTCGGCCGAAAAATTCATTCAGGAAGTGTTCTGGCGCACCTATTGGAAAGGCTGGCTGGAACTGCGCCCTGCGGTCTGGGGGGCGTATCAGCAGGGCCTCGCCGGTGCATGGGATCGGGTGCAAACGCAATCCGGGTTGCGCACCGAATGGGAGGCCGCCTGCAAAGGCGAAACGGATATCGACTGTTTCAACCATTGGGCCCAAGAGTTGGTGGACACCGGATATCTGCACAATCACGCCCGCATGTGGTTTGCCTCAATCTGGATTTTCACCCTGCGCCTGCCATGGGAACTGGGCGCGGACTTTTTTCTGCGCCACCTGCTTGACGGTGATCCGGCATCAAACACCCTGAGCTGGCGGTGGGTGGCCGGGCTGCAGACCCAAGGCAAGAACTACGTCGCGCGCGCGGCCAATATCTCGAAATACACCGAAGGGCGGTTTTCACCGATCCACCAGTTGACCCCCAATCCCGAACCGCTTGACGGGCCGCCGCATCCACCGCGCATGTCCCCGCCCGAGGGCGACCGTATCGACCTACACAAACGGTCGGTGCTGTTGCTGCACGAGGATGATCTCAGCCCCGGCTGGATCCTGGATCAGGGCATCGAACCGGTGGCCACCGCCACGCTGGTCGCAACCGCAGGTCTAAGCCCGCTGCACATCGCGCCGCACGTGACCGCGTTCAAATCGGACGCCATGCGAGACGTGACAACCCGGTGGGCCGGCAAGCTGGGCGAGGTAAAGATGGCCTTGAGCACACCAGCCGAGATCGAGACCTGGGCACTGGATCACAAGGCCGACCAAATCGTGACGGCCTATGCCCCTGTCGGGCCCAGCGCGACAGTGCTTGCCAATGTTCGCGCAGTCCCGGTTGTCCGCACGCTTCGACCCTATGACCAGCGCGCATGGCCGCACGCCACCGCGGGCTTTTTCAAGTTCAAAAAGAAAATTCCGGAATTGATCGGCGCAATGAAAGGCCTGCAAAGCGTCTAATCGCGCCCTGCCGCTTCTCGCCAAAAATCCCGGGGGGCTTGGAGGGCAAGCCCCCAACCGGGCCGCAAAAAAAAGACCGGGCGTTTCGACCCGGCCTTCCCATTTGATTTCGCAGTCTCTTAGCCGAACATGTCGGATGTGATGCCTTCGTACCAGCCGATGCTTTCTTCGTAGGTCGCCTTGCGCAGCGCCGCATCTTCGCCGGTCTGGCTCACAAACCCGTCCACCTTGGCGATCTTCTCGTCCGTGGCTTCATAGGTCGCGCCAACCTTCACACCATCTTCGGTGTCGATCAGCGACCAGCAGGTGTTCGAGAACTTCGCCGGGAACACGCGGCTGCCCGTCAGGGCCCCACGCACCGCCATTGCCGCAACTTTCGCCTGCGAGTTGGCCGAATAGCCAGATTTTGGCATATCGCCCTGGTTGGTCGCGTCGCCCAAGATGTGGATGTTTTCATCCATCCGCGATTGCATCGTGTGGCCGGATACCGGTGCCCAATTGCCCTCGGTCAATCCTGCCGCGTCACAGATCAGCCCTGCCTTTTGCGCCGGAATGACGTTGACTACGTCCGCCTGAACAACTTCGCCGTCAATATCGACCGTCATCGCCGCAGGATCCACCGACACGTTTCCGCCACCGAAATCCGGGCCGATGCGTTCGATCATGCCGCCATAGTGTTTCTGCCAACCTTCTTCGAACAGCGCCTGTTTGGAGAACTTCTCTTTCGGGTCAGCGATGATGATCTTGGCGGTCGGGTTCGTAGCCTTCAGAACATGCGCCACCATCGAAATCCGTTCGTACGGTCCGGGAGGGCAACGGTACGGGTTGGGTGGTGCCACCATCACATAAGTGCCGCCTTCCGGCATGGCGGCAATCTGCGCCTTGAGCAGTTCGGTCTGGCTGCCGCCCTTGTAGGCATGTGGCATCGCGTTCTGGGCGGTCACGTCCCAACCGGGGACAGCACCGTCGACGAAATCAATGCCGGGGCTCAGGATCAAACGGTCATACGGCACCGCGCCGCCACCTGCCAAGGACACGGTCTTGGCGTCACGATCCACGCCAACGGCCCAGTCATGGACCACGTTGATCCCGTATTCGGATGCCAGTGTGCCGTAGGAATGCTCAATGCTCGCAAGATCGCGGAAACCACCGATATAGAGGTTGGAAAAGAAGCAGGTGTAATAGCTGCGGCTGGGCTCGATCAGCGTGACGTCAATTTCGCCCGCACTGTCTTTGGCCACATAGCGCGCTGCGGTTGCGCCACCCGCGCCGCCACCGACAACAACCACTTTGGGTTTGCCATGCGATGCCGCGTGAACATTCGGTGCGGCCAGCGTTGAGGCGGCGGCCATGCCGGTGCCTACAAAAGCCCGTCTGTTGAGTTTCATGTTGGTCCTCCCTTGGATGTGCGCCAACCCGCGTCGTCAGTTGTGCCCTGACGTTATTCGAGCTTGGCAAAATAGGCCGCAAGTGCGGCAATCTCTTCGTCTGACAAACGCCCCGCCATCATCTGCATCACAGGATGGGGGCGAATTTTTTTCCGGTACGCGTGCATGGCAATGACAAAGTCTTCCTCGGGCCAAAGCGTGATCGACGGAATGCCCTGATCGGACCCATCGCGCTGGTGGCATGTCTTGCATTCACTCGACAGGTACTCACCGTATTCCGCGTCTCCCACAATCGCCAGCACCTCGGGCGACAAGGCCACTTCGACCGCTTGCGCGGTTGGCGCGGCTTCGGGGATGTTCTGGGGATTGTCGGAAAACAGCCGCAAATACGCAAGCACGTCGCGCCGGTCCTGCGCCTCTTTCACCCCGCGGAACGACATCCGCGTGCCGCTGACCAACGCTTTGGGATTTTCGATATAGGCATCCAGATGTTCCAGATCCCAGATCAATCCATCTGCCGCCGCGCGTTTCAGGCCCTTGGAATAGAAGAACCCTTCAATCGCCCCGGCCTTGCGATCAAAAATGCCGTTCAGCGGCGGGCCGGTTCGGTTGCGCGCATCGGGTCCCACCATGTGACACCCGCTGCATTGTTTGTAGAGTTCGGCGCCGCGCTCCGCATCCCCGATCGGGGCCACGTCCTCTTCGGCAATGGCGCTGCCCATCGGCAGCACCATCGCCAGAAAAATCGCTTTGAACCCACGCATCATCGCTTAGTCCACATGGCTTTTCAGGAACTCCGTGACTGCCGCAACATCTTCGGGTTTGCGCAGTCCAGCAAAGCTCATTTTCGTTCCTTTTGCAAAGCCTCGCGGGTTCTCAAGAAACGCCGCCAGCGCCTCGTCTGTCCAGACCCCGTCCATTTCCGACAGCACCTTGGAGTAGCGGAACCCGTCGACCGACGCGATATCGCGCCCCACAATGCCGTTCAGAACCGGACCAGAGCGCGCCTTGGCGTCCTCTCCGACCATGTGGCAGGCCTTGCATTTGCCAAACACCTTTTCCCCGGCGGCCACCAATTCGGCGTCCAGTTCCGGTTCTGCGGGCTCTTCCACAACCGCGGCGGCCTGCACCACCTCGGCCTGATCTGACGAGTGTTGCATCGACGCTTCTTCGTCTTCCGGCGTGACGTTCAACACGGACGCGCGCATCGTGATTTCAACGCTGTCCTTGCAGTTTTCCATGCAGGGCTCTGCCCGCCAGATCGGATACTCCGTCTCGGCGCGATCATCGATGATGAACCCGTCGGCGTTGGGCATCTCGACCTCTAGGAAGTTCTCGTTCGACAGAACAAAATCGTCATCAACGAGGAAGTTGGAATAGAGGATATAGGCCACAATCGCGTAGACGTCGTCATCACTCAGCGTTTGCGCGCTGCCATAGGGCATGGAGCGATGGATATAATCCCATGCGGTCGACAGGTAGGGCCAGTAGCTGCCAACGGTCTTGACCGGATCCTTGTCGGCCAGCGTGCCTTCGCCGCCTGCCAGTTCCGGCCAGTTGTCGACACCTTCGGCAAATTCGCCGTGACACACCGCGCAATTGTCGGAAAAGATCATTTCGCCGTCTTCAACCGACCCGGACCCAACAGGCAGACCTTCGCCATTTGGCCGCACGTCCACATCCCATGCCGCGATCTCTTCGGGCAAGGCTTCGCGCCCCAGACCCAACTTTTCGGATGCCACCGCCTGCGTTGACGCAAGCGCTGTTGTCGCCAGCAAAACAGCCGTCGCGACCCCCTTAGGAAACTTCAACATTTTCCGCCTCCCCGTTTGTCTTCACGTGCCATGTCTGGATGCAGTTATTGTGGTAGATCGAGTTTTCGCCGCGCATCTCGCGCAGCTGTTCTTTGGTCGGTTGCACGTAGCCGGTTTCGTCCATCGCACGGGCCTGAAGCAGCATTTCTTCGCCGTCCCATTCCGTATCGAGGTAGAACCGCGTGAGCGCCATCTTCTCACCGGGTTTGGCCAGCCGCGCGGTTTCCCACGTCATGCCGCCATCCTTGGACACATCCACCCGCGTAATCGCGCCATGGCCGGACCAGGCCAGACCAGAGATCACCAGCGGTCCGGGGCCATGTTTGATCGGTGATTGCGGGCTTGGAGAGGTCACGACGGACTTGGCGTCCATCACCCATGTCCACTTGCGGCTGGTGCCGTCTTCCAGCGTATCGGTGTATTTTGATGTCTCTTCGCGGCTTTCGACCGGACCGTCCATCACTTCGATGCGGCGCAGCCACTTGACCCAGAGATTGCCTTCCCAGCCGGGCACGACGAGGCGCACTGGATACCCGTGCTCTTTCCGCAAAGCCTCACCGTTGGCTTTGAACGCAACGAGCACATCGTCCAAAGCTTTCTCCATCGGGATCGACCGTCCGTTCGAGGACGCGTCGGCCCCTTCCACATAGACCCACTTGTCAGACAGGTCGCCGGCGGCGTCGAGCCCTGCCTCGGTCAACAGCGTGCGGAGGGACACGCCAGTGTACTCCATGTTATGGATCATGCCATGTGTAAACTGCGCGCCGTTCAGCTGCGCACCCGCCCATTCCATGCCGGTATTGGCCGCGCATTCGCAGAAATAGACATGGTTCTCGCGCGGGAAGCGTTCCAGATCGTCATAGCTGAACACCAGCGGCGTATCGACCAAGCCATTGATCATCAGGCGATAATCCTGCTTGCGCAGTTCAATCGCGCCCGAGTGATGACGCTCGAACGCGCATCCCTGGGGGGTGATCGTGCCGTCCAGCGCATGGATCGGGGTGAAGTTGATCGAACTGGTTGTATCAGCCGTCAGCCATTCCACATTCCGGCGCACCACGTCGTCTTCGAATTCAATCGGCAAGCCGTAAGGCGTGGCGTCAACGCCTTCACCGAACGACATGGCCCAATCCTGCACTTCGGTGATCAGCGGATCGGGGGTCCCGGCACGTGCCGCAGCACCTGCCGTGATCCCTGCCGCCGCGGCGGCGGAGCCACGCAGGAACGCGCGGCGGGATGGTTTGAAGATGTCAGACATGTCTCACACTCCGATCGGTTACGCGCCCACAACCGTGACGCTGTTGTTGTCATTCACGGTAACGGTGCCAAGCTTCTTGATATGTGCTTCAACAACGTCCCAAATTTGCGGACCTTCCGTGCCCTCGTTCACCGAGGCCCATCCGGCCACCACGTAATTCTTTGACGGATCAATCGCTTCGCCATTGCGCAGCAGCGTCATCTCGCTGATGCGCTCACCCTGCGGTTTGGTCACGTCGATCCGGTAGCCCAGCCCGCCAACGCGCACCATGTCGCCGCCCTGCTGGTAATAGGGGTCGGGGTTGAAGATGTTGTCGGCCACGTCCTCAAGAACGACTTTGAGGAATTCCCCTGTCATTTCAGTGCGGTACGCTTCGCCATATGTCATCGACGTGACATTCCAGATGTCTTCGCGTGTGATGTCCTGTCCGGGGATCAGGCTTGGCCCCCAGCGCACACCGGGTGACAGGGCAATGTCGGCCTCGCGTTCGCTGAGCAACGCATCGCAGATCAGATCGTCCCACGATCCGTTAAAGTTGCCCCGGCGATACAAGAGGCTTTCGGTCTGGCCGATCACCTCTTCCAGGTCGGCCTTGAACGGCGCGCGCTGTTCGTCGATCAGCGCGGTCATCTCCGCATCAGGTGTGATCACGTCCGAGAAGATCGGGATCAGCTTGTGCCGGAACCCCATCATGCGGCCGTTCTGAATATCCAGATCGACGCGGCTGACAAATTTGCCGTTCGAACCAGAGGCCACGATGATTGTTTCGCCCACCAGAACCGGCTCGGGCAGCGCGTCATGCGTGTGGCCCGACAGGATCACATCAATCCCGGTCACAACGCTGGCCATCTTCTTGTCAACGTCGAACCCGTTATGGCTCAGGCAGACGACACATTCGGCCCCTTGGGCGCGCACCTCGTCCACCATCGCCTGCATGTTCTCATCACGGATGCCGAAGGAATACTCCGGGAACATCCAGCGCGGGTTGGCAATCGGCATGTAGGGGAAGGCCTGACCGATCACGGCGATCTTGACGCCACCGCGTTCGAAGAACTGGTACGGCGGGAACAATTCAGCCGGTTCATCCCATTCCGCATCAAAGATGTTCTGGCCCAGCGCCGCAAAGGGCAACCCTTCGACAATCTCGGCGACCCGGTCGGACCCAAGCGTGAATTCCCAGTGGAAGGTCATGGCGTCGGGCTTGAGCCCGTTCATGGCGTTGACCATGTCCTGCCCTTCGGTGTGATAGCAGGTGTACGACCCGTGCCACGTATCGCCCCCGTCCAGCAGCAGCGCATCCGGCCGGTCAGCGCGGATCGCGTTGACCACCGTGGCCACGCGATCCAGGCCACCGACGCGCCCGTAAGCCTGGGCCAGGGAGGAGAAATCACCCGAGCTGAGCGCATAATGTGACGGGCTGCCATCGTCGATCCCGTACAGCTTGCGGAAATCTGCACCGGTGACATGCGGGACAGCACCGCGGTTGTCCCCCACACCGATATTCACCGACGGTTCGCGGAAATAGATCGGCTTCAGCTGGGCATGGATGTCGGTCACGTGGATCAAAGAGACATTGCCGAACGTGTCGAACTGCAAAAGCTGGTCCTGCGTCAACGCCTGTTGCGCGGCGAGCCGGGACCAATTGCCGAAACCGGACGCGCCGACCAGCGCGGAGGCTGCCATCGAAACCTGAAGGAAATCGCGTCTTGAAATCATGAGGGGGTCTTTCTTGTTCACATCCTCCACACATTCGCATGTGTGAATAGGTTGGCAGTCAAAAACCCCGCGCCACGACAGCGCGGGGTCATGTGATCAGTTTCTGACGGACGGTCCTTCGACCGACAGACCATTGCCGCGCGATGCGACATAGAGCTCGAGCGCCACGAACTCGGGCGACCCGGGGCTGTAGGTTTCGGCCCGTGTGTCCCGGACACAGCCCTTGAAACGGCCATGTGCGGTGTTCAGCTTGGCGTTTTTCAGACGATACACCGGGAAGCCATTGATCTGGCCCTGGCTGAGGTGGTCCGCACGAATGTAGTTGCCATAGTTATCTTCGTGGCAATTCGCGCAGGACAGCTCAAGCTGGCCAGTCCGTGTGTAGTACAGTTCCTTGCCTGCTTCCCAATAGGGTGCAGCCTCTCCGTCGATGGCCACATTCACCGGCATGCCCCGCGACTGGACAGAGATCAGAGCCTCCATCGACGCCATCGGCACAGAGTCGTACTTGTACTTTTCCGCGCCCATCTGGTTCTCGCGGCAGTCGTTGATCTGCATCGCAAGGGTGCGCATCTCGCCTGCGTCCGCATTCCATTTCGGATAGACAGCCCGCACGCCTTTCATGGACTCCGGCCCTTCGTGGCAGGACGCGCACGCCTTTTCGGCAGAGCCTTCGACCGTGTTCCACGCATCAAGTGCCTGATCCACAAAGATCATGCCCGGATTGTCGAAATCATCAAGCTGCAGCGCCTGTGTCTCGTCCGACCGGAAATGCCAGCCCGACATGATCTCGCTCACGTTCTCCATATGTGCCGGAGCCGTGGTCTTCGTCACCATCTCGGTCTCGCCATTGATGACCATCTTGTCATCGTCAGCACCGCCTGCCATCACCAGCGGCGCGCTTAGGGCAAGTGTCGCGCACAGCGCGGTCATCGCCTTCATTTTCATAGATGTCCCTCCCTTTTGGCTATCCCATCATGTGTCCGATGGGTCTTTGCGCCCTGCCCCGCAATGCGGAGCAGGGTCAGGATCAGCCGATGGCGATCTTTTTGGTTGTGTCGTAAATCGACCCGTCGTCGTCATACCATGTGAACTTGAATTCACCGGCCTCGGGCACGGTCGATTCAAATTCGATATACGGGTTGGTCGAAATCGCGGGCTCCATCTTCACGTCCACAACGTTCTGACCGTTAAAGTCGCAGGTAAAGCGATTGATGATCGACCGTGGGATTGTGTTGCCGTCTTTGTCTTTGCGCTGACCGGATTCCATCTGGTGGCTGATCAGCGTTTTGATGGTGATCGCATCGCCAGCAGCGGCGGATTTTGGAACTTTGACGCGGGGTTTTACACCGGATGCCATGTTGTCTCTCCTGAAATCTGTTGTTGACCGTTAGCCGCCGCAGCCGCCGATGGTGACCTTCACGGTCTTGGCGCTGCGCGCAAAGCTGCCATCGGCAAGCTTGGCAATCGCGATCACGTCCTGCGTCCCCGCCAGACGGATGCGTGTGCTAGCCGCCTGCGATGCCGCCAGCGGGCCAAAGTTGAACGTTGCGACGGGCGGCGTTGGGTTGCCAGCCGCCAGAACCATGATGGCGCTTGCGCCGGGTGCGGACACTTCGATCGGAACCGTGTTGCCGTTTTCCGCAATCTCTGGTGCCGTCAGTTCAACACCGGCATCTGCCAGATCAGCACCGCCTGTAAATTCGTTAACCAGATCTTCGACCGCCGCATTTGCGCGGAACGGCAGCAAGAACGTCAGCGCCGCTGCCCCACCAAGGGCCAGAGTCTCGCGTCTCGTGAACTCCATTTCCTGTCTCCTAATTCAGTCCGGGTCCGCTCAGCCGTCTTTCAACGTCAGCAGGAACGCCACCACATCTTCAATTTCCTGCGCCGTCAGAATGGGCGTCAGGTCTTCTTCCTTGGCTGCCTTGCCGGTGTAGCCGTCACCGGGCCGGACAAAGCCACTTGTCTTGTAGAACGCGGGCATCACGCTGCCGTCGAAGGTCATTTTCGCATTGGCCACAATGCCGCGCAGTTCTTCGGCGCTGCGGTAGCCGGCAATGCCGTCAAGCGTTGGGCCCACTTCGCCGTGGAACGGTGCATCGTTCAAAGCAGTGATCGCATGGCACGCCACGCAATTTCCTTTGGAACGGGTCACCATGATTTCGGCACCCCGCTCTGCATCGCCCGGCGCACCGCTCAGCGATGCCTGAACGGCACCGTATTCATCAAATTCGATCTCGCTTGGCGAGATTGGGTTCGCAATTGCGGCCCCCGCGCACAAGGCGATCGCCGCAGTAAGTCCTGTTAGCTTCATTGTCCCTCCCTTACCGCCCAGGCGTTGCCCCCGGGCTGACATTGGCTTTGCCTACCGTAGGCTACGACGCACGATTCACGCAACAACAAATTCATAGAAATGAATGAGTGAGTACGTTTTATCGCATCCTAGTCGAAACTTCCGTTGTTCCGTTCCTGAATGCGGCGCGCGTGATAGCGTTGAAAATCTTCCCCGTTATCAAGCGCATACCGCTTTTCTGCAACCCATGTGAACATGTCCAGCGTGGTGCCTTTCCCGAACGCCCCCGGCATCACCGATACGGCGGCGTCCAGGGCTGTTTGGTCGTCCGGCACCTCTTCTGGCAGAAACACGATGCTGGGCGTGAACATGACCCGCCACCTTTGGGCCATCTCTTTTTCGGGCAACACTTCGCCGTCGAAATCGGTCACTTCCAGATCGCCGTAGAGGTTCAGCTGCACCACATAATAGTTCTCGTTGATGTAGTCGCTGACCGTCGCATCCGAGAACACCTCTTCATGCATTTTGGTGCAATAGATGCAGCCGCGCTGTTCAAAAAACAGCACCAGCCGTTTGCCCTCGGCATTGGCTTCGCCAAGGTCTTCGCGCAGGTCCAGGAATGTGTCCCGCATCCACGGCTGCTTGTGCAGGCCGTCATCTCCCAATTCCGCCGCACCAGCCGGAACCGCCATCAACAGCGCCACCGCGCCTGCCAAGATATGTCTCATTTTTCCTCCTCCTCTGACTTCACCCAATCGCCACCCAGCCGGGGAACCAGCGCAGCATGGCATCGGCAATCAGGTTCACACTGTTCGTCGCAATCAGCAGCGCAAAAATGATGAGCATCCCGCCCATGACTTTTTCAGCATGCCCCAAAAGCCCCCTGTGCCGTGCGGTCCACCGCAGGAACGGCCCCGAAAACAACGCCGCGATCACGAATGGCAACGTCATCCCCAGACCATACACCAACAACAGCGCGCCGCCCTTGAAGACGTCCCCCATGCCGCCCGCAATCATCAGGATCGACGCCAGCGCCGGCCCGACACAGGGCGTCCAGCCAAAGCCAAAGGCAAGCCCCATGACATAGGCCCCCAGCCACGTGGTTGGTTCTGCCTTCGCTTCGACCCGCGCTTCGCGGTACAGGATGGGCACACGGATCACGCCCAGAAAATGCAGGCCAAACACCGCCAGCACGATCGCGGCCACGTAACGCAGCGGATCCCGGTAGTCGGCAAAGGCCTGCCCAACAGCCGTCGCCCCCATGCCCAAAAGCACAAAGATCGTTGTGACCCCAAGCGCAAACAGGCAAGCCGACAGGACAAGGTTCCAGGCAATGCCCGACGGGGCATCCTCTTCGCCCCGCAACTCGTTCATCGAAATTCCGGCCATGTAACACAGATAAAATGGAACCATCGGCAAGATGCAGGGCGTAAAGAAACTCAGAATGCCCGCAAATGCCGCACCCGCGTAGGAAATATCGAACATGAGCGGAGATTCCTTGAATTATTCACATATTCAAATTAGGTGTTTTGTTATCATTCCGTCAATTGGTGTGTGATGCGCGCATTCAATCCCTTGGCTTTTGCCACTGCTTTCCTTCTCGGCGTGTCCAGCGCGGGCATCGCGGCGAGTGATCCCAATCTGGTGATCGTGGATCAGCCGGGATGCGTGTATTGCGAACGCTGGGACGCCGAAATCGCCCCCGCCTATCCCAAGACGGCAGAAGGGCAATACGCCCCGCTTATCCGTGCAGACTTGCGCGAAGGCCCGCCCGACGGCATCACCTATGCCCGCAGGGTGGTTTTCACACCGACATTCATTCTGGTAGAGGACGGACAGGAACTCGCCCGGCTCGAAGGCTACCCGGGAGAGGATTTTTTCTGGCCATTGCTGACCAAGCTTTTGTCGGATCATACGGACTACACGGCCGATACCGGGGCCGAAACGGTCCAGAACTAGAGGCGCGACATGGCACTTCCACAGCTAAGTCCGGACCTGAACGATGAAGAACTGGACCGCATCGCGGACAAGGCGACCATCGCGTCGAACTTCCTCAAGGCGATCAGCCACGAAGGCCGGTTGATGATCCTGTGCCATCTGGTCACCGGCGAAAAATCCGTGACGGAACTGGAAGAACTGCTGGCCGCGCGCCAGGCGGCCGTGTCGCAGCAGTTGTCGCGCTTGCGGTTGGAAGGCCTGGTGATTCCCCGGCGCGAAGGCAAAACGATCTACTACCGCCTTGCGGATGACCGCCCGCGCAAGATGCTGGAATGCGTCTACGACCTGTTCTGCAAAGACGACTGACCCACACATCACTCCGCCCTTGTTTGCGGCGTCACCTGACCGCATAGTTGCCTGCGGGAGCCTGAATTTCGGGAGGACAGACCATGCTGGACATGATGCCTGAGCATATCCTTGTCGCGTGCGTCGGCGTATTCGGCGGGATCCTTCTTGGACTGGCGGCACGGCTGGGACGGTTCTGCACCTTGGGCGCGATCGAAGACGTGCTTTATGGCGGGTCGGACCTGCGGTTGCGCATGTGGGGCATCGCCATTGGCGTGGCCATGACCGGCAGTTTTGGCCTCATGGCCAGTGGTTTCCTGCAAGGCGCGGACACGTTCTACCTGTCGATCCGCTGGCTGCCCTGGGCCTCGGTGATTGGCGGTTTGATGTTTGGCTACGGCATGGCCCTGGCCGGAAACTGCGGCTTCGGGGCCATTGCCCGGCTGGGCGGCGGCGATCTGCGCAGTTTTGTCATCGTGCTTGTCATGGGGGTGTCCACCTACGTGGTGCTGAACGGCCCCATCGCCCCGTTACGCGAAATGGTCTTTCCACAAAGCACGGTTGTGCCCGGCGAAACACCGCCCGGGATCGCGCATCTTCTGGGGTCCTGGATACAGGTATCGCCCCACCTTATCGGCATCGGCATCGGGCTTGCCGTGCTCGCCGTATCGCTCAGTTCCCGCGCGTTGCTGGACAGCCCGTCGTCCATTGTCTGGGCCAGCGTTGTCGGGCTTGCAGTGATCAGCGGCTGGGCCGGTACGGCATGGGTGGCCGCAAACGGCTTTGAAGCCCTGCCCGTCGTTTCGCACAGTTTTGCAGCGCCCTTGGGCGAAAGCATCCTGTGGTGGATGATCGGCTCTGCACAACCCATCAGCTTTGCGGTCGGATCGGTTGCAGGCGTCTGGTTCGGCGCGTTTATCGGATCGCTGATCAAGGGGCATTTCCGCTGGGAAGCCTGCGAAGACCCCCGCGAATTGCGACGCCAGATCTTCGGCGCGGCACTGATGGGCGCGGGCGCGGTGATCGCACTGGGATGCACCGTCGGTCAGGGCATCAGCGCCTTTTCCGTCCTGTCGTTCAGCGCGCCAGTGACATTCCTTTCGATCTTCCTCGGGGCTGCGTTCGGCCTGCGTCAATTGATCGTCGGGTTCCGTCCAGCCGAGTGACGTAGCGGCATCCGTTGCGAAAGAATCACGGTCCACAGCAATTTTGCCATACTGATTCGGTCGAGCGGGATTTTGCCTGTTCTTGCGCCACGCAATGTTTACGCTGGTTAAAAATATAAGAAGAGCAGGCATACGGGACGATGGGAACGGCTTTCAATGGCACGTTCGTCATCTCTTGGTCGCAAACAACAATCGATACGCTTCAGGCGGCTCCGGTCGAATTCCTGAATGTTGGTGCGGCGTGGAGTTGGGCGGGCGACGCTGTCCGCGTGGACGGTCCAAACGATTTGTTGCGCCTTGAAGGTGCAGAGGGCGAAACCGAACGACGCAAGCGCGCGGCACGCATGGTGCGGCGACTTGTCGGTGCGGCTGTCGACGACACCAATGACCTGAACAAGATCGCGATTGATCACCCGATTGCCGACAAAAGCTTTGTCGTCACGGACGGGCACCAGACCTATACCGTAACGCTGATCGACTCCGGCACGCGCAAACCGCCCTTGCTGATGTTCCTCAACAATTTACCGCCCAAGGACAAGGACCTGTGGGTGGTGCATGCGTCGCTCAACACCTCCCTGCCCCAAAGCACAGCCGAACATCAGGGCGCTGTCATCTGCTTCACACCCGGCACGCAAATCCTGACGCCCGATGGTGTCCAGCGGATCGAGGACCTGCGCGAAGGTGATTACGTACAGACCAAGGACAATGGCTGTCAGCCAATCCAGTGGATGGGCCATCGCCGGATGAGTGGCGCGCGGCTGTTCGCGATGCCCAAGCTGCGCCCGATCCGGATTCGCGCCGGCGCTTTTGGCATGGATGAACCCGACGAGGATTTGCTGGTGTCTCCGGAACACCGGATGCTGGTCAAAGGCCGCGTCGCGCTTGATCTGTTCAACACACCCGAAGTTCTGGTGGCCGCACGTGATCTGATCGACCATGACCGCGTTTCCGTCGACCTGTCGATCCGCGAAGTGACCTATGTGCACATGCTGCTGCCGCAGCACGAAATCCTGTTCGCCAATGGTGTGCAGACCGAAAGTTTCCACCCGGCCAATGCCGCGCTGTCCACCCTCGACGCGCGCGACCGCGCGCGGTTGTCGGAAATGGTGCCAAAAGTCGAAGACAATCCGCAAACCTATGGCGGGTATGTCCGGCGCAACCTGTCGGCCTCCGAGGCCGCGATCCTTCTGCACGAAGCAGCGTAATCGCCGCGGCACGCGCCCTCTGGCAACGCCGCTTTATTCGAATTGCTCGTCAGGTTTGACGCCCCAGAATGCCCCCTTGCGGGCCCACCCCCGGTAACCACCTGCCGACAACTCGCACCACTCGATTTCGCATTTGCGCACCTCGGCAACCACTCCAAGCGACAATTGTGCATTTACCGGACTGGACAGATCAGGGCGTGCGTAAAGGTTCAGCATGTCTTTTTCGACTATCGCGGTCCGCACACCGGACAGCAGCGCATAATGCACCCAGCCCCCGGCCCCGTCCCGATCCTGCACTCGACGCCAGTGGCCATGCTCGGCCGTGATCTGCAACGGCATATTGCGGCGTTTGTAGACCCAGTCGATCCGGTGCGACAGCGACGGCCCACGCCGCACGTTGCCTTCGCTTGCCTTCATCGACACGAACCGTGGCAACGGCAAATTCGTCACCGATCCCCGCTCTGCCGCAAACGCAGGAGCGGTTGCAAACAGGCTTAGCATCAGCCCGGCGATCACACCGCCGCGCGACATCGTTCGAAACGAAAGCCAGCTCATAAAATGCGCCTCAACTTGCTCGGTTTTTTGGTTTTTTCCGGCAGGTTCTTGTGCCTGCCGCGCCTTTGGGACACTGTGCCAAAAGCTGACACCTCGGGGAAGTAGCGGGAGCCCTCACATGCCATCAAAACGTCTGAGTGTTGTTGTGACGCGACGCTTGCCGGACGCGGTCGAGACACGGTTGAAGGAACTCTTCGACGTCCGTCTGCGCGACACCGACACCCCCATGACCCAATCTGAACTGACTGCGGCGGTCAAACAGGCTGATGTGCTTGTGCCAACAGTCACCGACAAGATTGATGCAGGGCTGATTGGTCAGGCGGGTGAACAACTGCGATTGATTGCGAATTTCGGCGCGGGCGTCGATCACATCGACGTCGACACCGCACGCAGCCGGGGCATTCTCGTGTCGAACACGCCCGGCGTTGTCACCGAAGACACCGCCGACATGGTTCTGGCCCTGATGCTGGGTGTAACCCGCCGCATTCAGGAAGGCCTGAGCGTCATGCAAAGCGGCGAATGGGACGGTTGGGCGCCCACGGCCTTTCTTGGCGGACGTTTGGGCGGCCGGCGACTTGGCATCCTCGGCATGGGGCGGATCGGACAGGCCGTCGCCCGACGCGCACAGGCCTTTGGCATGCAGATCCATTATCACAACCGCCGCCGCCTGCGCGCCGAGGTCGAAGGCGCGCTGGGAGCGACCTATTGGGAAAGTCTCGACCAGATGGTCGCGCGGATGGATGTCATTTCGGTCAATTGCCCGCATACGCCCTCGACCTTCCACCTGCTCAACGCACGGCGTCTGAAACTGCTGAAACCCAGCGCCGTGATCATCAACACATCCCGTGGCGAAGTGATCGACGAAAACGCCCTGACCCGCATGCTTAAGGCAGGTGAACTTGCCGGGGCAGGATTGGACGTCTACGAACACGGCCATCGCGGCGCGCCGGAACTGCGCAACATGCCAAATGTCGTGATGCTGCCGCATATGGGATCGGCCACCGAGGAAGGCCGCCTTGAAATGGGCGAAAAGGTCATCATCAACGTCAAGACCTTTGCCGATGGGCACCGCCCGCCGGATCAGGTTGTCCCGGCCATGCTCTGATATCAACGTGCCTCTTGCCATTTTGGCAGAGGCACGCAATGAACAAACCATGAACACACTTGATTTCGACTTCCAGTCTGAAACCCTGACCGCCCTGCCCAGCGGCGCTTTGTTCTGGCGGGCGCAAAACCTGCTTGTCGTGTCAGACCTTCACCTTGGCAAATCCGCACGCGCCGCGCGCTTTGGTGGCGCACAGCTCCCGCCGTACGAAACCACCGAAACCCTGACGCGGCTGGCCACAGACCTGACCGCAACCGGGGCCAAGCGGGTGATCTGCCTTGGCGACAGCTTTGATGCCCCCAATCTGGACCGCGCCCTGCCCGAAGCCGATCGGCTGACGCTGACAACCCTTCAGGCCGGGCGCGACTGGGTCTGGATCGAAGGCAACCACGATCCCGGCCCTGTCGCCTTGGGCGGTGCGCATATGAAACATCTTTCGATTGGCCCGCTTTGCTTTCGGCACATTGCCGAACGGCCCCCTACACGTGGCGAGGTTTCGGGCCATTACCACCCCAAGGCCACGCTTTCGCTGCGCGGTCGCGCATTGACGCGGGCCTGCTTTCTTTTTGACGACACGCGCCTGATACTGCCTGCCTATGGCGCGTTTACCGGCGGTTTGCGCTGTGATGACCCGGTGCTGACGGCGCTGATGTCACCCGCCACGCAGGCCATCCTGACCGGGCCGAAACCCTGCAAAATCCCGATGCCGGGCCGCGCCCCCTTGTCTTGACCCGCATGGCATGATCACCTGCGCCCATGACGATTGATCCCCGTATTCAAAGCAGTTTTGACCGCCAATCCATGATGGCAACCCTGGGTGCCACGCTTCTGGAAACCGAAGACGGGCACGCCGTGATCACCGCCCCGATCCTACCCGGGTCCCGGCAGCAACAGGGCTTCGCCCATGCCGCGTTGACCTTTGCCATCGGTGACAGTGCCGCAGGCTACGCCGCGCTGACCCTGATCCCCGCCACCCAGGAAGTTGTGACCGCCGAGATCAAGATCAACCTGCTTGCCCCGGCCAAGGGCGACCGGCTGATCGCCCGCGGGCGCGTGATCAAACCGGGGCGACGTCTGATCGTGGTCACATCTGACGTCTACGCCGAAACCGATGGCACAGAACGCCATGTCGCCTGCCTGACCGGCACAATGATCCCCGTCAACCTGTGAAGGAGCCGCAAATGCCCAAATACAATCAACCGCTTGGCGGCAACGACTCGCCGCGCTTTTCCGGCCCCAACACCATGATGCGGCTCCCGGCCCACCCCACCGCAGAAGGACTGGACGCCTGTTTTGTCGGCATCCCGATGGACCACGGCGCATCAAACCGCCCCGGAACGCGGCTTGGCCCCCGGCAGATCCGCGAGGAAAGCCGGATGATGCGCCCCTACAATATGGCGACCGGCGCGGCCCCTTTCGAACACATGCAGGTGGCCGATATCGGCGACGTGCCGATCAACACGTTCGATCTCAAAAAGACCGTAGACATTATCACCGAGTTTTACCGCGAGGTGCTGTCCCACGGCACCATCCCGCTGACCCTCGGCGGCGATCACACTCTCACCTGGCCGATCCTGCGCGCGATCAAGGAAACGCACGGTCCCGTCGCCCTGATCCATGTCGACGCCCATGCCGACACCAGTGACGAGATGTTCGGCGAAAAAGAAGCCCACGGCACCCCGTTCCGCCGCGCCTGGGAAGATGGTTGCCTGCAAAACGACAAGGTCTGGCAGATCGGCCTGCGCGGGTCGGGCTACAGCCCCGACGACTGGAACTGGGCTCGAGATCAGGGCTGGACCGTGATCCCGTCCGAGCAGTGCTGGTACAAATCCCTGGCCCCCCTGATGGCCGACATCCGGGAAAAGATCGGCAATGCCCCGGTCTACCTGAGCTACGATATCGACAGCCTTGACCCGGCTTTTGCCCCCGGTACGGGCACAGTCGAAATGGGCGGGCTGAGCACCTGGCAAGCGCTGGAAATCGTCCGCGGATGCGCCGGTCTGAACCTCGTCGGCGGCGATCTGGTCGAAGTCTCACCACCGTTCGACACCACCGGAACAACCGCGCTCATTGCCTCGAACCTGTTGTTCGAAATGCTCTGCGCGATGCCCAAGGCGCAAAACGGATAAAGCCGGGCAAATGCCCGGCCTCCGCAGTTAGATATCAGGTGTAGGCCGGGCTTCAGCCCGGCACTTGGCTCAAGCCGTCAAACCCTCGGGCTCGTCCACACCGTTTGCCCGGCAACAGGCGGTCACGGTGTTGGCCAGCAAGCAGGCGATGGTCATCGGACCCACACCACCGGGCACCGGCGTGATGGCTCCGGCCACCTCGGCGCAGCTGTCGTAATGGCAGTCGCCCACCAGACGGCTCTTGCCCTCGCCCTTCTCGGGCGCATCAATACGGTTGATCCCGACGTCGATCACCGTCGCCCCCGGTTTGATCCAGTCGCCCGGCACCATTTCCGGACGGCCCACCGCGGCCACGACGATATCCGCACGGCGCACCACATCCGCCAGATCTTTGGTCCGGCTATGCGCAATTGTCACGGTACAGCTGTCGCCCAGCAAAAGCTGCGCCATCGGCTTGCCCACGATATTCGACCGCCCGATCACCACCGCATCCATGCCGGACAGGCTTCCGTGGTGATCGCGCAGCATCATCAGGCAGCCCAATGGCGTACAGGGCACCATGGACTTCTGCCCCGTGCCCAGCAGCCCCACGTTCGAGATATGGAACCCGTCCACATCCTTGGCCGGATCAATCGAATTGATGATCAGATCTTCGTTCAGATGTTTCGGCAGCGGTAGCTGCACAAGGATGCCATGCACCGCAGGATCCTTGTTCAGCTTGTCCACCACGGCCAGCAAATCAGCCTCTGACGTGTCGGCGTCAAGCTTGTGCTCGTAGGAGTTCATCCCCGCCTCGATCGTCTGCTTGCCCTTGGAGCGCACATAGACCTGGCTCGCAGGGTCCTCGCCCACCAGGACAACCGCCAACCCCGGCGTGATGCTGTGATCCGCCTTCAACCGTGCCACGTGCTCGGCCACCTGGCCGCGCACTTCGGCGGCAAAAGCCTTTCCGTCGATAACCTGTGCTGACATGGTCATGCTCCTTTTGGTGATCTGTGGGTCAGGATGGTGAGCGGTGGTCTATGTCGGAG
>NZ_JALKAO010000013.1 GCF_023015985.1 Marivita sp. S6314
ATCGCCGCCGTCAGCGTCGTCTTGCCGTGGTCAACGTGACCAATCGTGCCAATGTTGCAGTGCGGTTTGCCGCGCTCAAACTTTTCCTTGCCCATTGCAAAGCTCCTTTGTCTTTTCGGGTGCCGGGCTGAAGCCCGGCCTACGGTGGGTGGGTAGGCCGGGCTTCAGCCCGGCATCCCGTTATGCGTATTTCGACTGAATCTCGTCAGAGATGTTCTGCGGGACCGGATCGTAGTGATCGAACTGCATCGTGAACTGCGCGCGGCCCGAAGACATGGAGCGCAGTGTGTTGATGTAGCCGAACATGTTCGCCAGCGGGACCATCGCGTTGATCGCAACGGCGTTGCCGCGTGGTTCCTGACCGGTCACCTGACCCCGACGGGAGGTGAGGTCACCAATGATGCCACCGGTATAGTCTTCCGGCGTGATCACTTCGACCTTCATGATCGGTTCAAGCAGTTTCGCACCGGCTTTCTTCATGCCTTCGCGCATGCCCATACGAGCGGCGATTTCGAAGGCCAGAACGCTGGAGTCCACGTCGTGGAACTTACCGTCGATCAAGGCGACCTTGAAGTCGATCACGGGGAAGCCTGCCAGCGGACCGGAGTCCATGACCGACTTGATGCCCTTTTCAACACCCGGGATGTATTCCTTCGGAACAGCACCACCAACGATGCGGGACTCAAACGAATAGCCTTCACCCGGCTCTGTCGGGGTGATGATCAGCTTCACTTCGGCGAACTGACCGGACCCACCCGACTGTTTCTTGTGGGTGTAGGTGTGCTCGACCTCGTGACCAATGGTCTCGCGGTAGGCCACTTGCGGTGCACCGATGTTCGCTTCAACCTTGAATTCGCGCTTCAGGCGATCAACGAGGATGTCGAGGTGAAGTTCGCCCATGCCCTTCATGATGGTCTGGCCGCTTTCGAGGTCAGTTTCCACACGGAAGGACGGGTCTTCTGCCGCAAGACGCGCCAGACCCTGAGACATTTTCTCTTGGTCCGCTTTTGTCTTCGGCTCGACAGCAATCTCGATCACCGGATCGGGGAAAGTCATCGTTTCCAGAACCACCGGGTCGTTGACCGCGCAAAGCGTGTCACCGGTTGTGGTGTCCTTGAGACCCGCCAGCGCGATGATGTCACCCGCAAACGCTTCGGTGATTTCTTCACGGTTGTTGGAGTGCATCATCATCATACGACCGATGCGCTCTTTCTTGCCCTTTGTGGAGTTCAAGAGCGTGTCACCCTTGTTCAACACACCCGAGTAGATGCGGGTAAAGGTCAGCGAGCCAACAAACGGGTCGTTCATGATTTTGAACGCGAGGCCAGAGAAAGCCATGTCATCATCCGCACGGCGGGCAATGTCACGTGTTTCTGTTTCGTCACCCGGCTTAAAGCCCATGTAATCAACAACGTCGAGCGGGCTCGGCAGATAGTCGATCACAGCGTTGAGCAGCGGCTGAACACCCTTGTTCTTGAACGCGGAACCACCCAGAACCGGCACGAAATGCAGCGCCAGCGTGCCCTTGCGCAGCAATGCGCGCAGGGTCGGCACGTCAGGCTCATTGCCTTCGAGGTACTCCATCATCGCGTCGTCGTCTTCTTCGACGGCCGCTTCGATCATCTTGCCGCGCCATTCTTCGGCCATGTCCTTGAGGCTATCGCGGATCGGGGCCTTGATCCAGCTCGCGCCGAGATCTTCGCCCTGCCAAAGCCATTCTTCCATGGTGACGAGATCGACCAAGCCTTCCAGCTCGGTTTCTGCACCGATTGGAATACCAACAGGCACAGCACGCGCGCCGGTGCGGTCCTCGATCATGTGAACGCAGTTGAAGAAGTCCGCGCCGATCTTGTCCATCTTGTTGACGAACACCATCCGCGGAACCTTGTAACGGTCGGCCTGACGCCAGACGGTTTCTGTCTGCGGCTCAACACCTGCGTTGGCGTCAAGAACACATACCGCACCGTCGAGAACCGCCAGCGAACGTTCGACTTCGATGGTGAAGTCCACGTGGCCGGGGGTGTCGATGATGTTCAGGCGGTGCTTTTCGGAATCAGGTGTTTCACCGTCTTCCGTGCGCTCCCAGAACGTGGTTGTCGCAGCAGAGGTGATCGTGATGCCACGCTCCTGCTCTTGCTCCATCCAGTCCATGGTCGCCGCGCCATCGTGCACTTCGCCGATGTTGTGAGATTTACCGGTGTAAAACAGGATGCGCTCGGAGCAGGTTGTTTTACCCGCATCAATATGCGCCATAATCCCGAAGTTACGGTAGCGGTCGAGAGGATAATCGCGTGCCATGTTTGCTCGCTCCTATTACCAGCGGTAGTGGCTGAACGCTTTGTTCGCGTCGGCCATCTTGTGCGTGTCTTCACGTTTCTTCACTGCAGAACCGCGCGAATTCACCGCGTCCAGAAGCTCACCGGCAAGGCGCTCTTCCATGGTGTTTTCGTTGCGCGAACGGCTTGCATTGATCAACCAGCGGATCGCCAGCGCTTCGCGACGCTCAGGGCGGACTTCAACCGGCACCTGGTATGTCGCACCACCAACCCGGCGGGAGCGAACCTCGACCGACGGCTTGATGTTGTCCAACGCCTCGTGGAAGATTTCCACTGGCGCGCGCTTTACCTTGTTTTCAACGCGATCCAGCGCGCTGTAGACAATGCGTTCTGCGGTCGATTTTTTACCATCGATCATCAGGTTGTTCATGAACTTTGTCAGAACCCGGTCACCATACTTGGCGTCGGGCAATACTTCGCGTTTTTCTGCGGCGTGACGACGAGACATCTGTAATTCCTCTTACTTCGGACGCTTCGCGCCATATTTCGAACGGCGTTGCTTCCGGTCCTTGACGCCCTGGGTATCCAGAACACCACGCAGGATGTGATAACGCACACCAGGAAGGTCTTTCACACGACCGCCGCGGATCAGAACCACAGAGTGCTCCTGAAGATTGTGGCTTTCACCCGGAATGTAGCTGATGACTTCATACCCGTTGGTCAAACGCACCTTGGCCACTTTCCGCATCGCCGAGTTCGGCTTCTTCGGAGTGGTTGTATAGACGCGTGTGCATACGCCCCGCTTCTGTGGGCACTGCTCAAGGTGCTGCGACTTCGAGCGCTTGATTTTTGGCTGCCGCGGCTTGCGGATCAGCTGTTGGATCGTTGGCATTCCGGTTCTTTCCCCGTGTAGCTCACATATGTGGTGCACGAGGGCTTCCCCGTGCGGGTTTCGTAGTCAGTGGCGCGCGTCCGCGTCACCGTGTTCAGATTTCGCCTGCCCTTTCGGAACGACGAAAAAGACCGCACCCGCTCCCCCAATCGGGAACGATGCGGTGGATTTCCAGAGGATCGGGGCATGCGCCCGGATCTTGATCTCTCCAGTCCTGCAAGTCGGCATTTGGGGCACGAACCCCGCCGAATTAGGCGCGCGTATATGGGGAGTCGGTAGGCATGTCAACAGCGGCCCGGCGCTTGTGTGCAAGGCACGCGGGATGCAAAGATACGCTAGCACACCGATTACACGTCTGCAGGTCATACCATCATGCAAGTCATCCTTTTTTGCCGGTTTTCCTATCCCGCGGAAGGTGGATTTCAGGTGGACCACGACAGCATCACCGACAGGCGCGCCTTTTTGTACGATCCCGCCCGGATGGCGTTGCGCCTGTCGCTGTTCGAACATTTCTGTCTGCCGGGAATAAAAGCCCAGACCGACCCCGACTTCGATCTTGTCGTGCTGGTGGGAACCTGTTTGCCCGACCCTTATTTCGCGCGCCTGCAGGATATTCTGCGCGACGTGCCGCAAGCCCGAATCGTCGCCCGCGACCCGGCCCCGCACCGGCAGGTGTGCCAATCGGTGCTGAATGCGGCCCGGCGGCATATCCATGCGCCATGTCTTCAGGTGCGCCACGATGATGACGATGCGCTGGCCGTCGATTTCGTCGCACGTCTGCGCAAGACTGCGACCGATTGCCAACCCGTGCTGCAGGCCAACCGGCTTGTCGGCCTCGACTGGAATCGCGGCTATACGCTGCGCGCGTCAGACCTTCATCCGTTCGAGATCGCCGAGACCGTCACCCCCTATCTGGGTGTCGCACAGGCGATGGCCGTTCAGGGCGGCGTGCGCCAAAGCCAGATGAACTTTGCCCATAGCCGCATCAACCGGTTCATGCCAACGCTCACCTTCACCGATCCGCCGATGTTCCTGCGCGCGCATCACGCGCATAACGACTCGCGCCAACGTCCAAAGGTAACGGATCCGGATTTCCACGCGCCGACGCTGGATCACATCACCCTGCTGAACCGCCGCTTCGCGCTTACGGCTGACGCGGTGCAAGCGGCTTTCGCACCTGCCGATTCAGCTGCGCCTCGCGCAACAGGCTGAAAACACCGGTCGACACGATGATCGCAGCCCCCAGCAAGGTCAGCGGCTCGGGCCATTCACCGAAGATCACGAACCCCAGGATCAGAGCCCAGACCAGTCCGGTATACCGGAACGGCGCGACAAAACTGACCTCGCCCACGCGCATGACCATGACGCTGCACAGATAGGCCGCGATGATAAAGCCGGTGGCCAGCAGCACGAGGCCGATCAACCAGGGCGTCAGGGCAACCCAGTCCTGCCCAAAGGACCACCCGGCGGCAAACAGGGTGACCATCACCGACGACACAAAGGTGACGGTCAACGACGGCGCAACGGGTGAAACCCGACGCGTCACCAGATCACGTATCGTGACCGCCAAAACCGCGCATAGGGCATAGGCAGAGGCGCTCGTGAACCCATCCGTACCGGGGCGCACGATCAGCAGCATGCCGCAAAACCCCACGACAATCGCGGTCCAGCGCCGCCAGCCCACCGCTTCGCGGAAAACGATCGCCCCGCCAAGGGTGACGGTCAGGGGCAGCATCTGCAAAAGCGCCGTCACGTTGGCCAGGGGCATCGCCAGAAGCGCAGTCAGGAAGAAATACGCCGCGACCGCTTCGCTCAGACCCCGGACCCCGATCAACACCCAGTCCCGCCGCGGCAACCGCAATTGTAGGCCTTTGAAGTACCAGGCCATGACCAGGAACGCCGAAGACGCCAGGATGCCGCGCAGCACCAGAAGCTGCGACAAAGGCAGCGCCCCGGCGGTCGCCTTGATCGCCGCGTCCCCAAAGGTGAACGCCGCCATCGACAGGCACATCAGCAGCGCACCGCGCATATTGTCAGAAAGACGGGACATGCCGGAGGCTTAGCAGCTTGCCTTAGCCGGCACCAATCCTAAAGTCCTGTGCAGTGACGCACGGAAAATACCCTTCGGGAAATCGACCTTTCGGTGTATCGCACAATAGGAACGGTTCCGTTCATCACTCCGATCAGGTCAGGACCAGACGTGGCGAAGCCTCTTAACGACGACCTCACCAGTGGGTCGATGCTCACGCATTACAAAAACCTGGCCATCCCGGCGGCGTTCGGAATGCTGTTCGCCACGCTCTATAACGTGGTCGACGTGTTTTATGCAGGTCAGCTTTCGACCGAAGCACAGGCCGGCCTCGCCATTGGCTATCAGGCGTTCTTCATCATGATGGCGATTGGGTTTGGTCTTGGATCAGGGCTCAGCGCGCTGGTCAGCAACGCCAAGGGCGAAAAAGACCACCGCGCCACGCGGCGGCTGGCGGCGCAAGGGTTGAGCTTTGGCGCGCTGGTCACACTGATGCTGATGGGCGTGGGATTTTTCCTTGGGCCCCAACTCATCAATCTCGTGTCGGAACCGGGGGGATACCGGGACGCCGCGACGAACTACTTTCAATTTCTGATCCTCGCCCTGCCGGGGTTTCTACTGGCCTATGGTGGCAACGGCATCCTGCAGGCACATGGGGACTCGCGCTCGATGCAGCGCGCCCTCATGGTGGCTTTTGTCGCCAATATCGGCCTCAACCCTCTGTTCATGTATGGCATCCCCGGCCTCTGGAACGGGCTGGGCCTGAGCGGCATAGCCGTTGCCACCATCCTCAGCCAGACCGGCGTTATGATTTTCCTGATGACCCGCATCTTTGCGCTGAACACGATGGACCGGGTCAAACGCGATGAATTCATACCGGACTGGGACACCTACAAAGCCATCATCGCCCAGATGGCCCCGGCCAGCACCGCGATGCTCGTGATGTTCGTGTCCGGCTTCGTGGTACAGTTCGCGCTCAAGGGGTTCGGCGAACATGCCATCGCCGCTTATGGCGTTGCGTTGCGCATCGAACAAATCCTGCTGCTCCCGGTGCTCGGCATGACCGGGGCGTTGCTGCCCATCGCGGGGCAGAATTACGGCGCCAAGGATTTCGACCGCGTGCGCGATGCGGTGTTTTTCTGCTGGAAGATCGGCTTTGCCATGTCGGCCATCGCCATGCCGCTGCTGTGGTTCGGCGGCCAGTACTTCATGCGTCCCTTCACGGACGATCCCGACGTGATCCGTGTCGGCGCAGGGTACCTGCTGGTCGATGGCTTCCTGTTTCCCATCTACATGATGCTCTTTTCGATCAACTCGCTTCTGCAGGCCCTGAAACAGCCGATCTACACCCTGTGGATCAGCATCTACCGACAGGGCTTTGGCGTGGCCTTCTTCATCTGGGTGTTCATCGGCCTTCTGGGGTTTGATGTGTGGGGCGTCTGGCTCGGGATCGCCGTCGCGGTGTCAAGCGGCTGGGTGATCGCGCTGTTGGTCGCCGCAAAAATCGCCGAGCGGCAAATCGGCGGGCTGAGGCCGCAAGCAGCATAGTATTCGACTGTGACAGCCCGGTTTTCCCGGTGGTTTCATTGTGCATGGGGATGAAGTCCACCCCACACCCGTCGGGCATCCTTACGAACCAAGGCCGCCTGAAGTCGATCAAGCTCTCTCAGGGCAAGCGCCCGATCTCCGGTTTTGCGCAGCGCCCGGTCAAACGCGCGGCGCACAGAGCGCGCACGCCACGGCAGCACCGCTGAAGACAGCCACGCCCGCAAGTCTTTTGGCAGCTTGTCATACTCGGTCATTGGATTTGTCGCCCTCCGCTTGCACGAAGCGATGTCGCCCCCCTGTTTCCTGCCATTGAAGACATCCCGCTTTACCTGAATCAAAAGACATGCATTTGTTACGTTATAACATACTCACTCACAAGCCGATTCACACAAAAAAGGCCCCCGCGCAGAACGCAGGGGCCTTTCCAAAGTCAAAAGCGACCGCTGGTTATTCGCGGCTTTCCGGTGTGTCGACGATGATGTTGTCGAACTCGTCTCCACCCACCACGTCATCCATCGGCTCGGGTGCGGCAAGCGCTGCAGCCGCCTCGGCCTCTTCGCGGCGGGCTTCGATCACGACATTGTCGCGCTCTTGTGCCACGCGGCGGACCTTTTGGGTCGCGCCACCGGTCCCCGCCGGGATCAGGCGTCCGACGATGACGTTCTCTTTCAGGCCAACAAGCTTGTCTTTCTTGCCCTGAACAGACGCCTCGGTCAGCACCCGTGTGGTTTCCTGGAACGACGCCGCCGAAATGAACGACCGGGTCTGCAAGGACGCCTTCGTGATCCCCAGCAGGATCGGTTCCCCCTGCGCAGGGCGACCGCCCTTCTTCTCGGATTTCTCGTTGGCGGTGTCGAATTCGATCTTGTCGACATGTTCGCCCTTGAGAAGCGTGGTGTCCCCGGAGTCCTGGATTTCCCACTTCTGCAGCATCTGGCGCACGATCACTTCGACATGCTTGTCGTTGATCTTCACACCCTGCAGACGATAGACGTCCTGAACCTCGTCGATCATGTAGTTCGCCAGCGCTTCGACACCCATGATGGACAGGATGTCATGCGGCGCGGGGTTACCGTCCATGATGTATTCACCCTTCTGGATGAAGTCGCCTTCGGCCACCGGAATATGCTTGCCCTTCGGCACCATGTATTCCACCGGCTCCATCGACTCGTCCGCAGGCTGAATGCTGATCCGACGCTTGTTCTTGTAGTCCTTACCGTAGCGCACATAACCGTCGACTTCCGCGATGATGGCGTGATCCTTGGGGCGACGTGCCTCAAAGAGTTCGGCCACACGCGGCAGACCACCGGTGATGTCCTTGGTCTTGGCGCCTTCCCGCGGAATACGCGCCACAACATCACCCGCTTTGACGTCCTGACCATCTTCGACGGACAGGATCGCATCCACCGACATCGGATAGGTGATCGGGTTGCCCGCTTCGTTGCGCAGCGGCTCGCCGTCCTCACCCATCAGGATAATCTCTGGCTTAAGCTCGTTGCCCTTGGGCGCGGCCCGCCAGTCGATCACGATCTTCTGCGTCATACCCGTCGCATCGTCGGTCTCGTCGCGCACCGCAACACCGGCCGTCAGGTCCACATGCTTGGCGATACCGTCCTTCTCTGCGATGATCGGAAGCGTGTACGGATCCCACTCGAACAGCTTGTCGCCACGGGCAATGGTGTCGCCCTCTTTGACAAACAGCTTGGTGCCGTAGCCCAGCTTGTGGCTGGCGCGTTCTTCCCCATGCTCGTCCATGATCCGCAACTTCATGTTCCGGCCCATGACCAACGTGTCACCAGATGCGTTTTCCAGCGTATTCGGGTTGTCGAATTCGACCTTACCTTCCTGGCTTGCTTCCTGGAACGACTGCTGACCACCCTGCGCAACACCGCCGATGTGGAAGGTCCGCATCGTCAGCTGAGTACCCGGTTCACCGATGGACTGCGCTGCGATGATCCCCACCGCTTCGCCGGTGTTGACCATCGTACCGCGTGCAAGGTCACGACCGTAGCACATGGCGCAGACACCCTCTTCCGCCTCACAGGTCAGCGGTGACCGGATGCGCATGGTCGCAACACCGGCCTCTTCGATGGCATCGGACATCCGTTCGTCGATCAACTGACCGGCGCGCAGAAGCACCTCATCTGTGCCCGGCTTGACGATATCATCCGCAGTCACACGACCCAGAATACGCTCTGCCAGCGACGCCACGACTTCACCGTCGTTGACCGCCGCTTGCGCCGTGATCGCGCGTTCAGTGCCACAGTCGTGCATGCGCACGATGCAGTCCTGCGCCACGTCTACCAGACGACGCGTCAGGTAACCGGAGTTCGCTGTCTTCAACGCCGTATCCGACAGACCCTTCCGGGCACCGTGGGTGGAGTTGAAGTACTCAAGAACGGTCAGACCTTCCTTAAAGTTCGAGATGATCGGCGTTTCGATGATGTCGCCATTCGGCTTCGCCATCAGACCGCGCATCCCGCCCAGCTGCTTCATCTGCGTAACCGAGCCACGCGCACCGGAGTGGGCCATCATGTAAACCGAGTTCGGCTCCTTGGTGGCGCCGTTCTCATCGACCTGATCGGCGGAGATGGTGTTCATCATCGCCTCGGTGACCTTGTCGTTACACTTCGACCAGGCATCGACAACCTTGTTGTACTTTTCGCCCTGAGTGATCAGGCCGTCCATGTACTGCTGTTCAAAGTCCTTCACCTGATCGCGGGTTTCTTCCACGATGGGCCACTTGGTATCCGGGATCACCATGTCGTCCTTGCCGAACGAAATGCCCGCCTTGAACGCTTCCTTGAAGCCCATGGTCATGATCTGGTCACAGAAGATAACCGACTCTTTCTGACCACAGTAGCGGTAGACGGTGTCGATCACCTTCTGCACGTCTTTCTTGCGCAGAAGCGTGTTCACAAGATCAAACGGCGCTTTGGCGTTCAGCGGCAACAACGCACCAAGGCGCACGCGGCCTGGTGTGGTTTCAAACCGCTGGATGACCTCATTGCCTTCGCCGTCAATCTGTTTGACGCGGCACTGGATCTTGGCGTGCAGATGCACTTCACCCGCGTTCAGCGCGTGTTCGACCTCTTCGATCGACCCAAAGACCATGCCTTCGCCCTTCATGCCATCGCGCATGATCGACGTGTAGTAGAGGCCCAGGATCATATCCTGCGACGGCACGATAATCGGCGCGCCGTTTGCTGGCGACAGAACGTTGTTCGTCGACATCATCAGAACACGCGCTTCCAACTGGGCCTCAAGGCTCAGGGGAACGTGAACCGCCATCTGGTCACCGTCAAAGTCGGCGTTAAAGGCCGAACAGACCAGCGGGTGAAGCTGGATCGCCTTGCCTTCGATCAGCACGGGTTCAAACGCCTGAATGCCCAAACGGTGCAGCGTTGGCGCGCGGTTCAGAAGAACAGGGTGCTCACGAATAACCTCATCGAGGATATCCCAAACCTCGGGACGCTCTTTTTCAACCAGCTTTTTCGCTTGCTTGACTGTCGAAGACAGACCTTTCGCCTCAAGCCGCGAATAGATGAACGGCTTGAACAGTTCGAGCGCCATCTTCTTCGGCAAGCCACACTGGTGCAGCTTCAGTTCCGGACCGGTCACAATCACCGAACGACCCGAGAAGTCGACGCGCTTACCCAGAAGGTTCTGGCGGAAGCGGCCCTGCTTGCCCTTGAGCATGTCGGACAGCGACTTCAGCGGGCGCTTGTTGGCCCCTGTGATGACACGACCGCGACGGCCGTTGTCGAACAAAGCGTCAACGGATTCCTGCAACATCCGCTTTTCGTTGCGAACGATGATGTCCGGCGCGCGCAACTCGATCAGACGCTTGAGACGATTGTTCCGGTTGATCACACGACGATAAAGATCGTTCAGGTCAGACGTCGCAAAACGACCGCCATCCAGCGGCACCAGCGGGCGCAGTTCTGGCGGGATCACCGGGATCACGGTCAGAACCATCCACTCCGGACGGTTGCCGGATTCCAGGAAGCTTTCAACCACCTTCAGGCGCTTGATGATCTTCTTGGGCTTCAGTTCGCCGGTCGCTTCCTTGAGGTCCGCGCGCAGTTGTTCTGCCTCGGCTTCAAGGTCGATATTGGCAAGCATTTCGCGGATCGCTTCGGCACCGATATTGGCGGTGAAGGCGTCCATGCCATAGACGTCTTGCGCGTCCATGAACTCTTCTTCGGTCATCAACTGGCCGTAGGTCAGGTCCGTGAGACCCGGCTCGATCACGACGTAGTTCTCAAAATAGAGAATGCGCTCCAGATCGCGCAGCGTCATGTCCAGCATCAGGCCAATGCGCGACGGCAGCGACTTCAGAAACCAGATATGCGCGCAAGGGGCTGCCAGTTCGATATGGCCCATGCGCTCGCGGCGGACCTTCTGCAGCGTGACTTCGACACCGCATTTCTCGCAGACAACGCCGCGATATTTCATGCGCTTATACTTGCCGCAGAGGCATTCGTAATCCTTGATCGGGCCAAAGATACGCGCACAGAACAGGCCGTCACGCTCGGGCTTGAACGTCCGGTAGTTGATGGTTTCGGGCTTTTTGATCTCCCCGAAAGACCACGACAAAATGCGCTCTGGCGAGGCAAGCGAGACCTTGATCTCGTCAAAAACCTTCTGCGGCGCGATCGGGTTAAACGGGTTGTTCGTCAGTTCCTGGTTCATTTTCAAATCCTTGAAAGGGGAGCTTGGGAAGGAGCCGGGCAAATGCCCGGCCTACCGAGTTTGCGTAGGGCGGGGTTTAGCCCGCCTGTTGGCTCACTCATCTTCCTCCGCATCCAGGAGTTCCATATTCAGGCCGAGGCCGCGGACTTCTTTCACAAGAACGTTAAAGCTCTCGGGAACACCCGCTTCAAAGTTATCCTCGCCCTTGACGATGCTTTCATAGACCTTGGTCCGGCCCGCGACGTCATCCGACTTCACCGTCAGCATTTCCTGCAGGGTGTAGGCCGCGCCGTACGCTTCAAGCGCCCAGACTTCCATCTCACCGAAACGCTGACCACCGAACTGCGCCTTACCACCCAGCGGCTGCTGTGTGACGAGGGAGTACGGACCCGTGGACCGCGCGTGGATCTTGTCGTCCACAAGGTGGTGCAGCTTGAGCAGGTACTTCACACCCACCGTCACCGACCGCGAGAATTGCTCACCTGACCGACCGTCGAACAGGATCGACTGACCGGATGTGTCAAAGCCCGCACGGATCAGCGCGTCGTTGACGTCTGCTTCCTTGGCCCCGTCAAACACCGGCGTTGCAATCGGCACACCGTGGGTGACGTTGCTGGCCGCTGTGACAAGCTGGTCTTCGTCCATGTCCTTGATGCCCTCTTCGTAGACATCATCGCCATAGGCAATCCGCATCGCTTCGCGCACCGGGGTCAGGTCGCCGGAACGACGGTAATCCTGCAACGCTTCGTCGATCTTCACACCAAGGCCACGTGCGGCCCAACCCATGTGGGTTTCAAGGATCTGACCAACGTTCATACGCGACGGAACGCCCAGCGGGTTCAGACAGAAATCAACCGGCGTCCCATCCGCGAGGAACGGCATGTCTTCCATCGGAACAACCTTGGAAATCACACCCTTGTTGCCGTGACGGCCCGCCATCTTGTCGCCCGGCTGCAGCTTGCGCTTCACCGCGACGAACACCTTGACCATCTTCATCACACCCGGAGGCAGATCGTCACCGCGACGGACCTTTTCGACCTTGTCCTCGAACCGCGCATCCAAGGCACGCTTCTGCGCCTCGTACTGCTCGTTCAGGGCTTCAACGATCTTGGCATCGTCTTCGTCTTCCAGCGCCAGCTGCCACCACTGACCACGGGTCAGAGATTCAAGCAGCTCTTCTGTGATCTGGCTGTTGGACTTGACGCCTTTCGGGCCTTTGACAGCCATCTTGCCAAGGATCATGTCCTTCAGACGCGCATAGATGTTGCGGTCCAGAATGGCCAATTCGTCGTCCCGGTCACGGGCCAGACGCTCGACTTCTTCCCGCTCGATCTGCAACGCACGTTCGTCTTTTTCGACGCCGTGGCGGTTGAACACGCGAACTTCCACAACCGTGCCGAAATCACCCGGCTTCACCCGCAGCGACGTATCGCGCACGTCGGATGCTTTCTCACCAAAGATGGCGCGGAGGAGTTTCTCTTCCGGCGTCATCGGGCTTTCGCCCTTTGGTGTGATCTTACCGACAAGAATATCGCCCGGTTCCACATCCGCGCCGATGTAAACGATGCCCGCCTCGTCAAGGTTGCGCAGCGCTTCTTCACCAACGTTCGGAATGTCGCGTGTGATCTCTTCCGGCCCAAGCTTCGTGTCACGCGCGGCGACTTCAAACTCTTCGATGTGGACAGACGTGAACACGTCATCCCGCGCAATCCGCTCGGAAATCAGGATCGAGTCCTCGTAGTTGTACCCATTCCACGGCATGAACGCGACGATCACGTTCTTACCCAGGGCCAGTTCCCCCAGATCGGTCGACGGACCGTCCGCGATCACTTCGCCTTTGCCGACCGTGTCACCCACGTTCACCAGCGGACGCTGGTTGATACATGTGTTCTGGTTCGACCGCTGGAACTTGCGCAGCCGGTAGATGTCCACGCCCGCATCACCCAGTTCCAGATCTTCGGTCGCCCGCACAACGATACGTGTTGCGTCCACCTGGTCGATGATCCCGGCGCGTTTCGCCATGATCGCCGCACCAGAGTCCCGCGCCACCACACCTTCGATACCAGTCCCTACCAGCGGCGCCTCGGAGCGCAGCGTCGGAACCGCCTGACGCTGCATGTTCGACCCCATCAGGGCCCGGTTCGCGTCGTCATTCTCAAGGAACGGAATGAGCGAGGCCGCAACCGAGACCAGCTGCTTGGGCGAGACGTCGATCAGATCAACGCTTTCATTCGGCGCAAGTGTGTATTCACCCGACTGGCGGGTGTTCACGAACTCATTGATGAACTTGCCGTTCTCATCCAGCGTCGCGTTCGCCTGCGCCACGGTGTGACGCTGCTCTTCGGTGGCGGACATGTACTGAACATCGTCCGTCACATGACCGTTCTCGACCCGGCGATACGGCGTTTCGATGAAGCCGTACTTGTTCACGCGGGCGAACGTGGCCAGCGAGTTGATCAGACCAATGTTCGGGCCTTCCGGCGTTTCAATCGGGCACATCCGGCCATAGTGCGTCGCGTGCACGTCGCGCACCTCAAAGCCCGCACGTTCGCGTGTCAGACCACCCGGTCCCAGCGCGGACAGGCGACGCTTGTGCGTCACTTCGGACAGCGGGTTCGTCTGGTCCATGAACTGCGACAGCTGCGAAGAGCCGAAAAATTCACGTACAGCCGCAGCGGCAGGCTTCGCGTTGATCAGGTCTTGCGGCATCACCGTGTCGATCTCGACAGAGGACATGCGTTCCTTGATCGCACGTTCCATCCGCAGAAGGCCGACGCGGTACTGGTTTTCCATCAGTTCGCCAACAGACCGGACCCGGCGGTTGCCAAGGTGGTCGATGTCGTCAATGTCACCACGACCATCACGCAACTCGACCAGCGCCTTGATGCAGGCGACGATGTCTTCGCGATCCAGCGTGCGCTGTGTGTCCGGCTTGTCCAGCGCCAGGCGCATGTTCATTTTCACCCGGCCCACGGCCGACAGGTCATACCGTTCAGAGTCAAAGAACAGCGTGTCGAACAGCGCAGACGCCGCTTCGACGGTGGGTGGCTCGCCCGGACGCATGACGCGATAGATGTCCATGAGCGCGGTTTCGCGGTTCATGTTCTTGTCGTTCGCCATCGTGTTGCGCATGTACGGGCCGACGGTGACGTTATCGATGTCGAGCACCGGAATCTCGGTCACACCTGCGTCGATCAGCTCTTTCAAAGACCCACCGGTCACAGCACCGTCCTTATCGACGGTCCATGTCAGCTCATCACCCGCTTCGACGTAGATCGCGCCGGTGTCTTCGTTGATGATGTCTTTGGATACGAACTTGCCGACGATCTGGTCGAACGGCAGCAGAAGATCGGTGATCTTGCCTTCGTCGATGATTTTCTTGACGGCGCGCGGCGTCACTTTCTTGCCTGCCTCGGCAAACACTTCGCCGGTTGCGGCATCAACCAGATCATAGGTCGGACGTGTGCCGCGCACGCGTTCGGGGAAGAACTTGGTTTCCCAACCTTCGCCCTTGCGCAACGTGTAGGTCACGGTGTCGTAATACGCGTCCATGATGTCTTCCTGGTCAAGACCAAGAGAATACAGAAGCGTCGTCACAGGCAGTTTCCGGCGACGGTCGATGCGCGCAAAGACAAGATCCTTCGCGTCAAATTCAAAATCCAACCACGAGCCACGGTACGGAATGATCCGGCACGCAAACAGCAGCTTACCCGAGCTGTGCGTCTTGCCTTTGTCGTGGTCAAAGAACACGCCAGGAGACCGGTGCATCTGGGACACGATCACGCGTTCGGTGCCGTTCACGACAAACGTCCCGTTCGGCGTCATCAGGGGCATGTCGCCCATGAACACGTCCTGTTCCTTGATGTCTTTGACCGATTTCGCGCCGGTGTCTTCGTCGATATCGAACACGATGAGACGCAGCTTCACCTTCAAAGGCGCGCTGTAGGTCATGTCACGCTGCTGACATTCCTCAACATCGTATTTTGGCTTTTCCAGCTCGTAGCTGACGAATTCCAGCACGCTGGTTTCGTTGAAATCCTTGATAGGGAAAACCGACTGGAAGACACCTTTGATGCCTTCGCCATCAAGCGGATCAGGCTGATCACCGGATTTGAGGAAAAGATCGTAGGAGGATTTCTGAACCTCGATGAGGTTCGGCATCTCCAGAACTTCACGAATTTTACCGTAGTATTTACGAAGACGTTTCTGGCCAAGGAAGCTTTGCGCCATGGTCGATATCACCTTTTCATTCTCAGCTGAGCGTCACGCCGTCGGGCACCGGCGATCCACCCAATAGAGACAACAAAACCCGGTCAATTCTCGGCCCGCATACCCACTGCGCGCCACCCGACCCTTGGATCCTGTCTAAGAAAACCCCTCAGATAACAGAGGGCCTTTCTAAGACGGGAGCGGCTGGGCACGGAAAAACCGTACCCAGCCTTGTGTGTTTCGAACGGTGCGTGGATCCACGCACCTGTCGATTACTTGAGCTCGACTTCCGCGCCAGCTGCTTCCAGCTTGCTCTTGATGTCTTCGGCTTCGTCCTTGGAAACCTGCTCTTTGACAGCTTTGCCGCCTGCTTCAACCAGTTCCTTGGCTTCTTTGAGACCCAGGCCGGTGATGCCGCGAACTTCCTTGATCACGTTGATCTTGGATGCGCCTGCCGACTTCAGGATGACGTCGAATTCAGTCTGCTCTTCTGCAGCGGCACCGCCACCTGCATCAGCCGGACCCGCCATCATCACTGCGCCGCCTGCTGCGGGCTCGATGCCGTACTCATCCTTGAGGATTGTTTTCAGTTCTTGTGCTTCGAGAAGCGTCAGACCAACGATCTCTTCTGCCAGTTTTTTCAGATCAGCCATGTTCAGCTTTCCTATATAAAATGTGTTCCAACGTCAGGGTTACAACCCCACGAGGCTCATGCGTTGCGTTACGCCGCTTTCTCTTCGATGGTCGAAAGGATCGAGGCGATATTCGATGCAGGTGCGCCGATTGCGCCCGCGATGTTGGAGGCTGGTGCGCCAAGCATGCCTGCGATGGTAGCAATAAGCTCCTCGCGGGACGGCATTTTGGACACGGCTTCAACACCGGCACGGTCAAGAGCGTTCTCGCCCATTGCACCGCCAAGGATTTCGAACTTCTTGTTCTCCTTGGCGAAGTCCTCGACCACTTTGGCGGCTGCCACAGGGTCTTCGGAATAGGTAAGAACCGTCATGCCGGTCAGGTAGTCAGCGATGCTTGCGCAGGGCTTACCTTCAAGGGCAATCTTGGCCAGACGGTTTTTGGCGACACGTACGGAGCTGCCGGCGTCGCGTGCGCGACCCCGGAGATCCTGCATCTCGGCAACTGTGAGACCTTCGTAGTGGGCAACCACAACGACGCCAGAGCTTTCGAAGATCTGGCCGAGTTCCTCGACCACTTTCTCTTTTTGGGCTCTATCCACAGGTTTACTCCAGTTTGGGGGAAATCCCCCGGCTCAGTGGTACCGGATCGCTCCGGCGGTTTTGGTCCGCGGTCTGCGGTCCCAAACCCGCCCAGCGCTCAACGGGTGAGCCTTGGCATGTCGGTCTGCTACCGCCTCGGGCAGGAATTATGTCACGCGGTTGCGGGACACCCACCGTCTCGGACGTAATACAAAAGACCGCGAGACGAATCACGCGGCCAGCTGCAAGGTTCAGTTATTACGTGCAAAGGAAATTGCCAAGCCCAAAGCCGGTCAGGCTGGGTCATTTCCGCCAAGTTTCCAGCGTCAACGCTATCACAGGCATCAATTCGCGCAAATCATTCTTTTTTGGACGCCGATGAACTGGATGCGCCAGAACGGGGCTTACGACAGGAACGGCTTGGCATTCTTGGCATGCCTCCGCACCAGCGATTTCGCCAGATGCCCTTTCGGCACGGGCCGAACCGGCTGGCTTGACCGTTGCAGTATGTCCGGGAACACCGCCGAGACTTCGTCGAAACAGTCTTGCCCCAAGACGTCGCGGGCCATTGGCCCCGTAAGCAACGTCTCCGTCGGCGCGCCTTCGGCAAAGACAATCTCATGCCGGTCAAGAAGGATATGGTAATAGGTCACCGCGCATTTGCGGCCATCCAGCGCCATCCCGTCGCATCCCAGCAGTTTCTTGGCCGGAATAAGCACCTCTGCCCGCCCCGTCATGCGTTCTGCAATCGGCGAGTTGATCATCATGCGATGTTGCTGAGACACCAGCAGATCCCGTTCCGGGATACCAGTGGCCAGCGATCCGGCCCTGATGCGCACCGGCTGACACCGTCCAAAGGCGGCGCAGGTCGATTGCCCGATCCAGCGCACAGGCTGAAGGCCGTTATCACGCGTCAGAACCTTTTGCCCGATACTCAGATGCTCGACCGCCACCTGCCCATGCGACGTTGCAAGCCGCGTGCCGGACACAAAGCAGGTGACAAAATCAAACGTTTCCCGACTGCCGGTCATCCCCGAATAGGTCGAGCCAAGAACACTATTGAGAGAAACCGACTGTATTGGGCCCGATTCCAATGTGGCCTGATCTGCATTTGCCGAAAACTCGGGCGCGAGATAGGTGTTGCCGTCCGTGTCCTGGAAGACCACGGCAGACAACGTCGCCGTGGTGCCATCCACATAGGTCACCGTCGCGTCATACACCGATGTGCCGTCAAAGGTCTGCGCCGGACCGCCATCAATGCTGAACGTGTCATTGGCGGTCGCATTGTCCATGTCATAGTATTCCGCCCCACCGCCGCTGAACCCCGCGCCGTCGGCGGACAGGCTTTGGATGCTGTTCACAAGCGCATTCCCGTGCGCGCCAAAGGTCTGCCCCACAAGCGACGCCGCATTTTCGGCAGTAAAGTTTCCTTCCGTCGTATCTATCGACGCAAGGTTCCCAAGAAAGATGACGTTGAACGTGGTTGGCATTGTCCCCTTCCCGCGCGTTGCCCGACCGGACATCACACGGTTTAGGGGGGAAAGGTTGCCGGTCCGTAAAGACGCGCGGCAAAGGCGTCAGCCGCCGAATATGCCATCCATGTTCGAGACGATGGACACAATCATCACCGTCCCGCAGATCAACAGCGCAAGCCAGAATGCAAACTGCATGACCACGGCACCAACGCCGAAGCCAATCGCAAGCTTGGGCAGCGCGGTGCCCTCATGACGAAACAGGCTGATCCCGCCAAGCACCGCCGCAAGTATCGCAAGCACAGGTGTGATAATCGACAACATGGCCAGCATGTCAAACGCAGGCTCCGGTGCGGGAGCCACATCTTTGGCACTGCCCGTAGCCGCCAGCCGGATATCCCGCGCGATTTCGCCGATCACCGTGCCAATGCTCGGGTCCGGGTCGGGCGATGGCGCAAGAAGACCAGAGGTCATCATGACGGCAGCCAACAACGCGCAGACGCCAAAACAAAACCCGGCCAGCCCCCAATGGGCGCGCGGCGTGTCTTCTAGCACTGACATATCCTGTCCTCTGACAACCCGATGATCCACTGAGTATGACCGTCAATGATGCCGGGATTGTGGTGTCCAAGGGACCATTCTGCGAAATCACCGGACACAAAAAAACGGCGCCCCGAAGAGCGCCGTTTTGAAATGTCGATGTCGACGGCCTTAGTGGCCGGCCGCATCATCCACTGCGATCGTCACGCCCGGACCCATGGTCGAGGAGAGCGCGATCTTTTTCATGTATGTGCCCTTGGCGCCCGCAGGCTTGGCCTTGGCCACAGCGTCAACGAACGCTTTGACGTTCTCGACCAGCTTGGCTTCGTCAAACGACACTTTGCCAACACCGGCATGCACAACGCCGCCTTTTTCCGCCTTGAACTGCACTTCGCCGCCCTTGGCCGCTTCAACAGCTGCCTTGACGTCCATTGTCACCGTGCCGACCTTCGGGTTCGGCATCAGGTTGCGCGGACCAAGCACCTTACCCAGACGGCCAACGATGGGCATCATGTCCGGTGTCGCGATGCAGCGATCAAATTCGATTGTGCCGCCCTGGATGGTTTCCATCAGGTCTTCCGCACCAACGATATCGGCACCGGCTTCTTTTGCTTCGTCAGCTTTCGGGCCACGGGCAAAAACAGCCACACGCATGGTCTTGCCGGTTCCGTTCGGCAGGCCCACAACGCCGCGCACCATCTGGTCCGCGTGACGTGTGTCAACACCAAGGTTCAGTGCGATCTCGACCGTTTCGTCGAATTTCGCATTGGCGTTGCCTTTGACCAGAGCCACCGCTTCTGCAACCGAAACGTCTTCTTTGCCTGCAAAGGCTTCCCGCGCTGCGCGGGTGCGTTTTCCGAGTTTCGCCATCTTACTTTACCTCGATGCCCATGGACGCCGCAGAGCCCACGATAATTTTCATTGCACCTTCAATGTCATTCGCATTGAGGTCTTTCATCTTGGCTTCGGCGATTTCACGCACCTGCTTGACGGTCACGCTTGCCACGGTCTCACGACCCGGCAGTTCCGCACCACGCGGACGGTTCCGCTTGCCCACAGGCTTCAGGCCAGCCGCTTTCTTCAGGTAATAAGACGCAGGCGGCGTCTTGATGTTCATCGTGAAGGACTTGTCCTGGTAGTACGTGATCTCGGTCGGGCACGGGGCGCCCTGTTCCATGTCCTGCGTCTTGGCGTTGAACGCCTTGCAGAATTCCATGATGTTGATGCCGCGCTGACCCAGCGCAGGGCCCACGGGGGGGCTTGGGTTGGCTTGACCTGCAGGGATCTGCAGCTTCATCTTGCCAGCAAGTTTCTTGGCCATGAGGCCTCTCCTTTTCCAACGACCCGGGAACGCGTTCCAAGGTCTGCTATGTTGTGTGGTGCGGTCCGGACATCGCGATGCCCTCGCCTTCCACATAGACTGCCGCCAGAGCGACAGGCGTGCCGCTTACACCGCCTCAGCGGGCATTGCAAGTACCGGCAAAGCGCGGGTCACATGTCGTCCAGCAAATCCGCAAAATCGGCTTCCGCCTTGGTCATCCGTGCCTGAATAGCCCGCATCAAATCCTCTGACCGAAGCATGCCAGCGTTCCAGACGGCAATCTGCTCAAGCCCGTCCTGAACACCATGATCCCGCGCATAGGTCATTGACGTCTTGATCCCGGCAATCGCCAAAGGAGATTTCTGCGCAATCTCGGCAGCCAGATCGCGCGCCGCCGCGCGCACCGCGTCCGCATCTTCATGCACAGCATTGACAAGCCCCCACCCTGCGGCATCGTCGGCCCCGAAACGACGACCTGTCAGGGCAAGTTCCGCAGCGATGCCGAACGGGATCAGCTTGGGCAGGCGCTGAAGCGTCCCGACATCCGCTGCCATGCCGATATTGATCTCTTCGATGGCAAATCTGACGTCTTTCGCCGCCAATCGAACGTCGCAACAACAGATCAAATCCACCGCCCCACCGATGCACGCTCCGTGGATGGCGGCAATCACCGGCAAACGAGATTGCTCAAGCGACGACAGCGACGCCTGAAACTTTTGGATCAACCGCCGCAACGCATAGGCCGCGCGACCCGGCTCTTGACTGAGCAATTGATGGATCGACTGAAACGCAGCAAGGTCCATACCGCCGCTGAAATGCTTGCCCGCCCCGGAAATCACCAAAGCCCGAACCGACATGTCTGCATCGAGCGCTGACATAAGGACCGGCAGATCATCCCAGAACGCCATGTTCATTCCGTTGGCCTTGTCGGGCCGGTTCATCCGCATCTCGACCACCGGTCCGTCCCGCAGGATCTCGAAAAAGTCTGACGTTGGAAGCTCTGTCACGGGAACACCTCTGTGCTGATGGCACCATGCCCAACCACAAGCGGCACGGTAATCCTATGGGTCTGCGTTTACCGGTCCATGTATAGCCCGCCGCGATCAGAGAGTCCGCTGTTCCGCCGGGTCGCGCGAGCCCAAAACGCAAAACGCGGCCCGAAGGCCGCGCTACACATACGTCAAATCTGATTGGGTTTCCCCAAATGTCAGCTTTGCTTGGTCACCTGCGTGTATTCCAGCTCGACCGGGGTTTCCCGGCCGAAGATCACAACCGACACCTTGAGGCGCTGGTTGTCGTCGTCGACCTCTTCGATCATGCCGTCGAAATCCTCGAACGGACCATCGTTGACCTTGACCTTCTCGCCCACCTCGAAATGGATCAGCGTGCGCGGCGCGTCTTCTCCCTCGGCCACGCGGCCCAGGATCGCCTGCACTTCGGCATCGCGCATCGGCATCGGGCGGCCTTGCGGGCCAAGAAACCCGGTGACGCGGTTGATCGAGTTGATCAGGTGATAGCCCTGATCCGACATTTCCATCCGCACCAGAACATAGCCCGGCATAAAGCGCCGCTCTGCCGTCACCTTCTTGCCGCGACGGATTTCAATCACTTCCTCGGTGGGAACCAGAACCTCTTCGATCTGGTCCTGAAGGCCCTGCTCTTCGACTGCCTGAAGGATCTGCTCTGCAATCTTCTTTTCGAAATTCGAAAGAACACTGACCGAGTACCACCGCTTCGCCATCTGATCACAACCCTCTATTGTCCGTGCGGATCTTGCGCCGCCTGCTGTTCCCGGAACGTCCACACCAAAGCACGCCGCCGGATAAAAAAGTGGCGTGCAACTCGAATCGGTGCACGCCATCAACTTGAGTTTGGGATTACAGATTTGCTCGGGGCTTTTCAAGACCCGCGCCACGGGCTGTTAGCCGAACATGTTCAGCAAGCCCTGCAACCCGCCCCGGATCAGAATATCCACCAGTGCAAAGAACACAGCCGTCAACGCGGCCATGATAAAGACCATCACAGTGGTCAACAAAACCTCGCGGCGCGTCGGCCAAACGATCTTCGACACCTCAGCACGCACCTGCTGGATGAACTGAAGGGGATTGGTCGTTGCCATTTTGCTGGCCTCACTTTGCGTTTCTGCTGCTTCGCACTTAGCGAAGGTTGGCCCCCAATTCAACCCGAAGCGCGGTTTTGCAGGGGCTGATCCAGCCACAAGGTAAAAGAACGCGCGCGAACGGCGATACATGCCGAATGGTTCCGAAAAAAAGCCTCACGTTTAAGTGTTGTAGATCGGCGCGAATTTCCGGGAACGATCCGGGCCCGCGCCGGTTGGTCCCCCAGAGCGAGCGGCACAGATGACCGCAGCGCAAAACCAACCAATCAGGCCCTCGGGCCAGAAAGGCAAAACAATGAAACGCACACTGATCGCAACAGCCCTTGTCACCACCCTGAGCACAACAGCCTTTGCTGCCACCGACGCACAGGTCGAAGCCGTCGACACCTTTGCGGCCGGCATTGATACAAACGCAATGACCGATGCCCAGCTCGACGTCGCCTACGGTATCGTCACATCCGGTGACTCCCGCGGCGAGAAAATCGCACAGCTGCGCGCTCTGGAGGCCGACACCACCAAGTACTCTCAGGCCAACATCAGCGCCGCCGAAATGATGCGTATCGAGAAATATGCGCCGGAGGTTGACCTGACATCGGTCGAGAAAGACCAGGTGCTCTCCGCCCTCGCCATCACCTATGGCAGCGCCTCCGAAGGCGAAAAGCGTGAACGCGTACAGGCCGTGCTGAAAGACTATAACGTGATGAACACGCTGGCGACGGACATCAGCGAAGGCCAGGAACGCATGATCGAAAACTACGTGCCCGATGTCGACTTCAGCAAGCTGACCGAAGAAGATCTGCAGCTGATCCTGACCTACATCCACAGCGGCATGTCGCGCGGTGAGACCCGTGGTAAAATCGAAGCGATCGTCAACAGCTAACCGTTGCAATATCGCCTATACAAAGAGGGTCGCCATTTCGGCGGCCCTTAATTTATGTCCCGATAATCTTGTGCCAAGACACCGATCATCGGGTTTGACGGGCGCGGACCGGCGCGACTGACGCCGTGCCGGTCCTGTTCTTCGACAAGTCCTGTCGCCCTAGCCACGCAAGCGATGATGCAAAATGATCGGCACGGCCAGCTCTTCTTCATCGGTCAGATGCCGCGCCAGGAAGGCCTCGATCGTCTCTGCCGCATGATGCACCTGTCCCGCCTCATCCCGGGCCGCTGCTTCATCCAATTGGACAAGCTTCAGTGTCCGGTTGGCCACGCGGGTCAGGTCGTCAAGCACCAGATCAAGATCAGCGTGATCGGTCTCCAGCACCTCCAGCCCAGCATCAAAGCGCGGATCGGCTGCGGACAGTTCGGGAAAATACCTGCGATTTTCCCAGGTGTGATGCCCGTGCAAACTGCCAATCAGCGCATTGCCCCGAGACGACAACCGCCCGGCATAGTCTTTTGCATCCAGCGCGCGGTCCAGATAAGCTTCGGTGTCGCTGCGCACAGCCGCACTCAGCTGTCGAAACATCTCATGCGCGCGCAGCCACTGCTGAGTTTTTTCCTTGAATCCCGGATGCGCCTCCCAACCGTCGCGCGGATAGCTGCGCAATAGAGCCTGCATCTCTGACGGCATCCCGGATGTGCGGATCTGATATGAATTTAACATAATCTTTCCTTTCGAAACGAAAGGTAGGATCGCGCCCCGGCAAAGATAACGCGCAGAAATGCACCGCCGCTATGCGATCCGCGCAGGTCTGCACGCGCGGGTGCGTGCAGTCACGTCTCGAAATGTTGGAAAGTGGCAGGGGCACCAGGGTTCGAACCCGGGACCTACGGTTTTGGAGACCGTCGCTCTACCAGCTGAGCTATACCCCTATGGCCGAGGAGACGGGTAGTCCAAGCGAAATCCGAAATCAAGGGCCGGAATTCATTAGAACGGACCTTTTTACACTCAACGTGCGAAACCTGCCCATCGCGCGCCTGCCGACCCGTCGTCTAAGACGGGGTTCGCCTCTGATTTGGCCCAAAACCCCGACACATCCCTCACGCTTTGCGGCCCGCGTCATCGCGGAAGTGGGAGCGCATTGAAACAATTCGGCCTCATCGGCGCGTCACATTTAGTTGACCTTTGAAACACCGTGACCGCGCGTGAGAGCTGTTACATGCCGACGCGCTGCAAAGCTTTGCCGATCCGCCCCCAAACCCCCTGTCTTTCATGGCCCGCACCG
>NZ_JALKAO010000014.1 GCF_023015985.1 Marivita sp. S6314
GATGATCTCCGGTAGAAACGATGATCCTTGAACGGATTGCCGGGTATGAAATACCTCGTTGCAGCTAAATTGGACCGATCATTCCCTCGTTGATCAGACCAATCAACGGTCTCGGTTGAGTGATGCCCAGAAGATACCCTGAACGCATTCTCAAATTCACGTCTTCCCGATAGCAGATTGCGATATGCCGTCAGGGCTTTATCTGGTGACGACGACGTTCGTGCGCCATGTATCGCAGGCGGCGACCAGATCATTGGGCAGAGGATGATCGGTGAAAAACGTGTCGATTTCCGCAAGCGACGCGATGCGTGCCGGGGCACTGCGGGACAGTTTGGACTGGTCGGCCACCAAAAACGTCTTGCGGGACTGGCGCAGGATGGCTTGGCTGACGGTAACTTCCTGAATGTCGAAATCCAGCAGGTCACCGTCTTGGTCAAGGGCGGAGCACCCAATCACGGCCAGATCGAATTTGAACTGGCGGATGGTTTCGGTTGCGAGGTTTCCCACGAGGCCGCCATCTGCACGGCGCAGTTGTCCACCTGTCACGATGATCTCGCACCCGCTGTTTCCGGCAAGGATATTGGCCACGTTCATATTGTTGGTCACTACCATGAGGTTTTCATGGTCCATCAATTCGCGTGCGACAGCTTCGGTGGATGTGCCGATATTCAGGAACAGCGAGACGCCATTGGGGATCTCTTTGGCGCAAGCATGGGCCATCGCGCGCTTGGCCTCCGCTTTGAGGCTGCGTCGCTCTTCATAGCCAATGTTGGTGGTGCCGGACGGCAGCACTGCTCCACCGTGCACCCGTTCAAGCTTACCTTTATCGGCAAGGTCGGTCAGGTCTCGGCGGATGGTCTGTAGGGTCACATCAAAATGTCTGGCGAGCCCTTCGACGGTGACTTTTCCTTCGCGCCGCGCGATGTCGAGGATTTCAGGATACCGAAATGTTTGTGACATGGTCGGCCTTTCACCAAACGTTGCCCAGGGCTAAAGCCGCGTCGCATTGGGGCAGTAGAATCAAGAAAACGAACAAAAAAGCAATCAAGAATGCACTTCACTGGCCCAGCATACCAGAAAAGTGCGGTCACTAAGGCGCGCAAGTATCTGAATTTTCGAAAAATACGCGAAATCGAAAATATACGAACATTTAGTCATTGCGAAACACGTACACTCGGTTCACAACTTTAGGGCATGCGCGCCTGGAGGAGACCCGCGTGGGACAGTCGGCTGACACAGACATTGTTGACCTGTTTATCATTGGTGGCGGCATCAATGGCTGCGGCATTGCCCGTGACGCGGCGGGGCGTGGGCTGTCGGTGACATTGGCGGAGATGAATGATCTGGCCTCCGCGACCTCTTCGGGGTCTACCAAGCTTTTCCATGGTGGCTTGCGCTATCTTGAGTACTTTGAATTTCGGTTGGTCCGAGAGGCGTTGATCGAGCGTGAAGTGTTGCTTCGCGCGATGCCTCATATCAGCTGGCCTATGCGATTTGTGCTTCCATATCATAAAGATATGCGATTTGAGGCAGATACGCCGACATCAAAACTGCTGAGCCTGATCATGCCATGGATGAAGGGGCGGCGGCCTGCATGGCTGATCCGTCTGGGTCTTTTCATGTATGACCACCTCGGCGGACGAAAGATACTGCCAGGGACCAAGACTCTTGACCTGACTGGAGCACCAGAAGGTGCACCGCTGCAGGAGCGTTTTGCCAAAGCGTATGAATATTCCGACTGCTGGGTCGAGGATTCTCGTCTGGTCGTGCTCAATGCCCGCGATGCCGAAGCACGTGGTGCGCAGATCAAGACGCGGACTCAGGTGTTGAGTGCGGCGTGCGAAAATGGAACGTGGCGCATAGAAACGCGTAATACCGAAAATGGTCACACCCACGTTTTCCACGCCCGGATGCTGGTGAATGCGGGTGGGCCTTGGGTGGGCGACATCATCCAGACCAAGGTGCGGTTGAATTCCCGCGAAGGGGTCCGGCTGGTGCGCGGGTCCCATATCGTGACCAAGCGCCTTTACGATCACGACAAGTGTTATTTCTTCCAGGGTACCGACGGGCGCATCATCTTCGCCATCCCTTATGAAACGGATTTCACACTCATCGGCACCACCGATGCCGAACACTCAGATCCATCCGTCACACCGGAATGTACGCCCGAGGAACAGGACTATCTGCTCAACTTTGCCAACCAGTATTTCAAGCAGCATCTGACCAGCGCTGATGTCGTCTGGACCTATTCCGGCGTCCGACCGCTTTATGATGACGGGGCGAGCAGTGCCACGGCGGCCACTCGCGATTATACGCTGAAGGTCGATACCAGCACAGGTGCGCCGGTACTGAACATTTTTGGTGGTAAGATCACCACCTATCGCCGTCTCGCGGAAAGTGCGATGGACAAGATCGGCGATCATCTGACGCTGCCCAAGGGCAAATGGACTGCTGGCGTGCCTTTGCCCGGAGGTGATTTCCCGGTGGACGGGGTGGATCGCCTTGTTGCAGACCTGCAATCGCGCTTCCCGTTCCTGACGGAATTTTGGGCCCTGCGCCTGGTCCGCGCCTATGGCACCGAGGCCATAAGCGTCTTGGGTGATGCAAGGCAGGTCTCTGATCTTGGGCAAGACTTTGGTGCGACACTGACCGAGGCAGAGGTGTCTTGGTTGATGGGCCATGAATATGCGCGCACGGCAGACGATATTGTCTGGCGCCGCAACAAGCTGGGCCTTCGGTTGACGGCTGATCAGATACAAACACTAGACGATTGGATGGCGCAGCATCGTCGTTCAGAGCCTGCGGCGGCGGAATAAGAAGGAGGACCTGATGACGCTGGAATTGCGTGGCGTGTCAAAGACCGTCGAGGGACAAACACATATCTACCCCACGGATCTGACGCTGGAAAAAAGCACGATGAATGTTCTGCTTGGGTCCACTCTGTCAGGCAAGACATCCTTGATGCGGTTGATGGCCGGGCTTGACGTGCCCGCCACGGGGCAGGTTTTCTGGAACGGCGAGGACGTCACCGGTCAGCGGGTCCAAGACCGCAAGGTCGCCATGGTGTATCAGCAATTCATCAATTACCCGTCGATGAGCGTCTATGACAACATCGCGTCTCCGATGAAGCTGATGGGGATCGACCGCGCCGAAATTGACCGTCGTGTGCGCGACACGGCGGAGTTGATGAAGCTGACGCCGATGCTGGATCGCAAGCCGTTGGAATTGTCCGGCGGTCAGCAACAGCGCTGTGCCCTGGCGCGCGCGCTGGTGAAGAATGCCGGTCTGGTGTTGCTCGACGAGCCGCTTGCAAACCTCGACTACAAGTTGCGCGAAGAGCTGCGGATCGAGATTCCCAAGATTTTCGAAGCCTCCGGTTCGATCTTTGTCTACGCGACGACAGAACCGGAAGAGGCGCTGCTACTCGGCGGGAATGTCGCCACACTCTCCGAAGGGCGCATCACGCAGTTCGGCCCGACGCCGTCGGTCTATCGCCAGCCGGTCGATGCGACCACGGCACGGGTCTTTTCGGATCCGCCGATGAACTTCCTTCAGATCTCCAAGACCGGTAACAGCATTACGTTTGGCGACGGTCAGAGCGTGGTCGCTACTGGCAAAATCGCTGAACTGGCTGATGGCCGCTACACGGCGGGCTTTCGTCCCAATCATCTTGAGCTGGGCCAACATGCGGCGGACGCAATGGAGTTCAGGACCACGCTCAACGTCACCGAACTTACGGGGTCGGAAACCTTTGTTCACTTAGACCACCATGGCGAACGCTGGGTGGGATTGATCCACGGCGTTCACAACCTGACGCTTGGAACAGAGCTGAGCGTCTGGCTGGATCCGCGTCACGTCTACATTTTCGGCGAGAATGGCAAAATGGTGGCCCCTGCTGCCTACGCGCTGGCGGCCTGAGGGAGCGAACCATGGCCAAGATCACACTCGACAATCTCGCGCATTCCTACCTGCCGAACCCCGGTAGCGAGGATGATTATGCGCTGAAGGAACTCAATCACGATTGGAACGACGGCGCGGCCTATGCGCTTCTCGGCTCTTCCGGGTGCGGGAAGTCGACGCTTTTGAACATTATTTCGGGGCTTTTACACCCAAGTCAGGGCCGCATCCTGTTTGACGGTCAGGACGTCACGCATGCCCCCACCGCCGAACGCAACATCGCACAGGTTTTCCAGTTCCCAGTCGTTTACGACACGATGAGCGTACACGATAATCTTGCCTTTCCGCTGCGTAACCGTGGCCAAGACGAGACCTATGTCGCTGAACGCGTGCAGGAAATCGCCCGGATGATCGGCATGGAGGACATGCTGAGGAAAAAAGCGCGCGGGCTGACGGCGGATGCCAAGCAAAAAATCTCGCTCGGGCGCGGCATGGTGCGCAAGGACGTGAATGCGCTTTTGTTCGACGAACCGCTGACGGTGATCGACCCGCACATGAAGTGGGAGTTGCGCACGCAGCTGAAAAAGCTGCACCATGATTTTGGTCACACGATGATCTATGTGACCCATGACCAGACCGAAGCGCTGACCTTCGCTGATAAGGTGGTGGTGATGTATGATGGTCGTGTTGTGCAGATCGGCACACCCGAGGAACTTTTCGAACGGCCTGAACACACATTTGTAGGCTATTTCATCGGCTCGCCCGGCATGAACGTGCTGCCTGCGCAGGTCGACGGGACGACAGCGAAAGTCGGCTCGCAAACCCTGCAACTGGCGGGCGGGTACAAACCGGTGAGCGGCAAGGTCGAGATCGGCGTGCGCCCGGAATTCGCTAAACTCAGCCGATCCGAAGGTCTGCCTGTTACTGTTCGGCGGATCGAAGATGTGGGCCGACACAAGATCATCCGCGCCACTTTCGAAGGGCATGATATCAACATCATCGCCGGGGAGGACGATGCCGTCAGCGCCGACATGGCCCACGTTAATTTCGATCCAGCGCAAGTGAATGTCTATGTCGACGATTGGCGTGTCGCGCCCGATCAACCGCAGTCCGTGGAGGCCGCCTGATGGGAGACGAAGAGCTGGAAACTCCTGTGTTGCTGGGACTCGTCCCTCAGGCGTCGGTGGGGAGAGATCACCGGGTCAAGCCCGGTGATGACGTCGGTCGGCAAAATGTCTTCTTCGGGCTTGATCCGAGGACCTGGGGCCAGTCTGCCGTGCGCTCTTGTGACGCCAGTGCAGGGATAGCGGGAGAAGGGATGCTCTGATGGAAAAGACAGTCAATCAAAAGGCATGGTTCCTTGTCCTGCCGGTGCTGATCCTCGTGGCGTTCTCGGCGGTGATCCCGCTGATGACCGTGGTCAACTATTCCGTGCAGGACACGTTCGGGAACAACCAGTTCTTCTGGGCAGGGCTGGAATGGTTCGAAGAGATGCTCAACGACGACCGCATGTGGGGCGCGCTTGGGCGTCAGTTGATGTTCTCGGGTATCATCCTGCTGATCCAGATCCCGCTGGGTGTGTTCGTTGCGCTCAACATGCCGAAAAAGGGATTTTGGGCCAGCTTCTGTCTGGTATTCATGTCCTTGCCGCTGCTGATCCCGTGGAACGTGGTTGGCACCATCTGGCAGGTGTTCGGTCGCGTCGATATTGGCCTTCTGGGCTATACGCTGGCGGCCCTTGGGATCGACTACAACTACACCAGTGATCCGTTTGCGGCATGGGTGACGATCATCGTAATGGATGTCTGGCACTGGACGTCATTGGTCGCGCTGCTGGCCTATGCCGGTCTGCAATCGATCCCGGATGCCTATTACCAAGCCGCCAAGATTGATCAGGCGTCGCGCTGGAAAGTGTTCCGTTTCATTGAGCTTCCCAAGATGATGGGCGTTTTGATGATCGCCATTCTGCTGCGGTTCATGGACAGCTTCATGATCTATACCGAGCCATTTGTCGTCACCGGAGGTGGCCCAGGCAGCACCACGACGCTGTTGTCCATCGACCTTGTTAAGATGGCTTTGGGTCAGTTCGACCTTGGACCGGCGGCTGCGTTCTCGATCATGTATTTTCTTGTGATCCTCTTGATTTCATGGGTGTTTTACACCGTGATGACCAACCTTGATAAGCGGGAGGGCTAAGGCATGGCTGATGCAACCACCAACAGCATTCCCGGCGATCTGACCGCAGGCGGCACCAAGAAGCGCGTTAGGGTTAACGGATCGGCCATCGTAATGGGGCTTTACCTGCTGTTCCTGATGCTGCCGATCTACTGGCTGCTGAACATGAGCCTCAAGACGAACACCGAGATTCTGAATTCTTTCACGCTTTGGCCCAACGACGTCACGCTAGAGAACTACCGGACCATTCTGACGGACCCAAGCTGGTACATGGGCTACGTCAACTCGCTCATCTACGTGGTGATGAACACGGTGATTTCTCTGGCGGTCGCCTTACCCGCAGCCTACGCATTCAGCCGCTATAGTTTTATGGGTGACAAACACCTGTTCTTTTGGTTGCTGACAAACCGGATGGCGCCACCTGCCGTCTTTGCGCTGCCGTTCTTCCAGCTTTATTCGTCAGTCGGCTTGTTCGACACGCATATCGCCGTCGCCTTGGCGCATTGCCTGTTCAACGTGCCGCTGGCGGTATGGATCCTCGAAGGATTCATGCGCGGCGTGCCGAAAGAGATCGACGAGACCGCCTATCTGGATGGCTACAGCTTTGGACGTTTCTTCACCCGTATCTTCATGCCGTTGATCTCAAGTGGCATCGGCGTGGCGGCCTTCTTCTGTTTCATGTTCTCGTGGGTGGAACTGCTGCTCTCGCGCACGCTGACCACGGTGGATGCCAAACCGATTGCGGCGATCATGACCCGCACGCAGGGCGCATCTGGCATCGACTGGGGTGTTCTGGCTGCGGCTGGGATCCTGACCATCGTGCCGGGGGCTTTGGTGATCTATTTCGTGCGCAATTACATCGCCAAGGGCTTTGCCCTGGGGAGGGTGTGATGGAGTGCTTCAGCAAGGGCCGCGGTGACCCGCGGGGTGGCGCAATCGCGCCGCCCCATGGGGGCGGGTCGGCGCGGCCCGTGTCGCAAGCGCCACGGGCGGGGACCAAATCCATTCTGCAAACCACGATAAGTCAGGAAAGGATGCACTGATGGACCTTTCATGGATGGCATGGACATGGCCGACCGCGATCTTCTTTCTGGTGATCGCGGGCCTGTTGATCACCTTCACGATCCTCGCGATCAAATTCCCCGAGACGCCGCGCACCGGTATCTTGCGGATCGAAACAACGCGCGGGGATCGGCTGTTCATCACGCTGTTGGGCAGCGCCTTTATCAACCTTGCGTGGCTTGGCCTCGTGGGGGCGGAATTCCAGCCATATGCACTGATTGTCTGCGCGATCTACGCCGCGGCAGTGTTTCGCTGGGTCTGACGACATACACCGGTCGTGTCCCGGTCTCGGGTCAGGACCATTTCATCCAAGTTCTCGATAATTGGGAGGAACCACATGAACTTAAACCTTAAATCCTCAACAGCGGCGCTGCTGATCCTAGCGGGTCCGGCATTCGCCGACATGGACGCCGCACGCGCGTTCCTCGATTCGGAGATCGGCGATATGTCGGCGATCGACCGTGCTGCGCAAGAAGCCGAAATGCAGTTCTTCGTTGATGCGGCTCAGCCGTTCCAGGGCATGGAGATCAAGGTCGTCTCGGAAACGATCACGACACATGAATACGAAAGCCAGGTGCTTGCCCCCGCGTTTGAAGCCATTACAGGTATCAAGGTCACACACGACCTGATCGGCGAAGGTGACGTGGTTGAAAAGCTGCAAACGCAAATGCAATCGGGCGAAAATATCTATGACGCCTATATCAACGACTCGGACCTGATTGGCACCCACTGGCGCTATCAGCAGGTGCGCAACCTGACGGACTGGATGGCGGGCGAGGGCGCGGACGTGACCCTGCCGACGCTGGATCTGGATGATTTCATCGGTCTCAGCTTTACCACCGGGCCGGATGGAAAAGTCTACCAGCTGCCGACACAGCAGTTCGCGAACCTGTATTGGTTCCGCTACGACTGGTTCAACGACGAAAAGAACAAGGCCGATTTCGAAGAACAGTTCGGCTATGAACTGGGTGTTCCGGTCAATTGGTCCGCTTATGAGGACATCGCCGAGTTCTTCACCGGTCGTGACCTGAGCCACATGGGCGTCGAAGGCGACGTGTTTGGCAACATGGACTACGGCAAGAAAGACCCCAGCCTTGGCTGGCGTTACACCGATGCGTGGATGTCCATGGCGGGCATGGGAGACGTGGGTGAACCCAACGGCTTGCCGGTCGATGAATGGGGCATCCGCGTGAACGAGAACTCGCAGCCGACAGGGTCTTGTGTGGCACGTGGCGGTGCAACGAACGCGCCAGCCGCGGTCTATGCTGTGACCAAGGCGATCGAGTGGCTTGAGAAATACACACCGCCCGCGGCGGCTGGTATGACCTTCTCCGAAGCCGGCCCGATCCCCGCGCAGGGCAACATCGCGCAGCAGATGTTCTGGTACACTGCCTTTACCGCAGACACTGTGAAGCCCGGCCTGCCGGTGATGAACGAAGACGGCACCCCCAAGTGGCGCATGGCCCCCAGCCCACACGGCGTGTACTGGAAAGAAGGCCAGAAGGTCGGCTACCAGGACGCAGGCAGCTGGACTCTCATGGAATCCACCCCGGTGGATCGTGCAAAGGCCGCGTGGCTCTATGCACAGTTCGTCACGTCCAAGACTGTCGACGTGAAGAAGTCCCACGTGGGTCTGACCTTCATCCGCGAAAGCACAGTGCAGCATGACAGCTTCACCGAGCGTGCGGACAAGCTTGGTGGTTTGGTAGAATTCTACCGTTCGCCTGCACGTGTGGCGTGGTCCCCGACTGGCACAAACGTCCCGGATTACCCGAAGCTGGCGCAGCTGTGGTGGCAGAACATCGGCGATGCAATGTCCGGTGCGAAAACCCCGCAGGAAGCGCTGGATTCGCTTTGTGCCGATCAGGAACGTGTGCTTGAGCGTCTTGAGCGCGCAGGCGTCCAGGGTGATCTTGGTCCGGTTCTCAACGAAGAGCGGGACGCGCAGTACTGGTTCGACCAGCCGGGCGCGCCGTTTGCCAAGCTCGAAAACGAGGACGAAGAGCCCCAGACCATCGCATATGATGAGCTGATCAAGTCTTGGCAGTAATTTGCCTCAAGATCGGGGCGCATTCACCGCGCCCCGATTCTCGTTTGTCCCTTTCGCATGTGATCCGTTTTCTCCGTCCACAAACCATACACGTCAGGCCTACCGCACATGACTCATATCCTTGCCATCGATCAAGGCACGACATCTACGCGCGCCATCCTGTTTGATGAAACTATGACCGCCGTCGCCTCGGCGCAGGAAGAATTTGAACAGCTCTATCCAAACAGCGGCTGGGTTGAACATCGCCCCGCGGACCTGTGGGCCACTACCGCCGCCACCTGTCGCGCAGCAATTGAAAAGGCTGGTGTCGGCACCGAAAACATCGCCGCCATCGGTATCACAAACCAGCGCGAAACCACGCTCGTCTGGGATCGCACCACCGGTGAGCCGGTGTTCAACGCCATCGTCTGGCAGGACCGCCGCACGTCGGAGGTCTGCAAAGGCCTGAGGGCTGAAGGGTTCGAAGAAGTCGTGACCGACCGCACAGGTCTGCTGATCGACCCGTATTTCAGCGGCACAAAACTAGCCTGGATTCTCGACAATGTGGATGGAGCACGCGCCCGGTCCGAAGCTGGAGAGCTTGCGTTTGGGACCGTTGACACTTGGCTCGTGTGGAATCTTACAGGTGGCCGCGTGCATGTCACCGACGCCACCAACGCTGCGCGCACCATGCTCTATGATATCCGCAAAGGCCGCTGGTCCAGGACCATCTGCGACAAGCTTGGCATCCCGATGTCGATGCTCCCAGAGGTCAAAGATTGCGCTGCAGAATTCGGTGAAACGCATGCTGATCTTTTTGGCCGCGCTATCCCGATCTGCGGTATCGCAGGGGACCAGCAAGCAGCCACAGTTGGGCAGGCTTGCTTCAAACCGGGGATGCTCAAATCCACCTATGGCACGGGCTGTTTTGCATTGATCAACACGGGTCACACACCCGTGCGTTCGCAGAACCGGCTTCTTACCACCATCGCCTATCAAATGGACGGTAAACCGACCTATGCGCTGGAAGGCTCGATCTTTATCGCGGGTGCCGTTGTGCAATGGCTGCGCGACGGGCTTAAGATCATCGGTGATGCAGGTGAGACCCAACCGCTCGCGCAGGCCGCCGATCCGGGGCAGAACGTGGTCTTGGTGCCCGCCTTCACCGGGTTGGGTGCACCCTACTGGGACGCGGAATGCCGCGGTGCTGTGTTTGGTTTGACCCGAGGCTCAGGCCGCGAAGAATTGGCGCGCGCGGCACTGCAAAGCGTAGGCTATCAAACGCGTGACCTTCTCGCCGCAATGCATGCGGATATGGGTGGGGCAGGCGACGCTGTCCTACGTGTGGATGGGGGCATGAGCGCGTCCAATTATACGATGCAATTCTTGTCTGACATTATCAATGCGCGGGTCGACCGGCCCAAAGTGTTGGAAACAACAGCTCTCGGTGCGGCGTGGCTCGCGGGCAGCCGCGCTGGGATTTACCCTGACATGGACGGCTTCGCCGCAACGTGGGCGCTGGAACACAGCTTCGAGCCGTCTATGACGGATGACGAGCGGGATAAGAAGTATTCCGATTGGCAACGGGCTGTCAGTGCAACCATGGCGTTCTGAACATGCCTCAGACACAGTCAAAGAAATCGCTGTGAGCAGTCGCGCGTAACAGATGCTTGGATTGCAGAGCAGCCGCAGCGACAACCAAAGGGGCAGTCACAGCATGGCAAGCTTTTCACTGACCGCACCGGCGCGCACTCTGTTTGGGCGAGGCTGTCACGTTGAGGCAGCTGCAGAAATTGCGGCGATAGGTGATCGTGTGCTTCTGGTGCGAGGCCGGTCAGTCGCATGGGTCGACACATTGGAAGGAGACCTCCGCCGTTTAGGCTGTATTCTAGAGGTTGTTCATTCCTCTGGAGAGCCGGACCTCGAACAAGTGCGCACCGCCGTCGCCATCTCTCGAGATCACAAGGCGGACTGCGTCGTCTCGGTGGGAGGGGGTGCCACGATTGATCTGGGCAAAGCCGTTGCCGGGCTGTCACCGAGCGACGGCGATGTTGGCGAGTACCTTGAACTGGGCAATGCGGGGCCGCGACGGATGTCAGATCCGCTGCCTTTCGTTGCCATCCCGACGACCGCGGGAACCGGGGCAGAAGCCACGCGCAATGCCGTGATCGGCGTGCCCGAACACCAGTTGAAGATCAGCCTGCGCGATCCACGACTGGTCCCGGATTTGGCACTTGTGGATCCCGCATTGACCGACGGCTCTCTCAAAAGCCTGACATTGGCGAGCGGACTGGATGCGATCACGCAGCTTGTCGAAAGCTACCTGTGCAATCGCGCCAATCCGATGACGGACGCTTTGTGCAAGGCCCATATCCAACCAGCAATGGCGGCCTTGCACAGGCTGATGACTTGCGAGGATGCACAGGCACGGGATGCGATGTTCCGCGCCAGTTTTCTAAGCGGAATCGCCCTTGGGAATTCCGGTTTGGGGATCATTCACGGCCTTGCATCGGTCATCGGCGGGCGCGGTGCCGCCCATGGCGCGATCTGCGGAAGGCTGCTTGCCGCGGGGCTGGCTGTGAATGCCGAAATCGTAGCGCGCCAATCCGCGGACGTGACACGCTTTGACGAGGTGGACGGATGGATCGCGGCGGGTCTCGGTGCGCCGACAGGGGGCGGAAACGAGGCCTTGCGACGCTTTGTTGAAGCCAATGAACTCCCAAGTCTGCATGACTTGGGCGTCCCGGGTGCGGAGATCGAGACGATCGCAAAACTCAGCGCGCACGCATCGTCCACCAAAGCCAATCCCGTCGCACTTGGCCTTAATGACATACGCCGCATCTTACAGCTGAGTTAGACATGTTGGACTGTTGCATTCATCGGTTGATACCGTCTTGGCGCGGTTCGGCGGCACTGGCTTTACTCAACCGGGGCCGTTGATTGGTCCGATCAACGAGGGAATGATCGGTCCAATTTAGCTGCAACGAGGTATTTCATACCCGGCAATCCGTTCAAGGATCATCGTTTCTACCGGAGATCATC
>NZ_JALKAO010000015.1 GCF_023015985.1 Marivita sp. S6314
GGGGGTGTGGATCAGCATCGCGGGGGCTTTCGCAAAGGGCGGTGCGCTTACTCTTTCTTTGTTAAGGTTAATGAAGGGTTACGGCCGGGTCATTTTGTGCGGGGGGCGGATGCGTTGACGCATCCGTGTGTTTCCGGGGGCGGAAACGATTGGGAGGCCAGCCTCCCAAACCCTCCGAGGTATTTTCGGCAAGAGGAAAGGGTCAGGTGGGCCAGACCGGCAGGCGGCGGGCGAACGGAAGGAAGGCTTTGCCGGTGTCCTCGGCGACCTGCGCGATGAGGGCGACCTCGTCTTGCAGCGTGTCGAAATTGGGATCGGGGTGGCCCGTGACGCGCTCTGGCACCGGGCCGAGATCGAGGCCGCGGGCCTGCAGCGCGGCGCGGTCCTTGGCGAAGATATGGGCGACCAGTCGCGCGGTCTCGGGACCGGTTTCGAACCGGCCCCGGAACGTCTCGCGCAGCTCTGCATAAGCGCCGAATTCATCCGGGATGGGAGGGGCGTGGGCCTCGTCATAGCTCATGACGTGATTGAGCAGGCGTTTGAAGAAGAGAAGATTGCCCGAGATCGTGAGGTTGCTGTCAGTGGGAGGCATCCGGATGCCGTCGACGCCGCCCATCTGTTGCAGGAAATCCTGACGGATGTCGCCGTCGGGGAAGGCGTCGCGGCGGAAGGGGCGCAGGGTGATCGCTTCACGTCCGTAGACCGCTTCCCAGCGTTTGAGGAAGGTGTCGAAGGCTTGCGGGAAGAGGCGGATGTAATCGTCGAAGCTTGCGGTGAGGTTCCGTTCCTGTACCGCCTGGGCGTACCAGCTGGCCAGATAGCCGAGATGTTCGCGCAGGTAGAGGACGATCTGCGTCTGGCCCGGTGGAAACAGCTGCGCGGCGGCTTGAGGGGGCACGTTGCGGAAGAAAAGCTCTGACGAGACGACGATGCGCTGGGTCGGATCCCCCGTTGCTTGCGCCCATGCCCCGCGCCAGCCCTCTGGCAGGCCCCGCGTCGGGTGGTCCGCGAGGCTGTAGGCCAGCCTGTGATGGGCGCAGTGCATCAGGTGGACATCCGGGTAGGACCAGCCTGCACGCCCAAGAGCGTCGGCGTTGTCCACCAGCATGCGCTGGATCGAGGAGGTGCCGGTCTTGTTGGCGCCGATATGCAGCAGGAAACGCGCGGTCATGGGGTGGGAGGATACCCGGAGGACCGCGCGTCTGCACTTCGCTGTTTCTGGTGATGGGCCTTAGCTTTGACGCGCCGCCGCCAGAGCGTTGGTGAGAGCCCAGACCGAGGCGGCCAGCAGCACGAGGTCTTTCAGCAGGAACTGACCCGGCAGGACGGAGATGGCAAAGGTGCCATGTTCCGGCAGGAAGACACCGGGGGTGGTGAAGAAGAACGAGACCGTCACGAGGAAGGTGGCGATGGCCCCGATGGCCCCCGCGACGGCGGCGGCCGGGACCACAAAGCGGAGGGCCAGCAAGACGGCGATCAAGAGCTCGGTGGTGCCGATCAGGTTGGAGACGGCTTGGACGTCGAGCACGGTGTAGAGCCATGCGAGCAGCGGGCTGTTGGCGACAAGGCCTTCGATGGCCCCGGCCTCGTAGGCGGTGAACTTCATGCCGCCGAACCAGAGGAAGACAGCGACGAGGGAAAAGAAGAGGCCCTTATCTGCGGCGGTGCTGGCGCGTGTGGTGTCGGATGTGAGCGCGGTGTCGTAGGTTGTCATGGGAGGTTCCTTTCGAGGGATTAATTAAGGACCAATTGGTCACAAATAAGGCAAATGGGAGAGGGTTAGCGGAAGAGAGAGGCGTTCAGGCCAGCGGCCAGGGCGGCATGGGCGAGGCTGTGCGGGCCAGTGTCGGCCCGGCGGTGCAGGCGGGTGATGCGACGGTCGAGATAGGCGATTTCCTGCAGGATGCGGGTTTCGGTGCGGAGGGTGCTGTCCATGGATCTGTTCCCTTTTCTGGTCTGTGTCTGGTCTGTGTCTGTTGCGTTTCGTCTTGAGCTGTCATATGTAATTCGTGACCAATCAGTCAATAATGAAACGGCACATGTTTCAGCTGCTCACGAGGATGGGATAATCATGGCAAGACCCCGCAGTTTCGATCCGGACCAGACGCTTGGCGCGCTCAAGGCGCTGTTCTGGGAAAAGGGCTATGAGGGCACGTCGATGCAGGACATCGAGGCGGCCACGGGTCTGGGCAAGCAGAGCCTCTACCGTGTCTGGGCCGACAAGCGGGCGATGTACCTGGCCGCGCTTGCGTCTTACGCGCGGGACGAGGTGACGGGCCTTGTGCAGATGCTGGACGGTGACGGCCCCCCGCGCGCGCGGCTGGCGGCGCTGCTGGACGGGGCGGTGGCGCAGGCGGACCGGCGCGGCTGTTTCCTGTGCAACGCCAGCCTTGATCAGGCGCAGGCCAATCCGGACACGCAGGCGCAGGTGCAGGCGATGATGCAGATGAGCCTTGCCGCCTTTACCCGGCTGGCGGGTGGGGATGCCGCCAAAGGGGCCGCGCTCAACGCCGGTTATAATGGCTTGCGTGGGATGAGTGCCGCCGGTCTGGACCGTGCGGTTCTGCGGAAAGCTGCCGATGGCGTGCTGAAATTGCTTGAGACGTGAAGCACTGATCACGACACCGCCAGAACCGCGTGAAGTGGACATCCAATAGCCCCTGCCCGCCGTAGCCCCTGTCATAAGCCAACAGGGAGAGCTTTTCATGAATATCGTCGATATCGCTGCCGGATCAGAGGATTTCAACATCCTCGTCACGGCGCTGGAAACGGCTGGTTTGGTGGACACGGTCCGCGACGCTGACAACATTACGGTCTTTGCCCCCACCGATGCCGCCTTCACCGCGCTGGCGGTGGATCTGGGGTTTGACGGCGATACAAGTGATGAAGGCGCGGTCTTCGGGCATATCGCCGGAGCGCTGGCGGGGCTGGCTGAAGACGACGATCCGATCCCGCTTTTGACCGATATTCTGCTGTATCACGTGGCACCGGGGGAACGGACAGAGCCGACCATCCTGGGGTCGGAGGGGATTGCCACCTTGCTGGAGGGGGCCGAGATTGCCCCGGCAGACGGGGCCCTGGGGGATCTGGAGCCGGATCTGACCGATCCAACAATCGTGGTGCCAGATATCGAAGCGGATAACGGCATCATCCAAGGCATCGACCGCGTGCTGTTGCCGATCGACATTCCGGGAAACACAATGGAAGAAGCGCCGCCGCAAAACATCGTCGAGATCGCCACCGGCTCGGAGGATTTCAACATCCTTGTCAGCGCCCTGACCACGGCTGGCCTGGTCGAGACCATCCGCGACTCCGATGACATCACGGTCTTTGCCCCCACCGATGCCGCCTTTACCGACCTGGCGGTGGATCTGGGCTTTGACGGGGACACAAGTGATGAAGACGCGGTCTTTGGGCATATCGCCGGGGCGCTGACCGATCTGGGGGGCGGTGACCCGATCCCGTTGCTCACCGATATCCTGCTCTATCACGTGTCGGGCGGGGCCAAGTCGCAAGCCGAGATCACCGCAGCCGGGTCTGTTGCCACGCTTCTCACCGATGCCGAGATCACGCCCTCGGGTGGGACGCTGGTGGATGGGGAGCCGGATTTGCTCGACCCGACCATCGTGGTGCCGGATGTGGCGGCCGCGAACGGGACGATTCAGGGCATCGACAAGGTGCTTCTGCCCATCGACATTGCGGGCAATGACCGCGACACCATCACCGGGATCGTGGCCGCCAGTGGCGGGGCGTTTGATGACAATGCCGCCGATTTCGATCTGTTGCTGAACGCGCTGCAGGCGGCGGGGCTGACCGGTGCGCTGAACAATCCCGACAGCAACCTGACGGTGTTTGCCCCCAATGACGCCGCCTTTGTCGCCGCGGCGCAGGCGCTTGGCTTTGACGGGACCGATGAAGCCGGGGCGTTTGACTATATCGTGCAGGCGGTGACGCTTCTGAGCTTTGGCAATGACCCGGTGCCGCTCTTGTCGGATATCCTGCTCTATCACGTGGCCCCCGGCGCGCTGGACGCAGAGGCGGTGCTGGGATCCGACACGATCGACACGCTTCTGGGCTTCGACCTGGCTGTGGACGGCGCGGCCTTGGTGGACGGTGAACCGGACCTGCCCAACGCCAATATCATCGAGACCAATATCGCGGCCTCGAACGGGTTTGTGCATGCCATTGACGGCGTGCTGATCCCGGTCGACCTGTTGCCGTCGGATGGGCAGGATGACGTGGCCTTTGTCATTGGCGATGACACCAGCGAAACCTTCACGCTGGGCGACAACAACGACTATGTCTCGGCAGGCGGTGGCGATGACACCATCACCGGAGGCCCGGGCGACGACGTGATTGTCGGGGGAGACGGTGAGGATACGGCGGTGGTCACCGGCGACCTGAACGATTTCGGCTTTGCCTTCGGGCCGGGTGGCATTGCGCAGACCGACAAGGCCAACGGGGATACGGGCACGGATATTCTCAATGACGTGGAGTTCGTGCAGTTCGACGATGGCAGGCTCAACCTGTCGGTGCTCGATGGCGCGGTGAACCTGTCGCCAGACCAGCTGCAGCTTCTGACCGAGCTCTACGTCGCCTATTTCGACCGCGCACCCGATGCGGGCGGCCTCTTGTTCTGGGGCACGTCCCTGAACAACGGCGTGACCCTGCCCGAGATTGCCGCGCTGTTCTTTGACCAGCCCGAGACACAGGCCAAGATGCCGGCGGATCTGAGCTCTGGTGAATTTGTCGATCTGGCCTACCGGAACTTCCTTGAACGCGACCCGGATCAGCCGGGCAAGGATTTCTGGGTCAGCAATCTGGAGGCCGGTACGGTTTCGCGCCCCGAGTTCATGCTGGCGCTGATCGAAGGCGCGCGGGCCGACACAGGGTCGCCGGACGATGTGCGCACCATCGAGGACAAGGGCGACATCGGTGTGTCCTTTGCGCTGATCAATGGCCTGAACAACGTGGACGACGCCGAAGCGGTGATGGCGGCCTACATGCTGGACGACCGCGCCGCAGCGCTGGCCGAAGCGCAATCCCTGATCGCCGAGGCCGCAGACGATGCCAATGGCGTCGGCGGCGGCGAGACAGAGTTCACCTTCCAGCTTGTCGGCGTCATCGACGACCCGTTTGCGGTGGCATAGAGACGAAATCGGCCGGGCTGTCCTGCCCGGCCGGTTTTTTGACATCTGATAGGTGATGGGTGTCAGGCTGTGACGCGGCCGCCGCCTTTGGGGCCTGCGATGAACCAGATGATCAGTCCGACGACGGGCAGGATGAAGATCAACAGGCTCCACACCAGTTTTGCGCCGGTGGAGGCGCCGCTCTGCCATGTTTTCACCAGGGCGTAGATGTTTGCGATCAGGATAATGAGTCCAAGAAGTCCATATTCCATGTAAGTGCCGCCTTTCATGTCTGTCTGACCGGGTAACCCGTGAAAGTGGTGTATTGTTCCAAGAGACGACCAGTGCCTAGACTGCCGCGACCGCTGCGCAGAAAGGTGCCCCATGTCCGATCCCTATCAGACCTCGATTATGGAAAACCTCTATTGGTGGGGGATCCCGACGCTGTTTCGTTGCCCCAACCAAGGGCCTGAAGGGGCGGATATTGCGCTGGTCGGCGTGCCGCATTCCACCGGCAACGGCACCACGGAACGGGACCAGCATCTGGGGCCGCGTGCGTTGCGCAACGTGTCGAGCGTGGCGCGGCGGGTGCATGCGGAGTTCCAGCTGGATCCGTGGGCGGCGGCCAGGGTTGTGGATGTGGGCGACGTGCCCTTGCCCCGCGCCAATGACAATGAGGCCTGCATCGAAGACATCACCGCCTTTTACAAGACGATCGACGCGGCAGGCGCCCGGCCGGTGTCGGTGGGCGGCGATCATTCGATCACCGGCGGCATCGTGCAGGCCCTGGGGGGCGGGAAGATCACCGGTGGCGCGCCGGTGTGTTTCCTGCATCTCGATGCCCATACGGATGTGTTCACCAAGGTGGATCATTTCCTGGGGGCCAGAAAGTCTGCCGCCCATTGGGGGGCGTATCTGGCCGATCAGGGCAAGGTGGATCCGACCCATTCCATGCAGATCGGGCTGCGCGGGCATGCCCGCACGCTGGACTGGCTGCAGCCCTCTTATGACTACGGCTACAACGTGGTCACGATGAAAGAGTTTCGCCAGCGGGGGCTGGCTGATGTGGTGGCGCAGATCCGCGAGGTGCTGGCGGGGCGGCCGGTCTATATCACCTTCGATCTGGATTGCCTTGATCCCACCATTGCGCCGGGGGTGTCCAATATCGAGGCCGGTGAGAAAGGCTTTGACATCGACGAGGCGGTGGGGCTGCTGCGCGCCGTTCGGGGAATGAACATCGTTGGTGGGGACGTGGTCTGCATGATGCCCACCAAGGATGCGCCCAACCAGATCACCGCGCTGACAGCGGCGGCGGTGATGTTTGAAATGATTGCCCTGATCGCGGACCAGAAAAGGTAGGGAATTGCAGGCTTGCAGCCCTGCGCCAAATGCGGTGATCTCGGGGGCGGGCGGTGTGTTGGGGTGAGTGAGGTCAGGCGATCATGTCTCAGGATTGTGCTGCAGAAGAAATTGCAGATGAATTGCTTTTCAAAACGGGGAAAGCCCTGATCGCAGATGATTTTGACAGCTTTCACACCTGTTTCGGCCTGCCGCATGTGGTGGAGACCGGGGATGGCCGTCGGGTTCTGGAGACATCCGAAGACCTGCGCCGCGTGTTTGATGACGTGGTGCGGTATTATGTGGACGCGGGCGTGGTCGACGTGGCCCGTACGGTGGTCGAGGCCCGGTTCCTGGATTCCGACACCATCGGATCGACCCATGTGGCGCGGCTGTTGCAACGCGATGGCACCGCCCTGCGCAACCCGTATCCGGTCTATTCCATCCTGCGCCGCCACGGGCATCTGGACTGGAAAGTGATGTCGAGCGTGTACGCCATTCTCGACAGCGACGCCCATAATACGGCCCTGGTGCCCAGGGACACGCCGTAACGCTATAAAACGGTCCGGGCGTGCGCTTCTTTGCCGTTTGCATGGCGCTCAAGTTTTAGGTGGATTGAGATAAAGCAAAAACCACATGCGCTACAGCGCGCGCCCGCGATGCAATCTGTTAGAAAAACAACATAACACACATTACCGGCGCTTTATTTCACAACCCTGTCGATCGCCCGCATCATTCCCAGCAGGTCGCTTAATTGATCCACCGGGACCATGTTTGGCCCGTCGCAGGGGGCAGTGTCCGGGTCCTGGTGGGTTTCGATGAACACCGCGGCACAGCCGACGGCGATGGCGGCGCGGGCGAGCGGTGGGACGAATTCGCGTTGACCGCCCGAGCTTGTGCCCTGCCCGCCGGGCAATTGCACCGAATGGGTGGCGTCGAACACCACCGGGTAGCCGGTTTGCGCCATGATCGGCAGCGACCGCATGTCGGACACCAGCATGTTGTAGCCAAAGCTGGCACCCCGTTCGCAGAGCATGATCCGCTCGTTGCCGGTGGAGGCGATCTTGGCGGCGACGTTTTCCATCTCCCAGGGCGCAAGGAACTGGCCCTTTTTGACGTTGAGGGCGGCACCGGTTTCGCCAGCAGCGAGCAAGAGGTCGGTCTGGCGTGATAGGAAGGCAGGGATTTGCAGCACGTCGACAGCTTGCGCCACGGGGGCGCATTGGTCGGGGCCGTGCACGTCTGTCAGCACGGGGACGCCGAATTCGGCGCGGATCTTGGACAGGATCGTGAGGCCTTCTTCCATCCCCAGCCCGCGCTTGCCGGTGAGCGACGAGCGGTTGGCCTTGTCGTAGCTGGATTTGAAGATCCACGGTGTGTCGGAGGCCTCGGCCGCGGCTGCAATCTTTTCGGCCATCATGCGGGCGTGATCGAGGCTTTCAAGCTGGCAGGGACCTGCGATCAGGGCAAATGGGGCGGTGTTCGAGACAGATATGTCGCCGATTGTGACGGTTTTCATGGCGTTCCCTCGCGTTTCAGGACCTCTTCGATGCGGGCGACATCGACAGGGTTGTTCAACTCCCAGAACACCCGGCCCCGGCCGTCGACGGGCACACAGGTGACGGGGGTGCCGTTTTCTAGGAACCGCAGTTGTTCCAGACCTTCGGCGCGTTCCAGTGGGCCTTCGTCCCAGCCTGCGTAAGCGCGCAGGGCGTGGGGGGTGTAGGCGTAGACGCCGACATGGTGCCAGACCTCGGGTGGGGTCTGCAGATCACCCACGTAAGGCAGCACTTCCTTGGAGAAGTAGAGCGCGGTGTGGTCGGAGCGCATCACGGCGGTGGTGCCGCCCACCCGGCCTGCCCGCCGGTCGGTGACGAAATTGGTAAGCGTCTGCGCGTCACATTTGAGGACCGGCGTGGCCATCTCGACCCCCGGTGTCATGGCGGCGACCAGCGCTTCGACAAACCAGTGCGGGGTCAGTGGTGCGTCGCCTTGCAGGTTCACCACCACGTCCGGATCTGTGTCCAGTTGTTCCAGCCCTTCGGCGCAGCGCTCAGACCCGTTGCGGGCGTCAGAGCTGGTCATCAGCACATCCGCGCCAAAGCCGCGCGCCGCGTCCGCGATCCGGTCATCATCGGTTAGAACATAGACCCTATCCACGCGCGCTACGCCTTTGGCGGCCTCCCAGGCGCGCTGGATCAGGGGTTTCTTTTCGCCGGTTGCCCCGGTCAGGTTGACCAGCGGTTTGCCGGGATAGCGGGTCGAGGCGTAGCGGGCGGGGATGAAGACAACAGCACTCATGCGACACCTGCGCGTAAGAGATCGTGAATATGGATGAGCCCCACCAACCGGCCCGCATCGGTGACCATCAGCGCGCCGATCTTGTGGGCGTTCATTTCGGCCAGGGCTTCGGTCAGCAGTGCATCGGGGGCGATGCTGCGCGGATTGGCGGTGGCGACATCACCCGCCAAGCGGCCCGTGAGCCCGTCAAGGTTGCGGCGCAAATCACCATCGGTGATCACCCCCTTGAGGTGGCCATCCTCGACCACCGCAGCAACGCCAAAGCCTTTCTGGCTCATCACCACAAGTGTCTCGCCCATGGGCGTGTCGGGGGCCACAACCGGCAAGGCATCGTCGCGGTGCATGACCGCCGAGACACGCAAAAGCTGCGCGCCCAACGTGCCGCCGGGGTGGAAGGCGTTGAAGCTGTCGCGGTCAAAGCCGCGATGCTGCATCAGTGCCACGGCCAGCGCGTCGCCCAAAGCCATCGTCAGCGTGGTCGAGGTGGTGGGGGCCATGCCAATCGCACAGGCTTCGGGCGCGTCGGGCAGTTGCAGGAGGTGATCCGCAGCACGCGCCAGCGTGGAGTGTGCTTTCTTGGTGATGGCGATCAGCGGGATGTCGAACCGGGTGCAATAGGCGATCATATCCGCCAGCTCGCGGGTTTCGCCGGAGTTCGAGATCAGGATCACCGCATCATTGCGGGTGATCATCCCCAGATCACCATGGGAGGCCTCGCCGGGATGCACCGCCTGCGCCGGTGTGCCGGTGGAGGCCAGCGTGGCGGCGATCTTGTTGGCGACATGGCCCGATTTGCCCATGCCCGAGACAATCACCCGGCCTGTCAGGGTCAGAAGCCGCGCGACAACGGCATCAAAATCTGCGGGCAGATCCTGTGCCATTTGGCTCAGCGCTGTCGCTTCTGTGGTCAGCACCGTGCGGGCGATATCAGACGGGGTGTTGGTCATGGGACTGCCATGTTGTTTGCGCGGTGATAGCGGCTCGCGCGCCCGGTGTCCAACCGCGCCCAAGCGCCTTCGAAGGCGCTTGTCACACGGTTTCGAAACCGTGTGTCCCGGTTCACACCTGTCGGGCCTCTCCGTTCGGAATCACCGCCCGGGTGCCGCCCCACAGCCCCCAGCGGTCGCGCAGCAATGTGATGGCGGCCGCGTCCAGTTCCGGGCGGCCCTTTTCTGCCACGCGGTGGCGGTAAAGCGCGGCTGTACGATCGGCCTCGGTTGTCTTGGGCTCGGGCTGATCGGCTGCCAGCCAGATGCCGATCCCCTGCCGGGCCAGCGCGCCGGAGAGCCAGACATCATCGACGTGAAACGCCTGCGCGGGAATGTCGAAGGCCGGGGCATCAAAGAACTCGGGACGCACCACCACGCCGCCATAGCCCTCGAACACGTCGGCAAACCCGGATTGGGCAATGATCCGCCGGGGCGGTTTCTGCGCCAGCGTGGCCTTGGCCTTGCCGGACAGGATCTGCTTGAGCCGGTCCGTGCGGTAGGCCAGATCCCAGGTGCGCGACCGGCGTTCATGGCGGGGCGTGTTATGCGCCGCCCGTTTGGACAGCCCGGCGATGTCCCAACCGGCCAGCGCCACAGCGCGGTCCGGATAGCGATCGGCCTCGGCCAGAAGCCCCTGCGCCCAGCCCGGACGGTAATCGCGGTCGTCGTCACAAAAGAGCAGGCGGATATTTTGCCCCCGGTAGTGCCGTGCGGCGCACAGCACCTTGGTGGCGGGGCCATAATCGGTGTCGACCCGGTGGATCGTGACCCCAGCGGGCACCGAGGGCAGCGCGCCGTCCCAATCGGGGAATCGGTGATAGGTCTGCGGCAGGTAGAGCGCGACCCCATCCACCCCCTGCTGGGCCACAAGCGCTTCCAGCGTTGGGCCAATCAACCCA
>NZ_JALKAO010000016.1 GCF_023015985.1 Marivita sp. S6314
ATCCATCCCGGGCTTCGCCGGAATGTCAAAGCCAACCTCATAGTCCTCGAAATAACTCAGATCTTTCATCGCGTCTCTCCGTTTGCCTTCACAAAGCCCCAACAACAAAGATGGGGTGGTTGTGTGTCGTATACTTTCCAAAGTTTCCTATTGGAAACTCCAGAAAAGGAAAAGAGTGTTTTTGCCCGTCTGCACTGCGAATTGACAAGGCAATATCCGCAGCCCCTGACGGGACGAAACGCCCCCGCGCGCCCCCGAAAACGGGAGCGCACAAAGGCGCACACCCTGCGTGTTACTCAGCCGCCACCTTGTGCGAGGCGTTTGCGCCCTGACGGTAGAATTCCTGTGCCGCCGCAACACCCGACCCCAGCTTGATATCAAGTCCAAGGTCCACCATGCACATCTCTGCGGTGGCGAGACCCGAAAGGGTCATCACATCCGTCAGGCTGCCCAGATGGCCAATGCGGAACACTTTCCCGGCCACGTCTCCAAGACCCACGCCAAAAGCGACGCCATACGTCTTGGCGGCATGCGTCACGATATCGGTGGCGTTAAAGCCCTCGGGTGTGCGGATCGCACTGACCGTGTCGGAGTACAGATCGGGCGATTCGGCGCAGAGGTCCAAACCCCAGGCCCGCACCGCGACGCGCACGCCTTCGGCAATGCGGGTATGGCGCGCAAACACATTGTCCAGACCTTCGGCCAGCAGCATCTCACAGGCCTGGTTCAAGCCGTTCATCAATCCAACCGCAGGCGTGTAGGGATAGGCGTTGTTCGCATAGCCTTTGGCCATGTCATGCACGTCAAAAAAGGTGCGCGGCAATTGCGCGGTTTGCGTGGCCGCCATCGCCTTTTCGCTGAAGCCGACAATCGCCAGACCCGCAGGCAACATGAACCCCTTCTGCGATCCCGTCACCGCCACATCGACGCCCCAGTCGTCAAAGCGGAAATCCATCGACGCGATAGAGCTGACACCATCCACCAGCAACATCGCCGGATGTGATGCCGCATCCATCGCCCTACGAACCGCGCCAATGTCAGACCGCACGCCGGTGGCGGTTTCGTTATGCGTCGCAAGAACCGCCTTGATGCGGTGCGCCGTGTCGCCGGTCAGGATTTCTTCGAACCGATCCGCCGGAACACCGGCCCCCCAGGCCACGTCGACAACAATTACCTCAAGCCCGTGACGTTCACACATGTCGATCCAGCGATGCGAGAACATGCCGTTGCGGGCAACAAGAACGGTGTCACCGGCGCTCAGCGTGTTGGTCAATGCGGTTTCCCAGCCACCGGTTCCCGAGGAGGGGAAAATGAAAATCTCGGCTGTGTCACTTTTCAGGATCGTACGGACCGACGCGCGCGCCGGATGCAGGATCTGGCCAAACAATGGTGACCGGTGGTCGATGGTCGGCATGTCACACGCCTTGCGCAGGGATTCCGGCATATTGGTTGGACCGGGAATGAAAACGGGGTTCTGAAAGCTCATGGTGTGCTCCTTTGGTTGAGGAAGACCCTACGCCTGTTGCAGCAACCTCTCAATTTTTTCGAAATAATTTTTCATTTCCGAATAGGCCAAAAATTACAATAAATACAGATATTTGCGATTTTCACATTATGAAACCGTTTTTTGAATGCGCTTTGCTAACCCGCGTCATCCCCGAAACCCAGAGGGAATCAGCGCGGTCCGCACAGGTTAGACCGCGTAATACTCCCGGTACCACGCGACAAACCGGGCCACGCCGTCACGCACATCGGTTTGCGGTGCATATCCCGTCAATGTCTTGAGCAAGGACGCATCGGCCCAGGTGGCAAACACATCGCCCTTCTGCATGTCCATGTAATTGCGCTGCGCATTGATCCCGGTTTCGGCCTCGATGGCCTCGATGAAATCCATCAACCGCACCTTGTCGGAATTGCCGATGTTCACAACCCGACACGGCGCAGCAGGAGACAAGGTATCGCCCTCAACCGCCGTTTCCGGCCCACCCGGAACAGCGTCCATCAACAACCGGATCCCGCGCACCAGATCCTCGACATAGGTAAAATCGCGATACATGTCGCCGTGGTTGTAGATGTCGATGGGCGTCCCGTCGAATATGCCCTTAGTGAATTTGAACAGCGCCATATCCGGCCGGCCCCACGGGCCATAGACAGTAAAGAACCGGAACATTGTTGTCGGAATTTGCCACAGATGCGCATAGGAATGCGCCATCGCTTCATTGGCTTTCTTGGTCGCCGCGTAAAACGTCAGCGGCGTATCCGCCTTGTCGGTTTCACGAAACGGCATCTCCTCATTCGCCCCATAAACAGAAGAGGTTGAGGCCATCAGCAAATGCTCCACCTCCAACTGCCGCGCGGCCTCCATCACGTTGAACGTGCCGACGATGTTGCTGTCCAGATAAGCGCGCGGGTTTTCCAGCGAATAGCGCACCCCGGCTTGTCCGGCGAGGTGTACAATCATGTCTGGCGCGAACTCGGACGCGACGCGCTCAAAGGTCCCGGGCTCTTCCAGGGTTGCCTGCGTGAACGCATACCCCGGCATCTGCAAAAGCCTCTGATTGCGCCGCTCTTTCAACGTCACATCATAATAGTCGGTGATCGCGTCATACCCGTGAACGACAAACCCCTCTTTCAACAAGAGCCGGGCAAGGAAATAGCCGATAAACCCGGCGGTTCCGGTGATCAGGACGCGTTTCATGGTGATACAGTGCCTCGGTTGACGAAATCTTCAGCTTCCGCGCCTAGCACGTGGCACGCATATCGGCCATATCTGCATCGCTGCAAGACGCCCGGAACTGAGGTGATCGGGGCGACATTCCCCTACCACCGCGCGAAAATACGTGGCAGGGCGGGCATGTCGTAACTAGATGAGACTCATGAAACTACCCACGCTGTTCGGCAGATCGAAAAAGCCGCAACCAAAACCTCATTTCGATCCTGTGAAATCTGACGCCGCTTTCTGCGCGATCGGGGATGTGCATGGTCGGATCGATCTTTTGGAACGACTGGTGAATGCCTTGCCCGAGGATGTGAGCGTCATCTGCGTTGGGGATCTTGTGGATCGCGGCGACCACAGTGCCGATGTTCTGCGCTTTGTTCAGGAACGGCCGAACACGACGACCCTGATTGGCAACCACGAAGCGATGATGATCGACTTCCTGCGCGATCCCGAAAAAAACGGCCGCCGCTGGCTGCGCAACGGTGGCTTGCAGACATTGGCCAGCTTTGGCGTATCGGGCGTCACGGAAACATCCGGGGGCGAACGCCTGTCCCGTGCCCGCGATATTCTGTTCGACGCGATGGGCGAACCGCTTGTGCACTGGATCTCGACGCTTGATTGTATTGCTTGGTCCGGCAACGTGGCCGTTGTGCACGCCGGGGCCGACCCGAACATCCCGATGGAAGAACATAGCCCGGATACCTTCATTTGGGGCCATCCCGAGTTTCGCAAGAAACCCCGCACGGACGGGTTCTGGGTCGTGCATGGCCATACGATTGTCGAAAAGCCGATGATGCAAGACGGGCGCATTTCCATCGATACCGGGGCCTACGCCACCGGGCGACTGACTGCGGCGGTGTTTTCGCACAAAGGTGTAGAGTTCGTATCGACCTGACCGACATTTACAGCGCCTTGCGGCAATGTATACCACTGTATGCGGTTTACGACTCAGCCTGTATCGCCTATGGCAGTGCCAAATCTTTGAAAGGCATGACCCATGGCTGACAACACCACCCCAGATATCATCTACACCAAAGTCGACGAAGCACCGGAACTGGCCTCTGCCTCGTTCCTGCCGATCATCCAGAAATTCGCAGGCGCCGCAGGCGTGCGCGTGGGCACCAAGGACATTTCCCTTGCGGGCCGTATTCTTGCAACTTTCCCGGACCACCTGACCGAGGAGCAGCGCCAGTCCGATGATCTGGCCGAACTGGGCAAACTGGTCAAAACGCCCGAAGCAAACGTGATCAAACTGCCGAATATCTCGGCCTCGGTCCCGCAGCTTGTCGCGGCGATCAAGGAACTGCAGGACCAGGGCTACGCGCTGCCCGACTATCCCGAAGCGCCCTCATCGGACGAAGAAAAAGCCGTCCGCGCGAAATACGACACGATCAAAGGCTCCGCCGTGAACCCGGTCTTGCGCGAAGGCAACTCGGACCGCCGCGCGGCGAAAGCGGTCAAATCCTACGCCCAGAACAACCCGCACCGCATGGGGGACTGGTCCGCCGACAGCAAAACCCGCGTGGCGTCCATGTCGGGCGGCGATTTCTTCTCAAACGAAAAATCCGCAACCCTGAACAGCGAAACAAGCGCGAAGATCGTGCTGGTCGGTGAAGACGGGTCCGAAACCGTACTGAAGGATGGCCTCAGCTACCCGGCAGGCACGGTTGTCGACGCGACCTTCATGTCCGCCAAAGCCCTTGATGCGTTCCTTGAAAAGGAAATCGCCAAGACCAAGGAAGAGGGCACGCTCTTCTCGCTGCACATGAAAGCCACGATGATGAAGGTCTCTGACCCGATCATCTTTGGCCACGCCGTCAAGGCCTTCCTCAAACCTGTCTTCGACAAGTACGGCGACGAAATGACCGCGCTCAGCGTGAATCCGAATTCCGGTCTGGGCGACCTGTTGGCCCGTGTTGACGACAATGCAGAGATCAAGGCCGAGATCGAAAAGGTCATGGCCGACCAACCGCCCATGTACATGGTGGATAGCGATAAAGGCATCACCAACCTGCACGTCCCCAGCGACGTCATCATCGACGCCTCCATGCCCGCGCTCATCCGCGCAGGTGGCAAGGGCTGGGGCCCGGATGGCAAGGAGCACGACGCAAACTGCGTGATCCCCGACAATTCCTACGCCCCGGTCTATGATGAAACGATTAAGTTCTTCAAAGAGAACGGCAAACTGAACCCCGCCACCGCAGGCACGGTGCAGAACATCGGCCTGATGGCGCAGAAGGCGCAGGAATACGGGTCGCACCCGACCACGTTCGAAATTCCCCACGCAGGCACGGTCAAGATGATCCTGGGTGACGGCACCGTGCTGCATGAACATGCGGTCGAAGCAGGTGACATCTGGCGCTCTGCCTCGGCCCGCAAAGCCCCGATCGAAGATTGGGTGCAGCTCGCCATTGACCGGCAGAAAGCGGAAAACTGCGAAGCGATCTTCTGGCTGGATGACACCCGCGCCCATGATGCAGAGCTGATCAAATACGTCATGCCGATCCTTGAAGCCAAAGGCGTGGCCGACAAGTTCAAGATCATGGCCCCCCGCGCCGCAACCCGCGCGTCGTTCGAGACGATCACCGCAGGCAAGACCTCGATTGCGATCACCGGCAACGTGCTGCGCGACTACCTGACCGATCTCTTCCCGATCCTCGAACTCGCAACTTCGGCCAAGATGCTGTCCATTGTGAAGCTGATGAATGGCGGTGGTTTGTTCGAGACGGGCGCAGGCGGCTCTGCCCCGAAACACGTTCAGCAGTTGATGGAAGAAAACCATCTGCGCTGGGACAGTCTTGGCGAATTCTGCGCTTTGGGCGAAAGCCTGCAATTCCTCGCGGACGCGCGGAACAACGAAAAGGCGCGTGTACTGGGCAAGGCGGTGGATGCGGCCACGCAAGGCATCCTCGACAACAACCGCTCACCGTCGCGCAAAGTCGGCGAGCCGGACAACCGCGACAGCCACTACTGGTTCGCGCGGTACTGGGCCGAAGCCCTGGCCGCGCAATCCGACGATGCCGAACTGGCGGCCCACTTCGCCCCTATCGCGAAAGCGCTTGCAGAAGGTGAAGACGCCATCGTGTCCGAACTCGCATCCGCGCAGGGCAAAGCAGTGGACCTTGGTGGTTACTACCACGGGGACGAGGCCAAAACCGCAGCGGTCATGCGGCCTTCGGAAACGCTCAACGCGATCATCGGCTGATCAGACGCGCCAGCAAGCCCGTTCGAACGGGCTTGCACCGCGGTTGCGAAACCGCGCATCCCGAGTTTTCGAAAACTCGGGTCACGGCTTTTCGAAAAGCCGTCCCACCGAACGTCCCGTTTTCCCGGTGTTAACCTTAACGCCTCAGAACCTCCCGCACGATGCGCATCGAGCGGGAAGGGTCACTCCCATGCCGCGACACCAGAACTGACCCGCGAGGTTTGCGAATACCAAACATCGTGACTTGCCAATGTCCCGAAAGCGCGCAGCGCGGCAGGGTATTGGCGATGCATGATTTCGCACAACCTTGCTTTTCTCTCACATGCCGGAAGGCTGACCATGAGAGACCGGTTTCCGTACAGGCTTGGGTCACCCCCAAGTACAGGTCGCCCGTTGAATCGGGGACGTTGAGAGAACCGTCAGGCCCAAACAGGGCGGCGCCGCTTCTTCTCTTTATATCATCGGCAATGACGCCGACAAAAACACCCCTGATCGGTCACCCGCTCAAGGACTGCACCTGCACGCCGTCGCCGACGCTGACGAGACGTGGTGCGCTCTTTGGCGTGGCCATCATGTGCCCGACTCCGTCCAATTCAGCGCTTCAAAAACGACTCGGGGGATGCCTGTCTGGACCAACGGTGGTCCGTATCCCTGACATACCTCTCACGGATTGCCCGCTGATCCATCGCGCGGCAGAGAGCTGATTGAAACAAAGCCGCTTCATCGGCGCGTCACATTTAGTTGACCTTTGAGACACCGTGACCGCGCGTGAGAGCTGTTACATGCCGACGCGCTGCAAAGCTTTGCCGATCCGCCCCCAAACCCCCTGTCTTTCATGGCCCGCACCG
>NZ_JALKAO010000017.1:0-2500 GCF_023015985.1 Marivita sp. S6314
TTCATCGTTTTACGAGAGATATGAGGTATTTATTAGGTTTGGCGATGACCTACTCTCCCACGTCTTGAGACGCAGTACCATTGGCGCGACGGCACTTAACGGCCGGGTTCGGAATGGATCCGGGTGTTTTGCTCGTGCTATGATCACCAAACCGAATAAATACCTTACGTTGCACCGAAGGTGCGATCAGTGGGAGGCAGGGTATTGTGTAACAATGCCCGTTCCCACACCGTCGTAATTTGGGTGCAACTATCAAAATCAATGTGTTGTCCAAGCCAAGCAACTTATGCTTGGTGTAGTGCTTTTGATCTTGGTCCAGTCCGCTGCTCGTATTGAGCGTTGGTTTCGTTATTACTGGATCAAATCAAGCCTATCGGACCATTAGTACCAGTCAGCTGAACGCATTGCTGCGCTTACACCTCTGGCCTATCGACGTGGTGGTCTACCACGGTCCTCAGGGATACCTTGTTTTGAGGGGGGCTTCCCGCTTAGATGCCTTCAGCGGTTATCCTGTCCGATCATAGCTACCCTGCACTGCTGCTGGCGCAACAACAGGTCCACCAGTGGATCGTTCACCCCGGTCCTCTCGTACTAGGGGCAACTCCTCTCAAGTATCCTACACCCACGGCAGATAGGGACCGAACTGTCTCACGACGTTCTAAACCCAGCTCACGTACCTCTTTAAACGGCGAACAGCCGTACCCTTGGGACCTGCTCCAGCCCCAGGATGAGATGAGCCGACATCGAGGTGCCAAACACTGCCGTCGATATGGACTCTTGGGCAGTATCAGCCTGTTATCCCCGGCGTACCTTTTATCCGTTGAGCGATGGCCCTCCCACTTGGGACCACCGGATCACTATGGCCGTCTTTCGACTCTGCTCGACTTGTCAGTCTCGCAGTCAGGCTGGCTTCTGCCATTGCACTCAACGAGCGATTTCCGACCGCTCTGAGCCAACCTTCGCGCGCCTCCGTTACGCTTTAGGAGGCGACCGCCCCAGTCAAACTACCCGCCACGCAGGGTCCCGGATCCGGATAACGGACCGCGGTTAGACATCAAGAATGCAAAGGGTGGTATCTCAAGGGAGGCTCCACAGAAACTGGCGTTCCTGCTTCAAAGCCCACCACCTATCCTGCACATTGCAGTCCTGATGCCAGTGCGAAGCTGTAGTAAAGGTGCACGGGGTCTTTCCGTCTAACCGCGGGAAGCCTGCATCTTGACAGGCAATTCAATTTCGCTGAGTCGATGTTGGAGACAGCGGGGAAGTCGTTACGCCATTCGTGCAGGTCGGAACTTACCCGACAAGGAATTTCGCTACCTTAGGACCGTTATAGTTACGGCCGCCGTTTACCTGGGCTTCAATTCAGAGCTCTCACCCCTCCTTTTAACCTTCAGGCACCGGGCAGGCGTCAGACCCTATACGTCGTCTTGCGACTTCGCAGAGCCCTGTGTTTTTAGTAAACAGTCGCCACCCCCTGGTTTGTGCCCCCAGCCCCTAGTTGCCTAGGAACCGGGCCTCCTTCTCGCGAACTTACGGAGGTATTTTGCCGAGTTCCTTCAACATCGTTCTCTCAAGCGCCTTGGTATTCTCTACCAGTCCACCTGTGTCGGTTTAGGGTACGGTCTGATGATGGAGCTATTTCCAGGAACCTCTGAACGGCCCCTCCAATCCGATAAGGAGGAACAATCTTCGAGATCCGTCACTTCCATCTGGCCCACGAATATTAACGTGGTTCCCATCGCCTACGCCTTTCGGCCTCGGCTTAGGGGCCGGCTTACCCTGCTCAGATTAGCTTTAAGCAGGAACCCTTGGACTTTCGGCGAGAGTGTCTCTCACACTCTTTGTCGCTACTCATGTCATCATTCTCGCTAGTGATCACTCCACCGGATCGCTCACGCGCCGGCTTCACAGTAAGCTCCGCGTCTCCAAGGCCCTCCGAAGAAGGCTAAAGAGACATGGAACTATGTCACACTACGCTCTGCTACCAGTGCTTACGCACTCCGAAGCTTCGGCTCATGGCTTGAGCCCCGTTACATCTTCGCCGCAGGACAACTTATTTAGACCAGTGAGCTGTTACGCTATCTTTAAAGGATGGCTGCTTCTAAGCCAACCTCCTGGTTGTTTTGGTCGTCCCACCTGCTTTCCCACTTAGCCATGAATTAGGGGCCTTAGCTGTCGGTCAGGGTTGTTTCCCTCTCCACTACGGACGTTAGCATCCGCAGTGTGTCTGCCACATAGTACTTCCCGGTATTCGGAGTTTGGTTAGGATCAGTAAGCCTGTGGGGCCCCATTACCCATCCAGTGCTCTACCCCCGGGAGTATTCGTGTGACGCTCTACCTAAATAGATTTCGCAGAGAACCAGCTATCTCCGAGTTTGATTGGCCTTTCACCCCTAGGCACAGCTCATCCCGATCTTTTTCAACAGATGTGGGTTCGGTCCTCCAGTACGTGTTACCGTACCTTCAACCTGGCCATGCCTAGATCACTCGGTTTCGGGTC
>NZ_JALKAO010000018.1 GCF_023015985.1 Marivita sp. S6314
TTTGTGAAGGCAAACGGAGAGACGCGATGAAAGATCTGAGTTATTTCGAGGACTATGAGGTTGGCTTTGACATTCCGGCGAAGCCCGGGATGGATGAGGCGGAGATCCAGACGCCTGCTCTGGTGCTGGATCTGGATGCGTTGGAGCGCAACATCAAGAAGATGGGCGATTACGCCAAGGCGCATGGGATGCGGCATCGGACGCATGGCAAGATGCACAAGTCGGTGGATGTGCAGAAGCTTCAGGAAGAGCTGGGCGGGGCCTGTGGCGTGTGCTGTCAGAAGGTCTCCGAGGCCGAGGTGTTTGCCCGGGGTGGGATCACCGATGTGCTGGTGTCGAACCAGGTGCGGGACCCGGCCAAGATCGACCGTCTGGCGCGGTTGCCCAAGCTGGGCGCGCGCACGATCTGCTGCGTCGATGACCTGGCCAATGTGGCGGACCTGTCGGCTGCGGCGGTCAAGCATGGCACGCAGATCGAATGCCTGGTCGAGATCGACTGCGGCGCGGGCCGTTGCGGTGTTCTGACGACGCCGGAAGTGGTCGAGATTGCCAAGGCGATCGACGCGGCTGAGGGGCTCAGGTTTGCCGGCATTCAGGCCTACCAGGGCGCGATGCAGCACATGGATTCCTATGACGACCGCAAGGCAAAGATCGACATCGCGGTGGCACAGGTCAAGGACGCGGTGGACACGCTCAAGGCCGAGGGTCTGGAGTGCGACATCGTTGGTGGCGGCGGCACCGGGTCGTATTATTTCGAGTCCAACTCGGGTGTGTATAACGAGCTTCAGTGCGGGTCCTACGCGTTCATGGATGCCGATTACGGGCGTATCCTCGACAAGGACGGCAAGCGCATCGACCAGGGCGAATGGGAGAACGCGTTCTTCATCCTGACCAGCGTGATGAGCCACGCAAAAGCCGACAAGGCGATTGTGGATGCCGGTCTCAAGGCGCAGTCGGTGGATTCGGGCCTGCCGGTGATCTTTGGCCGGACGGACGTGGACTACGTCAAATGCTCGGACGAGCATGGCGTTGTGATGGACCCGAACGGGGTTCTCAAGGTCAATGACAAGCTCAAGCTGGTGCCGGGCCACTGCGATCCGACCGCCAACGTCCATGACTGGTATGTCGGTGTGCGCAACGGCAAGGTGGAAACCGTCTGGCCGGTGTCGGCCCGCGGTCGCGCGTATTGATGTCGTCGCGCTGACGCGCGCCGATCCGTGGGGGCTTTGCCCCCACACCCCCAAAGTATTCATGAAACAGAGACTATGAGGACGGCGCATATCGGGGGGTGCGCCGTTTTTGCGAAAGGGAGCCCCCATGTATATCGTTCCAGAAGCCAAGATTGCCGACCTGGTCTCGCGCGAAGCCTCGTTTGACGCCGTTGAACAGGTGTTTGCGGCGATGGCTGCGAAAGATGCGTATAACTTCCCGGTGATCCGAGAGGCGATTGGGCATGAGGATGCGCTTTATGGCTTCAAGGGTGGGTTTGACCGGGTTGGCGGATCGCTTGGCCTGAAGGCGGGTGGATACTGGCCGCACAACCTGGAAAAGCGCGGGTTGATCAATCACCAATCCACGGTGTTCCTGTTTGATCCCGACACCGGGCGCGTGCGGGCGATGGTGGGGGGCAACCTGCTGACCGCGCTGCGCACGGCGGCGGCGTCTTCGGTGTCGATCAAGCATCTGGCACGCGCCGATGCCAAGGTGATGGGCATGGTGGGGGCGGGCCACCAGGCGACCTTCCAGCTGCGCGCGGCGCTGGAGCAGCGGTCGTTCGAGAAGGTGATCGGGTGGAATTATCACCCCGAGATGTTGCCGAACATCGAAAAGGTGGCCGCCGAGGCCGGTGTGCCGTTTGAAGCGGTGGACCTGCCGGGGATGGCGGAGGCGGATGTGATCATCTCGATCACCAGCGCGTTTGCGCCGTCCCTGATGGCGGATCACGTGAGCGCGGGCACCCATATCGCCTGCATGGGCACTGACACCAAGGGCAAGCAGGAGGTCGAGGCGGCGCTTCTGGCGCGGGCCAAGGTGTTCACCGACGAGGTGGCGCAATCGGTGTCCATCGGCGAGGCGCAGCACGCGGTGGGCGCAGGGCTGATTGCCGAAAGCGACGTGATCGAGATCGGCGCGGTGATCAACGG
>NZ_JALKAO010000019.1 GCF_023015985.1 Marivita sp. S6314
TTCGAAGCCGAGGTCTACATCCTGACCAAGGAAGAAGGTGGCCGTCACACGCCGTTCTTCGCGAACTACCGTCCGCAGTTCTACTTCCGGACCACGGACGTGACCGGCACCGTGACCCTGCCCGAGGGCACCGAGATGGTGATGCCAGGCGACAACCTGAAGTTCGACGTTGAACTGATCGCCCCGATCGCCATGGAAGACGGCTTGCGCTTCGCGATCCGCGAAGGCGGCCGCACCGTCGGCTCCGGCGTCGTGTCCAAGATCGTCGCGTAAGCGAACGCACACTACTTCGAAAAGGGCCACCCGCTGCGGTGGCCCTTTTTCTTTTCGGCCTGGGCCTGTAGCCGTGTGAGGGTTAATCAGAACACGGTGTCTTATGCCCTTTCCCCCTCCTGACACGCCCACGCCGGTTGTTTTTCCAGACGGAAGCACATTTCAAGGCACGGTTTTTCTGAACGCGGTGCTGGATCATCCCAACCTCAGCATCGGCGATTATACCTATTACAGCGATGACGAGATGCCGGATGTCGATCTGATGCGGCGACGGTTGTTTCCGTATCTTTACGGCGACCAGAAGATCGAGATCGGGAAGTTCTGTTCGCTGGCCATGGGCGTGTCGTTTGTCACCGACAGCGCCAATCATCGCTATGACGGGATCAGCGCGTATCCCTTTGCGATCTTTGACGGAATGTCGCCCGACCGCGCGTCCATGCCGCGCCATTCGCCGCGACCGATGCGGGTGGGCAATGACTGCTGGATCGGGCGGGATGCGATGCTGACACCTACGGCGCAGCTTGGCGATGGGGTGATCGTTGGGGCGGGTGCTGTGGTTAGCGGTCGGGTGCCGGATTACGCGATTGTGGCGGGGAACCCGGCGCGGGTGGTGCGGATGCGGTTTTCGGACGACGAGATCGCGCGCCTGAAGGCCGTGTCGTGGTGGGACTGGCCCATCGATGCCATTCTGGCGGCGGAACCGGCCATCTGTGGCGGGGATATCGACGCGTTGGAACGGGCCGCTCCGTCAAAGGTGTGAAGGCCGCCCAGTGTGGGCGGCCTGATCATCGTCCGCGACAGGTCTTCAGGGTTAGGCCTGTCGCGGGATGTGGTGTGCGGGCGTCATGGCCCGGCGTTGGCTCACTTGACGAGCGCTTGGATCACGGCGCGTTTTTCGCCTTCGCTGTCACCCGAGTGGATCACCGACAGGATGGTGTTCACTTCGGCATCGCTGAGGGTCGAAACGTCAACGCCGGGGGCGTAGGTGTCGAATTCGGACGTGTCGACGGCGGCCGAGGCGGCAAAGCCGGTGAGAACGAGGGCGGTTGTTGCGATCAG
>NZ_JALKAO010000001.1 GCF_023015985.1 Marivita sp. S6314
GTGCCGTCGCGCCAATGGTACTGCGTCTCAAGACGTGGGAGAGTAGGTCATCGCCAAACCTAATAAATACCTCATATCTCTCGTAAAACGATGAAACATCTAATCCCGATATATTCAGTGTCCCTACCTGTGTCAGGGTGGGACTGCTGCAAACGCATCCGGAATTCTTCATGTCCGCACGATCCGAAACGCCTCGCACGTCACGCCACCTGCGTAGCGCAGAAGAATTGTGCCATCATGGGCATGACGTGCAAACGCGTCGGTCATGACGTCTCGTTCTGCAGGCCAGAAATACGCATAAACCAAATCAAAATCGAACAAGCCAAAACCGTGACCGGTATCAAAATCGGTCATGGCGGCGGAGGCGTCGAACATGGCGCTGGGTTTGTAGCTGCATCGATAAAAGGATGCCGGGATGTGATGCCGGGCGGCCAACTTCCGCGCGGCGCTGACGAGGCGGGGTTCGATCTCTATTCCGGTTGCCGCCCACCCCATGCAAGCTGCGAGGCAAGTGACACTCCCAAGGCCACTTCCCCATTCACAAAATCTTGGACGTGGCTTGTCGACATAGGCAGAGGCTGCTTGCAGAAATTGCGAGGCAATACGGCCATCCGTGCTGACCAAACCTGGAATGCGGTTTGCCCCGGTTTCTGCCGCAAACGACTCGGAGAGGTTCCGGGATGCCGTGATGAACGGCATGTGCTCCGCCGGCGTTTCCCCGGAAAGGGAAATTGGCAAAGCTTCCAGTCCGCGCATGCCTCGTCTCCTGCAAAACACATGGCATAATTTTTTCAGATCACGCGGTCCTCGTCGCAATTTCGCGCCTGTCCGCCGACACCGGTTGATACTATAGCAGACAAATTGCACTTGGGCGTAGGCTTTGACATGGTGCGCAGACGGAAACAGAGGCGGGTCAGATGGCAGACGGAACTTTTGCGGTATTGTTGTTCGTGCTTGGTTTGACGGATATGAGCCTCAACCACTGTGGAACCGAGGCAGGGTGTCTTGGCACGTCGGACACAACGCCGCGATTTTCGCTGTCTGGTGGGGAAGTGCTGGAGCGTCGGGCAGATCCTGCAGGAGAGGTGTACCTGCGCTACGATCTTGGACACAAGCGTGGACCGTTCGGCAATGCTGCAGGTTTGTCGGTTGGCGAAAACGGTGAAACATGGATCGGGTTCGGCTCCACCTATACGATCCCGTTTGGTCGAAGCGGTGCTTATGCGGAACTGCATTCCATGCCGGGTCTGTATTTCGACAATGGCGGGTTCGATCTTGGTGGTCCGATCGCGTTCCGGTCCGGAATCGAACTGGGTTATGAGACCCGCCAAGGCTGGCGCATGGCGCTGAGCTATGACCATCGGTCCAATGCGGGCATTTACGAGGACAATCCGGGGATCGAAACGGTTCAGTTCAAGGTCTCGATTCCACTGAACTAGCGCCGGGTGACCGATTCCACACTTAGAACGGTGGGCAGATGCGCCGCGATCTCGCGCCAGGTCTCGCCGGTGTCCAGCGAGGCGAACACGGATCCGGAATTGGTGCCGAAATAGACGCCCGGCTCCGGTTGCTGATCCACGCACATGGCTTGCCGCAACACGGTAAAAAAGCAGTTTTCCCTTGGAAGACCAACGGTTTGCGCGGTCCATGTCGTCCCGCCGTCCGCACTGCGCCAGACGGCGGCTTTGGCGTCGGGCGGGTAGCGTCCGGCACTGTCGCCGTTCAGCGGGAAACACCACACCATTTCGGGATCAAACGGATGGACCGCGATGGGAAAGCCGAAGGTCGACGGCAGACCAGCGGTGATGTCCTGCCAGGATCGCGCACCGTCAAGACTGCGATACACACCATGATGGTTCTGCTGATAGAGCGTGACCGCGCCATCAGACTGCGCGATCTGCATGTTGTGCACGCAGCCACCGATTTCGGTGTCGCTGCCCCAGGCGGGATGGTCCGATGCGGTGTGCGGGGCGCTGTTGTCGCGGCGGATGCGGCGCTCCCAATCTGCGCCGCCGGTTTCGGTTGCAAAGACGCCGGCGGCGGAAATTCCGACCCACAGGCGCAAAGGGTCGTCAGGGTGCGGAACGATTGTGTGCAGGGTCAGGCCCGCTGCGCCGGGTTGCCATGCATCGCGGCCAGGGAAATCGGCCAAACCGGCAAAGCGGGTCCATGTGGCACCACCATCCGCGCTTTGATAGAGGTTCGCAGGTTTGGACCCGGCATATAGCGTTCCATGCGCCGGGCAGAGCGACCAGATCGCATCAATTTCGCCGTCATACGGGGCGTCCGGGGCAGGGGACATGCCGAACAAAGCCGCATCTTCCGGGTTGTCCCGCGCCCAGGCATCGGCCTCACCGTTGGCCAGCTTGGTCAGGGACCAGGTCGCGCCGCTGTCATTTGAGGCCCACACACCCGCCCCGCTCCAGGCATTACCGCCAGCGGCCCAGATCTCGTCCGAATGGGACGTGCCGACCGCGTGATTGATGGTCCACAGGTCACAATGCGGTCCGCTGACGGTCCAGTCGCTGCGGGTTTCGGTGGATGTCAGCAGGAACAACCCCTTGGTTGTTCCAACCAGAAGCGTCGTGCGCGCGGTCATGATGTGTCCCCCCCGTTGTCTGGCGAGGATATCACAAATTCAGCGCAAACGCTGCTCTGTCTTGGCGTCGAAAAAGAACAGGTGGTCGTGATCAATCACCAGATCCACCATATCGCCTTCCGCTGAGCGCTCGTCCCCGCGTTCTTCGACAACAATCTTTTCACCGCTTGGGCAGGTGATATAGGCATAAGATACACCGCCCAGACTTTCTGTCAGATCAACGCGGTGCTGCCCGCCTTGGCGCATGCCAAGATGTTCGGGTCGAAGGCCGACAAGAACCTCTTGCCCGTCCTGGGCCGAGGATGGTTTTGCCACGCTGCCGCCCAGACCGGTCGATGTCACCTCGGTACCCGACACGGTGCCAGCCACGAAATTCATCGCCGGAGAACCGATGAAGCCCGCGACGAACTTGTTGTCCGGATCGCGGTACAACTCCATCGGAGCACCAACCTGTTCGATGCGGCCCAGACGCAGCACAACGATCTTGTCGGCCAATGTCATGGCTTCGACCTGATCATGGGTCACATAGATCATCGTCGCGCCGATTTCCTTGTGCAGACGGGCGATTTCGACCCGCATTTCCACGCGCAGTTCGGCGTCCAGGTTGGACAGCGGTTCGTCGAACAGGAACACTTCGGGGCCGCGGACAATCGCGCGGCCAATGGCGACGCGCTGGCGTTGTCCACCGGACAAGGCGGCGGGTTTGCGTTTGAGGTAATCATCAAGTTTCAGGATCCGGCTGGCCTCAGCGACCTTTTCCTTGATCTCTGCCGCCGGGTGGCCGTTCATCTTGAGGCCAAACCCCATGTTCTCCTGTACGGTCATATGCGGATAAAGCGCGTAGGTCTGGAACACCATGGCGACGCCGCGATCCGACGGATCCAGCCGCGTGACATCCCGCGTGCCGATGGTGATCTGGCCTTCCGTGGTTTCTTCAAGCCCGGCCACCATGCGCAGCAACGTGGATTTGCCGCACCCGGACGGGCCGACAAACACGCAGAACTCGCCGTCATTTATCTCCAGGTCGACACCGTGGATGACCTGCGTGTCGCCATACCGTTTGATGACCTTTTCAAGCGTCACTCCGGACATGAGGCGTCTCTCCCTTTGATATATATTGTGCTGGCGTGGCAGCGCTGTTTGTCTGCGGAAACAGCCAGCTTTCGGCGTCGGTGGCGATGGCATGCGCGGCCTGTTTCAGCCGGGGACCCAGCGCGCGCAACGCGTCAAGACTTGTCCGCCGGGTGGTGCCCGTTACCGACAAGGCGCCCAGCGGGCGCTGGTGTGCGTTCAGGATCGGAACGGCGACGCAAATGATTCCGGCTTCGTGTTCTTCGCGGTCAAAGCTAAGCCCGTCGCTGTGAATGTCGTGCAATTCCGTGCGCAGGCTGTCCGGGGATACATGTGTGGTTGCGGTAAACCTGTGCCAGCTCTGCTGCGCAAGGGCGGCGTTCAGCTCGGGCTCTGGCAGATACGCCAGCATCGCCTTGCCAACCCCGGTGCAATAGGCGGGGCCAACCTTGCCCGCCTGGCTGAACATTTCGACCGGGTCGCGCGCATTGCGTTTGTCGACATACAGCACCTGTGCGTGATCAAGCTGCGCCAGATGCACGGTTTCGCCGGTTTCAGCGCTCAGCGCGTCAATATGAGGGCGTGCCACGGGCGCCAACGAAGACTGCGCCCAGGCGGCGTGCGCCAAGCGCACGAGCCGCAGACCGGGCGCATAGGTTTGCCGTTCCGGGTCGTATTGCAGCATGCCCTGATTGGTGAGCGTCTGCACAAACCGGTACAGCGTCGCCTTGGGCAGGGCCGAGTCACCCAGCAGTTCGGTAAACCGCACGGGCCGTCCGTAAGACGCAATCTGATCAAGCACAGAAAGGGCCTTGCCCACGGTTCCGTCGTTTTTCAGCGCCGCCGTCATACTCGCGAAATTCCTCCCTTAGCCGCCTGTCGCGTCAAGCGGGCTGTTGACAAGCATAGGTGAGTCGCTGCTATGATTTCAATATGCAAAACTGAGTTTCAAATAATGAAACCTATTTGCACCAGATTTGGGAGCATTAGGGAGGATACCATGCGTTCCACACTCAAAGCGTCAGCACTGGCGCTTGCAGCGGCGTTTGCCGCTCCGGCTGCATTTGCAGAGACACTCAGCGGTGACCTGAAAATTTTCCTCGACACGTCAAATCCGGCGCCGCGCGCGACGATGGAAGCGATGATCGAGCGGTTCGGGGAAAAGCACCCGGACCTGAACATCGAAACGACCGTGATCGACCGCGAAGCGTATAAGACGCAAATCCGGAACTTTCTGACAGCGGACGCGCCGGACGTGGCGACATGGTACGCCGCCAACCGCATGCGCCCCTATGTTGAGGCGGGTCTCTTCGAAGACGTGTCTGATCTCTGGATGGAGCCCGAGATTGCCGAAAACCTGGCCTCCACCAAGGGGGCGATGACCATTGATGGCAAGCAGTGGGGCGTGCCGTACACGTATTACCAGTGGGGCATCTACTACCGCAAAGACATCTACGAAGAGCTGGGCTTGTCCGAGCCAACCAACTGGGACGAGATGAAGTCCAACTGTCAGGCGATCGTCGACTCGGGCCGGGCCTGCTACACCATCGGGTCCAAGTTCCTGTGGACCGCAGGTGGCTGGTTTGACTACCTGAACCTGCGCACCAACGGGTTTGATTTCCACATGGATCTGGCCGCAGGCAACGTCGCCTGGACCGATGACCGCGTGCGTCAGACCTTCGCCAACTGGCGCGAGCTGATCGACATGGGCGCGTTTGTCGAGAACCACCAGAACTACAGCTGGCAGGAAGCGCTGCCCTTTATGGTCAACGGCGAAGCAGCCGCGTATCTGATGGGCAACTTTGCCGTGGCCCCGTTGCGCGAAGCGGGTCTGTCAGACGATCAGCTTGATTTCTACCAGTTCCCGGCCATCAACCCGGATGTCGAACTGGCCGAAGACGCGCCGACCGACACATTCCACATCCCGGCCAATGCCGCGAACAAGGACGCAGCCCGCGAATTCCTGCGCTTTGTTGTGTCGGCTGAGGAACAGACCGAGATCAACAACGGTGCGAACCTTGGCCAGCTGCCGGTGAACGCGTCTGCGTCCATCGACGACGACAAGTTCCTGAACGAAGGGTTCGCAATGCTCAGCTCCAACAGCCCCGGTGGCGTGGCGCAGTTCTTTGACCGCGACTTCCCGGCGGAAATGGCAGCCGAAGCGATGCAGGGTCTTCAGGAATTCATGGTGTTCCCGGACAACCTGAATGACATCCTGAACCGTCTCGAAAAGGTGCGAGCGCGCGTTTACAAATAATCAGGTTGGGCCGGGCAAATGCCCGGCCCACGCCAAACCGGTAGGCCGGGCATTTTGCCCGGCACATCCCGACATATCCGCAAGCCCAAACCCGGTTTTCGCATGTGCCGTGTGGAGGAGACCCGACCATGACCGTCACAGCTTTGCCCGACACCACACCGCCCAAACGTGGGTGGTACAAGCGCAACGAGATTGCGGTGACGCCGTGGCTGTTTCTGGCGCCTGCGATCCTGTTCTTCGCCGTCTATGTCATCATCCCGATCTTCCAAAGCTTTTCGATCTCGCTTTACGATTGGGACGGGCTGGGCGAGGCTGAATTTGTTGGTCTGGGCAATTACGTCGAACTGATGGATGACAGCGCGTTCGAGGTGTCGCTTTGGAACAACCTCAAATGGCTGTTGTTCTATCTGTTGGCGATCCCGGCGGGACTGTTCATCGCGTTGTTCCTGAACCAGACGGTGACCGGCATTCGCATTTACAAATCGCTGTTTTTCTTTCCCTTTGTACTAAGCCAAGTGGTGGTTGGGCTGGTCTTTGCGTGGTTCTACCTGCCCAACGAAGGGCTGTTGTCGAACATGCTGGGATGGTTCGGGTTTGAGCCGATCAACGTGTTGGGCGATCCGACGCTGGCGACCTACGGCATCATCGCAGCCGGGCTTTGGCCGCAGACCGCCTATTGCATGATCCTGTACCTCACTGGCCTGAACGCCGTTGATCCCGAACAGGTCGAGGCCGCGCGCCTTGATGGGGCCAAGGGCTGGAAGATGCTCTGGTACGTGATCATTCCGCAGCTCAAACCGGCCACGTTCATCGCCTTCGTGGTGACGATCATCGGCGCGTTGCGGTCGTTTGACCTCATTTCAATCATGACCAATGGCGGCCCGTTTGGTCAGACCCGCGTGTTGTCTTTTTACATGTTCGAAAAGGCGCTGTCTGAATACGGGTTCCGCATGGGCTACGGCGCGGCAATCGCGGTGGTGCTGTTCCTGATCATGCTGGTCTTCATCGCCTATTTCCTCTGGTCGATGTACCAGGAAGACAAGGGAGCCCGCTGATGTTTCCCCGTCCCATCCAACAGGCCAGCCCGGTTGCACAAACCGCCTACAAGACGTTGTTGCCCATCGCGCTGATCATGTGGCTGCTTCCGCTGATCGCCGTGGCCATGTTTTCGATCAAACCGGCGTCGGATTTCACGCAAGGCAATTACTGGGGCGTGCCGGGGTCGTTTGATTTCTTCAAGAACTACGGACAGGTGTTCTTCAACTCGGACATGCCGCGCTACATGTTGAATTCGGTGCTGATCACCGTGCCAACCGTGATCGGGGCCGTGGCATTGTCGGCGATGGCCGGGTTTGCGCTTGGCATCTACAAGTTCAAATCGAACCTCTGGGTGTTCTTCATGTTCGTCGCGGGCAATTTCGTGCCGTTCCAGATCCTGATGGTTCCGGTGCGCGACCTGACGCTGGATATGGGGCTCTACAACACCAAAACGGGTCTTGTGCTGTTCCACATCGCGTTCCAGACCGGATTCTGCACGCTCTTCATGCGCAACTTTATCCGCGCCTTGCCGTTCCCGTTGATCGAAGCCGCGCGGGTCGAAGGTGTCGCGGAATGGCGCATCTTCTGGTTCGTGGTTCTGCCGCTGATGAAACCCGCACTTGCGGCGCTGGCGGTGCTGATCTTCACCTTCATCTGGAACGATTATTTCTGGGCGATTGTCCTGACCCAAGGCCCGGATGCGCAACCGGTCACTGCCGGGATCACCAGCTTTAACGCGCAGTTCCGGGCCGCCTATCACCTGATGAGTGCGGGAAGTATTGTCGCCGCCTTGCCGCCGGTGCTGATGTTCTTCCTGATGCAGAAACACTTCATCGCCGGTCTGACACTGGGTGCGGTCAAGTAAGATGCGGGCCTGGAGACTGGATGATGGCCGCCAGACGCTTGCGCTGGCGGCGACGGGGGACCGCCTGCCACAGGTTGTGTATTGGGGCGCGCGTTTGCCGGACGACGAGGATCTGAGCATCCTGCAAGCCGCACAAATGATTGACGTGACGGGCGGCATGCTGGACGAAAACCCCGATCTGTCGATCTGCCCCGAGGCGACCCGCAGCTTTCCCGGACAGCCGGGATTGGTTGTGCGCGCGCAGTCCGGCACGCCGATGTTGCCCAAGTTCTGTTATCACGGCGACGATGCAGGCGAGGGGGCGCTGACGCTCACCTACCGGGATGCGGATCACGGTCTGGCGCTGATCTTCAGCTTTGCGATTGATCCAGAGACGCATCTGATCACCGCCAAAACCACGCTGGAGGCAGACGCCCCGGTGCACCTGCACTGGCTGGCCGCGCCGGTTGTGCCTGCGCCGCAACTCTCGGAAGAGATGTATGATTTCAGCGGGCGCTGGTGTGGGGAATTCCAGTTGAACACGACCGCGTGGTCGCCGGGCATGCGTTACCGCGAAAACCGCACCGGGCGCACGGGGCACGAGCATTTCCCGGGGCTTCTGATCCCTGTCCGTGGTGCCACGAATGCGCAGGGCGAGGTTTACGGCTTTCACTATGGCTGGTCTGGCGGGCACCGGATGGTGGCCGAAGAGTTGCCGGACGGGCGGCGTCAGGTGCAGTGGGGGCATGCGTCGCGGCTTGAGGCGGGCGCGGCGACGGTGTTTGAGACCGCGCCGCTGTACATGGTCTATTCCAATGACGGCCTGAACGGCTGTGCCGTTGCGTTCCAGCGCCATCTGCGCGACCGGATCGTAACATGGGCCAAACCGGACGCCCCGCGCCCGGTGCATTACAACTGTTGGGAAGCGGTCTATTTCGACCACAAGGTCGATGTGCTCAAGGACATCGCCAACCGCGCAGCCGATCTTGGGGCCGAACGTTTTGTGCTGGATGACGGCTGGTTCGGGCAGCGCGACGATGACACGCGCAGCCTGTCGGATTGGCAGGTGGACCCGCGCAAATATCCAGAAGGGCTGCACCCGCTGATTGACCATGTGCATGATCTGGGGATGAGCTTTGGCATCTGGTTCGAACCCGAGATGATCAATCCCGACAGCGATCTGCACCGGGCCCATCCCGATTGGGCGCTGGGGTCCGAAGACCAGACCCTTGGCCGCCAGCAAAAGGCCCTGAACATGGCGCTGCCCGAGGTCCGGGATTTCATCTATGACCGCATGGCGGCGGTGCTGCGTGATCACGACATCGACTATATCAAATGGGATCACAACCGTGTCCTACCGATGCCGGACGCCGCCCAGACACGCGGGTCCTACGCGCTGATCGACCGGCTGCGGGCCGAGTTCCCGCAGGTCGAGATTGAAAGCTGCGCCAGCGGGGGCGGGCGGATTGACTTCGGTATCCTCAAACGCACCCAGCGGGTGTGGTTGTCCGACAGCAACGACGCCATCGAACGCCTGCGCATTCAGCACAATGCAGCGCTGTTCCTGCCGTTGGTAGTGACGGGGTCACATGTCGGTCCACGCACCTGCCATACGTCTGGACGGGTGATCGACATCTCCATGCGGGCCTGGGTGGCCGCGCAACGTCATATGGGGTTCGAAATGGACCCGCGCGAACTGACCGAGGAAGAGGCGCGGGTGTTGCGCGAAGTCACCGCGTGGTGGAAGACCAATCGCGATTGGATGGCCGGTGCCGATATTTTACGGCTCGACAGCGCGGACCCGGCTGTTCTGGCAGAACAACAATTGTGCCGGACCGGGGATCGCTTCGTCGTCTTTGCAGGCAAAGAAGACACCAGCCGCCAGATCGCGCCGCGCCCGATCCGCCTGACACGGTTGACGCCGGATGCGATGTACCGGATTGAACTGATCAACCGGGGCACCGCGCATCATCTGTCGCGCGGCACACCAGAGCTGAAATCGACCCCGATCACGGTGTCGGGGGCGTGGCTGATGACGCAGGGGATCACCTTGCCATGGTCGTTCCCGGCAACCATGTGGGTGCTGGAAGGCACCCTGACCGACAAAAAGGAGCGCTGACATGACCAGCCATGCAAGCTTTCACGACCTCAAAGACGCGTCCGTGTTCATCACCGGCGGCGGGTCGGGCATCGGCGCGGCGCTGACGGACGGGTTTCTGGCGCAGGGCGCGCAAGTGGCATTCGTTGGTCGCTCGGACGCCACGGCGTTTGCCGATGACATGGGTGCAAAGCACGGGGCAAAACCGTTGTTTATTCCCTGCGATATCACCGACACCGACGCCCTGCGCGCGGCGATTGCGCAGGCATCTGACGCACATGGGCCGGTGCGCGTATTGGTCAACAACGCGGCCAATGACAAACGCCACACCGCCTTGGAAGTGGACAAGGACTTCTGGGACTGGTCGCTGTCGATCAATCTGGACGCCTATTTCTTTGCCTGCCAGGCGGTCATCCCCGGAATGCAGGCGCAGGGTGGCGGCGCGATCGTGAACTTCAGTTCGATCAGCTACATGATGGGCAACGCGGGCTATGCCGCCTACACCACATCCAACGCAGGCATTACCGGCATGACCCGAAGCCTTGCGCGTGAATTCGGTGTCGACAATATCCGCGTGAACGCGCTGGCGCCCGGTTGGGTGCTGACGCCGAAGCAAAAAGAGCTGTGGGCCGATCCGGACTCGCTTGCCGCGCATCTGGAAAAACAGTGTCTCAAGGAACATCTGGTCGAACAGGACATCGTGGACGCGACGCTGTTCCTGGCGTCCAGGACCAGCCGAATGATGACCGGGCAAACCATCGCCGTGGATGGCGGTGTGGTGACGGTGGCGGCGTGATGGACTGGATCGCGGTGGATTGGGGCACGTCGCATCTGCGCGTCTGGGGCATGGGCCGCGATGGGTCCGTGCGGGTTCGCAAGGACAGTGATGCCGGCATGGGGGGCTTGGATCGCAGCGGGTTTGAACCGGCGCTGCTTGCCCTGATCGGCGACGATCTGGGAACAGGCACCACACCCGTGATCGTGTGCGGCATGGCCGGGTCCCGGCAGGGCTGGGCCGAGGCGAAATACGCCACCGCCCCCTGTTCGCCGCCAAGTGCGGACACCGCAACGCGGGTACAGACCGAGGACACCCGCCTGTCGGTCCATATCCTGCCCGGTGTCAAACAGGACAAACCGGCCGATGTGATGCGCGGTGAGGAAACCCAGATCGCGGGCTTTCTGGCGCTCAACCCGAAATTCGACGGCGTGGTTTGCCTGCCCGGCACCCACACGAAATGGGTGCATATCAGCGCTGGCGAAATTGTCAGCTTCCGCACGTTCATGACGGGGGAGATGTTTGCGCTGCTCTCGGAACACTCTGTTCTGCGGCATTCGATGGCGGGATCCGGCTGGGATGCCCATGCGTTCGAAGACGCGGTCGGCACGGCAATGTCCAAACCCGAAGACATGGCCGCGCGACTTTTTTCGTTGCGAGCCGAAAACTTAGTGCACGATCTTGATCCAAATGCCGCACGTGCGCGCCTGTCCGGGCTGCTGATCGGGTCAGAGCTTGCCGCGACGCGTCCCTATTGGCTGGGTCAGCACGTGGCGCTCATTGGCGATGACACATTGTGCAAGGCCTATGCCGACGCCTTGGGCGCGCAGGGGTTGCCGGTGGAACGCACCGACGCTGAACGCATGACGCTGGAAGGTTTGAAAGCCGCCTATGCCTGCCTGAAGGAGCGCACATCATGAGCCGCAAGATCATCGCCATCCTGCGCGGCGTCACCCCGGACGAGGTGGGTCCCATCACCCAAGCGCTGATCACCGAAGGGATTGATCGGATCGAGGTGCCACTCAATTCGCCGGACCCTTTCCTGTCGATTCAACGCATGGTCGACGCCTTTGGCCAGACTGCGCTGATTGGGGCAGGCACCGTGCTGTTGCCCGACGATGTGTTGCGTCTTGCCCAGATTGGTGCCGGGATGGTGGTGTCGCCTGACTGCAACCCGCGTGTGATCGTGGCGACCAAGCAGGCGGGGATGCAAAGCTATCCCGGCGTGATGACGCCCACCGAATGCTTCACCGCGCTGCGCAACGGGGCGGATGGGTTGAAGCTGTTTCCCGGGTCCTTGATCGGCCCGGACGGGCTTAAAGCGATCAAGGCGGTCTTGCCTGCAGGAACGCAGACCTATGCTGTGGGCGGCGCAGGGCCAAGCAATTTTGCCGATTGGGCCAAGGCAGGTGTGGATGGATTTGGTCTTGGCACAGCGATCTACAGCCCCGGACTGTCCGCCGCAGAGGTGCAGGCCCGCGCAAAGGACATTGTCGTGGCCTATGATGCGGTGATGAACGATGCGTGACGTTTTCAGCGATACTGTCTGCGCCTTGGGCGAGGGACCACTCTGGCACCCGACCGAACAGGCGCTGTATTGGTTCGACATCCTTGGCATGCGCCTTTATCGCCGCAAAGGGGCGGAGGAGACGTTTTGGGAATTTGACGAACACGTGTCCGCCGCCGGATGGGTGGAGGACGGCCAGCTGCTGATCGCCAGCGAAACGGCGTTATCGCATTTCGATACCGCGACCGGGGAAAGCACGTTCCTGCAGCCGCTGGAAAGCGACAACAGCGTCACCCGGTCCAATGATGGCCGCGCCGATCCGTGGGGTGGGCTCTGGATCGGGACGATGGGTAAGAACGCCGAACCCAAAGCGGGCGCGATCTATCGCTATGTCGAGGGCACGCTGCACAAGCTGTTCGACAAGATCACCATCTCGAACGCGATCTGTTTTGCACCGGATCACAGCTGCGCCTATTTCACCGATACGCGCAAGCGCAAGGTGCTGCGGGTGGCCCTGGATGCGGACGGGTTTCCCGATGCCAAGCCAGAGCTTTTCGTCGATCTGACGCAGGACGAGCTGAACCCTGACGGGGCCGTTGTGGATGCGGATGGCAAATTGTGGGTTGCCCAATGGGGCGCGTCGCGGGTGGCGTGTTATGACACGGATGGCAGGTTTGAACGGGCGATCAATGTGCCCGCGGTGCAGACCTCCTGTCCGGCTTTCGGGGGCCCGGACCTTGGCACGCTCTTCATTACGACCGCCGCTGTCGGGCTTGATCCGGCTGGGCCAAACGATGGCATGACCTTTGCTGTGGACGCAGGCACGACCGGACAGAAAGAACACCAGATCATTCTATGAAACGAACGCTTGGCACTTGTTATTATCCCGAACACTGGTCGCGCGACATCTGGGAGGAAGACGCCGCGCGGATGGCGGCGCTTGGCCTGACCTGGGTGCGGATCGGAGAATTCGCGTGGTCGCGGATCGAGCCATCCGAAGGCGCGTTCGATTGGGCGTGGCTGGACGACGCCATCGAGGTGCTGGGGGCTGCGGGACTGAAAGTTGTCTTGGGCACGCCAACGGCCACACCGCCGCGATGGATATGCGACAAACATCCAGACATGTTTGCCGTCGACGCCGAAGGCCGTCCGCGCGGATTTGGGTCCCGGCGGCATTATTGCTTCAGTCACGACGGATATCTGAACGAATGCCGCCGGATCGTGACAGACGTGGCCAAACGCTATGGCCGCAACCCCCACATTGCCGCGTGGCAGACCGACAATGAGTACGGTTGTCACGACACGATCCTGTCTTACTCTGACGCCGCGCGACAGGCGTTTCGCACATGGCTGCGCGCGCGCTATCCGGGGCAGGGCAATGATGGCGACATTGACGCGCTCAATGCGGCCTGGGGCAATGTGTTCTGGTCGATGGAGTACGATGCGTTTGAGCAGATTGATTTGCCTAACCTGACAGTGACCGAACCCAACCCGGCGCATGTGCAGGCGTTCCGGCGGTTTTCGTCCGATCAGGTGGTGGCGTTCAACCGCGCGCAGGTCGAGATCATTCGCCAGTATTCCGACGCGCCGATTTCGCACAATTACATGGGGCGGATCACCGAGTTTGACCATTTCGCCGTGGGCGAGGATCTGGAGATCGCCACATGGGACAGCTACCCGCTGGGCTTTCTGGAAGACCGTGTTGGCGCCAGCGCGGAGGATCAGCGCCACTATGCCCGACAGGGCCATCCTGATTTTCAGGCGTTTCACCATGATCTGTACCGCGCGGTGGGCAAAGACCGCTGGTGGGTGATGGAACAGCAACCCGGCCCGGTGAACTGGGCCCCCTACAACCCCGCGCCGTTGCCCGGCATGGTGCGGCTGTGGACGTGGGAGGCTTTTGCCCATGGGGCCGAGGCGGTGTGCTATTTCCGCTGGCGACAGGCCCCGTTTGCGCAGGAGCAGTTGCATGCCGGTCTCTTGCGGCCCGACAGCGTGGCGGCACCGGGCTTCTTTGAAGCGGAAGAGGTGGCAGAGGAGTTGGCCGATGCGCCCGACATCGGGAACTCGCAAGCCCCCGTGGCGCTGATCTTTGATTACGATGCAGCCTGGGCGTGGGATGTCCAGCCACAGGGGCAGGGGCTGGATTACTTCGCACTGGTGTTCGACCTCTACCGCGCGTTCCGGCGGGCGGGGGTGTCGATCGACATTCTGCCGCCGACCCAGCGGCAGTTCGAGGACTATCGCATCGTGGCCGCGCCCGGGATGATGACGGTTCCCGACGATCTGAAATCCGCGCTGACCGAAGCGTCGGCCCATGTGCTGATCGGCCCCCGCACAGCAGCGCGCGATGCCGATTTCAAGATACCGGTGCCATTGCCGCCGGATTGGCCGGCTCTAGACGCGACCGTGTCACGGCTGGAGACGTTGCGGCCCGACATGCCGATCCCGGTGAGCGGTGGTGGGCAGGTGAAGAACTGGTTTGAACATCTTGAAGGCGGGGCGGAAATTGTCTTTACGACCGGATCTGACATGCCAATCGTCTTGCGGTCGGGGCGCACCAGCTACTGCGGCGGTTGGGGGGATGACGCATTTTTTGACCGTTTGGTAAAAGATCTATGCGCGCAGGCGGATGTGGACGTGTTGGCGCTGCCGAAAGGCGTGCGGGTGCGCGATACCGCAACAGAACGGTTCTGGTTCAATCACAACCCGCATGATGTGGACAGTCCAGCCGGACCATTGTCCCCTGCGGGTGTGATCCGGCAAACCTTAGCCGATAAGCTCGATCAGGTGGGCGGCTGACCCGGACAGGGCGGCATAGTCGTCATCCACCAGATACACCGGGAACTGGTGCATGAAATCGGCGAAACGGCCTTTATCCTTGAACGCAGCTTCGAACCCCAACCGTTTGAGATGCGGTGAAAAATGACGTGCGACGCCGCCGCATAGATAGATCCCGCCGAACGGCAAATGCACCAAGGCCAGATTGCTGGTGGCACGGCCCAGCATGCGGACGAACATCCGCGCGGCCTCTTCCGCGCGGGCGTTGGATCCGTCGTTGACACCTTGCATGATAGCCCCGGCGTCCAGCAAATCGGTGCTGCCTGCCTCATCGCACAGCCACGCGTAAACACGTTCAAAACCGCGGCCCGACAAGACGTCCTCCAGACCCGGTGTGCCGTGCTTGGCGGCAATCCAGTCCAGCAGGCGCAGTTCATCGGTGTCCTGCGCGGGAAGCGACACATGTCCGGCTTCTGACGGGGGAACAAGCGTGCGATCACCCAGCCGGTACACGGCAGCGGCGTTCATGCCGGTGCCAACGCCAACCACAAGCCGCGCGGCATGGGTGCCTGCGGACTGACCTGGCAGGATCGTGGTCAGCACATCCGGCGTCAACCGGTCAAGCGCGTGGCCCTGCGCCTGCAGATCGTTCAAAACCGCCACGGTTGTGGCACCGGTTGCCGCCGCGACGGCCTCGCGTTCCACCAGCCAGTTCAGGTTGGTCAATTCTCCCACGCCGTCACGCACCGGGCCTGCCATGGCGACACAGGCGGCGTCCGGTATCACGGTCTGTTCCGCCATGTAGGCGCGCAGCACGGCGGGCAAGTCCGCATGGTCGGCGTTGCGGAACCGCTTGATGCTGTCCGTGCGGACAATGTCGCCGTCGGTGAGGGCGACACGCGTGTTGGTGCCCCCAAGATCGGCGACCAAAGCGGTTAGGGGATGTGTCATGGTGTCAGGTCCGGGCCAATGCAGATGTCAGCGCGTGATAAGAGGATTTGGGCGTGCGGTCCAGCGTGTCAAAATCAACGTGGATCAGACCAAAGCGTTTGTCATACCCCAGCGCCCATTCGTAATTGTCCATCAGCGACCAGATGAAATACCCCTTCAGCGGCACGCCGTCGGCCATCGCGCGTTGCGCCGCACCAACATGCTGATTGAGGTAGTCGATGCGATGCGGGTCCGCGACCTGACCATCCTTGATCACGTCCGGCGCGGCCATGCCGTTTTCGGTCACGTAAAGCGGCAGGTCGCCGGTATAGTCGCGCGCGGTGCGGGTCAGGAAATTGTACAGCCCGTCGGGATAGATTTCCCAATCCATGTACGTCTTTGGCAGCGGGCCTTCGACCTCTTCATGGCTGGGCCAGGGGCCATCATTGGGCGCAATGATCTTGCGGGTGTAGTAGTTGATCCCACACCAGTCGAGCGGGCTTTGAATGACGCCAAAGTCATCCTGCCAGCCTTTGGGCATGTGGGGCTCTAATCCCTCCAGCACGTTGTCGGGGTAGGTGCCTTTGAACACGCCGGACAGGAAGAAGTGGTTGTAATAGCCGTCATAGAGTGCGGCGGCCTTTTGCGCGGCCGCGCTGTCATCGACCGGGGTGGCCCATTCCATGTTGAAGACACCGCCGAGGTTCGACATGCCCAGCCCGCGCATCGTCTGGATTGCGTGACCATGCGCCAGCAGCACGTGGTGCATCGCATGCGCTGTCGCGCGGATGTCGCGCAGGCCGGGGGCGTGGTGGCCGAGGAAATGCGACAGCCACCCCACGCACCACGGTTCATTGATGGGGGCTACCGAAAACATGCGGTCGCCGATACGGGACATGATCACCTCGGTATAGTCGGCAAACCACTTGGCGATGTCCGGATTGCGCCAGCCGCCCAGATCGGCAAGCGCCACGGGCAGTTCCCAGTGATAGAGCGTTGCGCAGGGTTTGATCCCGCGCTCCAGCATGGCGTCGGTCAGGCGATCATAGAAATCCAGCCCTTCCGCGTTGGGCGTGCCGCGCCCTTCGGGCAGGACGCGGGCCCAGCTGATCGAAAAGCGATAGGCGTCCAGATTGGCGGCGGCCACCAGATCAAGATCGCTTTCATACCGGTGATAGTGATCGCAGGCCCGGTCGCCGTTTTCGGCGCGCACGACATTGCCGGGGGTGGCCGCGAAGGTGTCCCAATGGGTTTTGCCGGCACCGCCAAAGGCATGGCCCTCGATCTGGTAGCTGGATGTGGCCGTGCCAAACAGGAAATCGTCAGGAAACTCCTGTCGTTTGAAAGTCAGCATGTGGGGTTCCTTCAGGCTGGGGCAGGGCCGGTGGACCGCCCGATGATGAGGTCTGCTTCCAACAACCGGGATTGGACCGCTTTGCCGGGATCGGCGATCAGCGACAACAGCATATCCGCAGCTTCGCGCCCGGCGTAGCGAACCGAAGACCGAAGCGCGGTGAAGATCGGAACATCGTCGCCGTTTTCAAGATAGCTCAGCGCGTCGTCAAAGGTGATGATGGACACATCGCGGGCCAGGATCAATCCGGCATCGTGAACGGCGCGCCGTGCGCCAAGCGCGGTGATGATCGACGAGCAGATAAAGGCGGTGGGCGGATCATCCTGCTCCAGCATGTCGCGGGCGGCCCGGTAGCCGAACACTTCGGTCATTTCCTCGCTGCGCATCAGGCGCGGGTCCGGGGTCAGGCCCTTGCCGATCAACCCGGTTTCGTACCCGTTGCGGCGGCGATGCGCGAAATCCATGTGTTCCTGACCATTGAGCAGTGCAATCCGCGTGTGGCCGAGTTCGATCAGAAACTGCGTGCCGCGCTCGAAGGCGCCCCGGTTGTTGACGTCAATCCATGAATAGGGCTGATCGACATCCGTGGACCGGCCATGCACCACGAAGGGCAGGCCAAGCCGGTTGAGCACACCGATACGCGCATCATCGATCACCGGGCCATGCACGATAATCCCGTCCACGGTGCCGCGGGCGCGAATGTCCTGGTAGGCGCGGGTCATGTCCTGATCGGCCACCAGCGACAGCACCATGTCATAGCCCGCGCGGGCATAGGATTCCCCGGCACCCGCGATGAAATCGCCAAAGACCGGGTTCACCATTTCATGTTGGTTGGACACCGGGATCACGTGACCGATCGCCAAGGCCCGCCCGGTGGCAAGCCCCTTGGCGCGGGTGTTGGGGCGATAATTCAGATCCTGTGCCGCCTCCAGAACCCGCTTGCGCGTGGCCTCGTTGACCTCTGGATACCCGTTCAGCGCCCGGCTCACAGTGGTCTGCGACAAGTTCAGATGCTGTGACAGTTGTTTGAGATTCACGCAGGCCATTCCTCAAAGCGCTTTGAATATGTCGCCATAATAATTCACAAAAAAATCTGTGTGAAAAGCCCCTTTGCGCGCGCAAAATTGCTGCAAAGCAGCAAAATATCTGGAGGTTTCACACGATTCAGATGATTGACAGGTGACGTCAAATACGCAATTTTAAAACATCCAAAGCGCTTTGGGGTGATTCCGGAGCGCGATGATAGGGTAAGCGCGACGAAGCGCGACTTGGGAGGTACTTCATGAAAAAGACACTCACTTCGAGTGTGGCCATTGCTGCGCTTTGCGCATCCGCCGCATCCGCAGAAGATCTGACCGTTTTCGGTCCGTGGCTTGGCCCGGATCAGGCACTGGTCGAGCAGGTGCTTGCGGATTTCTCGGAAAAGTCCGGACATAATGTCAGCTACGTTGGCTCGGACAGCTTTGAACAGCAGATTGTTGTGGACGCCGAAGCGGGCTCTGCGCCGAACGTGGCCGTGTTCCCGCAGCCGGGTCTGGCATCCGACATGGCGGCACGCGGGTTCCTGACACCGTTGAAAGACGGCACAGGCGACTGGATTCGCGACAACTACGCGGCGGGTCAGTCCTGGGTTGATCTTGGCACCTATGCGGGTGCGGACGGATCGGACAACCTTTACGGCTTTTTCTACAAGGTCGATGTGAAATCGCTGGTCTGGTATTCGCCTGAAAACTTCGAGGACGCGGGCTACGAGGTTCCGACCACGATGGAAGAGCTGAAGGCGCTGACCGACCAGATCGTTGCCGATGGTGAAACACCGTGGTGCATTGGTCTGGGGTCCGGCGGTGCGACAGGCTGGCCTGCGACCGACTGGGTCGAAGACATGATGCTGCGCACGCAGACGCCTGACGTGTATGACCAGTGGGTCGCCAACGAAATCCCGTTCAACGACGAACGTGTGGTTGCCGCGATCGAAGAATTCGGCGCGTTTGCCCGCAATGACGATTACGTCGCTGGTGGGGCCGGGGCCGTGGCGTCGACCGATTTCCGCGACAGCCCCAAGGGTCTCTTTGCGGCACCGCCACAGTGCTACATGCACCGCCAGGCGTCGTTTATCCCGGCGTTCTTCCCAGAAGGCACCGAAGTGGGCGCGGATGCGGACTTCTTCTACTTCCCGGCCTATGAGGGCAAAGACCTTGGTGCACCGGTTCTGGGGGCGGGCACGCTTTGGGCCATCACCAACGAAAACGATGCTGCACACGATCTGATCGCGTATCTGCAGACGACGGACGCACATGAGATCTGGATGGCCAATGGTGGCTTCCTCACACCACACAAAGGTGTGGACAGCTCCAAGTTCGTGGATGCGCCGACCGCCAAGATGAACGACATCCTGCTGGGCGCCACAACCTTCCGGTTCGACGGGTCCGACCTGATGCCAGGTGGCGTGGGTGCCGGCACGTTCTGGACCGGTATGGTCGATTACGCAGGCGGCGCCGATGCAGGCGACGTTGCCAGCCAGATCCAGGACAGCTGGGACGCGCTGAAGTAAGCGCCTTCTGAACAAAATAGGACTGTCCGGATTTCCGGGCAGTCCGCAGCGAATAGACTGCAAGACCAAGAACCCGCCAAGGGTCCACCAGTGAAGCGCACTGGATCAGCCAACATTTTGGGAGGGACATCATCATGAATCCCGCACTACAAGGTCTTCTGACCATTGCCATCGGTGTCGGTGGGTGTCTGAGTTATTTCTACTTTTCCAACCAGATTCTCGACAAGGTGATCTTTCCGGCGAAAGGGCCGAACGCAGGCAAGAACATCAACCGCGCCAATCTTGTGCGCCCGTGGCTGTTCCTGTTGCCCGCGATCCTCGCGTTAGGGCTATACCTCGCCTATCCCGTCGTCGAAACGATCCGCCTGTCCCTGACAGAGCGTGTGACCCAGCCGGACGGCACAACGACCTATGATTTCGTGGGTCTTGCGAATTACGCGCAGATGGCGTCGGAACCGAAGTTCTGGGAAGCCATGCGCAACAACATGCTGTGGCTGATCGTGGTGCCTGCGATGTCGACGGCCTTTGGCCTTCTGGCGGCGCAGCTGACCGACCGGATCAGCTGGGGCAACATTGCGAAATCGCTGATCTTCATGCCCATGGCGATCTCGTTTGTGGGTGCGGCAGTGATCTGGAAGTTGGTCTATGACGCGCGCCCGCCGGGGACGGAACAGATCGGCGTGCTGAACGCGATCTATGTCTGGCTGTCCGGGAATGACCCGCAGCAGTGGCTGACGGTGCCGTTCTGGAACAGCTTTTTGCTGATGATCGTTTTGATCTGGATTCAAACCGGTTTCGCCATGGTGATCCTGTCCGCCGCCCTGCGCGGTATTCCGGAAGAAACCATCGAGGCGGCGATTGTGGACGGGGCAAGCCCGTTCCAGATCTTCTTCAAGATCAAAATTCCGCAAATCGCTGGCACCATCGTGGTGGTCTGGACCACCATCACACTTGTCGTTCTCAAGGTCTTTGACATCGTGTTCGCGATGACCAACGGCCAGTGGGAAACGCAGGTTCTGGCCAATTACATGTTCGACAAGCTGTTCCGCGCCAATGACTGGGGTGTCGGGTCGGCGAGTGCGATCGTGATCATGCTGCTGGTGACGCCGATCCTTGTCTGGAACGTGCACAACGCCCGCAAAGAAATGCGCTGAGGGAGACTGGATCATGGATAATATCGCAGGAACCAAATCATCCCTCACATGGGCGGTCCACATCTCGGTTGTGGTGCTGGTCGCGCTTTGGCTGTTTCCGACGGTGGGTCTGTTTGTGTCGTCCTTCCGGACGGCAGACCAGATTGCCACATCGGGCTGGTGGAACGCGCTGTTCCCGACGGAACAAAGCCTGACCCTGCGCGCCGCAGGTCCGGATGAGCAGGTGCTGACAGACGGCGTCTACGTGATCGAGGGCAACCTGTTCGCCGGCGAAGACCTGTCGGACGAAATCGACATGTCGGCCTGGGGCACGTCTTCGCGTGACGTTGGGGCCTATGCGCCCGGTGACACGGCAGAGCTGCGCAACGGCAGCAGCATCACCGTCAATGCGGACGGATCGTACCGGATCGAAAGCGCCGTTGAGATGGAGGGCAGTCGCGGACAGCGTGTCTTTGTGACCGCCGAACTGCCCCCGGATTTTACCTTGGACAATTACCGGCAGGTCCTGTTTTCAGGTGATGCCACAGACAGTATGTCCAAAGCCTTCTTCAACACGCTGACCGTGACCATCCCGGCGACCATCATTCCGATCGTCATTGCCGCTTTTGCGGCCTACGCGCTGGCATGGATGGACTTTCCGGGGCGGGCGCTGTTGATCGCGGTGGTCGTGGGTCTTTTGGTGGTGCCGCTGCAACTGGCGCTGATCCCGCTGCTGAAACTGCATCTGGGGATTGGCATTGGGAAAGGGTACCTGGGTACGTGGATGGCCCATACCGGTTTCGGCCTCCCGCTCGCCATATACCTCTTACGCAACTACATGGTCGGTCTGCCGCGTGACATTATCGAAAATGCGCGGGTAGATGGGGCAACGGAGTTTCAGATCTTCGTCAAGATCATCCTGCCGCTGTCCTTCCCGGCGCTGGCCAGCTTTGCCATCTTCCAGTTCCTGTGGACATGGAATGACCTGTTGGTGGCCAAAGTGTTCCTGATCGACGCGACGGGGCAGACGACGGTGATGACGAACCAGATCGTCGAATTGCTCGGTACGCGTGGCGGCAATTGGGAAATCCTTGCCACGGCGGCCTTTGTTTCAATCGCGGTCCCGCTCTTGGTGTTTTTTGCGATGCAGAAATACCTCGTGCGCGGACTTCTGGCCGGGTCGGTGAAGTAATACCGGCCTGACCGCCCCCTGATAACGACCGGCCCATCGTGGCCCAACGAAGGAAAACTCGAATGAGCGTTGCACTTAGCCAAGCCGCGCAATTGCCAGAGATGGACAAAGACTGGTGGCGCGGCGCGGTGATCTACCAGATCTACCCGCGCAGCTATCAGGACAGCAATGGCGACGGCATTGGTGATCTGCTGGGCATTGCACAGCGCCTACCACATGTCGCGTCACTGGGCGTCGATGCGATCTGGATCAGCCCGTTCTTCACGTCCCCGATGAAGGATTTCGGCTATGACGTGAGCAATTACTGCGATGTTGATCCGATGTTCGGGTCGCTGGCGGATTTCGACCATCTGGTCCAAACCGCGCATCAGCTGGGCATGCGGGTGATGATTGATCTGGTGTTGTCGCACACATCAGACCAGCATCCGTGGTTCAAACAAAGCCGCGCCAGCCGCGACAATGCGAAAGCCAACTGGTACGTCTGGGCAGACCCGAAACCCGATGGCACTCCCCCCAACAACTGGCTGTCGATCTTTGGCGGATCGGCCTGGCAGTGGGATGGGCGGCGCGAGCAGTATTACCTTCACAACTTCCTGACATCGCAACCCGATCTTAACTTCCACGAACCCGAGGTGCAGGACGCGCTGCTTGAGGTTGCGCGGTTCTGGCTGGACCGGGGGGTGGACGGGTTCCGTCTGGATACGATCAACTTTTACATCCACGACAAGGAATTGCGGGACAACCCGCCTCTGCCGCCGGAAAAGCGCAACGCGACCATCGCGCCCAGCGTGAACCCGTATAATCATCAGGAACATCTCTATTCCAAGAACCAGCCCGAGAACCTGGACTTCCTGCGCAAGCTGCGCGCCGTGATGGAACCCTATGGCGCGGCGGCCGTGGGCGAGGTGGGTGACGCGCAGCGCGGGCTTGAGATCATGGGCGAATACACCGCCGGTGATGATCTTATGCAAATGTGCTACGCGTTTGAATTCCTCGCCAATGCGCGCCCCACGGCGCAGGACATTGTCGAAGTGATGGACCGCGTTGATGACGTCGCGTCCGAGGGTTGGGCCTGTTGGGCGTTTTCGAACCACGATGTGAAACGCCACGCGTCGCGCTGGAACCTGAATCACGGCGGTCTGAAACTGATGACCACGCTGATGATGTGTCTGCGCGGATCGGCCTGTATTTACCAGGGCGAAGAATTGGGCCTGACCGAAGCCGATGTGGCGTTCGAGGATCTGCAGGATCCTTATGGCATTGAATTCTGGCCGGAATTCAAAGGCCGCGACGGTTGCCGCACGCCCATGGTCTGGGAGCATTCGAACCAGAATGGCGGTTTCACGACAGGCATGCCGTGGCTGCCCGTGAGCCACGAGCACCTGCACAACTCGGTCCAGCATCAGGAGGACGACCCGTCCGCGATCCTGCACCACTACCGCCGCGCCATCGCGTTCCGCCATGCCCATCCGGCGCTGGACAAGGGCGCGCATGACAAGGTCAAGGCCACCGGTTCGGTGATCCATTTCACCCGCACCCATGGTGACGAAACCATCTTCTGTGCCTTCAACATCAGCGATGACCCCGCGGTTATCGACATGCCCAAAGGCAAGTGGGCGCAGATCGGTCTGGAACTGGGGAGCGCCGGACCGCAACCCGATGGAAAATTACATCTTGGCCCGTGGCAACCCAGCCTCGCGCTGAAAATGAAGTCCTGAAACAGCAGGAAAAGGGAGGGACGACATGGCCAATCTCAAGCTGACGGATGTCGAAAAGACATATGCGGGCGCGGTGAACGTGCTCAACAACATCAACCTCGACATCAAGCAGGGCGAATTGATCGTCTTTGTCGGCCCATCCGGCTGCGGCAAGTCCACACTGCTGCGCATGATTGCCGGGCTGGAAAAGATCACCGGCGGCACGCTCGAAATCGACGGTGAAGTGGTCAACGACATGCCGCCCGCGATGCGCGGGATTGCCATGGTGTTCCAGTCCTACGCGCTGTACCCGCACATGACCGTGCGCGAGAACATGAGCTTTGCGCTCAAGATCGCCAAGAAACCGCAGAACGAGATCGACGCGGCGGTGGATCGGGCGGCGAAGATGCTGCAACTGGATGAATACCTCGACCGTCTGCCCAAAGCCCTGTCCGGTGGTCAACGTCAGCGTGTTGCCATCGGCCGGTCCATCGTGCGCGACCCGAAGGTCTATCTGTTCGACGAACCGCTGTCGAACCTTGATGCCGCGTTGCGTGTGGCGACCCGGATCGAGATTGCGCAGCTCAAGGAACAGATGCCCGAGTCGACGATGATCTACGTGACGCACGATCAGGTCGAAGCGATGACGCTGGCGACCCGCATCGTGGTGCTGGCGAATAAAGGCATCGCGCAGGTTGGCCCACCATTGGAGCTCTATGAACGTCCCAATAGCGAATTTGTGGCGCAGTTCATCGGGTCGCCGTCGATGAACCTGTTGCCCGGTGAGATTGTCGGCACGGGTGTGCAAACCACGGTCAAGATGGTTGGGGGCGGCACGGCGGTGTCGGATTACCCGTCCACAGAGGCCGATATGGGGCTGAAGGTGAACGTGGGCGTCCGGCCCGAGGATTTCCTGGAAACCGCCGGCGACTATATCTTCGAAGGCAAGGTGAACATAACCGAAGCGCTGGGTGAGGTGACGTTGCTTTATTTCGAAAAGCAGGGCGATTCGGAAGCGGTGATCGGCAAACTGCCGGGCATCCACGCCGATTTGCGCGGCAAGCCGGTGAAGCTGGGGGCCAGCCCCGACAAGGTGCACGTGTTCCACAACGGCACATCCTTGCTCTATCGGTAAAGCGCCTTCGAAGGCGCTTAACACCCGCGTTTCGAAACGCGGTCACAAGGCCGTTCGAACGGCCTTGTTAAAGACTATTCGAATAGTCTTACGCCACGTCTGGCTGCGTTCTATTTTTGTTCTCATTTTTCGATTGGCGAAACCCGCACCGTCAACTATGTGTTAACCGAGCCTATCGGGGGACAACATGGCCGAGCTGAAGCAAATCGAAGTGCGCGGCGCACGCGAGCACAATCTCAAGAATATCGACGTGGATATCCCGCGGGATCAGCTTGTGGTGATCACCGGGCTGTCCGGGTCGGGGAAGTCCTCATTGGCGTTCGACACGATCTATGCCGAAGGCCAGCGCCGCTATGTGGAATCGCTGAGCGCCTATGCGCGGCAGTTCCTTGATATGATGGAAAAACCCGATGTGGATCACATCGCGGGGTTGAGCCCGGCGATTTCCATCGAACAGAAAACCACGTCCAAGAACCCACGCTCCACGGTCGGTACCGTGACCGAGATTTACGATTACATGCGCCTGTTGTTTGCGCGTGTCGGCACGCCATATAGCCCCGCCACCGGTCTGCCCATTGAGGCGCAGCAGGTGCAGGACATGGTCGACCGCGTGATGGCGATGGAGGAGGGCACGCGCGCCTATCTGCTTGCCCCAATCGTGCGCGACCGTAAGGGCGAATACCGCAAGGAATTCCTTGAACTGCGCAAGCAGGGCTTTCAGCGGGTCAAGGTGGATGGGGAATTCTACGAATTGGACGAGCCTCCGACGCTCGATAAGAAATTCCGCCACGACATCGACGTTGTGGTGGATCGCCTTGTCGTGAAAGAGGGGCTTGAGACGCGTCTCGCCGACAGTTTCCGCACGGCGCTGGATCTGGCCGATGGCATCGCCATTCTGGAAACAGCACCAAGTGACGGCGAACCGGAACGGCACACGTTCTCTGAAAAATTTGCGTGCCCGGTTAGTGGCTTCACCATCTCGGAGATCGAACCGCGTTTGTTTTCGTTCAACGCGCCATTCGGGGCATGCCCGGACTGTGACGGTCTTGGGGTCGAACTGTTCTTTGACGAACGCCTCGTTGTGCCGGATGCCACGCTCAAGATCGCCGATGGCGCGCTGGCGCCGTGGCGTAAGGGCAAATCCCCGTATTTCCTGCAGACCATCGAAGCCATCGCCAAGCACTACGAATTCAACAAGAACTCCCGTTGGAAAGACCTTGATCCCTTTGTGCAGCAGGTCTTCCTCTATGGCTCGGGCGACGAAGAAATCCCGTTCCGGTATGACGAAGGTGGGCGTGTATATCAGGTGACGCGCACTTTCGAAGGCGTGATCCCGAATATGGAACGCCGCTACCGTGAAACCGACAGCAACTGGATCCGCGAAGAGTTCGAGCGCTATCAGAACAACCGGTCCTGCGGCACCTGCGGTGGGTATCGCCTGCGGGAAGAGGCACTGGCGGTCAAGATCGCGGGTCTGCATGTCGGGCAGGTGGTGCAGATGTCCATCAAAGAGGCGTTTGAATGGTGCAATACGGTGCCGGACCACCTGACCAATCAGAAGAACGAGATTGCAAAGGCGATCCTGAAGGAAATCCGCGAACGTCTTGGGTTCCTGAACAATGTGGGCCTTGAATACCTGACCCTGTCCCGCAATGCCGGAACGCTGTCGGGGGGCGAAAGCCAACGTATCCGTCTGGCGTCGCAGATCGGCTCTGGCCTGACGGGCGTTCTGTATGTGCTGGATGAACCGTCCATCGGCCTGCACCAGCGCGACAATGACCGCCTGCTGGGCACACTGAAATCCCTGCGGGATCAGGGCAATACGGTCATCGTTGTGGAACATGACGAAGAGGCGATCCGCGAGGCGGATTACGTGTTCGACATCGGGCCGGGGGCCGGGGTGCATGGCGGGCAGGTGGTCAGCCACGGCACGCCGAAACATGTGGCAGACGACCCGGCATCTCTGACCGGGCAATATCTGTCCGGATCGCGTGAAATCGCGGTTCCGACGACGCGGCGGAAGGGAAAGAAAAAGACGGTCAAGGTGGTCAAGGCCACCGGCAACAACCTGCAGAACGTTACGGCCGACTTCCCACTGGGCAAATTTGTCTGCGTGACGGGGGTGTCGGGCGGCGGAAAATCCACGCTGACGATTGAGACCCTGTTCAAAACCGCCTCCATGCGTTTGAACGGCGCGCGCCAGACGCCTGCACCATGCGAGACGATCAAGGGGTTGGAGCATCTGGACAAGGTGATCGACATCGACCAGCGCCCCATCGGCCGGACGCCGCGGTCGAACCCTGCGACCTATACCGGGGCGTTTACACCGATCCGTGACTGGTTTGCGGGGCTGCCCGAAGCCAAGGCGCGGGGGTACAAGCCGGGACGGTTCAGCTTCAACGTCAAGGGTGGGCGGTGCGAGGCCTGCCAGGGCGATGGCGTGATCAAGATCGAGATGCATTTCCTGCCGGATGTCTATGTCACCTGCGAAACCTGCAAGGGCGCGCGCTACAATCGCGAAACACTAGAAATCAAGTTCAAAGGCAAAAGCATAGCCGACGTTCTTGATATGACGGTTGAAGATGCACAGGAGTTCTTCAAGGCGGTGCCAAGCATTCGGGACAAGATGGATGCGCTGGCGCGGGTTGGTCTGGGATATATCAAGGTGGGCCAGCAAGCGACAACCTTGTCCGGCGGTGAAGCGCAGCGCGTGAAGCTGTCCAAGGAACTGGCAAAACGCTCGACCGGGCGCACGTTGTATATTCTGGATGAACCCACAACTGGCTTACATTTCGAAGATGTACGCAAACTTCTTGAAGTGTTGCATGAACTTGTTGACCAAGGCAATTCGGTGATCGTGATCGAGCACAACCTTGATGTGATCAAAACCGCGGACTGGCTGATCGATATCGGCCCCGAAGGCGGCGATGGCGGGGGTCAAATCGTGGCAACAGGCACGCCGGAACAGGTGGCCGAGGTCACGGCATCCCATACTGGGCGGTACCTCAAACCCATGCTGCAGGCCAAGAAACCCCTCGCGGCCGAGTAATGCAATCAGGCGGCGCGGGCAGTCAGCGCACGCGCTTCGTGTGATTTCAGGATCGGGCGCGCGGCCTGCCATCCGCTTGATTGCAGATCGGCAAGCTCTGGGAACAAGGCAAGGATCTCTGCCTGCGCCTCTGCATCAAAGCTTTTCGACATCATCGGGCCGGGCAGGTAGCTTTCGGAGGCCAGACCGCTGCTGTTCAAAATTTGATGACGGTCGAACAGCAGATGCACATAGGTGACCGGTGTGCCAGAGGCCACACGGGTGACGGTGCTGCCATTCACCAGATCTTTGGCTTTCACCAGAACTTCGGCTTCGCCAAACAGCAGTTCAGCCCAGATGTCGCGCACCAGCACACGGTGCTGCGGCGACAGCCACACGTCAGATTGCGCGCCGTAGGAACCCGCCGCAATCACCACGGGGGCAAAATCGCCCATCGCCTCGGTCTCGCGCGACCCGGCCCAGCGGACGGGCTGGGGGCCATCATCCAGCGTCAGAACCAGATCACCCTCGCGCAGGTCTTGAACGGGTTTCGGGCCGTCGGGCGTGTCAATCATCGTGCCCGCAACAAAGCAGGGCATCTGCGTGACCTGCACAATCGCGGTGTCCGAGTTTCCAAGCCCGTCGGTGATCGAGTAGTTGAAATAGACGGTTTCATTATCGGCATCAGCCAACACGGTCAGCGTGCCATCGGCATTCAACGTGACTTGCTGGCCGGATGTCAGGGTGACGGTGTCGCCCGCAACAACGGCGATGCCGTTGATATGGGTGACGGTGATCGTGCCCGCCGCGTTGACGTCATTGTTGGTGACATCAATCGTCTTTGTGCTGTTCAGACCGACATTCGCGGCGTCATCGACCGCCACAAGGTTGGCTTGCGCGGATCCACCGGCGATCAAGAGGTTTGTATCGTAAGACCCGTCGCTCAGGTCCGCCACCCCGATCTTGATCGTGTTGGCGACGCCCGGATTGACCGGGGCAGACACACTCAAAGTAACGGTAAACCCATCCATTTCAGTGTTATAGGTGTCGTTGTTCGTGCCCGAGAAATTGTCGTTATACAGATTGGGGGATGTGCTTCCGTTGATATTGCCAACCGACACCTGGCCAGATCCGACCGTCACGGTGGCCTGAACACCATTGATCCAGATGCCCACCGTATCAAGATAGGCTGAGTTGATGAATTCCGGGTATTCTTCAGAGCTGATGACAAAATCTAGCGTCAGCATATTGCCGTTCGGCGTGAATTCGGCCTGCAGGAAGGCCACGTCGTAGATACTGGACGCACCGGCAAGCGCGCTGAAATCCGGATCACTGCTTGGCCCGTTGCCATGACTTGTCGTGGTTGACCCCGAGGTGTTCGTGTTCGTGGTTCCGGAGTTGTTGGTAATATCCGTCGCGGTCCCGGTCGACAGGATCACTCCGGTGTCGCCCGGTGTCAGCACCGGCGAAATCGTGTCACCGTTTGTGTAAATGCCCGATGAGATCGCTTCGCCGCTGTAAAAGGTCCGGAGCGGGTCCGAATTGACGGTGATGCCTGCGCCAAAGATGGCTTGCGCCATGTCAAACGCCGAAGCGCCTGTGTTGATGGGAAGATCTTGTGCAATGGGCATACAAACACCGTCTTACGAGAAACCAAAGGTGACCTTGGATCGCGCGGTAAGACGGCATTGATGGGAAGGAATTTAGGTAAATTCTTGGTACATGCGGGGCGATTGTTTCCAATCCTGCCGCAATCAGGATTCGGGCCGTTGTCGCATTTCGCCACGATGACAGGTTTGACCGGGCAGAATGTCCTCTGCCCGGACGTTATTCGCTAACCGTTTCTCTTGCGCGCCTCGAAACGCGGCAACATGGCCGAGAAATCCCGGCCGCGCCCGTCTTCTGCCTCGACAAACCGGGCGTAGAGTTCGGTCGCGGACTGTCCAAGCGGCGTGTCGGCATCCGATGCTTCGGCGGCCTGCTGGCTAAGTCTCAGATCTTTCAGCATCAATTCGGCTGCAAACCCCGGGGTGTAGTTGTTGTCGGCGGGGCTTTGCGGTCCCACGCCCGGCGCCGGACAATAGGCGTTCATCGACCAGCTATAGCCGGACGAGGTGCTGACCACGTCGAACATCGCCTGCCGGTCAAGGCCCAGCTTATCGGCCAGCGCAAAGGCCTCGCAGGTGGCGATCATCGTGACGCCCAGGATCATGTTGTTGCAGATCTTGGCGGCCTGACCGTTTCCAGATGCGCCACAATGCACCGACTTCTGGCCCATGATGTCGAAGAGGGGCAGGGCGGTGGCATAGGCCTTTTCCGATCCCCCGACCATAAATGTCAGCGTGCCTGCTGACGCGCCTCCGATACCACCGGACACCGGCGCATCCAGCGGCAGGAGACCGGCCGCTTCGGCCTCTGCCGCGACGGCGCGGGCGCTTTCGACGTCCACGGTGGAGCAATCCAGCAGGGCTGCGCCGGATTTCATGGCCGGGATCACCTCGGACGCCACGCTGCGCAGGATGTCTCCGTTGGGCAGCATCGTGATGACCACATCTGCGACTGCGGCGGCCTCGGCCGCTGTTGCGGCCCGGGTCACGCCCTCCACACTGACATCCATCGTATCAAAGCCAACCACCGTATGACCGGCGGCTGCCAGATTTGCCGCCATTGGCGCGCCCATATTCCCCAAGCCAATAAATCCGATCTTCATTCCGCGCTCCTCTTGTTCGAATGTCAGTTTCTCACCCATGACCGGGCGCAGCATGGCTGCGACGTCGACGGACGGAACCTTTGCCAGATCATGCCGCCATTTCGGCGATTTGTCTTTGTCGATGATGACCGCGCGGATGCCTTCGATGAAATCACCTTTCTCCATGCTGCGCGAGGTGAAGCGGTATTCAAGCTCGAGCGCCTTGCGGATATCGAGCGTGCCTGCGCGCAGGCGGTGGATGATTTCGAGTGCACATTCCATCGACAGCGGCGCGTTGCGGGACAGCTTCTTGAGCGCCGCTTCGGCAAAATCGCTGCTGTCCCGCGACAGGGTGTTGACGATATCGCTGAGCCGCGCGCCGCCAAACGCCATGTCGATCTGAGGCTGGCTGGTGCGCAGCGGGGCGTCGGGGGGCACCTGTGCCGCGTCTTCCAGCGCCTTGACATCGCCAGTGGCGCAAAGTGTCGATTTCAGCGCAGTCCATTGGTCTTCGGGGATGTACAGGTCGGCAAACCCGACATAGATCGCATCGCCGGGGCCCATTCGGTCGGCGGTGAGGCCCAGATATTCCCCAAGCCGTCCCGGCGCGCGCGCCAGCAGGTAGGACCCGCCCACATCCGGGATCAGACCAATGCCGCATTCCGGCATGGCGATCTGGCTGCTGTCCCCGACAATCCGGTGCGACCCGTGGCATCCAACGCCAACACCGCCGCCCATGGTAAAGCCTTGCAGGAAACTGACCACGGGTTTGGGATATTCGGCGATCAGCGCATTCATCCGGTATTCGTCGCGCCAGAATTTCTGGCCGTAGGCATAGTCGCCCGCTGTGCCGGTGGCATACATTTCGGCAATATCACCGCCAGCGCAGAACGCCTTGTCACCTTCGGCATCAATCACGATCACCTTGACGGTCGACTCTGCGCGCCAGGCCCACAGCGCGGCTTCGATCTCAAGGCACATCTGGTAAGTGAGCGCATTCAGCGCCTTGGGGCGTTGCAACGTGATGCGGCCGGCATGGCCGTCCTGGCGAATGTGGATGTCGGTCATATGCGGGTTGCCTTCTGGTCAGCGGGGGCAGGGGGCGTTGCCCCCTCGGCCTGCGGCCTCACCCCCAAGGTATTTTTGAAACAGAGACGATCAGGAAGCCAGCATTTGGCGGGCCACGATCAGGCGCATGATTTCATTTGTGCCTTCAAGGATCTGGTGGACCCGCAGGTCGCGGACCAGCTTTTCAATGCCGTAATCGGCCAGATAGCCATAGCCGCCATGCAGCTGCAGGCACTGGTCCACGACATTGCTGCCGGTTTCGGTGACGAATTTCTTGGCCATGGCGCAGAATTTCGTGGCGTCCGGCGCGCCGGTGTCCAGCTTCCATGCCGCCTGGCGCAGGAAGGTGCGGGCGGCCTGCAGCTCGATCTCCATATCGGCAAGGCGGAATTGCAAGGCCTGAAACTGGTCGATGGATTTGCCGAAGGCCTTGCGCTCAGCCATGTAGGCCAATGTTGCATCCAATCCGGTTTGTGCGGCGCCCAGCGAACAGGCTGCGATGTTCAAGCGCCCGCCATCGAGACCGGCCATCGCGTATTTGAAGCCCTGACCCTCTTCGCCCAGCAAGTTGTCGGACGGGATCTTGCAGTCGTCAAACTGCACCTGACGGGTGGGTTGCGACCGCCAGCCCATCTTGTCTTCCAGCCCGCCAAAGCTCAGCCCCGGTGTTCCGTCTTCGATCAGGACTGCAGAAACACCCCTTGGCCCGTCTTCCCCGGTGCGCACCATTGCCACGTAGAGGTCAGAATACCCGCCGCCCGAGATGAACGCCTTGGTGCCGTTCAGCGTGTAGCCTTCATTGGTGCGATCCGCGCGGGTTTTGAGGGCGGCCGCATCCGACCCGCTGCCCGGTTCGGTCAGGCAATAGCTGAGCACGGTTTCCATGGTCATGGCCTTGGGCAACACGCGCGCTTTCATGTCGTCGCTGGCGAAGGTGTCGATCATCTTGGCGCACATGTTGTGGATCGACAGGAACGCCGCGACCGAAGGACAGGCCATCGAGAGCGCTTCGAACACCAGTGTCGCATCCAGCCGCGACAGGCCGGTGCCGCCGCTGTCCTCGGACACGTAGAGTCCGGCAAAGCCAAGCGCGCCGATCTGGGGCCACAGCTCTTTCGGGATGGTGCCTTGCGCTTCCCAGTCCCGTGCATGCGGCGCGATATTGTCCTGGCCAAAGGCATAGGCCATGTCGAAAATCGCGGTTTGCTCTTCGCTCAGGGCAAAATCCATCGCGGTGCTCCTCCCGGTGTCTGTGAATTGAACACGCGTTTAATTGCCAACTGTTTCAGGAGTTTTGCAAGCCTCAAAGCCCGTCGTGAAACGCATCGACAAGATCTGCGACAACGGCCCGCATCTGGGCGTCCTGATCCGCGCCCGTTGCTTTGGCCGAGGCCGCAACCGCGCGTTGCCGTGTGGTGCCGTTGCCCTTGGCGACGATGTCCTTGCTGAACTCCACGTCGCGCACGCATTGCAGGACACCGGCGTCTTCTTCGATCAGCTCCATCAACTCGTGCATCAGGTCCGGCATGGAGACAATTTCACCGCGTCCAAAATCGATCAGCCCGTCGCTGATGCCGTAGCGCTGCGCGCGCCAGCGGTTTTCGCCGATGAGAAACGGATCGTAGCGCCGCCAGCGCTGGTTGCGCACCCGCAGCCGCCACAGCATGCGCATCAGGCATTGGTTCAGGGCTGCAAGGGTCAGCGTGTGGTCAATGCTCGGCTGCACATCCATGATGCGCGTCTCCAGCGTGGGAAACTGCGCCGAGGGCCGCAGGTCCCACCAGATCTTGGAACTGTCTTCGATTGTGCCAATGTCGATCAGCACCTGCACCGACCGTTCGTATTCCGACCAGTTGTCAAACTGCGGCGGCAGGCCGGTGCGGGGCAGGTTGTCGAACACCGAAATGCGGTAGGACGCCAGACCGGTATCTTCGCCCTGCCAGAAGGGTGACGAGGTTGAGAGCGCCAGCAGATGCGGCAGGAAATACGCCATCTGTCCCATCAGGTCAGCGCGCAGCGCGTTGTCGTTTAGCCCGACATGCACATGCATGCCGCAGATCAACATCCGCCGGACCACGCCGCCAAGCGCGTCTTGCAGATCGTTGTAACGGTCCTTGTCAGTATGGTGTTGCCGCTTCCAATCGCCGAACGGATGGCAGGAGGCCGCGATTGGGGCAAGGTTGTGCTCTTTCGCGCAGCGCGCGACCGTGCTGCGCAGACGCTTGAGATCCTCCCGCGCTTCGCTGATATTGGCACAGACCTTGGTGCCGATCTCGATCTGGCATTGCAGGAATTCGGGGCTGACCTGTTTTTCCAGTTCCGCCGCGCAGGCCGTCATCAGGTCTTCCGGCGCTTCGGCCAGCGCATAGCTGTCGAGGTCCACCAGCAAGTATTCCTCTTCGATGCCGATTGTGAAGTCTGGTTCCTGCATGACGCGTCCCCCCTACGTGTTATTTCAGGTGAGTTTACGGACTGAGGGAGATTTGTCACTTGTTGCTGGATCAGGCGCTTTCCGCGGCCCCGTCGTTGAGCATTTCGGCAATCGATCTGTGCGGGATGCCAAGGGCTTCCAAGGCGGCTTCCTCGCTATCTTGCACGATGGCAACAACACCACTTTCCGGCGTCCAGCCGTTCTTGCCGATATTGGCCGCCTGACGCCCAATCGGGGTTGTGGCGAGGTAGACCATAAACGTCTCAACACCCGTGCTGGCCAGCGTTTCGATCTTGGCCGCCTGCAATTCCATGAATTTCGGAAAATCCCGGTCGATATCGGTCAGACGCGTCATATCGACAAGGTGCCGCAGACCGGGGCGCGCATCGGGGTTCTGGGCGAAGGCCGCAAAGGCTTCGGCGCTTTCCTGCACCAGCATCACACCGGTGTAGCGCACGAAGACAAGGTTATGCTCTGGAAGAATATCAACAGTAATCGGCATCTCAGCGTTCTCAAAACGACGGTTTAACCACACAGTTGTTGAACAGGATTGATTTTGGATCAATCTGTTACGGAAGGATTGACGTGGCGTTAGTTGTTTCCGCCGCCCGGTTTTTCGAACGCATTTGCCAATGGATCACCCGGCCTTAAACGTCAGCAGGGCGGCGTATTCGCCGCCCTGCAAGGGATCAATCCATCGCTTTGAAGTTGAACTCGCCGCCTTCCTTGATGCCCGAGGGCCAGCGCGACGTGATCGTCTTGGTGCGGGTGTAGAACTTGAAGCTGTCGGGACCGTGCTGGTTCAGGTCACCGAACATGGATTTCTTCCAGCCTCCGAACGTGTGGTAGGCCAGCGGCACAGGGATCGGCACGTTGATGCCGACCATGCCGATGTTCACGCGGTGCGCAAAGTCACGGGCGGTGTCGCCGTCACGGGTAAAGATCGCGGTGCCATTGCCGTATTCGTGATCCATCGCCAGCTTGAGTGCTTCTTCGTAGCTGCCTGCGCGCACGGTGCTCAGGACCGGGCCGAAGATTTCCTGACGGTAGATGTCCATGTCAGGCGTCACCTTGTCGAAGAGGTGCGGACCGACGAAAAAGCCATCCTCATAGCCCTGCAATTTGAAGTCGCGGTTGTCGACAACCAGCTCCGCGCCTTGGTCGACGCCGGACTGGATGAGGCCAAGGATCCGCTCTTTCGCTTCGCGGGTCACAACGGGTCCGAAATCCACATCGTCGCCATCGGTATAAGGGGCCACGCGCAGTTTTTCGATGCGCGGGACCAGCGCGTCGATCAGGCGGTCTGCGGTTTCTTCGCCGACCGGAACCGCAACGGATACCGCCATGCAGCGTTCGCCCGCGGCACCGAACCCGGCACCGATCAGCGCATCAGCGGCTTGGTCAATGTCCGCATCCGGCATCACGATCAGGTGGTTCTTGGCACCGCCAAAGCACTGCGCGCGTTTGCCGTTCGCGGTGGCTCGGCTGTAGATGTACTGCGCGATGGGGGTGGATCCGACAAAGGACACGCCCTGAATGATCTCATGATCGAGCAGGGTATCCACGGCCTCTTTCGTGCCGTTCACCACTTGGAACACACCGGCGGGCAGACCTGCTTCGACAAACAGTTCCGCCAGCATCAGCGGCACGGACGGGTCACGCTCAGACGGCTTCAGCACAACCGCGTTGCCACAGGCAAGGGCAGGGCCAACATGCCACAGCGGCATCATCGCCGGGAAATTGAATGGCATGATCGACGCGACAACACCCAAAGGCTGGCGCATGGAGTACATGTCGATGCCGGGGCCTGCGTCGTCGGTGTATTCCCCTTTGAGCATCTGCGGCGCGCCGATGCAGTACTCGATCACCTCAAGACCACGCTGCAGATCGCCCTTTGCGTCTGGGATCGTCTTGCCGTGTTCGCGGCTGAGCGCCTCGGCCAGAACATCCATGTCGCGGTTCATCAGCGCGACCATCTTCATCATCACGCGGGCGCGTTTCTGCGGGTTGGTCGCGCCCCAGGCAACCTGCGCCTTGGCGGCATCCTCGACAGCGGCCGACACTTCTTCGGGTGTGGCCAGCGGAAGCTTCGCCTGAACTTCACCGGTTGCCGGGTTGTAGACGTCGCCGAAGTTGCCAGAGGTGCCCTTGACCTGAGCGCCGTTGATAAAGTGCGTAAGCTCTTTCATGATATCTCTCCCATTCTGCGCGCACGATAGCCTTGCAAATTTGCGGATCAAAGAGGCAATGTGCCAAAGACGTTTTGCATTTTTGCAAAGGAGCCCGCATGCAAAGCTGGGATGATCTGCGAATTTTCCTGTCCGTGGCGCGGAATGAAACCCTTTCGGGCGCGGGCAAGGCCTTGCGTATGGATCCGGCCACCGTGGGCCGGCGCATCGCCCGGTTGGAAAACGCGATCGGACAAGCATTGTTTGTCAAAAGCCCGCAAGGCTACGCGCTGACCGAAGCCGGCACGCGGTTGGTGGATCACGCCGAACGCGCCGAACAGGCGATGCAGGGGGCCCGGTCGGTGCTGACCGGAGATGCAGAGACGCTGTCAGGCCAGATCCGGATCGGGGCCCCGGATGGTTGTGCAAACTTCGTTTTGCCGCGCGTCTTTGCCGACCTGTCCAAAGCCAATCCTGATCTTGACCTTCAAATCGTGGCCCTGCCACGGGTTGTGAACCTGTCCCGGCGCGAAGCGGACATGGCCATCACCGTCAGCCCGCCCACCGCGTCGCGGCTGTCGTATCAGCGCATCACGGATTACCAATTGCATCTTGCGGCCAGTGAAACCTACCTGTCGACCCGCCCGCCCTTGACGCGGTTGCAGGATCTGCATGCGCATCGGATCGTTGGCTACATTCCGGATATGATCTTTGACAAGGAACTGGACTACCTGAGTGACCTGAACCTTGACCGGGTTGCGCTGGCGTCAAACTCGGCGTCGGTGCAATTGCAGCTGTTGCGACAACATGGCGGTGTCGGCATTGCGCACGATTTTGCACTGCCCTTTGCGCCACATGTCAAACGGGTTCTCACCGGTGAAGTGTCCTTTACACGCAGCTTTTACTTGGTCCGGCATGCCGAAGACCGGCGCCTGGACCGGATCAGCCGCTTTGCCAAAGCGCTTGCGCAAGGGGTCAAATCCGAGGTCGCCAGACTGGAAGCGCTACTTTGACGGCTTGACAGATCACGGTCAGGTGAAGACGCTAAGGGAAATGCGCCGCTACTGGAGGAACCGCTATGACAGTGCAAAAGATCCTGAAAAGTAAAAACAATGACACGGTGGTGACGGTTGCTTCGGGGACGCTTGTTTCCGAAGCTGCGAAAATCCTTGCGGAAAAGCGGATCGGGACGGTTGTCGTGTCGGACGATGGCGTGACCGCAAAGGGCATCCTGTCAGAACGGGACATCGTGCGTGAACTGGCGGCGCGGGGCGGGGCGTGTCTGATGGACACGGTGGACAGTTACATGACCTCGAAACTGGTCACCTGCGAACGCAGCGACAAGGCCGACGACGTTCTGGCCCAGATGACCAAGGGCCGGTTCCGCCACATGCCGGTTGTGGAAGACGGAAAACTGGTGGGACTGATCACGCTTGGTGACGTGGTCAAGGCACGCCTGAATGAACTGGCGATGGAGAAAGATGCGCTCGAAGGGATGATCATGGGGCATTAATGCCGGTGCAAAGCACGACTTGCACTCTCCCGCGTTTTGATGCCAGACAGGCGAAACACCACGACACACCGGAGATCGCCCATGCGCATCGGTCTTTATCCCGGGACATTTGACCCGATCACAATGGGCCATATCGACATCATCCGCCGCGCGTCCGCGTTGGTGGATCGGCTGGTGATCGGTGTTGCCATCAACCGCGACAAGGGCCCGCTGTTTTCGCTGGAAGAGCGGGTCGCCATGATCGAAGCGGAATGCGTGTCACTGACCGAACAGACCGGGATCGAGATTATTGCCCATCCGTTCGAGAACCTGCTGATTGATTGCGCCCGCGATGTCGATGCCTCGCTGATCATTCGCGGATTGCGCGCGGTGGCCGATTTTGAATATGAATTTCAGATGGTTGGCATGAACCGCGCGCTGGACGACAGCATCGAAACCGTGTTTCTGATGGCCGAAGCGCGCCATCAGGCCATTGCATCGAAACTGGTCAAGGAAATCGCGCGTCTGAATGGCGATGTCAGTAAATTCGTCACCGCCCCGGTGCGCGACGCGTTGGTCGCTCGGTTTCGCAATACAAAATGACAAAAGCCGCGCGGGGGCCGCGCGGCTGTGCCTCAGTGTCTGGATGTCCGGAGCTTATCTGCCGTAGACAGCCTGGTACGCAATCCTCTCGGCATCGCCGGGATAGATATCCAGGTCCAGTGCCACATCCAGTGGCATCGATCGGATTTCATTGACTGTACGATTGTACGCGGCCCGCTTTTCAAGACGGTTCCGCAGGGAAGACATAAATTGGGCCATCTGTCAGTCCTTTCGTTGCTCTATGGTCCTGAGCCATTGCGCTGTGAGCGCTAACAGCTACAGAACAACAGATAGTCATGCTGCGCTGCAGCGCAACGGACAGAAGGGAAAGGCCGCCTTGCAGTTTGTGCATTGCTCTTCACAGGGCTGTGAAATGCGTGGCGTGAAAAAACGGGAATTGGTGCGGCAGGTCGGGCAGGGTGCCCGACCGCCAGAGGTCAAATGAGTTTGCCCATCGCAACAGCGGTATCCGCCATGCGGTTCGAGAAACCCCATTCATTGTCATACCATGTCAGGATTCGGACCATCCGGCTGTCCATGACCTTGGTCTGATCCGTGTGGAAGATGGACGAGTGCGGATCGTGGTTGAAATCCGACGATACGAGTTTCTTGTCAGTATAGCCAAGAATCCCCTTCAACGGACCGTTTGCCGCTTCGCGGATCGCGGTGTTGATTTCGTCCACGGAGGTGTCCCGCGTCGCGGTGAAGGTCAGATCAACCACAGACACGTTCGGGGTTGGCACCCGGATCGCCACGCCATCGAGCTTGCCATCCAGTTCCGGTAACACCAGACCAACCGCCTTGGCCGCCCCTGTGGAGGTCGGGATCATGCTCAACGCGGCGGCACGGGCGCGGTACAGATCGCTATGCATCGTGTCCAGCGTTGGCTGATCGCCCGTATAAGAGTGGATCGTCGTCATGAAGCCACGCTCGATCCCGATGGCAGAGTTCAGAACATGCGCGACGGGGGCCAGACAGTTGGTTGTGCACGACGCGTTCGAGACGACAATGTCATCCTTGGTCAGCGTGTCATGGTTCACGCCATAAACAATTGTTTTGTCAGCATCCTTGCCCGGCGCGGAAATCAGCACCCGGCTTGACCCATTATCAAGATGCGCCTGGCACGCTTCTTTCGATTTGAAGATCCCGGTGCATTCCATCACCACGTCCACATCCGACCAGGGCAGGTCGGCAGGGTTGCGGATGGCTGTGACCTTGATCGGCCCACGGCCCACATCAATGCTGTCATCCGTGGTCTTGACCTCGACAGGAAACCGTCCGTGGACGCTGTCAAACTGCAAAAGATGCGCATTGGTCTCTACCGGCCCAAGATCGTTTATGGCCACGACCTCGATATCGGTGCGGCCAGACTCGATGATGGCACGCAGGACGTTCCGGCCAATTCGGCCAAAGCCATTGATGGCAACTTTGATGCTCATGGAAGACTCCTCGCTCATTCGGACAGAGTGCTCTGCCGGATTGTTACCGCTAACAATCAGAACGCGTCGAAGCTGTCAAGCGACGACATCAGGCCGTCTATCGCCAGAAGGCAATCCACTCCAAAAGGTCGAGACCTTTGCCTGCTAGAAAAAGAAGTCCGTCGCCGCCGCTCAGGAAGGCGTCAATCGCGATCCCGCCAAGGATCAGAAGTCCCAAACCAATGGCAATCGAATTGGTCATCGCGCCCACGCCCCTGTGCTCTGGCATCCTGGATGCCAGAGGTACTGAGTGGTGTCCCGTTCGTAAAGCGCTGTTAGTGCAACAGGCGACCCATCGCGCCAGCGACATCCGCCATGCGGGCCGAGAAGCCCCATTCGTTGTCGTACCAGGCCAGGACCCGCACCATGCGCTTGCCCACGACCTTGGTCTGGTCCGGCGCAAAGATTGAACTGTGTGTGGTGTGATTGAAGTCAATCGACACCTTGGGTTCGGGGTCATAGGACAAAACCGTGCCCATATGTGTGGCCGCGGCTTCGGCGACGACTTCGTTCACATCTGCCAGGGTGACGTCCTTCTTGGCGTAGAAGGTCAGATCAACCGCAGACACGTTTGGCGTCGGCACGCGCACGGCGGACCCATCCAGCTTGCCCTTCAGGTTCGGCAGCACTTCGCCAAGCGCCTTGGCGGCCCCGGTTGAGGTTGGGATCATCGCCATCGCGGCAGCACGTGCGCGGTAAAGGTCGGCATGGCGACGGTCCAGCGTTGGCTGATCGCCGGTGTAGCTGTGGATCGTGGTCATGATGCCCGACTCGATGCCAATCGCCTCGTCCAGCACTTTTGCCAGAGGTGCCAGGCAGTTGGTGGTGCAGGACCCGTTCGAGATTATCGTATCGCCCGCCACCAGATCGCGGTGGTTGACGCCGTAGACGACGGTTTTCTGAACATTCTTGGCAGGCGCGGAGATCAGAACCGATTTGGCACCACGGTCCATGTGGATACCGGCCTTGGTGCCGTCATTGAACTTGCCGGTGCATTCCAGAACCACGTCACAGCCGGACCAGTCCAGCTCTTCGGGGTTGTAGGTTGAAAACACTTCCATCGGGCCACGGCCCAGATCCATCGTGTTCCCGCTGACCTTGACGTCGCCGGCAAAGCGCCCGTGTACGCTGTCATAGCGCAGCAGGTGGGCATTGGTTTCGATGGGGCCCGTGGCATTGATCTTGACGACCTGCACGTCATTCCGAGAGCTTTCGGCGATATGTGCGAGGGTGCAGCGTCCGATGCGCCCAAATCCGTTAATTCCCAATGTGACCGTCATGAAACCGTCTCCTGCATCTGCGTCTGCCGCGCGTATACGAACCTATGGTTACCAGGGAAAGAAAAAACCTGAATTTTGCCAGCATGTTAGCGTTAAATGTGGCGGACCGTCCCGTGCTTGCGCTAACAATTTCAATGTTTCAGGAAACAGTTTGCGATAACAGCGCGTTTCGTTGACGGTGCCTTGGAATCAGGGCACTGGCAGCCGGGGCCGGGAGGCACTACCTTTTTATGACCAATGCGAGTGGAGAGACAGTATGAGCGGCTTGTTGGCCTTGCTGGATGATGTTGCGGGCATCGCCAAAGTTGCGGCGGCGTCGGTGGATGATATCGGCGCGGCGGCCGCCAAGGCGGGATCGAAAACCGCCGGGGTTCTGATCGACGACGCTGCGGTCACACCGAAATACCTGCAAGGCTTTGAACCGGCACGCGAATTGCCCATCATCTGGCGCATCGCACGTGGGTCGATCATCAATAAAATGGTGTTCCTGCTGCCCGCCGCATTGCTTTTGTCAAGCTTCGCCCCCTGGCTCATTCCACCCTTGTTGATCCTTGGCGGCAGCTACCTGTGTTTCGAGGGCGCCGAGAAAATTGTCCATGTGCTTCAGAAACATGATGACCATTCCGGAGGGCCGGATGGCAGCCATGACGTCAAAGATCCGACCCATCTGGAAGAGGAAAAGGTTAAGGGTGCGATCAAGACAGATTTCATCCTGTCGGCTGAAATCATGACCATCGCGCTGTCGGTGATCGACAGCACCAATATCTGGATGCAGGGCGCCACGCTGGCATTGGTGGGCCTGATGGTGACAGCGGGCGTCTATGGGGCCGTCGCAGTGATCGTGAAGATGGACGATGTCGGGCTGTGGATGTCCAAGGTCGGGCGCACCGGAGTCACGCGGTCGTTGGGGCGGGGCATCGTGCGGTTCATGCCGTGGCTGTTGAAAACGCTGACCGTGGTGGGGACAGCGGCGATGCTCTGGGTTGGGGGCTCCATCATTGTGCATTCCGTCGCACAGATGGGCTGGCACGGCCCCGAGGACGCGATTCACGATCTGGCAGTGGCACTCGGTGGCGGGTCCGGGTTCCTCGAATGGGCGGTCACGGCGTCGGTCGATTTTGTGCTGGGCTTCATCTGGGGGCTGATCCTGATTCCGATTGGGGTCAAGATCGTGACGCCGATCTGGAATGCGGTCACACCGAAGGGCATTTAACGGCGCGTCGTTAATCCGATTTTAACCGCGAGCACGCGAAGGTCAGGGCATGACCCGACCAACGCATCTTGATCCCGATGAATGGCTACGTGCCGTGTTTTCCGCCAAATCCGTAGGGCGGGGTGGGGTGATCCACCGCGCCACGCGGGATGTGGAACGCTTTGCCGGCCGCAAGGCGTTTCTGGCCGAAGTGCGCAAACGGGGTTTCACCCTTGTTGAAAACGGCAGCCAATTCGTGGTGTTCTGCAACCGCGAACCCGTGCGGCTGGTGGTGGAACGTGATCCACCCCGCCTGTCAGATCGCGCCTTGCCGACTTTTCGCCGCTCTGCGGTTGCCAATCAAAACGCGTCAACGCGTTTATAGCACTGCGATGCCGCAGTGCGGATCGCGTTTCCAAACGCGACCCAGCGCGTCACCGCGCTGGCACGATGCAGCGCTGCATCGTGGCGGTTCTTGTCACGGAACCGCCACTGCAATGGGCTCAGGTGCGCGGGTCCGCCTGCCATTTGCCCTCGACCAGATCACGCACTTTCTGCACAACCGCGTCGGGGGTGATGCCGAACTGTTCGTAGAGCGTTTCGGCGGGGGCAGAGGCCCCAAAGCCGTGCATGCCAACGAACCCGGACTTTTCGCGCTTGCCGCGCTCGCCAAAGAGCCACCGGTCCCAGCCGAAGCGCATACCCGCTTCAACCGCCACGCGGACTGGTCCACCCGGCAAGACGCGTTTGCGGTAGCGTTCGTCCTGTTCTTCGAAAAGCTCCCAGCACGGCATGGACACAACCCGCGTACCAATGCCGTCGGCCTGAAGAATGTCGCGCGCCTTCATCGCGATCTCGACCTCAGACCCGGTGGCCATCAGGATCGCCTGACGTTTGCCGTCCGCATCGGCCAGCACATAGGCGCCTTGCGCGACCATATTCTTGGTCTTGTGCTCTGTCCGCACGGTCGGCAAGCCCTGACGGGTCAGGGACAGAACGGAAGGCGTGCTTTTCTGTGTCAGCGCCAGCTCCCAGGCTTCGGCGGTTTCCACCGTATCGGCCGGGCGGAACACCAGCGTGTTCGGGGTCGCACGGCTGATGGCGAGGTGTTCGACCGGCTGGTGGGTGGGGCCATCTTCGCCAAGACCGATGGAATCGTGGGTCATGACAAACACCGTCGGCACTTTCATCAGCGCCGCCAGACGCATGGCCGGACGGGCGTAATCGGTGAAACACATAAACGTGCCGCCATAGGGGCGGATACCGCCATGCAGCGCCATTCCGTTCATCGCCGACGCCATGCCGTGTTCGCGAATGCCCCAATAGACATAGCGCCCATTCCGGCTGTCCACGTCAAACACACCCATATCGCCGGTTTTCGTGTTGTTCGATCCGGTCAGGTCCGCCGACCCGCCGATGGTTTCCGGAAGGATCGGGTTCACAACCTCAAGCACCATTTCGGAACTCTTGCGGGTCGCCACTTTCGGTGCGGTTTCCGCGATCTGCTTTTTCAGCGCCTTGATGGTCGAGGACAGCTTTTTCGGCGCGTCGCCCGCCATGGTGCGCGCGAATTCGGCCTGCTTGGACGCGGACATTTTCTCAAGCCGCGCCTCCCACGCTTCGCGGTCTGAGACACCGCGACGACCGATGTCTTCCCAGGCAGCCTTGGTGTCGCCGGGCACTTCGAACGGACCGGTGGTCCAGCCCCAAAGCGCCTTGGCGGCTGCGTTCTGGTCGCCGTCGGTCAGGGCACCGTGCCCCTTGGACGTGTCCTGTGCGGCATGCCCCAGCGCGATATGGGTTTTGCAGGCGATCATCGACGGGCGGTCGTCTTTCTTGGCCGCCGTGATGGCCGCGTCGATTTCGGCGGGATTGTGCCCGTCGATTTCCTGTACGTGCCAGCCGGCGGCCTCGAACCGTGCCACCTGATCGGTGCGGTCGGACAGGTCCACGGTGCCGTCGATGGTGATGTTGTTATTGTCCCAGAACACAACCAGTTTGGACAGCTGCTGGCGTCCGGCGATGCCGATGGCCTCGTGGCTCACACCTTCCATCAGGCACCCGTCACCGGCGATGACATAGGTGTAGTGATCCACAAGTTTGGGTCCGAACCGCGCGCGCAGCGCTTCCTCGGCCATCGCGAAGCCGACGGAATTGGCAATCCCCTGACCCAGCGGGCCGGTGGTTGTCTCGATCGCCTGCGCGAGGAAGTTCTCCGGGTGGCCTGCGGTTTTCGCGCCCCACTGGCGGAAGTTCTTGACCTGGTCGAGCGTGATTTCCGGATCGCCACACAGGTAAAGCAGGGAATAGAGCAGCATCGACCCGTGCCCTGCGGACAGGATAAAGCGGTCGCGGTCGTGCCAATCGGGGCGTGACGCGTCGAACTTCAGGTGCTTTTCATAAAGCACGGTGGCAACGTCCGCCATGCCGATTGGCATTCCGGAATGGCCGGAATTCGCCGCAGCGACGGCATCCAGCGTCAATGCGCGGATGGCAGCGGCTTTGCTCCAATGGTCAGGGTTCTGGGCTTTCAGAGTCTCGATATCCACGGGCCGTTTCGTCCTTATCATCAAGGTAAGAGGGGTCTGTTAGCGCGCTCCATATCAGTGTTGGGCCAGAGATCAAGCGGCACACCTGTGCCGGTTGCGTATAGGGGGGCGCAATTTCGGTCTTAGATTGTTAAACTTTCACATTAAGAGGACCGAGCGATTCGTTTCGGGAGCACGGAAAAATGTGTCTGACATCGCAGGATGCGGGCCAGGCGAACAACACACAGGGATCAGGCAAATGACCCAAATTGACGAGCTTCAACATCGCATCACTGCGGCTTTGGACCGCGTGGCACTGGGTGTCGCGAAAATTGACGCACGCGCAGCAGACGTGCCGGACACCCCGTCCGGACCCGAGATTGACCCCGACGAGGTTGCGCGGCTGAAAGAGGCGTTGGACGAAGAGAAACTGGCCAATGCCCAGTTGGAAGAGCGGGTGCGTAAGTTGCACGAAACCCACCGGGCCGAACTGGAAGAGGCCCGCGCCGCCGCAACAGCCGCGGCCGTCGCAGCCGCTGAACCGGCGCCTGCTGCGCCAAGCGTGGATGTCGAAGCGCTGGATCTGGACATACAGCGCCTGCGCCATGCCAACGAAATGCTGCGCACCACCAACGAGGAATTGCGCAGCGCATTGGCCGAGAACGTGGGAGAGCCGCATCTGATCAACAAGGCCATGCTGGCCGAGTTGGAAGGGTTGCGCGCCGCGCGGGCGGTGGAAGCCGCCGAAACCAAAGCGGTGCTGGCGTCATTGACGCCGTTGCTGGAAGCCGCAGCCGATGCCGATGCACAGGAGGCGAACTGATGCCCGAAGTTGAAATCTCGATCGGGGGCCGCAGCTTTGACGTGGCGTGCCAGGAAGGCGAAGAACAGTACCTGCGCTCTGCAGCCAAGATGCTGGACACCGAAGCACAGGTTCTGGCGCAGCAGGTGGGCCGTATCCCCGAAGCGCGGATGCTGCTGATGGCGGGGCTGATGCTGGCCGACAAAACGGCTGGTCTGGAAGACAAGCTGCGCGAGATGGAAGACCGCGCTGCCGGATATGCCTCGGAATTGCGCGCGCTGAAAGATGCGCCGCCGCCCGAACCCGAACGGATCGAGGTGCCCGTGGTGCCTACCGAAGTGACGGAAACCCTGCAAGAGGTGGCCGCGAGGGCCGAAGCCCTGGCGCGCGATATCGAAGAAAAGGCCGGGTAGGGGCACTGCCAGCCCGAGACGCAAAACGGCGCCCGCGAGGCGCCGTTTTCATTGGGTCTTTGCGTGGATGTTACGCGTTGGCTTCGCGGATCTTGTTTGCCGCGTCCTTGTCAAAGGCAACGCCGTTTTCTTCCAGCAGCGCGTCCAGTTCGCCCGACAATGTCATCTCGATGATGATATCGCAGCCGCCGACAAATTCGCTTTTGACATAAAGCTGCGGGATGGTGGGCCAGTCGGAATAGTCCTTGATCCCCTGGCGGATGTTTTCATCGGCCAGCACGTTCACGTCCTCGAACTCGACGCCCATGTAGTTCAGCACCCCGGCCACTTTGCTTGAAAAGCCACATTGCGGCATGGTTTTGGTGCCTTTCATGTACAGCACCACGTCGTTTGATTTGACGGTTTCGTCAATGATTTGTTTCGCGTCAGTCATTGTCTTGCTCCATGCGTTCGCGGCGTTTCCGATCGCGCCGAATATACGGCATCGTTGCGCCGTACGTAATGAGGCCGACCAGCGCAAGCGCGCCAAGGACCGGCCAGGTGTTGTTAAGGAAAGTCAGAATCCAGTCCAAACGATTAGTCCGGCGCCCGCGTGGTCAGCGCAAGGGCATGCAGTTCGCCTTGCGAACCATCCATCTTGCCCTTCAGCGCCGCATAAACCGCGCGCTGTTGCTGAACCCGGTTCTTGCCCTTGAAGCTGTCGTCGATCACTTCGGCGGCGTAGTGATTTCCATCTCCCGCCAGATCGGTGATCGTGATTTTTGCATTTGGAAATTCGGCCCGGATCAGGTCTTCGATTTCCTGCGCTTGCATGGCCATGTGGCAGCACTCCGTCATGTGATCGTGAAAGATGTATGTTGCAGAAACGTTATGCGCAAGGCGGCGACCAAATCAGGCGTCCAGTGCCACCCAAACGGGGACGTGGTCGGACGGTTTTTCGCGGCCACGCACGGCCGATTCAATCCAGCAATCGCTTAGCAAATCGGCGCAGGCCGGGGTCAGCAGGAAATGATCGATGCGGATGCCGTCATTCCGGTCCCACGCGCCCGCCTGATAATCCCAGAACGAATAATGCCCGCCACCATGGGTGCGGGCGCGGAACGCTTCGGTAAAGCCAAGGTTCAGGATTTCGCGGAACGCCTGCCGCGTTTCGGGGCGAAACAGCGCATCCTCGACCCAGCGTTCAGGCTTTTTCGCATCCTCGGCTTGCGGGATCACGTTATAATCGCCTGCCATCAGCGCGGGCATTTCATCATTCAGCAAATCCTGCGCGCGCGCCTTGAGCCGTTTCATCCAGGCCAGCTTGTAATCGTATTTGGGGCCCGGTGCCGGGTTTCCGTTGGGAAGATACAGGCCACAAAGCCGCACGGCGGTGGTGTCGCCGATCACGGTCGCCTCGATCCAGCGCGCCTGTTCGTCGCTGTCATCACCGGGCAGGCCCCGTGTCACATCCTCCAGCGGCAGCTTCGACAGAATGGCGACGCCGTTGAAGCCTTTCTGGCCATGCGTCTCGACCCGGTAGCCCAGGTCTTCCAGCGCCTCGCGGGGGAATGCCTCATCAACCGACTTGATCTCCTGCAACAGCGCAACGTCAGGCGCGCTTTCGCGTAGCCAGTCGGTCAGCGCAGGCAGGCGCGCCTTGATGCCGTTGATGTTAAACGTGGCGATTTTCATGTCGCACCTCCCCGGATTGCCCCTCTATCCCAAGTTGGGGCAAGGCGTACAAGCCGAGAATCTGTCGAATCGACACACGCGATTCTGTCGATTTGCAGTCTCTTCGACGCTGTTCCAACCGCGGTGCTGCCCCGGATCTGACAGCTTTCGGATAGGCCGAAAAGTTATCCCCAGATTTTTGCGCTCTGTGGATAACTGAAACTCCCTCACATCAAGAACAACCTATGAGTGTATCTTGATGTGGATAACTTCCCGTAATGCAATTTAAACGGGATTTACTCTTCTCACATTCAATTTTTGCGTGTCAGCCTGAGGGCATCAACTCAGCAACAGGAGGTCCAAATGACCGCACTTCGTAAAATCGAAATTACTGAAAATTCCGTTGACGCACAGCAGGATACGGGCGTTTCCCGCAGCCTTCATGGCGGTGATGCAACAGCTCTGTTCACATCCGGCTCTGCACCCATGGCGTCAGCCGACGCGCTCTTGGGGGACGCCGTCGAAATGTTCACCTCCGGGTCCGCGCCACTGACCAGCTCAACAGCGCTGACCGGCGACGCAACAGGCCTGTTCACCTCCGGCTCCGCCCCACAAAGCACATCCGCAAGCACCGGTGATGCGGTCGAGCTCTTCACGTCCGGCTCGGCACCGACAACGTCCGACGCTCGCACAGGTGACGCGGTTGAAGCGTTCACATCCGGTTCCGCGCCAACCACGTCCGACGCCCGTACAGGTGATGCAGTTGAGGCGTTCACATCCGGCTCTGCGCCAACCACATCAGACGCCCGCACAGGCGATGCGGTAGAGGCGTTTACGTCCGGCTCAGCTCCGACCACGTCCGATGCCCGTACAGGTGATGCGGTTGAGGCGTTCACGTCCGGCTCTGCACCAACCACATCTGATGCCCGTACAGGTGATGCGGTCGAAGCGTTCACATCCGGCTCTGCTCCGCTGACAAGCGATGCGACAACCGGCGATGCGGTTGAGGCGTTCACCTCGGGGTCCAGCCCAACCACGGCCGAGCGGACCAGCGACGGCGAAGGTTGCGCGCTTTTCACCTCTGGGTCCTGACCCCTGATTTGACCCGGGGCGGGCGGTTGTCCTGTCCCTTCCAAAGGAGATATGGATCATGACAAATGTCATCGAATTTACACCCCCGTCCCGGATCAATCCTCAGGAAGCGCGTCTCGGCGCGCTTCTGAGCTGCTTTGCCGAACACCGCCGGTTTGGTGATGACGTGTTCTGGCTCAAGGAAAACGCGGAAATCCTGAACATTCTGGAAAGCACCGGAACCGGACCGGGCGAAGCCGCGCTTGCGCCTTACGCCGCGTTCTACGAAAGCCTCGAAAAACGCATGCGGTTTTTCCCGCAATATTATCGTTTTTTCCTGTCCATCGCGCTGGACCTCGAAGATCTCGGCATGACGGGCAACCGCGCGGAATCGCTGGTGGCCTGGGCCGATGCGCAGGATTTGCCACAAGCGGAACTGTCCGATCTGCAGCGCCTTGAAGCGGTTCGCCTGATGGCCCGCCGCGGTATTCGTTCCAATGGCGATGTCCCGGCGCTGGAAGACCGCGCGAGGGCCTTCATGGCACGTTCGGACACCTTTGCCTTGCCCAACAAGAAAGCCGCGTACGAGCTGACCCATATCGTGTTCTACCTGAGCGAATATGGTCGGAAGGACCCGCATTTGGACGCCGCTGCCAAGCGCAGTCTGCATTTCGCGGGTCTGCTGGCCTTTATCGAACAAAACGCCGACCTGCTGTCAGAGATTTGCATCGCCATGCATTTCGCAGGGGAGACCCCGCCGGATCTTTGGACAGACTGGCTGCAACGCGAAACAGCGTTGTTTACCGTGCAGGACGGACCCGATGTCAGCGTGCAGGACGATTACCACGAATTCCTTGTCTGCAACTGGCACCAATCCGTTGTTGGCGATGCGGCCTTTGCCAAGGGTTTTGTCTATGACCGCATGCGGTTCGATCACAGCCAATGGCGCGCCGCGCCGATGCGCGAAATGTCCGAAGCGATGTTCAATCTTGATGACGCGCGCAGCGGCGATTGGGGATCAATGCGCCTGCACATGGAAGACGCGCTGTCGCCAGAAGCGATGACCGTGCTGTCCCAGGCCGAAACCTCATCCGCCCATTTCGAAGCGTTTTTCCACGGGTTTGCGCGCGCCGATGCTGGCACGGTCCATTAGACCCTCTCTGTTTCGAAAATACCTCGGGGGAGTCCCGGATCCCATCCGGGACGGGGGCAGCGCCCCCAGTCTACATCGAAAAACTTGTGCCGCATCCGCAAGAGGATGTGGCATTCGGATTTTCGATCACAAACCGCGCGCCGATCAGTTCTTCGGAAAAATCAATCACGGCATTGGACAGGAACGGTAGAGACACCGAATCCACGACCACGCGTTCGCCCTGACCCTCAAGCACCAGATCATCCTCGGCAGGGTCGTCCAGCTTGATTTCGTATTGAAAGCCTGAACATCCCCCGCCTTCCACGGCAATGCGCAAGGCTTTGCCTTCGGCGCTGGCCCCGATTTCGGAAAGCCGCTCGAATGCGCGGGTGGTCACGGTGGGAGGAAGCTGCATATCGCCCTCGGATTGCTTTAAATTCTGCGTTGCCCCGAATATAAGGGCTGTTGGGACAGGCGACAAGAACAGGCGGGCGGCGATGACGGCGCAATTTGCGTGCGATCCGGCAGGATCACGCGGCAGGCTCTATCCGGAAGAGGAAAGTGAATTCCGATCCTGCTTTCAGCGGGACCGGGATCGTATCATCCATGCCTCGGCCTTTCGTCGGCTGAAACACAAGACGCAGGTCTTCATTGAACATGAGGGCGATTACTTCCGCACCCGTCTCACGCATTCTATTGAGGTGGGGCAGGTGGCCCGCACGATCTCCAAAACGTTGGGTCTGGACCTGGAACTGACCGAGGCCGTCGCGCTGGCGCATGATCTGGGGCACACGCCGTTCGGCCATACCGGCGAAGATGCGCTGGATCGTCTGATGCGCCCCTATGGCGGGTTTGATCACAACGCGCAGGCGATCCGGATTGTGACCTCTCTGGAACGGCACTACGCAGATTTCGATGGGTTGAACCTCACCTGGGAAACCCTTGAAGGCATTGCCAAACATAACGGTCCGGTGGGCAAACCGGTGCCTTTGGCGCTGGCGGATTACAACAAGGTTCACGATCTGGAACTGCACACCCATGCCAGCGCCGAAGCGCAGGTGGCGGCCCTGTCAGATGACATTGCCTACAACCACCACGACCTGCATGATGGTCTGCGGGCCGAGTTGTTTTCAACTGATGAGCTGGCCGAGCTTCCCATCGTAAGTGATTGTTTTGCCGAGGTGGATCGCACTTATCCTGGCCTGAACTATTACCGCCGCCGCCACGAGGCACTGCGCCGGTTCTTTGGCCTTCTGGTGTCTGATGTGATCACCGTCACCAAGCGCAATTTGCGCGATCTGGGCCCGCAAACGCCAACCGATATCCGTCACGCTGGCAAGATGATGGTGCAGTTTTCCCCCGGTCTTTGGGCCGATCTGAAGGTGATCCGTGAATTTCTGTTCCACCGGATGTACCGCGCGCCGGATGTTGTTCTGATGCGCAAACAGGTGACGGATGTCATCGACACTTTGTTCCCGCTTTTCATGTCGGATCCGTCCCTTTTGCCCAAGCAATGGCGCAAGGACGTCGCGGAAGTTTCATCGGACACGGAACTTGCACGCATCGTCGCGGATTATATTGCCGGGATGACCGACAGGTTCGCCCTCCAGGAACACGCGCGCCTGACCGGCGCGGATGTCATGGCCGACAGGTCTTAAGAAAGGACAACGGATGGCGACACCAGCAGAGGGGGGACTGACCCCGGTCACCGCAATTGCCTTGATCGGCGCTTTGGGCGTCGGCGCGCAATGGTTGGCGTGGCGCCTGAACCTTCCGGCCATCGTGCTTATGCTGGCCGCAGGCCTTCTGGTGGGGCCGGTCTTGGGGATTCTTGATCCCTCTGTGGCTCTGGGCGATTTGCTGCAACCCATTGTGGCCATCGCCGTTGCCATCATCCTGTTCGAAGGCGGGCTGACGCTGAATTTCAAATCGCTGACGGATGCGGCCACCGGGGTCAAACGGCTGGTCATTGTTGGTGCGCCTGTGGGCTGGGTCCTGTCTGCGTCGGTTCTTCACTATGTCGGCGGGCTGAGCTGGGCCACATCGGCGGTGTTTGGCGGCATTATGATTGTGACCGGGCCGACGGTTATTGCGCCATTGCTGCGTCAGGCGCGGCTAAGACGGCGTCCGGCGGCGTTGCTGCAATGGGAAGCCATCGTCAACGATCCGGTGGGCGCGCTGGCGGCTGTGCTGGCGTTCGAGGTGGTGTTGGTCTGGAGTGCCGCGGCCTCGGCGCAAGAGGCCATCACATCCTTGATCGTCGGCATTGCCATTGCCACGGCCGTCGGGATCGCGTCCGGGCTTGGCCTGTCCCGCGCGTTTCAGCAGGCCTGGGTGCCGGAATACATGAAAGTGCCGGTGTTGTTTGTGGTGGTGCTGTGCACCTTTGCCGCAACGGATTCGGTCCTGCACGAAAGCGGATTGCTTGCTGTGACCATCATGGGGGTGCTGATCGCCAACGCACATCTGCCCAGCCACGCCGAATTGCACCGTTTCAAGGAACACGCGACCATTCTTCTTGTGTCAGGCGTATTCATCCTGCTGGCCGCGAACATGTCCCAGGACACGCTGCGCGCGATGAACTGGCAGACCTTGGCCACCGTTGCCGCCGTGATCCTGTTTGCCCGCCCGGTGACGGTGCTGGTTGCGCTGGCCTTTTCCAACGTGCCTTGGGCAGAGCGCCTGTTGGTCGCCTTCACCGGTCCGCGCGGGGTTGTGCTGGTTGCGGTGGCGGGGCTGTTTGGTGACCGTCTTGTGCAGGCCGGGATCGAAGACGCCGCCGGTGTGTCGGCGCTGGCCTTTGCGCTAGTGGCGGGAACCGTTGTGTTGCACGGGTTTTCGCTCAAACCGCTGGCCAAGGCGTTGGGTTTGACCGCATCGACCACGCCGGGTGTCCTAATTGTCGGGGGCAACAAGTGGTCGGTTGAATTGGGAAAAATCCTGACGCTTCAGGATATCCCTGTCATGGTGTCTGATCCGAACCGAAGCCACCTGCGCGACGCGCGCGAGGCCGGGTTGCGCATCTATTCGGGGGATATCCTGTCCGAAGCCGCCGAGCATTGGCTGGACTTGATGGCTTACGAAAAGGTCATCGCCGCAACCGACAATGACGCTTATAACACGCTGGTCGCCACCGATCTTGCACCGGAATTTGGCCGGGAAAACGTCTACCAACTGAACCGGGAAACCTCGGACAGTGCGCGCTACGCGCTGCCGCCAAAGCTGGGCGGGCGCAAGATTGGCGCAAACGAGACCTACCGTCAGCTCCAGCATCGCATGTGGGATGGGTGGGAATTCCGCGCCACAACCCTGTCTGATGAATTTTCGATGCAGGACTGGCGCGACACCAATCCCGACGGTGTTCTGTTTGCCGAAATTGGCCCGAAGGGGGCGCTGCGCATCCTGAATGCCGACGCCGAGGTCAAGGATCAGCCGGGAACGCGCCTGATCTCGATGGTGCCCATGAAAGAGCATCGCGCAAAAGCGGAGGGACAGGCGTAAGCGCCATTTGACGCCGCGCCCTCAGGTGGTAGAGGACGCCCAAGACAAAGGACGTGTGACATGAACCTCTTTTCCGACATTCGGACGCTTGTAATTGACAGCCTGACAGCGATGGTCGCCGAAGGTGCGCTGCCTGAAGGTTTGGCCTTTGACAATGTCACGGTGGAACCGCCGCGCGACCCTCTGCATGGCGACATGGCCACCAATGCCGCGATGGTGCTGGCCAAACCCGCGCGTCAGAAACCGCGCGATATTGCCGAGGCATTGGCCGCCAAACTTGCAGATGATCCGCGCGTCTCCTCGGCCGAGGTGGCCGGACCGGGATTCCTGAACCTGCGGCTTGATCCGTCTGTCTGGCAATCGCTGCCCAAGGCGATCCTGTCGGCGGGGAAGACCTATGGCACATCTACCGTTGGGCAGGGGAAAAAGGTCAACGTGGAATACGTGTCGGCCAACCCGACCGGCCCGCTGCATGTGGGCCACACGCGGGGCGCGGTGTTTGGTGATGCGCTGGCCTCCTTGCTGGATTACGCGGGCTATGACGTTACGCGGGAATATTACATCAACGACGGCGGCGCGCAGGTCGATGTGCTCGCCAGGTCGGTCTACCTGCGGTATCTTGAGGCGCACGGACAAGAGGTTGCGTTTGAGGACGGCACCTATCCCGGCGATTACCTGATCGAGGTCGGTCAGGCGCTCAAGGACAAGGTGGGCGGCGCCTATGTCGGACAAAGCGAAGATGTCTGGCTCGAAGAGATCCGCAACTTTGCCACTGAAGCGATGATGGATCTGATCCGCACCGATCTGGCCCAGCTTGGTGTGAAGATGGACAAGTTCTTCAGCGAAAAATCCCTTTACGGCACGGGCCTGATCGAATCCGCGATCAAGGATCTTGATGATAAAGGCCTGATCTATCGCGGTGTGCTGGAACCCCCCAAGGGCAAAAAGCCCGAGGATTGGGAACCGCGCGAACAGACACTGTTCAAATCAACCGAACATGGCGACGACGTGGATCGCCCGATCCAGAAATCGGATGGCGCCTGGACATATTTCGCCCCCGACATCGCCTATCACTATGACAAGGTGCAGCGCGGGTATGACCTGCTGATCGACATTTTCGGGGCGGATCACGGTGGCTATGTCAAACGGATGAAAGCGGCCGTCAGTGCCTTGTCCGGTGGCAAGACGCATTTGGACATCAAGCTGACCCAGCTTGTGAAGCTGTTCAAAAACGGTGAGCCGTTCAAGATGTCCAAGCGGGCAGGGACGTTTGTGACCCTGCGCGACGTGGTCGAACAGGTTGGCCCGGATGTGACGCGGTTTGTCATGCTCACCCGCAAGAACGATGCACCGCTGGATTTCGATTTCGACAAGGTGCTGGAACAGTCCAAGGACAACCCGGTCTTCTATGTGCAATACGCCAACGCGCGTGTGCATTCGGTGCTGCGCAAGGCCCGCGATGCCGGGATTGCCGTCGATGACGCGGCCCTTGCGAACACCGACCTGTCTCAAATGACCCATGACAGCGAACTCGCCGTTGCCCGTAAACTGGCGGAATGGCCGCGCCTGGTGGAAATCGCCGCGCGCACAAATGAACCGCACCGAGTGGCCTTTTACCTTTATGAACTGGCGTCCGATCTGCATGCGCTGTGGAACAAGGGCAACGATGTGCCTGACCTGCGCTTTTTGCAGGAAGGCAACACCGAGGCGACACAGGCGAAAATCGCCCTCGCGCGGGCCGTGTCGGTTGTTATTTCCTCTGGTCTTGGTATCTTGGGTGTGACGCCAGTCGAAGAAATGCGCTGACAAAAGCGCCATGGCTGGCCGAGGCAAAGGCAAGAAACACCGGTGGCGTTGACCGCCGGGACAAGAGGCGGACATGGCAGACATGCATATGACGGGCCCCGCACGCGGGGAAGAAACGTCAGGTGGGATTGCGTCGGCAGCCAATTGGCTGGGTGCAGCAATGTCTCTGGCGTTGATCATTGGTGTATCGGTGTGGGGGTATCGGCTGATCATGCGGGACGTCTCGGGCGTGCCGGTGGTGCGGGCGATTGACGGACCGATGCGCGTGGCCCCGGACAACCCCGGCGGCCAGATCGCACGACACGAAGGTCTGGCGGTGAACGATGTGGCTGGAACAGGCGCCTCTGCGCCACCGCCGGAAAAGCTGGTTCTGGCCCCGCAACCCCTCGATATTTCGGACGAAGACATGCCAGTGGCACAGCTTGCGGTCCCGGAAACGCTTAGCGAACAGGAAGTTGTGGCCCTGGCATCCTTGCGTCAGGACGCGGCCGAAGACGAAGCGGCCATCGCGCTGAGTGACATCGTGAACGCCGAAGACCCGATCAAGGCGCTTGCCGATCAGATTGCCGCCAATGCAACGCCCTTGGGCGAAATCGCACCGGATCCGAATGCCGGGTCCTTTGAAGCCGCGGTTGAAGCGCAGGTCGCCGCGATTGCGCCCACGGCCAGTCTTATCCCCGCGTCCGTTCCCGGCGTGTCGCGGTCATTGCGTCCCGCGCCGCGCCCGACCGGGTTGCGTCAGGCGTCATTGTCGGTCCCGACACCTGCGTTGACGGGTGCCTCAGAAATGAAGGCTGCGGACATCCCGGCTGGCACGCGGCTTGTCCAGTTCGGGGCCTATGACAGCCCCGAGATCGCGCGCGAACAATGGATCAAACTGAACGTGCGGTTCAGCGAATACCTGAACGACAAGGACCGCGTGATTGAACAGGCGACTTCCGGCGGACGCGTGTTCTACCGACTGCGCGCGCATGGCTTTGCCGATCTCAGCGACTCGCGCCGGTTCTGTGCCGCGTTGGTGGCCGAAGGCGCTGATTGCATCCCGGTGGTAAGCCGGTGAGCGCAAAACCCTTTGCGGCAGCAATTTATGGCTGCGAGGACGTGCGGTTGTCGAAAGACGAGCGCACGTTTTTTTCTGAGGCAAACCCGTTCGGGTTTATCCTGTTTGACCGCAATCTGAAGGACAGGGACGGCATCCGCGCCCTGACACAAGACTTGCGCGACTGTGTGGGTTGGAATGCGCCGATCTTCATTGATCAGGAAGGCGGTCGCGTCCAACGCCTGCGCGCGCCACTGGCCACAGACTGGGCACCGCCACTGGATCACGTGACGCGGCTTGGTGCCAACGCGGTCGAGGCCATGCGGTTGCGCTACCAGATCATTGCGATGGAGTTGATGGACTTGGGCATCGACGCCAACTGCGCCCCGATGCTGGATATCGCGCGGCCCGAAACACATCCCTTTCTGCAGAACCGTTGCTATGGATCGAGTTTGGATACCGTGGTGTCGATTGGTCGGGCCGTCGCCGACGGATTAATGGCGGGCGGCGTTTTTCCGGTGATCAAACACATCCCCGGCCACGGTCTGGCACAGATGGACAGCCATCTGGATTTGCCGGTCATTGATGCACCTGCCGATGACCTAAAAGCTGCGGACTTTGCCGCGTTCACACCGTTTTCGGACCTCGCCATGGGAATGACCGCGCATCTGGTCTACACCGCCTTGGGCGAAACCGAACCGGCAACCACGTCGCCCAGCATGATCCGGCGCATTCGGGACGAGATCGGGTTCACCGGCCTGCTGATGACCGATGACGTCTCCATGCAGGCCTTGTCTGGCACCGTGCCAGAGCGCGGCGCGGCGTCGATGGCGGCCGGATGTGATGTGATTCTGCACTGCAATGGCGATCTGGCTGAACGACAGGCGCTTTTTGATCGCGTCGGCCCGATGCCGGCGGCCAGCCAGGCACGGGCCGAAGCGGCCCTGAAAACCCGGCCCATACCGCAGGATATTGACATTGCGGACCTCAAAGCCAAGCTGGCGGCATTGGAGCAAAGGTCCGGTGCATGACGGAAACGCCCACAGACATGTTTGACAGCTCTGTCGCCGACCGGTTGGCAGCGGAAGCGTTGATCGTGGATGTGGACGGGTTCGAAGGCCCGTTGGACCTGTTGCTCAACCTCAGCCGTACCCAAAAGGTGGACCTGCGCAAGGTGTCGGTCCTGCAATTGGCGCAGCAATACCTGGCCTTTGTTGAAAAGGCCAAGGAACTGCGGATCGAACTGGCGGCGGACTATCTTGTCATGGCGGCATGGCTGGCCTTTCTGAAATCCCGCCTGCTCTTGCCCCCCGACCCAACCGAGGATGGCCCGTCCGGCGAAGACCTTGCCGCGCATCTGGCGTTTCAATTGGAGCGCCTTCAGGCGATGCGCGACGTTGCGGCCAAGCTCATGGCGCGGGACCAGCTGGGTCGTGACTTCTTTGCCCGTGGTCTGCCGGAAACCGTCGAACGGGTGCGCAAGGTGGACTACACCGCGACCTTGCTGGACCTGATGCAGGGCTATGCCCGCATCCGCACCAAGGATGAATTTCGCCCCTTTGTCATGGACCGCGACGCCGTGTTCACGATGGAGCAAGCGCTGGAACGGATGCGCGGATTGATCGGCTTTGCCGGCACCTGGACCGATATCGCCACCTATATGCCGGACGGTTGGGATGCCGATCCGGTGCGCTGGCGGTCGGCCACGGCGTCGACATTTGCCGCCTCGCTTGAGCTTGCGAAGGAAGGCAAGGTCGAGATACGCCAGTCTGACACCTTCGCCCCGATTGAACTGCGCCGCAGGGAGCCCCGCAGTGACTGACACGCCCGACATCGAAGAAAGCCTGTTCGAAGCGCCCCCCTTGGCAGAACAAGAGCGCATGGTCGAAGCGATCCTGTTCGCCACGGCGGAACCGGTCACGGTGAAAGAGTTGAACGACCGGATGCCGCATGGATCAGACGCAGCCGAAGCCTTGGTCTATCTACGCAAGCGGTATGAGGGCAGGGGTGTGAATGTGGTCAAGGTGGGGGATGCCTGGGCGGTTCGGACGGCTCCCGACCTTGGGTTCCTGATGCAGAAAGAAACGGTCGAGACCCGCAAGCTCAGCCGTGCGGCTGTCGAGACGCTGGCGATCATCGCTTACCATCAACCCGTCACCCGCGCCGAAATCGAAGAGATTCGTGGCGTTTCGGTCAGTCGGGGCACCGTGGACCAGCTTCTGGAAATGGAATGGATCCGCTTTGGCCGCCGCCGCATGACGCCGGGACGCCCGGTCACATTCGTGGTGACGCAGAATTTCCTCGATCACTTTGGCCTCGAATCCGCCCGGGACCTGCCCGGCCTCAAGGAATTGCGCGCAGCCGGGCTGTTGGAAAACCGGCCACCGCCGGGCACCATGCCGCAGGTTGGGGACGGTGATATCGATGCCGAAGAAGAAACCGAAGAGGGCCAGTCCGAGTTGTTCGAGGACTAGGGTTTCCTTCTCGTCACCGCGTCGAGCGACCCGTCCAAATTGCATCAAAATTTGCGAACAATGCCTGAAATTCGACGCAATTGTCTCCTATCTCCTGCGGTGAGGCAGATAATTTGCAGGAATGGAGGACGACATGAACCTCAATCAGATCATCAATATGGTCATGCGCACCGTGATGCGCCGCGTGGTCAACTCGGGCATCAACGCCGGGATGAACGCAGGCCAGAACGCGCTGGCCAAGCGTAAAAAGCCAAGCCAGCCGCACCCGGATGACCGTCAGCCCTGATCGCTGGCAAAGTGTTTGGACAGTTTTAATCCCTGTCCCTGATAGTTCGACTTGATCCCCGCGCCATAAAGCTGGCTCGGGGATTGATCCATTTTCTCATAGACCAAGCGTCCCACGATCTGCCCGTGCTCTAACACGAAAGGCGCTTCGTGGCAGCGCACTTCCAACACGCCGCGCGATCCCGATCCGCCTGCCGCATCGTGGCCGAAACCGGGGTCGAAAAACCCGGCGTAATGCACCCGAAATTCGCCCACCATCGCCAGAAACGGGGCCATTTCCGCAGCATAATCCGGTGGAATATGCACCGCTTCGCGGCTGACAAGGATATAGAACGCGTCTGGATCAAGGATCAGCCGCCCGTTTGACGTGTGCAACTCTTCCCAGAACTCTGACGGCGCATAGTGCCCCAGCTTGTCCAGATCAATCACACCCGTATGAGGTTTGGCGCGGTAGCCCACCAGATCGCCGTTCGCTGGTTTCAGGTCCACCGAAAACCCCAACCCGTCGCTGATCACGGCGGGTCCGCCATTCACCAGTGTCTGTTCGTTGTGCAGCGCGTGCAGGGTGTCGTCCGACAGGATTGATTGCCCATTGCGAAACCGGATCTGGTTCAGGCGCATGCCGGGACGGACCAACACGGAAAACGACCGCGGGCAAATCTCGGCATAAAGCGGCCCGGTATATCCCGGAGCGACGCGGTCAAATTCGGTGCCTTCATCGGTAATTGTACGGGTCAGCAGGTCCAACCGTCCGGTCGAACTTTTGGCATTGGCCACAGCACTGATCCCATCGGGCAGGGACAGACGCTCCATCAAGGGCACCAGGTACACACACCCTTTTTCAAGGACTGCGCCGCCGTTCAGCGAAATGCGGTGCATTTCGAAATCCGCCAACCGGTCTTCGACGCGTTGACCTTTGCCCGCTAGAAACGACGCCCGCACGCGGTAAGCCACGGTGCCCAGGCGCAGATCAAGACTGGCGGGTTGAACCTGACCGTCGACAAAGGGACGCTCGGCGGCGATGACGCCTTGTTCCATCAGCGCGGTGATTTGCTGGTTGGCCAAAACGCCGGTCATATCTGTCGTCCTTGTCCGCAGTTGGCCTTGCATATCAAGCTGGAGACCGCCACGCGAGAGCGATTTTCGCGTGGGCAAAAGTGATAGCGATGTAAATGATTGGTCGGGCTAGCAGGACTCGAACCTGCGACCTTCCGTCCCCCAGACGGACGCGCTACCAGGCTGCGCCATAGCCCGACTGGTGCCTGTCATAACGGTTTTGGATCAGGCCGCAAGGGCGAAAATGCGTGAAATGTCGCGGGCTGTCAGGCCACCAATTTGCGCAGCTTTTCGACAAGTGGCGCAATCTCGCGCGCCGACTCGGGTGTCAGCCGCGTGATCCTGGCCAGCGCAGACAAGGCACCGGCGCGCGGTTCCGTCGGCGGGGCGACGGCGGGTTCAACCTCGTGTTCCGGCTCGGGCGCACTCTCGTCGGCAACCTCTTGCGGCGCATCTTCAACGGCTTCCGCTGCGTTGCGGTCATCAAGGGAGCGCTGCAAGAACCCGGGCAACGGGGTCGGGTCCGGGTTGTCTTCAGCCGCGTCATCTTCGGCGAAGTTTGCCTCTCGTTCCGGGCCCGCTTCGCCGACTGGTTCAGGCGTCTCAAGGGGCTCCGCAATCGTTTCCGCAACGGGCGGCAGAAGGTCGTCCTGCGCAGTGTTCTCCTCCAGTGGAGGTTCGTCTACGGCCTCTTCCGGCGCATCAGCCACAGGGACCGGGTCAACAGTGTCCTTGGCTGCCACAGGGGCAGGGTCCGCAGTTTTGGTGAACGGCACAACCGTGTCCAGCGGTTCGGTGGCAACCACGTCTTCGATCATCACGTCATCGCCGTCGTCGTCTTCTCCAACACTTAATGTACAAAGTGAAGCAACGTGCTTAATACCTTTTTCCCGAAGGATTTTTTGCGCGCCCTTGATGGTCATTCCATCTTCGTGCAGCAGTTTCTTGATACCGCCAAGCAACCGCATGTCGGCGGGACGGTAATACCGTCGACCACCGGCGCGTTTGACCGGTTTGACCTGGGTAAACTTGCTTTCCCAGAACCGAAGAACATGCGCGGGCGTGTCCATCCAGTCAGCCACTTCACTGATCGTGCGGAACGCGTCTGCGGACTTGCTCATGGCGGATTACCTTTTGTTCCCAGCGGCGACCCGGTCTTTCATCAGGTGGGAGGGGCGGAACGTCAGAACACGGCGCGGGTTGATGGGAACCTCTTCGCCTGTCTTGGGATTCCGGCCCACGCGCGCGGCCTTGTCGCGGATCGAGAAGGTGCCAAAGGACGAGATCTTGACCTGTTCGCCAGCGACCAGCGCGTCGGACATATGGTTCAAAACGGACTCGACCAAGTCCGCACTTTCGTTTCGCGACAACCCCACTTCGCGAAAGACGGATTCACTTAGATCCATACGTGTCAGCGTTTTTTGACTCATCGAACAGGCCTCCCCAGTTTGAGCCAGAATGAGGCCAGCCAAATTCCGAGTCAATATCAATGGCTTGCGCGCAGGAATTTAGAGGAAATTTGCCTACCAGCGCAGGACAACGGCCCCCCAGGCCAAACCGCCGCCGATGGCTTCGGTGACAACCACATCCCCGGTCTTGATCTGGCCGCGTTCGACTCCCACCGAAAGGGCCAGCGGAATTGAAGCTGCAGATGTGTTTCCGTGGTCCTGAACGGTGACCACCACATGATCCATCGACAGGCCGAGCTTCTTGGCGGTGCCCTGAATGATCCGGATATTGGCCTGATGCGGGACAATCCAGTCGACCTCATCATTTGACAGGTCGATCTTCTCCATCGCCGTGGTCGCGGTTTTTGCAAGTTTCTCAACGGCGTGGCGGAAGACTTCCTTGCCCTGCATCCGCAAATAGCCGGTCGTATGCGTGCTGACCCCGCCATCGACGTAAAGGATATCCCTGTATTGCCCGTCCGAGTTCAGATCGACGGACAGGATACCCCGGTCAGTCTTGTCCCCAACGCCGTCCTGCGCTTCAAGGATGACCGCCCCGGCACCGTCACCAAACAGCACGCAGGTGCTGCGGTCGGTCCAGTCCATGATCCGGCTGAAGGTTTCCGCACCGATCACCATGACGCGCTTGGCCTGACCGGACACGATCAATGCGTTTGCGTTGGCCATCGCGTAGACGAACCCGGCGCAGACGGCCTGAACGTCAAAAGCAAACCCGCGTGTCATCCCGATGGCGGATTGCACCATGGTGGCTGCTGACGGAAAGGTCAGATCGGCTGTGGAGGTGGCCAGAACGATGGCGTCCAGATCGTTCGCCTCAAGCCCTGCAGATCGCAGGGCCTTTTTCGCGGCCTGCGTGGCCAGATCAGAGGTGGTTTCCCCCTCTGCCGCGAAATGACGCCGTTCAATGCCCGACCGGGAGCGGATCCATTGATCCGATGTGTCCAGTGAGGCTTCGAATTCGGAATTCGGCACCACACGTTCAGGAAGGTAATGCCCAAGTCCAACGACAACCGCGCGTGTGGTCATTTTGGGCTCTCCTCGGTGTCGTGATGGTCAGCAAGTGTGTCGGCCGCAACATCTGAAATCGACGCCAATCGCGCAGCAAGCCGGTCTGAAAAGCCCGATTGTGCCAGTTGATGCGCAAGCCGGATTGCCGCGGACACGCCTGTGGCATCAGCCGATCCGTGCGATTTCACAACCGTGCCGTTCAAGCCAAGAAAAACCCCGCCATTGACGCGGCGGGGATCAATTTTCTTTTGCAGACGGCGCAGCGACGTCAAGGCAAGAACGGACGCAATCTTTGACAGCAGGGAATAGGCAAACGCTTCTTTGAGCCGGTCGCCGATCAGCGATGCGGTGCCTTCGCCGGTCTTCAACGCGACATTGCCGGTAAAGCCGTCGGTGACAATCACGTCGCAGGCCTCACCAGGAATATCGCCGCCTTCGACAAAGCCGACAAATTCGAACTGGGCGCGGTCGGAGGCGTTGGAAATCAGGTCATGCGCCTCTTTCAATTCGGCGCGGCCCTTGTGTTCTTCGGTGCCGACATTGAGCAAACCGACACGCGGACGGTCAAGTTCAAGACCGTTGCGCGCGTAAGACACGCCCATCAGGGCGTATTGCAAAAGATCCTCGGCATCGGCGCGAATATCTGCGCCCACGTCCAGCATCACGTTGAACCCTTGCGGATTGCGCGAGGGCCACAGGATCGCAATGGCAGGGCGGTTGACGCCGGGCAGCTTGCGCAGGCGGATCATCGACAGCGCCATCAGCGCGCCGGTATTGCCACAGGACACCGCGACCGTGGCTTCCTTGTTGCGCACCGCATCAATCGCCGCCCACATGGACGTGTCCTTGCCATGGCGCATGACATGGCTGGGCTTGTCCGTCATCGACACGATGTCGGTTGCGTTGCGAACTTCGCACCGCCCGGCAAGCTCTTTGCGGCGCTCAATCAGACGCGTGAGTTCGGCCTCTGGTCCGCAAACCAGAAACCGAATGTCAGGGTTTGATTGTGCAGAACGAGACATGCCGGAGACAATTGCCTCCGGCCCAAGATCGCCGCCCATAGCGTCGATTGAAAGCACAATTGGCGCATCTCCCGCTTTCATATGATCCTGCGACGAGGTCATGCAGAGAGGTACGCCTTTTCGTTGCTTATGCTGCGTCTTCGTCCAAGTCGATTTCGTCGGCCTGCGCGATCACTTCGCGGTCCGCGTAATGTCCGCAGGACGGGCACACGTGGTGCGGGCGCTTCAGCTCGCCGCAGTTGGTGCATTCGTTCGGGTTCGCAGCGACCAGAGCGTCATGTGCGCGACGGTTGTTGCGACGCGATTTTGATACTTTGTTCTGTTGGACAGCCATGTCTCAACCTCAATTATCTATTACCTGTGGCATGCTCGCCATGCCGCGTTTCGGGTGTGTCCGGCCTCTTACGGGAAACTCGGGCCGGGGGGCAACCCCCCACCTCGGATGAAGGCGCGAACATAGGGGCAAACTTGAAATCCGCAAGCGTTTTCTGGACCGGGCGTCAGGTCTTTTTGTCCAGCTGATCGCGCAACGCCGCCAAACCGGCAAAGGGCTTGGTATCTTCGTCTTTCATGGGCGTCACGCCGTCTTCTGCAAACACCGCTTCTCCCAGATCGACGCCTTCGCTGCGCGGGTATTGGGGCAGGGCAAGCAACAGCGATTCTTCCATCACCGCCACCGCGGAAATGACCGCGCCCAGCAGTTCGGTGCTGGTGTCCTCCGGCATCTCGGTTTCCGCGCCTTCTTCGCCGATGTCGAAATACTCTGCCGGAACGTAGGTGCGTTCCACATGTTCGTCGATCCGGGTTGTGACCGGTTCAAGGGTCACAACACAGGGCTGCACCACGGTTGCCCCCAACGTGCCCCGCAAGGACCAGCCCTGCGCACCCGCCGGCGCAATCTCGCCCTCGAACCGCAGCTTTTTCAGCGCTGACAGCCCCAATTGATCGGCAAGAGCGTCCCGCGCCGCAGCGTCCGGACGGATTTCGAATGGGGTCGGATGCCGCGTCGACAGATCGTGGACGCGGAATTCTCCGGGTTTGAGGGCCGATTGTGGCATATCTAGTGTGCACCCTTTGCTTGAACGCAGGCCAAAGGCCGTGTAATCGAGATAGAAGGCAGTGAACGCCAACGCAAGAGAGGCGCTATGCAGGGCAACGGATCGAGACTCAGGATCGGACTTGGGGCGCTTGCGCTTGTTGTCCTGGCAGGATGCACCGCACAATACCGCACACATGGCTATGTGCCATCCGAAGATGAGCTTCAGCAAATCGTCCCCGGTGTCGACACACGGGGCACAGTCGAGGATCTGGTGGGTGTTCCGTCAACCTCGGGCACGCTGAATGAATCCGGGTTCTATTACATCGAAAGCGACGTGCGCCATTTCGCATGGCGTCGCCCCGAAGTGGTGGACCGCCAGGTGCTGGCCATCACCTTTGATCAGGCGGGTGTTGTCGAAAATATCGAACGCTACGGGTTGCAGGACGGGCAGGTTGTGCCGCTGACACGTCGGATCACGCGGTCTGGCGATGGCGATATCAACTTTATCCGCAAGCTCTTCGGCAATATCGGCGGCATCAACGCAGCAGATTTCTTCAATTGATCATGGCAGACGTCGCAGAATGCGATGTCGCTGCCCCTGATCTGCGGGTTGATCTGGCGCTGGGGGCGTACCGGGCACGGATTGATCGCACGCCAGAGCTACAGGCCGACGCGCTGCAATTGCGCGGGCAGAGCTTTCGTCAGGGGCGGATGGACGCGGATGCCTTTGATGCGGTGTCCTGGCATGGCACGGTGACAGGCCCGCACCGGCAAAATCTTGTGGCCTTCCGCCTGCGGATCGTGTCGGCTGCGCGCTTGTCCAGCACCTATACCGGGCAGGCCTATGATCTGTCGCCCCTGACCAAACGCCACCAGCGGTTTCTGGAACTTGGGCGGTTTTGCCATGCCAATGGCGCGATTGACACCACGGCCATCCGATTGGCCTGGGCCGCCATCGGCACGTTGGTGGATGCCTACGATGTTCACATGCTGATTGGATGCAGTTCGTTCCCGGGCGTCGATCCTGCCTGCCACAGCGCCTGTTTTGCAACGCTCTACCGTCATCATCTTGGGCCAGCTGATCTGCGGCCAAGGGCACGTTCGCCGGACGCCATCGCGCTGTCTGAGTCTGCCGCGCCGGACGTCGCGCTGCCGCCCTTGTTGCGGGCCTATCTGGGTATGGGCGGTTGGGTCGGGGATCAGCTTGTCATCGACCCGGACCTGAAGACCCAACACGTGTTTACCGGGATGGAGGTCGCCGCGATCCCGGAGCCGCGCAAGGCCCGCTTGCGTGCGCTGGCGCTGGCCGCGCAAGGCGATCCGGCTGGCCCCCTTGACCTTACCGGTCCCGCACCGTAGCGCCACGTCATGGCTGTGATACCTCTTTTACAACTCAACGATATCTCGCTCACCTTCGGGGGCGATCCGGTGTTCCATGATCTTGGTCTGATTGTCCAACCGGGCGACCGGGTGGCGCTTGTCGGGCGCAATGGATCGGGCAAATCCACCCTGATGAAAGTCATGGCCGGGCTGGTCGAGGCCGATACCGGCGACCGCGTCGTGTCGCCCGGTGTCAGCGTGGGCTATATGGAACAAGACCCGGACCTGAGCGCCTTTGACACGCTGGGGGAATACGCGATGCACGGGCTCGATCCGTCCGAGCTTTACAAGGTGGAACGCGCGGGCGAGGGGCTGAAATTCGATCCTGACCGTCTGGTCGCCACGGCATCGGGCGGCGAACGGCGTCGTGCGGCCTTGGCCCGGCTGATGGCGCAGGACCCTGAACTGATGTTGCTCGACGAGCCGACAAACCACCTTGATATCGAAGCCATTGGCTGGCTGGAGGACGAACTCAAGCGCACCCGCAAAGGGTTTGTCCTGATCAGCCACGACCGGCGCTTTCTGACCGAACTCACCCGCGCCACGCTCTGGATCGACCGGGGCCAGGTGCGGCGACAGGAAAAGGGCTTTGCAGCTTTTGAGGCCTGGCGCGACAAAACCTGGGAAGAGGAAGACCTCCAGCGTCACAAGATGGATCGCAAGATCAAGGCCGAGGCCCGATGGGCCGTGGAAGGCATCAGCGCCCGACGCAAGCGCAATATGGGCCGCGTACGCGCGCTCAAGGACCTGCGGCAGGAACGCGCGTCACTGATCCAGCGTCAGGACACCGCTGCGATGGCGCTGGCGTCGGGGCCGAAATCCGGACGCAAGGTGATCGAGGCCAAGGGCCTGAAAAAGACCTTTGGCGACACGGTCATTCTGCGGGATTTCTCATTAACCGTGCAGCGCGGGGACCGCGTGGCGTTTGTGGGTCCAAACGGCGTTGGCAAAACCACCCTGATCCGCATGCTGACCGGCGAAATCCCACCGGATGAGGGGACGGTCAAACTGGGCACAAACCTCGTGCCCGCCGTTTTTGATCAGACCCGCGCGCAGTTGAATGGCGATCTCAGCTTGTGGGAAAACCTCACCGGTGACCCCGAGATGCGGGTGTCGGGCAAGGCCGATCAGATCATGGTGCGGGGGATGCCGCGACATGTGGTGGGGTATCTTAAGGAGTTCCTGTTCGATGACAGTCAGGCGCGCGCGCCGGTACGGTCCCTGTCGGGGGGCGAAAAGGCGCGTCTGCTGCTGGCGCGGATCATGGCGCGGGAATCAAACCTGCTGGTTTTGGACGAACCCACCAATGATCTGGATGTCGAAACGCTGGATCTGTTGCAGGATCTGCTGGGCGACTACGATGGCACCGTGCTGTTGATCAGCCACGACCGGGACTTTCTGGACCGCGTCGCCACCACGACCGTTGCCATGGAAGGCAAGGGCCGGGCCACGGTCTATGCCGGCGGGTGGAGCGATTACCAATCGCAACGACAGGCCGAACCGACAACAGCCGCGTCGCCGAAACCGCAAGCAAAACAGGCCCAACCCAAACCCGAGGCCGCCAAGCCAAAGACCGGGCTGAGCTTTACCGAAAAGCACAGGCTTGAAGCGCTGCCTGCCGAAATTGACAGGCTGACAGCCGAGATCGCAAAGCTCGAAGGCCTGATGGCAGACCCAGAACTGTTCACGCGGGAACCTGTAAAGTTCAAGAAAGCCAGCGAAGCACTGGTGGCACGCCAGACAGCGCTGGCCGACGCCGAAGACCTGTGGCTTGAATTGTCGGAAAAGGCCGAAGCCGGGTGACCCTCCGTCGACGGAAGGTCAAAATGCGGTGCCGCATTTTGGCCTGCGCGGGGACCGGCCTATCTCATGCCCATGTCTGACCCGGTTTTTATTGGCGCGCGGATCTATCGCGGATCCAGCTATGGTGCGCATCACCCCTTGTCGATCCCGCGCGTGCCCACGGTCACCGATCTGTGCCGAACGCTGGGATGGCTGCCTACGGACCGGTATCGTACCAGCCCCTGCGCCAAGCCGGGTGCCCTCTATGGCTTTCATTCAAAAGACTACATCACCGCGTTGCAGCGGTCCGAAGTCACGCAGAACACGGATCTTGCCTACGGGCTTGGCACGCTCTCCAACCCGGTCTTTCCGGAAATGTACCGCCGACCCGCCACTGCGGCGGGGGGCGGTTTGCTTGCGGCCGAGCTCGTCCGGACCGGCGGGGTGGCGTATAATCCGGGTGGTGGCACCCATCACGGATTGCCGGACCGCGCCAACGGGTTTTGTTATATCAACGAACCGGTGTTAACGATCCAGCGCCTGCTTCAGATGGGCCTGACGCGGATCGCCTATGTCGATATCGACGCCCATCATTGCGACGGTGTCGCGGTGGCGTTTCATGGATCGCGCCAGGTTCGCATGATCTCGGTGCATGAAGACAAGCGCTGGCCGTTCACCGGCGCGCTTGAGGATAATGCGGGTGGGGCGGCGTTGAATATCCCCGTGCCACGCGGGTTCAACGACACGGAATTTGATCTGATCCTCAATGACCTGATCCTGCCTGCCGTGGACGCGCACGCGCCCGATGCGATCTACCTACAATGTGGCGCGGATGCGGTGACCGAAGACCCGCTGTCGCGCCTGACCTTGTCAAACCGCTGCCATATCCGCGCCGTGTGGGCGTTGCGGCCGTTGGCCTCGCGGCTGATCGTGTCCGGCGGCGGCGGGTACAATCCGTGGAGCGTTGGACGCGCCTGGGCCTGTGTCTGGGCCACATTGGCTGGGCAAGAGATCCCGGACAGGCTGCCACATGACGCGGAACAGATCCTGCGGGGGCTGCGATGGACCCGACGCGCGCACCCAACCGAGCAGATGCTCACAACGCTGCTGGATCCTGCGCGCCCCGGACCGATCTCGGATCACGTGCGCTCAGTGGTCGACGCCCTGCAGCCCCGAATTCGGGGTTTGGGGCAGGGTCAGGCGCAGCATGATCCGACCGTCGGCTGACCCGTCCTCGACCGCAAGCGCGTCATCGGCGCTAAGATGGCGCAACAAAGCGAACTGGACATGGGCCGGGCGCAGCTCTGGCAGGGGCGCGCCACCGGTCATGGACAAGATCGCCCACAAGTCCCGATCCGGCACGCAAACCGGGCCTTGTCCGGTGATGATCAGATCCGGACCGTCTGATCCAACCGACAAAAGCCCGCCTTGTTGCAGCGCCGTTTCCGCGCAGAGCACGGCCAGGTAGGCCAGTTGCACCGCGTCGCGGCCAATATCGTGGTACAGCGTCCATTCTGTGCGAAGGCGGGTGCCGACATAGTGGTCGGCAAGGGTGCGCGCGGCCTGCGCATTGGGAATGGTGCGACTGTCGCCCGCCCCGCCGAAGGCGATGCGGAAAAACTGGATTCGCGCGGTTGCGTTGTCACAGCTTTGCTGGATCAGCATCATTTCCGGACTTGCCGGGCTTGGTGCGGTGAGTGAAACCAGTTCCAACCCATTGGAAATCGCGCCAAGAGGGTTGATAAGGTCGTGGCAAATCCGCGATCCGATCAATGCGGCCAATGAAGATGGGGGGTGCTGCACTATGTTCTCCGACACATGGCAAGGAGCCCACACATGACCGACCTCAACGGCATTCTGGAACCGGGTTCGCTGGTCCGCCACCCGGATGAACCGGATTGGGGCATCGGACAGGTGCAATCCAACATCGGCAATCGGATCACGGTCAATTTCCGCGAGGTTGGCAAAGTGGTCATTGATGGGTCGCGCATTGGCTTGCTTCCAGTGTTTGACGAGTAGATATTCAACCAAAGGTTGATATTTCATTAACGCATTCCGCCCAACTTGTCGCGCGTTTTTCATCGCGTTGCGTGGACCAGAGGCGGGGATTACACTGTCTGTGCAACGTGCTGCGTGGATGAGATGCTTCAGAACGCCCCTTTCTTACATGCGTCCCTGGCGCAAACAGAGGCCGACATCCGTTCCGCGCAACGGCTGCGATACCGCGTTTTTGTGCAGGAGATGGGCAGCGACGGACCCGGTGTCGACCACGCGCGAAGCCTTGAGACAGATGCGTTCGACCCTTATGCCGACCACCTGTTGCTGCGGGATTCGCGGCTTGTGGATGGTGACAATGACGGGGTCGTTGGCGTCTACCGGCTGATGACCCGGGACCACGCCGCCAAAGCCGGGCGGTTCTATTCGGCTTCTGAATTCGATCTTGCGTGCCTGACACAGACCAAGCGGACAGTTCTTGAGCTTGGCCGGTCCTGTTTGCATCCCAAATATCGCGGCGGCGCGGGGTTGCTGGCAATGTGGCAAGCGTTGGCGGGCTATGTTGCTGCGCGGGATATCGACCTGATGTTCGGGGTGGCCAGTTTTCGGGGCACCGATCTGAACAGCCTTCTGCATCCCGTGTCGCACCTGCACGATGCCTATCTTGCGCCTGCGCCCATTCGGGTGCGCTCACGGATGCCACTGCCCATGCCGCTCCTGCCGCGCGATCAGATCAACCGGAAGACCGCGATGCGGGACACTCCGGCGCTGATCAAGTCCTATCTCAAGATCGGTGGCGTCATTGGCGAGGGCGTCTACGTGGACCACGCGTTCAACACGGTGGATGTCTGCCTGCTGCTTGAAACCGACACGCTCAAACAGCAGGGTTTGGCCCGACGGATGAGGTCCTCTGCATGAGCACACCGACATGGGACAGCCATGATCCGATCGAGACCCCTCCGATCACACCGATGGGATGGGTCCGTGTGGCGCTTCGCGGAACCGGTCTCGGGACACTTGTGTTCGGCGGGCTTGCGGTCCTGCTGCTGATCCGGCTTGTGGAACGGCCGATCTTTGGCGTCGATCGCCCGCTGACGCCATATATCACCCAGGCGGTGTGCCGTGCGGCGTTCGTGATCCTGGGTCTGCCGATGCTGGTGCGCGGTCCGCGCATGAAAGTGCGCGGCGCTGTGGTGGCCAACCACAGTTCCTGGCTGGACATCTTTGCCTTGAACGCACGCAAGAATGTCTATTTCGTTTCGAAATCGGAAGTCGCCTCCTGGCCTGGGATCGGCTGGTTGGCGCGCGCGACAGGCACCGTGTTCATCCGCCGCGACCGGCGCGATGCCAAGGCCCAGCTTGCGGTGTTCGAAGAGCGTCTGCAGCACGGGCATCGGTTGCTGTTTTTCCCCGAAGGCACCTCAACCGATGGGGCCCGGGTGCTGGCCTTCAAACCCACATTGTTTGCGGCGTTCTTTTCGGACAACCTGATGCACGACATGCATATTCAGCCCGTGACGGTGATCTATCACCCGCCAGAAGGCGAAGACCCGCGGTTTTATGGCTGGTGGGGGGACATGGGGTTCGGCGCACACTTGATCAAGGTGCTGGCGCAATCCCGGCAGGGCAAAGTCGAACTGGTGTATCACCCACCGGTCCGGGTGGACGCCTTTCCCAATCGCAAATCGCTTGCCAGTCATCTTGAGGCGCAGGTGCGCGGGGGGCATAGCCGATTGGCCGTCTGAGCACGACCACATCCGACGACGCTGTGGGGTCCTCATGGATCGCGGATTTTGTCTGTCCCTGCCGAAACAGCCCGATGATGCCGAAGGTGATAAAACCGATCTGGATCAGAAACGCACCAAGGTTGAATGCGCCCACAAGGCTGATCAATACCAGCAGGGCCGCGATTACCTTGCTTGCCGAATAAACCGCGCCGTTGCCGCAGGTGCGCCCGGATTGAACCAGCGCAAACCCACCAACGTAAATGATCGATCCGATCACACCGCTCAGCTGAAGCAGGTCGGGATACGCGCGCATGAGATCAAGGAGGGCCGACATGAACAGGCTCCGGGAAATATGCCCGACCATCCTTGAACAGATGATCGGGCTCGCGTTCTAAAATGCCGTGCCGGGATCAAATGAGGGTCGACCCCGACACATTTCAAAAAAAGGACTTGTTGGAAACAAAGTGGAACAAATGACTTTGGGCAGCACGAGATTGGATATGTCCAATCAGACCAACAGGGAGGAATATTGATAAAGTCTGCCGTGCTGCGGGGAACTATCCTTTCTACGTCTCTTATACACCTGACGCCGGGTAAGCGCAGGTCAGGAATACCAGACCATGCGACAGGGCCCGTGTGAAAAGGGTGTGAAATCCTGCGTAAGGCATTGAAGGCGGCGCAGACGCTCCGCACTCGACAGCCAAGAAAAAAGCAGCGCGGGATGTGTCCCTGCGCTGCTTTTATGTCATTGTATCAGTGTGTTGAGGTGCCGAGCTTATTCTTCGGTCGGCTCGTCTGCCTCATCCCCCTGATCGGCGATCCATGCAACAGAGACCACTTCTTCATCCGCGCCCGTGTTGAACACCTTCACGCCGCCCGCGCTGCGGGACCGGAAGGAAATGCCGTCCACCGGGACCCGGATGGACTGCCCCTTGGACGTGGCCAGCATGATCTGGTCATCCATGTCGACCGGGAAACATGCCACCAGCGTACCGCCCCGCATGGCCTTGTCGATGGCCTGAACCCCCTGACCGCCACGGCCTCGGACCGGGTAGTCATGGCTTGAGGACAGCTTGCCTGCGCCCTTGGCGGTGATCGTCAGGATCAGGTTCTCTGCCGCCGACATTTCGGCGTAACGTTCCTGCGTAATCGAACCCGGCGCAACACCGTCCTCGTCATCAATCTCGGCGTCATCCGCCAGCCCGGCCACAGCGCGGCGCATCTTGAGATACGCGGCCCGTTCCGCGGGATCAGCTTCGAAATGCCGGATCACCGCCATGCTGACCACGCGGTCGCCGTTGTTCAGGCGAATGCCGCGCACACCGGTGGATTTGCGGCCCTTGAACACCCGGACATCCGTCGTCCGGAAGCGGATCGCGCGCCCGGCATCGGTGACCAGCATCACGTCGTCATCTTCGGACGCGATGCGCGCATTAACCAGTTCGACACCGTCGGGAAGGTCCATCGCAATCTTGCCGTTGCGCATCACATTTGTGAAGTCTGACAAGGCGTTACGCCGCACATCTCCTGCACTGGTTGCAAAGATGATCTGCAGATCGGCCCATTCTGTTTCGTCCCGGTCCACCGGCATGATCGCCGCAATCGACACGCCCGTCGGAATGGGCAGGATATTCACGATCGCCTTGCCCTTGGACGTGCGCCCGCCTTGCGGCAAACGCCAGGTCTTGAGCTTGTAGACCATGCCTTCGGTGGTGAAGAACAACAGCTGCGTGTGCGTGTTGGCCACGAACAGCCGCGTGACGACATCATCATCCTTGGTCGACATGCCCGACAGACCTTTGCCGCCACGCTTCTGCGCCCGGAAATCGGCCAGTGGCGTGCGCTTGATGTAGCCGGACTGGGTCACGGTCACGACCATGTCTTCCCGCTCGATCAGGTCTTCGTCTTCCATGTCGCCGGACCAATCAACGATCTCGGTGCGGCGTGGCACGGCAAACAGGTCTTTCACCTCGCGGAGTTCGTCCGCGATGATGCTCATGATGCGGTCCCGTGATCCCAGAATCTCAAGGTATTCCCGGATTTTCCCGGCCAGTTCTTCCAGTTCGTCCGTGACTTCCTTCACACCGATCTGCGTCAGACGCTGCAACCGCAATTCGAGGATCGCCCGCGCCTGTGTCTCGGACAGGTTGTACGTTCCGTCGTCATTGGCCGTATGGGTCGGATCATCAATCAGCGCGATATAGGGCAGGATGTCCGCCGCAGGCCAGCGCCGCGTCATCAACCGTTCGCGCGCTTCGGCGGCATCGGCAGAGGATCGGATGGTGGCCACGATCTCGTCGATATTGGTGACCGCTACGGCCAAACCACACAGGATATGGCTCCGCTCGCGCGCCTTGCGCAGCAGGTACGCGGTGCGCCGCGCAACAACGTCTTCGCGGAAATCAATGAACGCTGTCAGGAACTTGCGCAGCGTCAGTTGTTCAGGCCGCCCGCCGTTCAGGGCCAGCATGTTGCACCCGAACGACGTCTGCATCGGGGTAAAGCGGAAAAGCTGGTTCAGCACCACCTCGGCCGTGGCATCCCGTTTCAATTCGACCACAACCCGTACACCGTTGCGGTCGGATTCGTCCTGAACGTGGCTGATGCCTTCGATCCGCTTCTCGCGGGCGGCTTCGGCGATCCGCTCGATCATGGTGGCCTTGTTGACCTGGTAGGGGATCTCATCAATCACGATGGCCCAACGATCCTTGCGGATCTCCTCGACGCGGGTCTTGGACCGCACGATGACCGACCCGCGACCTTCAAGATACGCCTTCCGCGCGCCGGAGCGGCCAAGCATGATGCCACCGGTCGGAAAGTCGGGACCGGGCACGTATTCGATCAACTGCTCGGAACTCAGGTCCGGCTCCTCGATCAGGGCCAGCGTGGCATCCACCACTTCGCCCAGATTGTGCGGCGGGATATTGGTGGCCATACCCACCGCGATACCACCGGCCCCATTGACCAGCATGTTCGGGAAGCGGGCCGGCAGGACCGTGGGTTCCTGGTCCTTGCCGTCATAGTTATCCTGAAAATCGACCGTGTCCTTGTCGATATCCGCCAGCAGATAGGCCGCCGGCTTGTCCATGCGCACCTCGGTATAGCGCATCGCCGCCGGGTTATCGCCATCCATCGACCCGAAATTGCCCTGACCATCCAGCAAGGGCAGCGACATCGAGAAATCCTGCGCCATCCGCACCAACGCGTCATAGATCGCAGAGTCGCCATGCGGGTGATATTTCCCCATCACATCGCCCACGGGCCGCGCCGATTTGCGGTAGGATTTGTCGTGGCTGTTACCGCTTTCGTGCATCGCATACAGGATACGCCGGTGCACCGGTTTCAGCCCGTCCCGCAAATCCGGGATCGCCCGGCTGACGATCACGCTCATCGCGTAATCGAGGTAGGATGACTTCATTTCATCCGTGATCGACACCTGCGGCCCGTCATATTTGGGGCGCTCTGGCGGCATTTCGCTATCGTTCTCAGGAGTTTCTGGCGTGTCGCTCACGTGGATTGCCTGCTGTCTGCATGTCTATATTTTGTTGAGGTTACCTATATCAGATGCAGGATGTAGCCTGCAATCCAAATGACCACCACAGCCACATCCCAGAATTGGCACTCAGGCAGCGCGCTGGCTAACACACTGTTTTTGTTGAATAGTAAGGAAATCATGGCAAACTGAGTCGCATAAGAAAAAACGAATGAGGTTGGCATGACTGAACTTAGCGAAACCGAACTCATGTTGCGCGGCTATGGCCTGACTACGGCGCAGCTGTTTTACCGGATGCCGGATTACCAGAACGTGCTGAACACGTTTGTCTGGCAAGAATACGATCTGGCCCCGGATCACCCCAAGCTGTTCGAATTCATCGAATTCTGGCAGGACAGCATCGATGGCCCGCTGCATTCGGTGCAATACACGCACCGCAAAATGCTTGCCTCGGGGGAATGGCAGCAACTGGTGGGTGAATTCACGCTGCACTGAACCAGATCCGCAAAAACCTGCGCGTCCACCCCTCGCCAAGGGCGCATTGATCCGCTTGCGGATTTCGATACGCGTGGGTCGCGGACCAAATTGCGCTTTGCCGGTTGAGGCGAATGGCTGGTTGGCCCCCGATGTGCCGGGTGTTACCCCGCATTCAAAGGTCAGCTTCCTATCTATTTCTATCGACGGCACGCAGACGGCTCATTGTGACTGGCGTGACGCCCAAAAAAGACGCAATCAAAGCATGGGTAAATATGTCTTCATAGCCGGGGAAGGATTGGCGAAACCAATTGAGCCGCTCGGCACCTCCAAGCGCCGCGAGGCACCACTCGCGTTCAGCCTTCTTGCTCAATGCGTCTCGCAGGATTGCATTGGCCCAGTTCCGGATGGGCTCGGATGAGAGCATCAGATCCGAAAGCAGTTCACTGTCCATCCAAGCAAGCGTGGCATCCGTCGTTGCTGCAATGGACACAAGAGACAAGCCGTCCCGCGTTCGCGCGATATTGGGCGTGACAACACAGGGACCCATGTAAAAGCCAACGCAAACGTCCTTGCCGTCCTTGTCACAGATGCTGCTCGCCAGACATCCTTCCAACAGTATGAATTCACGTGTTTCGGGCTGTTCTTGTCGGGAGAGGTGCGCCCCCTTGCTCACGCGCTTTCGTCGCCAGCAAGATGCGAATTCGTCTGCGCAGGCCATATCTGACAAGTCAGGTGACTGCGTGAGAAAGGTCCGTACATCCATCTTGGCAAGCCTTATCAAATGATAATGCGGGTGTCTCCGTCTGGGGCCATGAGTGGCACAGTTCACGGAGGATACAAAATGACGAACGGAAATCTGTCCCGGCACATCGGCGTGGTCGCGATTGGCTGCGGGTCGATTGGGACATCGATCTACCTACTGATGATCAAGGTCACGCTTGCCCACATCGAGGCAATCTCGGGGCACATCCCGTTTGATATGCGGCCTTTAGGCTATGGCCCTGCAGACGCCGCCACGCTTCTTGAGGCACTCGGCGCCGAGGGGCGCGCGTATTATCTTAGTCGCCAGATACCTTTGGACACGCTATATCCGGCGATGCTCGCCTTGACGCTGATCGCCACGTTTCTCTGGATCGGGCAACGGATACCAGAAAGCAAACTGGTCCGCTTCGGTATCGCCCTTTCCGTCAGCAGCGCTGTGTTCGATTACATCGAGAACATTGGTATCGTTGCCATAATCTGGAGCTGGCCCAGTATTTCAGGCCCTCTGGTGTATGCCGCCAGCACAGCCACGATTGCTAAATCCGTCTTCACGACTTTGGCAGTCCTTGTCGTGCTTTTTTCAGGAGTTATCTGGACGCGCCAGCGCAAAGCCAACCTGTGTCTATAGATGCGCAACAGCATCTCCGTTGCGCACAGCCGACTTTGCCTAAACCCCGTAAATCTCGCCGAACTTCGCCTCCAGATACGTCAGCAACGGCGCCTCGGACGGCGCAAACCCGCAGGCGCGTTCGATGACGTCGCGCGGCTCATACAGACCGCCGTAGCGCTGCACGTTGTCCCGCAGCCAGCTTGTCGCCGCAGTGGTATCGCCCGCCGCCAGTTGCGCATCCAGATCCGGCACCGCCTTGCGCAAGGCTTCGTGCAGGCACCCGGCATAGACATTGCCCAGCGTGTAGGTGGCGAAATAGCCAAACAGGCCCACGGACCAGTGTACATCCTGCAACACGCCGTTGGACGGTTTATCGACAGGGTATCCGAAATCGGCCTCGAACCGCGTGTTCCAGGCCTCCTCCAGGTCCGAGACCTCAAGCGTCCCGTCAATCAACTGCCGCTCCAGATCGAACCGCAGAAGCACGTGCAGGTTATACTGCGCCTCGTCCGCCTCGGTGCGGATATAGCCTTTGTTGACCCGGTTCACCGTCCCGTAGAATGCGGCGGGATCGTCGATCCCGAAATCGCCGAAGACGTCAACCATCTGGCCATGCAGCCAGCCTGTAAACGCCTTGGACCGGCCCAGTTGGTTCTCGTAAATCCGGCTTTGGCTTTCATGCACGCCCATCGACACGCCGGATCCCAGCGGTGTCAGCAGGTAGGCCTGATCGATGTTTTGCTCGTAGGCCGCGTGCCCGACCTCGTGGATGGTCGAATAGATGCAGTTGAACGGATCGTTCGCTGCCGTGCGCGTGGTGATCCGCACGTCGTTGCCCGACCCGGAACTGAACGGATGGACCGCCTTGTCCACACGTCCCCGACTCATGTCATAGCCAAACACCTTGGCGATCTGACGCGACAACTTCATCTGCGCGGGTTCATCAAAGGTTCCCGACAACGCGGTTGGGGCAGGGGCACCCAGCACGGCGTCGCGCAGCGCGACCAAGCGGGGCCGCAAGGCGCCGAACATCGCTTCCAGGTCCGCCGCGGTCGCGCCGGGCTCGTAATCCTGCAACAACGCGTCATAGGCATCGCCACCATCCGCCAGTGCCGCGCCTTCCTGACGGCGCAGATCCAGCACACGTTTCAGCGTCGGCGCAAAGGCGGCGAAATCATCATTTGCGCGCGCCTCGGCCCAGACGCCTTGCGCCACCGACGTGGTCCGCGCCAGCTCTGCCGCGAGGTCTGTCGGCACTTTCGACGCGCGGTCGAAACTGCGGCGGATGTGGCGCAGGTTGGCCTTGGCCTCCTCGTCGGTTGGCGTGGATGCCTCCAGCCAATCCCCGACGCGGGGGTCCATGCGGCGGGCGTGCAACACGGCTTCCAGCGCGGCCATTTCCTCGGCCCGTTGGGCGGCCGCGCCGCGCGGCATGGTGGTTTCCTGATCCCATCCCAGACGACCGGCAATCTGGCCCAACGCCTGCGTCTCCCGGGTGAAGGCCATCAGGTCGTCATATGCCGTGCTCATGTGGTCGCTCCTCGAATGGATTGTTCTTTTGGATATCCGGCGCCGAACCGGGCCCGCAGGATCAACACCCACAGGATCACCGCGCCGATCTGGTGGACGATCGCGATTTCGACCGGGGCCATGTAGAGAACGGTCACCACCCCAAGCACCATCTGCAGCCACAGCACCGCGTAAACCGCGTTGAAGCGGAAGCGCGTGTCGGCATTGGGCGATTTGCGCGCCCGCAGCCAGACGACCGTGCCAAAGATCAGCAACAGGTACCCGGCAATCCGATGCATGAACTGTACCAGCCCGGCGTTTTCAAAGAAGTTGCGCCAGATCGGCTCAAGCTCGAACGGGAAGGGGGGCAGGAACGCCCCGGCCAACAAGGGCCAGTCATTATAGGTGCGGCCCGCGTCAATCCCGGCCACCAGCGCGCCCAGCAGGATCTGCAAAAAGGTGAAATGCAGCAGCCCGGTGCCCAGTCCGAACAGCTTGGTTTCGCGCGACCGGCGCGCCTGCATCAGGTCCCGGTCTTCGCGGCCCAGCTCAAACGTGTACCAGGCGATAAAGCCCAGAATGACAAAGGCCAGCCCCAGATGCGTCGCCAACCGGTAAGAGGCCACATCGAGCATCGTGCCGGTCAGGCCCGAGGCCACCATCCACCAGCCAATCGCCCCCTGCAAGCCGCCCAGAACACCCAGAAAAAACAGCCGCCCGGTCCACCCGGTCGGGATCTTGCGAAACGCCAGGAAGCCGAAAAAGCCCAGCGCCCAGACAAGACCGATCACGCGGCCCAATTGCCGGTGGCCCCATTCCCACCAGTAGATGAACTGGAACTCGGCCAAGGTCATCCCGGCGTTTTGCAACTGGTATTCCGGGATCGCGCGGTAGAGATCGAATTCGCGCTGCCAATCCTCGGCCGTCAGCGGCGGGATTGCGCCAGTGATCGGCGCCCAGACCGTGATCGACAATCCGCTGTCGGTCAGACGCGTCAGCCCGCCCACCACGATCATCACCATCACAAGGACAAACAGGATCATCAACCAGATCCGGATCGCGCCGCGCGCGCCGCGTTTGCCTGCGTCGATCATGCCGCCCTTGGGTTCGGTTTTCCGCGGCGTCTCTGCGCCGACCTCTTCAAAGATGCTGCGTTTGCTGCTCATGCCATCTCCGTCATTTTGCCAGACAGTAGGGTTGCACCCGGGGATCGTCCAGTCAGTCGCGACGTTCTTTCCAACGCACCATTTGCCGCAGGACCCCGTGCAGCATTTGCACGTCCGCCCGGGTCAATGGCATGCGCGACCACATGTTGCGCAGATTGCGCTTCATACTGTCCGCCTTGGTCTCGGGGAAAAAGAACCCGGCCTCGTCAAGCCGGTCTTCATAATGCGCCGCCAGCTTTTCCGTTTCGATGGCCGTGGCCCAATCTGTGCCTGCCATCTCGGTTGTGTCCGGCACGATGTCCGACGTCTGCCGTCGCCATTCGTACCCTGTCAGCAGGACGCATTGCGCCAGGTTGAGCGAGGGAAATTCCGGATTGACCGGCACCGAAATGATGGCATTGGCCAGCGCGATGTCGTCATTTTCCAGCCCGGCGCGTTCCGGGCCGAACAGAACCGCCACTTTTTCCCCGGCCGCGATCTTGTCGCGCGCCATTTCCATCGCGCGTTCCGGGGTGACAACGGGTTTCGTCATATCGCGCTGGCGGGCTGTCGTGGCAAAGACAAACGAACAATCCGCCACCGCGTCCACCGTGCGATCAACCAGCACCGCATCGTCCAGCAACCGGCCCGCACCCGACGCCATGGCGACCGCCTTCTGGTTCGGCCAGCCGTCGCGCGGCGCAACCAGCCGCATCCGTTCAAGCCCGAAATTCAGCATGGCACGCGCCGCCGCGCCGATATTCTCACCCATCTGCGGGCGGACCAGCACAAAAGCAGGTTGAGGTGTGTCGCTGGGCATGGTGCCAGTCTCCGTTTTCACAGGTCGAGCGTACCTATTGCGCCATGTCTGAAAGGGCAACCCGCGCAAGCCCTTGGCGGATCGTCCCAAATCATCGTATAGGGGCTCGACCAACCAAGAAGGGGCCGCAGATGTCCGATACAGAGCAGCCGCAAATTTACCTGATCACGCCACCCGAGATCGAACTCAGCCATTTTCCGACAGACCTGTCGCGCGTGCTCGACGCTGTCGAGATCGCCTGTCTGCGCCTGTCGCTGGCGACTCGGGACGAAGACCTCATCCTGCGCGCCGCCGACGTGGTGCGCGAGGTGGCGCATCGCTTTGACGTGGCTTTGGTGATCGACACCCATGTGGTTCTGGCCCAGCGCCTGGGTCTGGACGGTGTGCATCTCACGGATGGCGCACGATCGGTGCGAATGGCGCGCAAGGAACTGGGGGCCGACGCGATTGTCGGGGCCTATTGCAGCCAATCGCGCCATGACGGGATGACCGCCGGCGAGGCAGGCGCGGATTACGTCAGTTTTGGCCCGGTTGGGCAAACCACGCTTGGCGATGGATCGCGGGCCGAAGCTGAACTGTTTGACTGGTGGTCGCAGATGATCGAACTGCCGGTTGTCGCCGAAGGCGGCCTGAGCCTCGACACCGTGCGGGCACTGGCGCCAATGACAGATTTCTTCGGGATCGGCGAAGAGATTTGGCGCAGCGATGACCCGGTGGCCACGCTGCAAGGTCTGACGGACGCGATGGCAGGCTGACCGGGCAGGGGGCTGTCTGCCCCCTCGGCCTTCGGCCTCACCCCCGAAGGGTATTTTCAAACCAGAGAAGCCATCATCCGGTAACCCTGCGTTAAGGTTAATGCGCCATGGTGCCGGGGCGGTACAGGCGGAGGCGCCGATGACCGTAACCGGAGAAGCCCCCTGCCTGATGCGCAGGGGGTGGACCTGTTTTTCGTCTTCTCTGGTTTTTTAAATACCTCGGGGGAGGCCGAAGGCCGGGGGCAGCGCCCCCAATCACAGACGGATCAGGGAATGATACGTGTGTATTTCACACCTTCCAGCGTCGCCCCCAACCGCAAACCCGCCTGGCCAAAGATCACCGCAATCACGGGTGACAAAGACGTTGTGGTTTCTGCGGCAATGGTTTCCCCGCCTTCGGGGATTGCATATTCCACGTTGGCCCCGGCCGCCCAGCCGGGTGAGCGACGGAAGCCCATGAGCGCGTCCTCGGTCATAAAGAACAACACATGCGCATATTGCTGCGCGCCGATCTGTAACCCGGCGCTGGCTTTGGTGGTGGAGTAGTAGTCCACCGTCACGCCGTTCACGCGCAGCGCGCCACGCCCGAACGCGCCACCGATGCCAAGCCCGGCTTCGGTGACCAGCGGCATGACCAGCAGCCCGTTGGCATTCGCCGCCAGTCCCTGGGTGCCGGGGAAGCGGCGGTACATTTCGGCCAGGGTTGCATCCACGCGCGCGTCGATCCGCGCCGCGCCATTGCCACCCACGCCATTGGCGCATCCCGCCAAAAGGAAAGTGCCGCCCAGGCCAAGGGCCAGCTCGCGTCGTGTCAGAGATGTCATCTGTCTGCTCTTTCTTTGCCGATGCCTCTAGGTCCGGCTGTCCCGCCGGTTGCCTCGCACTATAGCAATGACCGCCTGTTCTGTCACGCGGCTTGGATCACAAGTGGCTGATCTCTGCTATCCGTTCAAAAGGCGGGCCGCCGCCGGGGCGAAATAGGTCAGCACCCCGTCACACCCGGCGCGTTTGAACGCCATCAGGCTTTCCAGAATCACATGGTCATGGTCCAGCCAGCCGCGCTCGGCAGTGCCGGCCAGCATCGCGTATTCCCCCGACACCTGATAGGCAAAGGTGGGCACGCCGAACATGTCCTTGGTGCGGCGGCAGATGTCTAGGTACGGCATGCCAGGTTTGATCATCACCATATCCGCGCCTTCACTCAGGTCGCGGGCCACCAGCCGCATCGCTTCATCCGAATTACCCGGATCCATCTGGTAGCCCTTCTTGTCGCCTTTGAACGCGCCCGACGCGCCCACCGCATCGCGGAACGGGCCGTAAAAGGCGCTGGCATACTTCGCGGCATAGCTGAGGATCGACACGTTCTGAAAGCCTTCGCCCTCAAGCGCCGATCGCATCGCGCCGATCCGGCTGTCCATCATGTCGGACGGTCCGATGATGTCCGAACCGGCGCGCGCCTGGCTGAGCGTCTGCTTCACCAGCGCTTCGACCGTGCGGTCGTTTTCGATGTACCCATCCGCGTCCATGTAGCCGTCATGGCCGGTGATGTTGTACGGATCGAGCGCCACATCCGTCATCACCATCAGGTCTGGCACCGCGTCCTTGATCGCACGGGTGGCTCGGTTGGACAGGTTCTCGGGGTTCCAGGCCTCGGCGCAATCCTCGGTCTTCAGCGCCGGATCTGTATAGGGAAAAAGGCAAATTGCCGGGATGCCCAACGCATGTGCCTCGCGCGCCGCTTCGACGACCTTGTCCACCGACCGGCGCACCACACCGGGCATCGACGCCACCGGTTCTTCCACGCCGTCACCATCGCGCACGAAGACCGGCCAGATGAAATCCGCAGGTGTCAGCGTGTTTTCCCGGACCAGAGATCGCAGCGCTTCGGTGCGGCGCAGGCGGCGCAGGCGTGTGGCGGGAAAAGCGGGGGTGATCGGTTTCATTTTGGCGGTCCTTGTCTTTGCCGTATTTGGGTGGCATGGAATGACCGCTGGAACAAGGCCTGCTGCCCCGCAAAGGCCGTCGCAACAAGGGAAAATTTCCGCTTTGGATTGGTACTCCAACGTCTTCGAGCTGATTGATTTGCGGTCTTTTTCGAACTTGTGGTTCTGGATCGCCCTTGCTGTTGTGTGGTCCTCGGCCAGCCATTGGGTGCTGGGCGTGCCTTATGACATGGTGGGCCGGGCCCGGCGCAAAGGTGGGCAGGCGGCGGAGGACCTTTTGGATTTGCTGCGCATCAATACCACCCGATTGCTGTATATCGCGGACGAGGCGGGGCTGTGGATCATCACCGTGGGCACGTTTTTCCTGACGGGTTTCATGATCCTTGGCTGGGTTTACGGCGTCGAGATTGCGCAGGCGTTGTTCCTGCTTGGGTTCCCGATGTCGCTGGTCAGCCTGATCTCTGTGCAAACTGCACGCGCCCTGCATACCGAGGATCACGATCTGGACGCCGTCTTCAAACGACTTTCCCGGCACCGGTTGAGTGTGCAGGCCATCGGCATGGTGTCGATCTTTATCACCGCCATGTGGGGGATGTATCAAAACCTCAGCGTTGGTGTTTTGGGCGGTTGACGTGGGCCGGTCTGCGGGCCACATGACCCCGCTATGAGCACATCCAAGCACATCACGATGGGCGGCGCACCCGAAGGGTTCGACGCGAAACTGGTCCTGGCCGAAGCGGAAAAAGCCGGCGGCGCGGTTTGTCACGTCGCGCGCGACGACAAACGGGCCGCCCAGATGGCCGATGCCTTGCGGATCTTCGCCCCCGACGTGCCGGTGTTCCTGTTTCCCGGTTGGGATTGCCTGCCATATGACCGGGTGTCCCCCAATCCCGATATTTCGGCCGCGCGGATGGCGACGCTGGCGGCGCTGACCCACGGGATGCCGTCAACCTATGTGTTGCTGACCACCATGAGTGCCGCGACGCAGCGGGTGCCGGCGCGTCAGGTGCTGACAGAAGCCGCGTTCAAGGCCGGTGTGGGCAACCGCATCGACGAAGCGGCATTGCGCGCATTTCTGGTGCGCATGGGCTTCAGCCAGGCCCCCACGGTGCTGGAGCCCGGCGATTACGCCATCCGGGGCGGCATCATCGACATCTATCCGCCGGGGGATGGCGGTCCGGTGCGGCTGGACCTGTTCGGCGATGTGCTGGACGGGGCGCGCCGGTTTGATCCGGCGACACAGCGGACGACGGAAAAGCTCGACTTTGTCGAATTGGCCCCGGTGTCCGAGGTCATTCTGGACGAGGCCGCCATTACGCGGTTTCGCCAGAACTACCGGATTGAATTTGGTGCGGCGGGCAGTGACGATCCGCTGTACGAGGCCGTCAGTGCGGGCCGCAAACAGGCGGGGATGGAGCATTGGCTGCCCTTCTTCCATGACACGCTGGAGACCCTGTTTGACTATCTTCCGGGTGTGACCATCACGCAGGATGATCAACTGACACCGGCGCGCCTGTCGCGGTGGGACGGGATCGTGGACCAGTACGAGACCCGCAGACATGCGCTGTCTCAGAAGGCCCGGATGGATACGGTCTATAAACCCGTGTCACCGGAACAGCTTTATCTTGATGACGACGCCTGGGTGCAGGCCCTGGGCGACCGGCGCGTGGTGCAGTTCCATCCGCTGCCACAGGCCTCCGGACCCGGCGTTGTGGATGCAGGCGGTCGGATCGGGCGCAACTTTTCGCCCGAGCGTCAGCTTGAAAATGTCAGCCTGTTTGCCGCGCTGGCCGACCATGTGCGCCAGAAAATGGCGGACGGGCCGGTGTTGATTGCGTCCTATTCCGAAGGCGCGCGGGAACGGTTGACCGGTCTGATCGAAGACGAAGGTCTGACAGAAACGATCCCGGTCAATACGGCTGCGCGCGTAGGCAAGCATGGTCTGCACCTGACGGTCTGGCCATTGGAACACGGCTTCGAAGCGCCGTGGGGGGATCGCCGCCTGACGGTGATTTCAGAACAGGACGTGCTGGGCGATCGCCTGATCCGCAGCCCCAAGAAACGCCGCCGCGCGGATAATTTCCTGACCGAGACCCAATCGCTCAGCCCCGGCGATCTGGTGGTGCATGTGGATCATGGCATTGGCCGCTATCTGGGGATGGAGGTCATCACTGCCGCCGGGGCCGCGCATGAATGCCTGCTTCTGGAATACGCGGAATCCTCCAAGCTGTATCTGCCGGTCGAAAACATCGAACTGCTGTCGAAATACGGTCACGAGGAAGGGCTGCTCGACAAACTGGGTGGCGGCGCGTGGCAGGCCAAGAAGGCCAAGCTGAAAGAGCGCATCCGCGAGATGGCGGACAAGCTCATTCGCGTTGCTGCCGAACGCGCGTTGCGCAAGGCCCCGGTGATGGACCCACCGCCCGGCGCGTGGGACGCGTTTTCCGCACGCTTCCCGTATCAGGAAACCGACGACCAGTTGCGCGCCATCGAAGACGTGATGACAGACATGCATTCCGGGCAACCGATGGACCGGCTGATCTGTGGCGATGTCGGATTTGGCAAAACCGAAGTGGCAATGCGCGCGGCGTTTGTTGCGGCGATGTCCGGTGTACAGGTGGCTGTCATTGCGCCCACCACCTTGCTGGCGCGTCAGCATTACAAAAGCTTTGCCGAACGATTCCGTGGCTTCCCGCTTGAAGTGCGTCCGCTGTCGCGCTTCGTGTCGACCAAGGATGCCAGTGCAACCAAGGACGGTCTGGCCCGTGGCACGGTGGATATCGTGGTGGGCACCCATGCCTTGCTGGCCAAGGGTATCCGGTTCCAGAACCTGGGTCTGCTCATCATCGACGAAGAACAGCATTTCGGGGTGGGCCACAAAGAGCGGCTCAAACAGTTGCGGTCGGACATCCACGTCCTGACCCTGACCGCCACACCCATCCCGCGCACGCTGCAATTGTCGCTGTCAGGTGTGCGCGACCTGAGCATCATCGGCACGCCGCCTGTCGACCGGCTTGCGATCCGCACCTACGTGTCCGAGTTTGACGCCGTCACGATCCGCGAAGCGCTGTTGCGCGAACACTATCGCGGCGGGCAATCTTTTTACGTGGTTCCCCGCATCAGTGACCTGCCTGAGATCGAGGAATTCCTGCGCGAACAGGTGCCGGAAGTATCCTATGTCGTGGCCCATGGGCAAATGGCGGCGGGTGAATTGGACACCCGCATGAACGCCTTTTACGACGGCAAATACGATGTTCTGCTGGCGACCACGATTGTGGAATCCGGTCTTGATATCCCGACCGCCAACACGATGGTGGTGCACCGGTCCGACATGTTCGGCCTGAGCCAGCTCTATCAGATCCGGGGCCGGGTGGGCCGGTCGAAAACCCGCGCCTATGCGTATCTCACCACCAAACCACGGGCCAAGCTGACCGCTACGGCGGAAAAACGTCTGCGGGTGTTGGGCAGTCTCGACACGCTGGGGGCTGGCTTTACGCTGGCGTCGCAAGACCTTGATATCCGTGGCGCAGGCAACCTTTTGGGCGAAGAACAATCCGGCCAGATGCGCGATGTGGGGTACGAACTCTACCAATCCATGCTGGAAGAGGCGATTGCCAAGATCAAATCCGGGGAAATGGAGGGCCTGTCCGAAGCCGACGACCAATGGGCACCGCAGATCAATCTGGGTGTGCCGGTTCTCATTCCCGAAGATTACGTGCCCGATCTTGACGTCCGTCTGGGTCTTTACCGTCGCCTGTCGTCACTCAGCACCAAAGTGGAATTGGAAGGCTTTGCCGCCGAACTGATCGACCGCTTCGGCAAGCTGCCGCGCGAGGTCAACACGCTTCTACTTGTGGTGCGGATCAAGGCCATGTGCAAACGCGCGGGCATTGCCAAGCTGGATGGCGGGCCGAAGGGGGCCACGATCCAGTTCCACAATGACAAGTTCGCATCGCCCGAAGGGCTGGTCGATTTCATCCGCGATCAGAAGGGCCTTGCCAAGGTCAAGGACAACAAGATCGTGGTCAGACGCGACTGGGCGAAAGACAGCGACAAGATCAAGGGCGCCTTCGCCATCGCGCAGGATCTGGCGATCAAGGTGAAGGAAGCCAAAAAGCGCAAGGACGCGACGAAAGCCAAGGCCTGACGGCGCTGTCAGGTCGGCGTTTTGCGCGGGCGCAGCGCGGGCAACTTGAGATGGGAATGCACGCGGACTTCGTTTGACGCAGAGACCGACACGACGCGAAGATACTGCGCGCCTGCAGAGGGATCATCGGCGTGATCCTCGCTCAGACCGGCTACCACAGCCCCGTTCCGCGGCTTGCGCGCGTGGTTCGCGATCAAGGCCCGACGGGACGGGCATTGGAACGTGTTGCAGATATCGGCCCGCAAATGCCGGGGCAGGGTGCAGCCCTGCGCGCCGTGATAGACACAGCTGTTCTTGGTCGACGCCTCGGGATAGTAAGAGCGGTACATCTCAAGAATGTCATCGCGGCTTTTGGTGGGATGCGTCCAACGGATGTAATGCATCGTCTCCTCGGTCAGAAAACCGTGCCGATCCCCTCCCAGCGTGCAGCAATCGCCCTGACAGGCGATACAGGCGGCATTGTAGACAAAGGGTTCGGGCTGTTCGTCCTTGCGGCGCGTGGCGTAGTCGGGATCCTCGTCCGGGCGCGGCAGGTCATCGGGGTCGTCTGCGGCGTCAAAGCTTTTGTCGATCACCGTCTTCAAATGAGTTTCGAACGCTATCCGGTGGGGTTCCGGCAGCGGGATGATCGGCAGATCAATGTAGGGCGCTCGCCCGGTGGCGATTGTCCGCAAGTCCGGGTGCCCGATTTCAGCGGCCGCCTGTTTGATCACCCTTTGCGTGCGGGTCTTCGCAATCGCCGCAGCCTGTGCGTCGGCATCTTCCACCGATTTGACCAGCGCAGCCGTGTCCTGCACGCGTTTACGGGTCTGGCAGGCGGGACGGTCGCAAACCCCGTTGCGAGCCGTTGTCGTCTTGTCCAGCCGTTGATGACACATCGGACAGACCGCAGCACCGTGCGCGGCATGAAAGGGTTGGTGAACCATAGACAGGGCGCTTTCAAATAAGGCGGAACGAAAGGGGCTATTCAAAAAGGGCAGTCGGGATATGTGCAGTCTTGCAGAAAGCGTCTTATCTGCCAATGGCGTCCTTTTCCGGCAAAACCCGTTCAGACGATGAACGGGTCCTCTGCCAGGCCGACAAGCTGCACGAGAAATGCGCCGGTTCCGTCGCTTGCCAGAGCCGCGTCATACCGCGCGTCTGCGGCAGACAACGCGGCGGTCAGGCTGTTGTCGCTGCCGTCAAAGAGGTTCAGGATTTCGGTGGCATGATCCGGATCGCTCAGACCCAGAGTGGCCGAATAGTAAAGCCCGATATCAATCCGCGCATCGAGAAATGCCTGATCCGCCGCTTTCTGCGCCACAAAGCCAGCGTCCGCACCATCGGGAGCCTCTGATCGCGCGCCCTCAAGAACCTTGAGCACAAATTGCCCACGGCTGACCGCACCATTGGCCAAGGCAGTGGACCAAAACGCAAATCCGGCATCGTCCGGGGCGCGGCCCAGGGCGTTCTGGTAGACTGCGGTCACGAACGTGGCATCCGGTCCGTCCAAAGGGAAAACCACTTGCGCCTCGTCGGATGCGGCAAACGCCTCGGCGATCTGGGGCAGGGTTCGCCCATCGGCAAACGCGTTGGCCCAGAAGGCCAGCCCCAAGGCATCCGGTGCCCGGTCGAAGTAACTCAGATAGACCTCGGCAAGGCTGCGCAGGTCCTCGGTCGACAACGCGGTGCCGCCATCGAACTTGCCAAGGGCAAAGCCCTGACCGTCAAAATCAAGCGTTTCGATGTCGATCAGCGTGTCTGTCCCGTCAGCGCCACTGCGGTCGGTCAGGGTGATCTCGGTGTCAATCGACAAGGTGTATAGGTTTTGCGGTCCCGACAGCACCGCCAGATCTGATCCGCCCTGTCCGTCAAGGATGTCATCGCCAGCCGCGCCGGTGAAACTGTCATCGCCCTGCGTTCCGGACAGCATGTCATCGCGGTCCGATCCCGGCACCACGTTGCCCGCCAGCGCGGTCAGGTCAAAGCCAGCCGTGTCGGCAACGGCCACGACATGCGCCGCGATCACGGCATGGCCCGCGCCGGTGGGGTGGATGCCGTCAACGCTGAAATAGCTTTGATCGTCCAGAGCCGCATCATCGGCGAAGATATCGCTGGTGACATTGTCGAACCCGAACGCCTCTGGCGTGTCCTCGATCTCTTCCACCAGCGCCGCAATGTCGATGAAAAGCGCGTTTTGCCCGGGTGTGGTGTTCAAGTCGTCGACATAGGCGTCCAATCGGGTGTTGAAGCCTTCGGCGATATTGTTCCAAAGCGAGGCGATCAGTGGACTTTCCGCCGCCCGGTTGCCCAGAAACGCCCCGCCAACCGTGGGCTGCCCCAGGATCAGGAAATTCGACGCGCCTACCGCTTGCAGCGTTTCCACCGTGGTTTCGATGTTTTGAGTGATCGACGGGCCAAGATTCAGGATCTGGAACAGTTCTACGAGGTTTGCATCCGCAAACTGCAGGAAATCATTGCCACCAATCCAGATCACGAACACATCCTGATCATCCGGGGCCGGGATATCGCCGGACGCCACCAGCGCGGCAAAACCTTCGGCCTGTTGGACGGCACCGGGCAGGGTGGGTTTGCTGTCTGAATCCGACACCGCACCGCTATGTGCAAAGTTGATCCCGTTCAGATCGGACCCGCTCAGGAATCCCTGCGCATTCGGGGCCTGGCTGATCGACGTGGCAGCGGGCGCGACCGCCAGATCGTTGCGGATGTTTTCGTGCCAGACCAGACCGTTGGACGCGCGCCCGGCGAAAAACAGGTCAATCGGTTCGTCCTGAAGCTGTACCGCAGACGCGCCATCGTCTGACAGGCTGTCACCAAAGATATAAAGCTGACCCGTTTTGGGCATCACCGCCCCCTTGCTGGTTACTCTGCCGCGCGCGGTCGGCGCGTTGTGACCAAGTGTAAAGACAGAACCGTCAGGCGCAATGCACCGCGTCACACAAAGCGGCATCGTCCTGAAATTGTGAAGATTGGAGCGGGTAACGGGAATCGAACCCGTAACTTAAGCTTGGGAAGCTCGCGTGATACCTTTTCACCATACCCGCGCTAAGGCCGGGATACGCAGAGCGCACAGGCGCGTCAAGCGGTGTTGGCGGCAAAAACCGATCCGCAGATTGTTCCGGATTTCACGGGCTCTGAATCATCGCGTTTTCCCATTCGCGCAAAAAGACCCTGCGTTTCTGGGCATCAAGATAGGTCATCAAGGCAGGCTCCAGCGTGATGATCGCTTTTCCGGCATTTTCTTCGCCGGATTTGAGCGGCGGCAACGGCGTGTTTTCGCCTCCTTGTGATTGGGTCGAGATCAGATGAGCCACAAACGCCTCGGCAAGATCCGGTTGCGTCGTCGAACCGGACACAAGCGCGGTGCGCATCATGGTGGTGGGGAAATCAGACGGCAGGATCACGTGAATCCTGTCGGAAATGTCGTCACGCGCCACGGCGTAGCTGCCCAGCACGTTGTAGGCCACGGCAATACTGCCATCGGCCAGATCGTCAATCATATCACCGGAACAGCAATAAAGCCGGGTCTGCAACCCGCCCATCACCTCCATCAGGCGCCAGTAGGTCTCGGACGCGCGCGCGTCTTGTGTGGCAAACAGGTATCCCAACCCCGATTGCCGCACATCATAGGTGCCCAGCCGCCCGCGAAACCGGTCCGGATCGGCGCGCAGCGTCTCGATCAGATCCTGCCGCGTTTGCGGGATCGCGGCCCCTTCAAAGGCGGCCCGGTTGACCACGATGGCGGCGGGTTCCTGGGTAAAGGCAAACAGGCTGTTGCGCCATTCCGCCCAGTCGGGGTGGTCCAGCCCGTCCAAGCGCCGGGCAAACCCGTCATTGGCCAGCTTCAATTGCAGGTCCATGGCGCTTGAGATGACCACATCATACTGATCCGGCGCGGCACGAAAGATCCGGTCAAGACTGGCCGTGCTGGTCACCAGATACTCGATGGACACGCCCGGAGATGCCGCAAGAAAGCTGTCGACCACCGGGGCAAACAGATCGGTGTCCGTGCTCGACAACACACGCAACGGGGGCTGGTCTGTTTGAGGGCCAAACCGCTGTTGATCCTCCCAGTCCTGCGCCTGCGCGGCAAAGCCCACGGCCCAGACAATTAGAACGATAATGTAACGCATGCGCCGCCCTCCGGCCGGTTGCTCAGATCAAGAATACCGCCATGCGCCTCGGCCACGTCCTGCGCAATGGTCAGACCCAGACCGGACCCGATGGTCCCGGCAGCATTGTCACCGCGCGTGAACCGGTCCGCGAGGGTGTCAATCTGCGCATGGGGAAAGCCCTGGCCTTCGTCCACCACCACCACTTGCGGCGTCGGCGTATTGGTGACGCGCACCAGCACCAGACTGTCACCGGGCGCGTATTTCAGTGCATTGTCCAGAATATTGCGCACCGCGTTCTGAACCAGAATGGCATCCCCCGAGATCACAACCGGTTCAGGCCCGTCCAGACGCACCGTGACGTCCTTCAATTCGGCCACCGGGGTCAACCGCACCACAAGGTCCTGCACAAGCTCCACAAGATCAAAGGTGTCGCGCTCAAGGTGGTCGGCGCGGAAGGTGATCATCGCATGATCCAGCAACTGCCCGGCTGCGCGTGAACTTTCATCAATTGCGCGCATCATGGACCGCACGGTCGCCCGGTTTTCCTCTCGTCCGACACGCTGCAACATGGCTTCGGCATGGGACCGCACCGTGGCCAGCGGGGTGCGCACCCGGTGCGCGGCCTCTGCGATAAAATCCTCGGACCGATTGAGCGACTGATCCAGCCGTCCCATCAACGTATTAAGCGAAGACACCAGTGGCACCATCTCGGTTGGCACCGGCTTGTCGAACGGGCGCAAATCCTGCGGTCCGCGCTTGGTGACCGACTGGGTCAGACGCTGCAACTGGCCGATGGTGCTGGAACTGGCCCAAAGCGCCAGAGCCGTGGCCAGCAGGAAAAACCCAATCCCGAACCCGGCAACGGTGCGCGAAATCCGGTTCAGTGTACCCGACAGCGCATCCTGCGTCTGGGCGACAATCACCGTGATCGTCGTGCGCTGGTCTGCGCCGATCAGCGTCCGGCTGGCACTGGCGCGGCGCACGGCGGTGCCCATGATCTCGGCGGTGGCGTAGGCGGGCAGGGCCGGCGCGCGGGTGGCATCGCGCGTCAGGCTTGCGTAGCCGGACAGCAAGGTGTCATCCTGGTAAATCGCATGAAACACCCGATCATCCGACGGTGTGCTGAGCATGGACAAGGCGGAATAGGGAAAATCCACTTCCACCTGCCCATCCTGAATAATCGCCGTATCAAGGATCGAGGTCACGGACGCGCCAAGCACCTGATCCTGCCCTTGTTGCGCGATCTGTGCCGCATAGCTGCGCACCAGCAGCACAAGAAACAAAGCGAGGATCGCTGCCCCGCCAATCAGGATCAGCGCCAGCCGGTTGCGCAGGGATCCCGAGACGCGCAGCGGATCAGACATTGTCCAGCCGGTAGCCCAGACCACGATGCGTGGTGATGGTCAGACACGAACCTTCGAGATGTTTACGCAGGCGCGCGATATATACCTCAACCGCGTTCTCCGACACATCGTCATCATAGGAAAACAGACGGTCGACCAGTTTCTGCTTGGGAAAGATCTGGCCCGGCGCGGTGATCAGGACCTCAAGCAAACGCAGTTCGCGGTTGCGCAAGAACGTCTGCGTGCCATGTACGGTGATATGTCCCGCGACCGGGTCAAATGTCACGTCCCCCAGCGTCACGACGGTCTGTGCCGTCCCGTGTTTGCGCCGCAGAACGGCACGGCAGCGGGCCTGCAATTCGGCATGGTCAAAGGGCTTTGTCACGTAATCATCCGCGCCAAGATCCAGCATGCTGATTCTGTCGGATACCTGTGATCGCGCGGTCAGCACGATGACAGGCGTGTCCGATTGACTGTTTCGATGGGCCTTGAGAAAGCTGCGGCCGTCGCCATCGGGCAGCATGATATCAAGCAGGATCAGGTCATACTCGCCGGTCTCCAGAAACCCGGACGCATCGGCGATTGTCAGCGCATGATCAACAACATGCCCGTCAAAGCTCATGCGGGATGCGATCGCCGCCCCCAGCTCTTCATTGTCTTCCACTAGCAGAAATCGCATCGCGTTTTCCCAGTCTTTTTCATCCGTGACAGGTTTGTGTCAGGTTGTCATGGTTGTGTTGGTCAACTGAGCCGCGCTGCGGACGGTTGTCAAATGGGAGGAAACACAATGAAACCACTGAAACTGGGCCGCCGAGCCCTGATGGCGTCGGCTGTTGCCGCGCTGAGCTTTGGAACACCGGCCTTCGCGGACGGCCATCAGGTTGTGGACAGCATCCACTTCATCATCCCCGGCGGCGCCGGTGGTGGCTGGGATGGCACCGCGCGGGGCACGGGCGAAGCGCTGACCAATGCGGGCCTTGTTGGCTCTGCATCATACGAAAACATGTCCGGTGGCGGCGGCGGGAAAGCCATCGGCTACCTGATCGAAAACGCCGAAAGCAACCACGGGTCGCTAATGGTGAACTCCACACCGATCGTGATCCGGTCGCTCACAGGGGTGTTCCCGCACAATTTCCGGGACCTGACATTGGTGGCCGGCACGATTGGCGACTATGCCGCGATGGTTGTGTCCAAAGACAGCCCGATCAATTCCATGGATGATTTGCTTGCGGCCTATGACGGGGACCCAAGCGCAACCGCCATCGGCGGCGGTTCGGTTCCCGGCGGGATGGACCACCTTGTTGCGGCCATGGTGATGGAAGCGGCGGGCAAGGACGCACTGGGCGTCAAATACATCCCATATGACGCGGGCGGCAAAGCCATGGCGGCGTTGCTGTCAGGCGAAATAGCAGCGCTCTCCACCGGCTTTTCCGAGGCGGTCGATCTGGCCAATGCGGGCGAAGTGAAGATCATCGGTGTCACAGCCCCCGAACGCGTCGACGCGGCACCGGATGCGATGACCATGAAAGAGCAGGGCATCGACACCGAATTCGTCAACTGGCGCGGTTTCTTCGGGGCGCCCGGTTTGCCGGAAGACAAACTGGCGATGTATCAGGACGCTCTGACCAAGATGTACGAAACCGAGGAGTGGGAAGACGTTCGCGCCCGCAACGGGTGGGTGAACATCCACAACAATGGCGATGACTTCAAAGCGTTCCTGGAAGAACAGGAAAAGGTCATCGGTGACCTGATGAAGAAGCTCGGCTTCCTCTGATCCAAATGTGCGGCTGACGCCGCGCAGATACTCTTGTGCGAGGGGTTTCACCCCTCGCGCTCCCTAAGGTATTTTCGGCAAGAGGAAGGGGAGGCTGTGCTCCCCTCCCATTGGTGAAGGCAAAACCTTCCCCTTGCACGGTCATCGGCTCCTCAGCCTGTACCGTGTCCTTGGAATATCGGCATTTGATTAAAAATGTCTTTCCTCTTGCCCAAAATACCTCGGGGGAATTCGCCAAAGGCGAATGGGGGCAGCGCCCCCAAAACACAATGGGAGGGGAAAGACATGGCACTCGACAGATGGATTGCTTTGGTGCTCTTGGGCATCTGCGGCATTTACGGATACGCCGCGTGGTTCACCATGGACGCGGGCCTACCGCCCTTCATGCAGCGCAACCCGATCTGGCCCTCAACCTTCCCCAAAGTGCTCAGCATCCTTGCCATGGGGGCGGCGCTCGTGATCGTCCTCGGCCTTGAAAAGGGGGAGGAAAAGATCGGTGAGATCGACTACCGCAAAATCTGGGAATACAATCTCGGGCAGGCGCTCCTGCTGCTGGCCCTTATGGTCGCCTACGCGCTGCTGCTCCGCCCCATCGGGTTCATCGGCGCAACGGCAGGCTTCCTGATCCTCGGGTCGGTCATCCTTGGCGAACGACGCTGGCTTTTGATGATCGTGGTCGCCGCCATTGCCACGGGGGGCGTCTGGTATCTGGTCTCCGAAGTGCTTGGCATCTTCATGGCCCCGCTGCCCGCAATGATGAGAGGCTGACATGCTCGAAGGACTTCTGATCGGCCTGCAAACGGCCTTTTCGCTGCAGAACCTGATCATGGTGATCGGGGGCTGCCTGATCGGGACATTCATCGGGATGCTGCCTGGCCTTGGCCCCATGTCGATCATCGCGATCATGATCCCGGTGGCGATCTCCATGGGCGATCCGTCCGCCGCTCTGATCCTGCTCGCCGGTGTCTACTACGGCGCGATCTTCGGGGGATCGACCTCCTCCATCCTGCTCAACGCGCCGGGCGTTGCAGGCACCGTCGCCAGTAGCTTCGACGGCTACCCGATGGCCCGCCAAGGCAAGGCGGGCAAGGCGCTCACCATCGCCGCCATCGCGAGTTTCGCGGGCGGCACCATTGGCGCGCTTCTCCTGATGGTCTTTGCGCCCGCGCTGTCGTCGGTCGCGCTGCTCTTCCACTCTGCCGAATACTTCGCGCTCATGGTTGTGGGCCTCTCCGCCATCGCGGCCTTCGCGGGCAACGGGCAGGTGGCCAAGGCGCTGCTCATGACACTTCTGGGCCTCATCATGGCCACCGTCGGCGAAGGCGCGCTCTTCAACATGCCGCGCTTTACGATGGGGCTGATGGACCTGCAGTCGGGCTTTGGCTTCATCACGCTCGCCATGGCGATGTTCGCGCTGCCCGAGGCGCTGTTCCTTGTCCTCAAACCGCGCGACACCGCGGGCCCCGACAACGAAATCAAGGACCTGCGCATCACCCGGCAAGAGGCCAAATCCATCGCGCCCGTCATCGGCCGCCAGTCGGTGCAAGGCTTCTTCATCGGCGTCCTGCCGGGGGCAGGGGCCACCATCGCGTCCTTCCTCGGCTACGCGGTCGAACGCAACATCGCGCCGAAGAAGGAGCAGGAGGAGTTCGGCAAAGGCTCGATCAAGGGCCTCGCCGCCCCCGAGACCGCCAACAACGCCGCCTGCACCGGGTCGTTTGTACCGCTCCTGACGCTGGGCATCCCCGGTTCCGGCACCACGGCGATCCTGCTGGGGGCGCTCATTGCGCTCAACGTCACTCCCGGCCCGCGCCTGATGATCGACGAACCACAGGTGTTCTGGGCCGTCATCATGTCGATGTTCATCGGCAACCTCGTGCTCTTGATCCTCAACCTGCCGCTCATCCCCTACATCGCCAAGGTCCTGAGCGTGCCGCGCACGTTCCTCATTCCGTTCATCCTGTTCTTCACCCTGATGGGCGCCTATATCGGCCAGAACAATGCGACCGAGCTGCTGATCCTCGTGGGCTTCGGCATCTGCGCGACGATCCTCAAATTCGCCGACTACCCGCTGGCCCCGCTGCTGATCGGGTTCATCCTGGGCGGCATGCTCGAGGACAACTTCTCCCGCTCCATGCAGCTTTACGACGGCATCTCTTTCATCTGGGAGCGCCCCATGACCCTCGGCCTGCTGGTGATTGCGGTTATTTTGGTGGTGCTGCCAAGCTGGCGGACGCGGCGAGAACGCGCGAAAGAGCGCAAGGCGCGCGGGATCGCCGAAGGGGATTGATTGGGGATTGGCCTGTGCCAGAACGCGTTCCCGTAGGCCGGGCTTAAGCCCGGCACGGAGCGAACAGGCGGGCAAAAGCCCGCCCTACGACAATCACACAAGCCGGGCGACCGCCAGCCCTTGGGAGGGCGATCCAACCGCTGCTCCAAAGCGCTTTATGCCAGCCAAGCCCGCCGGTCCGATGGGAGACGCGAGACCCAAGCCAAATCGCCATCCCGCCGGAACGGGCTGGCGATCACCCGGCGGCTTCGCCGCTGTTCGGGTAGGGTACATGAAACCGGATAATGGGAGCGTCGTAGGATATGCGCTTGCACGCACCCGAAATTTTGTGATTTTGCTGGTAGTGCTTTGCGCGATACAATTCGCTGACCATTGCTAACACCACCTTAATCCTTGAAACAGTCTTGAGACTTATCTGTGAGAATAACCGTAGGCTTTCCAATAAAAAACCACGTTGAGGTCATGGAGGGTTGGCCGATTACGCGTGACAATCTAACGTTCCTAATCGAGCGAGAAAAAAATAAGGCTATTAAGATCTTACTATCGGTCGACGGGGTGGATGTGAAGCACGCACCGTTAGTTGCAATGGGAGCCGACGAAGGTGTCTCAGCAAGCATCACGATTAGAAGTGACGAATATGTTCAGTTGGCCATAAATGAAATCTTGAAGTGGCAAACGGTCATAAGTGGTATTCAGATCTTTGATATTAATTTCGATGAATATGAAGTCAGCTATCACCCCGAAACCTCCGACGAAGAAGAGAAAATTCTTCTTAAATCATATAAAGGTTCATATGAAAGCCTGAATAACGAATGTGATTTCGAACAGATTGGACGAGCCTTTTGTGTAAAAGATGTTGATGTAGAGCGAATTGAGTATACGTCACACTATCGCGATGGCCGGTTGGCATTCGAAGTGGGAAGATACATCGACGCTTATAATCACTTCTTCTTATTTCTAGAGACTCGCTACTGTGACGGTAAGACGCAAACAAATTTACAGACAAAGTTACTGTTGGAAGCGGGGCATTTCATATCGGCTTTGAAAGAGTCCATCAAGGAGTATTCTTCTCATGGAGCGGCAAAATCTAAGCATTTGGAGCCATTGTTTTCTCCCGAAGCTACAGATGAGAAGAAGGTGAAATGCATAATCAATTTACGTGGTCGTCTCCGCCATCATTCTCTAAAAAACCCAAATCGATGGGATCCCAACAAGCATGACGAGTACAAGCAACCAGCTCAATTGCTACAAGCAATCGTTTCGAAGGTCGTAATCAATAGCTCCATATCTGATATCTATTCAAAAGATAGCCTAAAAATGTTCCAGGATATCTCAACGAGCACTGGATTTGAGACGAAATTAATTGTTCATACAAAACGATTGAACAAGGAGCCCGCTCTTACCATAAATATGAGTTACCCAACAGTAATACTATCCTCAAAGCTATGTCGAACGGTGCTTATAAACGCAATTGAAGCTTGCGCGCAGAACCTACAACACTTTGACACAGTGCGTTTGGATGCTATCGATGACCGTCATGGATTAGACGTTCTTATTTCTGAGCTTGGGGTTTGGGCATATACAAAGGAAAGGGCATTCGAATTTTCCGATTCCACAGAACAAGCATCTTGTATCTTTGAAAGATATAGAGGAGGAATAGTGATTAAGGAAGAATTCTCGGTACCAATAAATGCTTCGACTCTAAAAATACATCATGCATGGAGTTTATTGAAGTATTGTTTTGAAAGAATAGATCACGCTAACCCAACTACGCGAATATTGAGCCTAAAAATTGTCGCCAGTATAAGCGGGCGACCCATACTGAATTATCGAGTAGGCGCTCAAATAAGAAACTAAAGATGTATTGGCTAAAAGCTCGCAACATGATCCCAAGCGCGACCGAGAATATGCATTCAATTTCACCCCCGCCGCCTCCTCCGCACACGCCCCCCATCACTGCCATCCCCCTGCGCATTGAACCCCACAACCGGCAGTGTCACCACTTTCCCCAACTCCGGGAAGGGGTCGGTGGCGTGGGGGATGGCGTTGGCGGCGACGAAGTGCTCCTGGAATTTCGGCTCGATGGCGGTTTCGACCTTGGTGATCTCGCGGACGGTGCGGGTGATATGGGATCGGGCGGTGAGGTTGCAGAGGGCGATGCGCGCACCTGTGCCGGCGGCGTTTCCGGCGCTGGTAACCTTATCTAAAGGAACGTCTGGAATCATTCCCAGAACCATCGCGTGTTTGGCTGAGATGTGGGCCCCGAACGCCCCGGCCAGCACAACGCGGTCCACGGTGTCGACGTTCATTTCGTCCATCAAAAGGCGTGCGCCCGCGTAAAGAGCGGATTTGGCAAGCTGAATGGCGCGGATGTCGCCTTGGGTGACGGTGATGCGCGGGCCTCCGTCCGCTGTGGCGTCGTGGATCAGGTAGGCATGGGTGCGGCCTTCCGGGATGCTGCGCGCCGTCCCGGTCTGCGCGGCGGACCCGATCAGGCCCGAGGGGTCCATCAGCCCCGCCATGCGCAGCTCGGCCACGGCCTCGATGATGCCCGACCCACAGATGCCGGTGATGCCGGTGCCTGCGGTCTGGGTCCAGAACTCCGGGTCGTCGGACCAGAGGTCACAGCCGATGACCTTGAAGCGCGGGTCTTTGGTGACGGGATCAATGCGGATCGCCTCGATCGCACCGGGGGCGGCGCGTTGCCCGGAACTGATCTGCGCGCCCTCGAACGCGGGGCCGGTGGGCGACGAACAGGCCAGCACGCGCGTAGTGTTGCCCAGCAGGATTTCCGCGTTGGTGCCGACATCGACGATGAGCACAAGGTCCTCGGACTTGCCCGGCTCTTCGGACAGCGCGACAGCGGCGGCATCCGCCCCCACATGGCCCGCGATACAGGGCAGGATGTGGATCTGCGCCGACGCGGGCAGGGCGTTGAGGTGCAGGTCAGCCGCCGTGAGGTTCATCGCCTCGGAGGTGGCGAGCGCAAACGGGGCCTGACCCAGTTCGACCGGGTCGATGCCCAGAAGCAGGTGGTGCATGACCGGGTTGCAGACGAAGACCGTCTCAAGGATCAGGTCGGGCGTGATCTGCGCCTCTGCCGCGATTTCCGTGGCCAGCGTGTTGATCGCCTCACGCACCGCGCGGGTCATTTCCATATCGCCGCCGGGGTTCATCATTGCGTAGGACACGCGGGACATCAGGTCTTCACCAAAGCGGATCTGCGGGTTCATGATGCCGGAACTGGCGACAACTTCGCCGGTATCGAGGTTCGTCAGATGCGCCGCGACGGTGGTGGAGCCGAGGTCAATCGCCAGCCCATAAAGCCCGCCTTCATGCAGGCCGGGCCACGCCGCGATGATCGTGGGCGTGGCGGCGTGGTGGGTCTTGTGCAGGGCAACGGTGATTTTCCATTGGCCTTTGCGTAGGATCGGTTGCAGCCCGGTCAGGACCGGGAACGCACAAGTGACGGTGTCGATGTCCCACTGCGCCTTGAGCGCGCGCGCGACGCGCTCGAGATCGCCGGTCGGTTCGTGCATGTCGGGTTCGTCGACTTCGATGTAGTAAAGCCGCGTGGCCGGGTCCATTTCGATCACCCGCGCAGAGGCGGCCTTGCGTACAACCTGCCGGTGCACCTGGGATTCGGGCGGGACGTCGATGACGATGTCGCCCATGACCTGCGCCTGACAGCCCAGACGCCGCCCCGGTTTCAGCCCGCGCTTTTCATCATACCGCGCCTCGACCTTGTTCCAGTCGGACAATGCGCCGTCGGCGGCTGTTAACCCGTGTTTAGGAAATTCACCGTAAGACGGGGTGATCTGGCATTTCGAACAAATCCCGCGCCCGCCGCAGACGGAATCCAGATCCACACCCAACTGCCGGGCGGCGGTCAGGACCGGTGTGCCCACGGGAAAGTGCCCGCGTTTGCCGGAGGGGGTGAAAACGACGAGAGGATCTTGGTTGGACATGGAACACCCTGTGTGTGTGATTGCTGTGGATCATAGGCGCGCACGGGTTTGGAAAAAGGAGAATTGCGTCACAATCTTGGTGTTGAGCGGCATTCATCGCATCGTTGACCGGACCACCAGAACAATGCGACGGTGCAAGGGTTAAACAATAGGCGGGCGGCATGCGAATTATCCTGGCACTCCTGACACATGGCGTGGCATTGGCCGTTGGTTTTGCGCTTGGGATCTACTTTTTGCCAATCCTGACCGCGCCCCCGGCACCCGATGCCGCGGTGCTTCAGGCGGAAGCGGCGAAGGCGCAGTTTTCAGCAACGTTGACACGAGATTTGCGGGGCAGTGACCGTCTGCATTGGGGCGAAGGCACGATCAGTGTGTCATCGGATATGATCGTGCATGAAGGTGCGCTGGCACCGGGGCCGGATTACAAGCTTTATCTGCTGAAGCAATTTGTTGAACATGAAGATGAATTCGAGCCGATCAAGTCGGACGCGGTGCAGATCGGCGATGTGAAAAGCTTTGGCGGGTTCCTGCTGGACATACCGGACGGCGTGGACGTGACCGCGTATAACACTGTTCTGATCTGGTGTGAGGCGTTTGGGGAATTCATCACGGCGGCGCAGTACCAGTAACGCCGATCGCCCCGCGCCGTCTTTGGACGGGCAGGGGATCTGCGTGTGATCCTTGGAGAAAGCGGCGCCGCTTGAGGTGCTGACGGTTCTCTCGTGTATCCGCAATTCAATGCGGGACCTGTACTTTGGGGATACCAAAGCCTGTTCAGACCGGTCTCTCATGGTCGGCCTTCCGGCGTCAGAGAGAGTGCGTGTTTTGCAATGTCATGAACCACCAATACCCTGCCGCGCTCCGCGACCTGGGGACAGTGTTGGTTCACGAAATTTTGTCATCACAAAACCCGCGTGTCAGGATCGTGTCGCGGCATGGGAGTGACCCTTCCCGCTCGATGCGCATCGTGGGGGAGGGTATGCCCAAGTAGTTGTAAACAAGAGGATAATGGTGCGGACGGTGCCAAGAGCTTTGCAAAGCACTTGGCCCGGTGAACAACCGGGATGCCGCCTTTTGGAAAAAGGCGGCTAAGCCTTTTTACAAAGGCTTTCCCGCCGTACCCGCCAGCCAGCGCAGGATTTCCCCACGGTTGCCATCCAGTTCGGGGGCCGCTGTGCGCACGGCGGGATCGCCGAGACCGGACATCTTGATCGGGTTGCCCGCAGCCTTGAACGCCGGGCGTCCATTGCGATCCAACACATCGACCACCATGTTCCGGGCCAGGATCTGGGGATCCCGCAAGACCTGATCGACGCTTTGGATCGGCCCGCTTGGAATCCCGGCTGCCCCGAGTTTGGCAATCCAGTGGGCGCGGGTCTTGTCGATGGTCACGGCCTCGATCAGACGTTTGAGAAGGCGGGCATTGTCCACCCGCGCGGGGTTGGTCGCGAACCGCGGATCGTCCGACAAGGGCAGGTTCAGCGCGACGCAGAGCTTTTCGAACAAAACATCATTGCCCGCCGCGATCACGAACAACCCGTCGCTGGCGTGGAAGGTTTCAAACGGGGCGATACTGGGATGGCGCGCGCCCGTCGGGACTGGGGGAGTTCCGGTGACCGTTGTGATGGCGATGGCGTGTTCGAGGATCGCCAGTTGCGCATCGAGCATGGCAATATCAACCTTGCGCCCGATCCCGGTTTTCGTGCGGTCCACCAATGCGGCCAAGACCCCCTGCGCGAGGTACATGCCCGCGATGATATCCCCGATGGAGGCCCCGACGCGTACCGGGTCGCGCCCCTTTTCGCCGGTGATCGACATCACGCCGCCGCGCGCCTGCACCACCATGTCATAGGCGGGGCGTTTGGCGTCCGGTCCGGTGTGGCCGAACCCGGACACCGCGCCGTAGATCAGTTTCGGAAACTGCGCGTGAAGGTCGTCATACCCATAGCCAAGCCGCTCCATCACGCCCGGACGGAAGTTTTCCAGAATGATGTCGGCATGCGGCAAGAGCCGTTCGAAGATGTCGCGATCAGCGTCGGATTTGAGGTCCAGCGCGATGGATTTCTTGGAATGGTTGATGGCTGCGAAATAGGCAGATTTGCCGCCAACGAACGGCGGAAAGGCACGGGTGTCATCCCCGCTTTCGGGGCGTTCGATCTTGATCACCTCGGCACCCAGATCGGCCAGCGACATCGAGCAGAACGGCCCCGCCAGCACATGGGTGAGGTCAAGGATTCTGATGCCCGCAAGTGGATCGGTCATGGGTCTGCCTGTGTCTGCGTTTTTTTCCTTCAATGAACGCCGGTGGCGCTGCGCTTGCAAGCTGGATTTTGCGCGCGCAGCAGGGTCGGCGGATTTTCGGCGCTCAGGCGCGGGTGCTCCGTGCGTCGAAGATGAAGCCGAGCAGGTTCATCAGGACCTGGGCGGCCAGGATGGAGGTCGAGCCGGTCGGGTCGTAATCCGGGGCCACTTCCACGAGGTCGATGCCGACGATGTCATGTGAGCGGGCGACGTGCTGCAGCAATTCCAGCACATCGTAATACAGGAACCCGCCATGGCTGGGCGTGCCGGTGCCCGGTGCGATCGAGGGGCAGAACGCGTCAATGTCGATGGTGATATAGATCGGTGCCTTGGGCGGCAGCCGCTTGGCAACGCCATCGGGGCCAAGCGCCCGCGCCTGGCGCACCGACAGGATATCCGACCCCCGGGCGCGGGCGTCTTCGTAGCCTTCGCGCGCGGTCGAGCTGACATTGCGGATGCCGACCTGGGTCATCCCGGACACCCATGGTTTTTCCGAGGCCCGGCGCATCGGGTTGCCATGTCCATTGCGCACCCCGTGCCGTTCATCGACGAAATCGAGATGGGCGTCGATCTGCAGGATATGGATCGGGTCATGGCCTTCGAACGCGTCAATGCAGGGGATGTTGATCGAATGATCGCCCCCGATTACCACGGGCAGGGCCCCGGCGGCGCGGATGGCGCGTACACCTTTGGCGATATTGGCGTGGCTTTGCACGGTGTCGGTATGCACGATATCGGCGTCGCCCAGATCCACGATCCGCGTGTTGGCCAGATACGTGACATCGTCTTCGTGGTCATAGGCCCCGGCATGCCCAAAGCTGAACAGCGTGGAGGCCTCGCGCACCCCGCGCGGACCGAACCGCGCGCCTGCGCGCCATTGGGTCCCCGCGTCAAAGGGGGCACCCAGAATCGCGACATCGGCGTCAATGTGGCTCCAATCGTCCTGATAGGGGCTGCGAGCAAAGGTGCAGATTCCGGTAAAGGGCAGATTCAGGCGTCCGGCCTCGTATCCATGGGTCATGGTGATCCTCGTGACTTGTTTTTCCCGACAGTGGTCCAGCCGATCTGCAAGGTAAAGGCCGAACCGAACGGGCACGTCCTGGCCGATTTGGGCTTTCCCCCAAACGGAACCCGTGCAATAGGGACGTGCCTAACGATGCTGTCCGTGGAAAGGGATTCCGATGGAGATTCGAGAGGCTCTCACCTTTGATGATGTATTGCTGGTGCCTGGCGCGTCCGAAGTGCTGCCGGCCACAGCGGATACCCGCACGCGGGTGACCAAAACCATCGCGTTGAACATTCCCTTGTTGAGTTCGGCCATGGACACGGTGACCGAAGGCCGGATGGCCATCACCATGGCCCAGGCGGGCGGCATGGGGGTCATTCACAAGAACCTGTCCGTCGAGGATCAGGCCCGCGAAGTGCGGCGGGTAAAGCGGTTCGAATCCGGCATCGTCTACAGCCCCGTGACGCTGCGGGTGGATCAGACGCTGGCCGACGCCAAGGCCTTGATTGAGCGTTATAATTTTACCGGGTTCCCGGTGGTCGATGACAAGGGCCGCGTGATGGGCATTGTCACCAACCGCGATATGCGGTTTGCCACGTCGGATGACACGCCTGTCAGCCTGATGATGACCTCTGACAACCTGGCGATCCTGCGCGAACCTGCGGACCGGGAAGAGGCGATCAGCCTGATGCGCGCGCGCCGGATTGAAAAGCTGCTTGTGGTCGATGCCGACAACAAGCTGACGGGTCTTCTGACCTTGAAGGACACCCAACAGGCGGTTTTGAATCCGACCGCGTGCAAGGATGATCTGGGCCGCCTGCGTGTCGCGGCCGCCACATCGGTGGGCGAAGCCGGGTTCGAACGCACGCAGGCGTTGGTGGATGCCGGGGTGGATATCGTGGTGATCGACACCGCGCATGGCCACAGCGCCGGGGTGATCGAGGCGGTGACGCGGGCCAAAACGCTGTCGAATGAAGTTCAGGTGATCGCGGGCAACGTGGCCACAGCCGAGGCCACACGTGCCCTGATTGACGCAGGAGCGGATGCAGTCAAGGTGGGTATCGGGCCGGGTTCAATCTGTACAACGCGGATGGTGGCCGGTGTGGGTGTGCCGCAACTGACCGCCATCATGGATTGTGCGCAAGCTGCGGGCGAGACGCCCGTGATCGCCGATGGCGGCATCAAGTTCTCGGGCGATTTTGCCAAGGCCATCGCGGCAGGGGCCTCTTGCGCGATGGTGGGCAGTATGATTGCCGGCACCGATGAAAGCCCCGGCGAGGTGATCCTGTACCAGGGCCGCAGTTTCAAAGCCTATCGCGGTATGGGGTCCATCGGGGCGATGGCGCGCGGATCGGCGGATCGGTATTTCCAGAAGGACGCGGCCAATGACAAGCTGGTACCCGAAGGGATCGAAGGCCAGGTGCCGTATAAAGGGTCCGCGGGCGCGGTGATCCATCAGTTGGTCGGCGGTCTGCGCGCCGCCATGGGCTATACCGGCTGTGCCACGGTCGAGCAGATGCGCAGCCAGTGCAAATTCGTGAAAATCACCGGGGCGGGGTTAAAGGAAAGCCATGTGCATGACGTGCAGATCACCCGGGAATCGCCGAATTACCGCCTTGCCTGATCTTCTGGACCTGCACACATGACGCCCGCCGCCCGATGGGCCGCAGCCGCGCAGATCATGGATCAGATCACGGCGGGTGACCCGGCCGAGAAAGCGCTGACCACCTGGGCGCGTAAATCGCGCTTTGCCGGATCCAAGGACCGCGCGGCGATCCGCGATCATGTCTTTGATATCCTGCGTTGCTGGCGCAGTACTGCGGCGCTTGGCGGCGGCGACACGGGGCGTCAGCTTGTTCTGGGTCGGTTGCGGCAGATCGGGGTCGATCCCGAGCTTGTCTTTACCGGTGATGGCTACGCGATGCCGCCCTTGACCGCCGAGGAACGTGCCGCTGGGTGTGCGCCGAAGGGGGCCGAGGCAGGTGATCTTCCCGATTGGCTTTATGACATGTTTGTCAGCTCTTTGGGCGATAAAGCTAAAGCGCATGCTGAAGCGCTGCGGCATCGGGCATCGGTGTTCCTGCGGGTCAATATGTTGAAGTCGGATGTGGCCACGGCGCAGGCGGCATTGGCGGATGCATCAATCCCCACACGCCCTCACCCGCTGTCAAACACCGCGCTGGAAGTTCTGGAGAACCCGCGTCGGGTGTCACAAAGCACCGCCTATCTGACCGGGCAGGTGGAACTGCAGGATGTGGCCAGCCAGGCGGTTGTTGACGCATTACCGTTAACCAAAGGCATGCGCATTCTGGACTATTGTGCAGGTGGCGGTGGCAAAACCCTTGCGATGGCGGCACGATTGCACGGTCCGGTCGACGCGCATGACCATGATCCGAGCCGCATGACGGATATTCCGACCCGTGCGGCGCGTGCGGGCGCGGATGTTGTTCTGACAGCTCAGCCGAAAGGGGTATACGATCTGGTGCTGGCGGATGTGCCATGTTCCGGCAGCGGTTCGTGGCGGCGCGCGCCCGAGGCCAAGTGGCGGTTGACGCCCGAGATGCTGACATCGGTGATCGCCACTCAGGCGAGTATTCTCGACACCGTCCAGACCCTTGTCGGCCCCAAGGGTGTGCTGGCCTATGCGACCTGTTCGGTCCTGCCGAGCGAAAATGAAGATCAAATTGATGCCTTTCTTGAGCGGGCACCGGGTTGGACATGCACGTTGCAACAGCGTTTCGATCTTGATCAGGGGGGCGACGGGTTCTTTTTGGCGCTCTTGACGCGTTCCTGAAGACGAAATACAACTTAAAGATGTGTTCGACTTAAGTGTCGCTTAATCATCTTGAGGTCAGATGGCGGGAATGGTCTTCCGAGGACTGTCATAATGACGTATTTCGACCGATCCGCTCCGGTAACCCGACAACTGGGGTCCGCAACTGGCCTGTGCGCGATCTTTGCCAGCCTGTGCTTTGTGCTTGGCGTGGTTGCGCCACATGCGACGGTGCAAGCCGGATTCTTTGCGGCCGGTTTCGCTTTCTCACTTGCGTTCCTGGGGATCTGGCTGGTCTCCAAGTGGCGTGAGCGACAACAAAAACAAGCGTTTGCGAAGCTGGCTTTGCTTGTTGAACACGATGTTGCCGCCTGTCTTCTGACCGATCTGGACGGGCGCGTCCTGCGCCGCAACCGGGCGGCCGGAAAGACGTTGAAAGCGTCCAAGGGGCAGTTGCTGCGCACGCTTATCGGCGCGCATGTTGCCGATGCCTCAGGCCTGATTCACCGCGTGCAATGCGCCGCTGTGGACGAGGGAATCGCCTCGGAAACCGTGGTTTTGCCCGACAAACATATGCGAATCTGTGCACATCAGGTCGGACGTGACGCGCTGCTATGGCGGCTTGAACTTTTTGAAGATCGCAACCCGAGCGCCAAACAATCGGTCGACTATCCCACATTGACCATTGGACGCAGCGGAACTGTTCTGTGGATGAACGAAGCCGCGCGCGCGCTGGCTGGCGGACGGGTGCGGACGCTAAGCGACATCGTGGCGGATACGCCGGTCATCTCCGGGCGCACGCATATGGTTGGGTCGGCCGGAAACGCATCTGACTATATAGTCAATCGGCATGATGCCGGATTGGGACGCGAAGAAGTGGTGTTTGTCCCGGTGGAACACCCTACGGATCCCGGCTCAAGGGATGCGGGGTTCGAAGACCTTCCCGTGCCACTGTTGAAGTTGCGACCCGATGGCGTAATCGACCGCGCGAACAAGTCTGCGCGTGCCTTGCTGAACATTGCGGATGTGGGATCGCAGACCCTCTCGGATGTGATGGAGGGATTGGGACGGTCAATCCCGGATTGGCTGGCTGACGCGGCAACGGGGAAGGGCCTTCGGCGATCAGAATTCCTGCGGCTCACACGGGCAGATCGCGAGGTGTTCGTGCAAGTCACCCTGACGCGCATCGTGGAAGGCGGAGAAAGCCTTTTGATTGCCGTGTTGAATGACGCCACCGAACTCAAAAGCCTTGAGGCGCAGTTCGTGCAGGGGCAAAAGATGCAGGCCATAGGGCAACTTGCAGGCGGCGTCGCGCATGATTTCAACAATTTGCTAACGGCGATATCCGGCCATTGTGACCTGTTATTGCTGCGCCATGATCAGGGGGATCCGGATTACGCCGATTTGATTCAAATCCACCAGAATGCCAATCGCGCGGCGGCCTTGGTGGGGCAATTGCTGGCGTTTTCCCGAAAGCAGACTTTGCGCCCCGAACAGCTTGATCTCAGGGATACGTTGTCGGATTTGACCCATCTTCTGAACCGACTGGTTGGTGAGAAGGTCGCTTTGCAGCTGCGGCAGAACCCGGTTTTGCCAGCAATCCGCGCGGATAAGCGTCAGCTTGAGCAGGTGATCATGAACCTCGTGGTCAATGCACGCGACGCGATGGCGGACGGTGGCACGATCCTGATCGAAACCGATGAACAGGTGCTGGAGGATGACCTGCAAAACGGCCGCGCCAAGGTTCCGGCCGGGGCCTACGTCGTGGTGCGGGTTAAGGACGAAGGCAGCGGCATACCGCAAGACAAGCTGGAGAAAGTGTTCGAGCCGTTCTACACGACAAAGCGGACCGGAGAGGGAACCGGGCTGGGACTGTCAACGGTGTATGGCATCGTCAAACAAACCGGCGGGTTCATCTTTGTGGACAGTGTTCCGGGCAAAGGCAGCACCTTTACCTTGATGTTCCCGGTCTGCGATGACCCAGACGCGGACGTGCCTGAAGTTCAGGAGCGTGCGGAAGACGTGCCGATGAGCTTTGATGGCGGTGTGGTTTTGCTTGTGGAAGACGAAGCGCCGGTGCGCGCGTTTGCCTCGCGTGCGCTGGAACATCGCGGGTTCAAAGTGATCGAGGCCGATTGCGCCGAAACTGCGTTGGATCTTCTGAAGGACCAAACCCTCAAGGTCGATGTGTTTGTCACCGACGTGGTGATGCCCGGGCTGGATGGCCCAAGCTGGGTCCGCAAAGCGCGCGCCGACCGACCGGATGTTCCGGTGGTCTTCATGTCCGGCTATGCGGAAGACGTGTTCAAATCCCAGGGGTCGCGCATTGAAGCCTCGGCCTTTATCGCGAAACCATTTTCACTGACAGAACTGACATCGGTGGTGAACCAACAGATGTTGTCACCGACTGAAACATATGCCTCCGGCGCACCCCAGTAACTGCACAAGTCATCTGTCCGGCAAGGATGCCCAAAGGGCGAAGTCGTCTTGCCTGACCGCCCGCAGTTTCACCATCGTGTTCGCCGACGCGGTCAAATCCGCTTGCGGCGACACGTTCACGCGCGGGATATCGGGCAGAGAGCCAAGCCGTGAGGTCAGAAACGCCCTTAAACCGGACTGGTTTTCGTACCGGAAAAGATGCTGCACGGATGTGCCATTGGGGCGGGCTTCGACGAATTTCGCCTGGCTTCCAACATTTGCATAGGCTGGCGGTGTGTCTTCGCAACACCCCTGCAAGAACGCATCAAAGCTGACATGTTTTGTGGAGGCGGGTCGACTATCCAAAGCCGGTCGCTGGCGATACCGATACCAGCTGCCGAACCAGTCCATCGGTTCTCGGATCACCGCCACAAGTTCAAGATCATCACCACCCATCTTATCAAACATCGGACGAAAGAACCGGTTATAGCGATACAGCGGCGCGTGTTTGAGCTCGGGCGGATCCGAGATCACCATGGACGCCCTTTCGCCTAAGGCCTGCGCATAGGCATGGGTTCCGGTCTTGGGCACCGACAGCAGCACCAAACGTTCCTTCCAAAATACCAGCATCGCGGTCTGCCTCCCTCAATCCGTGCCGCCATAAACCACTCCTTAACCAGAACGCGCAACAGTGGGCGTGAAATTAAAGATTGAAATGTTCTACTTTTGATCTCATAACCAATGAGAACAAGAGGCGAACAAAAGCAGCAATTGCCGCCCGGCAGCGGGTGTGGAATAAGGATCAAAAGCAATGGCAACGGCAGATCTTCTGACAATGGACAGCAAGCGCGACGCGAACAAGCAAAAGGCTCTCGATTCGGCCTTGGCCCAGATCGAACGGCAGTTCGGAAAGGGTTCGATCATGAAATTGGGCGGTGACAACGCCCTGCGGGATATCGAGGCAACATCGACCGGGTCGCTGGGCCTGGACATTGCGCTTGGCATTGGCGGGCTTCCCAAGGGCCGGATCATTGAGATCTACGGGCCGGAAAGCTCGGGCAAGACAACGCTGACGCTGCATTGCGTGGCCGAAGAACAGAAAAACGGCGGCGTCTGCGCCTTTGTGGACGCGGAACACGCGCTTGACCCGCAATATGCCAAGAAACTGGGCGTTGATCTGGAAGAGTTGCTGATCTCGCAGCCAGACACCGGGGAACAGGCGCTGGAAATCACCGATACATTGGTGCGGTCCGGCGCGGTCAACCTTGTCGTTGTGGATTCGGTTGCGGCCTTGACCCCGAAATCGGAACTTGAAGGCGACATGGGCGACAGCAGCGTTGGCGTACAAGCCCGCCTGATGAGCCAGGCGATGCGCAAACTGACGGGATCGATTGCACGGTCGAACTGCATGGTGATCTTTATCAACCAGATTCGCATGAAGATCGGTGTGATGTTTGGCAGCCCGGAAACCACCACCGGCGGCAATGCGCTCAAATTCTACAGCTCGGTGCGTTTGGACATCCGCCGTATTGGCGCGATCAAAGATCGCGACGAGGTGGTCGGCAACGCCACACGTGTCAAAGTGGTCAAGAATAAGGTGGCCCCGCCTTTCAAACAGGTCGAGTTTGACATCATGTATGGCAAAGGCATCTCGAAAATGGGCGAATTGATTGACCTGGGCGTCAAGGCGGGCGTCGTGGAAAAATCGGGCGCGTGGTATTCCTATGGCGATGAACGCATTGGCCAGGGCCGCGAGAATGCCAAGACGTTCCTGCGCGAAAACACCAGAACCGCGCTTGAGATCGAAGACAAGATCCGCGCGGCCCATGGTCTGGAGTTCGACATGGATCGGAATTCGCCCGAGGATGATGACATCGTCGAATCCTGATCCGGCACGCTGAACCGCGCGCCTTTGCGGCGGTGGGTTTGGCACAGAAATGACAGCAATCGGGCAGGGCGGCACATCGGGCCGCCCTGTTTGCATATTGGACCGGTCTCTGCGGTGGACAGCCCTGCGACCAAGGGCTATTTCACGGCGAACCGCAATGCCCGCTAAGTCAGGTCCAATATGCCCACGCTGAATGATATCCGTTCCACTTTCCTGAACTACTTTGAAAAGCAGGGGCACGAAGTTGTCGCATCAAGCCCGCTTGTGCCGCGCAATGACCCGACCTTGATGTTTGCCAATTCGGGTATGGTTCAGTTCAAGAACCTGTTCACAGGCGTCGAACGGCGGGAGTATACGCGCGCAACCACGTCGCAGAAATGTGTCCGTGCCGGGGGAAAACACAACGATCTGGACAATGTGGGCTACACCGCCCGCCATCACACGTTTTTTGAAATGCTGGGCAATTTCAGCTTTGGGGATTATTTCAAGGACGAGGCCATCGCCTTTGCCTGGGAGCTGATCACGCGGCATTTCGAGATCCCGGCGGACCGGCTTTATGTCACGATTTACCACACCGATGATGAGGCGTTCGAGATCTGGAAAAAGGTCGGCGTGCCCGAGGATCGGATCATCCGCATCGCGACATCGGACAATTTCTGGCAAATGGGGCCAACCGGCCCGTGCGGACCCTGTACCGAGATTTTCTACGATCACGGCGATCATATCTGGGGTGGCCCTCCGGGAAGCCCCGAGGAAGACGGTGACCGGTTTATCGAGATCTGGAACATCGTTTTCATGCAGAACGAACAGTTCGAAGATGGCTCGATGAAGGCGCTCGACATGCAGTCGATCGACACCGGCATGGGGCTGGAGCGGATCGGCGCGTTGCTGCAGGGCAGCCACGACAATTACGACACCGACACCATGCGGGCGCTGATCGAAGCCTCTGCGGATATCAGTTCCTCTGATCCGGACGGACCGGGCAAGACGCATCATCGTGTAATTGCCGATCATCTGAGATCGACGTCGTTCCTGATCGCCGATGGGGTGATGCCGTCGAATGACGGGCGGGGGTACGTGCTGCGCCGGATCATGCGGCGCGCGATGCGACATGCTCATCTGTTGGGGGCCAAAGACCCAATGATGCACCGGCTGGTGCCTGCGCTGGTGCGCCAGATGGGGGCCGCCTATCCCGAGTTGGGACAGGCGCAGCCGATGATCGAAGAGACTCTTCGGCTTGAGGAGACGCGCTTCAAACAAACGCTGGATCGCGGGTTGAAGCTGCTGGATGACGAACTGGCGGGTTTGGCGGCGGATGCGCCGTTGCCAGGGGCTGCGGCGTTCAAGCTGTATGACACCTTTGGGTTCCCGCTTGACCTGACGCAGGACGCGTTGCGCGAAAAGGGCCGCACCGTGGATACCGACGGGTTTGATGCCGCGATGGCGGAACAGAAGGCCAAGGCGCGCGCCGCTTGGTCCGGTTCTGGCGAGGCCGCGGATGCCGCTGTCTGGTTCGATCTGGCAGAAGCGCATGGCGCGACGGATTTCCTGGGCTATGACACCGAAAGCGCCGAGGGTCAGATGCTGGCGCTTGTTCAGGACGGTGCAGCCGTTGATGCGCTGAAAGACGGGCAATCGGGATGGGTCGTTCTGAACCAGACGCCGTTTTATGGCGAATCCGGTGGCCAGGTTGGCGATACCGGCTGGTTGCGGCGGCTGGAGAACGAAGATGACATCGCCGAAGTCACGGACACCCAGCGCATGGCGGGCGGCAAGGTGATTGCGCATCACGTGACGGTCAAATCGGGGACCTATTCCAAGAACGAAGCGGTCCAGCTTGAGGTGGATCACCGTCGGCGATCTGCCATTCGGGCGAACCATTCGGCCACACACCTGTTGCACGAAGCATTGCGGCGCGCGTTGGGGGATCACGTCGCGCAGCGCGGGTCGCTGAATGCGCCGGATCGGCTGCGGTTTGATTTCAGCCATGGCAAAGCCCTGACGCTGGATGAATTGCGCGCGGTGGAAGCCGAAGTGAACGCCTATATCCGTCAGAACGCGCCGGTCGAGACGCGGATCATGACGCCGGATGATGCGCGCGCGCTTGGGGCGCAGGCGCTGTTTGGCGAAAAATACGGCGATGAAGTGCGCGTCGTGTCGATGGGAACGCAGTCCGGGTCTGGCAAAGGCACCAATGGCAACACCTATTCGCTGGAATTGTGCGGCGGCACGCATGTGTCCCGGACCGGCGACATCGGCATGATGGTCACCCTGGGCGACAGCGCGTCGAGCGCCGGTGTGCGCCGGATCGAGGCGCTGACCGGGGCCGAAGCGTTTGCTTACCTGTCGCAACAGGATCACCGGCTGGCCGAAACCGCGCTGGAACTGAAAGCGCAGGCCGCAGACGTTCCGGCACGGGTGCGGGCGCTGCTGGACGAGCGCAAGGCGTTGAGCAACGAGGTCGCGCAGTTACGCCGCGAACTTGCCATGGCCGGCGGGGCCGGTCAGGGTGGCGGGTTCGAAGCGCGTGAGATCAATGGCATCAAGTTCATGTCGCAGGTCCTGAGCGGGGTGTCAGGAAAAGACCTTCCGCCTTTGATTGACGAGCATAAACAACGGCTTGGGTCTGGCGCTGTGTTGCTTATTGCTGATACCGGCGGCAAAGCCGCCGTGGCTGCAGGGGTCACTTCTGATCTGACAGGCACCGTTTCAGCGGTTGATCTTGTCAAAGCCGCCGTGCCAGAATTGGGCGGCAAGGGGGGCGGTGGCCGTCCGGATATGGCCCAGGGTGGCGGCGCGTCGTCAGAGAACGCCGAAGCCGCCATCAAGGCCGCCGAAGCCGTTTTGGGAGGATAATCATGCCTGCGCTGTGGATTGCTCATGTGACTGTGACGGACCCCGAGGCCTATGCGAAATACGCGGAATTGGCCGGGCCTGCGATTGCCAAACATGGCGGTGTGTTCATTGCCCGGGGCGGACGCTATGTGCAGCTTGAAGGGCAGGAACGCCCCCGCAACGTGGTGGCAAAGTTTCCATCGGTCGAAGACGCCGAGGCCTGTTACAACAGCCCCGACTACCAGCAAGCGCTGAACCACGCGCGGGATGCTTCCGAAAGAGAACTGTTGATCGTCGAAACCTCTGAGTGATTGAACTCAAAGACCTTTTGGCGCGCCATTGGCAAGATGGGTGCGTCGCGTGGCTTGGCGTGCGGTCTGCGCGCCATGCGGACATGTTGCCCGTAACAGAAGCGGGATTGGCGGTCGATGGCCTGAAGGGCGATCACGCACGTCCCGGAAAACGCGCGGTAACACTCATTCAAGCAGAGCATCTTCCGGTTATCGCGGCATTGATCGGACGAGAGACCGTTCCTCCAGAGGTCTTTCGCAGAAACATAGTCGTGTCTGGTTTGAACCTTAACGCATTGCGCGGATCCGTGCTGAGCGTTGGGTCATCGCTTGTGCGCATGACAACCGTTTGCGCACCGTGTTCGCGCATGGAAACGGCATTGGGCCACGGTGGATACAACGCGATGCGGGGGCATGGTGGGTGGTGTGCCGAAGTGATCGCGCCCGGTCATGTCGCCCTTGGCGATGCTGTGATCGTCAAAGGCTCATAACGCGGTTTGTGGCGAACGCATTAACTGGACTTGGACATCCGCTTGCGTTCATGCGGATCAAGGTAGCGCTTGCGCAGACGAATAGCGTTCGGCGTGACCTCCACCAGTTCGTCATCGTTGATATAGGCGATGGCTTCTTCCAGCGACAGGATCACCGGCGTTGTCAACCGCACCGCTTCGTCCGTGCCGGAGGCCCGCACGTTGGTCAGCTTCTTGCCCTTGAGCGGGTTCACCTCAAGGTCGTTTTCACGGCTGTGTTCGCCGATGATCATGCCTTGGTAGACGGGCGTTTGCGCACCGATCATCATCTTGCCGCGATCTTCAAGGTTCCACAGCGCGTAGGCGACAGCTTCGCCGTTTTCCATCGAGATCAGCACACCGGCCCGACGGCCCGGAATCGACCCCTTGTGAGGGGTCCAGCCGTGGAAGACGCGGTTCAGAACGCCTGTGCCGCGCGTGTCGGTCAGGAATTCACCATGATAGCCAATAAGGCCACGCGACGGGACATGCGCAATGATGCGGGTTTTGCCCGCACCGGCGGGGCGCATTTCGGCCAGTTCGCCTTTGCGTGCGCCGGTCAGTTTTTCGATCACGGCACCCGAGTATTCGTCGTCCACGTCGATGGTGGCTTCTTCGACGGGTTCCATCATCTGGCCGTCGATTTCTTTCATGATCACCTGCGGGCGCGAAATGGACAATTCGAACCCTTCGCGGCGCATGTTTTCGATCAAGACACCCATCTGAAGTTCGCCGCGGCCCGACACCTCGAACGCTTCGCCACCGGGTGTGTCGGCGATCTTGATGGCGACGTTGGTTTCGGCCTCTTTCATGAGGCGGTCCCGGATGACGCGGGACTGCACCTTCTTGCCGTCACGGCCTGCCAGCGGGCTGTCGTTGATGCCGAAGGTCACCGTGATGGTGGGCGGATCAATCGGTTGCGCCTCAAGCGGCTCATCCACCGCCAGCGCGCAGATCGTATCGGCCACGGTGGCTTTCGACATGCCCGCGATGCTGACGATGTCGCCCGCGAGCGCTTCTTCGATGTCCTGCTGTGCCAGACCACGGAACGCCTGGATCTTGGTGACGCGGAACTGTTCGATCTTCTGGCCCACGCGGCTGAGCGCCTGCACGGTGGCCCCCACCTTGAGACGGCCTGCTTCGACGCGGCCGGTCAGGATGCGGCCGACAAACGGGTCGGCGCCCAATGTCGTTGCAAGCATTTTGAAATCTTCGTTCTGATGCGCGATCTGCTTGGGGGCAGGAACGTGGTTCACGATCAGGTTGAACAGCGCATCAAGGTCCTTGCGCGGGCCGTCAAGCTCTGCATCGGCCCAGCCGGATCGGCCAGAGGCGTAGAGATGCGGGAAGTCGAGCTGATCTTCGTTGGCGTCCAAGGTGGCAAACAGGTCAAAACACTCGTCCAGCGCGCGGTCGGGTTCGGCGTCGGGCTTGTCGACCTTGTTCAGAACCACGATGGGGCGCAGGCCAAGTGCCAGCGCCTTGGAGGTGACGAACTTTGTCTGCGGCATCGGGCCTTCGGCAGCATCGACAAGCAGCACGACGCCGTCCACCATCGACAGGATGCGTTCGACCTCACCGCCGAAATCGGCGTGGCCGGGAGTGTCGACGATGTTGATGCGGGTGTTTTTCCATTCCACGCTTGTGGGCTTGGCAAAGATCGTGATCCCGCGTTCGCGTTCAAGGTCGTTGCTGTCCATGGCGCGTTCGGCCACAGCCTGATTGGCGCGGAATGCACCGGATTGCTTGAGCAGTTCGTCCACCAGCGTTGTCTTGCCGTGGTCAACGTGTGCGATGATCGCAATATTGCGAAGGTCCATTGGGGTATCTCGTACAGGAAGAAGTTGCGCGGGGGTTACAAGCCCCGTTCCCAGAACACCAGCAAAAAAGCCGTGCCATGTGGGTGTGCCGCAGTCCGGCCACAACCCCACATGCCGGGCCTCACCAGAGTGTGACCGGACACCGGCGGGTTTGCACTGATCGCGAAGGCGCGATTGGGCGGGGTTTGGCCGGATTTGCGATGCTTTGGCAAAGGGTCTCACAAATCAATCCGCCGCGCGCCATGTCTGCGCTGTGCACCGCGTCAGATGACGGGCAGGGCAGTCCTGTTTTGTCTGCGCGGACCAACTGAGAGAAAGGACATCTCATGAAACGCATCTTGCTTGGCACGGCGGGCCTCTGGCTTGCCTCGACCGCAGCTTTTGCCGGCAGCGCAGGCGCGCCGGCGGTGGAACCGGTGATCGCAGATCCGATCGCGGTGACGCCGGCCCCGATGGGGGGCGACTGGACGGGCGCTTACGGGGGTTTGAGCCTTGGGAACCTGTCGGCCGATGCCGATGATCTGGACGATAGTGAAATGGTCTACGGCCTGCATGGCGGGTACGATTACGATTTCGGGCAATTCGTCGTGGGCGGCGAACTGGATTACCAGACCGGGAGTGACATTTCGCTGGGAGACATCGACGTTGACGACGTGCTGCGCGTCAAGCTGCGCGGCGGTTATGATCTGGGCCGGGCGCTGGTCTATGGCACGGTGGGTGCAGCCCAGCTGGGCACCAGCATCGGCGATGATACCGGCCTCGTCGGCGGTTTGGGGATGGAATACAAGGTGACCGAGCAGTTTACCGTTGGTGGTGAATTCCTGGCCCACCGGTTCGATGATTTCGACGATACCGGTCTTGATGTGGACGCCAACACCCTGTCGCTGCGCGGAAACTTCCGGTTCTAAGCGATTGGCATGGCATGCTCTGTGCGCCCTGTTAGTGGCGCACAGATATTATCGGTTCAATGCGTCGCGGTGTTCGACAGGAGGTTGATGACCAGGATCCCGCCGATGATCATCGCCAGCCCCGCAATGGCGGCGAGATCAAGCTTTTGACCGAACACCACGAAGCCGATGATCGAGATGAAGATGATCCCGAACCCGGACCACATCGCATAGGCCACCCCGACCGGGAACGTCTTTAATGCGATGGCCAGAAGGTAGAACGCCACACCGTAGGAAATGACGACGATAATCGAGGGTGCGGGTTTGGTGAATTGCTGACTGGCTTGCAGGGCCGTTGTGCCGATGGTTTCGGCCAGAACGGCAAGCATCAGAATAAGATAGGGCATGGGGCGGTCCTTATGATCTGGGCAGACCATGCCCCAAGGGCGCATGGGGGGCCAGCCCCCCAAACCCCCGAGGTATTTTCAAAACAGAGACAGGCAGACCGGTGTCAGGTCAGGTGAATATTGAAGCGGGCCCGGAGGTTTCTGTCGGTCTCGGCGTCAAACCGGGCACGGGACGGGTGGGCGAGGATTGCCTCTTTGCGGGCAGTTGCGCCTTCGACCAGCACCGGCTGTCCCTGTTCGACCCATTCCTTGGGTGATGCGCGATTGCCCAGGGACGGGTAGACATAATCCCGTTGCATGCGGTTGAGCGTGTCATCGCTGCCCAGATAGTGACCGGGACCCCCAAGGCAGGTGGCGCGCATGACGTCCAGGCTCAGGTCATCTTCGCGCACCTCGATCCCGCGCACGCAGCGCATCGCCTGTCCAATCAGGTCATCGCCGAGGATCAGGCTTTCGTGACAAAACCCAAGCAGGGAGGCATGCATGCCTGCCGCTTCGTACACCATGTTCAACCCGGACAGACCCGCCATGACATTGGAACACATCTGTTCCCATCCCGCTTGCATATCGGGCAACTTGGTATCGGCAATGCCAGCGGCGGCACCGCCGCACAGCCCGTAATACTGGTGCATCTGTGCGCATCCGGCGGTCAAAAGCGCTTGTTCGCCCGACCCGCCGGACATCGCGCCGGTGCGCAAATCCGAGACGAAGGGCCAGGTGCCAAAGATCGCGGGGTGACCCGGCGCGATTGCGTTGACATAGACAAGTCCGGCCAGACATTCCGCCGTCGCCTGCACAATGGCCCCGGCGATGGAGGCGGGCGCGGTCGCCCCGGCCTGACCTGCGCTGAGCAGCAGAACGGGCATGCCGCCGCGAATGCAGGCTTCCATCACTTCGCAGGATTCGGTGGCGAATTTCATCGGCGGCACAACAAAACAGTTGCTGTTGGACACAAACGGCCGCGCGCGCCACGCGTCTTCGCCGCCTGCCATCATGTGCAACATCTCAAGCGCATGGGGGACAAAGCCGGGTTCGGTAAAAGACGTGCCCACATGTTTGGTGGTGCCCGAACAGCAAGCATAGATTGTATTGAGGTCCATTTCCAGATTGTCGGTGACATCGCGGGCCACCATGGGGCGTTGCAGGAAATGGATATTGTCCAGCTGATCGGCGATGCGGGCGGCATCGTGCAGATCCTGCAGAGTGCTGTCGCGATAGGACCCGGTCCTTACATCGACCAGATGTACAGCCGCCCCGGCGGTGCCATAGTGAACACGGGTGCCGGACAGATCGAGATCATGCGCCGCATCACGTCCGCACAGCGTAACCGACCGGTTCGCCAGCGCCAGCATGTCTTCGACCAGGGCGCGTGGAAAACGGATGCGCCCGTCATCGCCCAGCGTGGCGCCTGCCTTGGTCAGGATGTCGATCCCCGAAGCGGGCGCATCGCTCAGCCCGATCTCTTCCAGCGCGGTCAGGGCGGCGGCATGGATGCGGTCAAGGTCCGGGTCTGCAAGCGGCCGGTAGCGACCGCCGGACATGCCCGGGCGGATCGGGCGCAGGCTGTCGGCGAGAGGGTTTGCACGCGCTTCGCGGCGGGCAGCCCGGCCTCCGGCGCGGCGGGGGGACAGTTCGGTCATGGTCAGGTCTTTCAAACAAGGGGCGGTTCAGGGTGACTGCGGCGTCACTCTGAGGGTCGTCCTCTTGCAGCGCGGCCCCGTCTTGCGCCGATGGTGCGCAAGATCAGGTTCAGCGCGGGCCGTTCTGGGCGCATGGGCTCCTCCTGTCCGTAGAGGAAGGCTGCGGCGGGTCGGGCGTGGTTTCTGCGCCAATCACGACATGATGTCGTTTTTCGGCAGGTTGGACCTGTTGAACGGACCGGCGTGCCGGTCAGGCCGCTACCATCGACCGGATGCGCCAGCGCCACCAGAGCGCCCCCCACCAAAGCTTCCGCCAGAGGAGGAGCGCGTTGGAGAAATGGTGTAAAGGTCGCGCTTGCGGAAACTGCAGGCGCTGCACCGGGTCAGCGCCTCGCCCTGACCTTTGACCGCGCGCGTGGCTTTGGTGAGTACGTTGCGTTTGCGGCTGAGGGTGCGTCGGCCACAGTTCGGGCAGCGGCGCAGTTTGGTCAGCACGTCGCCAAACCACCGGCGTCCGACGATCAGGCCTGCGCCCAATAACGCGATGACGACGAAGATGATGTCGGTGGGAATGCCCGCCGACGGCGCGTCAGCGCCGGATGAAAACGGAAGCGCGATGGAGGTGAGGACATCCTCCACACCGGTTGTGATCCCCTGCGAATAGTTATCATTGCTGAATGCGGGCAGGAACGATCGGTTGATCACCTCGGCCGCAACGCGATCCCAGTCGCGGCCATAGCCCGCACCCAGCTCGATCCGCATGGCGCGATCCTCTTTCAGGATCAGGACAAGAATACCGTCGTTGCGGCTCGCATCGCCGATGCCCCAGTGATTGAACAGCCCGGTGGCGAAGGCCTCCATGCTGGTTTCTGGCGCATAGGGCTGTTGCGAGGGTAGGGTGAGCACCGCGAATTCGATGCCCGTGTCCTGCCGGACGCCTGTCAGACGCGCATGCAGCGCGTCTTCCTCGGCGTCTGACAACAGATCCGCCAGATCGGTGATCGTGGTGCGGGTGTAGTCGGGATAGGTCTGCGCCAAAACGGGCAGGGCGCAAAGACAGACAAGGCAGATCAGCAGGTTGCGCAGCATGGGTTACCCCGTCAGCGCCGCATTCAGACGCTCATCCAGCTTTTCAAGGAAGCCCATGGTGGTCAGCCAGCTTTGTTCGGGACCAACCAACAGCGCGAGATCCTTGGTCATGAACCCGGCTTCCACCGTTTCAACGATCACCCGTTCCAGCGTTTCGGCAAAGGCGCGCAGGCTGATGTTTTCGTCCAGCTTGGCCCGGTGTTTCAACGCCCCGGTCCACGCGTAGATGGATGCGATGGAGTTGGTGGAGGTCTGTTCACCGGCCTGATGCTGACGGTAATGGCGCGTCACGGTGCCGTGGGCGGCTTCGGATTCGACGATCTTGCCATCGGGGGTCATCAGTTGGGACGACATCATGCCCAAAGACCCGAAACCCTGCGCCACAGTGTCGGATTGCACGTCGCCATCATAGTTCTTGCACGCCCAGACGAACCCGCCGTTCCATTTCATCGCACAGGCGACCATGTCGTCGATCAGGCGGTGTTGGTATTCGATGCCCTTGGCGTCGAACTGATCCTTGAATTCGGCGTCGAAGATTTCCTGAAAGATTTCAAGAAACCGGCCATCATATTGTTTCAGAATGGTATTTTTTGTGGACAAGTACACCGGCCAGCCGATGTTGAGACCGTAATTGAACGACGCACGCGCAAAATCGCGGATCGAGGCGTCAAGGTTATACATCGACATGAAGACGCCCGCGTCTGGTGCGTCGAACACCTCGCGTTCGATCACCGTGCCGTCTTCACCTTCGAACTTCATGGTCAGTTTGCCGGCACCCGGAAACTTGAAATCGGTCGCCTTGTACTGGTCGCCGAAGGCGTGACGGCCCACCACGATGGGCTGCGTCCATCCCGGCACAAGACGCGGCACGTTGCGGCAGATGATCGGCTGCCGAAAAATCACACCACCCAGGATATTGCGGATCGTGCCGTTGGGGCTGCGCCACATTTCCTTGAGGCCAAACTCTTCGACCCGCGCTTCATCCGGTGTGATGGTGGCGCATTTGACGGCGACGCCGACCTCTTTGGTCTTTTCGGCTGCATCAATGGTGATCTGGTCATTGGTGCGGTCGCGTTCTTCGATCCCCAGATCGTAGTAGAGCAGTTCGATATCCAGATAGGGCAGGATCAGCTTTTTCTTGATGAAATCCCAGATGATCCGGGTCATTTCATCGCCGTCCATTTCGACAATCGGATTATCAACTTTGATCTTCGACATGCTTTGGTCCCTTTGGGTCGAATTATGCGGCGGGTGTGGGTGCCCCGACATCCCGTTTGGCCATCATGCGCATTAACGCAATGGCTGCCAATGCCTCGATCAGGATGGCCACAGCCAATGGCAACGGTGTGCCGTTGAACAAAAGCCCAACCGGGATCGCAAGCAGGGCTGCCACCACGGTCGAGACGGCGGCGATGACGCTGGCGGCGGTTCCGGCGATGTGGCCCATCGGTTCTTGCGCGATGGCGTTGAGATTGCCGATGGTCATACCTGCCTGAAAAAACAGCGAGAATTGCCAGAAAATAAACACCGCAAAATAGAGCGATGCGCCGATCTGGCCGACACCGTAAAGAAGGATCACGCCGACCATCACAGCAGAGATCACCACCTGCGCCATGAACATGGTGGTCACCATGAACCGCATGCCAAGGCGCGTGACCAAGGCCGCGTTCAGAAAGCCGGAGCTTGCCGCGGCCACCGCGATTCCGCCGAACCAGTAGGGAAAGCTATCTGCGCGGCCAAAAGTGATATCAAAGATCTGCTGGGTGCTGGACAGCACCGAAAACAGCATCCCCATGCCAACACATTGCACCAAAACGGAAATCCGCACGATAGGGTGGCTCAGCACTTCGATGAGCGCGTGTTTGAGCGGTTGAAATTGGAACGGACGCCGGTTTTCCGGTGCAAGCGTTTCCGGAAGCCGCGTGGCGAGCCAAATCGCGGTCAGCGCCGAGAAGACGACGAACATGTAAAACACCGCGCGCCAGCTTGACCACGCAATCAACCATGCGCCCAGCAACGGGGCAATTGCCGGAACGATGGTGAACACGATCATGATAAAGGACACGATCCGCGCCATCTCGCGTCCCGAATGCAGATCGCGTGTCACCGCCATTGCGACGACACGGGGACCCGCCGCCCCAAGACCCTGCAAAACGCGTGCAGCCAGAACACCTTCGATGCTGCTGGCTTGCGCCGCCCAGATCGCGCCGACCATATAAACAGCCGCCCCCCCCAGCATCACGGGTTTGCGGCCGAACGTGTCGGATAATGGACCGGTGAAAAAGGTGCCGACGCCCATGCCAAGCACAAAGCTGGTGATGATCAATTGCGCACGGTTGAGATCGCCCGGCGACAATTCGGCCCCGATTGCAGGCAACGCGGGCAGCATAGCGTCGATCGACAACGCAACGGTTGCCGCAAGCATTGCCATCAAGGCAATGAATTCGTTGCGCGGCATGGCGTGGGGCATAATGGCTCCTGAAAGGGTCAGCGCAGCCCTAACATCCCTGATCTGCAGGGAATAGGGACAACCGACAGTTTGGCGTCACGTGCGGTCGGTGCTGTCTTTCGACGGGTCGGTATCTTCGTTGGCCGCCTTGTGCGAGTCGCCCAAGCGGGCCACCAGCCATTCGACATGTTCTTCACGCTTGCGCATCGCAAACGCGCCGAATTGCTGGATGGCCACGGCAAACACACCCAGGCCCACGACAATGAACACCGTGGTTCCGATCTTGCCGATGGCCGTTTCTGGAACAAGGCTGCCATACCCCACGGTGGACAGGGTGATGACGGTGAAGAAATAGGAATCCAGCCAGCTCCACCCCTCGGCCCAGCGAAAAAACACCGTTCCGCTTGCAATAACGGTGCCCAGCGTTGCCAGGATCGTGATAACGCGAAACCCGTCGATCATGCGGTCTGCGCGGCTCCCTCCGCGATGTCGTCCATCACTTTCAGCCAAAGCTCAGTTGGCTGAGCGCCGGGGACCGCATGCTGGTTGGCGACAATGAAGGTCGGCACCGAGGTGATGCCCATTCCGCGCGCCGCCGCATCGCGGTCAACGATTTCGCGGCGGTCTTCCTCGGTCTTGAGCAGACGCAGGATCACGCTTGCGTCCAGACCTGCGCTGTCGGCGATGTCGGCCAGGACATCGACGTCACCAATATCGCGGCCATCCACGAAATAGGCCTGAAACAGCGCATCCACCACTTCGGTCTGGCGTTGTTCGATCCCCGCCCAATGGATCACCCGATGGGCATCCAGCGTGTTTGGTGTGCGTTTGATCGCTTCAAGATTGATCGTCACTCCGGCCTTTTCGGCATGTTCCACAACTGGTGCATAGGCCTGCACCGCGCCGTCCTGCCCGCCGAATTTTGCCTCAAGGTATTCGCGTCGGTCTATTCCACCTGCAGGCATGTCAGGGTTGAGCTGAAACGGATGCCAGGTGATGACAAACGGATGATCCGGGCGTTGCGCCAACGCACGGTCCAGATTGGCTTTGCCGATGTAGCACCACGGGCAAATCGGGTCGGACATGATGTCGAGCTTGACCATGCGAGGTTCCTTATCCTGAACGTGGGCCGGGCATACCAGAGTCCGTTCCGAATGATAAGGTCCGTGCCGTCACAGGGGGGACAGGTCCGGCAACCCGCGGCGCACCAGTTTGCCATTGGCATTGCGCGGCATCGCCGCGACCCGCCGGTACACGCGCGGCTGTTTGTACCGGGCCAGCCGGGTGGCCGCCCAGGATTTCAGGGCTTCTTCGTCCAGATCGGTGTCTGCCACATAATACGCGGCGATCACGCGGGTGTCGGCCTTGATCTCGATATCGGTGACGCCAACCTCGTGCAGGCCCGGGAACGGCATCAGCGCGGCCTCAACCTCCAGCGGGCTGACACGGTAGCCGCCCGCGTTCATCAGATCATCGGCGCGCCCGTGATAGAGGATATCGCCGTTCTCCGTTTGCTCACCGGTGTCGCCCGACAGGAACCAGTCACCGCTATATTTCGCCTGTGTGGCCTCTGGTTGATCCAGATAGCCGAGCATCAGGCCCGGATCGGATTTGTGAATGGCGATCATGCCGGTCTGTCCGGCTGGCACCGGGTCGGTGTCACCCAGAATCGCCACCCGGCGTCCCGGCTGCGGCCATCCAAGGCTCGTCTCGGCCACCTCTGGATCGCCCGGTGCGGTGGAAATGAAGGTGGAGCATTCCGACATGCCGAAAGCCTCGTAAATCCGGGTTCCGGTGCGGTTGTACCACGCATCGCGAATACTGGCGGGCAGCTTTTCCCCGGCGGATAATCCGTGTCGCAGTTTCGGCAGATCAATCGTGTCGGACTTGAGGATATTCCGATAAACGCCCGGAGCTGCGGCAAAAATGCTGGCTTCATTGCGTTTCAGCAAGAGCGGGATCTGCGCGTGTTCGACCCCTTGCGCGGGGATCAAGGCGGTGGCTCCCTTGGTCCAGGGGTCCAGCAATCCGGTGCCCAGCGTATAGGTCCAGTTGAACGCACCGGCATGCATCAAACGGTCGGCTTCGGTCAGGCCGTACCAGCCCTCGATCATCATGCCCCGCGCCCAGATGGCCCGATGCGCGTGGCACACGGCGCGCGGGGTGCCAGAGGTTCCGGAGGTGAAGATGATATAGGCCATCCGGTCAGGATCGCCGAACACGTAAGATGCAGGCGGCAGCGTGGCCCAATCGGCCATATCCGCGGTCGACAGGATACGGGGATGGGACGGGCACGGCGTGACGCCGTCATGCAGAATGGCGGCGGGTTTCGTGATCTGCGCCACCACCTCCACTTCGCGTTCGGTCAGCTGCGACGAGGTGGGAATGGGCACGATGCCCACCGTGATCGCGGCAAGAAAGGCCACCGGAAACTCAACCGTGTTTCCGACACGCATCAACAGGCGGTCACCGGGGGTCAGACCTGAAACGAGCAAACCCGTCGCACAGCCAAGGATTGCCTGTTCCATCCGCGCATAGCTCCACCTTTCGGCGCCGGTGGGCTTCACAATTGACAGGGCAATCTTGTCCGGCAGGCGCGCCGCGTGCGTCAGCACATGGGCGGTCAGATTGAACGGTGACGGGCAGGGCGGGTATGCTGCGGTATCGGATCGGGATGTCATGCCCTAGCCCTATGAGCCTGAACCGGCAGGTGCAAGCGCACGTTGCGCGCACAGTGCCGCGTGGCTATAGCTGGGGCATGTCCGACGATCCCAAAACCCTGATCCGTATTGCCCGCGACAATGGCGCAGAAGACCATCCCGAGCCGGTCAACCTGGGCGAACGCGTGCGCGATTTGCGCAAGGCGCGCAGTTGGACGCTGGAACAGGCGGCCCAGCAAGCGGGTTTGGCGCGTTCTACATTGTCGAAGATCGAGAACGGTCAAATGTCGCCGACCTATGACGCGCTGAAAAAGCTTGCGACCGGATTGCAGATCTCTGTGCCGCAACTGTTCACGCCTCCACAGCGGGAAAAGGTCAATGGTCGGATGGCCATGACCGCGTCGGGACAAGGTCAACGTCATGCCACAACCACTTATGAACATGAACTTTTGGCCGAAAATCTGACCAAGAAGCAAATGTTGCCCTACCGCGCGCGGGTGCGGGCGCGCAGTTTCGAGGAATTCGACGGCTGGGTGCGCCATGACGGCGAAGAGTTTCTATACGTGCTGACCGGCGTGATCCGTCTTTACACCGAATTCTATGAGCCGATTGAAATGAGGCGCGGCGATAGTGCGTATTACGATTCCACGATGGGACACAATGTGGTTTCGGTGTCGGATGAAGACGCAAATATCCTTTGGGTGACGTCGCTTAGCTAAGTCACTTAAGTCTATGATTTTAGTATGCGCGCTAAGCTATTGAAGTAAAGCGTATCCAACCTGAACCAAGGCACGTCACGCAGGCACCAGACATGCCTGCGCGCGTCTTACCGACCCCACTCCCTCGTGGGGTTACTCGTCTTCCCACCACCAGACATTTGGCTGCCAGCCGATCCAGTCGCCGTAGATTGGCAGTTCCTCCGGGTATTTCAGTTCCTTGGCATGGGCGACGCGGCTGATGTTGAACTGATAGATCGGGATCACGTAGCGCCCGGTGGTCAGGACACGGTCCAGCGCGCGGGTCGCGGCGATGAAATCGTCCCGCGTGGTCGAATTCAGGATCGCATTGATGATGCTTTCTGCCGCAGGGGAACACATGCCCATCCAGTTGCGGGTGCCGGGCGCGTCCACGCCGTCGCATCCCCAATACAGCATTTGTTCATTGCCGGGCGACAGGGACAGGCCACGCCGGTAATAGGTCATGTCGAAATCGTAATTCGTGGTCCGTTCCTTGTACTGGGCGCTGTCGATGGTGGTAACGGTGGGTTCGATGCCCATGCGTTCCAGTGACCGGGCGAACAGATCAATGATCGACCCGTTTTCCGCGCTGCCCTGGCTGAGCACGATTTCAAACGTATAGGGCGTGCCATCCGGGCGCGTCATGACGCCGTCCTGAATGGTGTAACCGGCGTCCTCCATCAGCGCGATGGCCTTGCGGATGTTGCTGCGATTGCGTTCCGTGCCATCGCTGACGGGCAGGGCATACCCGTCAATCGCGCCGGGCAGCAGATCATCTGCAAAGGGCTCCAGCAGGTCTTTCACACGGCCTTCTGCCGGGCCCTGCTGCATGCCCAGAACCGAGTTCGAAAAATACGACGTGATGCGCGGCTGCTTGGAGCCGGTCATCGTTTCGTTGATGAATTCGAAATTGAACGCATGCAGCATCGCGTCGCGCACACGCCAGTCGCTGAACGCCGGATTGCGCGTGTTCATCACGAAACCGGTGATCCCGGAAGGGCGTTCGTGGGGCAGCACCGATTTGATCACGTCGCCGCTGTCAATCGCCGGGAAATCGTACTGTGTCTCCCATTTTTCGGCGTTGAACTCGCGGCTGGAATTCAACTCACCGGCCTTGAAGGCTTCGAACATCGCGGTGCCGTCGCCATAAAACTCCATCCGGATCTCATCGAGGTTGCCCTGACCGCGCATGAACGGCACGTCTTTGCCCCAATAGTCGGGATTGCGCTTGAGGCTGACAAAGCGACCAGCTTCGAAATCGTCGATCACGTATTCAGCCGAAGAAATCGGAATGACATCAATGCCAGACGCGGTGAAATCCTTACCGTCCCATTGCGCTTTCTTAAGGATGGGTCGCATGCCGATCAGCAGCGCCAATTCGCGATCTTCGACACCAAAGGTGAACTTGACCGAACGCTCGCCGGTTTGTTCCATCGAGGCGATCTTGCCCCATGCCCCGTGGTAGCGGGGGTGACCTTGCGTCCCCAGCGTCTCGTAGGACCACATCACGTCTTCGACCGTGACCGGGGTGCCATCCGAGAATCGGGCCTCGGGTCGCAAGGTAAATTCGGCCCATTCGCGGTTAGGTCCGACCTCAATCGATTCGGCCAGCAACCCGTACAGCGTGAAAGGTTCGTCGTAACTGCGGCCCATCAGGCTTTCATGTGCCAGAAAGCGCAGTTGCCACGGAACGGACCCTTTCGCGATATGCGGATTGAGGCTGTCGAACCCGCCAACTTCACCGGTGACAATCCGTCCCCCGGTGGGCGCGTCGGGATTCGCGTAGGGCAGAGACACAAAATCCGGTGGAAGCTGCGGGTCGCCATACATAGCTATGCCATGTTTCGGTTCGGCAAAGCCCATTTGCGCGCTGAGCGCGACCGTCAGTGCGGTGCCGCCAAGCCATTTCGGTTGGAAAAAATCCGATCTCATTTTCGCAACAATCCCTGTCTGCCCTTGTTTTATTGACAATGACGGTAACGAGGCTTTTCAGCCATTTCAAACTTTTAGCTTGGACGAACGCAAAAGATTGCCTATAAAGGGGTCACTGCTCGATAGGTTTCTTGCCTGTATGAAACCTGCCTCAATAACTTAACCCCAGCTTCGCGCTGGGGTTTTTTTTGTCCGGATTTTTTCCGACTTTATCCACAGGGACTCCTCCGAACGGTCAGTGTAGCAAGGGCCAACGCGCCCTTCGTCATGTGGCGGTTCTGGGCTGACCAAGTCGCGGAATAGGGTCTCTGATCGCAGGACATGCGGGTTTGGCGAATCGATTCGCAGGGATCGCTGCGCCCGATGCGAGTCGGGTTTTGTATTATGCATCCGCAGCATATAGATTGCTGCGAAAGCAAAGCACACAGAGTAGGAACCGCTATGTCGCTCAAGGGAAAAACCGCCGTCATCACCGGGTCAAATTCGGGGATCGGGTTGGGTGTTGCGCGTGAAATGGCCAAGGCTGGCGCGGATGTGGTGATCAATTCGTTCACCGATACCGACGACGATCACGCGCTGGCCGCCGAGATCGGGAAAGAGTCTGGCGTGACCGCCCGCTACATTCAGGCAGACATGTCAAAGGCGGATCAATGCCGCGCCCTGATCGAAAAGGCGGGCGCGTGCGATATCCTGATCAACAATGCCGGCATTCAGCATGTGGCCCCGATTGATCAGTTCCCAACGGAAAAGTGGGACGCGATTATTGCCATCAACCTGTCCTCGGCGTTTCACACAACGGCGGCTGCCTTGCCAATGATGCGCAAAGCGGGATGGGGGCGGGTTGTGAACATCGCATCCGCCCACGGGCTGACGGCCTCTCCGTATAAGTCGGCCTATATCGCGGCCAAGCATGGGGTCGTGGGGTTGACCAAGACCACCGCGTTGGAAACCGCGGAAGAGCCGATCACGGCGAACGCGATTTGCCCAGGCTACGTTTTGACGCCGCTTGTTGAGGCACAGATCCCCGACACGATGAAAGAATACGACATGAGCCGGGAAGACGTGATCAAGAACGTCATGCTGAAACGGCAACCGTCGAAAGAGTTTGCGACCGTTGAGCAGATGGGCGGCACGGCGGTGTTCCTGTGTTCGGATGCGGCTGCACAGATCACCGGTACGACGATTTCGGTGGATGGCGGCTGGACCGCGCTGTGACGAGACGCTTGGCAGGAGGGGCGCTGCCCCTCGGCCTGCGGCCTCACCCCGAGATATTTCAGAAACAAAGACGCAGGGCAGCATGGTAAAGATCAATCTGGCACTGCAGGGCGGTGGAGCGCATGGCGCGTTTACGTGGGGCGTGCTGGACCGGCTGTTGGAAGAGGACGATATCGAGATCGCCGCGATCACCGGCACATCTGCAGGTGCGCTGAACGGCGCCGCCTTGAAGGCCGGCTGGCTGAAAGACGGGCGGGCTGGCGCGCGCGAAAACCTTGACTGGTTGTGGACGCAGGTGGCGCGGCTGGACGACGTGTCCGTGCCAAGATGGATGCAGGCCTGGCTGCCGGAGCCTGCAACGATCAGCAAATCGATCGAGTATTCGCCGATCTACATGCTGGGCGACGCGTTGGGGCGCATGGTGTCGCCCTATGCGTGGGGGCCGCTTTACCAGAACCCGCTGGAAAAGATCGTCGACAGGTTCGATTATGGACGTGTCTGCGCTTTGGAAGGACCGGAATTGTTCATCTGCGCAACGCAGGTGCGCGACGGCAAGGTGCGCATTTTCCGTGGGGACGCGATTTCAACGCAGTCCATTCTGGCATCTGCCTGCCTGCCAACGCTGTTTCAGGCGGTGATGGTAGAAGACCCGCAAACCGGTAATATGGAAGCGTTCTGGGATGGCGGTTATACCGGCAATCCGGCCTTGTTCCCGCTGTTTGATGCGTCGCTGCCCGATGACGTTTTGATCGTGAACATCAATCCATTGGAACGTGACGAGATTCCGGTGATGCCAAACGAAATCCAGAACCGGATCAACGAGATCAGTTTCAATTCGTCCCTGCTTCGGGAATTGCGGGCAATTGAATTTGTGCAACGGCTGATCGACGCCGGGTCCGTGAAGGAAGGCGCGATGAAGAAGATGCGCGTGCACATGGTCGCCGATGACGACCTGATGAACGATTTGTCTGTGGCCACGAAAATCGTGCCCGTGCCGTCCATCATCGCCCGCCTGAAAGAGGCCGGGCGTCGCGCCGCCGGAGATTTCCTGGCGCATCACAAGGATGATCTGGGGCATCGTCAGACCGCAGATCTGACCACGATGTTCGGCTAAGCCGCCTTGGCCGGACGGGTGGGGTCCTTGGCGTTCGGGTAGACCAACCCAGCGGAGATTACGAGCTTGGCCGCATCTTCGATGGTCATTTCCAGTTCAATGATGTCTTCGCGGGGAAAGAACAGCAGAAAACCCGAGGTCGGGTTGGGCGTTGTGGGCACAAAGATCGACACAAGCCCACCAACGGTTTCGGCTTTTTCCGCCACTTCGCCGCGCGTGTCGGTTGAAATAAAGCCAATCGCCCAGATGCCCTTGCGCGGGTATTGGATCAGGCAGGCCTTTTCGAAATTGCGTTCGGATTGCGCAAAGATGGTTTCCGCAATCTGTTTGACGCCGCTGTAGATCGACCGGATCACCGGCATACGTTCCACAAGGCTTTCGGCAAAGCGGATGAACGACCGCCCGATCAATCCCTTGGCCACCCATCCGACAAAGATGGTGAACAGGAAAAAGATGATCACCCCGATCCCGCGCAGGTTGATCCCGATATATTGCTCGGGGTTGAACCACCCAGGCACCAACGGCAAGACAAATCCATCGACCCAGCCCATGATCGACCAGATCAGCCAGATGGTCAGGCTGACCGGGGCGATGACGACGATCCCGGTCAGAAAGCTTGCCCGCAAACGCGAAAACAGGCCCGGACGGCGCGGTGTCGGAGTAAAGGGGGATGTCATAAACAGTCCGTCGCTTGTTCGACCAAAAGTTAAGTTGTGCAAGCGCCATCTACAATGGGTCGGACGGTTTGCCCCCGGAATTTCACTTCAGAGACGTCAATTCCTGCGCAATCTTCGCGCCAAGGCGCGCATTGTTGAGCACAAGCGCGATATTGGCGTCCAGTGACCGTCCATCCGTCAGCTCAAATATGCGCTGCAGCAGGTAGGGTGTCAGATCCTTGCCGGAAATCCCGTGTGTGTCCGCGTCTTGCGTCGCACGCTTGATGATCGGGTTGATCTCGGATTGCGGAACTTCCGCCTCGATCGGGATCGGGTTTGTGACAAGCTGGCCGCCCGGAACCCCAAGCGCTTTGCGCATCACGTGGGATTTGGCGATGGCGGCAGGGTCGTCTGCGCGCAACGGGGCTTTCAAAGACGACGCGCGCGACCAGAACGCGGGCAGGGTGTCCTGGCCGTACGCCATCACCGGCACGCCGAGTGTTTCAAGCACTTCAAGCGTTTTTGGCAGGTCCAGAATGGCCTTTGCCCCGGCACACACCACGGTCACCGGCGTTTGCGACAGCTCTTGCAGGTCGGCCGAGATGTCAAAGCTTTGATCGGCTCCGCGATGCACACCGCCGATGCCGCCCGTGGCAAAGACAGAAATCCCGGCCAGATGGGCGGCAATCATGGTGGCGGCCACCGTGGTGGCGCCGGTGCCGCCTTTGGCAATGCAGACGGCCATGTCGGCGCGGCTCAATTTGGAGACCTGCTTGGCTTGTGCAAGCTCTTCAAGCTGCGTGTCGGTCAGACCGACATGCAGCACGCCCTTGATGACGGCGATGGTGGCAGGCTCTGCCCCGGCCTCGCGGATGGTGTCCTCGATCGCGCGGGCAGTCTCAAGGTTTTGCGGCCACGGCATGCCGTGCGTGATGATGGTGGATTCCAAGGCCACCACCGCACGGTTTTCATTCATGGCAGCTTGGACGGATGCCGAGATTTCAAGGGGGAGTTGTGTCGTCATGGTCAAGTTCCTCCGGCCACGTAGGCCGCTGCTGTCGCTAATGCGCGGTGAAGCGCAACGTCTCGTTTAGCGCCGCGCAACTCAGACACAATATGCGCGGCCATAAATGTATCGCCCGCCCCGGTGACACGGGTCACCATGACTTCGGGGGGCCGTTCAGCCAGAATGCCGTCCTTGGTGGCGTCGCAGGTTACATTGCCGCCATCCGTGACCAAGGCCCGCGCGGCCCCGCGTTCGATCAGGGCGGCACCGGCCTGCGGCGCGTTGTTAAAGCTTGTCTGGCACAAAAGCCCGGCTTCTTCGAGGTTCACATAGAGCACGCCGCGTCCGGTGCGCAGGAACGGCAGAAGGCGTTCCGCCTTACCGGGCGATGCTGGCGCGATGCGCAGGTCTGCCTTGGCAAATGCCGGATGGCGCGCGATCTGGTCCAGCAGGGCTTCGGTCAGGTTTCCGTCAAGCGCAATCGGGCCGGGGAAGGGCGCTTCGACAAAGCCAAGCGGTCCGTCAATCAACGGGCGCAGGATCTTGTCACCCGCCTGTTCCAGCGAATGCGCATCCGCGATGGCCGCGATCAATCCGTTCGCCCCTTCAACCGCCATGTATTGATCCGTGGGCAAATCTTCGGACCGATAGAGATGATCTGTCTGCAGCCCAAGGCTCTGACAGGCCGTCACCAGCTCGTCGCCTTCGGAATCGCGCCCCACAACACTCAGAAGGGCCGGGGACAGATCAAACCGCGCAAGGGTCATCGCGATATTGAGCGCAACGCCGCCGGGCAGGCGCGTAATATGACCCGGCACATCGCTGCCGCTTTTCATGTGGCGATCCGACCGGCCGATCACGTCCCAAAGAACCGAACCGATGCAAAGAATATCAGGGCGCTGTGTCATGCCCCGTCATCGCGCGCGCGCGCCGTCTGTGCAAGAGGGGCGACACGAGAAATCTCAACCGCATAGGCATTGTTGCGCTTATCTCTTTGTGGCAGGGCTGCAATCAAAACGTGGATCCCCGTGGAAAGAGAGATCGTGATGATGAAGCGAACCTTGATGCGCCCCGATGGACTGCCGGACAGTGCCTCGACACCGGTCGTCACCCCTTTGATGCCGTCGGTTGTCTATGCCAGTGAATCGCCGGACCGGCTGGACGACCAGTATGAAGGCCGTGCTGCAGGCTATACCTATGCGCGCGAAGGGCATCCGAACGCCGATGTGCTGGCGCGCCGGATTGACACGATGGAGCAAGCGCCGGTTCCCGGGCTTGTGGTTGGCTCCGGCATGGCGGCGGTGACGGCGGTGTTGCTGGGGATGTGCAAATCGGGGGATCACGTGGTGGGCGGAGACCAGCTATATGGCCGGTCCCTGCGCATGATGCGCGATGATCTGCCCCGGTTGGGGATTGAAACGACCCTCGCCGATCCAACCGATGCCAACGCCATTGCCGCCGCGATCCGGCCCAACACCCGGCTGGTGCTGATCGAGGTGGTGTCCAACCCGACGCTGCGGATCGCCGATGTCGAAGGCATTGCAGAAATCTGCCGCCAGAAGGATGTGCTGCTGGTTGTGGACAACACCTTTACCACGCCCCGCGCGGTGAAACCGTTCGCGCTGGGGGCGGATGTCGTGCTGCATTCGGTGACCAAGCTGCTGGCGGGGCATTCCGATGTCACGCTGGGCTGGGTCGCGGCGCGGCAGGCCGAGCATGCGAAGGTGATCTATGATTTCGCCGTGACAACCGGCCTGACACCCAGCCCGTTTGATTGCTGGCTGGCGGAACGGGGGTTGATGTCGTTTGACCTTCGGTTCGACCGGGCAGAGGCAACGGCGGCGCGACTGGCCGACCACCTGGGCGCGCACCCATTGGTCAAACGCGTGCTGTTCCCGACGCGCCCCGATCATCCGGACCGCGCCCGCGCGCAGGGGCTGCTGCAGGGGCATGGCTGTAACATGGTCAGCTTTGAACTGGAGGGCGGGCGCGTGATGGCAAACGCGTTTACCAAAGGCGCGGATCAGATCGCCTTTGCCCCAACCCTGGGCGATGTCGGCACCACCCTGTCGCATCCCGCCAGTTCGTCGCACCGGGCACTGACACCGGACGCCCGCGCGGCTTTGGGCATGTCCGAAGGGTTCTTTCGGGTGTCGGTGGGTTTGGAAGACCCCGAGGCACTGATCGCGGCGTTTGATGCAGGGCTGGCTGCCGCACAGGCGGCCAAATGACAGCATCGCCGCGCGATATCCTTCGGGTGCTTGGCATCCCGGCGCTGTTGATCGCGCCCGATGAACGGATTGCGGCCGCCAATGACGCCGCCGAGGCGTTGCTGGGCAAGAATATCGAAGGGCGTCACTTCATCGCGGCGCTGCGCCAGCCGATCCTGCTTGAGACCATCGAACAGGTGCAGCGGGATGCCACGTCCCGGGACACGCGGTTTTTGACGAATGACGGTCAGCACGACGTGACATACCGGGTGACCTGCGGCCCGGTGCCGATGGAGGGCCAGCACGGCGTTCTGGTGTCCTTTGTCGATATCACGCCGGTGGAACAGGCGGGCCAGATGCGGCGCGATTTCGTGGCCAATGTCAGCCACGAATTACGCACGCCATTGACCGCGCTTTTAGGCTTTATCGAAACGCTTCAGGGGCCAGCGCGGTCCGATCCCGCCGCGCAGGAGCGGTTTCTGGGCATCATGGGCTCCGAGGCGGAACGGATGAACCGGCTGGTGTCGGATCTTCTGTCGCTCAGCCGTGTCGAAGCGGACGAGCGGGTGCGACCGGTCGATGCAGTGGATCTGGGTGTCCTTGTGCACCAAACCCATCACAGCCTGTCACATCTGGCCAAGGATGCCGGGATCACCCTGTCGGTGGACGTGCCGGATGGCACGGTTTCGGTGCCCGGAGATGCCGATCAATTGCGGCAGGTTCTGACCAACCTGACGGAAAACGCGATCAAGTATTCAGGTGAAGGCAGCGCGGTTAAGATACATCTGGGACGGCCCACCTACGAAAACCGTCTGCGCGGGCAGGGGGTGCGGATCGAGGTGGAAGACAGCGGACCGGGCATTGACGCGGTGCATTTGCCGCGCCTGACGGAACGGTTTTACAGGGTCGACAACCACCGGTCGCGGGAATTGGGGGGCACAGGACTGGGCCTTGCCATCGTCAAGCACATCCTGAACCGGCATCGCGGGCGGCTTCAGGTGCACAGCCGTCTGGGCGAGGGCACCCGGTTCACCGTCATCCTGCCGGTGGAGGCCTAGGCGTTTCCGTGAACGGAAATGATCGGATGCGTCACCGCATCCGTCTCTACCCAAGCGCATACCCGGCACCGCGCACGGTGCGCAGCGGGTCATCGCCACCCGCCCGTGTGAGCGCCTTGCGCAACCGGCCGACATGCACGTCCACGGTGCGGGTGTCGACATAGATGTCACGGCCCCACACCCGGTCCAGTAGCTGCTCGCGCGACCACACACGGCCCGGTTTTTCCATGAACGTGGACAACAGCCGGAACTCAGTGGGGCCCAGCTTCACCTCTTCGCCGCCCCGCGTCACCCGATGGGTTTCCGCATCCAGAACGATATCAGCATAGTCCAGCCGCATCCCCGCCGCCGCCGGACGGGTCCGGCGCAATTGCGCGCGGACGCGGGCCATCAGTTCGATCACCGAATAGGGCTTGATCACATAGTCATCCGCACCGGTTTCCAGCCCGCGCACGCGGTCCACCTCTTCGGATCGGGCCGATAGCATGATGATCGGGACATGGCGGGTGTCGGACCGCGTCTTGAGTTGGCGGCAGACCTCGATGCCCGACACATTGGGCATCATCCAATCCAGCACGATGATGTCGGGCTGTTCCTCTGCGACCAGCAACAACGCCTCTTCGCCGTTTTCGGCGCGGACCACGCGGAAGCCTTCGGCCTCAAGATTGTAGCCCAGCACCTCGCGTTGCGCGGGTTCGTCTTCGACCACCAGAACTGTCGGCTGTCCCACCCCCATGCCTTAGGCTCCGGGCACCGGGGTGGCGGACAGGTCCGCATCGGTCGACGTCACATCATCCTTCTGGCGCGGCTCTTCCGGCTTTTCGCCGGTGACAAGAAACACCACCTGTTCGGCAATCGACGTGACGTGATCGCCCATGCGTTCCACGTTCTTGGCGATGAAGTGCAGGTGCATACACGGCGTGATGTTGCGCGGGTCTTCCAGCATGAAGGTCAGGAATTCGCGGAACAGCGTGTTGTACATCTGGTCAATGTCCACGTCCCGTTCGATCACGTCGCGCGCCAGCGCATCGTCGCGCTGGATATAGGCGTCCAGCGCATCCTTGAGCATCCGCTGCACATCCCGCGACATGCGGCGCAGTTGCGACGCAGAGCCGTTGATCTGTGGCATGGTCATCAACACCGCGTTTCGCTTGGCCAGGTTCTTGGCCAGATCGCCGATGCGTTCCAGCGTCGCGCTGATACGCATCACCGACAGGATCACGCGCAAATCAATCGCGGTGGGCGCGCGCAGGGCGATGACGCGGGCGGCCTCTTCGTTCAGAAGCTCTTCGAGATCGTCAATCGCCTTGTCCCCGTTGCGGACCTTTTCGGCCAGTTCGGGGTCGCGGGTTTCCAGCGCCTGCGCGCTGTCAAGGATCGCCTGTTCGACCAGACCGCCCATTTTCATGATGCGGGCCTGAATACCTTCCAGATCGCGGTCAAACGCGCTTGAGATATGGTTTTGCATGCCGTTCATCATCTTATCCAATCCGTCCGGTGATGTAGCTTTCGGTGCGGCTGTCTTCGGGGTTGGTGAAAATCTTGGACGTGTCATCGTATTCCACGAGGTTGCCAAGATGGAAGAACGCCGTTTTCTGGCTGACCCGCGCGGCCTGCTGCATCGAATGGGTGACGATCACCACCGCGTAATTCTGGCGCAACTCGTCGATCAGTTCTTCGACCTGCGCGGTGGCGATAGGGTCAAGCGCAGAGCAGGGCTCGTCCATCAAAAGCACTTCGGGCTCGGTGGCCACCGCACGCGCGATGCACAGGCGCTGTTGCTGACCGCCCGACAGACCCGTGCCGGGGGCATCAAGGCGGTCCTTCACCTCGTCCCAGATCGCACCGCGCCGCAGGGCTTTTTCGACGATCTCGTCCAGCTCGGCCTTATTGCGGGCCATGCCGTGAATCCGGGGGCCGTAGGCGATGTTGTCGTAGATCGATTTCGGAAACGGGTTGGGTTTTTGAAACACCATCCCCACCTTGGCGCGCAACTGCACCGGATCGACCCGCTTGTCATAGATGTCTTCGCCGTCGATCCGGATGTCGCCGGTCACGCGGCAGATGTCGATCGTGTCGTTCATCCGGTTCAGACAGCGCAGAAAGGTGGATTTGCCACAGCCGGACGGGCCGATAAAGGCAGTCACGGTCTTGTCGTCAATGGCGACCGAGACGTCTTTGATTGCATGGTTGCCGCCATAGTACACCTGTACGTCACTGGCTTGGATTTTGACGTCGGTCACGGCCGTCTCCTGTTTGGTCACTTGGGGTGCATCGTACATGGGTCAGGGTCCTTTCTACCAGCGACGCTCGAACTTACGGCGCAGCAAGATGGCGACAAGGTTCATCGCCAGCAGGAAAACGAGCAGGACAATGATGCCGCCCCACGCTTTTTCGGTGAAAACCGCGTCAGAGCGCGCGGCCCAATTGTAGATCTGTGCCGGCATGGCAGAGTTGGGGCCTTCCAGACCGCCGACAAAGCTGTCTGGATAGCGGGCAACAAAGCCAACCATCCCGATTAGAAGCAGCGGCGCGGTTTCGCCAAGCGCCTGTGCCAGACCGATGATCGTACCGGTCAGTATGCCCGGCATGGCCAGTGGCAGGACGTGGTGAAACACGGTCTGCATCTTGGACGCGCCGATCCCAAGCGCGGCACCACGGATGCTGGGCGGCACGGCCTTGAGCGACGCGCGGGTCGAGATGATGATCGTCGGCAACGTCATCAGCGTCAGCACCAGCCCCCCCACCAGTGGCGCGGATTGCGGCAAGTGCATGAACTGGATGAACACCGCAAGGCCGAGGATACCAAACACGATGGACGGCACAGCGGCGAGGTTCGAGATGTTCACTTCGATCAGGTCAGTGAAACGGTTCTTCGGGGCAAATTCCTCAAGATAGATAGAGGCGGCAACGCCAATGGGCAGCGCAAGGATCAGCACCACAAACATCATCAGGAACGAGCCGAGTACCGATGCGCCGATGCCCGCACCGCCGGGGTTGTCGACGCCCGTGTCCACACCTGTGAGGAACACCCAGTTGAAGGCAGAGCGGATGAGGCCCGCATCGCGCATGTCATCTACCAGATCAAAGTCAGCGTTGATGAAAAAGCGGTTGCCTTCCTCGGTCACGTCATCGCGGCCAAAGGTGCCTTTGAGGTAGCGGTCCACACGCGATGACGCGGCCAGTTCGAACGCGACGGGTTGGTCGATCTGATCCGGGTTTTCGCGGTAGAACGCGCGGATGGTGCCGCCGACGCTGCCCAGAAGACGATCCACGGCGGCGGCGTCAAATTCCCGGTCAATGCCACGCTCCCGCAGTGTTTCCGACAATGCGGTGATAAACAGGGTGTTATACTCGGCGGTTTTAAGCAGCTTGCTTTCCGCCGCGTCGAACTGGTCCTGCGTCAGCGTAAACTCAACCTCGACCACCGCGCGTTTGAATGCGGGCAGGCCGTTGGTCAGGATCGCCGTGACCAGCATGACCAGAAACAACAAACCGGTGACGACAGCCGCCATTCCGTACAGCTTGAACCGTTTCTCAGCGGCGTTGCGCTTGGCGGTGCGGGCGTCGATCTCGGTCAGGGATTTGACCTTGCGTTCGGGTGTGCCGGTCGCCGTTGGCATGGAGGCATCGGTCATTCGTATTGCTCCCGGTATTTGCGCACGATGTAGAGGGCGAAGACATTCAACCCCAGCGTTACGATGAAAAGGGTCATCCCAAGCGCGAAGGCGACAAGCGCCTCGGGCGAGGAAAAGTCGGCGTCGCCTGTCAATTGGCTGACGATCTTGGCTGTGACCGTGGTCATCGCCTCGAACGGGTTGAGGTCAAGCCGGGCTGCAGCACCGGCCCCCAGCACAACGATCATCGTCTCGCCAATCGCGCGGCTGGCCGCCAGCAGGATCGCACCGACAATGCCGGGCAAGGCGGCAGGCAGGATCACCTGGCGGATGGTTTCGGATTTCGTCGCGCCAAGCCCGTAAGACCCGTCGCGCAGCGCTTGCGGCACCGCGTTGATGATATCGTCGGACAAGGACGACACAAACGGGATGAGCATGATGCCCATCACCAGACCTGCCGTGATCACCGCTGTCCCGGCCTGCATCCAACCCACACCGTCCGGGCCAAAGATGCCAAGCAGAAACGGCCCGACCGTCAGAAGCGCGAAAAGGCCGTAAACAATCGTCGGAATACCGGCCAGCACTTCCAGCAACGGCTTGGCAACGCCCCGCACTTTCGGGCCTGCGTACTCTGCGAGGTAAATCGCCGAGAACAGCCCGATGGGCACCGCCACCAACAGCGCGATGATCGAGATATAGAACGTGCCCCACAGAAGCGGCAGGATGCCGAGCTCCGACCCGCCGCCAAAACTGGGCGACCACGTAAGCGAGAAGAAAAAGTCACTGGCCGGGTACACGCGGAAAAAGGCAATCGCGTTAAAGACAAGGCTCAGCACGATGCCGATGGTCGTCAGGATCGCGATGCAGGCCGCCGCGATCAGAACATAGCGGATGCCACGTTCCACAACATTGCGGGCGCGGAAATCCTTGTGCGTCCGTTGATACGCCCAGCCGAACCCGACGATGGCCACGGCAAGCACGAGAATAGACATCACCAAGCGTCCGGTCGCGGCCTTGGTCCGGTAGTCTTGCGCCGATGTCAGGATATCTGTTGACACGTCCGACCCAAGCGCCACGCCCACATTCCCCAACCGGGTCCGGATGCCGGACAGATCGCTGCCCATTGCGTCAATGTCTGCCTCGGTCATCACACCTTGTGCAACCGCTCGGTCAAGACCATCCGCCAGGCGGCGCACGTCGCTCATCACCAGACTACTGGACGATCCGTCTGCCACCGCGCTGACCGGCAGATCCGCCAATACCGCGCTGTTCACCCAGAACGGCTGCGCCAGCAGCCAGAGCAGCATCAGAGAAATGGCAGGCACACCGGTCATCATCGCCACGTAGGAGCCGTAATAGCTTGGCAAGGAATGCAAATTCCGGATGCGCCCGTCACCCGACGCCAATGCGCGCCGACGTCCGATCACATAGCCGAGCGCGGCCAGCGCAAGCACAATCACCGTCAACCAGAGTATCGGCATAAGGCCACCTGTAAGGGAAATTCAAAGGGCAGGGCGGCGCACTGCGCCACCCCGAAAGTCAGCCGTTGGGCTTACATGTTCTGACCGATGGTCTGCTCGTCCGCGATCATCTTTTGCGTGGTCGCCAGCTCCGGATCAGACACAAGCCCGTATTGCGCCAGCGGGCCAGACGGACCGGCAAGCTCGTCCGCCACAAAGAACCCTGCGAATTCCTTCAAACCAGGGATCACGCCGATATGCGCTTTCTTGATGTAGAAAAACAGCGGCCGGGACACCGGGTATTCGCCAGAGGCAATGGTGTCGGTTGTCGGCGCAACACCGGACATTGTCGCCACTTTCAGCTTGTCGGTGTTGTTTTCGTAGAATGCGAGACCGAACACGCCGACGCCATTGGCATTGCTGTCGATGCGGGCAAGGGTTTCGGTATAGTCCCCGTCGATATCAACCGAACGCCCGTCGGTGCGCACGGACATGCAGGCGTGTTCGGCATCGTCTTCAGACATGCCGCTGTCCAGCATGGCCTGCAGCGCACCGCTGTCTTCACAACCTTTCAACAGGACCTTTTCTTCAAACACTTCGCGTGTGCCGTGCTTTGTTCCCGGGATAAAGGCCGCGATTTCAACGGCGGGCAGGGCGGCGTTCACGTCCGCCCATTGCGTATGGGGGTTGTCGACAATCGCGCCGTCGACCAGCACACGTTCCCCGATCGCATTGAACCAATCCGTCGGCTCAAAGGCTGTGAACGCGGGGCCGTTGGTTTGGCTGGCGAAGACGATCCCGTCATAACCGATCCGCACTTCGATGATATCGGTCACACCGGCATCCGCGCAGGCCTTGATTTCGTTCTCGCGGATCGCGCGCGATGCGTTGGCAATGTCGATGGTGTTTTCGCCAACACCTTCGCAGAACCGTTTCAGGCCTGCGGACGACCCACCCGATTCTACAACCGGTGTCGGGAACTCTGTGTTTTCACCAAACGCTTCGGCCACGATGGATGCGTAGGGCAGGACGGTCGATGATCCGGCGATCTGAACATTGTCCCGTGCCGCAGCGGTCGTTGCAGATACGGCAGCAATGGCCAGAACCGATATAGAGAGTTTGACAGACATCAGGTCAGCTCCTTGAACTCAACATTTCCCGGTCATCCCATCGACGACCGCAAGCGCATCCCTAGGCGCGTTTCGCCATGCTTTTGTGACACTTGCGTAACGGTTTTATGACAAGCTGTGCGGTGCTGAAGAAATCTGCGGGTTGGCGTTTTAAAGAATTGATTTTGCGTTTTTATTTGTTGAACGTTGACCAAACGTAAGATCACGCCCGAGCCAGAGGATTTGCCTCTTTGTACAATCATCTCTGTCGGCATTCCCCGAATCCGGCGGTGCTGTGACAGTGGGGTCAGCATCAAGGCTTGCCTGTTGCCGGATCGGCTATGAACAATGACACTCTGTTGAAAGGGGGCAAAATGCTTGAACCGAAAACAGCCGCTGCCATTGTCCGCGCCGTTGAACAGGGCTTTGATCAACAGATCGCGTTTACGCAGGATCTGATCCGGTTTCCATCGACGCGCGGACAGGAACACGCGGTGCAGGAATTTGTGTATGACGCGCTAAAGCAGCGCGGCTACGCGATGACCCAGTTCCCGATGGACCGGGCTGCCATCGAACGACACGAAGGGGGCGGCAAATTCAGTGTGGACCACTCGGATGCGCCCATTGTCATCGGCACATACTCCCCCTTAGAAACGCGCGGTAAATCCCTGATATTGCAATCACATACCGATGTGGTTCCAACCGGTCCACGTGATATGTGGCGGTTTGATCCGTTCGATCCGCAGATCGACGGAGACTGGCTTTACGGTCGGGGCGGTGCGGATATGAAGGCCGGTCACGCCGCGATGATCTTTGCAATGGATGCGTTGAAATCTGCCGGTCTTGCGCCTGCCGCCCGGGTCGAAATCCAATCTGTGGTGGAAGAGGAATCGACCGGCAACGGCGCGTTGATGACCTATCTCAATGGCCACACGGCAGATGCGGTTTTGATACCCGAACCTGAGGAAGAGATGCTGGTCCGCGCCAATGTCGGAACACTCTGGTTCGAGATTGAACTGCGCGGCGTGCCGGTCCATGTGCGCGAAATGGGCGAGGGTGCCAGTGCCATCGACGCCGCGTATCGCGTGATAGCCGCCTTGAGAGAGATCGAGGAAAGATGGAATGCCGAACGACATAAACATCCGTATTTCAACGATCTGGAGCATCCGATTAATCTGAATATCGGCAAGATCGAAGGCGGCGATTGGGGATCTTCCGTACCTGCGTGGTGCCGGTTTCAATGCCGCATCGCGATCTATCCCGGAACGTCCGCCGCAGATGCGGCCGCGGAGATCGAAAACCATCTTTCCCAGTTCGTGAAGACTGACCGCTATCTCTCTGACAATCCTCCGAAAGTCACATTCAACGGGTTCTTCGCTGAAGGCTATGTTCAGGAACCGGGATCTGCCGCAGAAGAGGTTCTTGCCCGTGCGCATCATGCGGCAACCGGACAACCGCTAAAAAGCTTCACGACACCGGGATACCTCGATTGCAGGGTTTACCGGCTGTACAACAACATTCCATCGCTGTGTTACGGGCCAATCTCGGAAAACATCCACGGATTTGATGAACGCGTCAGCCTGTCATCCGTGCGCCGTATCACCAGTGCGATGGCGCTGTTCATTGCGGAATGGTGCGGGACGGTTGAACTATAGGGGGTCGCCGAATTTGTGAACTCTAATTCTTATAATCAGTATTATGTAATTAAATGATTGATGCAAAAAGCCGGTGTTCTGGTTTATACTTACTTGATTGTAAGACCCGAAGACCAATACGCTTTTCCGATGACACCACTCCAGAACGCAGCGCTTTTAGACTTGACGCACGCCGGCAGCATCGAAGAGCTGTGGGACCTGCACTGTCGACGCATGGCAAGCTTCGGGTTCGACCGGCTCCTCTATGGCTTCACGCGGTTTCGCACGGCAACGTCGCTTGGCGATCCGAACGATTTCATCATCCTGTCGAACATCGATTCCGATTACGTGTCGCAGTTCATTCACAACGGATTGTACCGTCACGCCCCGATGGTGCGCTGGGCTGTCGACAATGATGGCGCGGCCAGCTGGACCGTGTTGCAGATGATGATGGACAGCGGCACCGTGACAGAGCCGGAAAAGCGCATTCTGGAGTTTAACGCGAAACATCAGATCACGGCCGGGTTCTCGATCAGTTTCCGAAGCCTGTCGGATCGTGCCAAGGGCGCGATTGCGTTGATCGCAGAACCCGGCATGGCGCAGCGCGATGTCGATGCGATGTGGGACACGTCCGGTGAATTGATCCAGTTGATGAACAACATCGTGCACCTGAAGATTCTCACCCTGCCCTATACGCCGCCGAACCAGGCGTTGACCAAACGCCAACGGGAAGCGCTGGAATGGGTTGGCGGCGGCAAAACCATGCAGGACATTGCGACGATCATGGGATTGACCACGGCAACGGTTGAAAAACACCTGCGGCTCGCGCGTGTCGCCTTGAACGTGGACACGACGGCCCAGGCGGTGCTCAAGGCCGCGCTGCAGAACCAGATGTTTGTAAGCGACGGGTAAGGTGTGAAAAAACTGTGAGGTCAGGAAATCCAGACTTTCTTGACCTAACGTTAACTGGCACAGTGATCATGTTCCGTGAGTGGTGGCAATTTTGGCCTGGGAACGTGAGGCCCGCATCCTTTGTATTTCCTGGCTCTGCGGGTCTCGTTTAAAATGCGCGATGTGTCTGGTGGTACAGCGGCTGTCCCGGCTGGTTTCCCAATGACATGTTACAGTCAACGTCTTCCCCAAAAGACAGGGCGCGCGCATGAAAAAAGCGGCGCTGTTGGTAGCAACAGCGCCGCTTTGATTGTCAAAGGTCAAAGACCGAAACAGACTTAGCCCTGAACGGCTTTTGCAACCTCTGCTGCAAAGTCTTCTTCTTTCTTTTCGATGCCTTCACCAACTTCAAGGCGCACAAAGCCGGTGATGTCGACGCCAGCTTCCTTGGCCGCTGCTTCAACGGTCAGGTCCGGGTTGATCACGAAAGACTGGCCCAACAGCGTGACTTCGCTGAGGAATTTCTTCATGCGGCCCACGATCATCTTTTCGATCACGGAGTCCGGCTTGCCGGATTCCTTGGCGATATCGATCTGGATCTGACGCTCTTTTTCGACAACCGCCGGGTCAAGGTCTGCCTCGGACAGCGACGCGGGGTTCACAGCCGCGATGTGCATCGCAACCTGCTTGCCGAACGCTTCGTTTTCGCCGGACAGCGCAACCAGAACGCCGATCTTGCCCATGCCGTCTGCGGCTGCGTTGTGCACGTAGGACACGACCTGCGTGCCTTCGACAGTCGACATGCGACGCACGGACATGTTTTCGCCGATGGTGGCGATCTTGTCGGTGATGGTTTCTTCAACGGTCTTGCCGCCGATGTCGGTTGCCTTGAGCGCTTCGACAGAGTCCACTGTCAGAGCGGCGGTAGCAATATCGCCAACCATCGCCTGGAAGTCTGCGTTCTTGCCAACAAAGTCGGTTTCCGAGTTCACTTCAACCGCAACGCCTTTGCCGCCCGCAACCTGAACGGCCACAAGACCTTCGGCCGCCGTACGGTCGGATTTCTTGGCGGCCTTGGCCAGGCCCTTGGTGCGCAGCCAGTCAATGGCCGCTTCCATGTCACCACCGGTTTCGACCAGTGCTTTCTTGGCATCCATCATGCCAGCCGCGGTCATCTCGCGGAGTTCTTTAACGAGTGCTGCTGTGATCGCCATCTCGGCTCTCCTCAAATCTGTCTGGAATGGCTCGGGCGGCCGTATCGCCGCCCTGCCCTGTCAATTGTGTATCGCGGTGCGATCAGCTTGCGGGCGCTTCTGCTGCTGCAGGGGCTTCTTCCGCTACAACTTCTTCAACCGGCGCTTCTTCAAGCGCGCCAAGGTCAACGCCAGCCGCGCCCATCTGGGCAGTCATGCCGTCAAGCGCGGCACGTGCCGCCAGATCACAGTAAAGGCTGATGGCGCGCGCCGCGTCATCGTTGCCCGGGATGATGTAGTCCACACCATCGGGCGAGCAGTTTGTGTCAACCACGGCCACAACCGGGATCCCCAGCTTGTTGGCTTCGGCAACGGCCAGCGCTTCTTTCTTGACGTCGATGACGAAAAGAAGATCCGGGGTGCCGCCCATTTCGCGGATACCGCCCAAGGACGCCTGCAGTTTGCCCTGATCGCGCTCCATGCCAAGACGTTCTTTCTTGGTCAGGCCCTCGGCGCCGGTTTCCATCTGCTCGTCAATCTGCTTGAGGCGGCTGATCGACTTGGACACGGTCTGCCAGTTGGTGAGCGTGCCGCCCAGCCAACGGTGGTTCATGTAATACTGCGCGCATTTCTCTGCGGCATCTGCGATCGGCTGCTGCGCCTGACGCTTGGTGCCGACAAACAGAACGCGGCCGTTCTTGGCCACGGTTTCACGGATCACGTTCAACGCTGCGTCGAGCATCGGAACGGTCTGTGTCAGGTCCATGATATGGATGCCATTGCGCGCGCCATAGATAAACTCGCCCATGCGGGGGTTCCAACGCTGCGTCTGGTGGCCGAAGTGAACGCCAGCTTCAAGCAGCTGACGCATGGTGAACTCTGGAAGAGCCATGTGTCGTATCCTTTCCGGTTTCAATCCTCAGCGGGGGTATCAGCCAGATGGCCAACCGGTGGACGTTTGAGGATGTCTCCCCCAAAGGCCCGACCCCGCCTGCGGTGTCAGTGGCGCGCGTATAGCGTTGGTTTTGGGAAGGCGCAAGAGCGGATGACGACGCGGTTGTCGCAGGAATACTGCGGCTTGTACTATGCTGATTTTTGCCGATGCCCGGAAGCGTTTAATCCGGTGCCGGACACGACGCTTCGATCACGCGGCGCTGGGAACCGTCCATTCCGCGATGCGGTCCGGGGTCAGGATCTTGTCGCGCAGACGCATGAAGGACTGTGTTGCCTGTACATGCAAAAACGACAGGATCGGGTCTGCCATCAGCGATGACAGCCGTTGCGACACCGCGTCTTGGTGGCGCAGGATTGATGCGTCCTGCGCGCCATTCTTGTTCTGGCGATTGTAGAACTTCGAATTCAGATAATACTTATTGCTCTTGCGGCCCATCCCGTCGCCACGGTTATTTTTCATCAGGAAGATGTCGTGAGACCGGATGGCATAATGGTTAATATAGGCGTTTTCCCAGCTCAGGTGTTCGCCCGGAAAGCGATAGCGCGATTGCAACGGATGATAGAGCGCCGCATTGTTGCAACTCACGCCCGCGCTGTTCAGCAGGACAACGTCCTCGGTCAGGGGCGATTTCGGCATATGGTCGATGGCCGCGCCAAACCGGTTTGGTCGAAACAGCGTTTTGTGCTGCGCATTCGGCAGCCGGGGGCGGGCCTGTGACGCCGTGAACGTTGGCAGGATCGGTTCGCCGTTCCAGCGGGTGCGTCCACTGTCTCCAAACGGACGCCACATCAGGGCAAGCGCATCACCGGGATCCGCGATGGACAGCAGGTCATCAATCCTGCCCTGCCCGGCCCGGATGTTCAGAAACTCATCCGCATCGATATGCAAAACCCAGTCCAAGGCCCGGATGTCGTCATTGGCCATGAAGTACCGCAAGGCAGATTGCTGCGGGCCCAGCCCTTCTTCCATCGGGTTGCGAATATGGGTGACGTATCCAAGCTCTTGCAACCGCTCAAGCATGAGATCGGTGCCGTCGGTACAATCATTGGTCGCAACGTAGATGCGGTCGAAACCAAGCAAACTGTGATATGCTACCCATTCCAAAAGAAACGGACTTTCGTTGCGCATACATGAAAGTATGGCGCTGGTTTGGGGGCGCGCTGGTTCGGTCATTTGATGCCGCGTATGTTTTTTCTGCCTCAGGCAGCAGTAGAAACCGGGAACGGGCATCGGGCAACCTTCACCCGAATCGTCACGAACACGGTGTTGCGAATTGGCCATTGGCCGCACCGCGCAACAGCGGTGCATCTGGTCCATTTTCGTTGCGGCGTACACCGTACCGCGCCTATGCTACCGATATATTTACCAGTACTTTTTTCGGGAGTTTTTGCAATGAACCATCAGGGACAACTCATTCGATTAAAGCGCCTGACCAACGACATCGTCAACGAACGCATCGCGTTGATGGGCGGCGCTCCGGGTGCACGGACCGGCAAACATGCGGAACTGGCTCAGAAGATCGACGCCTGGAGCCAAACGGTCGAGGAATTGACCGCCGCGCTTGGGCGGTCTCTGAAATCCAGGTCACACTTCAATCACATGGTCTATCAGCAGCAACGGTTCTCGCCGCATGCCTATTCGGCGCGACAGAGCTTTCAAAGCAAAGAAGCCAATATCCGCGACGTGTCCCAAGCCTTGATGGATCTTGAAGAGGCGCTTCGCGATCTGATGTCCGCCTTTTTCACCGGCAACGGCCCCGAAGCAAAGGCGTTGGAAGGGATTGCCGATGTCATGTCCAACTGGATGAAGCGCGTCAAACACGCGGACGAAGGCATCATGGGCCCGGTACCCGTGCAATTACAAACGGCGGTTGTGCAAGCGTATGAACAAAGCCCCGCAGGCGGCGCACGGTCTGCGCCGCCCACGGTGATCGATATCTTTACATTGCTGTTGGCGTATATCGTTTTGCTGAAATCCTTCAACAAGTCCAAGTGATCCAACGCTTACAGGAACACCCGTTCGACAAACCAATACGCCCCGACCAGCGCAATCGCAGCCGAGGCCGGAATGGCGACGTATTTGCGATAGGCATCAAGCTGATCAACCAGAGTCGCGGACACAACGCATAGCGCTGACAAGGCCGCCAGCGGCCAGAAAAAGACCATGGCAGAGGCGCCCATGACGGTCTGGAACCCATCTGTGTTCATGGCGAACCCAAGGCCAAAGAACACGGCCGCCAGAACGGCATAGCCGCCTTGCGCAGGGGCTACCGGGGCTTCGCCCCTGTCGACCCGCAAGGCATACCAGACGATCAGGAAGGCAATGGCAATCACCGTCAATTGGCCAAGCTCGACACCGATATTGAACCCGATCAACGCGGGGATCACCTGACCGTCGGGCAATCCGAATTCGCCCAAGACGCTGGCAAATCCCAACCCGTGCAAAAGCCCGAACCCGAACACGACATAGGGTCGCCATCGGCTCAGGTTGTCGGACAAGATGTTTTCGACCGCAACGTAAACGATAGACGCCGCAATCAACGGCTCCACGATGCTGCCCGGAAGCGTCACGATGCCGAGCACCGCCATCGCCAGCGTGACCGTGTGGGCCAAAGTGAACGACGTCACCTGCCAGAACAGCGGGGTAAACCGTGTCGACAGGAAAAACAGGCCCAGAACAAACAGGATATGGTCCAGCCCCTTGGGCAGAATGTGATCAAAACCAACCGGGATATAGGTCCCGAAGGTCTGCCATCCGCTCGCGGCATCGCCGCCCGAAAGCTGGATCGGGCCGCTGCTTTGGCCGCCTTCCAGATAGCCGGTATACGGCTCGTCCACCCCTTGCTGGCGCAGCACAAGCGCGCCGTATTCGGCGGGCCAGGTCAGGCTCAGGGTCGTCTCGTCTGCGGGCATCGGTCCTTCCAGTGTCAGAACCGTATCGCGCGGAAGTGCGGTGTTGCCGACCTCTGCAACCTCGATCCCCTGCAGGGACAACGCCACCGCAGTGTCGCCCGCCATTACCGACAAGCTGTCAATAAAACCCGGGATTTTCAGGGACAGCACATCGCGCAGAGCCGCCGGATCAAGCGCGCGCAGCCGGTCCACCTCGTCGGATTGATCTAACGTGTCGGTGTTTTCAAGGCCATCAAGGCTGACCTCCGCGGCCAGCGCTTCCCCGTTCAGCGTGATCGTCAGGCGCACCTGATCGTCAACAACTTCAAGATCCCCGATGGCGGGTCGCACTTCATGCGCCACGGCTGCGGTGATCCACAGCAAAGATGCACATATTGCAAAGAGAAATTTCACAAACTTTTCCTTATACGTCTGTCGATGACGATGGCTCACCAGCCAATCGGGTCAAGACCCTTTTTGGCCAAGCCAGTCACACGCGACAGAATTAAACGACCGTCAGACCGGATTTAAATCGGCGCATGTTTTCCTGATAGAAGAACGCACTCTTGCGCAGCCCGTCGATGGCCGCGTCATCAAGCTGACGCACCACCTTGCCCGGCACGCCCATCACCAGAGACCCATCTGGGATTTCTTTGCCCTCGGTGATCAGCGCCCCTGCCCCGATCAGGCAATTCTTGCCGATTTTCGCACCGTTCAGAATGGTCGCGCCCATGCCGATCAGGGAATTGTCGCCAATCGTGCATCCGTGCAGCATGACCTTGTGACCAATAGTGCATCCGGCCCCGATGGTCAGCGGATACCCCATATCGGTGTGCAACACGCAGTTCTCCTGCACGTTCGACCCGGCCCCGACGGTGATAAGCTCGTTGTCCCCGCGCAGCGTCGATGAAAACCAAATGCTCGCGCCCGGCTCGACCCGGATTTTTCCGATTACATTCGCATCCGGTGCGATCCAGCTGTCTTCGGCCACTTGCGGGGCCACACCATCCAAAGCGTAAAGGGTCATGACAAATCCTCGAATTCCTGTTGAAGCTTGCGCACATGTTCCACCAGTCCCGGCTGCTGAAGCCGGCGCAATCGGGTGGCAGAGACGATGGTTTTCAGATGCTCGAATGTCTGGTCCAGATCGTCATTGACCAGAACGAAATCGTAACTGCCCCAGTGGCTGATTTCATCCCAGCTTTTCAGCATCCGCTTGCCGATCGTCTCGGCGCTGTCCTGTCCCCGGCTTTCCAGTCGACGGCGCAGTTCACCAATGGATGGCGGAAGGATAAAGATCGACAGGGTATGTGGTCCGAGCGCGGAATTGACGATCTGCTGCGCGCCCTGCCAGTCGATGTCGAACAGCACGTCGCGGCCCGCTTCGATTGCGGTCTGCACCGGCTTGCGGGGACTGCCGTAGAAATTGCCAAACACATGCGCATGCTCCAGCATATCGCCCGCATTTACGTCTTTCTTAAACGCGTCTTCCGACAGGAAATGGTAATGATCACCGTCAACCTCACCGGGACGCGGCGCGCGGGTGGTGGCGGACACCGAAAAGCTCAGCGATGTGTCCCATTCCAGCAACCGCCGGGACAAGGTCGACTTGCCCGCGCCGGATGGTGAGGACAAGATAATCAAAAGCCCGCGACGTGTGCTCATGGCTTACTCCACATTTTGAACCTGCTCGCGCATCTGCTCGATGACGGATTTCAATTCAAGCCCAACCGCCGTTAAAAGTGATGATTGAGCTTTGGAACATAACGTGTTGGCTTCACGATTAAATTCCTGCATCAAGAAATCCAGCTTACGGCCAACTGCGCCTTTCGTGCCCAGCAAATCCGTGGCCGCAGCAACATGGGCCGTCAGACGGTCCAGTTCCTCGGTAACGTCCACCTTCACCGCGATCAGGGCCAATTCCTGCGCGATGCGCTGCTCGTCGATGCCGTCCTGCGCGTCCAATACGCGAGCCATGGCAGTACGCATACGCTCGGCCTGTTCGTCCTTGCGCGCCTCGGCCACCTCTGTCGCCTGCGCCACTAGCTGCGAGACCTGCGCAATCTGTCCGGTCAGCACCTCGGCCAGGGCCGCGCCTTCTGCCTTGCGGGACGCCAGAAAGCTGTCGAGCACCGGTTCGAAATCCCGGGTCAACACGGTCCGGACCTCGCCGGGATCGGCTTGCTGATGCGGAACATCCATCACGCCGCGCACCGAAATCAGGTCAGCCGCGCTTGAGGCGGTCAGCGACAGACCACGCGCCATCGCTTCTTCCTCGATCCGCAGCATCGCGCTCAACACCCGGTCAAGCTGACCCTCGTTCAGTTCTTGCGTGGGCTCGGACGTGTTGGACTGCAATCGCAACGACACCGTGATGCTGCCGCGGGCCACGCGCTTTGACAGCATCGCCCGCAAGGCCTGTTCAAGCCCCTCGATCCAGTCCGGAACGCGGATACGGATATCCAGACCCCGGTTGTTGACGCTCCGAAGATCCCAGGTCCAGCTCAGGCCAAGCGCCTCTCCCTGCCCCGATGCAAAACCCGTCATGGACTGCCGCATAGATCCCCACTGTGTCTGCGTCGCTTTCCCATCGGTTACGCGTTGCGGTGCAGCGATGCAAGGCACGCGGGCGCGGTACACGGCCTCCCGAAGGGTTAACCAAGTGTTAAGATCACAGAACAATTTGAAGGACATTTGTGTTAAAACCGGACCCGGGAAATGGGTACGGGAGTCACGCCATGTACAGCACATCGCTGGTAGCTCAGGCCTTGACGCATCATCAGGCCAACGCGGTTCAAACGGTGGATCGCTACTGGCATCGGCTGGCCGCGCAGGACGGGATACCAACCCGTGCCTCGATTGACCCGCAGGCCATTCAGGATGCGCTGGAATACGCATTTATCGCCGAACATCTGGCCGCCGGACATGCCAAGCTGCGTGTCGCCGGGGGATCACTTAGCACGACCCTGGGCATGGAGGTCACCGGGATGCCGTTGGCTGTGATGATCACCCCATCGGACCGCACCGCCTTTGCCCGGGAAATCGCGCGCACGCTGGACACGCCAAGACTGCTTTCCATGATGCTCTGCGCCGCCACGCACCCTGGCCAGGGTGACCTGACAGCCAGCTTGCGCATCTATCCACTGCGCGACACGCGGGGCGTGACCAAGATGCTGGGCACGTTCGTCACCACCGGCCCGGTTGGCCGCACACCGCGCCGGTTCCGGATCACGTCGATCAACAGCACACCCATTTTCGGGGCGCGGCCAATATCAGGCATCCCCCTGATAACACGTGGGCATCTCAGCCTCGTGGTTTCAAATTGAAAAAGGCGGGTCCAACGACCCGCCTTTCCATAGACATCAATCGCAATCGGCTTAGCCCACTTTTGCAGCAGCTTCGGCTTCGCGGCGCGCGGTCAGTTCTTCGGCCACAAGGAACGCCAGTTCCAGCGACTGCGACGCGTTGAGACGCGGATCGCAAGCCGTGTGATAGCGGTCGCTCAGATCTTCCTCGCTCACCGCCCGGACACCTCCGGTGCATTCGGTCACATCTTGACCGGTCATCTCGAAATGCACGCCACCCGGCACGGTGCCTTCTGCGTTATGCACTGCAAAGAAGTCTTTTACCTCGCGCAGCACGCTGTCGAACGGACGGGTCTTGTACCCGGTGGACGACTTGATCGTGTTGCCGTGCATCGGATCACAGACCCAGGTCACGTTCGCGCCCTCCTCGGCAACGGCCTTGATCAGGCGCGGCAGATGTTCGCCAACCTTGCCCGCACCGAACCGCGCGATCAGGGTCAGCTTGCCCGCCTCGTTTTCGGGGTTCAGCTTGGACATTAGGATCTTGAGGTCTTCTGCCGTGGTGGTCGGACCGCATTTCAAACCCACCGGGTTCAGAACGCCCCGCGCAAATTCCACATGTGCGCCATCGGGCTGCCGGGTGCGGTCGCCGATCCAGATCATGTGACCCGACCCCGCCAACCACTTGCCAGACGTCGAATCCTGACGTGTCAGCGCTTCTTCATACTCAAGCAAAAGCGACTCGTGGCTGGTGTAGAAATCCACCGACTGCAGCGACGGTGCCTTGTCGCTGTTGATGCCAGCGGCTGTCATGAAGTCCAGCGTGTCGCTGATGCGGTTGGCCATATCGCGGTACTTCGAGGCGTTCTCGCCCTCGGTGAAGCCCAGCGTCCAGCCATGCACCTGATGCACATCCGCAAAACCACCGGTCGAAAACGCGCGCAGCAGGTTCAGGGTTGCCGCCGCCTGTGTGTAGGCCTGCAGCATCTTGGCCGGATCCGGAACGCGGGCCTCGGCCGTGAACGGCAATTCGTTGATGATATCGCCACGGTAGCTTGGCAATTCCACGCCATCGACCGTTTCGGTCGGCGCGCTGCGTGGTTTGGCAAACTGGCCAGCCATCCGGCCCACTTTGACCACCGGCACCTTAGCGCCGTAGGTCAGAACCATGGCCATCTGCAACATCACTTTGAACGTGTCACGGATTGCGTTGGCGCTGAACTGGTCGAAGGCTTCGGCGCAATCGCCGCCCTGAAGCAAAAACGCCTCGCCGCGCGATGCCGCGCCCAGTTGCGATTTCAACCGCCGCGCTTCGCCTGCAAAAACCAGCGGCGGATATTTGGCAAGCTGGGCCTCGACTGCCTCCAGCTTTGCGGTATCCGTATAGTCAGGCATCTGTACCCGCGGTTTCGCGCGCCAGCCTGATTTTTGCCACTCGGTCATTGTTTTTACTCCGTTGATCCAATGTCATCGTTAGCGTTAGCGGCCCCGCTATACAGAAGCTGCGCCGGTCTGACCATATCAGAAATGGTCTCGGGGTGCTTGACCCAGTCGCCGAGTTCTGACCATCTGAACCGCAAGGTGCCGCAGAGCACGTCGGAGGGTCGGATCAATGCTGCCAACACGTCAAACGGTTGAACTGGATCAGGTTCCCGACAAACCCCGCCGGTTCGTCTTTGCGCTTTTGCCTGATTTTACCATGTTATGTTTCGCAGCAGCCGTTGAATCCCTGCGCATCGCCAATCGGATGGCCAACCGCAAACTGTATGATTGGGTGATCGTCGGGGAAGGCGGGGATGAGGTGACATGCTCGGCCGGGGTGTCGTTCCGCGTGGACAGTGACCTGACCGAACTGAATCGCGATGACGTGATCCTGATCTGTGGTGGGATAGATGTCCAAACCGGGACAACCAAACGCGTGATCAACTGGCTGCGCCGCGAAGCCCGGCGCGGGTTGTCCATCGGCGGGTTGTGCACAGCGGCCTATACGCTGGCCACAGCGGGGCTTCTGGATGGCAAACGCGCCACCATTCACTGGGAAAACCAGGACAGTTTTACCGAAGAGTTCCCCGAGGTCGAACTGACCAAGTCGATCTTTGTCGTCCACGGCAACCGGATCACAACCGCCGGCGGGACAGCGTCGGTAGATTTGATGCTCAAGATCATCGCGGACGACCACGGCGAAGAACTGGCCGGGGCTGTGGCGGACCAGCTTATCTACAACTCCATCCGCACCGATCAGGACACCCAGCGGCTGTCCGTCCCGACCCGCATCGGGGTTCGGCATCCCAAGCTGTCCAAGGTCATCCAGATGATGGAGCAGAACATCGAAGAACCGATCAGCCCGTCGGTTCTGGCGCAACAGGTCGGCATGTCGACGCGACAGCTGGAACGCCTGTTCCGCCGCTACCTGAACCGCAGCCCGAAGCGGTATTACATGGAACTGCGCCTGCAAAAAGCGCGCAACCTGCTGATGCAGACGGATATGAGCGTGATCAACGTGGCCTTGGCCTGCGGGTTTGCGTCACCCTCGCATTTCTCAAAATGCTACCGCGCGCATTACGAGACCACGCCCTACCGAGAACGCGGCGCACATGCGTCGCGGTTGTCGGTTTAGCAACACACCAAAAAAGAGATGCGTTTTGGTTCACTTTAGGTAAACTTGTACAGGAAACGGCGCAGGCTTGGTCGCTCACACCTTACTGTGCCCATCACGTCAGGGGGTACGGTTTGGCTTTTTCGCTATCACCACAAGGTATGCCGACGATCGACGCACGATCAAAATACGACGCAGCCATCGCCTACCTTCGCAGATCCGACATGGCCCGATCCATACTGGACGAATTGCAAACAGTTCCGGAACAGATTGTCATTAAAATCGGCCCGGACATCGAACCAAAATACCGTCATCCGAAAGTGGACGATGGTGCGGACGGCGGAATTGTGGAATGGAATCCGGACATGTCACTTGACGTGTTCGACAGTCCAAGAGAACGCCCAAGCGCATCTTGGGTGCGCAACAAAAGAGAACGCTACGGGCTGTTCTGGAGAAAATCCCGGCAAATCCGTGAATATGGGACGCTGTCCCCGGCCATCGCTTTGATCCATGAATTGGGTCATGCCTACCAGTTTTTCGGAGATCGCGCAGGATATCGTTCAGCCATGACCAAGGCTGGATCACCTCAAGAAGACAATGTCGTTGGCGGCATCGAAACCGTTGTTATCACAGAATTGCGGCAGCTTGGTCATGATGAAGGCATCCGGTGGTATTACGGACATACGGCTTGATCCCGGTCAGGACCCCACCGCCGACATCCGATACAGCGCCCCGTTGCCAATGCTCAGGAACCATAGATCGCCATTCGGCCCCTGCCGGACATCCCGCACGCGTTGCGTGCTGTCGCCCTGGATTTGTTCGACCTCGCGCAAAGGCGATCCATCCAGTCGCGCGATGTAGTCGAATTTCAGCGACCCGGCGAACATGTCGCCATTCCAGTCCGACACCGGGCCATCCGTATAGAACGTCAAACCTGACGGCGCGATAGAAGGGTCCCAATAGGTTTCCGGTTGTTCCATTCCCTCTTTCGCGGTGCCTTCGCCAATCGACCGGCCGGAATAATGCCGACCGTACGAAATCACCGGCCAGCCATAGTTGGCCCCCTTGCGAACCCGGTTGACCTCGTCCCCGCCGCGCGCGCCGTGCTCTGTTACCCAGAACTGGCCGCTGGCATCGAACGCGGCCCCTTGCGGGTTGCGATGACCGTAGGACCAAATCTCGGGCAATGCGCCCTCTGTTCCGACAAAAGGGTTGTCCGCTGGCACCGACCCTTCGCGCGTGATGCGCAGCACGGATCCGTTGTGCAGGTTTTGGTCCTGCGCAGACGGGCGATCCCCGCGATCTCCAACCGTGAGATACAGCGTGCCGTCCGGCGCTTCGACAATCCGCGACCCGAAATGCCGCCCGCCGCTGGAGCCCGCGGCAATTTCGAAAATGGTCTTGTGATCCGTCAGCGCTGTGCCATCGGCATTGAGCGTGGCCACCGTCACCGCCGTGCCGCTGCCGCGCGATTGGCGCTTGGCATGGGTGAAAATAAGCTGCCGGGTCTGCGCAAAGTCGCGCGGCACCAACACGTCGAGCAACCCGCCCTGCCCGTCCACCAACACATCCGGCGGATTGCCCAAGGTGACAGCGGTATCACCGGGCGTCACCAAAAGCACATCGCCGCCGCGCTCTGTGATGACGATTTTACCATCCGGTAAAAATCCGAAAGCCCACGGCGTCTCAAGCCCGGTCACCGCCGCAGAGACCTGCATCTGGCCTGCCGATGTCTCCAGAGTTTCCGAAAGCGTTTGCGCACTTGTCGCAAAGGGCAATGCTGCAACAAGGAAGGCGCAGGACAAGCGGTTCAGATAGGGCATGAAAACACTCCGGATTGTTCTGTTTCTGCCTTTCGATATGGCCGGTGCCGCGCGCAGGACAACCGAACCAACAGAGTTGTGAAGCCGATCTGATTCCAAAACAACTGTTCCCGCGCTGTTGACAATCGCACGTAACCGACTGAAATCAATAAAGACTGGACATGTCGCATACCGCTGCGACAGGGCTTTTCTTTTCCTGCGCCGAACTCTAATCTGACCGCTGAACATCACAATGTTCCAATATGGGAGTGACATAATGAAAAAACTGCTGACAGCCACGGCGGCTGGCGCCCTGATTGCAGGCTCTGCCTTTGCTCAGGACAACGAAATCAAAATGGGTGTCCTGCTGGGCTACACAGGCCCGATTGAATCCCTGACACCGGCCATGGCCGCGGGTGCCGAAATGGCGATGGCAGAAGTGACCGAAAGCGGCGCTCTGCTGGGTGGCGCGACAGTGACATCCGTACGTGCTGATTCCACCTGCGTGGACAGCGCGGCGGCCACCGCCGCAGCCGAACGCCTGATCACCAGCGACGGTGTCAGCGCGATCATGGGGGCGGACTGTTCAGGTGTGACCGGTGCGGTTCTGGCAAACGTGGCAGTGCCGAACGGCATGGTGATGATCTCGCCATCCGCGACATCGCCTGCCTTGTCCGCCGCTGAAGACAATGGCCTGTTCTTCCGCACGGCTCCGTCTGACGCGCGTCAGGGGGCTGTGTTGGCGGAAGTGCTGGTTGAAAAAGGCATCACCAGCGTTGCTGTGACCTACACCAACAACGATTACGGCAAAGGCTTTGCCGACGCGTTCCAGTCGTCGTTCGAAGCGGCAGGCGGATCGGTGACGCTGACCGCGCCACATGAAGACGGCAAGGCGGATTACTCTGCCGAAGTCGGCGCATTGGCGTCTGCCGGTGGCGACGCCTTGGTCGTTCTGGGCTACGTGGACCAGGGCGGCGCTGGCGTTATCCAGGGGGCGCTGGATTCCGGCGCGTTCGACATGTTTGCGCTGGGCGATGGCATGATCGGCGACGCGCTGACCGAAGCTTTTGGCAGTGACATCGACGGCACAATCGGAACCGCCCCGGGCAGCGACAATGCCGGTGGCGCAACCTTTGCAGAGATGGCAACGGCGGCAGGCATCGACGGCACCAGCGTGTATGCCGGTGAAAGCTATGATGCGGCAGCGCTGATGCTATTGGCGATGGCCGCCTCGGGTTCCAGTGATCCGGCAGACTATGTTGGCAAGATCGAAATGGTCGCCAACGCACCGGGCGAGCCGATCATGCCTGGTGAACTTGCCAAGGCGATCGAGATCCTCGCAGGTGGCGGCGACGTGGACTACAACGGCGCAACCGGTGTTGAACTGGTTGGTCCGGGCGAAGCCGCTGGCAGCTATGCCGAATACGTCGTCGACGGTGGCGCATTGACCGTGGTTGGCTACCGCTGATTGCGGGCCTTCTGAACTGACAATAGACGGCGCAGGTTTTCCTGCGCCGTTTCAAATTGATAAGGGGCGTTTTTCACGCTTTGGGTGAAGAATGATCGAGGTCAAAAACCTCCATCGGCATTTTGGCGGGTTCCGCGCCGTGGATGGCGCAACACTGGAAATCGAGACAGGGTCCATCACCGGGCTGGTGGGGCCAAACGGGGCGGGCAAGACCACCTTGTTCAACGTGGTGGCCGGGGTTCTGCCGCCCACCTCTGGGCAGGTGTTCATGGGGGGTGAGGACATCACGGGCCTGCCGCCACATGCGTTGTTTCACAAGGGCTTGCTGCGCACCTTTCAGATTGCGCATGAGTTCAGTTCGATGACCTGCCGCGAAAACCTGATGATGGTTCCCGGCGGACAGACCGGTGAGACACTGTGGAACACCTGGTTCGGACGCAAGCGCATCGCGGACGAGGAACGCGCGCTGCGTGCGAAGGCCGACGAGGTGCTGGAATTCCTGACCATTGAGCATTTGTCGGATCACAAGGCCGGTCAGGTATCCGGTGGGCAGAAAAAGCTGCTTGAGCTGGGCCGCACCATGATGGTCGACGCGCGCATCGTGTTTCTGGACGAGGTTGGTGCGGGGGTGAACCGGACACTTCTGAACACGATTGGCGACGCGATTATCCGTCTGAACAAGGAACGCGGCTACACGTTCTGCATGATCGAGCATGACATGGATTTCATCGGACGGCTGTGTGATCCGGTGATCGTGATGGCCGAGGGCAAGGTGCTGTCCAAGGGCACCATTGACGAGATCAAATCCGATGAACGGGTGATCGAGGCCTATCTTGGCACGGGGTTGAAGAACAAGGAGGCGGTGTCGTGAAGATGATGGATTTGCGCCGCCTGACGGCGTCGCCGGTGGGGGGCTCTGCCCCCGGCGCTGCGCGCCTCCCCCGAGGTATTTTCGGCAAGAGGAAAGATCACGAGGTGTCCTGTGGCTGAGCCGTTTCTGATTGGCGATGGGATGACAGGCGGCTACGGCAAGACCGGCCCGGACATTCTGCACAATTGCACCATTGCGGTCGAACGCGGTGAAATCGCGGTGATTGTCGGCCCCAACGGGGCTGGGAAATCGACGGCCATGAAAGCCGTGTTCGGTATGCTGGACCTGCGCGAAGGCGCGGTGCGGCTTGATGGCGAGGACATCACCCATCTGACGCCGCAGGCACGGGTGCGGCACGGCATGGGGTTCGTGCCGCAGGTGGCCAACATCTTTACCTCCATGACCGTGGAAGAGAACCTGGAGATGGGCGCGTTTATCCGCGAGGACGATTTCTCGGGCACGATGGAGCAGGTGTACGACCTGTTCCCGATCCTGCGGGAAAAACGGGCGCAGGCGGCTGGGGAGCTGTCGGGGGGGCAGCGCCAGCAGGTGGCGGTTGGACGCGCGTTGATGACGCAGCCCAAGGTGCTGATGCTGGATGAACCCACCGCCGGGGTGTCGCCCATCGTGATGGACGAACTGTTTGATCGGATCATCGAAGTGGCGCGGACCGGGATTTCGATCCTGATGGTGGAACAGAACGCGCGGCAGGCGCTTGAGATTGCCGATAAGGGCTATGTGCTGGTGCAGGGTGCAAACGGCTATTCAGGCACCGGCAAGGATCTCTTGGCGAACCCGGATGTGCGCCGGTCGTTCCTTGGGGGGTAGACGTGGATTTTACGATTTCTGACAAGACGAAACCGGGGGCGGTGACATGGATTTTCTGAACGGCATCGTGGCGCTGGCCAACTTTGTCCTGATCCCCGCGATTGCCTATGGCAGCCAGTTGGCGTTGGGGGCGCTTGGGGTCACTCTGATCTACGGGATCTTGCGGTTTTCCAACTTTGCCCATGGCGACACGATGGCGGCTGGCACGATGTTTGCCGTGCTGACGACCTGGGGGTTGCAGGCGATGGGGGTGAGTCTTGGGCCCCTGCCCACCGCACTGTTGGCCATTCCGTTCGGCATCCTGGGGGCGGCCGCGCTGGTCTTGTTGACCGACCGGTATGTCTACAAGTTCTACCGCGCTCAAAAGGCGAAACCGGTGATCCTTGTCATCGTGTCGATGGGGGTGATGTTCATCTACAATGGCTTCACGCGCATCGTGATCGGGCCGGATGATCAGCGGTTCGCCGATGGTGAACGCTTTGTGATCTCGGCCCGCGATTTCCGCGAAATGACCGGTCTGGCCGAAGGGCTGGCGCTGCGCACGTCCCAGGTGATTACAGTGATCACAGCGGTTGTCGTTGTGGCTGTGCTGTTCTGGTTCCTGAACAAGACCCGCACCGGCAAATCCATGCGGGCGTTTTCGGACAATGAGGATCTGGCCCTGTTGTCGGGCATCAACCCAGAGCGCGTTGTTCTGGTGACCTGGCTGATCGTGGCGTCGCTCGCCACCGTGGCAGGGGTGCTTTACGGGCTGGACAAGTCCTTCAAACCGTTCACCTATTTCCAGCTGCTGCTGCCCATTTTTGCCGCCGCCATCGTGGGCGGGCTGGGCAATCCGTTGGGCGCGATTGCCGGGGGATTCGTGATCGCGTTTTCCGAAGTGGGGATCACCTATGCGTGGAAAAAGGTGCTGGTCTATTTCATGCCCCCTGCCCTTGAACCCGAAGGTTTGGTTCAGATGCTGAGCACGGAATACAAATTCGCGGTCAGCTTCGTGATCCTTGTGATTGTCCTTCTCTTCCGACCAACCGGTCTGTTCCGGGGGAAAGCACTATGAAGACGTTTTTGCTGTTTGGGCTTGTTGCCTGTCTGATCCTTGGAACCGGACTGCTGCAAAGCTGGAACTCGGCGCTGCTCATTCTGAACATGGGGCTGGTCAGCGCGGTGATGGCGTTGGGCGTCAACCTGCAATGGGGTCTTGCCGGGCTGTTCAATGTCGGGGTGATGGGCTTTGTGGCCCTTGGGGGTTTGGCGGTTGTGTTGATCGCCATGCCGCCGGTTGAAGAGGCCTGGGCCGCGGGTGGCGGGCAGATCCTTTTGGGTCTGGTTTTGGGTGCCATGACCATTGTCGCCGCGGTTCTGATGTGGTCGCGCACCAGCGGGCGGGTCCGGGGCTGGGCCACGGGCGGCGTCTTGCTGGTTGGCGTGATCGCCTATCGCATGGTGCTGGACCCCGCGGTCGACCGGGTTGAGGATGTTAATCCTGCGCTGGCCGGTTATCTGGGCGGGCTGGGGTTGCCGGTTCTGATCGCGTGGCCTGTGGGTGGATTGCTGGCCGCAGGTGCGGCCTATGTGATCGGCAAAACGGCGCTTGGCCTGCGATCTGACTACCTTGCGATTGCGACGCTGGGGATTGCAGAGATCGTGATTGCGGTCCTCAAGAACGAGGACTGGATGGCGCGCGGCGTCAAGAACGTGATCGGCCTGCCCCGTCCTGTGCCATACGAGGTTGATCTGCAGAATGATCCTGCCTTTGTGGAACGGGCCGCCGGGTTCGGGTTGGATGCGACCACGGCGTCAACGATTTACGTCAAGATCGAATACGGGCTGCTGTTCGCCGGGGTTCTGATCATTCTGCTGGTGCTGTCGCAGCTTGCGCTGAACAGTCCCTGGGGCCGAATGATGCGGGCGATCCGCGACAACGAAACAGCGGCGCGCGCCATGGGCAAGGACGTCACCGCGCGGCACCTGCAGGTGTTCGTGCTGGGCTCTGCCATCTGTGGCATCGCGGGTGCCATGATGACCACGCTGGATGGTCAGCTGACGCCGGGCACCTATCAGCCGCTGCGCTACACGTTCCTCATCTGGGTGATGGTGATCGTTGGCGGGTCGGGCAACAACCTTGGGGCTGTGCTGGGCGGGTTCCTGATCTGGTTCCTGTGGGTGCAGGTCGAACCGATCGGGCAATTGCTGATGACGCTGATCACTGCGGGGATGGCCGATGGCTCGTGGCTCAAATTGCATCTTCTGGACAGTGTTCAGCACATGCGTCTGTTGACCATGGGGCTGATCCTGTTGCTGGTGCTGCGCCTGAACCCGCGCGGGTTGCTGCCCGAAAAATAGTGTCGCATCTGGTATGAGACCTTTCGGCAAGTGACGGGCCGCATGCAAACACCTAGCCTGAGATGGCGGGCGGAGCCTCTTGTTCCGCCTGTCCGGACGGCTAATGTGGGCGAATGACGATGAGGGATACACCGATAACCGCGCTAACGGCTCTTGTTGTTGACGATCACCCGCTGTTCTGTGACGCGCTTGCGCTCACGCTCCGGTCGATTGCCGAGTTTGAAGATATCCAGACCGTCGGGACGCTGGATGCCTCGTTGGACAAGGTTCAGGACGCGGGCGCCTTCGATCTGATCCTGCTGGATCTCAACCTGCCGGATGTAAACGGGCTGGATGGGCTTGTCCGGCTGCGCACAGCCGCGCCGAAATCCAGAATCCTGATTGTGTCGTCGATGGCCGATAACCGGATGATTGCACATGCGCTCAAGGCCGGGGCTGATGGGTTTGTTCCCAAACATTCGCAGCGTGCGGTGTTCCGCAAGGCTTTTGATGCCATGCGCGACGGTCAGGTTTTTGTGCCAGACGGGTATATCGATCCGCAAGGTGCCGACAGCCCGCGCGAGGCCCCGGAAGACGCCCTGTCGCGGTTGGCGTCGCTGACCAACCAGCAGGCACGCATCCTTAATCTGATCTGCGAAGGCAAGCTGAACAAGCAGATCGCCTATGACCTGTCGATTGCCGAAACCACGGTCAAGGCCCATGTCACAGCCATCATGCGCAAGCTGGGTGTGCACAGCCGGACGCAGGCTGTCCTGATTGCGCAGGAAGCGCGATTCAACCGGGTCTTGCCAACCGACATGTGACGCCCTTATGGTTGGGGATAGCCAACTCGTAGGGACAGCCGATTGGAAGGAAACCAGGGATTTCCTGACGCCAAAGACACTGAGACCGACGCCGGGGTTATCGCCTTCGCCCAAGTGCATTGCGACGACCCAACTTCTGTAGATCAAATTTGCGACCAGCTTGGACCGGGACCTTTCGAGCTTGTTTGCCTGTTTGTGTCATCTGACGCGGATTTCCGGTCTTTGGTCACGAAAGCGTCCGACCGCTTTGGGGCGGCGGACGTTTTGGCGTGCACAACGGCTGGCGAAATCGGTCAGGCGGGGTACGAAGAACACCAGGTGATTGCCATCGGCTTTCGCAGCAGTCACTTTAATGTCCTGACATATGCGATTGAAAACCTTGACGTCATTGACGAACAAACCGTCACGGACAGACTGATCGAAGCGCGCCTGTCGCTGGCCAAGCAAACGCCCGAATGGATGTCGGATTTCGCGTTTCTGATGATCGACGGGCTGAGCCTTCGGGAAGAGCAACTGACCGCGTTTCTGTCCGCCGGGTTGGGGCCGACGCCCCTGTTTGGGGGCTCATCCGGTGACGGTACGAAATTTGGTCAGACCTGGCTGGCGCGAAACGGGGTGATCCTGCAGAATGCCGCCGTCGTGGTGCTGGCGCGCTGCGACCGGCCGATCCGGGTGTTCAGCCTTGATCACCTGATCCCGACAGAACAGCGCATGGTGGTCACAGCGGCCTCTCCGGATGCGCGGATTGTCCATGAGATCAACGCAGAACCTGCAGCACTTGAATATGCACGATTGCTGGGTCTGGATCCGAAACAGCTGGATCAGTTCACCTTTGCCGAACATCCGGTGGTGGTGCGGCTGGGGGATGTCCACCACGTCCGCGCCATCCAGCAGGTCAAGCAAAACCACGATCTGGTGTTCTTTTCGGCGATCAATGACGGGATGGTTCTGACGCTGGCGACCCATGATGACATCGTTGAACACCTTGATCGGGGTTTGTCCGATCTGGCGCAGCATGCCACGCCGGAAATAATCCTAGGGTGCGACTGTATCCTGCGGCGCATCGAAGCCGGACGCATCCAGAAACTGCGCGCCGTGTCTGACGTTCTGACAGCCCATAACGTGGTTGGCTTTTCGACCTATGGCGAACAAATCGGCGGTTTGCACGTGAACCAGACGTTAACCGGTGTCGCCATCTACCCGCCGGTGAAAAGGACCGTGTAGATGTCGTTGATCAACCCGAATGACAGCCTTGAACGGCAGAACGAAAAGCTGCTGAGAATCGCTGACAGCCTGATGCGGCGGGTGGAATTCGGTGTGTCGCAATCCGGGGCGGCCTATGCCCAGTTCGAACGTGCCGCGTTGCTGGAAAAGCGGGTGCGCGAACGCACGCTGGAACTCGAACGCACGCTGGATCTTTTGCATGATGCCAACGCCCAACTGGCGCGGGCCAATGCCGAAACCGAAGCAGCGCGGCGCAACCTGGCAGATGCCATCGAAACGATTTCGGAAGGCTTCGCGCTGTTTGATCCCAACGACATTCTGGTCATGTGCAATTCGCGCTTTTGCCGCGATTTCAGCGACACGGCCCGCGATCTGAAGCCGGGCATTCCGTTTGACAGCTATGTTGACCGCATCAGCCGGTCCGCCTTTCTGCACCTGCCCGATCACGAAGACCGCAACACCTGGGCCAAGATGCGCCGCAAGCGGCACAAGGACCGGCGCGTGATGTTCAACGTGCAGCTTGAAAACGACCGCTGGCTTCAGGTGTCGGAACACCGCACCGGCAACAACGGAACGGTGATCCTGCAAACCGATATCACCGACATCATGCGGGTCGAACGGCAGGAACAGGCCAAGCTGCGCGACAAGCAGACCCGTATGATCCGGGCGACCCTGGATCACCTCAACCAGGGGGTGTGCATCTTTGACGAAAACGCCTGTCTGGTGGGTTGGAACCAGAAGCTGGGCAGTCTTTTGTCCCTTCCGGCCAGACGAATGCGGATTGGCGCGTCGTTCATCGGGCTGCTGGATGAACTGGACGACGAGTTTGAATTCACGCGCGGCAGCGATCGTGGCTCGTTTCGCCGCTGGGCCATGTCGGACGGGTTGCGGCAGCCGATTTCCTTTGAGGTCAAACGCGGTGACAGCGCCGTGCTGCACATCTTCGGGCGTGCCATGCCGGATCGTGGCTTTGTGATTTCCTGCACCGATGTCACCGCCGAACGGGAAGCCGCGCAAAAGCTGTATGAGTTGAACGAAATTCTTGAACAGCGTGTCATGGAGCGGACGCTGGAACTGGAGGACGCCTTGACCGCGGCGGAACGCGCCAACGCGTCCAAATCCCGCTTCGTCGCGGCGGCCAGCCACGATCTGCTGCAACCCTTGTCCGCAGCAAAGCTGTTCATGGCATCCCTGACGGACAAGATCGCGTCCCCGAATGATCAAGCCGTGCTGGCCAAGGCGGAAACCGCCCTTGGTGCCGCGGAACAGATCATCGACGCGCTGCTGAACATCTCGAAGCTGGAATCCGACGGGTTGAGTTTTGACATCCGCCCCGTGGCCCTGCGCGAAGTGTTTGACCCGCTGCGCGACGAGATGGAGATATTGGCCGCGCAGAAAGGGCTTCATCTGAAGATCGTTGACAGCTCGCATGTGGTCGAAAGCGATCCCGCCTACCTGCGCCGCATTGTGCAGAACCTTCTGGCCAATGCCATCCGCTACACAGAGACCGGCCGCATCGTGGTCGGGGCGCGCAGGAACGGCGATTCCGTTCGGATCGAGGTGTGGGACACCGGCCCCGGGATCGCGGAAGAAGACCAGAATTCGATTTTCGAAGAATTCCGCCGGCTCGATACCAAGGCCAGCAACAATGACGGTCTGGGATTGGGTTTGGCGATTGTGGAACGGGCCTGCGCGCGCCTTGGTCATCCGCTTGGGCTTTGGTCCGAACCCGGACGCGGATCTTGCTTTATGCTGAACGTGCCACTTGCGCGCAACGTGCAAGCCAACGCGCCTGCCAAAACGCTGGCGTCGTCCCCGTTGGGACTGACCAAAGCGGGTTTGATCGTGCTTCTGGTCGAAAATGACCCGCAACTGCGCCGCGCCATGTCGATCCTGATAGAAAGCTGGGGGGTCAGCGTGATCGAGGCCGAAGATGCCGAAGCGGCTTTGGCGTTGCTGGACGATCTGCAGATCACACCGGACGCGCTGCTGTTTGACTACCAGCTTGGGGAGGGCGCGACAGGGACGGACTTGTTCGAAAAGCTCAGCGCCCAGTTCGGGCGCGTGCCCTGCGCGATCATTTCGGCCGAACGCTCGGCCTTTCTGCGGCAGGAAACCAAGCGCTTAAAGATTGATTTGTTGCTCAAGCCGGTGGATCGGACAAAGCTGGTCGAATTTCTGCATATCGCGGCGCTGGAAGCGGACCGCTAAGCTATTCCGCCACCTTCTTGGCCTGCCCGTCTGGCGACAGCATGAATTCTTTCATGCGTTCGACAATTGGCTCGGGCCAGCGCCGTGTCCGCATCGCCATGCCTTCGGACAGAACCAGCGTTCCCGTGATCGACACGCGGTTTTCCGCACCGGTGGTGCCGATGATTTCAAGCCAGATGCTGCTGCGCCCGATGTCGCGCACCGCCAACCGCCAGGTCAACCGGTCGCCCAAGCGGCTTGGAGCCGGGAACTCGGCCTTGATGTCCACGAATGGCAGGCACAAACCGTCACTGCCCTGTATCTGGCTCATCGGCCAGTCCAGCGCCTCGTCGAGCCAGTTTTCGATGACCGTGTGGACCATGTCGAAATAGCGCGGCAGAAACACGATCCCGGAGGGTTCACAATCACGCAACATGACGTCGTGCACATAGGTGTATGCCGGCATCCTGACTCACTCCGTATGGTTCGCGGTAACATGCCCGGACTGGCCCGGAACTCTGCCCATTTCTTACAAAAAAGACGCGATTTTCAACATCTTTCGTGTTCGCAGCCCACTTAAGTCGCAAATGAGCCGGTATCGACGCACGCGATGTCCGGAAAATCACTTCGCAATCACGATATCCGCGCGCAATCCGCCCAGCCGGTCACTGTCGCCCAAGCGCAGGACACCGCCATGCACCCGCGCGATGTCGGCGGCGATGGCCAGCCCCAAACCAACACCGGACCCCTGATCCTGATTGCGCGCCGGATCCAGCCGCACGAACGGGCGCAGCGCCGCCTCGCGATCTTCGGCGGCGATGCCCGGCCCGTCATCTTCGACCCGTATGCGCAGCGATTTGTCGGTCAGCGCCACGGACACTTCGCATTTACTGCCATACCGGACCGCGTTCCCAATCAGGTTTTCAATCGCGCGCTGCATCGCCGTGCGCCGCAACATCGCGTCCCCCTGCCCTGATGTGTCGACCAGCTCAACCGCCACACCCGACCGCTTGCACCCGTCAACGATCTCCTGGATGTACTCCGGGATCGGCGTGGCTTCGGGTTGCGCGCTTTCCGCATTGCCCCGCGCGAAATCCAGAAACGCGTCAATCAGCTTTTGCATATCGTCAATGTCGCGTTCAAGCGGCGCGCGGTCTTCGTCCGCCAACATCGACACCCCCAGACGCAAGCGCGTCAGCGGCGTGCGCAGATCATGGCTGACACCGGACAACATCATCGTGCGCTGTTCGATCTGACGCTCGATCCGCGCGCGCATGTCCAGAAACGCATGCCCCGCCGCCCGCACCTCGACCGCACCGGACGGTGAATACGGCACGTTGCGCCCCCGTCCAAACGCTTCGGCGGCCCCGGCAAGCCGCGTGATGGGGCGCAATTGGTTGCGCAGGTACAAAAACGCGATCAGCGTCATCAACCCGCCGAACACCACCATATTGACCAACAGTTGATGCGGGTTCGACGCAGAGGCGCGCTCGCGGTTGAATTCGACCACCACAAGCGGCCGGTCATCGCGTTCGATCCAAACCAACACCGTGCGGTCATCGACCAGATGGATCCTGCGAAACCCGATCACATCGCGGGCAATTGTCCGGGTCACCACGATGCCCGAAAAATCATACCACCGGCGCATGTTCTGGGCTGGCATGGTGACGTCCGCAGGATCCAGAAAATCAATCCGCAACGCGCGGGCGAGCGCCGGTTCATCCACCCAGTCGGGATCCAGCGTCGCGTTGATCTCCCGCGCGATTTCGCGGCTCATCTGTTCGGTCACACCCTCAAAATGCCGTTGGATAAAAACAATCGATACCACAAGTTGCAACGCAACCACCGGCAGGATCAGGATCAGGGCAGCACGACCGTAAAGGCCGCGCGGCATGTAGCGTTTCAACCAGTCAAACTTCATGACGGCACGCTAGCGCAGCCCCCGGCGAAACGAAATGTCTTGTCACGAAGTGGTTGCAAATCGGGCAAAGCTCCTGTTGCTCTTGCGGGTATGAAGACCGATCCACAGCCAGAGTTTCAACCCGCCATTGGCACAGCCGAGGAAATCGCGCCGGGCCTGCGGCGTGTGGTGGCCAACAACCCGTCGCCGATGACGTTTCGCGGCACCAACACCTATCTTGTCGGTACCAGCGATCTGGCCGTAATCGACCCGGGCCCGAAAGACACCGCACATCTGGCGGCCCTGCTGAGCGCGATTGGCAACGCGCGGGTGTCGGCCATCCTGGTGACCCATGCCCATCTTGACCATTCACCGCTGGCCAGTGATCTGAGCCGTCACACCGGCGCGCCTGTCTACGCGTTCTCGGACGCGCTGGGGGGCCGCAGCGCGATCATGCAGGACCTGGCCAAAAGCGGGTTGATGCAAGGCGGCGAAGGCGTGGACGCATCGTTCCAGCCGGATCACACGCTGGCCGATGGCGAGACCGTCAGCGGCACCGACTGGTCGCTGACCGCTGTGCACACGCCGGGCCATTTCGGCAATCATTTGAGCTTTGCCATGGGGGACATGCTGTTTTGTGGCGATCTGGTGATGGGATGGGCCAGTTCGCTCGTGTCTCCGCCGGATGGGGATCTGACCGATTTCATGGCCTCCTGCAGGCGGTTACAGTCGATGCGCTGGCATAGCTTCCATTCCGGCCACGGCGCACCGATCACAGAACCGGCGGCGCGGCTTGATTGGCTGATTTCGCATCGGTTGACTCGCGAAGCATCGCTGCTTCAGGAACTGGAGCGCGGACCGGCCACCTGTTCTGACCTGGCAAACCGCGTCTACCACGACACAGCCCCCGCATTGCTGCCTGCCGCCACCCGCAACGTCTTGGCGCATATGGTTGATCTTTATGGAAAAAACGCTGTGACGGCTGACGGCACGCTATCGGCCAACGCGGTGTTTCGCCGGCTTTGAAAAGAACTCACATTTTTTCAACAAACCCTCTGGACGCGCCCCAACACTGTTGCTAAACCCCGCCTCGTGTTCCGGCGTAGCTCAGCGGTAGAGCAGTTGACTGTTAATCAATTGGTCGTAGGTTCGATCCCTACCGCCGGAGCCAAAATCTAAGAAAGCTACGAAACCACATGTGGTCCGGCGGCCCGATATCCCGCTAGGCGACAAGCAGTCCGCCGCGTTCGCGTTGATCGTTGAAGGTTTTGAGGCTGATCGTTGTGGTTGAGCCCGCATCCACCGGTTCCGGGTCATTGATAAAGACGGTTCCGCCGTCATCCCCCTTGGTGCTGCATCCCGTGATCACGACGATATGGCCATAGCCTTTCCAATGGGACGCACACCAGATCGGGCCGCGAAAGCCAATCGTTGCCATCAGGCTGATTGCAGTGAAATCGTGGTCCTTGGACGGTAGGAACTTCAATCCTTCGGCAAGGGCCAAGGTCACGAAATCGGCTTTCTGAATGCCTTGGTCGGCGACCCATTTGTTGGGCAGGCCCTGCACCGGCCCCTGTGCGTAATAGTAGCTCACCATGCACACCGAGGCGTACCAGCAGCTCATTGCTTTTTTCTGCGCCACCAACGGCACATCCAATTTGATCTCGGCCATCTTGCAATTCCTCTTTGATAAAATACGACGTCAAAAAAGAGCGCGTTCTCATGACCGCGGTTGTTTTCAGGGTGACGTAACGTCACCCTAAAATCAAGCGTCTTGGCGTTAACGGGTCGCAAGACTTGGCCGGAATCCGCCTTTTCCCGTCCGCCCGGTGACCCGCATAATCGTGGTGCCATCGACACGAACCTGCATGTCTAACCTGGCCCCGGGTTGCGCAAGGCCGGTGCAACTGGCACCCAGTCAGGGCACGAACCGGAGCGCGCAGATGTCGAAAACCGTCTTTCTGATCAACGGACCGAACCTCAACCTGCTGGGAAAGCGTGAGCCCGAGATTTACGGGGCAGACACGCTGGACGATGTCACCGCGCGCTGTGCCGCGCTGGCCGATGCGCATGGTCTGCGGCTTGAGGCGATGCAATCCAATTCCGAAGGGGCGCTTGTCGACATCATCCACAAAGCGCGCGATGCGGCCGCTGCGATTGTGATCAATCCGGGTGCCTATTCCCACACCTCCATCGCGATTCTGGATGCGTTGCAGGCCTATGAGGGGGTGGTGATCGAAGTGCATATTTCGAACATCCACAAACGCGAGGCCTTCCGGCACCATTCTTTCGTGTCGCAACGCGCGGATGGCATTGTCATCGGCATGGGTGTCGAAGGGTATGAACTGGCGATGCGGCGCGTTGTCAGTGTCTTGACCTGACGGTCAGAGGTCAGAACGGCCCGTCTTCCAACACGCCATTGGCAGACATCTGCGCATAAAGCAGACCTTCGCGCAGCCCGCGATCGGCCACCGACAACCGGTCTGTCGGCCAGCAGCGCAGCAAGGCCTGAAGGATCGCCGCCCCCGACATGATCAGCGCCTGCCGGTCTTGTCCGATCCGCGGATCGCGCCTGCGCCCTTCGGGGCCCAGATGCAGGTAGCCTGAAATCACCTTTTCGATCTGGTCGGATGTCATTCTCAGACCGTCAACCTTGTTGCGGTCGTACCGTTTGAGCCCGAGATGGCTGGCCGCCACGGTGGTCACGGTTCCGGACGTGCCGACAATCTGGAACCCCTCCCGCGTTTGTTCATCCTTGTAGGGCGCAAACTCGGCGAGGTTCTCTTCGAAATACCAGCTCATCAGCGCATAACGCGCGGAGTCGCTTTCCACGTCCGAGAATTGATCCCGCAGCGTGGCAACCCCCAGCGGGACGCTGATCCAGTCCACCACCTTGGCCGCTGGGAAAGGACTGTTTTGCGTGTGAAACCCCGCGTGCAACCGCATGATCGCCTTGGGGCGTTCGATTGCAGGGACAGCGCTGAGGTCGATCCAGACCAGTTCCGTTGATCCCCCGCCAATATCCACAACCAGCAGCTGTTCGGTTTTGGTGCTGACCAGCGGCGCGCAGGAAATCACCGCAAGGCGGGCTTCCTCTTCGGTCTGGATGATCTCAAGCGTCAGCCCCGTTTCCCGTTTGACCTGACGGATGAAATCACGCGCGTTATGGGCACGACGGCAGGCTTCGGTCGCCACCAGCCGCATCTGTTTGACCTCGTGCCGCCGCAGCTTTTGCTGACACACGCGCAACGCCGAAATCGTCCGGTTCATCGATGCACGGCTGAGTCTGCCGGACTTTTCAAGGCCCGAGCCCAATTGGACGGATTTGGAAAAGCTGTCGACCACGTGGAATTGGTTGCCCTTGGGTTGGGCAATCAACATCCGACAACTATTTGTACCCAGATCCAGCGCGGCATACAGCTCGGATGGATCGGGCCTGGACGGCGCGGGGCTCTCTACCGGTTTCGGGAATGCGCCCGCACCTTTGGGACGCTTTGGCGCCATCGTTCTGCGCCTTCCGAATATCTAAGTTACCTTGAACCTAAGCATGGTTTGCCGTCACCGCAAGATTCGTCGCACATCCAAGGCAAGTTGGTCCGGACATCTCGAAAAATTGTGTGTGCGGGTCGTCCCGAAGCATCGCAAGCCGCCCATACAGGCCCTATTGTCTGACAGAGGGTCGCGGACAGAAGCGGACAAGTCGAAAAATGACCCTTTGTCGGAAACCGCGTCAATTACGAAGGCGGTACGCGCAGTCGAAGGAATCGCACAATGGCGGACGTCACAATCGTGTATTGGCGGGACATCCCGGCCCAGGTCATCGTCGGAAAAGGCCGTCGCGGGGCCAAGGCGCAATTGAGCGAACGGTTCGAACAGGCGATTGATCGTGCCGCGATGAAGGTCGGTGCGGCCGATACCGACAGTTACCTGGCCGAATGGCGCAAGGCTGCGCCCTATTCGGTGGACGGCGATGCACAAGACGTCTGCACCGCCGAAGCCAACCGGATCGAAACCGAATACGACAAGGACCGGCTGAAGGCGCTGATTGACAACGAAGGTTGGGCGTAAGCTCCGTGACTCTGAAGGAGGCCATCATGGCACTTTTGAACTTCCGCAAGCGTGAAGACACGCGCCCTGCCGGCACACCGGAAATGGAAAGCTTCCTCAAAGGCTATTCCATCGAGGTCATGCCGCGCACCGCCGAAAAGGTCGATGATTTCAAGACGCTGCTCGCCCCCGGCACACGCGTTTACATTGCCCATATCGAAGGCACACCGATCGAAGAGATGGTCGCCACGGCCAAGCGGCTGGCGAAGGACGGCTTTCCGGTCATGCCGCATTTCCCGGCGCGCATCATCAAGGACGCGGCCACGCTTGGCGACTGGATTGCCCGCTACCAGGGCGAAGCCGGTGTTGATCAGGCGTTGCTTCTGGCGGGTGGCGTGGCCAAACCGCATGGTGACTTTCACAGCTCGATGCAGCTGATGGAAACGGGCTTGTTTGACGCGGCCGGGTTCAAACGGTTGCACGTGGCCGGTCATCCCGAAGGCAACAAGGACATCGACCCCAAGGGCGGCAGTGCCAATGTCGACGAGGCGCTGCGCTGGAAACAGGCGTTTTCGGAACGCACCGACGCCAAGATGGCACTGGCCACACAGTTCGCCTTTGATCCGGACCCGATCATCAAATGGGTGGACGACCTTTCCGCAGCGGGCATCGCCCTGCCCGTTCATATCGGCATTGCCGGTCCGGCCAAGCTTCAGACCCTGATCAAATTCGCCATTGCCTGCGGTGTTGGCCCGTCCCTGAAGGTCCTGCAGAAACGCGCTATGGACGTGTCCAAGCTGTTGTTGCCCTACGAGCCGACAGACGTGCTGTCCAAACTGGCAGCGCACAAGGCGGCCAACCCCGATTTCAATATCGAACAGGTCCATTTCTTCCCGCTTGGCGGCATCACGTCGAACGCAACCTGGGCCATCAACAATGGCGGGTCTGCAACAGCACCCGTCTCGGCACGATAAACGACGATGCCCGCCCTGCTATTTGATCTCGACGGCACGTTGCTGAATTCGGATGCAATCCATGAACAGGTGTTCAAAGAGCTGTGGACCGCGCGCGGATTGACGATGCACGACGGGTTCTACATGGACCACGTCCACGGTCGTCTGAATGTCGACGTGTTTGCGGAATTTCTGCCGGACGAACCTGACCCGCAGGGCCTGAGCGAATGGAAAGAAGCCCAGTTCCGCGACCGGCTGCCCACCCCCTACCCGGCAATGCCGGGGGCACTGGCGCTGTTGGACCGCGCGCAGGCGGCAGGATGGAACGTGGCCGTTGTGACCAATGCGATGCGCCTGAACGCCGAGGCGATGTTGACCGCCATTGGCCTGCGCGCCTATTTCGATGTGATCGTGATCGGTGAAGAATGCGATCACGGAAAACCGCATCCCGACCCGTATCTTGTGGCGATGCAGGCGTTGAACGAGGCCCCCAGCAATTGCATCGCCTTTGAAGACAGCCCGTCCGGCATGCAGGCCGCTGCCGCATCCGGGGCGTATTGCATTGGCGTGAGATCGGGCATCAGCGATGCCGCCCTGCGTGCCGCCGGGGCTGCCCTCACAATCCAGGATTTCAACGACCCCGCGCTGTCAGACATTCTGACCCGCCTTGAAGGAGACGCCGCATGACCCGGACCATTGTCGAGTCAAAGACCAAAACCGCCATCATCGGCTTTGACCAGCCCTTCTGCGTGATCGGGGAACGGATCAACCCGACGGGGCGCAAGATCCTGAACGAAGAGCTTGAACGCGGCGATTTCAGCCGTGTTGAGGCGGATGCCCTGGCGCAGGTCGCGGCCGGTGCCACGATCCTCGATATCAACTCGGGCGCGGTGTTTTCCAACAAGATGGCTGAAGACCCGCGGTATGCCGACAACAACTTTGTCGAACCCACGCTGATGAAAGAACTGGTGGAACGGGTTCAGGCCGTCACAGATTGCCCGCTCTGCATCGACAGTTCTGTTCCCGGCGCGCTGGAAAACGGTTTGGCCGCCGCTGAAGGTCGGCCATTGCTGAATTCGGTCACCGGCGAAGAGGACCGTCTGGAACTGGTGTTGCCGCTGGTCAAGAAATACAACGTCCCGGTTGTGGCGATCTCGAACGATGACACCGGCATCAGCGAAGACCCCGATGTGCGCTTTGCCGTGGCCAAGAAAATCGTCGAACGTGCAGCCGATTTTGGCATTCCCGCCCATGACATCGTGGTCGATCCGCTGGTGATGCCCATCGGTGCAATGGGAACCGCCGGGTTGCAGGTGTTCACGCTGGTCCGTCGCTTGCGCGAAGAGCTGGGGGTGAACACAACCTGCGGCGCGTCGAATATCTCGTTCGGCCTGCCCAACCGGCACGGGATCAACAACGCGTTTCTGCCCATGGCCATGGGCGCTGGCATGACCTCTGCGATCATGAACCCGGTCGCGCTGCCTGTTGGCCCAACAAAACTGGCGGAAAAGAAGGCCGAAGTCGAAGCTGCCGGGATCGTGCTGCCCGCGGACATGGATGACGAAACCTTCTGCATGCTGTTCGGCTTGGGATCAACCAAACCCAGACCGGGCAAAGAGATGGAGGCCATTCGCGCGGCCAACTTCCTGACCAACAACGATGACGGCGGCAGCGCCTGGATCGAGTTCAACAAACAGCCACCCAAGGCCGGTCAGGAAGGCCGGGGTCGTGCGGGGCGTGTCGGGGGACGTCGGCGGAGGGCATGACGCCGGTCACGTCCGGTGAATGATTGGGCTTGGACGGGGTTCAGGGAGACACTGCCGACATGATCCTACCGGGATTCACCAGAATTTAATGGGAAGCGTAAAGAATCTTCGTACGAAGATTCTTGGCTCCCACAGTAAATTCTGGGGATAAACGCGAATGCAAAGGTCCCGACGATATCACTATTGCCTTATCCCGAAATCGGGTAGTGGGTCACTTTGGAAATTGAATAGTTTGCACCATAGCGCGCGCGTGACTATCTTAGGGGCATGACAGACAAACCCAAGAGACCCAGAGACGCCAACCAGCTTGCCCACATGATAGCGGAGCTGGCTACAGGAGATGTTGAGCCAGAAAAAGAGAAAGACCCCTCTGCGGTTGAGAGGGGCCTTAAGGGTGGCTCAAAGGGTGGGAAGGCTCGCGCTAGTCGGATGACGCCTGAGGAAAGATCAGAGTCGGCGAAGCGTGCTGCTCGGGCGCGCTGGTCTCAGTAGATTCATTTTTTTCATCCTGCTTTTTTGCAAAACTGCGCCCAGGATACCATTCTTTTAAGCCCCACATCCCGCGCTGCGGGCTGACAATATCACCAACTTGCTTTTGGCGTCGGTTAAGAATTGATCCGACACTGTTTGTTTTATTGCCGGTAAGTAAAAGCCCGCCAGCTTCCATCGCATCAACAAGATCAGAAGGCGACATAGGCTTGCGCTTGTTTGCAAGAATGACCTTGGCAGCATCATAGACTTTCATGCCAAGAAATGGGTTGTCTCCGTCAATAATGGGCGCTTGATCTTCGGTTTGTTGGCGTTCGGTCTCTTGTTTGACGACTGACGCTGAGATACCCGCCATCTGGCGCAGGTTTTCTATGGTGCGGTTCAGTTCGTCACGCTTCGCCTCTAAGTCGGCGATTACCGCCAAGTAAGGGCTTTGATCATTTTGAGTTGCCATTTTGGCTCTCCTTTCATATAAGAGCCACACGCAGCAGCACTCGCTTGCCGCATGTGACATACCTCAACCGGTGTTGTTTTGAGGCGGTTCAAACCCTTCTTGGACCCATCGTCTTAAACCTCGCTGTGACAGGGCTGAGCGTCATTCAACCCACGGCATGCCAGTGCCGTGGGTTTCTTCTTATACGATTCCCCGGCCCAATCAAGCGCAAACACAACACAAACGGCATGTTCTGCAAATATTCCGCTTGGAATCCCGCTTTTTTGCTTGAAACTGACCATATGCGTAGGCTAATATTGATGCATGAACAAGCTAGACCACAAAACCCGCGCCCTGATCCTTCGCCTCTTAGTCGAAGGTAACAGCATTCGCGCCACTTCTCGCATTGCCGATGTAAGCAAAAACACTGTCAACAAACTGCTTATTAATGCGGGCAAGGCTTGCGCCAAGTATCACGACGAAAATGTGCGCAACGTAAAAGCAACGGTAATTCAATGTGATGAAATCTGGTCGTTTACCTATGCCAAGCAAAAGAACGTCAAGACAGCAACGGCAGCACCAGAGGGCGCAGGCGACACATGGACGTGGACAGCAATCGACAGTGATAGCAAGCTGATCGTGTCCTACATGGTGGGTGGGCGTGACAGTGAATATGCAATTGAGTTTATGGACGATCTACGAGCGCGCTTGGCGAACCGGGTGCAACTCACCACAGATGGCCACAAAGCGTATCTAGAAGCCGTAGAGGGTGCGTTCGGTGGCGATGTAGACTATGCGCAGCTTATCAAGCTTTACGGCGATGCTGGCGGCAAGACAGCGGCCCGCAAGTATTCGCCCGCCGAGTGCACCGGCATCAAAAAGCGCACGGTTGAAGGCAACCCTGACAAGGCGTTGATTAGTACGTCGTATGTTGAGCGCCAAAACCTCACCATGCGTATGCACATGCGCCGCTTTACGCGCCTGACCAACGGTTTTAGCAAAAAAGTTGAAAACCACATGCACGCGGTCGCGCTGCACTTCATGTATTACAATTTCGTCAAGGTGCATCAGACTTTGAAGGTGACGCCTGCGATGGAAGCGGGTTTGACGGATCGCCTCTGGGATGTTGCTGATCTGGTCGCTATCGTTGACGCGAACGAACCTGCACCCAAGAAGCGGGGTCCGTACAAAAAGCGTCAGCCGGGAAATTCAAAGTGACCCACTACCCGAAATCGCAACACCTTTGCGCCCGGCAAGGTCCGTGAAATACTGCCACGCCACGCGACCAGACCGCGCGCCCCGCGTCGCCTGCCATTCAATCGCTTCGGCACGCAGCGTCTCGTTGTCGATCTCGACCGAATAGGCCTCGCAATAGCCCCGGATCATCGCAAGGTAGTCATCCTGCGAACACGGATGAAACCCGAGCCATAACCCGAACCGATCCGACAAGGACACTTTCTCCTCGACCGCTTCCGCAGGGTTGATCGCTGAACCCCGTTCGTTCTCGATCATATCCCGGGGCATCAGGTGACGCCGGTTGGACGTGGCATAAAACACGACGTTCTCCGGACGCCCTTCGACACCGCCATCCAACACCGCCTTGAGCGATTTGTAATGCTGGTCGTCATGGCTGAAGCTCAGATCATCGCAGAACAACAAAAACCGGTGCTTGGCGTCTCGCAAAACGTTCAGCAATCGCGCCACGCTGGGCAGGTCTTCGCGCTGCAACTCGACCAGTTTCACTGAAAGGCCTTCGGCCAATACGGCGGCATGCACCGCTTTGACGAGACTGGATTTGCCCATGCCCCGCGCGCCCCACAGCAGCGCATTGTTGGCGGGCAATCCCCGCGCGAACTGACGGGTGTTGGCCAACAGCGTGTCGCGGCTGCGGTCCACCCCGATCAAGAGGTCAACCGGCACCCGGCTGACCTTGGTCACCGGCTGCAAACGGTCGGGATCGACATGCCACACAAACGCATCGGCACCTTCGAAATCCGGGGCAGCCTGCGGCGCAGGCGCCAGTCGCTCCAGCGCCGCTGCAATCCGGTCCAAAGGATCACTCACTTCCGCGCACTCTCGTCTTCGTCAAATTCCTTGAGCAGCGGGTCGTCCTCCAGATCCTCGGCAGGATCATCTTCAAACCACAGCCCCTGCGCGCGCAGTTCTTTTTCACGCTTCTTTTCCACCGAGCGCACCAGAATGATCGACACTTCGTAAAGCCCGTAAACCACGGTGAACAGAATGAGCTGCGTCACAACATCCGGCGGCGTCACCAGCGCGGCCAGCACAAGGATGCCGATCATCGCGTATTTGCGAACGCTGCCCAGCCCATCGGCCGAAACCAGACCGGCCTTGCCCATAAGTGTGAGAAGAACCGGCAACTGGAAGCACAGCCCAAACGCCATGATGAACACAAGCGATGTCTGCAGGCTTTCATTGACCTTTCCGAAGAAGGTGATCTTCAGTCCCGTGTCGGTGGTCGGAACCATCGCTGTCGAGTCCACCTCCACCGCGCCGGACAATAGGTTGGCGAAAAGCGACGGCGCATCGGTGAAGCCCAGGAAAAATGCCATCGCAAGCGGCGTGACAACGAAATGCGCAAACGACGCCCCCAACAGGAACATCACCGGCGAGGCGATGATGAACGGCAAAAAGGCTGACTTTTCAGACTTGTAAAGACCCGGCGCAATAAACCGCCACATCTGGTGCGCAATCACCGGAAAGGCCAGCGCAAATCCGAACACAAGGCCGATGCGGAACAGCACAAACAGGTATTCCTGCGGGCTGGTGTATTGCAAGGTCGGCGCCGGATCCCCCAGCGCGCGCAGCGTTTCCTCGATCGGAACAAGCAGGAAGCGCAGCACATGTTCGGCCAGAAAATCACCCTGGATCGGAATGAACAGGATACAAATGCCCGCAAACAGCGCCAGAACGGATCGGATCAGCCGGGTCCGCAATTCGGCCAGATGCTCAATCAGCGGGGCGCTGCTGTCTTCGATATCGTCGTCGCTGGCACTCATCTCAGGCGTCCTTCTTTGGCGCGGCGTCTGCCTCTGACTGCAAAGCCGCCTCCATCTCTTCCGCCTTCTTCGCGGCCTCGTCTGCTTCACGCTTCTTGCGATCCGCGGCGGCCCGGGCCGCGCTGGCCTCGATCTTTTTCTTGGCCTCCTGACGCTCTGCCGAAAGCTTGCCGGTGTTGCTGTTGGGATCAAGGTTCGTCATCGACTTGGCCGCATCGCGCACCCCATCCATGGCGCTGCCAACCGGGCTGGTCGCCGCCTTGAACGTCTTCTGAACATCCCGCACGCCGCTTTCATCAGCGGCATCGTTCATCGCCCGCGAGAAATCGCGCGCCATGCCACGGGCCTTGCCCATGAAGATGCCCACCTTGCGAAACAGCACAGGCAGGTCCTTGGGGCCGACAACGATCAGGGCCACAACCCCGATCACCAGCAACTCGGCAAAGCCAAGATCGAACATCTGCGTTAGACCTTGTCTTTGGTGTCTTCGGTCTTGGGGGTCACGTCCTTGGCGTTTTCGACCTTTTCGTCCTCAAGCTCTTGCTTGCCCTCGTCCACACCTTTCTTGAACGCGGTGATGCCCTTGCCCACTTCGCCCATCAGCGACGAGATCTTGCCCCGGCCGAACAACACCAGAACCACAACGGCGATCAGCAGAAGGCCCGGCAGACCGATATTTCCAATACCCATGACGTCTCTCCTTCCTGGCAGGCCTTGGCCTGCGTTGACTGTCAGGCCCGTGTTTACTGCGATGTGGTCGGGTCGGAAAGAACGAAAACGCCGCATTCAAGGGTGAATTTGTCAAGAGCTTGTCAGTTGACAGATTTTTGTCAGTATCCACCCCCACTCAGTTGGAGAATCACATGAAACGGGTAGACCGTCTGTATGCCTTGATGCAGCGCCTGAAAGACGGGCATTTGCACACCGCCGAAGCCATGGCTCAGGATCTGGGCGTATCGGTGCGCACGATCTACCGCGACATGGACACGCTTGCCGCGTCGGGTGTTCCGGTCGAGGGCGCGCGCGGGTCGGGCTATACCGCCCGTGCGATGATCACCCTGCCGCCGCTGAACCTCACGCAAACCGAACTGGAGGCTTTGCATATCGGCCTGGCCGCCGTCGGCGCGGGCGACACGCCGGACTTGGCCGAAGCCGCGCAAGCGTTGTCGGACAAGATCGACGCGGTGCTGCCCGAAGATGTGGACACGCCGACCGGGCGGTTCGGCTTTGCCACCTACCCGTTTGCCGAACCCGCGCACGGCTTTCGCCATATGCCCGCCTTTCGCAAGGCGATCCGGGCGCGTCAAAAACTGCGCCTGACGCTGGAAGACGATACGATGTTGCACGTCGTGCGTCCGTTGCACCTTGATTACTGGGGCCGCATCTGGACCTGCGTGGTCTGGGATGAAACGGCCGAGTCCTTTGCCACGTTCCGCATTGACCGCGTTCAGGACCTGACACCTTTGCCGGGATTGTTTGTCGATGAGGTGGGCAAACGGTTGAAGGATTTTCACGCCTTGCAGTCCTAGGGCCAGAGTGGTGTTCTTGCGCCTGAACAGGCCAGCACCGCTGGGCCAGGAGGACACGCGTGGGCATCCGCCTCTTTTCAGACAAATCCCGTCCCGTGCATCTGGGCCCGTTTCCGCTGGAAAATGCAGTCCGCGGGGCAATGCCGGATATCTCCACCATCCCGCGTCCCGAACCGCTGACCTTCAATCGACCAGAGACACCCGTGTCGATCGTCAATGCCATGGCCGAGTATCAGGCCATGATGGATGCGATCCGCGACGGGTTCGTCAACACCGCCCGCGCCACCTGCCCCGATGATTTAACAGAACGCGCCAATCACCTGAAAGCATTTGGCTATTTCTCTGACGCGTCGATGGTCGGCATTGGCGCTTTGCCCCCCGAAGCACATCTGGACAGGCCCATACGGAACCCCGACATTGATCGTCTGGCCCACAGTCTTCAGACACAGCAAACCAAAACGCTGGCCTCTGGCATTGACCTGATCATGGCGGACCTCAAGGAGTCGATGCAGGCACCGCCCAAGACCATCGACGCGCATCGCGCCGCGCTGGTGTTCCTCTATGAAATTCCCCGCGATCCTGAACCGGACGAACCTGGCACCGACTGGATCGCGGACGCGCAATCCCATCGCGCCTGTCTGCGTGCGACCGAAACCGCCGTGGTGATCGCCAACTATATCCGTCTGCTGGGTTGGGACGCTAAAGCTCATTCGGCCACCACCACCGATGTCGATCTGAACATCTGTTCAGTCGCCGCCGGACTGGCCTTTGTGCAGGACGGCAGGTTGATGAACCCCTGGCTTCAGGATCGCTTTGGCGTCGCGGTGGTCACCACGGACATGCCATTGACCCATGACCTGCCGTTGTCGGACATCCAGCCGCGCCACGTCACCCATGGTCTGGGCTGGGCATTCGGTGCAACATCGGCCCGGTCCGCGTTGAATGGCGAGCCCTTTGCCAAACGCCGCTACAAGGACGGCCCACACCCGTTCGAAACGCTCAAACGGGTCGACACACCCACCACCTATATCGACGAACCAAACGTCCCCCGCGTGCCAAAACGGGCGGATCTCTTTGCACGCGCGCAATTCGGGGACATGGGTAAAAAAGTGCAGGATGGCGCAAAGGGCGGGTATTACGTCCGCAAAGCCGCACCATCCTCGGCGCAGCGCCGCATGCTTGGCGCGCTTGTGCTGCTGCAAGACGGCGATCCTGCCTCGACCCCCGTTCAACCTGATCCACAGCGCCATGCCGACGCAATCAAGGCCACGGCCTACTGGCTGGGTGTTGACGCGGTCGGGATCAGCCGCTGTCCGGACTGGACCTGGTACAGCCACGACGCCCGGGGCGACCCCATTGATCCGCCCCATGATCAGGCGATCAGCATGATCATTGACCAGGGGTTTGAAACTATGGAAGGCGCATCCGGCGATGACTGGATCAGCGTCGCGCAATCCATGCGCGCCTACCTGCGGTTTTCGCTGCTGGGCGGTGTCATCGCCCGCCAGATCCGCAATCTGGGCTACAAAGCCAAGGCGCACAGCGTCATGGACGGCGAAGTCCTGCAACCGCCGCTGTTGCTGTTAAGCGGCTTGGGCGAGGTCAGCCGCATCGGCGAGGTGATCCTCAACCCGTTCCTTGGCCCGCGCCTGAAATCCGGTGTTGTGACCACGGACATGCCTTTGGCGCATGACAAACCCATCGATTTCGGCCTGCAACGGTTCTGCAAAAGCTGTAACAAATGCGCCCGCGAATGCCCCTCCGGCGCGATCACCGCCGGGCCGAAACGAATGTTCAACGGGTACGAGATCTGGAAATCCGACAGTCAGAAATGCGCCACCTACCGCATCACCACCGAAGGCGGGGCGATGTGCGGGCGCTGCATGAAGACCTGCCCGTGGAACCTTGAAGGGCTGTTTGCCGAAAAGCCGTTCCGCTGGGCCGCGATGACCATCCCGCAAGCGGCACCCGCGCTTGCCAAACTGGATGACGCCGTCGGGCGCGGTGGGCTGAACCCGGTCAAGAAATGGTGGTGGGATCTGGAACTGCAGGAGGATGGCGGCTACCGCCCAACCCAACATCCCGTCAACGCGCGCGATCTGCAAAAAGACCTCGACCTGAAATACGAAGACCAGACGCTGGCCGTCTACCCCGCGCCTCTGGCGGCACATCCCTATCCCTACCCGGATCTGATGGACCGCGAGGCGGGCATCGCCGCCTATGCCGACATGGTCAGCGCCGAAGAACACAAAACGCGGCTGGCACAGGGCGACACCTCCCATCTGCACCGCGTCAAACCCGCCTCAGACAGCCCGGTGATTCCGGTCATCGTCAGCAAGGTCGAACACATGGCCCCGGCGGTGACCAAGTACGAATTCCGATCCCTGAACGGTGCGGCGCTGCCCGCATGGCAGGCAGGCGCGCATCTTGATCTCGTGGTGGCCCCCGAATACCAGCGGCAATACTCCATGTCCGGGGATCCTGCGGACAGGTCCGTCTACCAGATCGGCGTTCTGCGCGAAGATCAGGGCCGGGGCGGGTCCGCCCTGTTGCACCGGATCTTTACCGAAGGCCGCAAGGTGTTTGTCTCGCACCCGATCAATCATTTTCCCTTGGTCGAAACGGCGTCCAAGACATGGCTGATGGGGGGCGGGATCGGTGTGACCCCGATGATTGCCATGGCGCACCGGCTGCACGCACAGGGGCGCGATTTTGCCCTGCATTATTCGATGTCAACGCGGTCCGAGGCGGGCTACCTGACCGATCTCGCAACCGTGCCGTGGTCCAACAAGGTCCACATCCACGTCAGCGACGAAGGCACCCGCGCCGATCTGGACACGATTTTGCCGGACTATTGCGACGGACAACATGTCTATACCTGCGGACCTGACGTCTACATGCACGCCGTCATTGACGCCGCTGATAAAAAAGGATTTCCCGAAGAGGCGCGGCATCTGGAATACTTCGCCGTTCCCGATCAACCCGAGTATATCAACCACCCCTTCACCCTACGCTTAAAAGACGGACGCAGCTTTAACGTGCCCGCCGACAAATCGCCGACCGATGTGTTGATCGAACACGGGGTTGCGGTGGATGTGAAATGCTCCGACGGCATCTGCGGCGTGTGCAAAGCCCGCATTCTGGAAGGCCGCGTCGAACACCGTGATTTCGTGTTGTCCAAGGCGCAACGCGAGGATCACATCATCCTCTGCCAGTCGCGTGCCGCTGACGTACACGGCGAGATCACGGTGGATCTTGAAACCTGAGACCATCGCCCCGACGCGCACCGCGCCGGGGCAACTGGGGCTTATCCGTCAGAGGCCGGAAGCAACCCTTCGGTCTGTGCAACCGCCAGTTCATCGGCATTCAACAGGCCATCGCCATCCGCATCCACCGTGATGAACGTGTCGGTTGTCATCTCGGGCAGGATGGCCTGCACCTCTTCGAGCGACAGCATCCCGTCACCATTGCCGTCTGCCGCCATGTAATCCGCGGCCACAGCGGCGACGGGTGCTGCGATCAGGCCCAGAACGAACAGTTTCGTGAGTGAGAGTTTCATTGATGTCTCCATGTCAAACGTGAACTGAAGCGCCGCGCCATTGCGGCCTTCACACGGTATGAGGCGAAACCTGCGCCCCGCATCCCGGCCTCTTTGCGATGCGCACAGTCCTGCCAGAACCGGGGCGCGTCATGCGCAAGCCGTTGCTGAAAAAGCGCGGGACATTGCCATCGGCGGAAAGCCCCGGGCTGGCCGGGGATTTTCCCGCTGTCATACCGGAGGCATGGATATGACCCACCTTCCCCGCCTCAAGGCCCGTGCCCGCCGTCTGGCCCGCAGCCCCGCCGATGCCGAAGACCTGTGCCACGATGCCTGTCTTGCGCTCCTCGAACGCGAGGCCAAGGGCGCCCGGATCGACCGCCCCTTGCCCTACATGATGACCGCCCTGCGCCACGCAGCGCAGGCCCGGTTCCGATCCGCCGCCCGTCAGGACAGTCTGGACGAGGATGATCATCCGCAGGCGGACGACGCGTCGCTGGCATGTTTCTGCACCGAAGTGCTGGCGCATCTCGACACCCTGCCCCAAACCGACCGCGCGCTGCTGCGCCGCGTGGCGTTTGAAGAGATCACACCAAGTGAGCTGGCAGCGGAACTTGATATCCCTGTCGGCACCATCATGTCGCGTCTGGGCCGCGCGCGGGCGCGGTTGAGAGAGGCCGTGGGGATCACGTCGGCGTTTTAAGTGGGCTCCGCCCCGGTCCGGGGCTCTCCCGAGGTATTTTCGAACCAGAGAAGAAAAAAAGGGGGCCACTGGGACCCCCTTCCTAGTTTCGCTCGTCAAGCTCTGAATTTGTTCACCGCTCGGAATATTTCTGCCTGCGGCCTGACGCGCGTCAGAGGCAGGCGCACCTGCCTCGTGACTGGGTAAGTTTTAGCTACACCCGCTTGTTCCGCCGCAGGTGTTGCACTTCATGCAGGTCCCATTGCGCACCAGCGTGTAGTTGCCGCAATCGCCGCAGGCTTCGCCTTCGTAGCCCTGCATCTTGGCGCGGGTCACGGCGGTCATCGCGGTTGTGGACGTGGTGGTTGTTTGCGTGGCCACCGCTGTTGCAACACCGCCGGTTTCCGGCACAAGCGTGTTGAGCGCCGTGACCGGGTCCGCACCGCCAAAGGCAACCGCCCCAGCCTGACCACCCTGCAACACGATCAGTTCCTGTGGCAGACGCTTGCGCAGGTAGCCGGTGGAACTGATCTGCTTGAGCACTTCGAGCGACTTGGATGCTGCCGTGTCAGACAGTTCCTGTACGTTCGACACGCCTTCTTCTTCGCCACGGCCCAGATCGTCGAAGGACGCGCCTTCGGGTTTGACGTGCGCCAGGTCGGTGCGGTCGAGGTACGACACAGCCAGTTCACGGAAGATGTAGTCAAGGATCGACGTCGCGTTCTTGATGCTGTCATTGCCCTGCACCATGCCCGCCGGTTCGAACTTGGTGAAGGTGAAGGCATCGACGAATTCTTCGAGCGGCACGCCGTACTGAAGGCCCACGGACACGGCGATGGCGAAGTTGTTCATCATCGCGCGGAAGCCCGCACCTTCCTTGTGCATGTCGATGAAGATCTCGCCCAAGGACCCGTCTTCATATTCGCCGGTGCGCAGATAGACCTTGTGACCACCAACGATGGCCTTCTGTGTGTAGCCTTTGCGGCGCTCCGGCATCTTTTCGCGGTGCGACTTGGCGATTTCCTTGATAACCACCTTCTCGACGATCTTCTCGGCCAGCACCTGAGCCTTTTCCGTCATCGAGCCGCTTTCCAGCACCTCTTGCGCATCTTCGTCGTCTTCGACCAAGGCGGCAGCGAGAGGCTGGGACAGTTTGGAGCCGTCACGATAGAGCGCGTTGGCCTTTGTGCCCAAGGACCAGCTCAGCTCATAGGCTTTTTGGCAGTCTTCGATGGTCGCATCGTTGGGCATGTTGATCGTCTTCGAGATCGCGCCCGAGATAAACGACTGCGCCGCGGCCATCATGGTGATGTGGCTGTTGACCGACAGGAAGCGCTTGCCCTTCTTGCCGCACGGGTTGGCGCAATCAAAGATCGGCAGATGCTCGTCCTTGAGATGCGGCGCGCCTTCCAGCGTCATCGTCCCGCAGACGTGATCGTTGGCGGCGTCAATCTCGGCCTTCGTGTAGCCAAGGTGACGCAGCAGGTCGAAGGTCGGGTCGTTCAACTTCTCCGCCGGAATGCCCAGCACTTCGCGGCAGAACTCTTCGCCCAACGTCCACTGGTTGAACACGAAGCGGATGTCAAAGGCCGCTGCCAGTGCGTTGTCGACCTTTTCCAACTGAGCCGGGCCAAAGCCGTGACCGATCAGCGACGTGTGGTTGATGCCCGGCGCATTCCCGATGGACCCATGACCCACGGCGTAGGACACGATTTCTTCGATCTGTGCCGATCCGTAGCCCAGTTTTTCCAAAGCCGCCGGAACGGATTGGTTGATGATCTTAAAGTAACCACCACCTGCGAGTTTCTTGAACTTCACCAATGCGAAGTCCGGCTCGATCCCTGTCGTATCGCAATCCATGACGAGGCCGATGGTGCCGGTCGGTGCAATCACGGTGGCCTGCGCATTGCGGTAGCCGTGCTTTTCGCCCAACCGAAGCGCCTCGTCCCAGGACGACATCGCCAGATCAATCAGCTTGCTGTCCGGGCAGTTGGCGTGGTCCAGCGCGACCGGCTTGACCGACAGGTTGTCGTAGCCATCCGTCGCGCCGTAGGCGGCGTTGCGGTGGTTGCGGATCACACGCAACATGTGGTCGGCGTTTTTCTTGTAGCCGGGGAACGGCCCCAATTCGCCCGCCACTTCGGCGGATGTGGCGTAGGACACACCTGTCATGATCGCGGTCAGTGCGCCACACAATGCGCGGCCTTCGTCGCTGTCATAGCTGTAGCCCAGGTTCATCAGCAGGCCGCCGATATTGGCATAGCCCAGACCCAGCGTGCGGAAGTCATAGGATCGCTGCGCGATTTCCTTGGACGGGAACTGCGCCATCATGACCGAGATTTCGAGCGTCAGCGTCCACAGGCGTGTCGCATGCATATAGTCGTCGGCCTGAAACTCCCCATCCTTGAGGAAGGTCAACAGATTCATAGACGCCAGGTTACAGGCCGTGTCGTCCAGGAACATATATTCAGAACAAGGGTTTGAGCCGCGAATCTCACCATCTTCGGGGCATGTGTGCCACTCGTTGACCGTGTCGTGGAACTGGATGCCGGGATCGGCACAGGCCCAGGCCGCGTGACCCACATCTTCCCACAGATCGCGCGCCTTGATCGTCTTGGCGACAGACCCGTCGGTGCGGCGGATCAACTCCCAATCGGCATCGTCTTTGACCGCCTGCAGGAACGCATTTGTGACGCGGATCGAGTTGTTGGAGTTCTGGCCGGAAACAGACGCATACGCCTCGGAGTCCCAGTCGGTGTCATAGGTCGGAAATTCGATCGACGCATATCCTTGACGCGCATAGTCCAGCACGCGCTTGATATAGGTCTCGGGGATCATGACACCCTTGGCCGCGCGAATTGCACCCTTCAAGGCATTGTTTTTCTTGGGATCATAGGCGTCTTCTTCCAGCCCGTCCCATGTGCCAATCGCGTCAAAGATCGCATTGAGCATCTTTTCGTGCATCTTGGATCCGGCGACGATAGAGGCAACTTTCTGCTCTTCCTTCACCTTCCAGTTGATGAATTCTTCAATATCCGGGTGGTCCGCGTCACAGATGACCATCTTGGCCGCCCGGCGCGTTGTGCCGCCCGATTTGATCGCACCCGCTGCGCGGTCGCCGATCTTGAGGAACCCCATCAGGCCCGACGACTTGCCACCGCCCGACAGCGGTTCATCCGCCGCGCGCAGGCTGCTGAAGTTGGTGCCGGTGCCAGAGCCGTACTTAAAGAGACGCGCTTCACGCACCCAGAGATCCATGATGCCGCCGTCGCCCACCAGATCGTCCGCAACAGACTGGATAAAGCAGGCATGCGGCTGTGGGTGTTCATAAGCCGAGGAGGACTTGGTCAACTCACCCGTCTTGTAGTCGACATAAAAGTGGCCCTGGCTGGGGCCATCGATGCCATACGCCCAGTGAAGACCGGTGTTGAACCACTGTGGCGAGTTTGGCGCGGCCTTCTGCGTGGCCAGCATGAAGCGCATTTCGTCGAAATAGGCCTGTGCGTCTTCTTCTGTGGTGAAGTAGCCGCCTTTCCAGCCCCAATAGGTCCACGCGCCCGCAAGACGATCAAACACCTGCTTGGAAGAGGTTTCCCCGGTGCGCACTGTGTCGTCGCTCTCGGGGGCCGCGCGCCACAGGAAGCTGGGCACGTCTTTTTCTTTGACCTTTTTCAGGGAAACCGGAACGCCTGCCTTCCGGAAGTATTTTTGTGCGATGACGTCACTTGCGACCTGGCTCCAACTCGCGGGAACCTCCACATTGTCGAGCTTGAAAACAACAGTCCCGTCGGGATTGCGAATCTCGGATGTGGTCGAGACAAACTCGATCCCCGCATATGCGTCCTGCCCTGCCTTCGTAAATTTTCTTTCGATTTTCATCGCACCGGTCTCTTTATCTAATACTACCCCAAGGCCCCTGTCAGAGCCGCGATAAGCACGAGCGTTCCGGGTCCACGCACGGCAGTGCGCGCAGACGATGCGCCTTACAGCTGTCTTCCGGTATTCCCGTCCCTCTTATCGGCCCAGACACAACATCTAGTGGTTGATCGAACCGACCCGCACAAATTGACGGAAGTCTCACGGTCTCGTCAACACGTTTTTTGGCGAAATCATCATAGATTTTGGGTTGACCAACAAAGACGCCACAACCGCTGGTGATTCACATGTGGACGACCGGTGTATAGACCTGTGGAAAAGATGTTCGGGAAAAATCGTGGGGCGTCAGAAAGTTATCCACAGGGCCTCACAAAGTGAATGACGTCCAGGATTGCCATCATGTCCTGCCCATATTCAGCACATTCGAATCGCGCCCCAGAACAACTGTTGTCGTCCGCACACGGTCCCACCACGAAAACAGCAAAATGGCGAAACCCCTGCCATCGGTTGACGTATTCTTAATCTTTTTTGAAATGGTCGGGACGGCAAGATTCGAACTTGCGACCTACGGTACCCAAAACCGTCGCGCTACCAGGCTGCGCTACGCCCCGACTGAGGCGTCGTTTAGCGGTGCCTGCCGGGATTGAAAAGTGCTTTTTTCACAAAACGTCTAAGAAGCGCAGGACCAGGCGGCGGAATTCACCGGGATGGCGGGATGGCGCATTTCCGTGCCTGCGTCGATCCCCAGCACGCGGGCCATGCCGCCATTGATTTCCAGAACAAACTGGATGTTCGTTCCCCCCGGAATCGCGGTCAGATCGCCGGGGATCGCGTTTTCATGCACATGCTGCACAACACCGGCCCCGTCTGCAAAAATCATGTCCAGCGGGATCAGGGTGTTTTTCATCCAAAAGGAAACCGGCTGCTCGCGCTCATAGACAAACAGCATGCCGGACAGGCGCGGCATCGACTCGACAAACATCAAGCCCTGGCTGCGGGTTTCCGGAGTGTCCACAACATCAACGGAAATCCGCGCAGACCCCCAGTCGCCGCGCAGATAGACGACATCCTCAGAACATGCAGTTTGCGCAAAACCCGGCGACGCCGCGATGGCCCAGGCCAGTATTACTCCAAGCCACTTTCCCACGCGAGCACCTCGACAGCCATGCGCCCCCGCGTGCTGTCAATGGCGCGCAGCGCGAGCGCTTCGCCCGGCAACAAATCCGAAAGGCCTGACCGGCGCAAGACTTCGACATGAATAAACACATCTTCGGACCGCCCGTAGACATTCGCAAAGCCAAATCCCTTGGCCTTGTCGAACCATTTCACACGCGCAGGTTCCAGTGTCGCAGCCGCGATGACTTCTGGCGCAACACCGCTGAACTCTTCCAACGGCGCCACATCCGCCGTATCCGGCGGCGCGATCTCCAGGACCTCTACGGCTTGCAACCCGCGTCCGGTGGTTTGCACCACCACATCTATACGCGCCCCGTCAGCGACAGATCCCTGACCGTAGTTACGCAAGACATTGGCATGCAAAAGGATATCCGGACCACCTGTGTCCGACACCAAGAACCCAAATCCCTTCGCGGGATCGAACCATTTCACGTAACCTGAAACGCGTGTAGCAGCTTCTAGTGACTGTTCCACAATCTTATCCAACATCAAATTCCCACCTGTAATTGTGGCGCTGGATTTTGGCTATGCAAGCCAAAAACATAGGAAATCTGGAATGGGACCACGCCCCACATTTCACGTGACGTGAGCGTCAAGGATTTAAGCGGCTGATATTCCACGCCTTTTCCCCTTGCGCCCGAGTCCACCTGAATCGGTCGTGTAGCCGAAACGCCCCATCTGCCCAGAACTCTATTTCGATCGGAGTGATCCGAAAACCACCCCAAAACGGCGGGCGGGACGGGTTAACACCAAGTTTCGGCGTCAGCCTGGCCACTTCTGCCATCAGCTCGGCCCGCGATCCCAACGGTTGCGACTGCTTCGAGGCCCACGCCCCAAGGCGGCTTTTCAGGGATCGGGACGCATAATAGGCATCCGCCTTTTCACCCTCTTCGCGGGTGACCGTGCCGCGCACCCGGATCTGCCGGTGCAGCGACTTCCAATGCAAGACAAACGCCGCCTTGCCAGCGGCCTCGATCTCGCGTCCCTTCACGCTGGTGTAATTGGTATAGAAAACAAACGCGTCGTCCTCGATCTCCTTCAGTAGGACCATCCGCACATTGGGCATCCCGTCCGGATCCACCGTCGACAAGGCGATTGCGTTGGGATCATTGATCTCGGAGGCCTCTGCCTCTTTCAGCCAATTGCGCGCGATCTCGAACGGATCATCGCCGGCAAATTGTCCGCTACGCTCAGTCATTTCGTACTCCACCACACTATTTCGCCTAGTCCCGCTTATGTGCGTTTGTCCACAAAAACGTCGAGTCACCCAACCACCGCCTGACAATCGGTCACACGTACTGCCTTGCTGCTTTATCGCGCTTCGCCTAAACGAACCCGGTATCAGTTACGAAGGGGCACACCACCATGCAGAACGGGATTATGGCTGGAAAGCGCGGACTTATCATGGGTCTTGCCAATGACAAGTCGATTGCATGGGGCATCGCGCGCGCCTTGGGCGACGCCGGGGCCGAGCTTGCGTTTTCCTATCAAGGTGACGCGCTGAAAAAACGCGTCGATCCCTTGGCGGCGCAATTGGGGTCTGACATCGTGCTGCCCTGCGACGTCAGCGACGAAGCTTCCATGGATGCGCTGTTTGCCGGTCTCAAGGACCGCTGGGACACACTGGACTTCGTTGTGCATGCCATCGGCTTTTCCGACAAAAGCGAACTGCGCGGGCGCTACGTCGACACGACGCGCGCCAATTTCAACATGACGATGGACATCTCGGTCTATTCGTTCACCGCCATCATGCAACGCGCTGAAAAGATGATGACCAATGGCGGTTCTGCCCTGACCATGACCTATTACGGTGCGGAACGGATTATGCCGCATTACAATGTCATGGGGGTCGCCAAAGCCGCGCTGGAATCCTCGGTCCGGTATCTTGCCGAAGACCTGGGCAAGGACGGCATTCGCGTAAACGCCATCTCCGCAGGCCCGATCAAGACACTGGCCGCATCCGGCATTGGCGATTTCCGCTACATCATGAAATGGAACGAATACAATTCGCCCCTGCGCCGCAATGTCACCATCGACGACGTGGGCAAATCCGCGCTTTACCTGTTGTCCGATCTCGGGTCCGGCGTGACCGGCGAAACCCATCACGTCGATGCGGGCTATCACGTCGTCGGCATGAAGGCGGTGGATGCACCGGACATGAGCAAAGAGTAAGCGATGACCACGGCGCAGTTCATCGCGTTCAACCTCACCTTGCTGGCCGCCCTTGCCGCGCCGGGACCGGCCCTGTTGTACGCGCTGCGCCAATCCGTGGCCGGTGGCTTCGCTGCAGGCGTGGCCACGGGGGCCGGGCTTGCCACGATGGCTGCCTTGTGGACCACCGCGGCATTGCTGGGGCTGAATGCGGTTTTTGCGGTGGTGCCCTGGGCCTATCTCGCGCTCAAGACCGCAGGCGCATTGTACCTGCTCTGGATCGCGGTCCAGCTTTGGCGCAACGCCGCGTCTCCGGTCAGTGAAACCGTCCATCCCGGCGCCAGGGCGTTTCTTGGCGGATTGCTTGTCAATCTGGCCAACCCCAAATCCGTCCTCTTCGCGGGCGCGGTTCTTGTGGTGATCTTCCCACCCGACCTGTCCCTGGCGGCCAAGGCGGCAATCGTCGCCAATCACCTGCTGGTCGAACTGATCGCCTACACCCTCTTTGCCGCCTGCCTGTCCAGCCCCCCTGCCCGTTCAGGCTATCTGCGCTTGAAACCTGTGATTGACCGCGCGGCGTCGATCCTCCTTGGCGCGCTGGGGCTGCGCCTTCTGTTCGGGCGCTGATCCATGACCGGTGCCGCCATCCTCAGCATCGCGCTCATCCACCTCGCCGCCGCGATGAGCCCCGGACCGTCCTTTGTTGTGGCCGTCCGCACGGCGGTGTCCGAAGGCTTCAGCACGGCAGTGGCGCTTGCGATCGGGTTCGGCCTTGGTGCGGTGCTCTGGGCGGCTGCGGCAATGGCCGGGCTGGCGCTGCTCTTTGAACTTGTCCCGCAGATGTTTCTCGCGCTCAAACTGGTGGGCGGGGCGTTTCTTGTGTTTATCGCCATCCAGATGTGGCGTTACGCCAAGGACCCGTTGCCGGATACAAGTGCCTTGCCCCCGCGCAGCAAGGCCTCCGCGATCTGGTTTGGCTTTGTCACCTTTGCCTGCAACCCGAAAACGGCCGTTTTCTTCGGCGCGGTCTTTGTCGGGCTGGTGCCAGCAGATACACCGCTCGGCATCCGGGCGCTTTTGCTGGCGATTATCTTTACCAACGAAACCATCTGGTACATCGTTGTGGCGCGGCTGTTTTCCATGCCGCATGCCCGCACCGTTTACGCCCGCCTGAAAACCGGGATCGACCGCGCGTTTGGAAGCCTTATCGCGCTTTTTGGCCTGCGCATCGCATTGTTCTAACTGCCAAGGAGACCCCCATGACCGACCGCCTGCCTCATGAAAAAGGCTTCCACGTAAGCTGGGACCAATTGCACCGCGACGCCCGTGCGCTCGCATGGCGGCTCGACGGGCAAGGCCCCGATGACGGGTCCTGGAAAGCCGTTGTCGCCATCACCCGCGGCGGCATGGCACCCGCGATGATCATCGCCCGCGAACTGGATATCCGCATGGTGGATACGATCAGCGTCAAAAGCTACAACCACCAGACCCAGTCCGAACCCCGCGTGATCAAAAGCCCCGACATGAATGTGGTGGGCGACGGCACCGGCGTTCTGGTGATCGACGATCTGGTCGACACCGGCAAAACGCTCGAAGTGGTGCGCGCCACCATGCCGAACGCCCATATCGCCACCATCTATGCCAAACCCATGGGCCGCCCGCAGGTCAACAGCTTCATCACCGAGGTCAGCCAGGACACCTGGATCTTCTTCCCCTGGGACATGGCGCTGCAATATGTCGAACCCTATCGCGGCACAGACTGACAGTCCTGCTTCCTCTTGCCCGAAATACCTCGGGGTGAATTGGCCACAGGCCAAGAGGGGCAGCGCCCCTCCACACCACACATAAAGCGCGCCGCAGGCGCACATTTGGACATGACAGACATGACATCACGCACCCAAACCACGTTTGCGCCTCCGGTGATGGAGGCGCGCCGCTGGCTCGACGGCGTGTCTTTTTCCGACGATCATCCCCTCATCAATGTCAGTCAGGCCGCCCCGGTCGATCCGCCCCCGGCCCCGATGCGGGCCGCAATGGCGGACGCGCTGGGAGACCCCGACACCCACCTTTACGGCCCGGTCCTTGGCCTGCCCGCCCTGCGCACCGAACTTGCCGCGCAATGGTCCGATCATTACGGCGGTTCAGCCAAAGCGGAAAACATCGCCATCACGTCCGGCTGCAATCAGGCCTTTGCCGCAACTATTGCGGCGATCTGCGATCAGGCAGACGAGGTGATCCTGCCCACGCCGTGGTATTTCAACCACAAAATGTGGCTCGACATGTCCGGCGTGACAGCGGTGCCCCTGCAAACCGGTGACGACCTGATCCCCGATGCAGATGCCGCCGAAGCCCTGATCACCCCAAGGACACGGGCCATTGCCATTGTCAGCCCCAACAATCCCGGCGGCGTGGAATATCCGGCGGCCACCCTGCAGGCCTTCTTCGATCTGGCGCGCCGTCACGGGATCAAACTGATCGTTGATGAAACCTACCGCGATTTCGACAGCCGCACCGCCCCTCCGCATCCGCTTCTGTCCGATCCCCATTGGGACGACACGCTGATCCAGCTCTATTCCTTTTCCAAGGCCTACCGCCTGACCGGCCACCGCGTCGGGGCGATCATCGCGCAGCCCGCGCTGTTGGCCGAGGTTGAAAAATTCCTCGACACGGTTGCGATCTGCCCAACCCAACTGGGCCAGAAAGCAGCACTTTGGGGGTTGCAGAACCTGCGCGACTGGCTCGCCGGGGAACGCCGCGAAATCCTCGATCGACGCGCGGCCATACACGACAACATGCCCCGACTCGAAGCCGAGGGTTGGCGGCTCATGGGTTGCGGAGCCTATTTCGCCTATTTGACACATCCCTTTGCCCAAAGCAGCGCCGATCTGGCCCCGAAACTGGTGTCAGAGATCGGTGTACTTGCCCTGCCCGGCACGATGTTTCACCCGGCCTCGGATCCCGCAGGCGCACGGCAATTCCGTGTCGCCTTTGCCAATGTCGATCGGGCCGGGATCATGACCCTGTTTGACCGTCTGGCCAGCCTCGACTGGCCTCTTGCGACCCCGCCATCCGGCGCGTAGACACGTCGCAGCAACCGCATCAGGCAAGAGGCACCGTTCATATGGCCATGGGCAAAGGCAAACTGTCAAAGACCTTTATCTGGATCCTCATGGGTCTGTTGTTTGTCGGTCTGGCCGGCTTTGGCGCAACCAGCCTCACCGGCACCGCGCGCAGTGTCGCCACGGTGGGCGAAAAAGAGGTGTCCACCGATGCCTACGTGCTGGCCTTGCGCAACGAAATCAACGCCTTTGCCGCACAAGCGGGCCGCGCGGTTCCAATGTCCGAAGCGCAGTCGCTCGGCATCGACCAGCAGGTTCTGGCCCGGCTGATCACCGCCCGCGCGCTTGACAACGAGGCGGCCAATATCAGCCTGTCGGTTGGCGATGACGTGGTGGCCGACCAGTTGCTGCAAGTGCCGTCTTTCCAGGGCACCGATGGCAGCTTCAACCGCGAAGCCTATCGCTTTGCCTTGCGCAATCAGGGCCTGTCGGAAGCCCAGTTCGAAGAACAGCTGCGCGAAGACACCGCCCGCACGGTCCTGCAAAGCGCGCTGATTGCGGGCAACACCCTGCCCGACACCTATGTCGACACGCTTCTGGCCTATACCGGCGAAACCCGCAGCTTCACCTGGGCGCGTCTGGGTGGCTCTGACCTGCAAACCGGTTTGCCGGAACCGTCAGACGCCGATCTTCAGGCCTATTACGACGAAAACATCGACGCCTATACCCTGCCCGAACTGCGCGACATCACCTATGCGTGGATCACGCCGGAAATGATCGTTGACACGGTCGAGGTGGACGACGCCACACTGCGGGCCGCCTATGACGAACGGTTTGCAGAGTTCAACCTGCCCGAACGCCGTCTTGTGGAACGGCTGGTCTATAGCGACGACACCGCCGCCAGTGCCGCGCTGGAGCGCGTGAACACAGGGGCCACGTTCGAGGATCTGGTCTCGGATCGGGGCCTCACGCTTACCGATGTCGATATGGGCGATGTGACCCGTGATGATCTGGGGGATGCGGGAGACGGCGTGTTCTCTGCGGAAACCGGTGCCGTTGTCGGTCCGCTGCCGTCCAATCTGGGCCCGGCCCTCTATCGCATCAATGCCGTTCTGGATGCCCAGAGCACCAGTTTCGAAGACGCGCGCGCCGATTTGCGCGGGTCACTGGCGCTGGACCGCGCGCGCCGCGTGATCGAAACGCTGGCGCAGACCATGGATGATGATCTTGCCGCTGGCGCGACGCTGGAAGAAATCGCCGATGGCACCGATATCGAGATTGGTCAGATCGACTGGTTCCCCGGTACGGACGGGGCCATTGCCGCCTATGACGCCTTCCGCGACGCCGCCAGCGCGTTGACCGAAGATGACTTCCCGCAGGTCGAACAGCTTGGCGATGGCGGTGTGTTTGCCATGCGTCTCAACCGCATCCAGCCCCCCGCGCCGCAACCGCTTGAAGACGTGATTGATCAGGTGCGTCAGGGCTGGGACACGCGCGAACTGACGGCGCAGCTGATGGTGAATGCCGAAACACTCGCGGCGTCGCTTGCCAACGGGGCGACGTTCGAAGACCTGAACCTGACGCCCAATCAGGAAACCGATCTGGGCCGTAACGCGCAGATCACGGATCTGAACCCCAACCTGCTGACCGCGGTGTTCGAAATGGGCGAAGGCGACACTCGGGCGCTTGCCGGGACAGGCGACGTTTTGATCCTCCGGCTGGATGAAATCACCCCCGTCAACCGCGATGACGCCGATATCCAGCTTTTGGCTGACGCGCTGCGCAACCAATCCGCCAACAGCATCGCCGAAGACCTGTTCCGCGCCTTCGCGACGGACGTGCAGGTGCGCGGTGGTGTCGAAGTAAATCAAACAGCGATCAACGCTGTGCATGCGGTTATTCAATAGACCATGGCCAGTTTGACCCCCGATTTCGACAGCTTCGCCCGCGCCTATGACGCCGGCGAAAATCAGGTTGTCTATGCCCGCCTTGCCGCCGATCTCGACACGCCCGTGTCGCTGATGCTCAAGCTGACCGGTGCGGCCAAGGATGCCTTTGTGCTGGAAAGCGTCACGGGCGGTGAAGTGCGCGGACGCTATTCCATCATCGGCATGAAGCCCGACGTGATCTGGAAGTGCCACGGCACCAAAAGCAGCCTGAACCGCGCCGCGCGCTACGATCCGGACGCGTTCGAGGATCAAACCGACGATCCGCTGACAGCGTTACGTGCGCTTATTGCAGAGTCGCGGATCGACCTGCCTGACGGCCTGCCCCAGGCGGCCGCCGGTCTGTTCGGATATCTGGGCTACGACATGATCCGCCTGGTCGAACACCTGCCCAACGTGAACCCCGATCCGCTGGGCCTGCCCGACGCGGTCATGATGCGCCCGTCCGTGGTGGCCGTGCTGGATGGCGTCAAGGGTGAGGTCACAGTCGTCTCTCCGGCCTGGATCAGCGACGGGTTAAGCGCACGTGCCGCCTATGCCCAGGCCGCAGAACGCGTGATGGACGCGGTGCGGGATCTTGAACGCGCCTTGCCACAACAGGCGCGCGAAATGGGTGATGCCGCCGAAATCGCACCGCCTGTGTCGAATTTCACCCATGACGGCTACAAGGACGCGGTCGAGAAAGCCAAGGATTACATCCGCGCCGGTGACATCTTTCAGGTGGTGCCTGCACAGCGTTGGACGCAGGATTTCCCGCTTCCGCCATTCGCACTTTATCGGTCTTTGCGAAGAACCAATCCGTCACCGTTCATGTTTTACTTTAACTTCGGCGGCTTCCAGGTCATCGGGGCCAGCCCCGAGATTCTGGTGCGCGTGTTCGGCGACGAAGTCACGGTCCGCCCCATCGCAGGCACCCGCCCGCGCGGCGCGACCCCGGAAGAGGACAACGCGCTTGAAGCCGATCTGCTGGGCGACGCCAAGGAATGCGCCGAACACCTGATGCTGCTTGATCTGGGCCGCAACGATGTTGGCCGCGTTGCCAAGATCGGCACCGTTCGCCCGACTGAAAAGTTCATCATCGAACGCTACAGCCACGTGATGCACATCGTTTCCAATGTCGTGGGCGAATTGAGCGAAGACCAGGACGCGCTGTCTGCGCTCTTGGCAGGTCTTCCTGCCGGCACAGTCAGCGGCGCGCCCAAGGTGCGCGCGATGGAGATCATCGACGAGCTGGAACCTGAAAAACGCGGCCTGTATGGCGGCGGCGTCGGGTATTTCAGTGCGGGTGGCGACATGGATATGTGTATCGCCCTGCGCACCGCCCTGGTTAAGGATAAAAAGCTTTATATTCAGGCAGGGGGCGGCGTGGTCTATGACAGCGATCCCGAGGCCGAGTATCAGGAAACCGTGCACAAATCGAACGCCATCCGCCGTGCCGCTGCGGACGCCGCGCGCTTTACCGGCAATGGCAACGACTGACCAATAGGGCGGATTGGGGGCCAGCCCCCAAACCCCCGAGGTATTTTTGAAACAGAGATATGCAGAGGGTCTTAGAAGGCCTAGCGGGACGCCGCAGCGAACCCTTGCAAGCGCTCGATCATTGCGCGCAACCCGTTTGAGCGTTGCGCCGACAGGTGATCGTTCAGACCCAGCCGCCCCAGTTCGGCGCGGGCATCAATGGCAGCAACGTCCGCGGGGGGCAAACCGTCATAAAGCTTGCGCAGCACCGCGATCAGCCCGTTCACGATCATCGCGTCGCTTTCGCCCTCGAACCGGAGCACACCCTTCTCGATCTGCGGATGCAGCCACACCTGGCTCGCGCAGCCATCCACCTTGGTGGCGGGCACTTTCAACGCGTCCGGCAACGGCTCCATCGCCTTGCCCATCTCGATCACCATCCGGTAGCGATCTTCCCAGTCGTCCAGAAATTCGAAATCTTCAACAATCTCTTCAAACGCGGCGCTGGCCATTGCGAACTCCCGTGGTCTGTCAGTGTCCCGAACACCTATTCAGCGCGGTCAGAAACGTCCAGCCCGGGCTTCACGCTTTTCAACTGCGACGCAATCGGTTACGTCGAAAGAAGACAGGCAAAGGGACCGACCATGCGCAAATCAGCGACGCTCTTGATCCTCGCAACTGTGGCGTTGACGGGCTGTGCCGCCATCAACGAGTCCCGGTTCAATCCGCTCAACTGGTTTGGCTCAAGCCAACCCGACCCATCGGCCATGAACCCCGCAGACAGTGAAACCAACCCGCTGATCCCGGCACGGCGCATTTCGTTCTTTCGCAACAACCAGCCAGAGGCCTTTGAAGGCCGTCCGATCGCGGATGTGACCGAGCTGTTGATCGAACGCCGCCCCGGTGGCGCGATCATTCGTGCCACAGGTCAGGCCAGCCGCGTCGGGCCCTACGACGTGCGGCTGATGGCGAACGAGGCGGACAGCACGGATGACACGCTGGTGTTGGATCTGCGCGCCCTGCAACAACCCGGACCGCGCAACACCGGGCCCCGCGCGCGTCAGGTCACCGTGGCCGTCTGGATCACCGATCAGGACTTGCGCGGCATCCGCACCATCACGGTGCGCGGGGCAAACAATGCCCGGTCCTCGCGGCGCTAAGCGCTAAATCTCGATGATCTGAACCTGCTTGCCCTTCGCCGCAAGCGCCACGCGGCCATCACACAGCCGCAACGCATCATCGCCAAACACCTCGCGCCGCCAGCCACGCAGCGCGGGAATGTCCCGCTCTCCGGAGGCCAGCGCATCCAGTTCCGACGCGGTTGCAATCAGCTTTGACGCCACACCGGACGCTTCGGTCTTGGCCTTCAGAAGCACCCGCAGCAAATCCGCCAGCGCCGGGTTCACCTGGGCCGACTGGCGCGGGTTTTCCAGGGCGGGCAATTGGTCTTTCGGCAGGCTTTGGGCGCGGTGCACCGCCTTGAGAATGCCATCGGCGATATCGCCCTTGCGCGCATCCCGCAGCAGCAACCGGGACCGTCCAAGTTCGGCCATGTCCTTGGGCTTGGTCGAGGCTAGTTCAACCAGAGCATCGTCCTTGTACACGCGGCTGCGCGGGATGTTGCGCTCTTGCGCGTAGGCTTCGCGGAACTTGGCCAGTTCTTTCACGATCGCCAGGAACCGCGGCGCATTTGACCGCGTCTTGACACGCATCCAGGCATCATCGGGATGGGTGACATAGGTTTCAGGCGCCAGCAGCGTGGCGATTTCCTCTTCGACCCATTTGTCGCGCCCGGTATCGCTCAGGCGCTTTTTCAGGAATTCGTAGATCTGGCGCAGATGCGTAACATCGGCCAGCGCATAGGTCTTCTGGCTGTCGGACAGCGGGCGGCGTGACCAGTCGGTGAACCGCGAAGACTTGTCCAGCGACTGCTTGGCGATCTTGCGCACCAGAGTTTCGTACCCCACCTGTTCGCCAAATCCCGCCACCATCGCGGCCACCTGGCTGTCAAACAGCGGTTCGGGGATCACGCCGTGATCAATGTAGAAAATCTCAAGATCCTGCCGCGCGGCGTGGAACACCTTGACCACATCCGGATTGCGAAACAGGTCCAGCAACGGGTCCAGAGACAGCCCATTGCTGAGCGGATCGACCAGAATGGCATCGGTTTCGCCATCCCCCCGAAAGGCCAACTGGACCAGACAAAGTTTGGAATAATAGGTCCGTTCACGCAGAAACTCGGTGTCAACGGTCACATATGACGTCTCTGCTGCGCGTTTGCAAAACGCAGCCAGATCGGTCGTCGTGGTCACTATGTTCATGTATCGGGTCGTTCTTTATTCAATTTTTTTATGCACCCCGCCCAAGATATAGCGGAAAAGCGAAACCCTGCATAGCGCAAGTTCCCCACAGTTCAAGGCAGGTCGAGCCGACTGCGATCCCCCGCAGCCACCCGGCGCAGAATTTTCGGATAAAGAACATGCTCTTGCGCCAATACGCGGTCTGCAAGTTTTTTTGGCGTATCCCCCGGAAGGATCGGAACGCGAGCCTGCCCCAGCACTTGACCGCCATCCAGCTCTGCGGTGACCTCATGCACCGAACAGCCCGCTTCGGCGTCGCCCGCCGCAATGGCGCAGGCGTGGGTGTTGAGCCCCTTGTACTTGGGCAACAGCGACGGATGAATGTTGAGCATCTTGCCCTGCCAGCGCGTCACAAACCCTTCGGTCAACACCCGCATAAACCCGGCAAGGCAAATCAGATCGGGCCGCGCGGCGTCCAGCACGTCGTTCAGCTTGTCCTCGAACGCGGCTCGGTTCGCGCCGAACGGCCTGTGATCCACCACCGCCGTCATGATGCCCCGGGCGCGGGCTTTCTCCAGACCTCCGGCCTCAGCCGTGTTGGACAGCACCAGCACCGGACGCGCCGGGTGGTCGCCCGTCATGTCATCCACCAGCGACACCATGTTGGACCCGCCGCCCGAAATCAGGATCGCGACCCGCTGGGTCACAAAAGCGAGCCGGAATAGGCAACACCGGGCGTAGCGGTGACGGTGCCGATTTCGGACACGGTTTCACCCGCCTCCGTCAGCAAGGCTTTGATCTTTTCACTCTGCGCCGCGTCCACGACAAGGATCATGCCGATGCCGCAATTGAAGGTCTTCAACAATTCCGCTTCCGCCATGCCGCCGGTTTTGGCCAGCCACTGGAACACGGGCGGCAAATCCCATGCCGACAGATCAATCTGCGCGCCCAGTGTGTCCGGCAGCACACGGGGCAGGTTTTCGGTCAACCCGCCACCCGTGATATGCGCAAGCGCGTGCACCCCGCCTTGTTCGATGGCCGCAAGCGCCTGCTTGACATACAACCGCGTTGGCGTCAGCAGCGCCGCGCCAAGCGACCCATCGGCCCAGGGGCACTCCGCGTCCCAGCCAAGCCCCGACACCTCGACCAGACGCCGCACCAGCGAATAGCCGTTGGAATGCACCCCGTCAGACCCAAGACCCAGCAAGACATCGCCCTCGGTCACATCACGTGGCAGGTCCGACCCGCGCTCCATCGCGCCCACGGAAAACCCGGCCAGATCGAAATCCCCCTCGGGATACATGCCCGGCATTTCGGCCGTTTCACCGCCAATCAACGCGCAGCCCGACAGCGCACAGCCTTCGGCGATGCCTTCGATCACCCGCGCGGCAGTGTCGGTGTCCAGCTTTCCGGTTGCGAAATAATCCAGGAAAAACAGTGGCTCCGCGCCCTGGCACACCAGATCGTTGACGCACATTGCCACCAGATCAATCCCCACGCCATCCACATGGCCGGTATCAATCGCAATCCGCAGTTTTGTGCCCACGCCATCCGTGGCCGCTACCAGAACCGGGTCACTGTAGCCCGCGCCCTTGAGATCAAACAGCGCGCCAAAGCCACCCAGCCCGGACATCACACCCGGACGGATCGTGCGTTTGGCGGCGGGTTTGATCCGCTCCACCAGCGCGTTACCCGCGTCGATATCCACACCTGCATCTGCATAGGTGATGCCGTTTTTTCCGTCTGTCATGCCGCGCCCTCCGGTGGTCGCGCGTGCATTAGCGCAGGTGGTGCGACGAGTCCATCACACAGGCCCCGCGCCTCTTGACGCGCCTAGGCACTCTGGTACTGAAACACACATGGCGGGCCTGTAGCTCAATTGGTTAGAGCAGAGCGCTCATAACGCTTTGGTTGCGGGTTCAAGTCCTGCCGGGCCTACCATTCCTCCATTTTCAGCGCATACGCGCTCATTTTCTCCGCCCCTTGGTGCCGCGCTTGACGAAGCGCGGGCGCAGCGTTGACCCTGAAGACACCGATTTTTCTGAAATCCGTGACTCAAGGTGCTCAAAATGATGTTTTTTCATGATCGCCACTTTCCAAAGTCTGGCGAATTTATCCGGAATGAGATGCCCCATTTCGCCCAAAAGAACCCAAAACCGTTCGGCGTTTTTGTCGATTACATCGGCGGCGATCGTGCGCTCGCCCTGTCCGCAACCAGCGCCGGAACCTACCCAAGGGTGAAGATTTCCAAAGACATCCGCAAGGACTGCAATCTTCCTGGAAATGCAGTCGCCAGCGGGTGTTTCTGTCCGGTGCGGCCGGATTTCATTTATTTTCCGGACTGGTGTGTGGAATCTTTTGAAGAAGGAAGCATGAGCAAGTGGAACTTTGCCGGAAAGCTTCTGCACGAAGCTGTGCATTGGGGTCGCTTCAAAAATGGTCTGTCGAGTCGCATCAATGACAACGAAGCCGGGCGGTTGTTTGAAATCGACGCCGGTTTCTCCAACAGCAAAGGTGACTATTGGAACAGAAAACCGCGCGACATCGACGACATTTAGGAAACGAACGCCCCTAAAGCACACGCGGCCTTCACAACACGCACTGCGACACATCCGGGGTTGTGGCCCGCCAGCGCAGCGCGTCTGCAATCATTTGCGGGACCGCCGGGTGAAGACCAATCGGATCGAGAACCGTCCCGGTAAATCCGGACGCTGCAACAGCGGCTGGCAGATCCTCCAGAACGTGACCGCGACGGGCTGCGAAATACGGCAGGCAGATGGCCGTGTCCGGTAATCCGGTCAGCACGGTTTCCAGCGACGGGTCTTCTTCAACGAATCCGCAACGCACCGATTTCAATTGAACCTCGTCCGCAACCCGCCGCGCGAAATCGCGGGTGGCCTCGGAGACGCGGGTCGATTTTCCCGACCCGTGCCCGGCAATGACAAGATCAATGTCGGACGGCTCAAGCGTACGATCCGTACAGATCGTCCGCAGCCACTCCGCCGCCAACATCGGCAAGGTGCAGTCCATCCCAAAGCTGACCAGTTGCGGGCCCACCACCTTGGCCAGCCGTTTTGGCAGTTGCACCCGTGTGAACCAGCCATCCGCCATGAACATCGGATAGATCAACGCCCCCGGCCGCTCTGCGCTCAGCGCTTCGACCCGGCCGGGCGCCGCCAGCGTCACCCCTTCAACCCGCGCATCGGGCAACAGGGCATCCACGGCTGACGCAAGCTCCGCGATCTCGGCCTCGCCGACATCCGGGTCCGAAGGTTGCCCGTGGCTGATCAGAAGTGCGTCAAACTGCATGTCATGTTCCGCTTTGGTGTCTTGGTCAGACCCTAGCGCGGCGACATGCGAATGGCACCATCAAGACGGATCACTTCGCCATTGAGCATCGCATTTTCAACGATATGCCGCACCAGCTGCGCGTATTCGGACGCATGCCCAAGGCGCGACGGGAACGGCACCTGGGCGCCAAGGCTGTCCTGCACCTCTTGCGGTAGACCTTCGAGCATCGGCGTCTTGAACAAACCCGGCGCAATGGCGCAGACCCGGATGCCCAAAGACGCCATATCGCGGGCCATGGGCAGGGTCAGACCCACCACACCGCCCTTGGACGCGGCATAGGCGGCCTGCCCCACCTGCCCTTCGAACGCCGCGATAGACGCCGTGTTGATCACAACGCCGCGCGACCCGTCGGCGTCCAGCGGATCGTTCCGCGACATCACCGCCGCTGCCTGGGACGCGACGTTGAACGTACCAATCAGATTGACGTTGATCACCTTGGCAAATAGCGCCGGATCATGGGCGGCACCCTTCGAGACGGTTTTGGCCGCAGGTGCCATACCGGCACAATTCACCGCCACATGCAGCGCGCCGTACTCCGATGTGATCCGCTCCATCGCAGCGGCAACGCTTTGCGGATCGCTGACGTCGGTCTGGATAAACAAACCGCCCAGCGTAGCCGCGGTTTTCTCACCGATCTCGGCGTTCAGGTCGAGGATCACAACCTTGGCCCCGGCCTCGGCCAGTGCCGTGGCGGCGGCTTCACCCAATCCGGAGGCACCACCGGTCACGGCGGCAATTGTCTGTTCTGAAATCTTCATGTTGGTGATCCCCTGTGTCTGGCCGATGCTATGGCTGCCCGGAAATGACACGCCAACCCGGCCGTCTTCAAGCCCGACCGTCGGATTGTTTTCTTTCAGCAGGTCATCCGATGCAGCAGAGTTGTGCGTGCCGCCCTCTGGTCCTATGTGTGAAGTCCCGCAACACAGGCAAGTCGGACCCCTCGTGGCCAAGAAAAAGAAACGCAAACACATGCCCGGCGGCTGGCAGGACTGGATCACCGACCGCATCCTGCGCGGAGCGATCTGGCTGGCCTTGCGATTGCCGATCCGGCAACGCCTTTGGGTCATGGGGCGGCTGGTACGCCATGTGGTGGCACCCTTGGCCGGGTATCGCCAGCGGGCGATGGACAACCTTGCCCATGTCTGGCCCGACATGGACATCGCGGATCAAAGGCGTCTGGCCGACCGGGTGGCCGACAATGCCGGGCGCACCATGATCGACAATTATGACGTCCCGTGCCTACTGCACCGGATGGAGACGGCGTGCGTTTCCGGCGAAGGGCTTGCGCATATCGAGGCCGCCAAGGCTTCGGGGCGACCTGTTCTGTTTGTCACTGGCCATTTTGGAAATTTTGAAGCCCCGCGTGCCGCATTGGTGTCGCGCGGTTACAGGATTGGCGGGCTTTACCGCCCGATGTCCAACCCCTTTTTCAACGCGCATTACGCGGCCAACATGCATGCGCTGTCTGATCCGGTGTTTGAGCAGGGACGGCGCGGCACGATGGGGTTGATCAAACACATCCGCGAAGGCGGCATGGGGGTGCTGCTGTTCGACGTCTATGACAGCGCAGGCAACACCTTTGATTTTATGGGACAACCCGCCCCAACGCTGACATCAGCGGCGGATATCGCGTTGAAAACCGGCGCGCTCATGGTGCCGTTCTTCGGCATTCGACAGCCAGACGGGATCAGTTTCGAAGCGGTCTTCGAGGCCCCCATCGACCATGGTGATCCGGTTGACATGATGCAGGCCGCCACGCGACGCCTGGAAGCACGCATCCGGGCACATCCGGAACAATGGTTCTGGATCCATCGACGCTGGAAGCCCAAGCGTCAGCGCAAGCGCGCCGCCGCCAAGATGGGTCCGTGATTCTTGGCCTGAACCAGAACAACAACCGGGGCATTGCCCGTGATGTTCACGGTCTCTGACAAGGCCGTCCGGCCATTCCAATCCCCGATATCGCGCCATTCGGTGACGATATGGGTATAGGTGATATCCTTGCCCGCGTTCTCTCCGCGCGGGATCGACACGGTTTGATGCGGCGTGTACCGGACCAGAATGATGTCCGCCGCCTGCATGCCCGACCGCGCCGGGGCGGCAATGCGCAATGAAGATCCGGTCCGGGCCAGATCAAGCGGAACCACCATGCCCTTTTGCGCGTATTCCTGCACTGCATCAGACACGTCCATCGGGCGATTGCCGATCACGTCCTTTGATCCGTTGATCACCATTTGCGGGGTATAAATCGTCCGGCTGTCAAACGACCGGGCATAGCCGCGCTGACGTTCGGTGAACGCGGCATGGGCAAACTGGTCTTTCCAGCCGATATAATCCCAGTAATCCACATGAAGCGCGAGGGCGATCACGTTGTCACGTTTCCCCAGACGGCCCAACAGCTCATCCGCAGGTGGGCAGGACGAGCATCCTTGCGACGTAAAAAGTTCGACCACAACAGGCGATGTGTCGGCTTTGGCAGCCTGGCCTGTTGCGCCAAGCATCAGCGCTGTCACAAGTGTTAGTAGCGTCCGCATTCTGTAATGTCCCGTCCGTGTGTTCCCCGACAGAACACCTAGACCTGTCGGATTGAAATAACCAATCAAGGTTTTGCGAGAGCCTGCGATCAAACCGATAGGAAACGCGCATCCGGAGAATTGTGTGCAATAGTATACCAAAAACGTCGCACCCCCCTTGATTGGCAGTCGGCCATAGGGCAAAGAGCAACCAGAATTCCTCGTTTATCTCGCTTAAGGAGCCATGTCATGCCCATTACAGTTGGTCAGGACTCCGCCAAAACCCGCAAGACTTTGACGGTCAACGGCGCGTCCATCGCGTATTACTCGATCCCCGCCGCCGAGGCTGCCGGATTGGGATCCTTCTCCAACTTGCCCGCCTGTCTGAAGGTGGTGCTGGAAAACATGCTGCGCTTCGAGGACGGCAAGACTGTCACCGTCGATGACATCAAGGCGTTTGGCACCTGGGGCGAACAGGGCGGCAAGAACCCGCGCGAGATTGCCTACCGCCCGGCCCGCGTTCTGATGCAGGACTTTACGGGTGTTCCGGCGGTTGTGGATCTGGCGGCAATGCGCGACGGGATCGTGGCGCTTGGCGGTGATCCCGAAAAGATCAACCCGCTGAACCCTGTTGACCTGGTCATCGACCACTCGGTCATGATCGACGAGTTCGGCAATCCGCGCGCGTTCCAGATGAACGTGGACCGCGAATACGAACGCAACATGGAGCGCTACACCTTCCTGAAATGGGGACAGCAGGCGTTCAACAACTTCCGCGTTGTGCCCCCCGGCACCGGCATCTGCCACCAGGTGAACCTTGAATACCTGGCCCAAACCGTCTGGACCGATGCGGACCAGAACGGCGATCAGGTCGGCTACCCTGACACGCTTGTCGGCACCGACAGCCACACCACCATGGTCAACGGCGCCGCCGTTCTTGGCTGGGGCGTTGGCGGGATCGAGGCCGAGGCCGCGATGCTGGGCCAGCCGATTTCCATGCTCATTCCCGAGGTTGTCGGCTTTGAGCTGACCGGCCAGATGATGGAAGGCACCACCGGCACCGACCTCGTGCTGAAGGTTGTCGAGATGCTGCGCGAAAAAGGCGTTGTTGGTAAGTTTGTTGAATTCTATGGCAAAGGTCTCGACACCCTGCCGCTGGCGGACCGTGCGACCATCGCCAACATGGCCCCCGAATACGGCGCGACCTGTGGCTTCTTCCCGATCGACGACGAAACCCTGCGTTACCTCAAGACCACCGGCCGCGACATGGATCGCATCGCGCTGGTCGAAGCCTACGCCAAGGAAAACGGCTTCTGGCGTGACGCGGACTATGCACCGATCTACACCGACACGCTGACGCTGGACATGGGCACCATCGTTCCGGCAATTTCCGGGCCAAAACGGCCACAGGATTATGTTGCGCTCGATGTCGCGGCGCAGACATTTGGGGAATACATCAGCGGTCAGCGGCCCGGCTATAAGGCCGATCAAGAAGAAAAAGAAGAATGGTATGACGAAGGCGGCGCATTGGCCCCGCGCAACATTCCGGGCGACATCGGCAAGCACAAGCGCGCCAAGGTAAAAGGCGAAGATTACACGATCCACGATGGCACCATCGTGATCGCCTCGATCACCTCCTGCACCAATACATCGAACCCCTATGTCATGATCGGCGCAGGCCTTGTGGCGCGCAAGGCGCGGGCACTGGGCCTCAACCGCAAGCCTTGGGTCAAGACGTCGCTCGCACCCGGTTCCCAGGTTGTCAGCGCCTATCTTGAGGCCGCCGACCTTCAGGAAGATCTCGACGCCATCGGCTTCAACCTCGTGGGCTACGGCTGCACCACCTGCATCGGCAACTCCGGCCCGATTCAGGCAGAGCTTTCCGAAGCGATCAACGAAGGCGACATCATCGCCACCTCCGTGCTGTCGGGCAACCGCAACTTCGAAGGCCGGATTTCACCGGATGTGCGTGCGAACTACCTCGCGTCGCCCCCGCTCGTGGTGGCCTATGCCCTGGCCGGTGACATGAATGTGGACCTGACAAAAGATCCGCTGGGTCAGGACAAGGACGGCAATGATGTGTTCCTCAAGGACATCTGGCCAACCCAGGCCGAGATTGCGGAACTGGTCGAAAAGACCGTGACACGCGACGCGTTCCAGTCGAAATACGCCGATGTCTTCAAGGGCGATGAAAAGTGGCAGGCGGTCGAAACCACGAACGAAAAGACCTATGACTGGCCGCCAACCTCGACCTACGTCCAGAACCCGCCCTATTTCCAGGGCATCACGATGGACACCAAGAAGATCGAGAATATCGAAGGTGCCAAGGTGCTCGCGCTTCTGGGCGACATGATCACCACCGACCACATCTCGCCTGCCGGATCGTTCAAGGAAACCACCCCTGCGGGTCAGTACCTGATCGAACGTCAGGTTCCGGTGCGCGAATTCAACTCTTACGGATCGCGCCGGGGCAACCACGAAATCATGATGCGCGGCACCTTTGCCAATATCCGCATCAAGAACGAAATGCTGGATGGCGTCGAAGGTGGCTACACCAAAGGCCCGGACGGCGCGGAAACGTCGATCTTTGATGCGGCGATGGCGTATCAGGACGCGGGGACACCGCTCGTGGTCTTCGGCGGCGAACAGTATGGCGCAGGGTCATCCCGCGACTGGGCGGCCAAAGGCACGGCGCTGCTGGGTGTCAAAGCGGTCATCGCGGAAAGCTTTGAACGTATCCACCGGTCCAACCTTGTGGGCATGGGTGTCATCCCGTTCGAATTCACCGGCGGTGACACGCGGAAATCACTGGGCCTGACCGGCGACGAAACCGTGTCGATCCACGGTCTGGATACCATCACCCCGCTGGCCGAGGTGCCCTGCACGATCACTTACGCGGACGGGACCGAGAAAACGATCACGCTGAAATGCCGGATCGATACCGGGATCGAGATCGAATACATCGAAAACGGCGGCGTCCTGCATTACGTGCTGCGCGATCTTGCCGGTCGGGATGCGATTGCGGCCGAGTAAGCGTTGAAGACAAAAACCGGAACAGACGCGCCTTTGGTGCGTCTGTTCCAAGTGTTCCGGACACCCGGTTCTTAGTTGGGAACCGGCACGCACGCGCCGCCCTCAACATAGCTTGACGGATTGCGTCCGCGCCAAACGATGTCGCCTTCGGGACCGAAACACAGCACAAGCCCTTCGAAGCTTGTCATCATGTCATAAGGCAAGTCCCGAACCGGGTCGCACTGCGTTTCGGTCGGCGCAACAACATAGCCGCCGATCCCCATCGCCATCGCCGCACAAAACACGCCGCCTCTATGCCCGCGCGCCACGCGGCAATTCGGCAACCAAACCTTGTCCACAAGACCATTTAATTGGTTGAATAGGTGGATATTGTCGGCCGAAAACCCTTGCCCAAGCTGCAAATACCCCGACGACCCGTGACAACTCAGGACGAGGTTCTTTAACCGTCCGCGCCGGGCACTTCGGGCAACTTCAGCAATCCACTCGACGATATGTTCCGGGCTTTCCGTCGATGCAATGTCCCACGTGTTCCACATCCGGTACCGCCGCGTCAGATCTCCTTGACTGACACGGGGATCATTGACGGCCATATTGGGTCTGGGCAAGCGGTACATAAAAGCGCTCCGAAAAAGGGTTTATCAAATAAATTGTGTGTTTGCATGATACGCAAACCACCCTGCCCGGTCGATAGTCCGGTTATTTGATCAGCACCGCGCGCGATTTTTCGGCAGCCCGCCTGCGCGGTTCTCTTTTTCTGGCACATCCTGTCGCATGTGACAGCTTGGCCCCTACACTTTTGTCGGGCTTACCCCCATCTGCATGTCTCTACAGGCGACATAACCCACGAGTTGAGACATGAAACTGCTGACCATTCTTCAGACTGCAGCCCTGCTTGTGATTGCCGGGGCAAGTGTCTTTGCCGGAACCGCCGCGCCCGTGTCCGGCTTGCTGCCGTAACAGTCCTAGTCTGCCTGCGCGGCTTCTAGCGCGGGCACGAACCTTTGTTCATAATCCGACCCGACCAGAGGTCCGGCAAAGCGGTACAGAACCGTGCCATCACCATCGACGATGAACGTCTCGGGCGGCGCTGTGACCCCCCAGTCGATTGACGTGCGCCCGGCGGGATCGAACGGCACCGCAGAAAACGGATTTCCATCATCCTCAAGATACGACTTGGCCGCGGATTCGCGATCCCGGATGTTCACACCGATGATCGACATGCCCTCGGCCTGCATTTCCAGCAGCTTCGGATGTTCCAACCGGCACGGCGGGCACCAGCTGGCCCAGAAATTAACAAGCGTGACCTCGCCCGTTGTCAGCATCTCGGGCGTAAAGGCGTCATACCCGTCCAGCGCCGTTTCCGTGATGGGCGGAGCCTGTTGGCCAACGCGGGTCGACGGCAAGCCTTGCGGGTCTTCACGGAACATTCCGACATAGGCCAGAACCGCAAATGCCCCAAAGATCACGGGCGGCAGCACCATCAGGGGCGAGATTTTAGCCATCCCGCGGCCTCCGGTTTTCAACCTCGTCCAGCGTGGCGCGGACCTTGCGCGCGCGGCGCAGGCTGATCATCACGATCGCGGCCAGAAGCGCCAGCGTCACGCCGTAGGAACTCAGCACCTCAAAGGCGTATTTTCCAAGATCCGGCATCACGCCTGCCCTTCCCGCGCCAAGAGCGCGCGCGTTCGGCGCGCCCGAATTTCGGTCTGTGTGCGCAGGAACACCAGCGCGATGAACAGCAAAACAAACCCGGCGATGCAGACCAGCAGCGGGAACCAGAACACGTCCGAGATGTTCTCTTCTTTATCAAGGCTCAGCGTCGCCCCTTGGTGCAGGCCCTGATTCCAGAAATTGACAGCATAGCGGCTTAGAATCGCAAAGACCGACCCGACCAGACACAGGATCGACGTCAGATCCGCCGCTGTGTCATCGTTTTCAATCGCGGACCACAGCGCCATGTATCCGAGGTAAAACAGGAACAGGATCAGGAAGGACGTCAAACGCGGGTCCCAGGCCCACCATGTGCCCCACATCGGCTGCCCCCAGAACGCGCCCGTGGCCAGGGCGATCACGGTCATCACAGCGCCCACCGGCGCCGCAGCCCGCGCAGCCAGCGCCGACACATGGTGACGTCGCACGATCCAGATCAGCGAGGCCACCAGCATCATCAACCACGCATTGATGGCCATCAGCGCGGACGGCACGTGAATGTAGATGATCTTGACGGTCGATCCCTGCCGGAAATCATTCGGGGTAAAGAAGAACCCCCAGATCAGGCCAACGACCAATGACACGCCCGCAAGCGCCCATATCCATGGCAACACCTTGTCGGTGGTGCGGATAAATTTTACCGGATTTGCGTATTCCCACAAAGACATATGCAGCAGGTAGGTGGTTTTTATCGCGCCTTCAATTCAAATTCGCGCCAAGCGACGCGTTACCGCAGATTGATCCGCAAAACCGCCGCGCTGGCAAAGGGCAAAAGGGCAATCACCCCGAAACTGATCCCCGCCAAAAGCAGCAAAGGTGTCTGAACGGTCAGCCCTTCTGCCCCCCGGCGCGCGACCTCGGCCCCGAAGATCAACGTCGGCACGTAAAGCGGCAGAACCAGCAGCGACATCAGCAAGCCACCGCGCTTCAGACCCACTGTCAACGCCGCCCCAAACGTGCCGATCACGCTCAGCGCCGGGGTGCCAAGGGCAAGGCTGATCACCACCCACTGGTAGGCCGGCAGCGGCAGGCTCAGCAGCACGCCCAGCACCGGCGCGGCCAGGACCAACGGCAGACCGGTCGTGATCCAATGCGCCAGCGCCTTGACCGTGACAATGCTTTCCACAGGCAGCGGTGCAGTGGCCAACAGATCAAGCGTGCCGTCTTCCCAATCCAGCGCCAGAATACGGTCCAGCGACAACAGGCACGCCAACAAGGCCCCGATCCACAGGATGCCGGGCGCGATCCGTGCCAGCAAATCTGTTTGCGGGCCCACACCAAAGGGCACCAGAACGGTGACAATCAGGAAAAACGCCAAGCCAAGGCCAAACCCGCCGCCGGCCCGGATCGACAGCACAAGATCCCGCAGCAACAGGGCGCTCATAGAAACGCCTCGTCCATATGACGCGCGCGCGGGGAGGCTTTGAACGGTGTCAGATCCAGTACGCGCGCCTCTTCAAGCCCAAGGTCGATATGGGTGGCCATCAAGGCACTGCCCCCGGACCGCAGATGCCCCCGCACCGCTTCGGCAAAAAGTGCGACCGACGCCACATCAAGCGACACGGTGGGTTCATCCAGCACCCAGATCGGGCGTCCGGTGACCATCAGCCGCGCCAATCCCAGCCGCCGCTTCTGACCGGCGGAGAGCGTGCCTGCCATGCGGTTGCGCAACTCGATCAGATCAAAGGAATGCAAGGCGGATTCGATATCCTTTACGGCAAAGACCGAGGCCCAGAACTTCAGGTTTTCGGTGACGCTCAACATCGCCTTGAGCCCGTCTGAATGGCCCGCATAGGCCATCTGATCCTCGGCCCCCGTGACGGTTCCGGCTTCAACCGGCTGCAAGCCCGCCACACTGCGCAACAGCGTGGTTTTGCCAACGCCGTTCGGACCGCGAAGCACCAGCGCCTCGCCCGGAGACAGGTCAAACGAGACCCCTTCAAGGATCGCCATGCCACCCCGGGTGACGGCAAGATCGCGGACAGCCAATACCATGCCCCCGGCTTAACCCACGGGCGATGGGGCGAAAAGCGCGAAAGTGTCGCTTGTCCGTCGCGGGTCCGTTTCCGTCACCGGAAACGCCAAGATGCGTCGCCGCATCTTGCCCGGCTCAGGTCACCGGCAGAAGCGCAACCGCAACCCGCCGCCCTTCGGACAACAGCACATTGTAGGTGCGACAGGCCGCCGGGGAACTCATGACCTCGACCCCAAGACCCGCCTCTTCCAGCTGCGTGCGCAGATCGGCCGGAATATGCGCAACCTCCTTGCCGGTGCCGATAAACAGCACGTCGACCTCGCCTGCCAAATCAAGCAGCGTGGCCGCGTCGTCATACCCCGCCCAGGGGCGCGTTCCGGAATGCCCGGTCATCACCGGCGCGTCATGTGCCTTGCCACCGATGCGAAAAAACCCCGGTCCGTACCCGTCAATGGGTTCGGCATCATTATACACAACTTCGTTCAGTCGCATCTCTGGTTCCCTTGCTCAGACTGTGTCCCAGATGGGCAGCCCCATCACTGTCGCCACCGCAATAATGACATAGGCCGCCACGCGATAGAAGCGATCCCGTTCGGGACGGAACAGCGCCTGCCCAATCAGCGCGCCCACCGCGTAAGGCACAAGAAACAGGATCCCAAGCGCCACGGCCTGAACCGTCAAAATCCCCTGCAGATACATCAAGGGCAGGATCAACAAGCTTGTAGTGGTCAGAAACACCACCGTCGTGGCGCGGGTCACGGCAATCGGGTCGCGCCCGGCCAATTGAAACAACACCATGATTGGCCCGGTCAGCCCGCTGACCCCGCCAATGAACCCCGCAGCAGCCCCAACGCTTGCGCGGGACAGGACACTGGGTTCCAGCTCGTACCTCCATCCGGCGATCAGCGCGCAGAGCGTGATGGCGCACACGGCGACCACGACCCAGCGGATGACGGTGACATCGGTCACCGTCAGAACCCAGATGCCAAGCGAGGCCGACACCGTGGCGCTGACGATCAAGATGGTGACGGCCTTGCGATCCACCATCGGCAGCGCCTTGGGAAAAACCGTCACAAGCGACGACATGGCCGAGACAGAAAATGCGGCGATGGCGACGGCGGGCGGTAGGAAGACCGTGGCCACCGGCAAAAACACCAAGGCCGCGCCAAACCCGGCAAAACCGTACACGATCCCCGCAACAAGCGTCGCCAGAAGCAACCAGTCCAGCCCCGCTGTGTCCAGCGCGGCCAGAAGGAACTCAGGCATCGACGTTCGAGAACTGGTTGCCCGTGGTGTCGGTTGGCTTGGTCCAGTCGCGTTTGACACCCAGCCACAGCAGGATCGCCGAGGCGACAAAGATCGACGAATACGTCCCCACGATCACACCCCAGATCATCGCAAACACGAAGCCCCGGATCACGTCACCGCCCAGCACAAACAGCGCAATCAACGCCAGAAGCGTGGTCGCCGAGGTCATGAAGGTTCGGCTGAGCGTTTCGTTGATCGAGATGTTCAGAACCTCCTTGAGGTCCTTTTTCTTGTACTTGATCAGGTTCTCGCGCACGCGGTCAAACACAACCACCGTATCGTTCAGCGAATAGCCCACAATCGTCAGCAAGGCCGCGATAATCGCCAGATCGAACTTGATCTGCAGCTCGGAAAAGATGCCGATGGTCAGGATCACGTCATGCACAAGCGCCGCAACCGCGCCCAGGGCAAACTGCCATTCGAACCGCAACCAGATGTAGATCAACACCGCGCCAATCGCCAAAATCACCGCAATCGCGGCGGTCTGGATCAATTCGCCCGACACTTTCGGCCCAACCGATTCCACCGAGACGAACTTGATATCCGGCACAACCTCGGCCAAGGCCGCTTCAACCTGCTGGATCACGGCGACGCTGACGGCCTCTTCCCCGTCCTGCGCTTGAATTCGCACCATGGCGACGTTCTGATCTGGTCCGAAGGTCGGATCGAACACTTCGGAAATGGTGATGTCGCCCAGTTCCAGCGCCGCAATCGCATCGCGGTAGACGCCGACATCAACCGGTTGCGCGCTTTCCGTGCGGATCGTTGTGCCACCCCGGAAATCGATGCCGTAGTTCAGCCCCTGCAAAAAGAAGGACACAAACGACAGCGCCATCAAAAAGGCCGAGATGCCAAACCACAGCTTCCAGCGGTTGAAGAAATCGAAATTCGTACCCTGCTTGACCAATCGCAACCGCATATCAGACCTCAATCGTTTTCGGGCGACGGCGTTCGAACCACATGATGATCAGAAGCCGGGTGACAAAAATTGCCGTGAAGACCGAGGTCAGAATGCCAAGGCCCAAAGTGATGGCGAACCCGCGCACCGGGCCAGAGCCCATGACAAACAGGATCACAGCGGTGATAAACGTGGTGATATTCGCGTCCAGAATGGCCGATAGCGCTTTTTCATAGCCCAGCTCAATGGCCCGCGCCGGGCCTTTGGCGGTTTTCAGTTCTTCGCGGATGCGTTCAAAGATCAGCACATTGGCATCCACTGCCATCCCGACCGTCAGAACAATCCCCGCGATCCCCGGCAAGGTCAGCGTGGCCCCGATCAGGCTCAGCAAGCCAAAGATCAGACCGATATTCACGATCAGCGCGACATTGGCGAAGATTCCGAACAACCCATAGCTCAGCGCCATGAACACCAGCACAGCCGCAAACGCGACCATGGTGGCGATGCGTCCGGCATCAATGCTGTCCTGCCCCAATTCCGGGCCGATGGTGCGTTCTTCCAGAAACTCCAGCCCTGCCGGCAGGGCCCCGGCGCGCAGAAGCACCGCAAGCTGCGTGCTTTCCTCGACCGAGAAATTGCCCGTGATAATGCCCGATCCCCCCGGAATATGGCTTTGGATGACGGGCGCGCTGATAACTTCGGCATCCAGCACAATCGCAAACGGATTGCCGATATTGGCCGCCGTATAATCGCCGAACTTGCGCGCCCCTGCCGGGTTGAACCGGAAATTCACCGCCGGTCGGCCGTTCTGGTCAAAGGCAGGCTGCGCATCGACAAGCTCTTCGCCGGTCACGACGGGGGATTGCTCAAGGATGTAAAACGTCCCCGGCTCGTCCATCGACGGCAGCAACTCGTTGCCGACACCCGCCGCCGCGTTGGCATCGGAACTGCGTCCGACAACCGGCTGGAACGTCAGTTGTGCGGTGGTGCCGATGATTTCTTTCAGCTCTGCCGCAGATCCGATCCCCGGCACCTGGATCAGGATACGGTCCGTGCCCTGCCGCTGGATGGTCGGTTCCCGCGTGCCAACCTCGTCAATCCGGCGACGAATGATCTCCAGACTTTGCAGCATTGTCCGTTCGTCGGTGGCGATCTGTTCGGCCTCTGACAGGGTGACGATGATCTCGTCCCCTTCGGCCCGGACCTCAAGGTCGTTGCTCAATGCGCCGGTCAGCGACACCACGGGCTGCGCCAGACTGCGCACCAGTTCCAAGGCACGGGCCATGCCCTCGGGTTCAGAGATCCGGACACGCAGTTCGTTCGGTGCGGATTGTTGCAACCGAATGGTGCCCACCGTGGCGCGTTCCGGGCGCAGCACATCGCGCACCTCGGGCCACAGCGCGTCCATCCGTGACGCGTAGACGTCCTCGACCTGCACTTCGGCCAAAAGATGCGCGCCGCCGCGCAGATCAAGGCCAAGATTGACCAGACCAGAGGGCAGGAATCCCGGCCAACTTGCGCTTTGCTCCAGAAGCTCGGGCGTTTCGCCCGAAACCTCTATCGCGGCAACGGCATCATTGTGTTGCTCAACACGGGGATAAAACAGGTTTGGCAGAGCCAATACCAGACCCACCGCAACCGTGGTCCAGATCAGAAGGCGCTTCCACAGATCGATCTGAAGCATGGGCGAGAGGTCCGATACGAAAGTGAAGGATTAGGTGTTGGCGGGTTCGGTCTTGGAGACAACCTGCGCAATCGTGTTCTGTACCACGCGCACCTTGACGCCTTCGCTCAGTTCGACGTCCAGTTCGTTGTTTTCCTTGACCTTCATCACCTTGCCGATCAACCCGCCCTGGGTGATCACAACATCGCCGCGACGCAGGCCTTCGACCATCTTCTGATGCTCTTTCATCTTTTTCTGCTGCGGACGGATCAGCAGGAAATACATGATCGCAAAGATCAGAATAAGCGGGACAAACTGGGCAATTGCGCTGCCATCCATGGGCGTGCTCCTTCAAGGTGGCGGGGCACACCCCGCATATGTTGTGGATCGTCAAATTTGGGCGGAACCTATGTTGCCCGTCTGGGCTTTGCAAGCCGCGTTCCAACTGTTTTGCAAGGGCTTTGTCGCATGCAATTCGCAAGTCTGCGCAGCAGGCAAATCACCCGACCGGCGGTCAGGCCTTGTACGACCGCGCGACTTGCGCCTTAAGTCCGTCCATGAAGTTCGCAATTCCGCCTTTTGTGCTGACCTGTCTTGCCGTGTCCGCAAGTGCGCAGGAATTGCCCGTTCTGCCCGTGGACAAGCACGAAAACTGGCAGGCCATCGGACGCGTGAACGCCGCAGGGTTCCGCAAACGCGAGATGTGCTCGGGCACGTTGATTGCCGCCGACACGGTTCTGACAGCCGCGCATTGCCTTGCCGGAACAGATGGCATCGGTCCCAAACCCGAAGAATTTACCTTTGTGGCAGGCTGGCTGCAGGGCGAAGCCGTGGACTCCGTGCGCGGTGCTGCGGTCTGGGTGCATCCGGACGCCTATGTGCAGGGCGTGCTGGATATCCGCTACGATATCGCTCTTCTCACGCTGGACCGTCCGGCGCAGGTCACGCCGTTGCCTTTGGCCACTGCCCCCACGTCAGACAATTTTGGCGTGCTGGGCTATTCGACCCGTCGCCCGCATATGCTGGGGGCCGCCTTTGACTGTACGGGCACGGAAACGTCGCATCTGTTGCGCCTGAGCTGTCCCGTCACCCCCGGCAATTCCGGCGGTCCGGTCGTCACAAAGGTCGGTGACAGCTGGCAGATCGCGGCGGTGATCAGCGCCATGGGGCAATCGGGCGCTCTGGCGGTGCCGGTCTCTCGCCTGCCCGCGCCGTAAGCCTCTACCATATGCCGGCATTCCGGTGCATAAGGCCGCCGAAACCACACGCGAGTCAGAAGGACCAGACCCATGCATGATATCCGAGCCATCCGCGAAAACCCCGCTGCGTTCGACGCCGCGCTGTCGCGTCGTGGGTTGGAGCCGGTCTCGTCCGAGATCCTGCGCATCGACGAAGACCGCCGCGCCGCGATTCTGGCCGCCGAAACCGCGCAGGCGGATCAAAACAAGGCCGCCAAGGAAATCGGCAAGGCAAAGGCATCGGGTGACGAGGCCGCGTTCCAGAAACTGCGTGATGAGGTCGCCGCGAAAAAGGCCGCCGTTGGCGACCTGCAGGCCCGCGCCAAGGAACTGGACGAAACGCTGACCACCCTTCTTGTCGGGTTGCCGAACCTGCCGTTTGACGATGTGCCGGACGGTGCAGACGAAGCCGACAATGTCGAGGTGCGCCGCTGGGGCACGCCGCGCAGCTTTGATTTCAAACCTCTGGAACATTTCGAAATCGCGGGCGTTCAACCCGGAATGGATTTTGAAACCGCCGCGAAACTGTCTGGCTCGCGCTTTGTCGTGATGTCGGGCGCGATTGCGCGGCTCCACCGGGCCCTGGCACAGTTTATGCTCGACACGCATATCAGCGAAAACGGTCTGACCGAAACATGGACCCCAGTCCTGGTGCGCGACGACATGATGTACGGCACCGGGCAATTGCCGAAATTCGGCGAAGACAGCTACCAGACCACCAATGGCTGGTGGCTGGTGCCCACAGCCGAGGTGACATTGACCAACATCGTCAACGGCATGACGGTCGAGGAAAGCTATCTGCCCCGCCGCTACGTGGCCCATACCCAGTGTTTCCGCTCCGAAGCGGGAAGTGCCGGCCGCGATACCGCGGGCATGTTGCGCCAGCACCAGTTCGAGAAAGTCGAAATGGTGTCGATCACGCATCCCGACAAAAGCCGCGACGAACTGGATCGCATGACCGGCTGCGCGCAACGCATTCTGGAAAAGCTGGGCCTGCCCTATCGCACCGTGGTGCTTTGTGTTGGCGACATGGGCTTCGGCGCGCGTCAGACCCATGACATCGAGGTCTGGTTGCCGGGCCAGAACACCTACCGCGAAATCAGTTCGGTGTCGGTCTGCGGTGATTTTCAGGCCCGCCGCATGAATGCCCGCTTCAAACCCGCAGACGGTGGCAAGCCGGAATACCTGCACACGCTCAACGGCTCCGGCCTTGCGGTGGGCCGCTGCCTGATTGCCGTGCTCGAAAACGGTCAGGAAGCAGACGGCTCAGTCACCCTGCCCGAGGCACTGAATCCGTGGCTTGGCGGCAAGACCCGCATTTCCGCGACAGGAGAGATGGTATAAATCATGGCACGCGTCTGGTCCGTTCTGGTCTTTGTCGCCGCGATCGCATTTGCGGCCTCACCCTGGTTTGTGCAGGGCTTTAACGGGTTCGAAGCCGATCAATTCCCCGTGCCTCAGGAAAACCCGCCGGTGCAACCGGCGGGCTATGCCTTTTCGATCTGGGGGCTGATCTACCTCTGGGGCATCATCGGTGCCGGGTTTGGTCTGCTCAAACGCAGCGATGACCCGGATTGGGCCGCCATGCGCCCGCCGCTGTTCTTCAGCCTTGCGGTTGGCGCGACATGGTTGCCGGTTGCCAACCAATCGCCGGTCGCGGCCACCGTGCTGATCTGGATCATGCTGGGCACCGCGTTTCTAAGCCTGTTTCGGGTCGGTGACACCGACCGCTGGCTGCAACAAGCCCCGGTGGCGATCTATGCAGGGTGGCTGACGGCGGCGTCAGCGGTGTCTGTTGGCCTGATGCTGGGCGGATACGGCATCCTGACGGAAACACTGGCCGCCATCGTTGCGCTGGGGTTGGGCCTGACCATCGCGCTGATTGCGCAGTACCGCCTGCACCGCGCGCCGGAATACGGCGTCACGGTGATCTGGGCGCTGGTCGGTGTGATTGTCGCCAATACCGGACCGCTCAACATCGCGGTGGTTGGCCTCTGTGTGTTGGGCATCATCGCCATTCTGGCCTTGCGCGGCACGGACACGGAATAACGAAACCCCTGTTTGCGTCGACGCAAACGCACGGATGCGTCGACGCATCCGGCGCGTTACCCCATCGCGCGCAGGCGTTTGATCAGGCTCGATGTGTCCCAACGCCCGCCGCCAAGCTTTTGAACGTCCTTGTAGAACTGATCCACCAGCGCCGTCACCGGCAAGGACGCATCGACTTCGTTGGCCGCATCCAGGCAAATGCCCAGATCCTTGCGCATCCAATCCACCGCAAACCCATGATTGAACTCATCGTCGATCATCGTCTCATAGCGGTTCGACATCTGCCACGATCCCGCCGCCCCCTGGCTGATCACCTCAACCACCGCGCGGCCATCCAGACCGGCCTTCTCGGCAAAGTGCAGTGCTTCGCTCAGCCCCTGCACAAGACCGGCAATCGCGATCTGGTTGCACATCTTGGTCATCTGCCCGGCCCCGGACTCTCCGATCCGGCGACAAATCCGGGCATAGGCATCAATAATCGGCTCCGCCCGGCCATACGGCTCCGCATCCCCACCGCACATCACCGACAGGACGCCATTCTCGGCCCCCGCCTGCCCGCCCGAGATCGGCGCATCGACAAAGGAAATTCCCGCGTCACCCGAAGCGGCATAAAGCTCGCGCGTGACCTTTGCAGACACCGTGGTGTGATCGACAAACACCGTCCCCGCAGACATCCCGGCAAAAGCGCCATCGTCCCCCAGACAGACACCGCGCAGGTCATCGTCATTGCCAACGCAGGACATGACAAACTCACAGCCCTGCGCGGCCTCCCGTGGCGTGGCCGCCTGCCCGCCGCTATGCTCTGCCGCCCAGGCCTCGGCCTTGGACGCGGTCCTGTTGTACACCGTGACGTCGTGTCCGGCCTTCACCAGATGCCCCGCCATCGGATACCCCATGACGCCCAATCCCAGAAACGCAACTTTTGCCATGCCCACTCTCCCCGTTCGTTTGGTCAAATTTCGCTGTCATTACCTGACGCTGCCCCGCCCCCTTGGCAAGGGCTTGCGTGTTCTGTAGGGCGTTTGCCATGGGTTTTCAGGGCCGTTTCGGCCTCGCGTGAAGGGTAGAAACAGCGTGGCGCTGATATTCAGAGCATTGGTTTGGGTGACGACGGCTGCACTTATCGTCGGGGTTCTGGGTGTCCTGAGCGTCTATTACCTCGCATCGCGGTCCCTGCCCGAATACGACAAGCTCATTCAGGTGTCCGGGCTGACGGCGGATGTCGAGATCGTGCGCGACAATTCCGGCGTGCCCCATATCTTCCCCGCCTCCGACCGTGACGCGTTTTTTGCATTGGGCTATGCCCACGCGCAGGACCGCCTATGGCAAATGACCCTGCTGCGGCGCACCGCGCAGGGCCGCCTGTCTGAAATGTTCGGCACCCGAACCGTTGAAACGGACAAGCTGTTGCGCCGTCTCGACCTGTATACCCTGGCCGTCCAATCGGTGTCGGTTCAGGATGCCGCAACGCTCGACGCGCTTGAGGCCTATTCCGCCGGGGTCAATGCCCGCATCACCGAGATCAACCGCGACAGCCTTGGCCGCGGCGCGCCAGAGTTCTTTGTCTTCAACGCGCCACTTGCGCCGTGGCAACCGGCGGATTCCCTTGCGCTGGTCAAGCTTATGGCGCTGCAGCTTTCGGGCCATCTGAGCGAAGAAGTGCTGCGCGCGCGCACGTCGCTGCTGCTGCCGGATGAAAACCGGCTCGCCGACCTACTGCCCGACATTCCCGGTCAGGGTGTGGCCGCCCTGCCGGAATATGCCAGCCTTGTACCCGGCGTGGACACCACCCGGACCTTCGCATCGGTCCCTGCACAATCCAAGTTCTGGCCGGTTCCGGAACGCGGGTTGGCCGGGGCCTCGAATGCGTGGGCGGCGGATGACACTCGGTCGGCCACCGGATCAACATTGCTGGCCAACGATCCGCATCTGAAATTTACCGCCCCCGCAACTTGGTATCTGGCACGATTGCAGCTCTCGAACGGCGGCGTCATCGGCGCGACCATCCCCGGCATCCCTGCGATCATGGCCGGGCGCTCTGAATCCATCGCCTGGGGGCTGACCTCGTCGTATCTGGACGATCAGGATGTCTTCATCGAAGAACTGAACCCCGACAACCCCGAGGAATACAAAACCCCGGACGGCTACAAAACCTTCGTCACCCGCCGCTCGATTATCGAGATCAAGGACACCACCCCGGTCACGCTGACCCTGCGCTGGACCGACAACGGCCCCGTCCTGCCCGCCACCCAGTTCGATCTGGGCTCCGTCACGCCCCCCGGCCATGTTGCCGCGCTGTCCTGGACGGCGCTCAGCCCACGCGACACGTCGATGTCGGCGGCCATCGGGATCATGTTTGCACAATCCGTCGAAGACGCCTTCGACGTGTCCAAAGCCTACGTGGCCCCCTCGCAAAACCTGACGGTGATCGACGCGGACGGGATCGGGATGAAGCTGATCGGGGCCATGCCGCGCCGCGATGCGGATCATCAAAGCCAGGGGCGCTTGCCGTCCTTGGGCTGGCGCGCCGAAAACCGCTGGCAAGGGGTGTTCCCGGATGACGCCAACCCTGTGTTCCTGAACCCAACCGGCGGGATCGTCGGCAACACCAACAACAAGATCGTCGATCGCCCGTTCCCGCTGCATGTCAGCTTTGACTGGGGCGACAGTCAGCGTGTGATGCGCTGGCAGGGCTTGATGCAGGGGCGCGAGGTTCACACCCGCGACAGCTTTGTCGAAGCGCAGCTTGATACTGTGTCCATCACCGCGCGGTCGCTTTTGCCGCTGATCGGGGCCGATCTGTGGTTCACCGGCGAAGCCGCACCCGAAGGATCGCCCGAACGCCTGCGTCAGCGCGCGCTGGAACTGCTGGCCAACTGGAACGGCGAGATGAACGAACATCTGCCCGAACCTCTGATCTATTCCGCGTGGCTCCGCGCGCTGCAGGAACGGCTGATCCGCGACGATCTTGGCCCGCTGGCATCCGAATTCACGCGGGTCGAGCCGCTGTTTATCGAACGCGTCTACCGCGACGTGGACGGCGCAAGCGCGTGGTGTGACGTGATCCGGTCCGCAGTTGTGGAAAGCTGTTCCGACATTTCACGTCTGGCGCTGGACGATGCGCTGATCTGGGTGTCCGAAACCTATGGCACCGCGCTTGAATCGCTGCGCTGGGGCGACGCGCATCAGGCGACCCATGATCACACGGTGTTGGGCGACGTGCCTCTGTTGCGGTATTTCGTGAACATCCGTCAAAGCACATCCGGCGGTGACCATACCCTGATGCGCGGGCGCGCGTCGGGCAAAGACCCGGCCCCCTACCAGAACGTCCATGGGGCCGCCTATCGCGGCGTCTATGATTTCGCCGATCCCGACAGTTCCGTGTTCATCCTGTCCACCGGTCAATCCGGCCATTTCCTGTCGCGGCACTATGACGACATGGGCATCCTGTGGCGGCGCGGTGAATACATCCCGATGTCGCTGGATGACGGGCTGGCCCGCGCCGCATCGGTTGGGATCACCCGGTTGGTTCGTCAGTAACGCTTACAGCGTTTCGAACTTCCGCGCGTCCTTGGCCGACCAACGCACCTTGAGCGTATAGCCGGTTTCGTCCTGCGTTTCCTCTTCGACCACGGCTTTGTCGAACAGCCACGCGCGTTTGCGCCCGTCCTCAAACCCAAGGTGCAGCACCTCTTCGCGGCGGTCCCCTTCCAGACGCACATTCACCGCGTCCAGCAAGGCCTCCAACCCGTCCCCGGTCAGCGCTGATGTTGCGAACACCGCATCATCCCGCGCAGCCCGCGCCAGAACGGCCTCTCGGTCCTCGTCTGGCATCGCATCGGTCTTGTTCCAGACCTCGATCATGGGGGTTTTGTCGGCCACGCCCAACGACGTGAGAATGTCGCGCACGTCCTGCGCCTGTTCCTCGGTTTCGTCGTGGCTGATATCGCGCACATGCAGGATCAAATCAGCAGCCAGCACCTCTTCCAAAGTCGCGCGAAACGCCGCGACCAGTTCAGTGGGCAGGTCCGAGATAAACCCAACCGTGTCCGACAGGATCACATCCGGCCCATCGGGCAGTTTGACCGCCCGCATCGTCGGGTCCAGCGTGGCAAAGAGCATGTCTTTCGCCATCACCTCGGCCCCGGTCAAACGGTTGAACAACGTCGATTTGCCCGCGTTGGTATAGCCCACCAAGGCAACAATCGGATAGGGCACCTTGGCCCGCGCCGCGCGGTGCAATCCGCGCGTCTTGACCACCTTTTCCAACTGACGCCGCAAGCGCACCAATTGGTCGTCAATCGCCCGGCGGTCGGCCTCGATCTGGGTCTCACCCGGCCCCCCCACGAAACCCAACCCTCCGCGCTGGCGTTCCAGGTGGGTCCAGGCCCGCACAAGACGCGTGCGCTGATAGCTCAGCGCTGCCATCTCGACCTGCAACACCCCTTCACGGGTCGCGGCGCGGTCGCTGAATATCTCAAGGATCAGACCTGTGCGGTCCAACAACTTGACGCCCCACGCCTTTTCAAGATTGCGCTGCTGCACGGGCGTCACCGGCCCGTCAATCAGAACCAGCTCGATCTCCTGCGCCTTGAACGCCGACTCCAGTTCTTCGATCTTGCCGGACCCGAACAGCGCCCCCGGTTGCGGTTTGGGCAAACGCACCACGTCATGCCCGATCACCTCTAGCCCCGGCAAAGCTGCGGCCAGGGCCACGGCTTCGGCCAAAGCCGGTTCCGCCGCGCGCCGCGTCCGATCACTGGTGATGTCAGGATGCAGAACCCAGGCGCGGGTCACATGCGCCTTGTGTTCCTTCAACTTTCGCCTTCGCCGTCATACAGATTGATCGGCTGTGCTGGCATGATGGTTGAAATGGCATGTTTATAGACAAGCTGCGACTGGCCATCGCGGCGCAACAGCACACAGAAATTGTCAAACCACGTAATAACACCCTGCAATTTGACGCCGTTGATCAAGAAAACGGTGACCGGCACCTTCGTCTTGCGGACGTGATTGAGAAAAGCGTCCTGAAGATTCTGCTTATCGGATGCCATAAAAAATTGCCTTTATTCTTGCTTTTGCCGCGCGGGTGGTGGTGATTTGTCGCCACTATGTCGTGGGGTTCCCCTAAATTCCAGTGGAAAAACAACGAATATCCGGATGACCGTCAGAGTGGGTCAATCACGCCAGAGATCCGGCGTCAAAATCACCACCAGCGCAAGCATCTCAAGACGCCCCATAACCATCGCCACAGCGGCGATCAATTTGGGTCCCGGACCCAGCTCAATCAGGCTCAATCGCCCGGCTTCCACCACTTCGACCAGCGGTCCGCAATTGGTCAGACTGGCCAGGGCAAGCACCAAAGACTGTTCAAACGGAATGTTGAACGCCGCAAAGGCAACCGTTGTAACCGCGATGGTGATCGCGAAGATCATGAAGAACACCCAGGCGATAAAGGCGCCCTCGCGCCGGGTTTGCCGCGACACCAACCCCGACCGCCCGACAGAGGACGGATGCACAAGCCGGTCCACCTCGCGCATGCCGTTGATGATCAGGGCAAAGACCCGCAGCAGCTTGACCCCGCCCGCCGTGGTCGCAACACCGCCTCCGATCAACGCCAGCCCCAACAGGATCAGGCCCGGCGTCTCAAGCCCCGACCACGCCTGCGCATCCACCCAGTCCACGCTGGCAAAGCCATGTGTCGTCAGGAACGACAACACAGTAAACGCAGCCCCCCAGAAGGCCCGGATCGCCGCCAGAAAGTTGTTCTGATCCCCGATATCCAGCGCCGCAAAGAAATGCCGCAGCAACAGCAGAACCGGAATGCCAATCACGATGGCCATGCCAAGCCGGAACTCCGGATCATTGAGCAAGCCGGATTTGTGCCGTGTGCCGGTGTCCTGCGAAAACGTCATGCGGGACAGGGCGAAAAGCAGAAACACCGCCATGATCGCTTCGCCCGCAAATCCGCTGCTGGCCCCTTCCGGCCCGCCCACCGGCGAAATCCCCGAGGTCGACATCACGCTCATCGCATGAACCAGCGCGACAAAGGGCGTGTCTCCGACGATCAGCAGCAACACCCACAAGGCCAGCGTCAGAAGCGCATAGGTCGGCGCCAGCACAGCCGCGCTTTTGGCAAGCCGCGTCGCCGGGTTGGCGGTATCGCGCCGCGCCGCGCCGGCCACGATGTCCTGTCCCGGCTCACCCAGCGATGTCACCTCGAACCCGCCCAGGTTCAGCGGCGCAAGAATCGCTGCCGCCGCAATCCATGTCAGCAGCCCGCCCATCCACGCCACCTGCGCACGCCACAGGTGTTCCGCCATCGACAACCGCTCGGCCGGGAAAAGGGGCATTCCAGTTGTCGACAGGCTCGACACCATTTCGAAATACGCATTCAGAAAGGTCGTGGTCTGCACCGCCTCGTAAAACGGCACCGCCAGAATGGCCGGCAACACCAGAAACGTGCCCAGCAGCGCCAGCAATTGCCGGATGGCGTTGCGATTGTGCAGCCGGTTGGCCATGGCAAAGGCGATCAACGCACAGAAGATCAGGCCAATCAGCCCGGAATAGAAAAAACTGCGCGCGTCGTGAAAGGATTCCGTCCACAGCGCAACCACCGCCGGAACGATCATCGAGATCGACGCAACACCCGTCAGCAACAACAAGAGAGGCAGTCGATACAGCAGGGCCATGGATCAGAAGAAATCGATAGAGACCTGCAGCAGACGCTCGACCTCTGCCACATCGCCCGCCAGGCTGAAGATCACGATCTGATCCCCCTCTTCGACCACCAAGGCGCCGGTTGGACGAACAACCTTGTCGCCCTTGCGCAAGGCCCCCACGATCACCCCTTCCGGGAAGTCGATGTCGCGCATCTTCTTACCGGCCATGGGTGAGGTCGACAGCACCTCTGCTTCGATCACCTCGGCCTCGGCATCGCCGATGGAATAGACCGCGCGCACCCGGCCATGCCGGAAATGCCGCAGGATCGAACTCACCGTGACCGAGCGCGGGTTGATATAGGCGTCGATGCCCAGCGGATCCATCAACGGCTCCAGCGTCGGGTCATTGATCAGCGCAATCGCCATCGGGCAGCCTTCGGACTTTGCCCGCACCGCCGCCAGCATGTTGGTCTTGTCGTCATCGGTGACGCACAACACCGCGTCCGCCCGTTCGATATTGGCCTCGGCCAGCAGGCTCACATCCAGACCGTCGCCGTTCAGAACAATCGTCCGCTCCAGCGCTTCGGCCGCGCGTTCGGCCACCTTGCGGTCCCGCTCGATCACCTTGACCCGAATGCGATCCGCGCGCTCTTCCAACTCCCGCGCCACCATCAGCCCGACATTGCCGCCGCCGATGATCACCACGCGCTCCTGTTTGCGCAGCGTCTTGCCAAACACCTCCATGGTGCGCCGCACGTCTTCGTTGTGCACCATGACGTAACAGGCATCGCCGGGGAAAATCTGGTCCCCGGATTCCGGCGCAAACAACGTGCCGTCCCGCCGGATGCCCACCACGATGGACCGCAGGGTCGAAAACAGGTCGGTCAGCTGTTTCAACGGCGTGTTGATGATCGGACAATCCTCGTCGATGGTCAGCCCCATCAACGCCGCCTCCCCATCCAGGAATTTCTCGGTGTCAAACGCCGCCGGAGCGTTCAGCCGCTGCAACGCCGCCTCGGCCACCTCCATCTCGGGGCTGATCACCACGTCAATCGGCATGTGATCGCGGCGGTAGAGGTCGGAATAAATCGCCGTCAGATAAGATTTCGACCGCAACCGCGCGATCTTGCGCGGGATCGCAAACACCGAATGCGCCACCTGGCAGGTCACCATATTGACCTCGTCCGAATGGGTCGCCGCGATGATCATATCCGCATCCCGCGCCCCGGCCTGATCCAGCACATCCGGATAAGAGGCAAACCCCGCAATCCCCTGAACGTCCAGCGCATCCGTCGCGCGGCGCACAAGTTCGGAATTGTTGTCGACAACTGTCACGTCATTGCGCTCACCCGACAGATGCCGCGCAATCTGCCAACCGACCTGACCTGCTCCGCAGATGATGACTTTCATGCACTTCGCCCGATAAAGGGCCCCTTGCCATTGGCGCAGGCTCTTGTGTGGCAGAGGTGGGGGTTGGGGTCAATTGGAGAGGACACCACCGACGTTGCCAATCCCACCGCGCATCGACGACGCGCGCGGTGGCGATCCAACCGTTGTTCCAAGCACTTTTTCCCAGACAAGCCCGAGTATGTCCCATGCTGCGCGGAACCCCACCCAAATCGCCGCCGCGTCGGGGCGCGTCGTCGATGCGCGGTGGGCTGCGCCCACTGTTTCGCGCGGGGCAATCGACTCCAACCCTCAGCCCGTAATGGTGCGTGACATCACGCACCCTACATTTCCAAAGTCCAAACCATAACAGACCGTTAATAGACCACCACCGGACCCACCGGATCACAAGCCCTATCCCCCCCGCCCAGAGACGCCACACAGTCCGACCACATGCCGCGATCCCATCAAACAGAAAGGTCTTTCGTTTCGTCCGTATGCCGGAAAGGGGACAAGCCGGTCAGACCCTCGTCCTCAAGGATTTTGGCAAGCGTATCGGACACGAAGAACCCGTTTGTCCCGGTAGAGAGAAACATCTCGCTCCACGCGTGATGCTTCCCGATCTTTTCGCTGTTCAAAACAACCCGCCCGTTGGGGTCGGTCAACCCTTTGCACATGCCACGGGCGTTGAACGGGCCGCTCAGGTCCTTGTCCAATGTGTCCAGCCGGTTGCCCAGAAAAATCAGGTAGGTTCGCCCACCCGGCGCATCCGCCTTGCCCTGTGTCACCTCGACAGGCAGGAACTGATGCACTCCCGGTTCAAGGTCGTCGAACACGCGCCGCGCGCGCTCTGACACAAGGGCCAGAGCGGTCATTTGATCAAAGTCCAGTTGCGGATACAGCGAAAGGTTCGCGCCTTCGCGGCGGGCGCGGGTCGGCATGTTTTCGGTGCTGGCCCATACCCCGACATTGGACGACGCATTGCCGAAATGTAGCCACCCGGCATCCTGCGTCTGGTCCACAAGCTTGATCAACCGCGTGTCGCCGTCCAACGGACGAATGGTCGGTTTGGGCACATGGGTGTCCACGGCATGAACCCCGAACGAGACACGAAAGGCCATAAGCTGTTCCTTATCGACGCGACACACGGCCTGTGTGTTCCGCAAAGCCATGAAAGTTAACAGACCGTTATTAGGTCCGTATCAGTCCCAATGTTTCGCGCGCGAAACAATAAGGGGTGGTGTCAACAGAGTTGACCAAACCATCCGGGGGATGGTTTGAACCCCGAACGCCAGACCGGATCTCCCGGGTCAGGACGCCTGTTCCACGTCCTCTTCCAGATAGGCCACCCGGCTGCCCGCTTTGGAGCTTGTCACAACCCCCAGCGATTTCAGTTTCCGGTGCAGCGCGCTGCGTTCCATGCCGACAAAGCTGGCGGTGCGGCTGATATTGCCGCCAAACCGGTTGATCTGGGTCAGCAGGTATTCCCGCTCGAACGCCTCGCGCGCCTCGCGCAGCGGCATGGTGGCCAGCGTGCCCGACAGCACCACCCGGCCCTCTTCATCGTCGGCTTGCGGCGAGTCCTGTGGCAATTCGCGGGCCGCGATGTCGCCGGTGCCATCGCCCAGGATCAGCACCCGTTCGATCAGGTTCTTCAACTGGCGCACATTTCCCGGCCAGACCATCGTTTGCAGCAACGCCACCGCGTCACTGCTCAGGGCGCGTTTGGGCAGACCCTGCGTCTGGTTGAACAGGTCAACGAAATGTTCCGCCAGCATCGGGATGTCTTCGCGGCGGTCCTCAAGACTGGGCACTGTGATCGGCACCACGTTCAACCGGTGATACAATTCTTCGCGGAACGTGCCCTCGGCGATGGCGTCCTGCAGATCGCGGTTGGTCGAGGAAATCACCCGCAGATCCACGCGCACCTTGTCAGCCCCGCCCACCCGCTGGAACTGCTGATCCACCAGAACCCGCAGGATCTTGGACTGCGTGCCCAGCGGCATGTCCGCCACCTCGTCAAAATAGACCACACCGCCATGCGCCTGTTCCAGCAAACCGGGCTCCACACCGCGCTCGGGTGTTTCGCGGCCAAACAGCACCTCTTCCATCGTCTCGGGCGCGACACCGGCGCAATTGACCGTCACGAACGGCGCGCTGGCGCGATTGGAATTGGCGTGGATATACCGCGCCGCGACTTCCTTGCCGCTGCCTGCAGGCCCGGACAACAACACCCGCCCATTGGACTTGGTCACCTTGTCGAGGTTCGACACAAGCCCCCGGAACGACGCGCATTCGCCAACCATCTGCGCCACATCCGTTTCGCGCCGCTTGAGCTTCTGGTTCTCGCGCCGCAGACGGCTGGTTTCCATCGCCCGGCGTATGACCACCAGCAACTGATCGATATTAAAGGGCTTTTCGATAAAGTCATACGCCCCTTGCTTGATCGCCGCGACCGCGATCTCGATATTGCCATGGCCCGAGATGATCACGACGGGCACATCCGGATTGTCGCGTTTGACGGTCTTGAGAATATCAATCCCGTCCATCTTGCTGTCTTTCAGCCAGATATCGAGGATCAGCAAAGACGGCTCTTCCGCGTTGATCTCGTTCATCGCTTCCGATGAATTTCCTGCCAATCGCGTGGTATATCCCTCGTCTTGCAGGATATCGCCGATGAGTTCGCGGATGTCGCGCTCGTCGTCTACAATCAGAATATCGCTCATTGCCTCACCTTCATCTCTTGTTAATCGTCACAGTTCGGTTTCAGGGGACGCTGCGGGCTCGTCCGCAGCAGAGGGGGGTTGTGGGGGCGTGGCGGCCGGTCCGTCCAGAACCGGCAACCGGATGATCGCCATCGCGCCGCGCCGCCCGGTGTCGTCAAAGGCCGAGGCCGCATCCAGCACCAGCGTGCCGCCATGTTCCTCGATGATCTTCTTCACGATCGGCAGGCCCAGCCCGGTGCCTTTTTCGCGGGTGGTCACATAGGGTTCGAACAGCCGCGACGTGTCTTCCGGCAAACCAATGCCGTTGTCTTCAATCCGGATCTCGGCGATCCCGTCATCAAGCCAACAGGACACGCGGATTTCCGGCGAAACCTCAATCTCAGGCTCTTTTTCCTGCAGGCTCTCAATAGCTTCCCCGGCGTTCTTCACCAGATTTGTAAAGGCCTGCCCGATCATTGTTGCATCAATTTCAGCCGGAATCGCCTGCATCGGCAAATCGGTCGTGAACGTCACCCCCGGCTGCCCGGTTTCCTGCAGCAACACGGCCCCGCGCAGAATGTCCACGATGTCTTCGGGTTTGCGCTCCGGTTCCGGCATCCGGGCGAACTTGGAAAATTCATCAACAATGCGCCGCAAGTCATTGGTTTGGCGCACAATCACGTCTGTCATCTGCTCAAGATCGTTCGCATCCGCTTCGGGCAGTTGCTTGCGGAATTTCCGGCGAATGCGTTCCGCCGATAGCTGGATCGGCGTCAACGGGTTTTTGATCTCATGTGCAATCCGACGCGCCACGTCGCCCCAGGCCGCCATGCGCTGCGCGCTGACCAGATCGGTCACATCGTCAAAGGCCACCACGTAGCCTTCCAACCCGCCATCGGCCCTGCGCCGCGTGGACAGGCGAACCAACAGATTTTCCAACCGCCCTTCGCGGCTGACCTTGATCTCGTCCTGCGCGGTTTCGATCCCCTGATCCCGCAGGCGATCGAAAAGCGGACCAAATTCCGGCACCGCCACCGTGATCTCGACACTGCGCTGGTTTTCGTGCCAACCCAGAAGACGCTCCGCCGACCGGTTCACAAAGGTCACGCGCCCGTCCGCATCCAACCCGACAACCCCCGAGGTCACCGACGTCAAAACGGAGTCAAACAGTCGCTGCCGCCGTTCGATCTGGCGGGTGTTATCCAGCAGGGTTTCGCGCTGGCCCTTGAGCTGTCGCGTCATCTGGTTGAAATACCGGCCCAGCATGGCGATTTCGTCGTCGCCGTCCTCTTCCAGCACCTTCACATCCAGATCGCCAGACCCGACGCGCTGCGCGGCCCCGGTCAGACGGCCCACCGGACGGCTGAGCCGTTCGGCAAACCACAGGCCAAGCCAGACCGCCGCAAGGATCAGCAGAAACGCAAACCCCAGATAGAGCAGCGCAAAGTCAAACAGCACGCGGCCCCGGTCGTTTTCCTGCTGTTGGTAAAAGCGCGCGGTTTCCTGCGTGTCGTCAAGCAGGTTCAGGATCTGCCCATCCACTTCGCGCGTGATATACAAATACCGGTCGCCAAAGGCCTGCAGCGGCATCAGCGCGCGCAATTCATTGTTGTCCCAATCCTGGATCAGGGCCAGCCCGTTTTCGTCGGCTTCCAGAAACACGCCAACATCCGGCCGTTCGTAATCGAACAGGTAGGACCGCTCTCCACGCGCGCGGATTTCTCCTGAACTGTCAATGACATAGGCTTCGCGCAACCCGCGCTGGATCTGCGCCTGCCCTTGGCTTAGCGCCTGCCGCAATTCGCCGTCATCCATGATGAAGGTCGCCCGGCGGTTGGCGTCCAAAAACGACGCCAGCGCGCGCGCATCCTGGCTCAGACCCTCGCGGTGTTCCTCCTCATAGGCTTCTGCCGCCGACAGGGAGGCCCCCACCACGTTGCGCACACGGTCCGAAAACCATGTCTCCAATCCGATATTGATCGTCAGCACCGCGAATACCGCCACGGTGATCGTGGGCAACAACGCCATCAGCGCAAACGCCCCGGTCAGGCGCAAATGCAGCCGGGACCCCGCCGATTTCGCGCGCCGCGCGGCGATCAGGCTGACCACCCGGCTGAGCACAAGCGCGGCCAGCAGCAAGACGTAGATCAGGTCCGCCAACAGCACCAGACGCAGGTTCAACTGCGCGCCCGTTCCCGTATCGAGCGGCCCCAAAACAAGAATCGTCGCGATGGCCAAAACAGGGCCAAGAACCACCAGACCCAAGGTCATGGCGTTCTGATAGCGTCGTTGCCGACGCAACCGGCTCAACCGGGTCCAAGTCAATGAGCGTGCCCAGGTGGCCACAGCCAACCCCCGCCTTGATGTGCCGCGCAGCCCGGCTACCGCTATATTTTGTCGCCTCAACCCGCTGCGTGACAGCCGAAGCACTATTATGTGGCAGTTTTACATCAATTTGCGGCGGCGTGTCACCTGAATATCCAAGTCCGTGATCTTCTTTCTAAGCGTATTTCTGTTAATCCCAAGTAAATCCGCACATTTTGCCTGATTTCCGCCTGTCGCTTCGAGCGCGATTTCGATCAAAGGGGCCTCAATCTCGCGCAGGATTCGCGGATACAGCCCCGGTGGCGGCAACATCGCGCCGTGCAGATCGAAGTAGCGGCGCAGATGGCGCGCCACCGACGCGCTCAGTTTTTCGCTGTCGCCCCCGCGCAGGACCGGTCCGGTGTCCGGCTGGTTGCCCAGCACGTTTTCCACCTCGGCCCGGCTGATCTCGTCACCGCGCGACGTCAGGCTCAACCGGCGGACGACGTTCTCCAACTGCCGCACATTGCCGGGCCAGCTATAGGCGCGGAACAGGTCCGCGGCATCGTCCGACAACCACCGCTTGGCCCCGCCCTCGCGTTCAGAGCGGGTCAGAAAATGCTCGCTCAGCAGCGCAATATCATCCACCCGTTCGCGCAATGCCGGCACCGCAATCGTGGCCCCGCTGATGCGATAATACAGATCCTCGCGCACCCCCGAGGACGACATCCCCTGCCCCGGATCGGCCTGGCTGGTCGCAATGAACCGCGGCACATGCTCGCCGGTCCCATCCATCATCCGCACGATCCGCGCCTGCACCTCGTCGGGGATATCGGCCAGCTCGTCGATCAGCAACGTGCCGCCCCGCACCCGCGCCAGAACGCGCGCTGGACCTTCGATATCCGACAGATCGCTGGCCGTGACCGTAACGAATGGCAAGGATCGACGGTCTGAAAAATCGTGCAACGCCTTGGCGATCAGGGATTTCCCGGTCCCGGATTCACCACAGATCAGAACCGGCAGGTCGGTGTTCATCACCTTCGCCACCAACCGGTACAGCGCCTGCATCGCCGGGGTCTTGCCAATCAACGGCAGGTCTTCGGGCGCGTCATCCGCCGCCACGGTGGTGCTTGGCTGCGCACCGCGCATGCGCGAATCCAGCGCCTTGGCCGTCCGCTTCATCAGATCAGGCAGATCAAACGGTTTCGGCAGGTAATCATACGCTTCCGCCTCCGCCGCCTGAATGGCCGTCATAATGGTATTTTGCGCCGAAATCACGATCACCGGCAGATCCGGACGGTCCTGCGAAATCTTCGGCAACATCTCAAGCCCGTTGCCATCCGGCATGACCACATCGGAAATCACCACATCGCCCTTGCCCTCGGCCACCCAGCGCATCAGCGTCGTCAAAGACGACGTGGCGTGGACCTTGCACCCCGCACGGGTCAACGCCTGGGTCAGAACAGTTCGGATCGTGCGGTCGTCATCTGCAACAAGAACAGTGCCATCCATCAGTGTGTGTCCTTTCGAGTGCGTGGGGCCTGCGGCAGCGAGATACGGAACCGGGTGGTGCCGGGTTCGGAATCCACCGCCACCCATCCGTCGTGGTCGGAAATGATCTTACTCACCAGCGCAAGGCCCAGCCCGGTGCCGTTTTCGCGCCCCGACACAAACGGGTCAAAGACATCGCCCTTGATCTCGGGCGGCAGTCCCGGGCCATCGTCGATCACCTCGACCTGCAACGGCAAGGCGTGCCCGGACCCATCGGCCCGCCGCAGGCTGTAGCTGTGTTCGTAATAGGTGCGCAGGCGGATCGTGCCGCCGGTCTTGGGATCGGCCGCTTCCGAGGCGTTCTTGATCAGGTTCATGACCACCTGAAGCAATTGGTCCGCATCGCCCTGGGCCAGAGGCAGCGACGGGTCATAATCCTCGATGATCGTCATATGCGCCCCGAACCCCAGCAACGCAGACCGGCGCGCGCGGTCCAGCACGTCATGCAGGTTAACCGGCGCGCGTTCGGGTTCCGACAGGTTGCCAAACTGCTCCACCTGCCCGAGCAGCTTCACGATCCGCCGGGTTTCCTCGACGATGAGGTCTGTCAGTTCCAGATCCTCGGTCTTGAGGTTCATGCTCAGCAACTGCGCCGCCCCGGTGATCCCGGCCAATGGGTTCTTGATCTCATGTGCCAGCATTTCGGCCATGCCGATGGCGGATTTTGCCGCCGATTTCACCGTCTGGCTTTGGTTGACGCGTCCGGCCATTTCCCGCGGGCTGATCAGCAGGATCATGCAGCCGTCATGGCCCTGCAGCGGCGCGATTTGCAGGTTGCACACCAACGGGGCCCGGTTTGCCGTGCCAATATCCACATCGTTGACGAACAAGGGCGTGCCGTTTGCACGGGCGCGGGCAAGGCTTTTCTCCATCGGTGCATCGACGGTCAGACGGTCCCAGATCGACTGACCGCGCAACCACTTGGCCGAGTTGTTGATAAAGCCTTCCGCCGCCGGGTTCATGTCAAGAATACGCTCATCCGCGTCGATCACGATGGCCGGTGCCGGCAAAGACGACCAGATGGCCGCTTCGGTCACCATCGACGGACGATCCGCGTCTTCGGTCATGCAGCCTGCCTTCTGTCGCGCAGCAAGGCATCCGGCAGATGCGCCAGCACGGTTTTGGGGTCCTTGGAAGTCAGGATCGTCTTGCGCAACAGCGACGGCGTGCCCGCGTCGTCCATATACCAGCCCAGATGTTTGCGCGCGACGCGCCCACCCAGATCGGTCCCGTAAAAGCCCAGCATCGCGTCATAGTGCTCTGACACCATCTCGACCACACCGGCCCCGGTCGGGATGTCGGGGCGCGGCGTGCCGAACAGATCCGCCGCGATTTCCGCCAGTGTCCACGGCCGTCCCTGCGCACCACGCCCCACCATCACGCCATCCGCACCGCTTTGCGCCAGTGCCATCCGCGCCGACGCGGTGTCAACAATATCGCCGTTGGCAATCACCGGGATCGACACCGCGTCCTTGATCTCTCGGATCGCGCGCCAATTGGCCTGTCCCTTATAGAACTGGCAGCGGGTGCGTCCGTGAATCACAATTATCCGAATACCAAGCGCCTCGGCCCGCTGTGCAAGCTCTGCCGCATTGTGGCTGGCGTCATCCCACCCCAAGCGCGTCTTCAACGTGACCGGCACATCCACCGCCGACACCACCGCGTCGATCAGACGGCAGGCATGATCCAGATCGCGCAGCAGCGCCGATCCGGAATAGCCGCCCACGACCTTTTTGGCCGGGCAGCCCATGTTGATGTCAATCACCCGCGCACCCATCGCCGCGACCATCCGTGCCGCTTCGGCCATCGCGTCCGGTGTGCGTCCCGCAAGCTGAACCGACGTGTTCTCGATATCCGCCCCAAGTTCGGCTTTTTCGCGCGTGCCGGGGCGCGCGGTCAGGAATTCACCGCTGGCAATCATCTCGGACACAACACGACCGGCCCCGAACCGCGACACAAGGCTTCGGAACGGCAGGTCCGTGATGCCCGCCAAAGGTGCGAGCAAAACGGGTGGTGAGATCAAATTGTGAGATCCGGTCGATGTCACGCAAACATTCCTTGGTGCTGTGGGTCTGAGCTACGCTCTGGGCGCAGCCCATTCAATGAATTTAGCCTCGAAAACAGACCACCCAAGACCATCTGCCTAATTATTGTGCAAACAGCCCTGAGTGATTGCGCAGCAGACAGACAATTCGTAGAGACATCGCCATACGAAAAAGGGATGCACCATGAAGGTTCGACTGGGCAATGGCTATGATGTTCACAAATTCGGCCCGGGCGATCACGTCATCCTGTGCGGCGTAACCGTGCCGCATGATCAGGGCCTTGTCGGCCATTCGGACGCCGATGTGGGCATGCATGCCGTCACAGATGCACTCTACGGCGCGCTGGCCGCAGGCGATATCGGACGTCACTTTCCGCCCTCTGACCCACAGTGGAAAGGCGCCGCCAGCGACATCTTCCTGAAACACGCGGTTGCGCTGGCGCGCGATCAGGGGTTCGAGATTTGCAATGTCGATTGTACGCTGGTCTGCGAATTCCCCAAGATCAGCCCGCATGCCGATGCCATGCGCCACGCGCTGGCAGACATCATGGACCTGCCGGTGGCCGATATCTCGGTCAAAGCCACGACATCGGAAAAGCTGGGCTTCACGGGGCGCGGTGAAGGCATTGCCGCGCTTGCGACCGCCGCACTGGTGGCGTCATGATGCGCATGGTTGCGACCTTCTTCGGGGTGGGACTGCTGAAACCCGCGCCCGGCACTTGGGGATCACTGGCCGCCCTGCCCGTGGCTTACGCTCTCCTGCTGATCGGCGGCTTCTGGTTGCTTGCGATCAGCGCCTTTGCCGTCTTCTTTCTGGGCTGGATCGCCACCAAAGAAGTCACCAAGGGCAAAAAGGATCACGACCCGTCCTACGTGGTGATCGACGAAGTGGTCGGGCAATGGATTGCTCTCTTTCCAGTGGGTTACGGCGCATACATGATGCAAACCTCGGTCGAGGCGCTTTGGCCCGGCTGGATCACGGCCTTTGTGCTCTTCCGCCTGTTCGACATCACCAAGCCGTGGCTGGTCGGACGCGCCGACGCGCGCAATGACGCGCTTGGGGTGATGATGGATGACGTCTTTGCCGGGTTCTTTGCAGCACTTGGCGTGATCGCCCTGGCCGCCCTGGCGCATCTGGTGATCATGTGACCGATAACCTTGCCCAATCCGTATTGCGCCGCGCGTTAGAGCTTGGCGCAACGGTGACCACAGCGGAAAGCTGCACCGGCGGCATGGTGGCCGCCGCCATCACCGATATCGCGGGATCGTCGGACATCTTTGAACGGGGCTTTGTCACCTATTCCAACGCCGCCAAGACAGACATGCTGGGCGTCGCCGCCGCCACTTTGGACGCCTATGGCGCCGTGTCCGAGGAAGTGGCCTCGGAAATGGCCCTGGGCGCGTGGACAGCGGCGCAAGCCACCGTTGCGGTGTCCATCACCGGGATTGCAGGGCCCGGGGGATCGGAATTCAAACCCGAAGGCCGGGTCTGTTTCGGCATCGCCAGCAAGGACAGCGTACAGACCGAAACGGTGGAGTTCGGTGCGTTAGGCCGGGCCCATGTGCGCGCCGCAGCCCGCGATCATGCGCTGCGGCTTTTGCTGACCGCGCTGTCCTGATCTCAGGTCGCGCTTACCCCGGCAGGACCGTGTAAACGGTCAGATCGTCCGACCTGTCCAGACAGAGCCGCCAAAGCGCATCCGCGCGGTCTTGCCCCAGCAGCGCCGCCGCCTTGGCGCGCACCCTTGTTTCGCGGTCCCCAAGCGACATCGGCGCATTCAGATCAAAGCTGCGGTCATGCGTCCCCCCGGATCGCAGCGAGATCGTCACGCGGGCCTGCGTCTCCTCCAGCGCGGGATCGACCGCCACGGTCACCCGATCACGCAGCGCGACAAGCTCCGGCTGTGCGCACAGCGCGTCGTCATAGCTGTTCAATGCAGCAGTTGAATGGCCAAGCAGCGTCATGGCCGCGACGGTTGTATAGCTGAACTTCGCTCCAAGCCCGGTTGTCGGCGCGGGCTGGTTGCAGACGGTCATCCACCGGTCATGTGTGAGGATGTCGATCCGCTCCACTTCGCCGGCGTCGATCTCCGGCATCAGTGCAAGCGCTTCAAGCGTGGCGTGAAGACCGTGGCAGCAGGCGTGGAACTTGTGGCGGACATCGGTAAACATCCAGTCCTGCCCAAGCCCCGCCAAGGCAGCCCCACCATCCCCCTCACCCGCATGGATCGCGCCAAAGCCCAACGCGCCCTCCAGCGCCAGTGGATTTGGGACAAATCCACGCGCAACCAAGGTTGCGGCCTCCACCCCGTTGGCAGCGGCCAGCCCGGCATTGAACGGCTTGCCCATGGTGCCGAACTGCGCCTTGAGCCCCGACGCGCGCGTCGCGGTCAGGCCCAGCGTTGCCGCGGTCTGGTCCGCATCGAACCCCATCAGGCGCGCGCAGGCTGCAGCCGCCCCGAACGCCCCCGCCGTTGCGGTCTGGTGAAACCCGGTCTGGTAATGCGACCGGCCCAGCCAGACACCCACCCGGATCGACACCTCCATCCCGATCAGTGCCGCCTCCAAAAAGGCCATCGTGTTGGCATTTTCGCGTTCGGCCACGGCAAGGGCGGCGGAAAAGATCGCCACGCTGGGATGGCCGATATGGGCGAAATGGGTATCGTCGTAATCCAGCGCATGGCTTGTTGTGCCATTGCTCAATGCTGCTGCGCGCGCGGGCAGCTTGACGGTAGAGCCAAACACCGACGCCTGCGCCGCGCCGCCTTCGTCAAGCACCATGTCCCGGCAGATCCGCGACACCGGCTCATGGATCCCGGCCAGCCCGACGCTCAGCCAATCCAGCAGGGACAGGCGCAACACCTGCATCGCGTCGGCATCCATTGCGTCGGATGGGGTGTTGGCGGCGAACTCTGCCAGCCTTTGGGTAAATGGGGTCTCTGCGGTCATCATGCGCTCCTCTTGCGGCGCAGAATGACCTGCCCGAGGTCAGGCGTAAAGCTCTGACGCGCGTCGTTCAAAGGCGCGCACGATGCGTTGCATCGCTTCGTAAAAAAACATGCCCGCCGCCCCCTGCAGAATGCGGTTCTTGAATTCGAAATCGACAAAGAACGTCACCTCCACGCCGTCCTCGACATCACGAAATGCCCAGTTCGAATGCATATGCCGGAACGGTCCATCCAGATATTCGGTGTCGATCTTCTTTTGCTCGGGCCACAGCACAACCCGGCTGCCGAATCGTTCCCGGAACACTTTGAAGCTGATCACCAGATCGGCCAGCATTTCCTCGTGGTCACCGCGATCTTCGCGCGACCGGATGCGCGCCGCCGCCGTCCATGGCAAAAACTCTGGGTAATTGGCCACGTCCGCCACCAGCGCGTACATCTGATCTGCGGTGTACGGAAGGGTTCGGGTCTCGGAATGTGTCGGCATCTGCTCGTTTTTTTCGTATTGGGTTTTGATCGTGAAAGTGGCAAAGGATGTCGTATTGCGCGCGCAAAAAATCAAGGAAAACCTATGTCTGAGCGTCCTTATGTCATCGACGAGATGATTTCGGCCAAAGCGATTGCCGCGCGGATCGAAGAATTGTGCAACGCGATACACGAGGAATTCCGCGACACGGACAAGCTGATCGTGGTCGGGTTGCTGCGCGGAAGTTTCGTGTTCATCGCCGATCTGGTGCGCGAACTGGACCTGCCGGTCGAGGTCGATTTCCTTGAAGCCTCGTCCTACGGCGACAGCATGGAATCCAGCCGCGAGGTGCGCATCCTGAAAGACCTGCGCGGCCAGATCGAAGGCCGCGACGTGCTGGTGGTCGAGGATATCGTGGACACGGGCCATACGCTCAAACACGTCACGCGGCTTTTGAAATCGCGCAAACCGGGGCGCATGCGCACCATCGCCCTTCTCGACAAGCCGTCGCGGCGCGAAACCGATGTGGCGGCGGACTGGATCGGGTTCTCGATCCCGGACGAATTCGTGGTCGGCTACGGCATCGATTACGCGCAGCGCAATCGCAACCTGCCTTATATCGGCAAGGTGCGCTTCCCCGACGCCTGATCCCGCTACACACGCCCTGATCCGGACTATCCGCGCCCTTCCAGCGCCGCCGCTTGCGGCTTGACCAGCTTGGCAACCGCATCAATGCACCGCGTGATCCGGTGGCTAGAGGCCAGGTCCCGGTAGCACGCGACCCAGATCGGCACCGCGAAATCCACTTTCGGCGCAGATGGATCGCGTGCGAGGTCGGGATGGCCATCGCCCAGAATGCAGGGCAGGATCACACGATACGATCCCGCGCCGGCAATCTGCGCCAGCGCGCAAAAGCTGTCAGCCGCCGACGCGATATCGGCAGGATCCACCTTGTCATCCATCCACCGTGCGGGGCGCGATTTGGACAACATGCCGTCCAGCCCCAGCCACGCCGCTGGCCCGGTCGCACCCGCCTTGCGATACACCGCAAACCCCATCTGGCCGATCTTTTGCCCCTGCAGGTCCTCTGGCAACGTCAGTGCCGGGCGCACGCAGATATCGGCGTTCAGTTGCGCCATATCCAGATGGGCATTGGATTGCACATAGACCAGTTTGTCCGGCGCAATCCGCCGGGACAAAGACGGAAAGATGCGCGCCAGAATGGTCTGGCAGAGGGAATCGGTGCTGGTCAGCCGCAGCACGGATCCTGTGCCGGACGCGGTGCCGCGCATCAGGTCTTCGACCTTGCGGACATGTTGCGCAGCAGACCGGGCCGCTTCGACCACCTGCGCACGATCGGTGCGCAATTTGTAGCCGGTTGGGCTGCGGTCAAACAGCGGACCGCCGCTGGCCTCTTCAAACGCGGTGATGCGGCGCAGGACGGTGGCATGGTTCACGCCAAGCGCCTTGGCCGCAGCGTTCACGGACCCGGATTCCGCTACCGCGAGCACGTATCGCAAATCGTCCCAGTTCAGCTTGTGCATTAATGTGGACCCCTTTTGCAATTTTTAACAATTTTTTCGTCTTAGGGGCGAGTCATACTACCTTTTGAAGACAACATATTTTCGGGGAGACGAACGTGATGAAACGACATCTGACCTTTGCACTGGCATTCGCGGCTCTGGGCTGCGGCACCGCTGTTTACGCGCAGGAGGACTTTTCCGCGCAACTGAAAGCGCGGCAGGGGCAATTCCGCATCATGGCGATCAATCTTGGCATTCTTGGCGGCATGGCCAAGGGCGAGATCGAGTATAACGCAGAGGCGGCACAGGCTGCGGCGGACACGCTGGTCGCCGTGTCAATGATCCAGCAGGGGCCGATGTGGCCTGAAGGGTCGGACGACATGTCCATTGATGGCACCCGCGCACAGACCACGATCTGGGAAGAAAACGACGACTTCCTGTCCAAATGGATGGATTTCGGCACCGGTGCTGCCGCGATGCAGGCGGCCGCAGGTGGTGGGCAAGCCGCACTTGGCCCGGCGATGGGTCAGATCGGCGGGACGTGCAAAGCCTGCCACGACAAACACCGCGCTCCGGCGAACTAGGCTGTGATGCGGCGTCTTCTGGGGTTTGGTCTGATCGCTGCATCCGCCGTTGCGGCGGCGGGGCTGATCGTGACCCGCGCCGCGCCGGTGGATGCGGCGCGGTTCGATGGGTTGGACGCGGATGCCACACGCGGGGAACAGGTGTTCATCGCGTCCGGATGCGCGTCCTGTCATGCCGCCCCCGACGCCGAGGGAGACGCCAAGCTGATTCTGGCCGGGGGCGAACGGCTGGAGTCGGATTTCGGAACCTTCGTGGTGCCCAACATCTCGACCCATCCCGACGCCGGGATCGGCGACTGGACCCTGGATCATTTCGCGTCCGCCGTGCTGGCGGGCGTGTCCCCGGACGGCGCGCATTACTACCCATCATTTCCCTACGCGTCCTATGCCGCGATGACGGATCAGGACGTGGTGGACCTGTGGGGCTACATGCAAACCCTGCCGGCGGACGCCACACCCAGTGCGGAACACGAAATGGGCTTTCCGTTTAACATCCGGCGGTCAGTTGGCGTCTGGAAACAGCTTTATCTCGATGACAGTTGGGTGGTGACGGACGTGGCCACCCCCGAGATCGAGCGCGGACGCTATCTGGTCGAGGTGCTCGGCCATTGCGGCGAATGCCACACACCGCGCACCGCGCTGGGTGGGATGGATACGTCCCGCTGGCTGGCAGGCGCGCCAAACCCCTCGGGCAAAGGCCGCATCCCGTCGCTTGCGCCGGGCGACTTCGATTGGGCCGCCACGGACATCGCCTATTATCTGGAAACCGGATTTACCCCCGATTTCGACAGCGCCGGAGGCCATATGGCGGCTGTTGTGACAAACTTTGCCCAGCTGCCCGCAAGCGACCGGGCCGCTGTTGCCGCTTACATCATAGCGCTGCCCTAGGCTCAGGCGCCGGCCTTGGCCAGCTTGGCTTCGCGGTTGGCCCGCAGGCGCGCGAAATCGTCACCCGCGTGATAGGACGACCGGGTCAGCGGCGTTGCCGACACCATCAGGAACCCCTTGCCGAATGCGGCTTTCTCGTAACCTGCGAACTCTTCAGGCGTGACGAACCGATCCACCGCATGGTGCTTGGGCGTCGGCTGAAGGTATTGGCCAATGGTCAGGAAATCCACGTCTGCGGCGCGCATGTCATCCATGACCTGTCCGACAGATTGGCGATCTTCGCCCAATCCAACCATGATTCCGGATTTGGTAAAGATCGACGGGTCGATCTCTTTCACCCGCTGCAACAGCCGCAGCGAATGGAAATAGCGCGCGCCGGGGCGCACTTGCGGGTAGAGGCCCGGCACGGTTTCAAGGTTGTGGTTGAACACATCCGGACGCGCCGCCACGACCACTTCCAACGCTTCGGGACCGCATTTCAGGAAATCCGGTGTGAGAATCTCGATCGTCGTGTCCGGCGCACGATGCCGGATCGCGCGGATGGTCTGGGCAAAATGCTCGGCCCCGCCATCGGCCAGATCATCGCGGTCCACAGAGGTGATGACCACATGGTTCAGGCCCAGCTTTTGCACCGCATCGGCGACACGTCCCGGCTCAAACGCATCCAGCGTGTCGGGACGGCCCGTGGCGATGTTGCAGAAGGTGCAGCCCCGCGTGCAGATATCGCCCATAATCATCATGGTCGCGTGACCCTGTGACCAGCATTCGCCCGCGTTGGGACAGCCCGCTTCCTCGCAGACCGTGACCAGCTTGTTTTCGCGCATGATCTCGCGCGTTTTGTTATAGCCTTCGCCCGTGGGCGCTTTTACGCGGATCCAGCTTGGCTTTTTCGGCTGCGCATTGTCCGGGCGATGGGCTTTCTCCGGATGGCGCTGTTCGGGTATCTTGAGGTCACGCAACGGTTTTTCCCCGCAAAGTCCATTTTGGTATACAATAGCATAAGTCTTAGCAGGAGGTAGTACCAGTGTTGCATAGCTGCATTGCAGCTTTCAAATTCCCATCGGTAACGAGTACCTCCTGCACCCTCAAATCAAGACGTTAGCGGGTGTCGCGGCCCGGTTCTGTTGCGGCGATCTGTCCGGGCCCAGCCGCGCCCTACCCGATCAGCGCGGCCTTGGCGGCACGGTTTTTCGCATAAAACAGGCTCAGCCGTTGCAACGCGATGCGCAGCACCACCTTGCCGGACCGGGCCGACCATCCAAGGCGCTTTTCCGTCGCCTCAAGCCCTTCGCGCAGACAACAGCAGCGCAGCACAACATCGCTCAGACCCGGCCCAAGATCCTTGATCGCATCCAGCGTGCGCTCAATCGCTTCGCCACGGCGGATGTTGTGGTCCTGCCGGGCCTTGGCATAGTGCCGGTCCAGCGCCTCGGGGCTGTCCCACCCCAGCAAATCGGCCTGTTGAAACTCCGCCACCGCGTAATCCTCATGCAACCGGTCCCCGGCGGTCACAAAATCCTGCGGCAGAAATGGCTGGCCATCCGGCCCTTTGCGACGCGACAAGGCGACCATCGGGCTTTCGAAACCGGGGCCATTCGACAGGCTCCGGTTGCGCATCCGCCGATCCGGCAGCGCGGCGTCCAAACCATCGGCAGCGGCAGCCCCCTGCTGGGTGGCCCGGCATTCCCGCGCGGCCATCAAGGCGGGCAATTGCCGCCGCCCTTCCTTGGTCACCCGGTAGCGTTTGACCGTCGTGCCGCCCTCCTCGGCAACCCAGTCGCGCAGGATAAACGCCGCGGCCAGCCCGGTGTCCAGCGTGCTGACAACACGCGTGTCGCCTTCGCCCTGTATCCGGACAATCGCGGGCTGTGGCAGGTTTTGGTTGTAGAGCAGCAGCGATCCCGGCTGGCTCAGATGGCGCAACGCCTCGCAGGCCGCATCCAGCGCCGCAGGTGTGACATCCGGCGTGTCGGACACCGGCTCCATTTCGGAAAACGCCTGATCCAGCAACGGATCATCCCGCATCGCTTCTAGTTTGCGCACCTGGCGCATCACGGTCGAGGCATGGCACCCTTCCAGCCGGGCAATCTCGCGGATCGCTTTGCCTTCGGAAACATGCGCCAGATACCGGCGCGCGGCCTCTGGCAAAAGTGCATCAAACGCATCCCGCGTCTTTACGTGTCGCAGTTCAGTCATCGAAGTCCCCCATAGAACGTCTGTTAGAATTATCCCCAGGTTTATCCACAGACGATGCAACCTAAGAGTGTATTTGTTTCTGATTTGTTAACTTTCGGCAGTGGAATAGGTTTTGTTTCCAAACCGTAAACAATTGGAAACCCCACCGTTCGGTGCTCCCCGCCTCAGGCAACACATCTTTAGGTTGTGCAATGGTTCTGCCGACTCGCGGCGAAACACGCCGTCCACGGAAGGGGAATTCTCAATGCAAGATCTACTGACCCAGCTTTCACATCTGCGCCGGCCACGGCTGCTTATTCGGGCCGCGCGCATCGCTTCGCAAGACTACCGGCGCGCGACCCGTCTGCCGCGTTTGCTGGGCTATGGAACAAATCTCAAAACCGGGCCCGCGCTTATGAAGCTGATGTCTTTGGAAAGCGCGATGAACGACAAACGCGAAAGCGGCGACGCCTCTTACAGCATCGCCGCCCATGTCGATCTCCTGACCGCGATCATGGGCGAATCCCAACTGCTCAAAGCGCAGTCAGCGGATCGGCCCGCGCCGCGCCTTACATGAAAGCGTCCGGCATCGACGCTTTCTTCTGGGTGACATAATCGGTCAGCGCCTCGTCAATCGCCGGATCAAGCGGCGGCTGGCGGTAATTGTCGATCAGGTACTGCACCCGTTCGGTGGCCAATGCCATCGTGTCGCGCGCGCCCTCTTCCGACCATGTCTCGTAGGGTTTGAAATCCGACACTTCGGACCGCCAGAACGCCGACTTGAAATTGGCCTGCGTGTGCGCACAGCCTAGATAGTGACCGCCCGGCCCCACTTCGGCAATCGCATCCATCGCCAGCGTATCTTGATCCACCGTGACGCCCTGCGCCATCTTGTGCAGTGCCCCAAGCTGGTCGGCATCCATGACGAATTTCTCGAAGGACGACACCAAACCGCCCTCAAGCCATCCACAGGCATGCAGCATGAAGTTCACGCCGGACAACAGCCCCATGTTCAGGCTGTTGGCTGTCTCGTATGCCGCCTGCGCATCTGGCAGTTTGGACCCGGTAAAGCTGCCGGCTGACCGGAACGGCAGCCCCAGTCGCCGCGCCAACTGCCCGGCCCCGTAGGTCACCTGGCTGGCCTCGGGCGTGCCGAAGGTCGGCGCGCCAGAGTTCATGTCGATGGAGGTCACAAACGCCCCGAAGATCACCGGCGCGCCCGGACGGATCAACTGGCTATAGGCGATGCCCGCCATCACCTCGGCCAGCACCTGCACCAAAGTGCCTGCAACAGACACCGGGGCCATAGCCCCACCCACGATGAACGGGCTGATGATGCAGCCCTGATTGTTCTGCGCATAAACTTCCAACGCGCCCATCATCACGTCGTCGAATGTCATCGGCGAATTGATGTTGATGAGCGATGTCATCACCGTGTTGTCCTGCACGAACTCTTTGCCGAACAGGATCTCGCACATCTCGACGCTGTCCTGCGCGCGGCTCGGTTCCGTGACCGACCCCATGAACGGCTTGTCGCTTAGCGTCATATGCGCCTTAAGCATGTCCAGATGGCGCTTGTTGACGGGAATATCCGTGGGTTCACACACGGTGCCGCCGGAATGGTGCAACCATTTCGACATGTAGCCCAGCTTCACGAACTTCTCGAAATCCGCCATCGTCGCATAGCGACGACCCCCTGCTGCATCATGCACAAACGGCGGGCCGTAGACCGGTGCCAGCACAAGGTTCCGCCCGCCAATTTCGACGGTGCGGTCCGGGTTGCGCGCATGCTGGGTAAAGGACGACGGTGCCGTGCTGCACAGCTTGCGGGCCAATCCCTTGGGGATACGCACACGTTCGCCGTTGATGTCCGCACCCGCGTCGCGCCAGCGCTCCAGCGCTGCGGGGTTGTTCACGAAGGCAACGCCGATCTCTTCCAGAACGGTCTCCGCATGGGCTTCGATCGTTTCCAGCGCCTCTTCGTTCAGAATCTCGAAGTTCGGGATCTTGCGTTCGATGAACTTTGCCGTCTCAACCGAAACCGCCGAACGCTCTGCACGCCGGGCTGCGCCACCGCCACCACGGGCGCGTCTGCGGGTTGCTGCTTCTGCCATGAAGGACCTCCAAACACGTTGCATCGGTGCCGCCCCGGCCCCGCTTGGCCCCTGCTTAATATGAGATCGACATGCGTCAGGGACGAATTGCGTCCCATGCGTTGCGAAAGCGACATTCAGGCGGCCAAGGCCCCGTTCCGGAACCCTTTGCAGCCGGTCTGCGTTTCCCTTCATAGCAAGTGCAGGAGAACCCGATGCGATACGCCCCGAAAAAAACCTTTGCCATGATCACCGTCCTGCTGACCGGGCTGGCGGTTGCCCTGGCCGGATTTTCCGGGCTGGTGATCCCCTTCGGCATCTCGATTGTGCTGTGTTTCCTGGTCTGGATCGTCGGCGCATGGATCGTGCACGTGACCTTCGACACCGCATAACGACAGCGGCGGGTCCCCGGTCCAAGGCGCAAGAGGGAATATTGCCATTTACCATCGCTCTGCCTATCAGGAGCCATGAGCACCACAGAACATGACCGCCTTCTTATCATCGACTTTGGCAGCCAGGTCACGCAGCTGATTGCGCGCCGGTTGCGAGAGTTGAATGTCTACTGCGAAATCCATCCCTACCAGAACGTCACGGATGCGTTTCTGAGCGCCTTTACGCCCAAAGCCATCATCTTTTCCGGCGGGCCGGACAGCGTGATGCGTGACGGCTCTCCGCGTCCGCCCAAGTCGGCCTACACGCTGGGCGTGCCGATCCTCGGCATCTGCTACGGTCAGCAGGTCATGATGCATGATCTGGGCGGCACAGTGGAAGCGGGCGAACACGCCACGGCCGAATTTGGCCGCGCCTATGTCACCCCAACAGATGCCCGCGATGATCTGTTGTCCGGCTGGTTCATGGATGGCTCGGGCCGCGAACAGGTCTGGATGAGCCACGGCGACCATGTCTCTGAAATCGCACCGGGATTCGAAGTTCTGGGCACCTCCCCCGGCGCGCCCTTTGCGATCACCGCCGACCGGACCCGGCATTTCTACGCGGTGCAGTTCCACCCCGAGGTCCACCACACGCCGAACGGCAAGACATTGTATCAGAACTTCGTGCAGCTTGCCGGGTTCAAGGGCGACTGGACCATGGACGCCTACCGCGAACAGGCCATCGCAAAGATCAAGGATCAGGTGGGCGACAAAAAGGTCATCTGCGCCCTGTCCGGTGGTGTCGACAGTTCCGTTGCCGCCGCCCTGCTGCACGAGGCGATTGGCGACCAGCTCACCTGCGTCTTCGTCGACCACGGCTTGCTGCGTCTGAACGAGGCCGAGGAAGTCGTGGCCATGTTCCGCGACCACATGAACCTGCAGGTCATCCATGCGCAGGAACAGGAGTTGTTCCTTGGCGAACTGGAGGGCCAAAGCGACCCCGAAACCAAGCGCAAAATCATCGGGCGCCTCTTCATCGACGTTTTCCAGAAATACGCCAACGAAATCGAAGGCGCAGAGTTTCTGGCCCAAGGCACGCTCTACCCGGACGTGATCGAATCCGTCTCGTTCAGTGGCGGACCATCGGTCACCATCAAAAGCCACCACAATGTCGGCGGCTTGCCCGAAAAGATGGGCCTCAAACTGGTCGAACCGCTGCGCGAGCTTTTCAAGGACGAAGTCCGCGCGCTCGGGCACGAACTGGGCCTGCCTGCCAGCTTCATCGGACGCCATCCCTTCCCCGGCCCCGGTCTGGCCATCCGCTGCCCCGGTGAAATCACCCGCGAAAAGCTGGAGATCCTGCGCAAGGCCGATGCGGTCTATATCGACCAGATCCGCAAACACGGTCTCTATGACGACATCTGGCAGGCCTTCGTGGCCATCCTGCCGGTCCGCACCGTCGGCGTCATGGGCGACGGGCGCACCTACGATTACGCCTGCGCCCTGCGCGCGGTGACATCGGTGGACGGGATGACCGCCGATTACTATCCCTTCAGCCACGAATTCCTTGGCGAAACCGCAACGCGGATCATCAACGAGGTCAAGGGCATCAACCGCGTAACCTATGACATCACCAGCAAACCTCCGGGAACGATTGAATGGGAATAAGGGCGACGCTCATCGCAGCATGCTGTGCGACCCCGGTGTTGGCAGAACCCTCGTACCACCGCGTCGTTGGCGTGGCGGCGGGCGACACGCTCAACATTCGGACCGCGCCGTCCGCCAGCGGTGACGATATCGGCGATCTGGCCTTTGACGCCACCGCGATCGAGGTGACCGGGTTCAATGACGCCGGCACCTGGGCGCGGATCAGCACGGGTGAGCAGGATGGATGGGTGTCGACCCGGTTCCTGCAACCCGACACCGTCCCGACATTTCCACAAACATCGGTCCCGCACAGTCTGATCTGCAGCGGCACCGAACCGTTCTGGGCGTTGGGCCTCTATGGACGCGACGCGCGCTATTCGCATCCCACGGATGGCGACATTGATTTCACCTTCGACAGCGCCAACGTCGCCGAAGGCCGGCTGGGCAGTCCCGCCCTGATCACCGTTGCCAATGACCGCAACCAGGTGATCGAAGCCACCATCACCGGGGCCTCTTGCAGCGACGGGATGAGCGACCGCACCTATGGCTGGTCCGTCACCCTGCAGATGATCGGGCCGGGACAGCGCCGCTTTCTCGACGGGTGTTGCAGCCTGCCGCGCGACTGAGCGCTCAGCCTCAACTCATTTTTAACCAGTATTAACAACGCGTTACTTTGCACAATGAATAGGCAGCGTTACCCGTGGGTAACCGCCCGACCCGCAACGCCTCTTGCACCTCGCACTCGGTCATGACCTAACCCCCGTATGAGCGAAACCGTCAAAGCCTGTCTCTGGATGATCGGGGCCATCGTGTCCTTCACGTCAATGGCCATCGCCGGGCGCGCGGTGAGCCTTGATCTCGATACGTTCGAAATCATGATGTATCGCAGCTTCATCGGTGTGGTGATTGTCGTCAGCATCGCCGCGATGCTCGGCAAATTGTCCGAAGTCCGCACAGGCAAGCCGGGTCTGCATTTCATCCGCAACATCAGCCATTTTGCCGGTCAAAACCTGTGGTTCTATTCCATCACGGTGATCCCGCTGGCGCAGGTCTTCGCGCTGGAATTCACCTCGCCGCTCTGGGTGATGCTGCTGGCCCCGTTTATCCTCGGCGAACGCCTGACACGGTCGCAGGCGATTGCCGCCGTGATCGGGTTCTTCGGAATCCTCGTGGTCACCCGACCCAGCCCCGACACGTTTGAACTCGGCCTCCTCACCGCCGCACTGGCCGCGATCGGCTTTGCCGGATCAGCCGTGTTCACCCGCAAACTGACGCGCACCGACAGCATCACCTGCATCCTGTTTTACCTCACCGTGATGCAGGCCGGCCTTGGCCTCGCCTGTGCCGGGTTTGACGGCGACATCGCTCTGCCGACCAGTGCAAACCTTCCCTGGGTGGTGGTGATCGCCGTCGCCGGGCTGGTCGCGCATTTCTGCCTGACCACCGCCCTGTCGCTGGCCCCGGCCACCATTGTCATGCCGATTGACTTCACCCGCCTTCCGGTGATCGCCGTGGTGGGCATGCTGCTTTATGCAGAACCGCTGGACCCGTTTGTGTTCATGGGGGCCGTGCTGATTTTCGGAGCAAATTACTACAACATCTGGTCAAGCACCCGCTCGTAACAATTTTGTGACGCTGCGGCAGAACCCTCAGGGTGACGCTGGGTCAAAATTGACCAAATATTGAGCGGTTCGCTACCCATTCGGGCAAGGTTACATAAAACCCAAGGGATGAGGGTCCTCATGAGATATGCAATGACAAGCGCAATCGCGCTGACACTCGCGGCTGGTGCCGCGCAGGCGGGCGGAATCGAACGCTCGAACAACGATTACGGTTTTCTGTTCACACCAAACGACCGGGTCCAACTCAGCTTCTCGCACGTCTCGCCCGACGTGTCCGGCACCTACACGCCGGAACTGAGCGCGGCTGGTGGCGAAAGCAAGACCGGCAATATGGCGAACAGCTATACCAATTACGGCTTTGCCTACAAAAACGACTTCAATGAAAAACTGACCTTTGGTCTCTATATCAACAACCCCTACGGCGCGGCGTCTGAATACACGCAAGGCATCTATTCCGGGCTTGTCGCCGATTGGGACAGCGATCAGGTCGCGGTTGTCGGCAAGTACCGCGTGACAGACCGCGTGTCGGTCTTTGCCGGTGCGCGCTACGTCGAAAGCAACGCCGACATCACGATCCCGGATCTTCTGGTGCGCAGCCGCGTGGGCACGAACGCCCAGGGCTTGGGCGCACAGGCGCAATCGCTTGGCGCGCAGGCACAAGAGCTTGGCGCACAGGCCGCAGCCGCCGGCGCTGCCGGTGATCTCGCCCGCGCACAGGAACTGGGCGCACAGGCGCAGGCCCTTGGTGCCGAAGCGCAGGCGCTTGGCGCACGCGCCCAGTCGCTCGGTGCCGCCGCGCAGGATTTCGGCACGTCCATGGAATACAACGCCACCGGCAAACGGGTTGGCGACTGGGGTGCGATCCTTGGCGTCGCGTATGAGATCCCGGACATCGCGCTGCGCGTCGCCCTGTCCTGGCAGAGCGAGATTGAACACACGTTCTCAACCAGCGAATCCATTGCGGGCCTCGGCATCGACGCCGATGACGGCGACACCAAGGTGAAGATGCCGCAAAGCGTGGCCCTTGATTTCCAGACCGGCGTCGCGCCGGGCACTCTGGTCTTTGGTCAGGTCAAGTGGACCGAATGGTCGAAATGGGAAGTCCGCACACCGGAATACGAAAACGTCACCGGGGTTGAAGTCACCGGCTTCGAAGACGACCGCGTGACCTGGACATTGGGTGTCGGCCGCCAGTTCAGCGAAGAGCTGTCCGGTTTCGCACAGGTGAAATACGAGGCCCAGAACGGCAACACCGTGTCGCGCCTGTCGCCACGGGATGGCTTTGTCAGCCTTGGCGTTGGTGGTCAGTACAAGATGGACAACATGACCCTGCGCGGCGGGATCGAATACGCATGGGTCGGCGAAGCCGAAGACGCCTCTGGCGTGAAATTCGAAGACAACAGCGCCTTGGGTGTGGGTGTGTCTTTGACGGTCGACTTCTAAGCCACTTCCATCGACCAGACATTCCAATCCCGCCAGAGCGTTTCTGGCGGGATTTTTTGTGCCTTCCGCAGGAATCGGGTCGCATGTGACCGAACCACAGGGCTAGACCGCTGACATGACACAGCAAACGACCCTCACCACCCGCGCGTGGATCGAACTGACGCTGCTTGCCCTGATCTGGGGCGGATCGTTTCTGGCCATTCGCACGGCACTTGATGAAATCGGGCCATTGACCTCGGTGCTGCATCGCACCTTCTGGGCGATGCTGGTGCTTTGGGCCATCGTTCTTGCGACCCGCCTGCCCCTGCCCCGCAGCCCCCGCCTTTGGGGGGCGTTTCTGGTGATGGGCCTGCTCAACAATGTCATTCCCTTCAGCCTGATGGCCTGGGGGCAGTTGTACGTGCCCACTGGGCTCACCTCGATCTTCAACGCCGCCAGCGCGATCTTTGGCATTGTTGTTGCGGCGCTGGTGTTTGCAGATGAACGGATCACGCCGCGCAAGGCGTTCGGCGTTGGGCTGGGGTTTCTGGGCGTCTGCGTCGCCATCGGGCTGGACGCGCTCCGGCAGTTCGACACCACGTCGCTGGCGCAACTGGCCATCGTGGCGGGCACGGTGTCCTATGCCTTTGCAAGTGCCTGGGCGCGCAAAACGCTGAGCGGCGTGCCACCGCTGGTTGCCGCTGCGGGCATGCTGACCGGGTCTAGCCTGATCATGATCCCGTTTGCGGTTTCGGTCGAAGGCGTTCCGTCCTTCGATCTGGACGCGCGCACATGGACGGCGATTGCCTATTACGCGATTTTTGCCACGGCTTTGGCCTACCTGCTGTATTACCGCGTCCTTGCCATGGCGGGCAGCGGTAATCTGATGTTGGTCACACTGCTGATCCCCCCGGTGGCGATCACCCTTGGTGCACTGGTGCGGGACGAGGCGCTGCATCCCGGCGAATACCTTGGCTTTGTGCTGCTTGCGCTGGGACTGACCATCATTGATGGCCGTCTCTGGCGGCGCAGGGCGACAACCGTTTGACGCCCCAGCCCTGCGTCGCTAATCCCAGACGGCACGGGTATTCGGGATGCGGCGACATGATCTATTCCTCAGGAGATGACTGGCGATCGGCCAAGCACAAGCGCGTGGTGCTGTTTGCCATGTCCGGACTTGGCAAAACGCACCTGTCCAACATGCTGCGCGACACGGGTAACTGGTTTCACTATTCCATCGATTACCGCATCGGCACCCGCTACATGGGCGAATACATTGCCGATAATGCCAAGCGCGAGGCGATGAAGGTTCCATTCCTCCGTGATCTGTTGATGTCCGACTCGATCTATATCGGCTCGAACTTAACATTTGATAACCTCGCCCCGGTGGCCGCCTATCTGGGCAAACCCGGAGATCCGGCGCGGGGCGGTGTACTGATTGACGAATATCGCAAGCGGCAAGAGCAGTTCCGCCGCGCCGAAATGGCGGCACTGCTGGACACCGGCTATTTCATTGATCGCGCGATGGATCTGTATGGCTACCCGCATTTCGTTTGCGACACGGGCGGATCCATCTGCGAATGGGTGGATGCCGACAATCCCGATGATCCGATCCTCAAAGCCTTGTCGGACCAGGCGCTTATGGTCTGGATCAAGGGTGACGAAGCACACACCCAAGAACTGATCCGCCGGTTCGACAAAGCGCCGAAGCCGATGGCGTATCAGCCCGAATTCCTGACCCGGGTCTGGGACCAATATCTGAATGAAAACAACGCACAGCCTGAAGATGTTGATCCCGATACCTTCATCCGTTGGACCTATGCCCAAGCCTTGGCCCACCGCCAGCCGCGCTATGCCGCGATGGCGGACAGGTGGGGCATCACAATCGACGCCAACGCCCTTGCAGACGCCCGCGATGCACATACGTTCGACGCTCTGATCGCCGAAGCTTTAGACAAACGGACCACCTGATGCCCATCAAACTGCCTGACAACCTGCCCGCCTATAACGTGCTCAAGCGCGAAGGCGTGATGGTGATCCCGGATGAGCTGGCCAGCCAACAGGATATCCGCCCGCTGCGCATTGCGCTGCTGAACCTGATGCCGAAAAAGATCCAGACCGAGAACCAGTTCGCGCGTCTGATCGGGGCCACGCCGCTGCAGATCGAATTCAACCTGATCCGCATGACAGAGCACCAGACCAAGACCACAGCGGCCGACCATATGGAGAGCTTCTATCGCCCGTTCGCGGAAATCGCAGACAGCGGAGAGAAGTTTGACGGGCTGATCATCACCGGTGCGCCTATCGAACATTTGCCATTCGAAGAAGTGACTTACTGGGATGAGTTAAAGCAAGTGATGAACTGGACCCAGACCCATGTGCATTCCACATTCGGCGTGTGCTGGGGCGGTATGGCGATGATCAACCATTTCCACGGCGTGCCCAAGATTGACCTGCCGAAGAAAGCGTTTGGATGTATCCGGCACAAGAACCTTGCGCCCGCATCCCCGTACCTGCGCGGGTTTTCCGACGACATGGTCATGCCGGTCAGCCGCTGGACCGAACTGCGCCGCGAGGACATCCAGAACGCGGGCCTGCCGATCCTGATCGACAGCGCGGAAACCGGGCCATGCCTTGTGGAAGACCCCGATCACCGGTCGCTCTATGTGTTCAATCACTTCGAATATGACAGCGGCACGCTCAAGGATGAATATGACCGCGACGTGGCCAATGGCACGCCGATCAATGTGCCTGCAAATTACTATCCCGATGACGATCCCTCGCAGCCGCCGCAGAACCGCTGGCGCAGCCATGCGCATCTGCTCTATGGCAACTGGGTGTCCGAGATCTATCTAACGACTCCATTCGACATGGAACTGATCGGCGCAGCCAAAACGGACCTGCGCAATTCGTAGGAGGCCGGTTTGGCATTGAAAACAATTGGTTGGCTGCTGGGTTTGACGGCTGTGGTGACGCTCACCACGTCCTGCACCGCGACATACCGTGAAACCGAAGCGAAAAAGCAGTTTCCCCCTGTGGGCGATTTCGTGACCGTGAACGGCACGCGCGTGCATTACGTGACCGAAGGATCCGGCCCCGATGTGGTGCTGATCCACGGGGCGTCGGGCAACCTGCGTGACTTCACCTTCTCGCTGGTGGGAAAGCTGTCGGATCGCTACCGCGTCACTGCGTTCGACCGTCCGGGCCTGGGCTATACCGAGCGCGTGAACCCGAACGGGACGTCGATCACCGAGCAGGCCAACCTGCTGGCCGACGCCGCAGCACAGCTTGGGATCGAGTCTCCCATCGTCATGGGGCAATCCTATGGGGGCGCCGTGGCGCTGGCCTGGGCCGTGGAGCGACCTGACGCACTGTCGGCGCTCGTCCTGACCGCAGCAGCGTCAAACCCCTGGACCACGGGTCTGAGCACGTTTTATCAGGTCACATCGAGCCAGATCGGCAGCGCAACCGTGGTTCCGGCCATCACCGCCTTTACCCCCACAAGCGTGGTGGATCAGGCCATTGAGGGCGTGTTTGCACCGCAATCAGCCCCCGAAGGCTATGCGGAACACATCGGTGCGCCACTGACCCTGCGCCGCGTGTCGATGCGCGCCAATGCGATGCAGCGGGCCAACCTTCTGGACGAGATCGAAGCGCTGCACACCCGGTATGGTGAGATCAATGTGCCGACGGAAATCCTGCACGGTGATGCGGACACGACCGTTGGCCTGTCGATCCATTCTATCCCGCTGTCCAAGCAGATCGAAGGGGCGAACCTGACCGTGCTGGAGGGCATTGGCCACATGCCCCACCATTCCGCCGAACCCGACGTCATTGCCGCAATTGACCGGGCTGCAGCGCGCGCAGGTTTGCGTTAATCGGATTAACATCCCATATTCAAGTGTAAGAGCAGTTACCAAGAGGCCGGAATATGGACCTTCCCTTTGATGGTGCGATCAGCGCTTTCTTCAATAATGACGCGCCCGATGATGTGCGTAACGCGATCAAACGCGCCGAAAAGGGCGAGGTCATCAACCCGGCCTATCCCTATTCGGATCGCATGCCGCGCAAGGCGTATGAGAAGGATCTGCATGCGCTGCAGATCGAACTGGTCAAGATGAAAACCTGGGCACGCGAAAGCGGCGCCCGGATCGCCATTGTGTTCGAAGGCCGGGATGCGGCGGGAAAAGGCGGCACGATCAAACGCTTCCGCGAAAACCTTAACCCACGTGGGGCCAAGGTGGTGGCCCTCTCCAAACCAACGGAAACAGAAGCGTCGCAATGGTATTTTCAGCGCTATATTGACCATCTGCCCGCCGCCGGGGAAATCACGTTTTTTGACCGCAGTTGGTACAACCGGGGCGTGGTTGAACATGTCTTTGACTTCTGCACACCAGAGCAGCGCGCGCATTTCTTTCATCAGGTGCCGGATTTCGAAAAGATGCTGGTGGATGACGGCATTCACCTGTTCAAGATCTGGCTGAACGTTGGACGCGCCGAACAGCTGCGTCGTTTCCTATCACGTGAACGTGATCTGCTAAAGCAATGGAAACTCTCGTGGATTGACGTTGAAGGCCTTAAACGCTGGGACGCCTATTCCGAGGCGATTCAGGAAACCTTTGCCAAGTCGCACACCGATCACGCGCCCTGGACCATCGTGCGGTCGGACGACAAGCGCCGCGCCCGGATCAACGCCATACGCAGTGTTCTGACCGGGCTCGACTACAGCCGCAAAGACGCCAAGGCGCTTGGCCAGGTGGACCCGAACGTGTGCGGCGGGCCGGATATCTGGGATGCCTAAACGCGGGTACCATCACGGCAATCTGCGACAGGCGCTGATCGACGCGGCGCTTGAGCTGATCACCGAAAAAGGCCCGACGGGCTTTACCCTGTCGGAGGCCGCCAAGAAAGCGGGTGTTACCCCCGCTGCGGTCTACCGGCATTTCGAGGGCCGCGAAGACCTGATCGCCGAAGCCGCCCTTCAGGGGTACGAGATTTTTGCCGATGTCATGCAGTTTGCCTATGACAGCGGTCAACCCTCCGCCCTGGCTGCGTTCGAGGCCACGGGGCGCGCCTATCTGGCCTTTGCGCGCAAGTATCCCGGTCACTACATCGCGATGTTTGAAAGCGGGATTTCGGTCAACCGCACACCGGAACTGGCCGCCGTGTCCACCCGCGCGCGCGGGGTGCTGGAAAAAGCGGCGGTGGACCTGTCGCAGCATATCCCGCCCGACAAACGCCCTCCGGCGTCGATGTTTTCGGCCCATATCTGGGCAATGAGCCACGGCGTTGTCGAATTGTTTGCGCGCAATTCCCCCGGCACCACGTCTCCGTTTCCGCCGGAAGACCTGCTTGAGACCGGGATCGGCGTTTATCTGCGCGGTCTTGGGCTGGTTCCGCCGGATCAGTGACGTGACAAACCGATGGCGCGGCATTACATGCGCGGCATGACACATGAACTTCACATCATTGGCGGCGGCATGGCCGGGTCCGAAGCGGCCTGGCAGGCGGCCCATCGCGACATCAAGGTGGTCATCCACGAGATGCGCCCCAAGGTCGAAACCTTTGCCCACAAGACCGGCGATCTGGGAGAGATGGTCTGTTCCAATTCGTTCCGGTCGGACGATGACGAACAAAACGCCGTGGGCTTGCTGCACTGGGAAATGCGTCAGGCCGGAGGCGTGATCATCGACACCGCGCACCAACACCGCCTGCCCGCTGGCGGCGCGTTGGCCGTGGACCGCGATGCCTTCAGCGCCGAGATCACCCGGCGGCTGCACGCGCATCCGAACGTGTCGGTCAGCCATGAAGAGATCACCGATCTGCCCGATGAGGGCCATTGGATCATCGCCACCGGGCCACTGACCAGCGCTGCTTTGGGCGATGCGATCCAAAAGGAAACCGGCACTGACCGGCTGGCCTTTTTCGACGCGATTGCGCCTATCGTCTATGCGGACAGCATTGATATGTCGAAAGCCTGGCTGCAATCGCGCTATGACAAGGGCGACACCGAGGAAGAACAGCGCGCCTATATCAACTGCCCGATGGACAAGGCGCAGTACGAGGCGTTTATCGACGCGCTGCTGGCCGCCGACAAAACCGAATTCCACGAAGGCGAAACCGCAGGCTATTTCGACGGCTGCCTGCCGATCGAGGTGATGTCAGAGCGCGGGCGCGAGACATTGCGGCACGGTCCGATGAAGCCCGTGGGCCTGACCAATCCGCACCAGCCGGATGTCAAACCCTGGGCCGTGGTGCAGCTGCGCCGCGACAATGCTTTGGGCACGCTTTATAATATTGTCGGGTTCCAGACAAAGATGAAGTACGGCGCGCAAGCCACTGTTTTCAAGATGATCCCGGGTTTGGAAAACGCAAGTTTTGCGCGTCTTGGCGGCATCCACCGCAACACGTTTCTGAACAGTCCAACGCTTCTGGATCACCAGATGCGGCTTAAATCGCGGCCGAATATCCGCTTTGCCGGTCAGGTGACGGGTGTGGAAGGTTACGTCGAATCCGCCGCGATGGGATTGTTGGCCGGGCGCATGGCGGCGGCTGAAATCAGCGGGGTCACTTTGCCGACCGTGCCGCAAGACAGCGCCCATGGCGCGTTGATCCACCACATCACGGGCGGGGCCGAGGCCAAGACCTTTCAGCCGATGAACGTCAATTTCGGCCTCTTCCGACCGGTCGAGGGCCTGAAAGGTGGACGGCGCGGCCGCAAGGATCGGTACAAAGCCTATACCGACCGCGCCAAGGCCGCGTGGTCGGCCTGGCTGGACGCACAATCGCTGGACGCCCCTGCCGCAGAATGACTATGATTTGCCTATGAGCGGATCATTTCTCGACAAGGTGTATGACGTCAAAGGCGCAGAGGCGACGCGCGCGCTGTATGACGATTGGTCGGACAGCTATGAGGCCGAGGTGGCCGAAAGCGGCTATGCCACACCGGGCCGCGCGGCGCAGGCGCTGGCGGCGGTGATGCCGGACAAATCCGCACCGGTGCTGGATTTCGGATGTGGCACCGGATTGTTTGGTCAGGCGCTGCGGCGGGCCGGGTTCACGCAGATCGACGGGGTCGATTTGTCAGCCGAGATGCTTGAACACGCCCGGGCCAAGGACGTCTACACAACGCTTGCACAGATCGCGGCCGACGCTCCGGTTCATAACGGCGGGGACTATGCCGCGATTGCCGCCGTGGGTGTGATCGGTGCCGGGGCTGCGCCGCTCTCCGTTTTGGACACGCTGTTCGACGCGCTGGCCCCGAACGCGTTGATCTGTTTTTCGTTCAACGACCACACGTTGGAAGACCCCGCCTTCGAGGCGCGGGTGCAGGCGCTTGTGTCCGACGGCCGGGCGCTGCAGATCCGTCGCGACTACGGCGATCACTTCCCAAAGCTTAAATTGAACTCTGTCATCTATATCCTTCAGAAAACGTGACTTTTACCACGCGCTTTGCACCAAGCCCAACCGGGCCGCTGCATCTTGGCCACGCGTATTCGGCGCTTCTGGCCTTTGATCTGGCACAGAAGGCTGGTGGGCGGTTCCTGTTGCGCATAGAAGACACCGACACGGCGCGCAGCACTCCTGCGTTCGAGCAGCAGATCTATGACGATTTGCAATGGCTGGGCCTGTCCTGGGAAGAGCCGGTGCTGCGCCAGTCGCAGAATGCCAATGCCTATGACGCCGCGTTGGCCCGGCTGGCGCAGATGGGGCTGGTGTTCCCCTGCGCCTGCACGCGCGGGGATATCCGGCGCGCGGCCTCGGCGCCGCAGGAAGGCGCGCCGCTTCATGGGCCCGATGGGGTGATTTATCCCGGCACGTGCCGCCACCGGCGTTGGCAGGACCGGACCGAAACGGATGCGCTGCGGCTGGACATGGCGGCGGCGGTGACGCGGCTTGACCGGATGCCGGACTATGTTGAAACGGGCGTTGTGCCAACCCAACCGATCACAGAGCACCACCTGCGCACCGAGATTGGCGACGTGGTGCTCGCGCGGCGGGACACCGGTATGGCGGCCTATCACCTGAGCGTTGTCGTGGATGACGCGGCCCAGGGCATCACGGATGTGGTTCGCGGCGCGGACCTTGCCCCGGCAACGCCCATCCACGTGGTTTTACAGGTTTTGCTGGGTTTGCCGACGCCGATCTACCACCACCATCGCCTGATCCGCGACGACACTGGCAAACGCCTTGCCAAACGCGACGACGCACGGGCCATCGCCACCTACCGCGCCGAAGGGGCATCGCCAGACGACATCCGCAGGCTTGTGGGGCTTTAGATTTTCTTGTTGCAAGAGGTATCCCGGAACAGTGCGCCAGACATCACGCCTCCATCGGCGCCATGATCTCGACTTCGGCCCCATCCTGCACTTCGGTGTAAAAACACGACCGCCGGTTTGTATGGCAGGCCGGACCGGTTTGCCGCACGGTGACCAGAAGGCAATCCCGGTCGCAATCCACGCGGAATGCAACCAGGTCCTGCGTGTGGCCTGACGTTTCGCCCTTGATCCAGAACGCCTGCCGCGACCGCGACCAGTAGGTCACACGCCCGGTCTCTAACGTGCGGGCCACGGCTTCGGCATTCATCCATGCCATCATCAGCACGTCCCCGGTCGCGGCGTCTTGTGCAATTGCCGGGATCAGACCCGCTTCGTTATAGACCAAAGTTGCAGGATCAAACGTCATTGGAAAAACCTTTTTGCATCCGCCGTTTGGTCCCCTATCTATGAGGGACGCAGCGAAAGGGAAAGCCATGTCCGGCGACACCGATCTGATCAAACTCTACTCGGCCCGCATTCTTGAACTGGCCGCAGACATTCCGCACCACGCACGGCTGGATGCGCCTGCGATGACGGTCAAGAAACGCTCGCCGCTGTGCGGGTCAACGGTGACGGTGGACCTGTCGCTGGACGACGGCGTGGTGAGCGGGTTTGGACAGGACGTCAAAGCCTGTGCCTTGGGTCAGGCGGCCGCGTCTGTTGTCGGTAGGGCCATTCTGGGATGCACACCCGACCAGATCACGCAGGCGCGCGACGAATTGCGCGCGATGCTGAAAGAAGACGGCCCTGCCCCGCAGGCCCCGTTTGACGGGCTTGAGGTGCTGCGCCCGGCGGTGTCGTACAAGAACCGCCACGCATCAATCCTGTTGACGCTGGATGCGGCGTCCGAAGCGGTTGCCCAATTGGCCGAAACGCAAAGCGCGTAACGGCACCCCCACATTTTTTATCAAACGATAAAAAAACCGCCGCACTTTGAAAAATCAAAGGCGGCGGGAAAGTCGCGTGTTCGTTGGGGCCGTCAAAGCGTGTGAAGGCAAGCAACCTTCATTGGGACAGGTGCATCAGAGTTGGGACAGAGATGCGATCGCTTTTGGGCAGGAACCACGCAGGCAGAAAAATAACAGATCAGACCAGAACAGGCAGATGCAGCGCTGCGAACAGCATGACGATCAGTGACATCGCGCCAAGCGCATCCGAAACAAGCGCAGTGTTGGTCTGGGCTTTGGCTGCGTGAAACGATGTTTTGATCCGCTGCATCATTGTGATGTCCTCCTTGTTGCTTCTTTGTTCTCATATTGAGCGGATCAAGTAAAGAACTTTTTGAGAACATTTGAGAACAAAAGCGGTTAACCCACCGAAATCAGCTGAATCGCCTGATCCTGTTTCATCAGGTACAGCAACACGCGCGCGGCCTGTCCGCGGTCGGATTTCAACGTTGGATCGTCCTGCAAGAGCTTGCGCGCATCATCCTGCGCAATCGCCATCAGGCTGGCTTGACGTTCCAGATCGGCAATGCGGAACCGAGGCAGGCCGGATTGCGCCGTGCCCAGAACATCGCCCGCGCCGCGCATTTCCAGATCCACTTCGGAAATGCGGAACCCGTCTTCGGTTTCGCGCAAAGTGGTCAGCCGTTTCAGGCCGGTTTCGTTCAAGGGCGGCTGGTAGAGCAACAAACAGGTCGAGGCGGCAGAACCGCGCCCGACCCGCCCCCGCAACTGGTGCAGTTGCGCAAGACCAAAGGTTTCCGCCCGTTCGATCACCATGATCGACGCGTTGGGCACATTGACGCCCACTTCGATCACCGTGGTGGACACCAGAACGCCAGTCTTGCCAGCCACGAACCGCGCCATTGCGGCGTCTTTTTCGGCATGGGGCATCTGACCATGCACCAGCCCGACCACGTCGTCCCCCAGTGCCGCCCGCAAGCGCTTGAACCGGTCTTCGGCTGCGGTCAGGTCGAGCACCTCGCTTTCCTCGACCAGCGGACAGACCCAGTAGGCCTGCCGCCCTTCGGCCACCGCCTGCCGCAACCGGTCGACCACGACATCCATGTTCTCATTGGACAGAAGCGCGGTTTTGACCGGGGTCCGTCCGGGCGGTTTTTCATCGAGCACCGACACGTCCATGTCGCCATACTGCGCCAAGGCCAAGGAGCGCGGGATCGGGGTGGCGGTCATCACCAGCACATCCACGGCCAATCCCTTGCGCCCCAGTTCCAGACGTTGGCGCACACCGAACCGGTGCTGTTCGTCGATGATGGCCAGACGAAGATCGCTGAATTCAACGTCTTTCTGGAACACCGCATGGGTGCCGACGAGGATCTGGATATCGCCCCGGGCCAAGGCCGCCAGCTTGGCCTTGCGTTCAGAGCCCTTGTCGCGCCCGGTCAACAGTTCGAGCACGACGCCCGCGTCTTCGGCCAGCGGTTGCAGTCCTTCGAGATGCTGACGGGCGAGGATTTCCGTGGGGGCCATCATCACCCCCTGCCCACCGGCTTCCACCGCCGTGAGCAGCGCCATGAAAGCCACGAGCGTTTTGCCCGAGCCCACATCGCCCTGCAGCAGCCGGTTCATGCGCCGCGCATCGGCCATGTCATCGGTGATTTCGTCGATGGAGCGCATCTGCGCCTGTGTCGGTTTGTACGACAGGGCCGCAAGCACCTTGCGTCTGAGCCGCCCGTTGCCGGGGCTTGCGATCCCCGGTTTGGCGCGTTTTTGCGCACGGGCCAGGGCCAATGTCAGCTGATGCGCCAGCAATTCGTCGTAAGCCAGCCTGCGCTTGGCCGGACTGTCGAGAGACAACGCCCTCAGGCCCTGCGGTGCGTGGGCTTCGGACAAGGCGGCGCGCCAGCTTGGCCAGCCTTCGCGTTTGACCAGCTCCAGATCTGCCCATTCCGCCAGATCCGGCGCGCGGGACAGCGCATCCGTGGCGGCCTTGACCATTGTTTTTTGCGTCACACCGGCGGTCAGCGGGTACACCGGTTCGAATTCCGGCAGGGTCTCGGCTTCGTCGGGCAGCAAGACGTGATCGGGATGCACCATCTGGGCCATGCCGTCGAAGAACTCGACCTTGCCCGAGACAATCCGGCGCGCGCCGAACGGCAACAGTTTTGACACGTAGTCGCCGCGCGCGTGGAAAAACACGATCTGGAACGCGGTCTGCGCATCTTCGACCATCACGCGGTAGGCTCCGCCCTTGGTGCGGGCAGGCCGATGCTGTCCGATCTCGACCTCGACCGTGAGGATGCCGGGAAGTTCGGCCCCCTGCACCGTGTCGCGCAGGCGACGGTCCACCACCGAATGCGGCAGGGTGTACAACACGTCGCGCGGCGCTTCGATGCCGATCTGGGCCAGTGTCACGGCGGTTTTCGGGCCGATCCCTTTCAGCCCGCTCAACGCGCCGAAGAGCGGGAACAGGATTTCGGGTCGGCCCGTGCTCATGCGCCCTCGATCAGATCGAACCAGCCATCTTCGTCGATGATGTCGACCCCGAGATCACGCGCCTTGGTTTCTTTGGATCCGGCCCCCGGCCCGGCCACCAGCAAATCGGTTTTCGACGACACCGATCCGGACACCTTGGCCCCCAACGCCTCGGCCCGCGCCTTGGCTTCGGCGCGGGTCATGCGTTCCAGCGCGCCGGTAAAGACCACCGTTTTGCCGGCCACCGGGTTGCCATCGGTTTGCGGGCGCTCTGCGTCCTCAACGGTCAGCTGAGTGATCAGCCGGTCGATCGACGCGCGCTCTGCCTCTTGGGCAAAGCTGGTCAGAAGCGACACGGCGACAGTGGCCCCGATGCCGTCAATGCCCGTCAGATCGTCCCACGCCGCACGGACCGGTGTGGGCACGTCCTGCCAATGCGCCTTGCGGGTTGCGGTCAGGTTGGCGCGACGCCCGTCCTGATCTGCGGCGCGGCGTTCGTCCTCAACCGCGCGTTCGGCGGCCAAATAGGCTTCGGCAGCGGGCTTGGCGATGTCCACCGCGTCTGCCAGCGCGGCCCAGCTTCCGTAATGGCGGGCCAGATCGTTTGCAGCCACTTCGCCGACATGGCGCAGGCCCAGGGCAAACAGCAAGCGCCCTAGCGGGATGATGCGTTTTTCGTCGATGGCGTCGAACAGGTTCTGCGCGGATTTTTCACCCCAGCCTTCGCGGTTTTTCAGTTGTTGCAGACCGGTGCCGAACCGGTCTTTCAGGGTGAAGATATCGGCGGGTTCCCTGATCCAGCCGTCGCTGTAGAATTGTTCGACCTGCTTGGCCCCCAGACCTTCGATATCGAACGCCCCGCGTGAGACGAAATGTTTCAGCTTTTCAACCGCTTGCGCGGGACAGATCAACCCACCACTGCACCGGCGGACGGCGTCGCCTTCCTCTCGGATGGCCTCTGATCCGCATTCGGGACAGGTGTGGGGGAACCGGTAGGGTGTGGCGTCGCCCGGGCGTTTTGCCAGGTCGACATCGGCCACCTTGGGGATCACGTCCCCGGCGCGGTAGACCTGCACCCAATCGCCTTCGCGGATGTCCTTGCCATCGCGGATCGGTGCGCCATTGGCGTCGCGCCCGGCGATGTAGTCTTCGTTGTGCAGCGTCGCGTTGGACACGACAACGCCGCCCACCGTGACCGGTGTCAGGCGCGCCACAGGGCTGAGCGCGCCGGTGCGCCCGACCTGGATGTCGATGGCTTCCAACCGCGTCCACGCCAATTCCGCAGGGAATTTATGCGCGATGGCCCAACGCGGCGTGGTGGAGCGGAACCCCAGCCGGTCCTGATAGCCCAGATCATCCACCTTGTAGACCACGCCATCAATGTCATAGCCCAGCGTCGCGCGCTGTGCCTCGATCCTGCGGTAATGGGCCAGCATATCGGCCGGGCCACCGCAGGTCTGTGTCAGGGGATTGGTTTGAAACCCAAGCTGCGCCATGCGGGCGATGGCGTCGGTTTGCGTGTCGGCCAGCGAGTCGCTGAGCGCGCCCCAGGAATAGGCGAAAAAGCGCAGGGGCCGGGATTTGGTGATTTCCGGATCAAGCTGCCTGAGCGACCCGGCGGCGGCATTGCGCGGGTTGGCAAAGGCTTTGCCACCAGTGGCGGCCTGCCGGGCGTTGAGATCGGCGAAATCCGCGTGGCTCATATACACTTCGCCGCGAATTTCGAGCACGTCCGGCACGCCGGTCAGAGTTGTGGGGATATCGGCGATGGTGCGCGCATTGGCGGTGACGTTTTCCCCCACCTGACCGTCCCCCCGCGTGGCCGCTTGCACAAGCGTGCCGTTTTCATAGCGCAAGGACAGGGACAGACCGTCGATCTTGGGCTCGGCGGTGTAGGTCAAAGGGTCGGTGGCGCTAAGGCCCAGATAGCGGCGGATGCTTTGGTCAAAGCTGGTGATGTCATCGTCGTCAAACGCGTTTGACAGCGACATCATCCGGACCTCGTGGCGCACCTTGGTGAAGCCTTCAGCCGGGGCCGCGCCCACCTGGTCACTGGGGCTGTCGGCGCGCTTGAGATCAGGAAAGCGGGCTTCGATGGCGGCGTTGCGGCGCTTGAGCGCATCGTACTCGGCATCCGACAGATCGGGCGCATCGTCGGTGTGGTACGCGGTGTTGGCCTGCACCAGAATCGTGGCCAGCCGTTCAAGTTCGGCGGCGGCCTCGGCCTTGGTCAATGCATCGACCGACGTGTCTTGGTTCGCCATGTGCCCCCCTGGTCCGTGCTCTGGAACAGAGTGATAGGGCCGGTGTTCGCCAGCGTCCAGATTTGAAACCGGCAACCGGGCCGAAATCAGCGATTGCGCCGATGCGACGGGTCTGTGCCGCATCTGTGTCTGACGCTGAGCTGACCTTGCCGATCACGCACTGATGGCGATTTTCGCCGGATCGACCGTTTCGGGATCGCGCAGCACGTATCCCCGCCCCCAGACGGTTTCGATATTGCTGCCGTTGCCAGTGGCTTCGGCCAGTTTCTTGCGCAATTTGCAGATGAACACGTCAATGATCTTGAGTTCCGGTTCATCCATCCCGCCATAAAGATGGTTGAGGAACATTTCCTTGGTCAGGGTTGTGCCCTTGCGCAGGCTGAGCAGTTCCAGCATCTGGTATTCCTTACCGGTCAGGTGCACGGGATTGCCGTCAACCTGCACCGTCTTGGCATCCAGATTCACCTCGACCTTGCCGGTGCGGATGATGGATTGCGAATGCCCCTTGGACCGCCGGATAATCGCGTGGATGCGGGCGACCAGTTCTTCGCGGTGGAACGGTTTGGTCAGGTAATCATCGGCGCCAAAGCCGAACCCCTTGATCTTGTCTTCGCTGGCATCATTGCCCGAAAGGATGAGGATCGGCGTTTCGATCCGCGCGAGGCGCAATTGGCGCAGGACGTCAAATCCGTTCATATCCGGCAGGTTGAGATCCAGAAGGATCAAATCGTAATCATAAAGCTTGGCCAAATCGATGCCTTCTTCCCCGAGATCGGTGGAATAGACGTTCAGATTGGCGTTGCCCAACATCAGTTCGATGCTTTTTGAAGTTGTCGGGTCGTCTTCGACCAAGAGCACGCGCATCAGGTTTCTCCGCTATGTCAGCGTCCGGCAAATGGGACACTGATCAGAAAAGGTTAACCTGACGTTAGCGCCACAAAACCAAAATTACAACCTTAGATTGTTTTTCTATCGGAAGCGCTGTACTGCGGTTGCTTTCAGGGCATCTTTGCCGTGCCGTTCGGAGGCCGAAATCCATCCCTCCAGCTCCTCCTCGCTCAGTTCATAGCGCGCCAGGGCTTCTTTTTTCGAAATCAGGTTATGAACAACCGCGTCCACGACAATCGCCTTGCGGGACGCCACCCAGCGATAAGTGTTGGGGGGTGGCAAATCCGCATGCGTCAGGATGGACCCATCCGCCAATGTGACCGTGCGCGGCCCGTTTGACCGTTTGAGATACATAAATCGACCTTTCCCTAGCCCCTTTCCTCATTGATCGGCAGATTTGCCCCATCAGCCTTAATGCCACGTGAAGCCAAGGGTTGAGAGTATGTCGGATTTACCTATATTTTGCGCAAACACCCTTCCCGCGGAGATTGTCATGGCCCTTGATGCGCCAAAGCTAAACTCGCTTGGCTTTGCCAAGCCCCCGTCCGAGACCCGTGTCGTGGTCGCGATGTCCGGTGGCGTGGACAGTTCGGTTGTGGCCGCGCAACTGGCCGAAGAAGGCTATGACGTGGTTGGCGTCACGCTCCAGCTTTATGATCATGGTGCGGCGCTGGCCAAGAAAGGCGCGTGTTGTGCCGGGATCGACATCCATGATGCGCGGCGTGTGGCCGAGGATATGGGGTTTCCGCATTACGTGCTGGATTACGAGAACATCTTCAAGGATGCGGTGATCGACGAATTTGCCGACAGCTATCTGGCGGGGGCAACCCCTGTGCCTTGTATCCGCTGCAATGAGCGGGTGAAGTTCAAGGACCTGCTGGAGACAGCGAAAGACCTTGAGGCCGACTGCATGGCCACGGGCCACTATATCCAGCGCAAGATGGGTCCGGCCGGTCCCGAATTGCACAGCGCCGAAGATGCGAACCGCGATCAAAGCTATTTCCTGTTTTCGACAACCCCGGAACAGCTTGACTATCTGCGGTTTCCCTTGGGCCACCTGCCGTCCAAGGACGCGACCCGGGAACTGGCGGCGCGGTATAACCTGCAGGTTGCCGACAAACCGGACAGCCAGGACATCTGTTTTGTGCCGAACGGCAATTACGCAAGCGTCATCGAAAAGCTGCGCCCCGGTGCGGCGGAACCGGGTGAGATCGTTCACGCGGACGGTCGGGTGCTGGGCACACATGACGGTGTTATCCACTACACGATTGGTCAGCGGCGCGGTTTGGGAATCGGTGGACTGAGCGAGCCGCTTTATGTTGTGAAGCTGGATGTGGACGCCAAACAGGTCATCGTCGGCCCTAAAGAGATGCTGTCGACCCGCATCATTCCGGTGCGCGAGATCAACTGGCTGGGTGATGATCCGTTCACAAGCCGGGACGAATGGCATGTCGCGGTGAAGGTGCGGTCCACCCGTCCCCCGCGCGAGGCGATCATCCGCCCGATTTCGGACACCGAAGCGCATGTCGAATTGCTGACACCCGAAGAAGGCGTGAGCCCGGGACAGGCCTGCGTGTTCTATGACACCGACAGCACCCGCATTCTGGGCGGTGGCTGGATCTGGCGAGGACATGCCTCGGGCTGACTCGGTTTGCACCGTCACATCCGCGCGCCGTATTATACGGGCACATCTTTCGGTTGTTCTTGATCTGTGGCCGGTTCAGACTGGTCTTGCGATGCTTGAAAAGGATCTGCGCGGGTTATGACGGCTTCGTCTCCAGCGACCATCGTTTGCATGCTGCCCCGGCTTGGAACCAGCGTCGGGGGTGGCAAGATCAACGCCATTTTCCGTCGCATGAACCTGTTTGCCACCCGCGACGCGACCCGGGTTGTCCTGCTCACGCTGGAGCATAGCGTGGCCTGCAAGATTGCCTTTGCGCAATTGCAGGCTGACGGGGTGCTGGATCAGCGCATCACGCATCACTCGCTGTTCGAATTTTGCCTGCCTGCGGGGGGTGATGTGGCGGATGGCGCAGAGGCGTCGGTTCCAGAGTGGGATCAGCAAATGGCGAAAGGGGGCAAGAAACAGCGGATTTCCTACTATCGTGGCGACGACATGGTGATGCGCGACACGCTGGAAGACACGGCTGCCGGTGTGCTGACGATCCGGCAGATATTTTCCGACGCGGACCGGGATGTGCGTCTGAAATACCTGAACGATGACCTGATCGAAGGGGTCGCGCGGTTTGGCGACGGGATGGTGCACAAGTCATTTTACGTGGAGGGGGCCGCCGTCTGCGAGATGCGGATGGAACACCGGGCGTTCCGCTTTGCCGACAGCGCCGTTACCGGGCAGCGCTACTTTAACGAACATACGCTGCAAAAGAATCTGGTGGCTCAGGCTTTTCCAGAGGAGTGTCTGGTGTTTGTGGACGGGATCACCTCGGTCTATCTGGCGCAGCACATCACCGCCCGGAAAGTGCTGTTTCTGCATGCCAATCATCGTGCGCCCGACGGGCGCGTGCTGCGGCGGTCCCGCTACATGATCGAGCATTTTCAGGGTGATCGAATCGTGACGGCCACGCAGGCCCACAAGGCGCGGCTGGAAATGGACATGGCCCCGGCCTGCCGCGTGGATGTCATTCCGCATTACGCCGACATGCCACCGCCGAACGTACAACCGAGGCGCCACATCTGTACGGTGTCGCGACTGAGACTGGCGGATAAACCGATCCATCAGTGCATCGAGGCGTTCACGCGCATCATGCATCTGATCCCGGAGTGCAATTACCTGATCTATGGCACCGGACCGGATCAGGCCCGTTTGGAACAGTTGATCCATCACCATGACTGCGCGGACAGGGTGTTTCTGATGGGCCATACGCCAGAACCGGGCGACGTGTTCGCGGCCTCTTGCCTGTCGCTGGCCCCGACCCTGTCGGAAGGGTTTGGGTTGTCGTTGCTGGAATCGATGACCCATGCCTGCCCCGTTGTGAGTTTTGACGTCGATTACGGCCCGCGTGAACTGATCGACCCGGGCAAGACAGGGGAACTGGTCACACCCGGAGATATCGACGGGATCGCGCAGGCCATTCTCAGAGTGTACCGCAATCAGCCGGCCTACAGCGCGGCCAGCGCCCAGCGGGCTGCGCGGTATTCGTTTGACGCCTATCGGACCGCCTATTTCAAGCTGGTGGACGATGTGATGCAACGGCAGACTTTTTTCGACATCTCGGCGCGGGATTTGCGGTCCGAGGTGACAGCCGCGTTGGACACGGCCCCCAAGTCGCACAAAGCGCGGCTGCTTGATCTTTATATCAAGCTGAGCACGGACAAGCGCGATTTGGAGGCGACCTATTGGGGCTTTCAGATGAAACGCCGTCTGCTGCCAGAGGAACCCCGCCCGCTGATGCGCTGTATCTGGTTAAGCCGACGGCTGGGCCGCACAGCGCAATGCCATCAGCATCTGGCCGAGTTCGAACAGGCGTTTCCGCAACATTACCGGTCCTTTATCGACCAGCATCCCGAGTTTCTGGCGCTGGTCGATATGGGATGATCCGCAGGGAGCAGTTTACAGGCTGCACTTGTCCCGCATGAACGCCAGCGCGACGGACAATCCATCCGGCGCGATGCCATGCGCGGTGCCCTTCATGATATGGGCAAACACATCTTCCCATCCGGCCTCTTGCAGCGCTTCGGCGGCGGCGGGCAAGGATTGGACCGGGACCACATCGTCCTGATCACCATGCACCAGCAGGATCGGAAAGCGGCTGACAACTTCGTCGGCCAGCAATTCGGGCGCAAGCAACCGACCGGAAAACCCGACCAGACCCGCAATCGGGTCTTCGCGGCGCGGAGCCACGTGCAGCGCCATCATGGTGCCCTGACTGAACCCGAACAGGACCACCTGCTCCGGCAACAGGTCTTCATCGACCATCAGCGCGTCCAGAAAGGCGTTCAGGTCTTCAACCGCGCGGCCCATACCGGCCATGGATTCCTCTTCCGACGACCCATCAATCCACGGGATCGGGAACCACTGAAAACCCATGGGCGCACCGGCGCAGGCTTCCGGCGCATCGGGGGCCACGAACAGCGTGTCCGGCAGGTGTTCGCCCAGCGGATCAGCCAGACCCAGCAAATCGGCACCGTTTGCCCCGTAGCCATGCAGGAACACCACGGCAGAGCGTGTTTCCCCGGAAACGGGCTCTTTGCGGCCTGCGGTCAATACACGTGTCATGCGATCCCCTCTCGGTCTTTTGCCACGTGGTAGTAGGCCCAGAGCGCGCGCGCCGCAACCGATCTCCACGGGCTCCAGGCTTCGGCCATCTGTCGCAGCGCCTTGTCCTTGGGGCGGTCGGGCAGATCGAACAGCATTCGCGCGCTTTCCTGCAGGGCCAGATCGCCCGGCGCAAAGACATCGGCGCGCCCGAGTGAGAACATCGCGTAGATCTCGGCGGTCCAGACGCCGATGCCCGTGACCGCCGTCAGGGTTTTGACCACGTCGTCGGTCGGGGTTGTGCGCAGCGCGTCGAAATCAATGCCAGCCTCGGCCAGCGCCACCGCATAGCGGGCTTTCTGACGGCTGAGCCCAAGTGCCCGCAGGGCCTCTTGATCCAGTGCCAGAACGCGCTCTGGCGTGACCGCGTCTGCCGCCTCCAGCTTGGCCCAGATGGCCCGTGCGGACGCCACGCTAACCTGTTGGCTGACAATGGCGCTGAGCAATTGGGCAAAGCCGTCCGGACGCAGGCGCAGCGGCAACGGCCCGGTTTGGTCGAGCGCATAGGCAAAGCGCGGCTCTTGCGCCACAAGCCATGCCGCGCCCTCGGCGACGCAGGCGTCCGTCGTGATCAGACGTCCGACCATACGCGCCTTTCCAGCCAATACAGTGCGTCTTCAACGCTGTGCACGATCGCGCCTCCAAGCGGTTTGGGGCGTGCCACCATGTAGACAGGGATCCCCAGCGTTCGCGCGGCGGCAATCTTTGGCCATCCGCCAGAGCCTCCTGCATTGCGGGTCAGCACCGCGTCAATCCGGTTCCTGCGCATCAGCGCAACTTCGGACGTCACGGTGAACGGCGGAGTACCGTGAAGGAAGCGTCCGTGACGCAGCGGGAAAGTGGAGCGGTGCCGGGTCAATTGCCGGACCAGCGCATGGGCATGGCGCAATGCCGCCAATTCGGACAACGCGGGACGCCCCAGCGTGACCAGCACCCGCGCACCGGGCGGGATTTGGGCGGCGGCGTCCCGAACGTCGCGCACCGCGATCCAGCGGTCGCGCCGCCCTGCCCGCCATGCCGGACGGATCAGGTTGAGATGCGGGACGTCCATCGACCGGGACAGGTGCGCCGCGAGAGACAGCGTTGCCACATCGCAAGGATGCGGCGCGGCGATCAACGCGCCCGCCCCTTCGAGCGGGTCGGCAAAATCGGCAAGCCCGGACGCTGACGCACCGGTCACCCGATCCCGCGCGGGCAACCACAGATGCGCGCGTGCGCCCAGCGATGCCGCCAGCGCGCGGGCCTCTGCCGAACCGCCCAGGATCACAATCGGTGCATTTGCTTGCACGTGAGAATCCCTAAATCCCTTCATTCCCGTCGGCTTACACAACCACGAGGCAAAGCGCCACGGGCGCGCCGCCCCACTTGCGGTACCGGCGATTTGGTCCTACGGCTGAGCGCATGAGCACTCTGGACCACGCCCCGCAAGACGACCCTCGCGATCACAGCCGCGCCAAGCGCAACGTGATGGTGCTTGTCTGCGCGCAGGCCATTCTGGGGGCGCAGATGCCGATGCTGTTCACCGTCGGTGGGCTGGCGGGCCAGTCGCTGGCGTCCAACATCTGTTTTGCGACTTTGCCGATTTCGCTGATCGTTCTGGGATCCATGGTCACCGCGACGCCGATTTCCGCGTTCATGCAAAAATTCGGACGGCGCGCCGGTTTCGTGGTTGGCGCTATCGGCGGCGCGCTGGGCGGGGCGATCGGGGCCTACGGGCTTTACATCGCGTCCTTCCCGGTGTTCCTGCTGGGCAGTTTCCTGACCGGCATCTACATGTCGGCGCAAGGGTTTTACCGCTTTGCAGCGGCGGACACGGCGTCTGACACGTTTCGACCCAAGGCGATCTCTTATGTGATGGCGGGAGGACTGGCTGCGGCCATCATCGGTCCGCAGTTGGTGAAGGCCACGGCAGATGCCTATGTGGTACCGTTCCTTGGCACGTATCTCGCGGTGATCGTGTTGAATATCATCGGGTCCCTTTTGTTCTGGTTCCTTGATATTCCGACGCCCGACGCGCCGACCGAAGACACCCCGAAAGGCCGCACGCGGTGGGAGCTGTTGACCACGCCCCGGATCGCCGTCGCGATTATTTGCGGGATGGTGACCTACGCCTTGATGAACCTTGTCATGACCTCGACTCCGCTGGCGGTTGTGGGATGTGGCTTTACCGCCGGGAATGCCGCCGACATCGTTTCAGCGCACGTACTGGCGATGTTTGCGCCGTCCTTCTTTACCGGTCACCTGATCGTGCGCTTCGGCGTGGAAAAGATCGTCGCGACCGGTCTGGTCATTCTGGCCGCCGCCGGTGCTGTCGCGCTGCAAGGGGTTACGCTAGGCAACTTTTACATCGCGCTGATCCTGCTTGGATTTGGCTGGAATTTCGGCTTCATCGGCGCAACCGCGATGCTGACCGCGGCACATGAACCACATGAGCGCGGCCGCGTTCAGGGGATGAATGACGTGCTGGTCTTTGGTGGTGTGACCATCGCGTCGCTGGCCTCTGGCGGTTTGCTCAACTGCTCCGGCGGGTCCCCCGTGGAAGGCTGGAGCGCGGTGAACATGGCGATGGCGCCGTTCCTGATGTTGGCCGGCGGTGCCCTGATCTGGCTGATGTTGCGCCCCCGCGACGACCGGATCTAAAGCTAAAATTTGATCTGCTTTTCCGGGCATCGGTAAGATCGTTTTCAGATTTTCCGCAGATCAAGTGGGCATCTTTCACCAGAACGGTGCCTTTTATGATCGCCCTCCGCCTTGCTGTTTTGTCCTGTGTCCTTGGTTTGGCTGGCTGCCAGCATTACGACAAAGCCGCGCATTTTGCTGTCGGTGCCGCAGTGTCACATGTTGTTGCCACCCAGACGGACAACAAAGCGGCGGGATGTGCCGCCGCCATCGGGATCGGTGTCTTGAAAGAGGTGATCGACGATCACGCAGACCCGCTGGACATCCTCGCCACCGGACTTGGATGCTCGGTCGGCTATGCGTTCTGACGCGTTTTCACCACCGGCCCGTTGCGGCCTGCCACATCAGGCGTGCTTTCTTGGCGGCGTCAGACGTGCCCAGCGTGCCGTCTGCGACCCGACGTGGATCGGCGCGCACCTGTCGCAGGATCGGCGCGGCCTGCCACGCCGCCAGACATACCGGGCGGGCCGACGCAAGGATGCGCCCTCGCGATGCCCGCGCCTTGGCCAGCCGTGCAAGGCCGGTTTCAGCCAGATCACGCAGCGCATCTGTGCGCCCATCGACCAGCGGGATCCGGCCCTGTCGTTCAAGGTCCGGCACTGCGCGCAGAAACTGCGCAAGCCCGCTCGCATATCCAAGATCCACCAACGGGTCCGGCGATTGACCGCTCAGCGCTTGCGCCCCGGCCAGCAACAGCGACGCGGCGGTGTTTTCAAGATAGGCTGTGAACGCGTCCTGATCTTCGAACGGATCGCGGGTTGTGTCCCAAAGCCGGGCCGTGACAGCCTTTTGCAAATGCCGGGCCGCATCGGCATCCAGCGCATGCGCCAGCGATGTCACAACTTCGTGCCGCCGCACCAGACCACCTGCCGCGATTTCTTCCAACGCATCGGTCCACCATTGCAGGCGCATTTCCGCAATCAACGGCTCCTGCGTCACCCAAGGCGCGCGGGACACTTCGACATTGAAAGCATAGATCGGAAACAGGGTTTTTCGCGCCTCAACCGGGGCAGCCATGGTGGCCGCGAACCGGTCCGGATCGCCCCGTTCGACCAGTTGCGCGCAGGCGGTCAGATCCGCGTCAAAGCTCATGCCGGTCTCACCACCAGAAGCGCGTAAGCGATATGGTCGCGCGCAGCGCGCCACTGGGCTGCCTCCTTGGCGCATAGGTCCAAGGCTGCCATTAGCGCTGCAGATGGGTTTTGCGCCCGCAATTCCTCAATGCGCGCTGTCATGGGATCGTAATAGGCCTGCCACGGTGATCCGATGATCAGCCGTTCGCCTTCAATGACATAGCCCGCGTCTTGGACGCGTTTTTCGATCCCTTCGATGGCCGTGATCTGGGGATACTCGTCCCAGAAGGCGCGCACGGATTCGGGGCGTGGCCCGTCAAGCAGCACCGGTTCGGAAAACGCGACCGCTCCGGTGTCGGACAAAGCCTTCTTCCACAGGGTCAGCCCTTCGGTAACCCCCAGAAAATAGAGCGCGCCTGCGCACCAGATGACATCATATGGCCCACCCGGGGTGGACATATCCCCTTTGGTGATGGTCACCCGCGTGCCGAATTCGGCGACACGCCTTCGGGCCTCGTCAACGAAACCGCCGTGTTTTTCGATCCCGGTGATCTGCGCGTCCGGCAAGGCCTGCGCCAGCGTCACGGTGTCCGCGCCCGGCCCGCACCCCGCGTCCAGCACAGACACCGCCCCGGACAGACCAGCGACCTCCAGCGCCCAGTGCACATCCGCCGGTTCGCCCGGCCCTTCGCGCGGCAGGTCGCTATGGACGGTAAAGAACGCGTCCCAATCCATCAGGCGCTGTCCCGGATCAGTTTCCAGCGCACAGCGTCAAGCAGGGCTTCGAACGACGCGTCGATGATGTTGGCGCTGACCCCCACGGTGGCCCATCTGCGCCCCGACCCGTCTTCGCTGTCGATGATCACGCGCGTCACGGCTTCGGTGCCGCCTTGGGTGATGCGCACCTTGAAATCGACCAGACGCATATCGTCGATCATGTCCTGATACCGGCCAAGGTCTTTGGCCAGCGCCTTGGAGAGCGCGTTGACCGGGCCCCGGTCATTGCCAAGCTCATCCATGGATTCGCTGACCGACAGCTTCTTGTCGCCATCCACCTTGACGACGACCACCGCCTCGGACAGCGACACCATCTTGTTGTACTTGTTTTTGCGCCGTTCAACCGTCACCCGGTAGCGCTTGACCTCGAAGAAATCCGGCAACTGGCCCAGTTCTTCGCGCGCCAGCAGTTCAAAGCTGGCTTGCGCGGTGTCGTAGGAATAGCCTTCGGCCTCGCGCGCCTTGATCCGGTCCAGAATACGCGCCAGCGCCGGGTCCTTGTCGGCCACGTCGATCCCGGCCTCGGCCAGACGGCGGCGCAGATTGGACTGGCCTGCCTGATTGGACATCGGGATGATGCGGCGGTTGCCAACGCTTTTGGGGTCAATATGTTCGTAGGTCGTCGGGTCTTTCAGAATGGCACTGGCGTGCAGCCCTGCTTTATGGGCAAAGGCCGATGAGCCGACATAGGCGGATTGTTTGAAGGGCACGCGGTTCAGCACCTCGTCCAGCATCCGGCTGGTGCGGGTCATGCCTTCGAGCGCGTCCTGCATCACACCGGTTTCATAGGTGCTGGCGTAGGGTTCCTTGAGCAGCAACGTCGGGATAAGTGCCGTCAGGTTGGCATTGCCACAGCGTTCCCCCAACCCGTTCAGCGTACCTTGTACCTGGCGCGCGCCCGCATCCACCGCGGCCAGCGTTCCGGCCACGGCCATTTCGGTGTCATTGTGGGTGTGAATGCCCAGATGATCGCCCGGGATGCCCGCGTCGATGACGGCGGAGGTGATCGCGCCGATTTCAGTGGGCAAGGCACCACCATTGGTGTCGCACAGCACCACCCAGCGCGCGCCTGCGTCATAAGCGGCTTTGACACAGGTGAGCGTGTAGGCCGGATTGGCCTTGTAGCCGTCAAAGAAGTGTTCGGCGTCAAAAAGCGCCTCGCGGCCCTGCGCCACGATATGGGCGACAGAGGCGCGGATATTTTCGACGTTTTCGTCCAGCGTGATGCCAAGCGCGGCTGTCACGTGGAAATCATGGGTCTTGCCGACAAGGCACACCGCAGGGGTGTTGGCGTTCATCACCGCGGCCAGCACATCGTCGTTTTCGGCCGAGCGCCCCGCCCGCTTGGTCATGCCAAAGGCGGTCACGGTGGCGCGGGTCTGGCCCACCTCTTCGAAAAAAGCGCTGTCCGTGGGGTTCGCACCGGGCCAGCCGCCTTCGATATAATCAATGCCTAGCGCGTCGAGCGCCTCGACAATGCGGTGCTTTTCGGGGGTCGAGAATTGGACGCCCTGGGTTTGTTGCCCGTCGCGCAGGGTGGTGTCGTAGAGGTAGAGGCGGGTTTTTGTCATCGGTCGACCTTCGTGCAAAGGGCCGCGCCCGAGCCTGGGTGGGCGCATCTGTCGGTCGAACGGAACGAGACAGCGTCACGCTCATAATATTCGTTCGGAGCGCGCTGATAGCCAATGCGCCCTCCCGGGGGGAGGGTCGGGCGCGGCCCGGCGTGCCGCCGGGCCAGATGGTTCGTCGGTCGCGCCATCACACGCCCTCCAGTTTGCTTGGGTCAAAGCCCGAGGCAGGAACAAGCTCGACACCTGCCTTGGACATGCGCACTTCAACACCTGCTTTTGTCAGCGCGGTCTTCATCGCGTCCACGGAACTGAAGTCCTTGGTTTCCATCGCTTTGGCGCGCAAGCCCGCAAGTTTCGCGGCCAGTCCGGACAGATCGACGGTCAAAGCGTCCCAGCCCCCCAGATCGTCGGTCAAGAGACCCAACAGGCCAGCACCGGCCTTCAAAGACCGCAGGTCGCCGTCTGCCGCCAGACGATGAAGTTCCGTAATCGCACCTGCCGTGTTCAGATCATCCGACACCGCATCAACGATCGTCACCGGCACGTCACCCGGTTCAGTTTCAGCGGTCAGCGCGCGCCACTTGCGCAGTGTCGCTTCGGCCTCTTCCCGCTTCTTCTCGGTCCAATCCATCGGCTTGCGATAATGCGTCGACAGGAACACGAACCGGATCACCTCGCCCGGAACGCCCTGATCCAGCAGATCGCGAATGGTGAAGAAATTGCCGAGGCTTTTGGACATCTTCTTGCCTTCGACCTGCAACATCTCGTTGTGCAACCAATAGCGCGCAAAGCCGTGGCCTGCGCATTTGCTTTGCGCGATCTCGTTTTCATGGTGCGGGAACAATAGGTCGTTGCCGCCGCCGTGGATGTCAAACGCCTCGCCCAGCAATTCATGCGCCATGGCAGAGCATTCGATATGCCAGCCCGGACGCCCGCGGCCCCATGGGCTGGCCCATCCGGGCAAGTCGTCTGTTGAGGGTTTCCACAGAACAAAATCCATCGGGTTGCGTTTGTACGGGGCCACTTCGACCCGTGCGCCAGCGATCATGTCATCCACCGACCGGCCCGACAGCTTGCCATAGCCTTCCTTCCACGAGTCCACGGCAAAGAGCACATGGCCCTCGGCCTCATAAGCGTGGCCCTTGGCGATCAGGTCTTCGATAAACGCGACCATCTGGTCGATATACTGCGTCGCGCGGGGCATGTCGGTGGGGTCAAGCGCGCCGATGTCGCGCATGTCCTCAAGATACCAGGCGATGGTTTCGTCGGTGATGTCGCCAATCGAGCGCCCGCTGTCCGCCGCCCGTGCGTTGATCTTGTCATCGACATCGGTGAAATTGCGCACGTACCGCACGCGATCCGCACCGTAGACATGGCGCAGCAGGCGGAAGAGCACGTCGAACACGATCACAGGCCGCGCATTGCCGATATGGGCGCGGTCATAGACGGTCGGCCCGCAGACATACATCCGCACATTTTCCGGATCGAGAGGTTCAAACACCTCTTTGCTGCGGGTCGCCGTGTTGGTCAGGCGGATGGTCATAGGATCGTCCTCGCGGGCCAGTGTCGCGGCGGACGTATCAACTTCAGTTCGGTATGAAAATAGAAGACCGGTCCGCCAGTGGAATTAGCGGATAATGCAGCAAATGAGTGTTGCGATCTTGGTCATGGCGTTTGCATAGCCTGCGACGGGGCCTCCGGTCAAGACGGATGCGGATCTAACTGTCGTAGCTGACAAGTTCGTATTCCATCCCGTCCGGACCGTCGAAGTAAAACCGCCGACCGGGTTCGTAATCGGCGTGCAGATGCGGAAGGTAGCCCGCCGCGCGCACCGTGGCTTCTGCGGCGTCAAGATCATCCACCACCAAACCGATATGGTTCAGGCCCCGGTAATGCTTGTATTTCTGTACTCCGGCCAACATGTCATGCCCCGGTGAATACAGCGCGATGTAGCTGTCGCCGGACCCGACATGTACCGAATATCCCTTGTTTGGCGTTTCGCCTTCCCACCGGATCTCCCAGTCGAACAACCCCGTCAGCACTGCCGCCGTGGCCCGCGCATCCGGGACCGAGATGTTGATGTGTTCAAGCCGTGCCGTCATGGAGTGTTCCTTTTTTCATTGCGTTTCAATGGCATCACCTTACGATGTGAAGTGGGCTTTAGATCAAACGGAAAGAATGGCGCGTTATGAAAGCGTTGCGCACACGGGGGCTTGGCATCGGGCAGATTGCGGCGCGGACGGGCCTCGCCGTGTCGGCGATCCGGTACTACGAATCCGAAGGGCTGGTGACACCGGATCGGTCCCCCGGCGGTACCCGGCAGTTTGCGCGCTCTGACATCCGGCGATTGTCGTTTGTGATGATTGCACAGGGGCTGGGGTTTTCGATTGCCGAGATCCGCACCGCACTGGCCAGCCTGCCGGACAAGCGCACACCAACCAAATCGGACTGGGCGCGGCTCTCCGAAGACTTCCGCCAAGTGCTGGACGCGCGCATCGCACAGATGCAGGCGCTGCGCAGCCGGCTGGACGGCTGTATCGGCTGCGGGTGCCTGTCGCTCGACACCTGTGCGCTGTACAATTCCGAAGACCGGGCCGCGCAGCGCGGGGCCGGACCGCGTTACCTGATGGGCGAGTCGCCCGGTGTAGACTGAACCCGCACGGCGTGGCACTCTGCAACCATGACCCGCGCCATCGTCAATGCCATCTGCGCCACCTTCCCGGGTGCCGACCTGTCCGACCCGTGGGGCGGCGGGCATGACGCGTGGAAAGTGGGCGGCAAGATGTTTGCCTGTATCGGGATGGCCGATGATGGCGTGTCCGTCAAAACGCCCAGTATCGAGGACGCCGCGCTGCTGATCGACCTTGGTGTCGGCGAAAAGGCCCCGTATTTTCACCGCTCCTGGGTGCGATTGCCCTGGGGCACAGACGAAAACGAACTGCGCCACCGGTTGCGGGAAAGCTACCGGATCGTGCGCAGCGGCCTGACCAAGAAAGCACAGGCCGCCCTGCCCCCGTTGAACGACTGATCTGGACTTTGGTCCCGTGTCTCTGGCAGGACTGCGCCAAGCGGTTCGGAGAAGCACATGCCTGAATTATCACAGCGGATCACCGGCCTGAACGGCGGCGGATCAGACGGATGGGACGTGTTTTACCGCGCCCGCGCGATGGTTGATGCGGGTGAAGATGTCATTGAACTGACCATCGGCGAACATGACATCCGGACCGATCCGTCGATCCTCAACGCGATGTATGACAGCGCGCTGGGCGGGCATACGGGCTATGCAAGTGTTCCGGGTGTCAAAGCGTTGCGAGATGAAGTGGCCGCACGCGTGACCGCCCAAAGCGGCGTTGCAACAGGCCGCGACAACCTATTGATCACAACCGGCGGACAGGCCGCGCTTTTTGCGGCACATATGGCGGTGTGCGAACCGGGCGATGTGGCGGCGTTTATTGACCCCTATTACGCCACCTACCCCGGCGTGGTGCGGTCGGCTGGCGCGGTGCCGCGTCCGGTGCCCACGCGCGCCGACGTGGGCTTCCTGCCGGAACACGATGCGCTGGAGACCGCGTGTTCTGGTGCGAGGTCTTTGCTGATCAACACGCCCAACAATCCGACCGGGGCGGTTTACCCCCGCACCACGCTTGAGACGATTGCAGAGGTGATGCGCGCGCGCGACATGTGGCTGATCTCGGACGAGGTCTATGACACGCAGGTGTGGGACGGCGCGCACCTGTCGCCAAGGGCGTTGCCCGACATGCAGGACCGCACATTGGTGATCGGGTCAATGTCCAAAAGCCACGCGATGACCGGCAGTCGGATTGGCTGGGTCATTGGTCCGGAAGACGCCATCGCCGCGATGATCGACCTGGCCACCAACACCAATTACGGCGTGCCCGGCTACATCCAGGACGCAGCCCTGTTTGCATTGCAGTCAGGCACGGGTCTTGAGGTTCAGGTCGCCGCACCGTTCCTGCGCAGACGGGCGATTGCCGAACGTGTTCTTGGCGGACAAAACGTGGTGCGCGCCATTCCGGCGCAGGGCGCGATGTATGTCATGCTGGACATTCGTCAGACCGGCCTGTCCGGTGAGGCGTTCGCCAATGCGCTACTGGACGCACATCGCATTGCGGTCATGCCGGGCGAGAGTTTTGGCGCATCGGCGGCGGGACATTTGCGGGTTGCGATGACTGTGTCGGATGACCGTTTTGAAGCGGCGTTGCACAGCTTGTGCCGCTTTGCTGCGGGGCTGGCCAAGGCGGCCTGATGTCCGACCCTGTCTCCTCTATCCGCAACCTGGGACCGACGATGGATGAAGCCTGCGCCAGGGCCGGGATCCATTCAGCCGAAGAGGTGCGGAGCTTGGGGGCCGACGAGACCTACCGGCGGTTGCTGATGACCGGTGTCCGGCCGCATTTCATCGGGTACTACGTGCTGCATATGGGATTGCAGGGACGTCCTTGGAACGATTGCAAGGGTGACGAGAAAAAAGCACTGCGCACGTCGTTCGACGCGTTGAAAGCCGAGGTTGCGCGCCGGTCGGATGCGGCACCAGCCGGGATCGAACGGATGCTGGATAAAATCGGCGTCGGGACAAAAAGATAGGCCGGGCTGAAGCCCGGCCTACATGTTTGGATCGTGTTGCGGCTTAGCCGACCAGTTCGAGACCCGAAAAGAAAAACGCGATTTCTTCTGCGGCTGTTTCCGGCGCGTCAGAGCCGTGAACCGAGTTTTCGCCAACGGATTCGGCAAATTCGGCGCGGATCGTGCCGGGGGCTGCGTCTGCCGGGTTTGTGGCGCCCATGACTTCGCGGTTCTTGGCAATCGCGCCTTCCCCTTCGAGCACCTGAACGACAACCGGCTCGGACGCCATGAATTCGCACAGCTCGTCGTAGAACGGGCGTTCCGCGTGCACGGCGTAGAACTGGCCTGCCTGCGCTTTGGTCAGGTGAATGCGCTTTTGCGCGACAATGCGCAGACCGGCCTCTTCGAACTTGGCATTGATCTTGCCAGTCAGGTTGCGGCGGGTTGCGTCGGGTTTGATGATCGAGAATGTGCGTTCGAGGGCCATGGGTCGCTCCATTAGGTTGATGTGATTGCGCGCCCGTTAGCATGGGTGTTTTCCAATGAAAAGGTTGGACTTGGGGCTTTGCCCCCGGCGCTTTGCGCCTCCCCCAAGGTATTTTTGAAACAGAGAAGATATGGACGCTGGTTTGTTGAGAGTTGCATTGCTATGGGCGTGTCATGTTGAAAATTGAAGATATCACCTATGCCGTTGATGGACGGCCTTTGTTCGAAGGCGCGTCAGCGGTTATTCCGGATGGCCACAAGGTTGGTCTGGTCGGGCCGAACGGGGCTGGCAAGACGACGCTCTTTCGATTGATCCGGGGCGAGCTGTCGCTGGAGGGCGGCGCGATTTCCGTGCCGCGCGGGGCGCGGGTTGGCGGTGTCAGCCAGGAGGTGCCGGGATCCGAGGTCACGTTGCTGGATACGGTGCTTGCGGCGGATACCGAACGCGCGGCGTTGATGGCCGAAGCCGAAACCGCGACGGATGCGGGCCGGATTGCCGAAGTGCAGACGCGGCTGGCCGATATTGACGCGTGGTCCGCCGAAGCGCGCGCCGCGTCGATCCTCAAGGGTCTGGGGTTTGACGATGCGGAACAGCAGATGCCCTGCTCGGCCTTTTCCGGCGGCTGGCGGATGCGCGTGGCACTTGCGGGCATTCTGTTTGCGCAGCCGGACTTGCTGCTGCTGGACGAGCCGACCAACTATCTTGATCTCGAGGGCGCGCTTTGGCTGGAAAGCTATCTGGCGAAATACCCCTACACCGTGATCGTCATCAGCCACGACCGGGGTCTGTTGAACCGGGCGGTGGGGGCGATTCTGCATCTCGAAGATCGCAAACTCACGTTCTACCAAGGCCCCTACGATCAGTTTGCCCGCCAACGCGCGGAGCGGCGCGCGCAGGCCGCAGCGGTGGCCAAGAAGCAGGCGGCGCGGGTGGCGCATTTACAGTCTTTCGTGGACCGGTTCCGCGCCAAGGCCAGCAAGGCCAAGCAGGCGCAATCGCGGCTCAAGATGATCGAACGCATGGACATGGTCGCCGCCCCCGAAGAGATCGCCAAGCGGGTGTTCAGCTTTCCGCAACCGGACGAGCTGTCCCCGCCGATCATTCGCGTCGAAAACGGCGTGACCGGGTATGGCGATACCGAGGTGCTGCGCAAGCTGGACCTGCGGATTGATCAGGACGACCGCATCGCGCTTTTGGGCAAGAACGGTCAGGGCAAATCCACGCTGGCCAAATTGCTGTCCGACAGGTTGCCGTTGATGGCGGGGCGGATCACCCGGTCTTCCAAGCTGCGCATCGGGTTCTTTGCGCAGCATCAGGTCGACGAATTGCACGTGGATGAAACGCCGCTGGACCATTTGCGGCGGGTGCGCCCTGCCGAAATGCCACCGCGGCACCGGGCGCGGCTGGCCGGGTTCGGACTGATGGCGGATCAGGCGGACACGTTGGTGGGACGATTGTCGGGTGGACAAAAAGCGCGGTTGTCGCTGCTCTTGGCGACCATCGATGCGCCGCATCTGTTGATCCTTGATGAGCCGACCAACCACCTTGATATCGAAAGCCGGGAAGCGTTGGTCGAGGCACTGACGGCCTATTCGGGTGCGGTGATCCTTGTCAGCCATGACATGCATTTGCTGTCGATGGTGGCCGACCGTTTGTGGTTGGTCAAAGACGGCAACGTCACGCCCTACGAGGATGATCTTGACGCGTACCGCACGATGCTTCTGACCTCGGACAAGCCTGTCAAATCGCAAAAAGCCAAGCCCGCGCGCCCTGCCCGCCCCAGCCGCGATGCGATACAGGCGTTGCGATCCGAAGTGCGCAAATGCGAGGCGCGGGTCGAAAAGATCGAAGGCATGCGTGCGCAACTGGCCAAAAAACTGGCCGACCCGGCGCTTTATGAAAAAGCGCGCAAGGGGGAGCTGGAAACCTGGAACAAGAAATATGCCGAGGTGATGGAAGGGCTACACCGGGCGGAAGCGCTTTGGGAAGCGGCGGCTGAAAAACTGGACGCGGCTGAGGCGCGCTGATATCCTGCCTGCACCTTCGGAGGACCCTGCCAGTGATCAAGTGAGCGACCGATCCGCTTGAAAATCCGCGTGTTCGCGGCTGACTTTCCTTGATCAAAGGGTATCTTATGCAACCCCTCTATTATGATGTCGCGGTTTCGGCCGACGGCTATATCTGTGGTGTCAACGAAGACATTTCCAGATTTCCACAGTCCGGTCCCATCGTGGACGCCTATCTTGCGCGGCTGACGTCCTACGCCGTTGCGGTGATGGGTGCCGCAACTTACCAGTTTGGGCTGAACGTCGGCCTGCCGGCCGGTGCCAATCCCTATCCGATGATGCGCTCGGTCGTCTGTTCCAAGCACATGCAATTTCCGCAAAGCGCCGAAATCTCTGTGATCCGTGACAGGTCGGTTGAGGCTGTCGCAAAGCTGAGACGCGACTGTGACGGTCCGATCTACCTGTGCGGGGGCGGGCAACTGGCGGGATCGCTTTTGTCGGCCGGTCTGATCACGGCGCTGCGCTTGAAGCGGGCTCCGATCCTGTTGGGGGGCGGTGTCAGGCTGTTTGAAAACACCACATCAATGCCAGAGCTGCGCCTTGTCGATCAGACCGCCTATGAGGATGGGACACTTTATCAGGAGCTCTTGATACTCTGAGGGCTTGCTCTTGGCGTGCGGCGGTCCTAACGCTGGGCATATGGACGCCGCATTTCTCATCTCCGCTTTCGTGACCATGTTTGTCGTGATCGACCCGATTGGTCTGACGCCGATCTTCATCGCGCTGACACCCGGCATGACACCGGCACAGCGTCGCGCGATTGCGATCCGGACCACGGTGATCGCTGCAGCATTGCTGTTCCTTTTTGCCTTTCTGGGCGAACAGGTGCTGGGCTTTATCGGCATCTCGATGCCTGCGTTCCGCATTGCCGGGGGCATTTTGCTGTTTATCACCGCGCTCGACATGTTGTTCGAGCGGCGCACCAAGCGGCGCGAAGATCAGGCCGAGGCAGACGATGTGCCTGACCCGTCCGTGTTTCCCATGGCGATCCCGCTGATCGCCGGGCCGGGCGCGATTGCCTCTATCATTCTTTTGGCCGGTGAAGCCGAAGGCACGATCGGGATGGTGTCTGTTCTGGGCATGATGGTTGCGGTGCTTGTCCTGGTCTTCCTGTTTTTCCTGAGCGCGAGTGTGATCGAACGCGCTTTGGGCAAGACGGGAATCGTCGTGGTGACGCGGCTTTTGGGCATGTTGCTGGCGGCCTTGTCGGTTCAGTTTGTGCTGGATGGCATCCGCGGATTCGAGCTGGGTTTGGGCGGGTAATCATCCACGCCGCCTACACATGCGGCCTGCCTGACCCTACATATCACCTGAACGGGTGTTGAGGAGATCGCGATGACCAGCATGGATTACGGCAACCTTGCCTACCTGGTGTTGCTGGGCGCTGTTCTGGTGTTCTGGTTCTTTGTGCAGAACCGGCAAAGCCTGAACAAGACGTTGCAGCAAGGCGCGATTTGGGGGCTGATCTTCTTTGGTGTGATCGCGGTGGCGGGCCTGTGGGGCGACATCCGGCAAACCGTTGCGCCGCAACAGATGGTGATTGCGGAAAGTGGTCAGATCGAAGTGCCCCGTGGCCCGGATGGGCATTATTACCTGACCCTTGACATCAACGCTGAACCGGTCCGGTTCGTGGTGGATACCGGTGCCACCAGCATGGTTCTGACCAAGGAAGACGCCGCGCGGATCGGGCTGCGGGATGATGACATGATTTTCTATTCCGAAGCGATGACCGCTAACGGACCGGTCCGAACCGCCCCCGTGCGATTGGAGGATGTGGCGCTTGGGCCGTTCCATGACCGGGATGTCAGGGCCTTTGTGAACGAGGGCGAGATGTCGAAATCCCTGCTGGGGATGGACTATCTGAGCCGTTTCAACCGTCTGGAAATCGCCGATGGACGGCTGATTCTGGAACGATAAACTCACCTATTCTGGGGGGTTGGCGGCATCGGGAGCATCGTCTAACGTGCCATAAACCTTTGACAGGAGGCTTATGCGCCATTCGCTGCCCATCGCGCCGCAGTTTTATGTGACGGCTCCGCAACCCTGCCCGTACTTGCCCGGACGCATGGAGCGGAAACTGTTTACCGCATTGCAAGGCGAACATGCGGACAAGCTGAACAACAGCCTGTCCAAGCAGGGATTCCGCCGGTCGCAAAACGTGCTGTACCGTCCGTCCTGTTCCGATTGCGCGGCCTGCATGTCGGCGCGGATTGACGTGAATGCGTTCCGGATGTCGAAAAGCCAAAAACGCACCGCCAAGCGGAACCTGCACCTGCGGCGCCGCGCGTCGAGCGCGTGGGCGTCCGAAGAACAGTACGAGCTGTTTCGCACCTATCTTGATGCGCGCCATGCGGATGGCGGGATGGCGGATATGGATGTGTTCGATTTTGCCGCCATGGTCGAAGAGACGCCGATCCGGTCGCGGGTGATCGAATACACCGTGAAAGAAACGCGCGCCCTAGAGGCCGTGTGCCTGACCGATGTGCTCGAAGACGGGTTGAGCATGGTGTATTCGTTTTACACACCCGATGCCCCTGCCCGCAGCCTTGGCACCTACATGATCCTCGATCACATCAAGATCGCGCAGGAAGCGGGCCTTCCTTACGTCTACCTAGGCTACTGGGTGCCGGGCAGCGCGAAGATGGGGTACAAGGCGTCGTTTTCCGGGCTTGAGATTTACCGTCAGGGCAGATGGGAAACGTTCAAGGCCCCGGACGCTTATTCGGCCGACACGCATCCTTTGTCCACCGATCCAATTGCGGAACAGGTGGCCAATATCTCGCTGCCTGATTTGCGCTGTCCCTGACATCATCGCGTCTACGGTCGTCGTGTGTCTTTCCGACGGCGCGGAACGATCTGCGCTTCATTGCGTTCAACTGGAGAACCAGATGAAGGAGATCGACATGGCTGAGAGAGACAAACTTGTTCTACCGATTGCAAAGCTCGCACGCGACAACGACCAGTTCCGCGAGGTGATCTGGACCGGTGACGAAACCCAACTGGTGCTGATGGCCATCCCGGAAGGCGGTGAAATCGGTGGCGAAACCCATGAGGGCCACGATCAGCTGCTGTATTTCGTTGACGGCATGGGCAAAGCCAAGATCGGCGATGACGAGATGGACGTGTCCGCCGGGGATGTCGCGATTGTGCCATCTGGCAAATACCACAATTTCAAGAATGTCGGCACCGGCATGCTGCGCCTTTACACGACCTATTCCCCACCCGAACACGAGGCGGGCACCGAACACGACACCAAAGAAGAAGCGGACGCATCTTAAGCGTCGGCACCTTCCAATAAAAAAGGCCGCTTGGAGCAAGCGGCCTTTTATCGTTTGAGTGCTTGAGATTACGGGATCAGATCCGGAATGAACGTGACGATCCCCGGGAAGGTCCATAGCAATGCAAGTCCAACCACCTGAATGCCCACGAACGGGATGATGCCGCGATAGATGTGGCCGGTGGTGACCTCTTTTGGGGCGACCCCGCGCAAGTAGAACAGCGCAAAGCCAAAGGGCGGTGTCAGGAACGAGGTCTGCAGGTTCACCGCGATCATGATGGTGACCCATTTCGGGTCAAACGACCCGCCATAGATCACCGGCCCGACAATGGGCACCACGATGTAGATGATCTCAAGGAAATCGAGCACGAAGCCCAGAACGAACAGCACCAGCATCACGATCAGGAAGACCTTGAACTCGTTGTCAAAGCTCTTGAGGAACTGCTGGATGTAATGTTCGCCCCCAAACGAGATCACCACAAGGTTCAGAAGCTGCGACGCGATCAGGATGGTAAAGACCATGCTGGTCACTTTTGCCGTCTCTCGCACAGCCGGGCTGAGCACGCCTGACTTGAACAGAACCCAGCAGCTGTAAAGCAGGCCGAAGAACGCGTACAAATAGGCCGCGTAGGCCGCGAGGAAGCCGATCCAGCTTTCCGTGCTGACCTCATCAAGGTTGATGCGCAGGTCAAAGTTCACGCCAATCAGGATCATGATCGCAACCGCAAAGGTGGAGTTGATGATGATCTTGCCGGATTTGTCCTGCTCTTTCAGCTTACGGTAGGCCGCGAGCATGATTGCGCCCGCTGCACCCAGGGCTGCGGCCGGTGTCGGGTTGGTGATCCCGCCAAGGATTGACCCAAGCACCGCCACGATCAGGATCAGCGGTGGGAAGACAACGCGGATCAGTTCGTTCTTGGACAGAAGCTTGACCGCATAGGTCGCCCCCCATAGCGCGATGGCCGATGGGATCGCCATCAGGGCAACGGTGGCCAGCGCGGATGTCGTTGGCGTGATGGCGATGATGTCGACAAGCAACAACAGCACCAAACCACCTGCGCCAATGATCATTGGACGCGGATCGGAACTGGGGGAAACACCCCGAGCGAAGGTCAAGACCAGCCCAACCAGCACCGCGAGGATCGCCATGCCGGTCCCGATTGGGGCGGCGTTTCCGATCTTGGCCGCGATGGCGGCGGTCAGTTCGTCTTCGGTCAGGCGTTCGCTTTGCGCCTGCCCACCGGCATCATCAATCGCCTGCTGTTCCGCGACGGCGGTGTCCCACGCCTCTTGACCGTGCAGTTCGATCATCGAGGCCTGACACTGTTCGCCCACATTGGTGCGCAGGCTGGCCGCGTCGCCGATATCGGAGAAGCTGTCCACCTGCGTGGATTGCGATCCGACCACGTTGACCTGCCCCAGCAGGATCGTGCCCGCGATCAACGCAATCGGCACGAACATGAACCAAGTCAGCGCTTCGCCGCGGGTGACCGGTTCGGCATTTGTCGATCCCAGCTCCACGGGAGGCGCCTTGGACGGGTTGAGCATCGCAAAGCCAAAGGCGTAGGCCGCGTAGAGCCCCGCCAGCATGATGCCCGGCAACAAAGCCGCTTGAAACAGCGTGCCGACCGACACAACCGCCGGTTCCCCAAGGAAGGTCAAGGCGTCGGTACAGCCCGCAAGCTGGGCGCGGTTTTCCTGCGCGGCGGAATACAGATCACCTGCCAGTGTGCCCAGAAGAACGATCACGATGGACGGTGGAATGATCTGCCCCAACGTCCCCGACGCGGCGATCACACCTGTCGCCAGTTCCGGCGAATAGTTGTTGCGCAGCATCGTCGGAAGGGCCAGCAGGCCCATCGTCACAACTGTCGCGCCGACAATCCCGGTCGAGGCCGCAAGAAACGCGCCCACCACCACGATGGATACGGCCAGACCGCCCGGCAGCGGGCCAAAGACCCGCGCCATGGTTGTCAGAAGATCGTTCGCGATCTTGGAGCGTTCCAGCACAATGCCCATCAGAACGAACATCAGAACCGCCAGCAGCGTCTCGATCGACTGGCCCGCAAGCACACGTTCGTTGATGCGGTTCACAATGAACGACACGTTCCGGTCAAGCGCCACTTCCCAGCCCTGCGGGAACACCGGTTCTTCGATGCGCGGCAAGTCCGGATTTCGAAAAATGGAAATCGCGTTGGGGTTCATTCCATCTGACACAAGCTGCGCATAGGCGGCCGAACCGGTGTCGATGGCCTGGTGGATCAGCAAACCCGCACTGTCGAGCGCGGCGATGATCCCGAAGGAAATGGCCCCTGCCCCGGCGATGGCAAACGCCACCGGGAACCCGGACAGGATTGCCGAAAAGAGCGTGAGAAAGACGATGATCAGTCCGACCTCGACGCCATCAAGTCCAAAAAGCATGACTGTCTCCGCCCTTAAAATTCTGCGTGATCGTAGGGTTCTTCACCCTGTTCGAGCACATCTTTGTCATGGTATTTGCCAACGCTCTCTTCGCCCTCTTTCCATTCAAGGAAGGACCGGTAGAAGAACGCCACGGCTTGCAGGAAGATCAGGCCACACATGATGACCAGCAGAACCTTGAACAGGAAATACCCGTTAAAGCCCGAGGGGCTGAAACCGATGGTTTCCACGTTCCAGCGCAGAGCACGGGCTTTGTTGATCAGCCTGTCCAGATCTTCCGAGGCAGAGGGTTTCGGCACGATCAGGTGCCGCCACATGAAGAACCACGCGTAGAGCCAGATCAGCACCGCCATGGGCATCATGAAGATGATGCTGCCCACCATGTCGATCACCCGCTTGGTGCGGTGCGACACGGCGGAATAGATCAGGTCAACGCGCACATGTCCGCCCTGCACAAAGGTATATGTCAGGCAAAGTGTAACCACCAAGGCGTTGTAAAGCTTGAGCTCTTCCGCCCACCACGAAATATCGAACGCGACGGGGATGCCGAACCCCATCGAAATGTCGGGACGGGTAAAAATCCGTTGCATGAAGACGATGACCACCTGTTGGATCACCATCAGCAGACCGGCCCAGGCGAAGAAGCGGCCAATCGTGTTGGCCATACCTTCCAGCCCGCGGACACAGGCCCACATGAATTCGTTTCGCCATAAACCGATGGCCGTGACGATCAGGAATGTCGTGAAGACGACGAAGAAAAATTCGACTGATCCGCCGTAATAGACGAACCGCATGATGGATTGTTTGTCGCTCCAATCAAGCCAGAGCTGCGGATGCGTGATCGCGTAGCCGAAATTGTAAAATGACGCCGCGATGTTCTGCAGCACCCAGACAATCCCGCTCCCCAGTGCCGCTAAGGCTGAGCCAAAGCTGACCGCGTGGACCTCTTCCATGGTGTTCCCCCGTTCTTCACGTGACGCGCCGTCGCAAGGCGGCATCCGTAATTGGGCGTTATACGCCAATGAGGGTCCCTGCCGTGCAGGAACCCCCGATCTTTATTGTCGCACGGGACCGTTTTACTGGCCCAGAACGCGAACGCGCTGCGCGACGTAGTAGCCATCGGACTTGTTGATCCAGGACGCGGAGGTTGCGAGGCTTTCCTCGAACGAGCCACGGATCTTGGCGAAGAGGTCATCGCCCATGTTTTCATCCATGACTTCCTTGGACGCCGCGCCGAACGCATCCCAGACATCGTCAGAGAACTGAAGCGTCTTGACGCCCTGCGACTGCAGGCGCGCCAGCGCCGCACCGTTGTTTGCAAGGGTCTCGGACAGCTGGATCTGCGTGGTCGCCATGGAGGCGTAGCGCAGGATCGCCTTGTGCTGGTCGCTGAGTTCGTTCCAGACATCCAGGTTGACCGAAGATGCCAGCGCCGATCCCGGCTCATGGAAGCCAGCAGTGTAGTAGACTTTCGCCACTTCCTGGAACCCGGCGCGTTCGTCAGCCATCGGGCCAACCCATTCCAGACCGTCCAGAGCACCGGACGACAGCGCCTGATAGAGTTCACCACCCGGGATGTTCTGAACCGATGCACCCATGCGTGTCAGAACCTGACCGCCAAGGCCCGGCATCCGGAACTTCAGACCGTTGAAGTCGTCAGCGGAAGTGATTTCGTTGCGGAACCAGCCACCTGACTGCGACCCGGAGTTCCCGGCCAGCAAGCCCTTGAGGTTGAAGATCGAGCCCAGTTCATCATGCAGTTCTTCACCACCGCCATGGTAGTACCAGTTGCTGACTTCCTGCGCGGTGCCACCAAACGGCACGGCGGTGAAATAGGCATAACCCGGGTGCTGACCGATGAAGTAGTAATCCGCCGAGTGATAGAGGTCGGCCTGACCGGAGGACACAGCGTCGAAGACTTCGAACGCGCCCACCAATTCGCCCGGTGCTTTCTTGTCGATGACGAGGCTGCCACCGGACATTTCGCGCACCATGGTTTCAAAATATGTGGCGGCGTCATCAAGAACCGCGAAACCGCGCGGCCAGGATGTGACCATTGTCAGTGTCCGTGTGGACTGAGCGACCAGTGGTGTGGCCAGAGTGGTTGCCGCGGCAGCACCTGCCCCAACTGTAGACGCCCGTAGGAATGAACGACGATCCATGTATTTCCTCCCCTTGAATTGGATGCGCAAAAGCAGCCAGCCCGCTATTTGCGCGGATCGTTAAGTAGGTCGGAAATTACAGAGACGCGGACAGGAGGAGAATACCCAGTCCTACGGAGGTTTGTCGAAAAATGGCCGCAAATCGCGGGAAAAGTGAACGGGATATGGCGGCTGACCGCACATCGCGGCTTTGATTCGGAGTGCCCGTGGGGTAGCGGTCTGTCATGGCATGGAGTGTACACCGCCTTCGGATCACCAACGGGCAGAAGCTGTTTCTTCTGGCGTCGGTGCCGCTGATCCTGTCCGCCGCCGCGATTGCGTGGCTGGTGGCAAGTCAGGCGCGTGCGATGGCTGACCGCGAAATTGCGGTGCTTGAGGATCAGCTTATCGAAGCCAAGAAACGCGAGCTGCGGAACTATGTCACGCAGGCGCGCAACGGGTTCTATTTCATCTACGGCTCTGCAGAACCGGATGATCAGGACGCCCGCAACCAGGTGGCCCAAATCCTGAGCGCGATGATCTACGGCGATGAAGGGTTCTTTTTCGTCTACGACTATGATGGCACAAATCTTGTTAGTCCGCGCCAGACCGATCTGATCAACAAGAACTGGATTCATCTTGAAGATGGCGACGGAACCAAGGTTGTTCAGGAATTCATTGCCACCGCCCGGTCCGGTGCCGGGTATGTCGAGCATCTGTGGCCCAAGCCATCCACCGGGCAAGAGGCGCGGATGATCACCTATGTCACGTCCTTTCCCAGTTGGCGTTGGGCCGTTGGCACGGGCGTGTTCATTGATGACGTCGTCGCCTCGGTTGCCGCCGCGCGGGCCGAAGTCGAGGCGCGCGTGCAGCAGACCTTTGTCTATATCTCGGCCATCACACTGGCGGCCCTGCTTATGGTGTTCCTGACCGGGGTGTTTTTGAACGTACGTGAACGTAAACTGGCGGATGCCAAACTTCGCGAACTGGCCCAGCGGGTTCTGGACACGCAGGAAGAAGAGCGCGGGCGCGTAGCGCGGGAACTGCATGACGGGATCAGCCAGATCCTTGTGGGTGTGAAATACGCGCTGGACGTTGCTTTGCGCCGGGCGCGCAAGGGCGATCCAACGGCAACCGAGCCGTTGGAGAAAGGCATCGACAACCTGAACACCGCCATCACCGAGGTGCGCCGCATCAGCCGCGATCTGCGGCCGGGCGTTCTGGACGATCTGGGGCTTGGGCCCGCGATCAAATCCCTGAGCGAGGATTTCCGCGCCCGCACCGGCATTGAAACAGTGTTTGACACCGTCGTGTTCCGCAACCGGCTTGACCAGAACGCCAAGATCGCGCTCTACCGCATCGCGCAGGAAGCGCTGACCAATGTTGAACGTCACGCCAAGGCGACCCGTGTGATGATTGATCTGCGCGGACATCGCGATGGTGCAACCCTGCGCATTCAGGATGACGGGCGCGGGATCGAAAGCAAGGATGCCCGCATCCGCGACGGGATTGGCCTGCGCAACATGCAGGAACGGATCGACCAACTGGGTGGAACGCTGCGAATCTTGTCTTCGCCAGAGGGCACCAGTATCGAAGCGGATGTGCCTTTAACCCACATGCTGCCGCCCGAAGACCGGAAGCAGTCCAAACTGACCGAGGCCCCGGTATGAGCGCCCGTATTCGCGTCGTTGTTGTTGATGATCACCCCATGGTCGCCGAAGGGATCGAAGCGATCCTCGACGGGTATGACGATATTGATGTGCTGGCCACGCTGGGCGACGGTCAGGCCCTGATTGACCAGCTTGAAACACTGGCCCCGGACGTGGTGCTGATGGATCTGAACATGCCGGGACTGAACGGCTTGTCAACAACCGAGATCGTGCTGGAACGTCGACCGGAAACCCGTGTTCTGGTCCTGTCGATGCATGACACACCGGAATATATCTCAACCGCTTTGGGCCACGGGGCCAAGGGGTATGTGCTGAAAGATGTTCCGACGGAAGAAATCAAGAACGCCATCGACGCGGTGATGCGCGGCGAACAATACTTGTGCACCGGCGCCGAAGGGGCGCTGACACCTGCCGATGGCGTCGGGCGCGAGCAACTGACGAACCGGGAGCAGACGATCCTGTTGGAGCTTGCTCAGGGTAAATCAAATAAAGAGGTCGCCCTGACGCTGGATATCTCGGTGCGTACCGTGGAAACACATCGCAAGAACATCAAACGCAAGCTAGGGATCAGTTCCACCGCTGGCCTGACGCGTTACGCGCTGGAACATGGCGTGTTGCAAGGGACCGGCGTGAACAGCTAGGCGCAGCCTAAACGTCCAAACCCGTTTTCGCGGAGTCACAGTCGAACACTTTATAGACTGTAGCTTTAAAGATCATCACCGGGCCGTCATGGGCCTTCTGCCCCAATGCTGCACTGGTGATCTGGGTTGAATATGTGCTCGTGGGATTGATCACCGCGGCAAGACCCAAAGCCAACATCAGCACTGTGGCATGCAACATGGAAAAAGATCCGGTGCGTATCCGCTGTTTGCCAATCATGAGACCCTCCAGAGGCGCTGCAATCTGAACTGCTTGGTTTAGTTTATCGGCGCGATCCGCTCACATGCAATTCACAACTCCGCGCGCAGATGCACAGCAGATGTTTGTCGCACCCAAATTTGGCGCGCTTTACGCGTTTTTCCCTGTCGATTTACCGATAGTTTCAATCGCAAACCCGTGATGCGCAACAAATGGCAATTTTTTCTGCTTTCAAAGTTCTTTTTTCGCGCGTTTGCATGTTGACGCCCGTTCCGGCTCACCATAGTGTCCCCGCACGCGAAAAGGAGCTTTCCAAGATGTGCGACCTAGTCGTCATTGTAGATCAAAGGTGCATGGGCCGGTAACGGAACCTGAACAGGACCCCATGCGCCCCCGCTTTATCACCGGGGGCTTTTTTATGCGTAACGAACAGAAGTGTCTGTAAACGGAGCAAAGCGATGACACGTCAGATGACCGGAGCGAAAATGGTAGTCCAGGCCCTGAAGGATCAGGGTGTCGACACAGTATTCGGATACCCCGGTGGCGCTGTGCTACCGATTTACGACGAGATTTTTCAGCAGAACGGCATTCGCCACTTTCTGGTGCGCCACGAACAAGGTGCTGTGCATGCCGCCGAAGGCTACGCGCGCGCGACGGGCAAGCCCGGTGTTGTTCTGGTGACATCCGGTCCCGGTGCGACCAACGCCGTAACCGGCCTGACCGACGCGCTGATGGACAGCATCCCGATTGTTGTGCTGACCGGACAGGTGCCGACCTTCATGATCGGCTCGGATGCGTTTCAGGAAGCCGACACCGTGGGCATCACCCGCCCCTGCACCAAACATAACTGGCTGGTGAAAGACACCGACAAGCTGTCGGGTGTGATCCACGAGGCCTTCCATGTTGCCACGTCGGGTCGCCCCGGACCGGTGCTTGTGGATATTCCCAAGGATGTGCAGTTCGCCAGCGGCAGCTATACCGAGAAGGCAAAAGCCAAGGTCAGCCATTATCAGCCGCAGGTCAAAGGCGACATGGAAACGATCACGCAACTGGTCGAAGCCATCGAAAACGCGGAACGCCCGATTTTCTATACCGGCGGCGGCGTGATCAATTCCGGCCCGGGAGCCAGCCAATTGCTGCGCGAACTTGTTGAGGCGACAGGGTTCCCGATCACATCCACCCTTATGGGGCTCGGGTGCTATCCCGCGTCGGGCAAGAATTGGCTGGGCATGCTGGGGATGCATGGCCTTTACGAGGCCAATCTGGCGATGCACGACTGCGATCTGATGATCAACATCGGCGCGCGGTTTGACGACCGGATCACCGGGCGGCTCGATGCGTTCAGCCCGAAGTCGAAAAAAGCGCATATCGACATTGATCCTTCGTCGATCAACAAGGTGATCAAGACCGACATGCCGATCATCGGCGATGTGGGTCATGTGCTGGAAGACGTTCTGAAGGTCTGGAAAGCGCGGGGCCGCAAGGTGAACCGCGAAGGTCTGTCGAAATGGTGGGCCCGGATTGACGAGTGGCGCAAGGTGGATTGCCTGAAATACAAGCCATCCGAGAAAACGATCAAACCGCAACATGCGCTGGACCGTCTGGAAGCGCTGACCAAGGGCCGCGATCGCTATATCTGTACCGAGGTGGGCCAGCACCAGATGTGGGCGGCGCAATACCTTGGTTTTGAAGACCCGAACCGGTGGATGACATCGGGCGGACTGGGCACGATGGGGTATGGCACACCTGCGTCTATCGGCGTTCAGGTGGCGCACCCGGACGCGTTGGTGATCAACGTGGCGGGGGAAGCGTCCTGGTTGATGAACATGCAAGAGATGGGCACAGCGGTGCAGTATCGCCTGCCCGTCAAGCAGTTCATCCTGAACAATGAACGTCTGGGCATGGTGCGCCAGTGGCAGGAATTGCTGCATGGCGAACGCTATTCCCACAGCTGGTCCGAAGCCCTGCCCGACTTTGTAAAGCTGGCCGAGGCGTTTGGGGCCAAAGGCATCCTGTGCAAGGACCCGGCGGATCTGGATGACGCGATCATGGAGATGCTGGACTATGACGGTCCGGTGATCTTTGACTGCCTGGTCGAGAAGCACGAAAACTGCTTCCCGATGATCCCGTCGGGTGAGCCGCACAACAAGATGCTGCTTGGCGAGGCCAGCACCAAGGACGCGATTGGATCGAAAGGTGCCGTGATGGTCTGACGGATCGAACCGGCTTGCGCCGGTCCGACCGCGCGGGGCGCTGCCCCGGACCCCGGCATATTTATCAAAAGAAGAAGAACGCCATGTCACCGCTAAAGATCAAAAAAGGGTCGACCAAACATTCGGCTTACAATCTCCGCCCAACCTTTTCGGACGTGCAGGAAACCCACACCCTGGCCGTTCTGGTTGACAACGAAGCCGGCGTGCTGGCGCGGGTGATTGGCCTGTTTTCCGGACGGGGCTATAACATCGACAGCCTGACCGTGGCCGAGGTGGATCACGAAGGTGGCCTGTCCCGGATCACGGTTGTCACCACGGGGACCCCGCAGGTGATTGAACAGATCAAGGCCCAGCTGGGGCGGATCGTGCCTGTGCACGACGTGCATGACCTGACCGTCGAAGGCGGATCGGTTGAGCGCGAACTGGCGTTGATCAAGGTTGAGGGCGCGGGCGACAAGCGCGTCGAAGCGTTGCGGCTTGCCGATATCTTCCGCGCGCAAGTGGTCGACAGCACGCTGGAAAGCTTCGTGTTTCAGATCACCGGGACGCCGGAAAAGGTTGATGCCTTTGCGGATTTGATGCGTCCGCTGGGGCTTGCCGAGATCGCCCGGACCGGAGTTGCTGCGCTGTCCCGCGGCATCTGACCGATCCATCAGGACCGGGCCCTCCGTTGGCCCGGCCATTCGCATTAGACCGGCAGCGCGATCTTTCCCTGCACGCCGATTGCGGCATCAAGATACTTCGTCAAGTCAATGATATTGCGCGCGGGTTTCGGCTCGGCCTTGGCCGGTTCAGGCGCGGCTTCCGGACGGCTTGCCTTCAATTTGTTCGGCAAATCCGGTGAATGCGATTGCATCAGAAGCTGCGGATTGCTGGCTTTGCGCACGTTTTGCGTCACCGTGACGTCGAACTGAACCAGATCCCCGGCATCAAGGGGCGGTGCCTCGTGAATGCACTCCTCGGGTGTGTAGAACGCCAAATCCCCTTGATCTTCGCACCAGATTACAGCTTTTTGCGCGGTTGTGTCCGACCACAGTACGACGCCAAACATATTCTGCATTGTCATAATTTCAGATCCCCATCTTATGCCTCCACTGTGTTAAGTTTTGCCGCGTCAGAACACGGTGAAGTCTGCGTCGTTTCTGCAAAGTTTGTGTCAAAAGCGATTGACCCTGACGCGATTTCGCATCACCCTTGCCTCGAATTAGCGTCACGAGTTCTGAGACCTGACCGGGAACGCGACTTGGATCAGGAAATTTAATGGAAAGATGCAGTGTATTTATGCACTTGCACGCACCTTCCGGTAGCAGACAAAGGACGACGACAATGACACGGCCCAGCCCTTCTCAGCTTCGGGACACATTGGGGGCCAATTTACGCCAGTTGGCAAGCGGGACAGTGTCGATTTCGGCCCTGTGCCGAGATCTCGGGATCAATCGCACACAATTCAACCGCTACCTTACAGGTGAGAGTTTTCCACGCCCGGACGTTTTGTTTCGCATCTGCCAGTATTTCAATGTTGATGCCCGGATCATTCTGGAACCGCTGTCGGAGATTGGCACCGGGACACGGTCGCTGCTGTCACATCCCGAGGTCGAGGAATTCCTGTCTGCCGGGGTGTCGCAGCTTCCGGAACAGATCTTTCCAAGCGGGTTTTATCAATTCGCACGGCGCAGCTTTCTGGATGAAACACAGTTCATTCAGGGCCTGGTCTATGTCTACCGCGTCGACGGGGCCGCGTTTCTGCGCGGGTTCGAGGCGAGGGAAGCCATGGCGCAGCAGGGATTGCCCGCCGACGCGAAGACGCGCGAATTCAGGGGTTTGCTCTTGGCACAGGAGGGCGGCATTGCCGGGTTGGTCAGCCGTCGCAATTCGCTGACGACCTCATTCAACTTTCTGGCGCAGATCCCGTCGTTCCAGAACAATTACTGGGTGGGCTATACCGTGCGTACGGTCCGTGAAAGCCTGACCGGGTCACGTATGGCGCGGCTTGTCTATGAGTACCTGGGGCGGGACGGAACAAAGGTGCGCGCTGCCGCCCGCAAGGCGGGCTTTTGTTCGGCCGACGATCTTGTGCCCTACCAGCGAACGCAATTGCGGATTGACGAACCGTTCAACTAGGCGGGTCGGCTGGTCGGTTGACGGCACGGGATGTCGTGAATTGACGCGACCCGGTGCCGGTTGACGCGGAACGCTGCGGGCAGTTCCACAGACGAGGTGCGCCATGACCGCGATTGATCCCCTTCTTGCCGATGTGCAAAAACCCACGGCGCGGGCGCGCGGTTTGCCCAACGCGCATTATACCGATCCGTCGAAATTTGACGAAGAACGGGATGCCTTGTTCGGGGCAGGATGGGCCGGATTGGCGGTGGCGTCGGACGTGCCGGACAAGGGCGATGCGGTTCCGATCACGTTTCTGGGTATTCCGCTTCTCTTGATCCGGGGACGCGACGGGGACGTGCAGGTGTTTCAGAACATTTGCCGCCATCGCGGCATGATCCTTGTCGCAGAGCCGCGAAAGATCGAGGGGGCGATCCGTTGCCCCTATCATTCGTGGTGCTACAGCACGCAAGGCAAACTGGTGGCCACGCCGCATATCGGCGGCCCCGGTCACAACACGCACAAGGATGTGGATCACGACACGCTGGGGCTGATCGAGGTGCGCAGCCATATTTGGCGGGATGTCGTGTGGATCAACATGTCCGGCAAGGCCCCTGCGTTTGAAGACGCGATGGCCGATGTGATTGCCCGCTGGTCGGATTTCGAACAGCCGCTGTATCACGGCGGAGAGGACAGTCGCTTTACGCTGACCGTCAATGGCAACTGGAAACTTGCCGTCGAAAATTACTGCGAAAGCTATCACCTTCCGTGGATTCATCCGGGATTGAACAGCTATTCGCGGCTGGAGGATCACTACAATATCGAACTGGACGGCGTCACATCCGGACAGGGCACGCTGGTCTACCGGCAATTGAAAGGCGACACCGGGCAAAGTTTCGCGGATTTCGAAGCGCTGGATGCGAAATGGGACGCCGGGGCCGAGTATCTGTCGATCTACCCCAACGTGCTGCTTGGCGTTCACCGTGATCATGCGTTTGCCATCATCCTGTTGCCGGACGGGCCGGGCGTGACCAAGGAAGCTGTGCATCTGTATTATGCGACCCCCGCAACCGACGGCACGCTGCGCACGCGCAATGCGGAGATGTGGAAAGAGGTGTTCGAGGAAGATATCTTTGTGGTCGAGGGCATGCAGAAAGGCCGGCGCGCGCCGGGGTTTGACGGCGGGCGGTTCTCTCCGGCGATGGATGGGCCGACGCATTGCTTTCACAGATGGGCCGCGTCGCGGCTTGCGGATCATCGTGCGACCGCCTGATGGCAGATCTTCATGCAGATTTGCTGGCCGCCCATGCGACCGGGGATCCTGACGCATTGGTCGCCAGCTACGTCGCGGCCGCTGACCAGCAAGACGAGATTGAGGCGGTGTGTTTTTTCCTGACCAACGCATACGTCTTTGCGTTGGAGGCCGGTCACCCAAGAACAGGCGAATTGCGCGAAAGGCTGGCCGCCCATGGCCGCGTCTGACGCGGGGCGGACCGCGCCGAGGGTTACACCTTGGCGGCGTCGCCTTGTTTCAGGATGTCGTAAAGATGCCAGGTTGCGTGGCCCAGCAGCGGCAACGCGATAAACAGCCCCAGGAACCCGGGCAACAGCGCCAGAAACGTCACCAGAGCAATAAACAGCCCCCATCCCAACATCACGACGGGATGGCGCATCACGTATTGGAACGATGTGATCATGGCGGTCACGAAATCCACCTCGCGATCCAGAAGCAACGGCAATGCGATGACCGTGATGTTGAACAGCAAAATCGCGAACAATGCTCCGACGATGGATCCAACAGTGAGCATGATCAGCCCGTTTGAGGTCAGGTAAACCTCGATGGAACTGGACACATTGGTCATTGTGCTGAGCCCGAGGAACAGCGCAAAAATCATGTGTCCGATAAAGAACCAGAACAAGAAGACAATCACGATGATGGCACAGATCGACGGCAATTGACGGCGCGACTGGGACAGGATCACGCCGAACACTTCGGACGCGCGCAGCGGCGTGCCATATTCAAGCCGACGGCTGACCTCGTAAAACCCGACAGCGGCAAAGGGGCCGATCAGCGGAAATCCGATGGCCGCAAGGACAAGCCAGAAGGTTGTGCCGGTGCTGAGCGTGATCCAGGTGATCAGCCATCCGGAGAGCACATAGAACCCGGCAAAGACGAAGGCATAAAACGGCGCGCGGGTGACGTCGGCCCATCCACGCGCAAGGGCGGTTTTGATCGTGTCCGTGGTGACTGTGTCAAAATCCGGCACGCCTGGTTGCGGTGTGGTGGTCATGCTGCCTCCCGAAGTCCCATGAACAGGGGCATGAAACCGCCTTCCCGGCGGTTTGGCAACAGTTCGCGGCGCAGATGCGACGACGCATCTGCTGTTTTCCGTTACCGGAAAACATGCCCTAAAAATATGACTTTACGACCCCTGAGCCTCGGCGCGGGACTTGCCGGACACGTTTTGCGCAAGCGTTGCCGCCATGAAGGGATCCAGATCGCCGTCCAGAACGCCCTTGGTGTCGGACGTTTCGTGATTGGTCCGCAGATCCTTGACCATCTGATAGGGCTGCAGCACGTAAGACCGGATCTGGTTGCCCCACCCGGCATCGCCCTTGGCCTCATGTGCGGCGTTGATGTCCGCGTTGCGGCGATCCAGTTCCAGCTGGTACAGCCGCGATTTCAGCGCCTTCATCGCGATATCGCGGTTCTGGTGCTGGGACTTTTCCGAACTTGTCACCACGATCCCAGTTGGGTGGTGCGTGATGCGCACGGCAGAGTCGGTGGTGTTCACGTGCTGCCCGCCAGCACCGGATGACCGGTAGGTGTCGATCCGGATATCGGATGGGTTGATCTCGATATCGATGTCGTCATCGACCACCGGGTACACCCAGACCGAACAGAAGGATGTGTGACGCTTTGCAGCGCTGTCAAAGGGCGAGATGCGGACCAGACGGTGCACGCCGCTTTCGGATTTCAGCCAGCCATAGGCGTTTGGACCGGAAATCTTGTAGGCCGCCGATTTGATCCCGGCCTCTTCACCCGATTGTTCCGATTGCAGTTCAACTTCGTAGCCATGCGACTCGGCCCAGCGGACATACATCCGCGCCAACATTGATGCCCAGTCGCAGGATTCCGTGCCCCCCGCGCCCGAATTGATTTCGAGGAACGTGTCATTGCCATCGGCCTCCCCGTCAAGCAGGGCTTCAAGCTCTTTCTTGGCGGCCTTGTCGGCCAACGCCTTGAGCGCGTCTTCGGCGTCGGTGACGACCTCCTGATCGTCCTCCATCTCGCCCAGCTCGATCATCTCGATATTGTCGGATAGGTCTTGCTTGATCGAGGTGTAGGTTTCGATTGCGTCCACCAGCATCTGGCGATCCCGCATGAGTTTTTGCGCCGCGGTTGGATCGTCCCACAGGTTCGGGTCTTCCACACGCGCGTTGAACTCTTCCAGACGGTGCTGGGCCGTCTCCCAATCCAGACGCTGCTCAAGCAGGTTTACGGATTTTTCAATCTGTTCAACGATATTCTGGATTTCTGCGCGCATTGGCGATCCTGTTTGCTCGGGCCTTGGTGAGGGCAAGTGATAGACCAGCCCCGCCGCCCCTTCAAGGCGGCGGACGCGACTGGCTGTCTGCGATGGGGTTAGTAAAGCCCGCCGGAACTCAGCGTTCCGAAACTTGCCTTTGGTCCCACAATCGCGGTGCCCCCGCTGGAGGTGGTGACCTGTTTTGCCACCTGCCCCGCGCCTTCGAACAGTTCGAAATTGGAGCCCATGGCAAATCCGCCGTCGAACTGGATCCCGAAGATCGGCTCTTCGCCTTCACGGAAGCATTCGGCAACAACGCTGTCGCCGCTGGCGCTGTCCGAAAGGCGTGCGCCGGTGGTCCGGTCGATCTTGATGAACTGGCAGCTCTCGGGCGGGCGAAAATCGCTGCCGCCGTATTTGGCAACGGCCTTTTGCATAAACGAATTGAAGACCGGTCCGCACATGCCGCCACCCGACGCACCGCGCCCCAGGCTGCGGGGCTGGTCAAACCCGATGTAGCAGCCCGCCACGATGTTGGACGTGAAGCCAACGAACCAGACGTCTTTGGCGTCGTTGGTTGTGCCGGTCTTACCCGCCGTTGGCACCGGCAGGTTCACGGATTTCCGCGCGGTGCCGCGTTCGACCACACCCGTCATCATGGAGGTGAGCTGATAGGCGGTGACCGGATCCATCACGCGTTCGCGGTTGCTGCGCACGGTTGGTCCCTGCCCCGCTTGCAGACTGGCCAGGGTACAATCTTCGCAGACGCGCTGATCGTGCTTGTAGACGGTATTGCCAAAGCGGTCCTGCACCCGGTCCACCAGTGTCGGTTCCACCCGTTCGCCGCCATTGGCGAACATCGCGTAGGACGCGACCATTTTGTACAGCGTGGTTTCGTCTGCCCCCAGGGCGTTGGCCAAAACGCGGCCCATATTGTCATAGACGCCGAACTTTTCGGCATAGCTGGCGACGACATCCATCCCGACCTCTTGCGCCAGTCGGATGGTCATCAGGTTGCGCGACTGTTCAATGCCGGTGCGCAGTGGCGTTGGTCCGTAAAACCGGTTGGACGCGTTTTTGGGCCGCCACACACCTTGCGGTGTGTTGATCTCGATCGGGGCGTCGACAACGATTGTTGCCGGGGAATACCCGCTGTCCAAAGCCGCTGCATAGACGAACGGTTTAAAGCTGGATCCCGGCTGACGTTGCGCCTGTGTCGCGCGGTTAAACACCGAATGCTGGTACGAAAACCCGCCCTGCATCGCAATGACGCGCCCGGTGTTGACGTCCATTGCCATGAACGCGCCCTGCACCTGTGGCACCTGCCGCAAGGTCCAGCGAATAAAGCTACCATCATCGTCGGCTGTCATGCGGCGCACATGCACCACGTCCCCCACCGACACCAGATCACCGGCAACCTGCCCCTTGCGCCCCAGCGATCCGTCCTCATTGCGCTTGCGGGCCCATTGCACGTCGCGCGCCGGAATCCAGTGCCCGTCTTCATCATCGGGCACGCCTTCGATGCCGATCCGCGCATCATTGGTGCCGATCTCAAGCACCACCGCCGGATACCACGGGTTTTCCAGCCGGACATCGCGTGCAATGGCAACGTTGCTCAACGCCTCGCGCCAGGTGGCTTCGTCGGTCAACTGATCTGCCGGAAGGGTCTTGCCCGTGCCGCGCCAAACCCCTTGGGATCGGTCGTAGCGTTCCAGTGCGCGCTGCAGCGCGTCTTCCGCTTCGACCTGCAATTCCCGGTCCAGAGTCGCCCGGACACTGAAGCCGCCCGAGAAGAACTCGGCCTCACCGAAATCAACGCTCAACTGGCGGCGGATTTCGTCGGTGAAGTAGTTGCGTGGCGGCAATGCCGCGCGGAAGGGTTCGTAATCGCCGTTCTGTACCGATTTCAGCGGCATCGCGACCTCGGTCTCGTAGGTCGATTGGTCGATAAAGCCGTTCTCGAACATCTCTTTCAGAACGAAGTTCCGCCGCGCCAGCAACCGATCCTTGCGGCGCACCGGGTGAAATTCGGATGGTGCTTTCGGCATCGACGCCAGTGTCGCCGCTTCGTGCGGGGCGAGTTCCGTCAGGGCTTTGTTGAAATAGGTCTGCGCCGCGGCCGTCACGCCATAGGAGTTCTGACCCAGAAAGATCTCGTTCATATAGAGTTCGAGGATCTTTTCCTTGCTCAGCGTATCCTCAATCCGGGAGGCCAGAATAATTTCCTTGATCTTGCGTTCGACCCTGCGGTCGCCCGACAACAGGAAGTTCTTCATCACCTGCTGGGTGATCGTTGACGCCCCGCGCACATCCTGCCCGCGCGAGATCACCGCATCCACGGCCGCCGCCGCGATGCCGCGCAGATCGTATCCCTGATGGGTGTAGAAATTCTTGTCTTCGGCAGAAATGAACGCTTGTTTGACCAGATCAGGCACTTCGTTGGCCGGCGTGAACAACCGGCGTTCCTCTGCGAATTCGTCGATGATCTTGCCTTCAACCGAGTAAATCCGGCTGATCGTGGGCGGGGTATATTGCGCAAGGCTTTCGTGGCTTGGCAGATCGCGACCGTACATCCAGAAGATCGCACCAATGGCCAGCGCGACCATCATGGTGCCCATAGTCACGAGCGTAAAAATCGCTCCAAAGAAAGACAGGATGAATCTGGTCACTCTGTACCCCTGTTCCGGTTCACTACCCCTACAAAAATGGGGGAAGATGGTCAAAACACAATGCGGTGGTCTCCGGCATTGCGCCGCCTATGACGCAAGGTCATGGCGGGATTTATTTCTGCCTTAGCGGTGCTAGGGCCGCGTCCTCGTCGCGCCACGCGATCAATCCGTCACGCACCCCTGCGGCCATGCCCTGCCGCCAGATCGGATCGCTGAGGTTTTTCAGATCGGCATCGGTGGACAGGAACCCCACCTCAAGCAGAACCGACGGAATATCCGCCGCCTTCAACACCGAAAATCCAGCGCTGCGCAGCGGGCGTTTGTGCACGCGTCCGACAGCATTTTCGATGCCAGACAGCAGATGCCGGGCCAAGGCCTCGCTGCGCGGGGCGTTCTGCAAGCGCGCAAGGCTCATCAACACATTGGCAACCCGGTCATCCGAGTTGGTCAGGTCAACACCCGCCAGCAGATCATCCCGGTCGTGACGTTCGGCCAATGCGGCTGATGCGGCGTCCGACGCCTCGTCCGACAGGGTATAGACCGCCGCGCCCCGGGCCTCGCCTTCGGCCAACGCATCGGCATGCAAGGAGATAAAGATATCCGCCCCGGCGTCCCGCGCCGCCGCCACACGGGCCTCAAGCGACACGAAATAGTCGCCATCCCGGGTGAGAGACACGTCAAAGCCCCCTGCCCGGCGCAGTACCTCCTGCACCTCGCGCGCGAAGGTCAGCATCAGGTCCGCTTCGCGCACGTCGCCCCGTTCGGCCCCAGGGTCGATACCGCCATGGCCCGGATCAAGGACGACCCTCACCCGTTCCGGATCGCGTGGTTGCAATTGGGTGACCTCCGCAGGCACCGGCAAATCCCAGCGCGCGTCGCGTGGCGCGCCAGAGGCCGCATCGAACGCCGCCTGATCCGCGGCATCCAGCACAACGCGGATCGTGGCGCGCCCCGAGGTTACGTCTGTCGCCAGCTCTGCGGTATTGACCAGCATGGGGTCCGACAGTTCCGCAACAAGCCGCGACCAGCCCGGACGATACCCGCCCATGCGAAGCTTTCTGACACTGTCCCCGGCAATGAGGGTCTGAGGATCGACATCGCCCCATTGCACTTCCCGAAAATCCATGACCAGCCGGTTGGGCTGACCCAGCGTGAACACGCGCCACGGGACACCCTGACTGATCGTCAGGGTCAGTTCCGCCCCACCCCAGCGGTCCTCGAACGATCCGCTTTCAAAACGTGCCAATGCGCCAAGATCCTGCGCAAGCGCAGACCCCGTCAGACAGGCTGACAGCACAACAGCCAAAAACCGTTTCAAGACACCGCTCATTGTACACCACAGGCCTCTGATCGGGCCGTTGGCGAAACTATACCGGATTCGCAGGACCGAGGACAGGCTTGAAGCGCTATCCCAAATGCCCGTGCTGCGTCATGAACGTCTTCAGTCTGGCAAGGCCTTCGACGATATCCTCGGTCGAGCGCGCATAGGAAAAGCGCAACGTCCCGCCCCCGCGCACCGGATCGAAATCCAGCCCCGGCGTCACCGCGACCCCGGCTTCATCAAGGATCGCGCGCGCAAAGGCCCGGCTGTCCTCGGTCAGGTGCGAGATATCGGCATAGACATAAAACGCGCCGTCGGGCGGTGCGATGCGGTCAAACCCGGCGCCGGGCAATCCTTCGATCATCAGACGGCGGTTTTCCCGATAGACCGCCATGTTTGTCTCAAGCTCATCGCCTGCATCCATCGCCGCCAGGGCGGCAACCTGCGCGGCATGCGGCGCACAGATGAACATGTTCTGCGCAAGGCGTTCGACCTGACGCACCGATCCTTCCGGCACCACCAGCCACCCGACCCGCCAGCCTGTCATGCTGAAGTACTTGGAAAACGAATTGATGACGCAGACATCATCACTGATCTGCAGCGCAGTCACCGCCTTCTGATCATACTCGATCCCGTGGTAAATCTCGTCCGACAGGAACGTCGCGCCGCGCGCGTGTGCCGCGTCGATCAGCTTGGACAAGGCGGGCTTGCCCAGCATGGTGCCGGTGGGGTTTGCAGGCGACGCCACCATCATGCCCTCGTAGTCGACACCGGTAAGGTCAGACGGCTCCATTTGGAACCGTGCCTCGGCCCGGGTCTGGATTTCGACCGGAACAAGGTCGAGCGACTTCATGATCTGGCGGTAGGACGGATAGCCCGGTGCACCAAGGGCGATCCGGTCACCGGCATCAAAAAGCGCTGTGAAGGCCAAGATAAATCCGCCGGACGATCCCGGCGTGACAACCACACGCGCCGGATCCAGATCGACATCGTACCATTCCCCATACAGCTGCGCGATCCGCGCGCGCAGCGCCGGAAGCCCCAGCGCAACCGTATAGCCCAGCGGATTGTCGCGCATCGCCTCGGTCAGCGCGTCCCGTGCCCGCATCGGCGCGGGCGTGCCTGGTTGGCCTACTTCCATGTGGATAATGTGACGCCCGGCCTCTTCCGCCTGCCGCGCCGCTTCCATGACATCCATCACGATGAAGGGATCAACCGCCCCACGGCTTGAGTTCCGCATCAATCTCTCCGTAAACTGCTTGGTGGCAGACCTAGGGGCGAATACAGGGCAAGGTCAATGTATAGAGCGACACTGCATCTTTTGCGGATGACCGGGTTGGTCCTCTGCCTGACGGCTCTGGTCGGGGCTGCTCCGGTGCGCGCGGCTCAGTTGCTGCGCGATGCCGATATCGAATACGCGCTCAAGCAGCTTGGTGCGCCGGTTCTGCGCGCCGCAGGTCTGAGCCCCAATCAGGTGCGCATCCTTTTGGTCAACGACAACAAGCTCAACGCGTTTATCGTCGACACGCAGCACATCTTTATCCATTCCGGATTGCTGGCCAAACTCGACACGGCAGCACAGTTGCAGGCGGTTATCGCGCATGAAGCAGCGCATATTTCCAACGGTCATATCTCGCGCCGCATGGGCAATATCCGCACCGCCCGCACAGCCGCCGGTCTGGGCTTGGTGCTTGCCGCGGCCGCAGCAGCCGCAGGGGGAGGCAAAGCCGCGGCGGGCGTTGCCATAGGATCCCAAACCTCGGCCTTGCGCAGCTTTCTGGCCCATACCCGCGCCGAAGAATCCTCGGCGGATATCAGTTCGATCCGGTATCTTGTGCGCGCGGGCATCGACCCTCAGGGCGCGATCGAGGTGCAGGACATCTTTCGCGGGCAGGAAGCGCTGGCGGTGTCCCGCCAGGACCCCTACATGCGATCTCACCCTCTGACCCGCGACCGATTGCGGGCACTTCGGGGGCTGGTGGCCAGCGCGTCCGCCGCAACTCCCCCGGATCCGGCAGCGAATTACTGGTTTGCCAGGGCCAAGGGAAAACTGACGGCCTTCACACGTGCGCCGAACTGGACCTTGCGGCGCGCCGACACCAGCGGGTCTGCCGACATTGCCAGCATGCGCAAAGCGGTGGCCTATCACCGGCAGAGCAATCTGGGCAAAGCGCTGTCCAATATTGATGCCGCCATTGGCATGCGCCCCAACGATCCGTTCCTGCGTGACCTCAAGGGGCAAATTCTGCTCGAATCACGCCGCGCGTTCGACGCCGTGGCCGTCTACTCAGCCGCCGCGCGACTGGCCCCGCGGGAACCTTTGATCCTGGGCGGATTGGGCCGGGCGCATCTTGCAGCGGGAAACGCCTCTGAGGCGCTGCGCGTGCTGGAAGCCGCCCGAGGCCGCGATTTCGGCGATGCGCGCATTCTGCGCGACCTGTCCGTGGCATACGCAAAAACCGGCAATCCCGGCATGGCGTCGCTGGTCACCGCCGAACGCTACGCGCTGCAAGGCCGCCTGAAAGACGCCGAGATCCACGCAAAACGTGCCGAAGGCGTGTTGGCCCGGGGATCCGGCCCATGGAAACGCGCGCAGGATGTGTTAAATGCTGCGCAACGCGCCGGTCGGCGCTAGACCGGTTAATGGAGACACCGATGTTCAAATCCCGCCTTGCCTGCTCTCTTGCGGCGCTCATGATCGCCACCAGCCTTCCCGCTGCGGATCTTGATTTGTCCGATATGACCGACGCCCAGCGGGACGCATTCGGCGCGCAGGTCCGGGAATATCTGCTGGCCAATCCCGAAGTGATCATGGAAGCCGTACAGGTTCTTGAAAACCGGCAGGCCGAGGAACAGGCGCAAGGGGATCTGGCCTTGGTGGCAGATCACGCAGATGCCCTATTCAATGACGGGTATTCCTGGGTCGGGGGCAACCCGGATGGCGATGTCACGATTGTCGAGTTCTTCGACTATCGCTGCGGCTTCTGCCGCCGGGCACATCCCGAAGTTCAGGAATTGCTCGAAACCGATGGCAACATTCGCTACATCGCCAAGGAATTCCCGATCCTCGGCGAAAACTCCGTCATCTCGGCCCGGTTTGCACTGGCCGTGCGCGAAGTGGCCGGGGATGACGCCTACAAGGCCGCGAACGAAGCGCTGATCGCGCTGAATGCGGACATGCAGGAACCGGTGTTGCGGCGCCTTGCCGAAACACTTGGCCTTGATGCTGACGCAGTGATCGCCGCGATGGACGGTGACGCGATCACCGAACAGCTTGCCCAGACACGCGCGCTTGCACAGCAACTGCAGATCAGCGGCACCCCCAGCTTTGTCATGGGCGGCCAAATGATCCGGGGCTACCTACCGCTCGACGCGATGCGCGGCGTGATCGAAGAAGAGCGGAGTTAGACCTTTTACAGAAAGCTACGGTGATATTTTATCAACCGCTCAAAATGCGCGTCGAGCGATCGTTTGAGATGCGGCGCGTCTTTGACTGTCTGAATATAGTCCACCAGCCTCAAATACTGTGCAATCTGACGCGGCAAACGATTCGCTGGGTCGCGTCGTATTTGTAACTCTGCATCGTCCACAATCTGTACGCTTTGATGGACTGGTTCAGCAAACGGTAGCTCTTTTTTTACTGGCAAGGTCTTACCATTCATCAGACGGCTCTGTGCATCATATCTTGTGAAAAGAAACGCTTCCAAATCAGGAATTTGCGTCACTTCTTCCACAGGCCATGCGAGAACAAATCCGATCTCCCACACATCAATCTGACGGTTCGCAATAATGTCAGATCGTGCGCTGGTCAGATGGCGTCGTACCCGCGCACGAATACCATCTACTGATTGCCCGACGTAGATCGGTACACAATCCAGATCGCACAAAGCATACACACCTACATCATTCGTGAGTTGTTGCAGGGCGGCACTGCGAAAAGCTTTGGCGTCCATGCGCCTAAGCCGCAACCGCAGCAAAGTGGGGCACAACAAGCGGACGAAAGAGATGGCGGTCAAGATGTTCTACTACCGGCACAACAACGCCATCTCCGGCGACTTTATAAGCGTCATTATAACGTTGGGGCGCAATATAATCCCTTGGCAATCCCATCAGCGAGAGCGCTTCACGTGCGTCCAGCAGCCTCATACGCACCTTCTGTCCGTCCACAAATACTAGCGTCTGGCGAGACGATCCGCCTGCCGGGGTTCGCAAACAACCTGCAATCCCATCAAAACGAACTTCTGCGCGCTGACGTGTGGTCCCATCTATTCCTGGACGTCCACGTTTATACAATGTTCCGACCATCACTTTACCGGCTTTATTTGCCGCGTGGACTTTTTCCAGATTTTTGTCGTCCATCATTTGCAAAATCGCCCGGGTTTGCGATTGCGAAAACCATGCAGACGTTGGCGCGGCTTCGATGAAACCTGACAACTCGGGTACTGATTTCGTAGGCAAAGGCAAGTTCCACCATAACCAATTTTGCCGCAATCGAGCACTTCCGCGTTCTACAAAGCGCATGATCGGTTTATCGTGCCATGGTAGAACCGGGCTACCGCTCAGCATATCAGGCGAAACTTCAATATCATTCCGCACCGCAATGACAAAAATCCGAGGGCGCGATTGTGGGACAAACAATTGCGCATTGATATTGAGAGCACCGACCCGATACCCACACCGAATGATCCGTCGCAAAACCTCCCAAAGCGCCGTGCCTTTGTCGCGGGACAACATGCCAACTACGTTTTCGAAGGCGATAATTTTCGGAGAAAAGCCTGTATGTACTGCGCTCTCAACGAGATCGAGCCAAGGTGTAACAACGCTGGATCTCTTGCCCTGCAAACCGGCCCCTGCCCCCGCTAGGGAAAAGTCCTGGCACGGACTGGAAGCCCAATAAAGATCGATCGGTTGATACAACGCGGATATAGGCAGGTCGCGGATATCTCCTTCAATCAAATTGCCATCGGGCCAATTGGCGCGAAAAGTCGCGCATTTCATCGGGTCAACGTCATTGGCCAAAGCACACGACCAGTTGTCCCTCAAAGCAGCAGAGACCATGCCGCCGCCGGCAAAAAACTCCGCATATCTAGGATTGGTATCGAATTGATGCGCCATAACTAAACCTAGCTCAATATTTTCTGCCAAGTCGATACTAAATCATCAAGAACAAAGAGTGAACTATTCCGCGGCTTCGGCCGCCGCATCGAGCTCTGCTGCCTTGGTTTCGACCTGTTCAACGATGTGGTCAATCATCTGATCGTTGGACAGTTTGTGACTTTGCTTGCCCGCCAGATACACCATGCCGGACCCGTTGCCACCGCCAGTGAAGCCAACATCGGTCATCAAGGCTTCGCCCGGGCCGTTCACAACGCAACCGATAATCGACAGGCTCATCGGGGTCTTGATGTGCTCAAGCCGCTTTTCCAAAGCCTCAACTGTCTTAATGACATCAAAGCCTTGGCGCGCGCAGCTCGGGCAAGAGATGATGTTGACGCCCCGGTGGCGCAGGCCAAGAGACTTAAGGATCTCGTATCCAACCTTCACTTCTTCGACAGGGTCCGCCGACAGCGATACGCGGATGGTGTCGCCGATGCCCATCCAAAGAAGATTGCCCAGACCAATCGCCGATTTGATCGTGCCCGACATCAATCCACCGGCTTCGGTGATCCCAAGGTGAATCGGCGCATCGGTGGCGTCCGCCAGTTGTTGATAGGCGGCTGCGGCCATGAACACGTCGGACGCTTTGCAGCTGATCTTGAATTCGTGAAAATCGTTGTCCTGCAGGATCTTGATATGGTCGAGCCCAGACTCCACCATCGCGTCCGGGCAGGGTTCCCCGTACTTGTCGAGCAGGTGCTTTTCCAAAGACCCCGCGTTCACGCCAATACGGATCGAACAATTGTGGTCGCGGGCCGCCTTGATCACCTCTTTCACACGCTCAGATGATCCGATGTTGCCCGGATTGATCCGCAGGCAGGCCGCGCCCGCCTCGGCCGCTTCGATCCCGCGTTTGTAGTGAAAGTGGATATCAGCGACGATGGGAACCGGGCTTTCCTTCACGATCTCTTTCAACGCGCGGGAGCTGTCTTCATCGGGAACCGAAATCCGGACGATGTCCGCACCGGCATCCGCTGCGGCCTGAACCTGTGCGATGGTCGCTTTGACGTCCGGCGTCAGCGTATTGGTCATGGTTTGCACAGTGATCGGCGCATCGCCTCCAACCGGCACGTTACCAACCATGATCTGGCGCGATTTTCTGCGGTAGATGTTGCGCCACGGGCGGACGTGATTGAGGCTCATGCAGCTCTCCTCCGGCGGGAAGTGTCAACCAAACTGTACAGTTTTTCCAACCATATAGCTAGGCCCGCAGGCGGGGCGCTTCAAGCGTCAAGTGACCCGTTGGACGGGGTTATTCAGAGATTTGCGGCACAGCCAGTTCCGCCACAACCCGCGCCAGATCGCTATCTGCTTCGATCGAGGCAACCGAATACTGTTGCGACAGGGCGTCCACCGACAGCGCCAGATCAGATGTCACCGATCCGCGCGGGCCTGCCGGCCCATAGGTTTGGCCATTCATGGCGAAATAGATCGCCCCGGATTCGCCAACCCGCAATGTTGGAGGCTGTTCTGTTGCGGGCACCTGATAGGTGTCACCGGCATTCATGATGGTTTCATAAATCACGCTGCCATCTGCAGCGCGGACCCGGATCCAGGCAGGGCGAACCGCGACAAGCATCACGCCGGGTGCGGTGTCTTCCAGGATCTTTGGCTGACCAATGCTGGGTTGCGTAACCTGCGTGCCCATATCAGCCAGAACACGGTTCAGATCCCCGTCATTCTGCAAAACAGCCGGTTCAAGTGCGGCAACCAGTGTCGGCCCGTCCAGCGGCAGATCGGATGTCACCGTTCCTGCCGGGCCCACAGGACCAACGGTCCGACCGTTTACGGCAACATAAAGCGCGCCGCTTTCGCCGACATTCAGCAATGCATCGGCCTCGGACGCGGGAACGGTCCAGGTGTCCCCAGCTGCCATGACCCGTTCGAACAGGATTGACCGATCGTTGCCCCGGACGCGCACCCAAGCGGGGCGCGCCGCGATCAATGTGATGCCGTCTTCCGGCAACGCGCCGCTGGAGGCCAGTTGTGTGCCTGCAAAACTTTCCGCCGGTTCCAGATCAACCGATGGCAAGGACTGACCGGCAATCTGTGCAAATGCGCCGACACTGTTTGGATCCAGCGTTGAGATTGGCGCATCCCGCGCCACCAATACCGGCACATCAAGGGCTTGCGGGCGATAGAGCCGATCGAACGCTTCGGTGGTTGCAGGAGGCGTGAACACCCCTGCCCCGGTCGCGTCGGCCAATGTGTCTTCTGTCGCGTCACCCTCTTGCGTCGGCTGAAGGGTGGTTTGCAGCGGATCGAGATCAGACAGGACAACCGGTGTCTGATCAACCGGCGCAAGCTGCACGCGCTGGACTTCTTTCAGAACGGAAAACCCGCCATACCCAAGCCCGCCCAGAAGCAGCACAAGCACAAGCGTTGATCCAATCGCGCCGGGCTCTACGCGTGACAGGATGGAATCGCTGCTGGGGGCGAAGGGTAAAGCGGGCTGTGAAAACGGATCGCGGTTCGCCACCGGGCCCTTGGACGCCTTCACATCAATCTGTTTGCGCGACGATGCCGCGTCGGACATGCCATGCGCGGTTTCAAATCCACTTTCTGCACAAAACACCGCATAGGTGTCATCCGGGTCCATACCCAGATACCGTGCATAGGAGCGCACATACCCGGCGATAAAGCCGGGCGTGTCAAACGCGGTGGGATCACAGTTTTCGATGGCGGCGATGTAGCTGGCTTTGATGCGCAGTTCGCGCTGAACGTCCAACAGGGATTTGCCGAGGGTCGCACGTTCCCCACGCATGACGTCCCCCAATCGGAGTTCGAAATCATCGAATCCCCGAGGAGTTTCCAGAGTCGTCTCTTGCGATGGTTTTGGGGATTTACGCCCAATCATACCCGCTGCCCCTTGCCGTTCTTACCGTTTACACGTTGCCTGCGTTACACGTACCCGGTGAGTCGAGTCGCGCTTTTTATTACGCCTACGCTAACATACGACAAGGATTATTGCACGGTTTCCGAACGTTAAGCACTCAGTTCGGCACGATTCAGCGCACAATGCGCCCAGAGTTCATCCATGGCGTGTACCAATGTGTCGATCTCTTTCGGACCGTGCACCGGCGATGGCGTGAACCGAAGCCGTTCCGTGCCGCGTGGAACCGTTGGGAAATTGATCGGTTGCACGTAAATCCCGAACTTTTCCAACATCATGTCCGACATCTTCTTGGTGTGCACCGGATCGCCGACCATCACGGGAATGATGTGGCTGCCATGATCCACGATGGGCAGGCCCAGCCCCTTGAGACGCATTTTCAGGATTCGCGCCTGTAACTGGTGCTGGTCGCGCAGCGTCTGATCGGTTTTGAGATGCGCCACCGACGCCGCCGCACCTGCCGCAACCGCTGGCGGCAAGGACGTGGTGAAAATGAAACCGGGGGCATAGGACCGGATTGCGTCGCACATCTTGGCAGAAGCGGCGATATAGCCCCCCATCACGCCATAGGCTTTGGCCAAGGTGCCATTGATGATGTCGATGCGGTCCATCAGACCATCCCGTTCCGCCACACCGGCGCCGCGCGGGCCGTACATGCCAACCGCGTGCACCTCGTCGATATAGGTCAACGCGCCAAATTCATCCGCCAGATCACAGATCGCTTCGATCGGGCCAAAATCGCCATCCATCGAATAGATCGATTCGAAAGCGATGACCTTCGGGACGTCCGGATCGTCCGCGGCGAGCAATTCGCGCAGATGGTCGACATCGTTGTGACGGAAGATACGCTTGGCCCCGCCGTTGCGTCGCACACCTTCGATCATCGACGCGTGGTTCAACGCATCCGAATAGATGATCATGCCCGGGAACAATTTGGGCAAAGTCGACAGCGTTGCATCGTTTGCGATGTAGGCCGAGGTGAACAGCAGCGCCGCTTCTTTCTGGTGCAGATCGGCAATCTCTGCCTCAAGACGCTTGTGATAAACCGTGGTGCCGGAAATATTGCGCGTCCCGCCGGACCCTGCGCCGGTGGCATCCAGCGCTTCATGCATTGCGGCCAGAACCTTGGGATGCTGGCCCATGCCAAGATAGTCATTGCCACACCAGACGGTGATGTTCTGCTCTGACCCATCAGGCTTGCGCCAGACCGCATGCGGGAACTGTCCCTTCGTGCGCTCAATATCGATAAATGTCCGATACCGGCCTTCTTCATGCAGGCGGTTCAGCGCGTCGTCCAGTTTATCGGTATAGTTCACCGGCGTCTCCTTTTTGCCTGCGTTCTGAGTCGCTTAGACCTCAACGTCGGCATCTTAAGAACTTGGGATTGGATATAGATCGCATCCCTTCGTGGCAATCTTTCTAGGGAATGACTTACCGTCGCAGCCTTGATCTGAGTCAAGCCTGCCCGCCCGAACTGCGCGAGGCATGAAAAATTGTGTATTTTCGACATGACTTTGCCGTTGAACCGCTGCCCCGACAGCTCTGGACAGTGCGCGGCGCGGTGGTAGGGTCCGAAAAAATCACCAGACAAGGAGCTTTGACATGTCTGTAGACCCCGTACTTGCGCGCATCGATTCTGATCTGACAAACAGTCTGGACCGTTTGATGGACCTGCTGCGTATACCGTCGATTTCTACAGACCCGGCGTTCAAGACGCAGTGCGACCAGGCGGCCGACTGGCTGGTGGCCGATCTGCAGTCTATCGGCATCGAGGCCTCCAAACGGCCAACACCGGGACACCCGATGGTGGTGGGTCATGTCGATGGCCCCGGTCCGCACCTGCTGTTCTATGGGCATTACGACGTGCAGCCCGTCGATCCGCTCAATCTGTGGGACCGCGATCCGTTTGATCCGCAGGTCGAAGACACGCCTAACGGCAAGGTCATTCGCGGACGCGGCACGGCAGATGATAAGGGGCAATTGATGACCTTTGTTGAAGCCTGCCGCGCGTGGAAAGCCGAACACGGCACCCTGCCCTGCAAGATCACCTTCTTTTTCGAAGGCGAGGAAGAATCCGGATCGCCATCGCTTGTGCCGTTCCTGAAAGAAAACGCAGACGAGCTCAAAAGCGACATCGCGCTGATCTGCGACACCGGGCTGTTCGACAGCCGCGTTCCGGCGATCACAACCATGCTGCGCGGGTTGTTGGGCGAAGAGATCACCATCACCGGTCCCAACAAAGACCTGCATTCCGGCATGTTCGGCGGTGCGGCGATGAACCCGATCCGGGTGCTGGCAAAGATCATTGCCGCCCTGCACGACGAGGCCGGCCGCATCACCGTGCCCGGGTTCTATGATGGTGTTCCCGACCTGCCTGATGAGTTGATGGCGCAATGGGAAGGGCTTGGGTTTGACCATAAGGCGTTCCTTGGCAGCGTCGGTCTGAGCGATCTTGCCGGAGAGGCCGGGCGCAGCGCGCTGGAAATGCTGTGGTCCCGCCCGACCTGCGAAGTCAACGGCATCGGTGGCGGCTATCAGGGCGAAGGGTTCAAAACCGTTCTGCCCTCCAAGGCCAGTGCCAAGATCAGCTTCCGTCTTGTCGGCACGCAGGATCCGCACGAGATCCGCAAGAACTTCCGTGAAATGGTCCGCGCAATGGTGCCCGCCGATTGCAACGTCAATTTTAAGGAACATGGCGCAAGTGCGGCATCGGTCATGTCGACCGACAACCCCGCCTTTGAAAAAGCCCGCGACGCGTTAAGCCAGGAATGGCCCCAAGAGGCCGCCTTTATTGGCAGTGGCGGATCAATTCCTGTCGCCGGGCATTTCCAATCCTTGCTGGGAACAGAGTCGATGCTGATCGGCTTTGGCAAGGACGACGACCAGATTCACAGCCCAAACGAGAAATATGACGTGGAGAGCTTTCACAAAGGCACACGCAGTTGGGCGCGCATTCTGGATGCGCTCAGCCAAGGATAATGCCCCAGACTGAATTAAGGCGAAGCTTTGACTTCGCCGAGATTCACCACATCAATACCCCGGGCCAGTCGCAGACCGTCCAAACTCTGGTCACAATTCCTAGCGAAATCTTAACGCATGAAAAGAACGCTCAGGAAACAGGACCGCAATGACTTTCTGAGCCGCATTGAGCGGCTCGACCCGAAGTTTGCCGCTCTGCCGCAGGAAGCCCGCGTCGAGCGCAAGCCGTGGGAAGTTGAAAAATCCGGCCTCTCTAAGGCGGAAAAGCCCGTGCTTATGACCCTGCTTGGCTTTGGTCTGGCGATTGGCGCTTTGATGGCCGTCAACGATCCCGCGCGGGTTCAGACGCTTTTGCTGACCTCGGGCTGGCCCTCCCAGTTCCTGACCTACGCCATGAACGGCGTGTCGATCCTGGTGATCGGCCTTGCGATCTTCTTCCTTGGAAACCTGTTCCGGATCGTGAACCCGCGCGCCAGCGGCCGCTGGAACGCAGGTGGGCTGGTGATCGGCGCCATCGCGGCTGTCGGTATGTTCAGCCTTCCGGACAGCTATGTGCAGGCCGGGTATGAATATGCCGGGTTCAACAACGCCACCGAAATTCTGGACTACGCCCAGGAACGCACATTACAGTTGGCAAGTATTGACTGGGCAAGCGTCGTGATGGTTTCCTCAAGCGCGAAATGAGCGCGCCCCGGACCTTTCGGACAAACGGACAAACACTTGCATTCGACGTGACCGGGACCGGTCCGCCGGTTCTTTTGCTGCACGGGTTTCCACAAACCCGCGCGATGTGGCGTCCCTATTTGCCACGCCTCGGGCAGTCTTTTACCGTCGTCACAGCCGATCTCAGAGGCTACGGCGACAGCAGCAAACCACGTCATGTCGAAGACATGAGCTTTCGGCTGATGGCATCTGACATGGCCGCGCTGATGGCATCGCTGGGTCATTCGGCGTTCCACGTCGTTGGACATGACCGGGGCGGACGGGCAGCGCACCGGATGGCCCTTGACCACCCCGATGCGATCAAAAGCCTGACCGTCATGGATATCGTGCCAACCGAGCACCTGTTGACGCATATGACGACCGACATCGCCCGTGCCTATTATCACTGGCTGTTTCTGGCACAGCCTGCGCCGTTTCCGGAAACGCTGATCGGGCATGATCCGGACGCGTATTTCGAACGGTGCTTGCTGGGCTTTGGCAAGGCCGCGCTGGATGACTTCGATGCGGAACTGCTCCTCGCGTACCGGACCGCCTGGCGCGATCCGGACTGCATTCGCGCCATGTGCCACGATTATCGCGCGGCCATCGAAATTGACTGGCGCGACGACCAGAAAGACCTGCAGCGCCGCGTCCATTGCCCGGCGCTTGTTCTGTATGGACAGGACGGGGCGATGGCGCAGCTATTGGATGTGCGCGCAACCTGGGATGACCGACTGTCGGACATGCGCGCGCAGGCCCTTCCGGGCGGCCACTTTTTCCCAGACCAATCGCCGGGCGACACACAGGATGCGCTTTTGGCGTTCCTGAACAAGATCATCTAAGAGGGGAAAATGGCGCGGTTGACGGGGCTCGAACCCGCGACCCCCGGCGTGACAGGCCGGTACTCTAACCAACTGAGCTACAACCGCGCATTTCACGCTGATCCGTTTGGCAGTGGTGGCGCGGTTGACGGGGCTCGAACCCGCGACCCCCGGCGTGACAGGCCGGTACTCTAACCAACTGAGCTACAACCGCTCACTGCCGCCCGCATCTGGGCGTGACGCGGGTTCTATGGTCAGTGCTCTGCCCCGTCAAGCACGATTTCGCATGCTATTCAGTTTTCTCGCTATCTACGGAAAAGCTTGCCCATAGAAGGTTCGGCTTTGGTCGAAAAATTCGCTCAAAGCCGGGCCGTAGCGCCTATGCATCCGCAGATTCAAGCCGCGCGCGGTTCAGGTTCGTGTACCGGAAACGGATACGCGGCGCGTACACTTTGAAACCAGGCATATCATCCCAATAGTCTTTGGCCTGAACAACGCGGTCGCCCCAAGAGTCTGCGATCCAACAGTCCTTTCCCCATGTCAACGGTGCCCCGCCGTCCGTCGTCTCGGCCCGATTAAGAACCACAAACGCGTGATCACCATCTTTGTATTGAGCCCACTCGATGGACCCAAGATAACCGGCATTCACCAGATACATAAACGTCGAAGCCGAAAACTCCCGGCAATTGCCGCAATCTTTTTTTTCTGCAAGTGCCGCTGTGGCTTTCAAAAACTTAAGCCCTTCGCCTTCGTATTCGGACGGGCTTCCAAGCGTTTTTCGATTGGCATCAACGCATTTGTAGAGATCCCACGGAGCTTTCCACCATTTGTTAGCCGGTACGTTTGCAATCTCTCGACGTGTATGGCTGACGGCGTCCATCGCCCAATCTTTCGTATTCAATATCTCAACCTTTCAATAACTGAAAACCTCGTTATCTGCCGACAAAAACCGGCCGTAGTATTTTGTAAATTAGTTGGTGGGCACAATATTAACGGCCCACCAAATTAATACATCTCTCATTGATTTTGGTCTACCACTTTGGCGGCTTTACCGGTTTGGCGCTGGAATGAACTCCTGATCATCGCCCGGCGGCAAATGGAACCGCCCATTTGCCCAGTCTTCGCGCCGCCACGCTTCTTTGGCCTCTTCAATCCGTTCTTTCGAAGACGCCACGAAATTCCACCAGATGTAACGCGGACCTTCCAATGTCTCACCGCCCAGCATCATCAACCGCGCGCCTTGTGGTCCAGCATGCAGCGATACGCTGTCACCGGGACGGAACACCATCATCTGTCCGGCCTCATAGCTCTGCCCCGCGACGGTCACGGATCCTTCGACAACGTACACACCCCGGTCTTCGTGATTGTCAGGCAACGGAATCCCCGCCCCGGCTTGCAAAACCACATCGGCATAGAACATCTCGGACGCTGTTTGGACCGGAGCCGTTTCGCCATACGCGGATCCAAGGATCAGACGCACCTCCTTGCCCTCGCTTTCCAGAAACGGAAGCTCTGACGGGGCAGCATGGACAAATTCCGGTGCGCGGTCTTCGTGGTCTTTTGGCAAGGCCACCCAGGTCTGGATACCGAAAAACGGCATCGGATCCTTTTGCGTGACATCATCGGTGCGTTCGGAATGGGTAATCCCGTGCCCGGCCACCATCCAGTTCACCGCACCGGGTTCGATCCACTGATCTGTTCCAAGGCTGTCGCGGTGATGCATGCGCCCACGATACAGATAGCTGATTGTCGCCAAGCCGATATGGGGGTGCGGGCGCACATCCAAACCGCGCGACGGCAGGAACTCCGCCGGTCCCATCTGGTCGAAAAAGATAAACGGACCAACCATCTGGCGACGCGGCGCAGGCAACGCGCGGCGCACCTCGAAGCCACCAAGATCGCGGGCTCTGGGCACGATGAGAGTGTCGATGGCATCGACCTCGTCTCCGGTTGGACAATGTGGGTCAAGTGCGGGATTCCAGCTCATAGTCGCCTCCTATTCAGTTCACGACATAGTTAACCCGCGATCAACGCACGTAAACCGGCAAATACCGCTATCATTTGTGCAAAATTGCACAGATAAACATGTGTCATACTGCACGCATGTTAACCTATTGACGCTAATTAACGCCAAGTGCTCTTGATTTAATAGTCTTTTGCATAGAACACGTTAGACGAAACTGACCAGGATTTTGACTCGCCCTATATGATGCACGCAAGATCATTTCGGGAATTGTTGACGCGTGATCTGCACGTCTGGGATCCACTCGGCGGGCGACACAGCTTTTCGTTCATCACCTATATCAAAGTGGTCAATGATCCCAGGTTCCTGCTGTTTTGCGGGCTCGCCCTCGTCTTGTTCTTTGCGACTGACCCGTCTGGAAATCGTGAATTTGTTCCGCTTTGGGTCAGCGCCGCGATCTGGCCTGTGTCCTACGCGATATATATGAGCGGCTACAGCCTGCTGATGCTATTGCAATCCTTTGCGACGGCCCACAAGGAAACGCTGCGTGTCCCGACATCGCTGATCGGGTTTTTTGCCCTGTTGCCTGCGGTTTACCTCGCCGAGAACGTGATCCTCTACCACTTGAGCAACGGAACCTACCCGGCCAGCATGAAGGGAAATGTACTTTTCTACTTCCTGTCGGTGCAGGTCTTGGAAGCGGTGTTCTTCCGCTTCGTGTTCCCGATCGTGCTCGCCGCACATACACCGCAGACGGAAGAAGCCGATCAAAAACCAGACCCCGTTCCGGAATCGCGCCAGATCATCGTGGGGGGCGAACGGTTCCCGCTTCAGTCGATCAAGGTGATTGAAGCCCGCGAACACCATGTCGAAATCACAACGTCCGACGGACAAACCCGGCTTCGCGCGCGGTTGGGCGATATCGTGGCGCAAACCACCCCGACGGACGGCATCCAGACACACCGAAGCTGGTGGGTCGCGCGGCACGCCGCCAAAGCGTTGGGGCAAGAAGCAGGCAAACCGGTGCTGCATTTGCAATCGGATCGGCCCGTACCCGTCGCGCGCACCCGGATGAATCAGGTGCAGGCCTGGGCCACGGAACACCTGCATCGCGATGCCGAATAAGGCTTGAATTACAGGAACATCGGGAAAGGATGGTGGGTGATGAGAGACTCGAACTCCCGACATCTTCGGTGTAAACGAAGCGCTCTACCAACTGAGCTAATCACCCGCTGGCGTGGGGTTTAGCCAAGCTGCGCGCCCCGCGCAAGGGGGGCATGTGACAATTTTTTACGCCGCGCGCAGAACCGTTTCCTGCCCATCTTCGAGGACGTAAACACAGGCCTGGTCATTGGACAAAGACAGCATGTCGTCCCAGCCAAGGCCGAGCACGTGGGCCCGCATCGCCTGCCCCCACAGCCCATGCGCAACGATCACGCTGGGGGCGGACAGTTCGGACAGGAACGCCGTGATGCGTCCGCGAAACGCATCCAGTCGTTCCCCGCCGGGGGCGGACAGAAACAACTCCAACGCAGACATGTCGGGACGGGTTCTTTCGGGCCATTGACGAAGAACATCGTCCCGCAACAGCCCTTGCCAGTCACCGGCATGGGCTTCCGCCAGTCGCGGATCGACGGTGTAGGGCAAATCCCCAAGCGCAATCCGCGCGGTCTGTTGGGCGCGTCGTAAGGGGGAGACGTGGAACGCCTCTGCCACCGGCAGGATTGGCTGCAACAACCGCGCCTGCGTCCTGGCATGACCTATTCCGGTGTCGGTCAGGTCGGATTCGAACTGCCCCTGAATGCGCCGCTCTGCATTCCAGACGGTTTGCCCATGACGCAGGAACCAAATCTTGGGATATGTCACGACCGGTCCGTCCCTTTCGGGGCACTCACCCGCGCAGACACCAGAAGAAAAATGGTGGGTGATAAGAGATTTGAACTCCTGACATCTTCGATGTGAACGAAGCGCTCTACCACTGAGCTAATCACCCAACGCCGGTTGTCTTAGCCCTACTCTGCAGCCTGTGCAAGTGGGTCAACCGGATCAATTTTGCTTGGTTCATTGCGCCGCAAACGGGTCGTGATGACATGCGCTTTCGTTGTCTTTTTCATGCGCGTGATCTTGAGCTTGCCCATCGGCGCCAGGTTCAGTTCCCGCCCATCGGCAATGGTTTCGCCCAGAACGGCCAGCATCGCTTCGATCACGGGTTTCGCATCCCGCTTCTTGATGCCGCTGCGCGCCACCACCATCTCGATCAGTTCTTTTTTCTTCAGCTCAGGCTCTGTGATCTGTGGCGTTTCATTCACCACGACTTCCGGATCGGCCGCCTTAGGTGCCTGTGGCGCGGTGCGCGTTGTGGTCGTTTTGCGGGTCGTTGTTTTCTTGCCTGTGACCATTCTACTCTTCCCTCTGATACCAGATTTTTCATTATTATTTGGCGATCATAGCAAAAATGTACACATTATCCAGTCAGCATCTGCCCACTTGGGACAACATCTTGGCACGCCTCCAGAATTTGGGGGGATACCACCTGCCAGGACACAGAATTTCCCAACCCGGACCGCAAGAAACGAAAAAGGCGCCGAACCCGGCGCCTTTTGTTGGTTTCGTGTCAACGGCATCAGTGCGCGATGGGCGACGCCCCTTGCGCGGCAGCCTCTGCCGCGCGTGCGGCGGCTGCGGCTTCTTCAGCAGCTTCGTCCCATTCAATCGGGTCCGGTGTGTCCACCAGCGCCATTTTCAGAACATCCGACACGTGTTCAACGGCGACGATCTTCAGACCGTTTTTCACATTGTCCGGCAATTCCGCGAGATCCTTCTCGTTCTCTTTCGGAATGAGAACGGTCTTGATCCCACCGCGCAACGCGGCAAGCAGTTTCTCCTTCAAGCCACCGATAGGCATCGCATTACCGCGCAGGGACACTTCGCCCGTCATGGCAATATCGCGCTTCACCGGGATGCCCGTCAGCACCGACACAATCGACGTGACCATCGCCAGACCGGCAGACGGACCGTCCTTGGGCGTTGCGCCATCGGGCACGTGCACGTGGATGTCCATCTTGTCGAACTGCGGTGGCTTCACCCCAATCTGAGGCGAGATGGACCGCACATAGCTGGCTGCGGCGTCGATGGATTCCTTCATCACGTCGCCCAGCTTACCGGTGGTCTTCATCCGGCCTTTGCCCGGCAGTTTCAACGCTTCGATATGCAGCAGATCACCCCCTACGGAGGTATACGCCAACCCGGTCACAACGCCGACCTGGTTCTCGTCTTCGGCCAACCCATAGCGGTGTTTACGCACGCCAAGGAAATCGTCGAGGTTGTCGGGCGTGACTTTGACGGTCTCGTCCTCTTTCTTGACGATCTTGGTCACGGCTTTGCGCGCCAGTTTGGAGATCTCCCGCTCAAGGTTCCGCACACCGGCTTCCCGCGTGTAATAGCGGATCACGTCCGTGAGCGCCTTGTCCGTCAGCTCGAACTCACCCTTCTTGAGGCCGTGGTTCTTGACCTGTTTTTCGATCAGGTGACGCTTGGCAATCTCCGCCTTCTCGTCCTCGGTGTAGCCCGCCAGCGGAATGATCTCCATCCGGTCCAGAAGCGGCCCCGGCATGTTGTAGGAGTTCGCCGTGGTCAGGAACATCACGTTCGACAGGTCGTATTCCACCTCCAAGTAGTGGTCGACGAAGGTCGAGTTCTGTTCCGGATCGAGCACTTCCAGCATCGCCGACGCGGGATCACCCCGGAAATCCTGACCCATCTTGTCGATCTCGTCGAGCAGGATGAGCGGGTTCGTCGTCTTGGCTTTTTTCAGCGCCTGAATGATCTTACCCGGCATGGACCCGATATAGGTCCGACGGTGACCGCGAATTTCGCTTTCGTCGCGCACACCGCCCAACGAAATACGAATAAATTCGCGCCCCGTGGCTTTCGCCACGGATTTGCCCAAGGACGTCTTACCGACACCCGGAGGGCCGACAAGGCACATAATCGGGCCTTTCAGCTTTTTCGAGCGCTGCTGCACCGCAAGGTATTCGACGATGCGTTCCTTGACCTTCTCAAGCCCGTAGTGATCCGCATCGAGGATCTTTTCGGCATTGCCCAGATCCTTCTTCACGCGGGACTTGGTGCCCCACGGGATCGACAGCATCCAATCCAGATAGTTGCGCACGACGGTCGCTTCGGCGCTCATCGGACTCATGTTCTTGAGCTTCTTGATCTCGGCATCGGCCTTTTCGCGCGCTTCCTTGGACAGCTTGGTCTCGTTGACCTTCGCTTCCAGTTCCGCCACTTCGTTCTGGCCGTCTTCGCCGTCGCCCAGTTCCTTCTGAATGGCTTTCATCTGCTCATTCAGATAGTACTCGCGCTGCGTGCGCTCCATCTGGGATTTGACGCGAGTTTTGATCTTTTTCTCGACCTGCAGCACGGACATTTCGCCCTGCATCAGGCCATAAACCTTCTCCAAACGCTCGCTCACCGCCAGCGTTTCAAGCAGTTCCTGCTTCTGGTCGACTTCAATCCCCAGATGCCCGGCGACAAGATCCGCCAGTTTTGCGGGTTCATCCGCTTCTGACACAGCGCCCAGCGCTTCTTCGGGGATGTTTTTCTTGACCTTCGAATAGCGCTCGAACTCTTCGCCTACCGTGCGCACAAGCGCCTCGATCGCGGCCGGGTCGCCCGGCATTTCGGTCAGGTATTCGGCGTTCGCTTCGAAGAAATTATCGTTTTCGATGTAATCCGTGATGCGCACACGACGTTGCCCTTCGACCAGCACTTTCACCGTGCCGTCGGGCAGTTTGAGAAGTTGCAGCACGTTCGCCAGCACGCCGGCTTTGAAAATGCCATCGGTTTGCGGATCATCCTCCGCCGGGTCCATCTGGCTGGCAAGCAGGATCTGCTTGTCATCCGACATCACCTCTTCCAATGCGCGCACGGATTTTTCGCGGCCCACGAAAAGCGGGACGATCATGTGCGGGAACACGACAATGTCGCGCAGCGGCAGCACTGGATAAGATGCGTTCAGGGGCTCTTGCATGCTCGTTTCCTTGTTTTGGCAAGAAGACACTGGCCCCGCTTGGCGGCAGCCCCGGTCTTCTCCGGTCATGGGTAGTTAAGGTGGGTCTCTGCCACTGCAAAATCAAGCCGCCTCAACAACGCGCTTAAATTGCGCCGTCACCGCCCAAGGTGCAAGTCACCAATTGGACGCTTCGGTGCGTAAACGGGCAAAGAATAGACAAACCTTTAGACGGATTGGCAAAAAACACGTCACAAATCGTGGTTTGGCGCGATGACGCTTGGGCATGGTCCGGATTGATCCGGACCGGTGCGATCCCCATTGACGAATGCACACACATGTAGACTGTGACGCCTTGTGACTGCTTTGAAGATACCAAACCGCGACGCCCGGCGTCTCTGGCTCTCAACGCATGGATTGGGGGATGCTCCGACCGGGCCGCTGGACACGCTGGGCCTGATCAACAGGCTTGGGTTTGTGCAACTTGACAGCATCCAGATCGTGTCGCGCGCACATCATCACATTCTCTGGAGCCGTAACCAGCATTACCGCGAACCCAAGCTGGACGCGCTGTTGGCCAAGGATCGTGCGGTGTTTGAACATTTTACACATGACGCGTCGGTTCTGCCGATGGCGGTGTTGCCGATGTGGCAGCGGCAGTTCCAAAGGATGAAGGAAAAGGTCGCCCGATCCTCGTGGTATGGTGGCGCGTTGAAATCTCTGGACCTTGACGCGATCAAAGCCCGCATCGCGGATGAAGGCCCGCTGTCGACACATGCCTTTGACACGAGGGTCGAGGGCAAGAAAGAGATGTGGAAACGCCCGCCCCATAAGGTGGGGTTGGATTACCTGTGGTTTTCTGGAGAGCTTGCCACCTGTCACCGCGATGGGTTCACCAAGGTCTATGATCTGGCCGAACGGGTTTTTCCCGAAGACCTGCGCACGCAGGACGTTGCCGATCACGATCAGGTTACGTGGCTGTGCCGCGCCGCGCTGGAGCGCCTTGGCTTTGGCACCCAGGGCGAAATTCGCAAGTTCTGGGACGCCACGGATGTGCGTGAAGTGGCAGATTGGGCAGCGCGCGACAGCGCCCAATACGTCCCGGTAGACATCGAATCCGCGGATGGAACATGGACCAAGGCGCTGGCCAGCCCGGATATTGAACACCGGCTGGCCGTGACACCCAATCCCACATCACGACTGCGGATCCTCAACCCGTTTGATCCCGCCATACGAGACCGGGTGCGGCTGAAACGGTTGTTCGGGTTTGACTACACGGTCGAAATGTTCGTGCCCAAGGACAAACGGCAGTGGGGATACTACGTGTTTCCGCTGCTCGAAGGCGCACGGTTTGTCGGACGGATCGAGGCCAAGGCGGACCGGGCAACCGGAACCCTGTCCGTCAGCAATCTCTGGTTCGAACCCGGCGTCGCGCGGACAGCGCAACGTGTGGCCAAGCTTGATGCCGAACTGACGCGCCTGTGCCGCCTTGCCGGCGTCGACAGCATATCGTGGGACTGTGAACGGACCGCGTGACCCTGGCCATCAAGGCGGTTAATTCCCTGCCCTCTGCATCATCATCTGATGCACTGCATGCATGCCGCGTTCGACCATCGCGGACACTTCATCGGCGTGAACATACAGCGCTTCCACCAGCTCCGGATCATCGGATGTCTGTGTGACCACGATCCCGTCATCCGTCATGTCGACCTGGGACAGAATGCGATCCCCGCGCGCAAAGAAGATATCAAGCGTCGGGCTTTGGATCATGATCTGCGGATCATCCTGCTGGCCAACCCGGTCGATCATGCCAACCGTGTGGCTAACCAAAGCGTCCATCACAACCGGATCGCTGGACCGTGTGACCGTGCGGATGCCATTGGGCAGTCGCTCGACCTCGCGGCTCAGGGTCTGAAACCCCATAAACAACGTGGCCAGTTCCGCGCTTTCCTCAGGCGTGGCGTTCTGTCCGCGCAGGCCCGGCATCCGCGTCATATCGTGGCCCTGACCATACATCCCGTGACGATGGCCCTGCCCGTCCCCGTGCATCATCTGGGCGGCCAGTGGACCCGCAAGCAGTCCAAGACCAATGGCAAACCCAATCAACGGCAGTCGCATAACATACTCCAAAGGCTATTCGCGCATTCACATTCCAACTTTTAGATGAATACACCAGACGCCGCAGAAGTCCATCTCAAAGCCGGTCGATGTCGCCCTCGGCGCGTTTGGCATGAAACGCGGTTTCGAACGCGGCGAACTCTCCGGCTGCAATCGCATCCCGCAGGCCCTGCATCAATTCCTGATAGTAATGCAGGTTGTGCCAGGTCAGCAGCATGCCCGAAATCATCTCCTGCGCGCGGAAGACGTGATGCAGATAGGCGCGGGAATAGTTGCGGCACGCGGGACAGGTGCAATCTTCGTCCAATGGGCGCGGGTCATCCTGATGCCGCGCGTTCTTGATGTTCACCTGCCCACGCCGCGTCCACGCCTGCCCTGTCCGGCCCGACCGCGATGGCAGCACGCAATCCATCATGTCGATCCCGCGCCTCACCGCGCCGACGATGTCATCCGGTTTGCCGACCCCCATCAGGTAGCGCGGCTTGTCTTCGGGCAGTTGACCGGGCGCAAAATCCAGACAGCCGAACATCGCCTCCTGCCCTTCGCCCACGGCCAGACCACCCACCGCGTAGCCATCAAAGCCAATCGCTTTCAATGCCTCGGCCGATTCTTCGCGAAAATCCTGTTCCAGCCCACCTTGCTGGATGCCAAATAGCATGTGTCCCGGCCGGTCGCCAAACGCATCCTTTGACCGTTCCGCCCACCGCATCGACAGGCGCATCGACTGCGCGATCCGGTCCCGGTCGGCGGGCAAGGCGGGGCATTCATCGAAACACATCACGATGTCCGACCCCAACAGCTTCTGGATCTCCATCGACCGTTCCGGTGTCAATTCATGTTTCGACCCGTCGATATGCGATTTGAACGTCACCCCTTTTTCGGTGAGCTTGCGCAAATCGGCAAGACTCATCACCTGAAACCCGCCTGAATCCGTGAGGATCGGCTTGTCCCAGTTCATGAACTTGTGCAGCCCGCCAAGCCGGTCAATCCGTTCGGCGGTCGGGCGCAGCATCAGGTGATAGGTGTTGCCCAGTAGAATATCCGCACCGGTCGCCGCCACGGACTCGGGCATCATCGCCTTGACCGTGGCCGCCGTGCCCACAGGCATAAAGGCCGGCGTGCGGATCACACCGCGCGGGGTTTCGATCTGACCGGTCCGGGCGGCGCCGTCGGTCGCGTGCAGGGAAAATGACGTCAAACTCATGGGGAAACCCCATGCCTCAGCATTCCGCGAATGCCAACCCTTTACCCTGCCCACCCCTTTCCCTATATCTTTAGTCAGGAACTCACGGGAAGACTGACATGAACGACGCCAGCCCTCAGATCGAAGGCACACCGCTGATTGCCCCATCAAGCACCGATCATCCCCTGTATGATCAGGTGGTCGAGGCCTGCCGGTCTGTCTATGACCCTGAAATCCCGGTCAATATCTATGATCTGGGACTTGTCTACACGCTTGACATCAATGATCAGAACGAGGTCCGGGTGATCATGACACTCACCGCACCGGGCTGTCCTGTCGCCGGTGAAATGCCCGGATGGCTGGCCGAAGCCATCGAACCGCTGCCCGGCGTCAAACAGGTCGACGTGGAACTTGTGTGGGAACCGCCCTGGGGCATGGACATGATGTCCGACGAAGCCCGGCTCGAGCTTGGCTTCATGTGATCCGGCATGGCGGTCAGTGACGAACAGATTGCATTCGTCCGTGATCTCTTCCGAGAGCTGCCCGGCCTGACCACCCGCAAGATGTTCGGCGGTTTGGGCATCTACTCGGATGGCACCATCTTCGCCGTGATCGGACCCGAAGACGCCCTGCTGCTCAAGGCGCGCGGCAGGCTTGCGCAAGACCTTGAAGACGAAGGCTGCACACAATGGACCTACGACGGCAAAACCGGCAAACCCTCGGTCATGCCCTACTGGACCCTCCCCGACGCAGCCCTTGACGATCCGGAAGAGGCCTGCCGCTGGGCGCGGCGGTCCTTGGCAGAGGCGGACTGAGCCCCTAGATTGAACGTAACGCAACGAAACGGACCCGCACCATGTTTGGCATCCCCGGAAAACAAGCCGTCACCCTGACCCCAAAAGCGGCGGCACAGGTGCGCAAGCTGATGGACGCCAAGGGCCATGCCGGCCTGCGCATCGGCGTCAAGAAAGGCGGCTGCGCGGGCATGGAATACACCATGGATTACGTCGACGAGGCCGACCCGCATGATGAGGTGGTGGAACAGGATGGGGCCACGGTGATGATCGCGCCGATGGCGCAGATGTTCCTGTTTGGCACCGAGATCGACTACCAGACCTCCCTGCTTGAATCCGGCTTCCAGTTCAACAACCCGAACGTGGAAGACGCCTGCGGTTGCGGGGAATCGATCAAGTTCAAAGATGTCGAGGACCTCAGCACAGAGCACGCCAACGGCGCGCCCAAGCTCTGACAGCGGGCGCTCTGCCTAGCCGTTTTGCAAATGCACGTAAGTTTCTGCAAAGCGTTTGGACAAATGATCCCCCGCCCGGATCAGCTTGCCTGATCCCACCGGCGCGACATTGGTTTCGACATTCGGGTTAAAGAACAGCGGCACCGAAATCCGTTCGTCAGGTCCACCCTTCACCCGGTGCAACGTCGCCACAACCTGACCTTCCGTCCACATTTCCAGCATTTCGCCAAAATTGATGATGAACTCACCGGGCGGTGCCTGCACCGGCACCCATGTGTCCATCCCGCGTGGCTGCACTTCCAGCCCCGGTTGGCCATCAGTCGCCAACAGCGTCAGGCAGCCGTAATCGGTATGCGCGGCAATCCCGAAATCCTTGTCCCCGGCCCAGTCCGGCCGCGGCGGATAGTAATTCCCCCGCAACAGCGCCATGGGACAGTCGAACTTGTCTTCAAAAAAATCCGCATCCGCGCCAATCGACGTCGCAATTCCTCGCAGAATGCCACGCGCCACATCCAGCGCGTCCCGGTAATACCCCCGGATCACCGCATCAAAGCCCGCCGGACGATCCGGCCAGTGATTGGGCGCATAGACCGGCAAAGCAACCCGCATGTCCCCATCCGGCAAGGTATAGCCGCAGTCGAACACTTCCTTGTAATCCGGGTTCGCCTCCGGATCGACCTGTTCCGATTGCGGCGCGCCCCACCCCCGGTTCGACCCGGTGCGCGCCATGTTGACCTGGTTCTTGACCTCAAACGGCAGATCGAAAAATGCCCGGTACGCCGCCAGAACAAACCGCATCCGCGCCGACGTGAACGCGGTGTTGGTCACCGTTGCAAACCCCACCTCTTCGGCGGCGATCTTCATCTGGGCCAATGCATCTGCATCACCGGCCGCCAATGCGGCTGCGTCCAATCTCGGGATCATGTCCGGCGCTCCTTTGCGGTTGCGCGCCCTTTTGGCACCCGGCCCATATCTGTGCAACCGCTCTTGACGTCCCTTCCCGGCCCGCGATGATGCGCGCAACACGTCATCACAACAGGACCTTTGCCATGCGCCGCAAACTTGCCGCCGGAAACTGGAAAATGAACGGGCTGTCAGACGCGCTCGGCGAACTGGCAGACCTTCAGGACGCCGCATCCGGCACGGCCGATGTCCTGATCTGCCCACCCGCCACCTTGATCACAGCCGCCAAGGCGCAATCCGGCCGCGTCGCCATCGGCGCGCAGGATTGCCACAGCGCCGCGTCCGGTGCCCATACCGGCGACCTTTCCGCAGAAATGCTCAAGGACGCAGGGGCCAGCCACGTGATCCTTGGCCATTCCGAACGCCGCGCGGATCATGGCGAAAGCAACGCCTTGGTGGCCTACAAAACCATCGCCGCCTGGAACGCCGGCCTGACCGCCATCGTTTGTGTCGGCGAAACCCTCGACGACCGCGACGCCGACAAAACGCTGGACGTGATCGGCACACAACTTGCAGGTTCCCTGCCCGACGATTGTACCGCCACAAACACGGTTGTCGCCTACGAACCGGTCTGGGCCATCGGCACCGGCAAAGTGCCCACCACCGACCAGATCGCAGAGGTCCACGGTTTTCTTCGCAGCGCCCTGACCGACCGGTTCGGTCAGGAGATCGGCAACGCCATTCCCCTGCTCTACGGCGGCAGCGTCAAAGCCTCCAACGCCGCAGAGATCTTTGCCGTCCCCGATGTCGACGGTGCCTTGGTCGGGGGCGCTAGCCTGAAGGCCCGTGACTTTGCCCCAATCGTCGACGCGTTAAACGCCGCCTGACTTTGCATATTTGGAAAAAGAAGAAATGACCTGAGCACCCGCTGTCATTTCTTCTTTTGAAAAATATGCCAAATCGAACCGCAAAAGAAAAAGCGACGCCCGGAACAGAGCGTCGCTTTTCCACATGTCGGATTAGAGCGCGCGGACGCGCTCCTTTTTGTTACCGCGTTATGATCTCGGGCCCCATGAAGGTTGTCGGCAGGAAGGTCGACAGCCATGGGATATAGGTGACCATGATCAGGAAGATGAACATCACACCCAGGAACGGCAGTGCCGCGCGGACAACCCGCATCATCGGCATACCGGCCACCCCGGAGGTCACAAAGAGGTTCAGACCCACCGGCGGTGTGATCATCCCGATCTCCATGTTCACCACCATGATGATCCCAAGGTGGATCGGATCAATCCCGAGCTCGATTGCAATCGGAAACACCAGTGGGGCCACGATCACGATCAGACCCGACGGTTCCATGAACTGACCGCCGATCAACAGGATGACGTTCACGATCACAAGAAAAATGATCGGCCCGAACCCGGCGTCCAACATCGCGGCTGCAATGGTCTGCGGGATCTGTTCATCCGTCAGCACGTGTTTCAGGATCAGCGCGTTGGCGATGATGAACATCAGCGTGATGGTCAGCTTGCCCGCTTCGAACAACGTGTCCTTGGTATCCCGGTGGAAAAACGCGGTGATCAGGGCGATGGGCTTCTGGAACAGCGTCAGGTTCGCCGCACCGTCCTTGCCCGACAAAGGCCCCATGTCTCGATAGACGAAACTGGCGATAAAGAAGGCGTAAACCGCCGCGACCGCCGCCGCCTCCGTGGGCGTGAAGATGCCGCCATAGATACCGCCCAGGATGATGACGATCAGAAACAGACCCCAGCCCGCTTCACGGCCCGATTCCCAGACCTCGCCCCAGCCTTTCCATTCGCCTTTCGGCAGGTTCTTGACCCGCGCGATGATGTAGATGGTGATCATCAGCATCGACCCGGCCAAAAGCCCAGGAATGACGCCCGCAAGGAACATGCGGCCCACCGACACGTCGGTGGCAGATGCGTAAACCACCATGACGATAGAGGGCGGAATAAGGATCCCCAGGGTGCCCGCGTTGGCAATCACGCCCGCCGCGAAATCCTTGGTATAGCCCACCTGCCGCATGCCTGCGATCACGATGGAACCGATGGCCACAACCGTGGCCGGGGACGACCCAGACAGCGCGGCAAACAGCATACAGGCAAACACACCGGCAATCGCCAGACCGCCGGGAAAATGCCCCACGATGGCAATCGAGAACCGGATGATCCGCCGCGCCACCCCGCCGGTCGACATGAACGACGACGCAAGAATGAAGAACGGGATCGCCAGAAGCGTGTAGTGGCCGGCCATCGCCTGAAACAGCGTCTGCGCGATAGACGCCAGCGACGTGTCGCTCAGCACAAGCAGGAACAGGATCGAGGAAAAGCCAAGGCTCACGGCGATCGGCACACCGATCAGCATCAGGCCAATGACCATTCCGAAAAGAATTGCGACTTCCATGGTCTTCAGTCCCCGCGGTTCATGGCTGCGACGTCTTCAACGGCGTCTTCGGCTTCATGGCTGACAATCAGGTTCTGCGCTTCGCCGGTCCAGATCCGCCACGTGGCCTGACAAAAGCGAAACAGCAACAAGGCAACCCCAAACGGCAGCATCGCATAGGGGATGAACCGCGGCAGTTTTTCGTAATCTTCGCCTTCGTTCATGATCGGCTGAATCCAGCGCAGCCATTCCGGAAACGGAATATCGACGGTCTCGTACCATCCGCGATAGGACGTGCGCCCCATCTCTTCGATGCCGGTCGGAAACCAGCGCCCGGTGGTCTGAGGCAGGTTGGCAAAATTCGCCCAGTAGTCCCATGCGCCCTTCATCAGCAGGGCTGCATAGATCACACAGATCGCCGCCGCGATCAGCGACAAGGCCCGCCGGGCCGTGGGCGACACGATATTCAGGATCGCATCCACCCCCAGATGGGCGGTGACCTTGACGGCATAGCTCACGCCGAACAGGACAAGCCACGCAAACAGGAAAGACGTCATCTCAAGCCCCCAGATCAGGCCTGTATTGAACCCGTAGCGCAGCACAACGTTGATAAAGGTGATGGTCACCATGAGCCCCAGAATGATCGCGATCGCGGTCTCTTCCAGCTCATGCACCACACGCCCTGCAAAGGTGCGTGGTTCGTATTGCGCAGACATGTCTGCCCCTCCCAGTTTGACGAAAGTCAAAGAAAACCCGGCCCGCAATCGGGGCCGGGTTTGTCGTCACATGATCTTTAGAAGTTCATGTTAATGGCTTGCGCCGCGTCGATGTTTTCCTGACCCACATCGTCCCGGAACTGTTCCCAGACGGGCTTCATCACGTCGACCCAGGCCTGACGCTGTTCAGCGGTCAGCTCGCGCACAACACCACCGGCGTCCAGAACCGCCTGCTTGGCCTCGGCATTCACCTTGGTGGATTCAGAGTTCCGCGTCGCGGTCACTTCATCAATGATCGTGCCAAGCTGCGTGCGCACATCATCCGGCAGGCTGTCCCACCAGTCGGTGCCGGTCACAACAAGGTAGTCAATGATACCGTGGTTGGTTTCGGTGATGCCGTCCTGCACCTCAAAGAACTTCTGGCCGTAGATATTGGACCAGGTGTTTTCCTGCCCGTCCACAACGCCGGTCTGCAGCGCGCCGTACACTTCCGAGAACGCCATCGGCTGCGGAGAGCCACCCAGAGCCGCCATCTGCGCCTTGAGCACGTCCGAGTTCTGCACCCGGAATTTCAGGCCTTCCGCGTCGGTGGGGGAAACCAGCGGTTTGTTGGCAGACATCTGCTTCATGCCATTGTGCCAGAACGCGAGGCCCAGAAGACCGCGGCGGGTCATGCTTTCCTTCATCGCCTGCCCGGTTTCCGAACTTTGGAACGCGTCCACCGCGTCAATGTTCTTGAACATGAACGGCAGGTCAAAAATGCGGAACTGCTTGGTGAACTGCTCGAACTTCGACAGCGACGGCGCGGCCAGCTGAACGTCGCCCTGCAGCATGGCTTCCAGCACCTGGTCATCGTTGTAAAGCGACGACTGCGGGAACACCTCCATGCAGGCCTTGCCGTTCATCTCGTCATTGACGCGCTGCTGCAGAAGGGATGCCGCGATGCCTTTGGGGTGACGGTCTGTGTTGGTCACGTGGCTGAACTTGATGACGATCTCGCCATCGTCACACGCGGCCTGCGCTGCAGTGGCACCTGTCATCACTGTTGCGACCGCTGCTGCGGACATCAGAAACTTTTTCATAACTTCCTCCCAGGGAGATTGGTCAAAAAGACAATCCAAGCGCCCCTCCCAGATGGCGCTGTACCCCTTCACAAAAGCGTTAACGGCTTTTTCGGGCAAGAATCACGTATGCGACATCTGCGCGATTCTGAATTTCATAGCAATTTCAGAGAGCAGTCAGCTGTTTTGAATGTGGCCAAGGCATCCCGCCCCAACATCCTGTGCGGATTTCCGCACATCTGTTGGCGCCGCTTGTGCGGAATTTCGCACAAATCCATCCCATGTGAGACAGGCGATTCTTGCGCCGTCAGCGAAAGCTCTCCGGACGCAGGCCATATTTGGCCAGCTTGTCGTAAAAGGTCTTGCGCGGCAGGTGCAACGCTTCGGCGGCCACGCTCGCCTGCCCCTTGGCGTGTTGCAACGCGTCGGTCAGGATGGATTTTTCGACCTGCGCCAGACGCTCGACCAACCCCCCCTGATCCTGCGTGCGATCCGTGTTTTCGACCCCCAGCACAAACCGCATTGCTTCGCTCATCAACGCCCGCGCATTGCCCGGCCAGGGGCGCGCCATAAGCCCGTCCACGACTTCCGACGTCACCACAGGCGCGTCCAGCCCGGCCTGTTCGGCAGATTGCGCCACGTAGTGCCGAAAGAGCACCGGGATATCGCCGGGCCGTTCGGCAATCGACGGAATGCGCACCTGCATCACGCTCAACCTGTAAAACAGGTCCGTGTTGAACGACCCCTGCTCCGCCACGTCCTGCAGCGCGGTGGTCGACCCTGCAATCAACCGCGTGTGATCCTGATCAACCAGATCCAGCAGCGCCATCTGGCTGTCCGTGGGCAATTGCCCGATATCATCCAGAAACAGCGTGCCATCCCGGCAAGAGGCCCAAAGCTCGGCCAACACGTCCCGCGACATCTGTGCAGAGGCGCGTTTCACAAACGGGCCATTCGTCCGCGACGAGCTGAGATGAATAACCTCGGCCACCTTTGAAATCCCTGTGCCCGGCTCACCGGTGACAAGCACATCGGTGCCTGATTTGGCCGCAACCCGCACCTTTGCGCGCAGGTCTTCGGCCTGGGGCGACGTTCCAAACAGCATACGCGCCGCCGGATCACCAGTCTCTAACTGCGCCTTCAAACGGCGGTTCTCAAGCACAAGGCTGCGTGTTTTCAACGCTTTGGCGATCACATCGGTCAAATCGCCCGGCGCGCAGGGCTTTTCCAGAAACGCAAACGCGCCGCGCCCCATCGCATCGACCGCCATCGGAATGTCGCCTTCACCGGTCAACAGGATCACCGGCAAGTCTTCATCCTGCGCCCGCGTGTAGTCCAGCAAATGAAACCCGTCACGCCCCGGCATACGCATGTCCGACACGATCACCCCGTCAAAGCGCGCCGTGATGTGGTCTTTCGCCTCGACAAACGATCCGGCAGTGATTGCGTCATAGTCGGCCAGTTCCAGCGTTTGCCCCAACGCTTCGCGCACAGCCGGATCATCATCGACCAACAGCACACGTCCTATCATGCCGCGTCCTTCTCCATCCACCGCTCCAGAACAACCGTGAACACAGCGCCGCCATCGGGCGCATTCGATCCATTGATCGTTCCGCCAAAGCTTTGCACCAATCCGTAACTGATCGAAAGCCCAAGCCCCATGCCATCAGCGGACCCAACCGTTTTCGTGCTGTAAAACGGATCAAAGATCTTTTCGGGCTCTGTAATGCCAGGCCCGGTATCTTTCACGATAACAGACAATTGCATATCATTCTTCAACGCGAGTCTCAGCTCTCGCACCGGGCTGTCCTGCATCGCGTCCGCCGCATTCGAAATCAGGTTGACGAAAACCTGCGTCAACCGCACCTCGCCACCGCGCACCCAGACCGGCGCATCCGGCGGCTCCCAGTAGAGCGTCACATCCATCGCCTGCACGCGCGTCTCGGTCAGTTCCACGGCGCTTTGGATCACGGCAACCAGATCAACACGCGTGACCGGTTCACTTTCCTGACGCGCAAAGGCCCGCAAGTTCTTGATGATCCGCCCCATCCGCCGCGCCATATCCGAAATCCGCGACAGGTTCTGGCTCACGCGGTCAGTCTCTCCGCGCGCCATGAAGGCTGTGGCGTTGTCGGCAAATGACCGGATCGCCATCAAGGGTTGGTTCAACTCGTGGCTGATCCCCGCAGACATCTGCCCCAACGCTGACAGCTTGCCCGCCTGCACCAGTTCCGCCTGCGCCCGCTTCAAGGCCGCCTCTGCATCCTGACGTTCCTGCACCTCGCGCCGCAGATCGGCGTTCACCGCTTCAAGATCCTGCGTCCGTTCGGCTACCCGGTCTTCCAACGCAAGATTAGCCACGGTCAAGGCACGCCGCCGTTCCGTCGCCAGAAACAAAAGCGCGCCGAAAAACAGGCACACCGCCGCCACCGCCGCCGCCTGCAACTGCGCCAGACGCAACGCCGGGGACACGTTGATCATCGTATAGCCGGTCATATTGATCACCGGCAGGTCCGCACTCAGCAACATCGCGCGCTGCGGAATGTATGGCGACCAGGATTGGTCCAGTATGTCGTACCCCGCAAAACTCCGCACAACCGTGGACCGGCGCGTTCCATCCGGGAACGCCAATTCCGGTCCGTCCTGCAACTGTGCCGACAACAGTTCCGACCGGTTCGTCACAAACACCCGTTCGTCGCGATCGGTGAAAAACACCGTCGGCTGCGTGCCGCGCCAGTCTTCCTCCAGATCGTCAATATCGGCGACCGCCACCAGAACCCCGCGCACGCGCCCGTCCGGGCCAAACGCCGGTGCCGCAAAACTGTAGGTGCGCTGCGCAAACCCGGCGGTTGATCCCTGCTCTGCGCCCAAGGCCCCGTTCACGGCCCGCTGAAAATACCGCCCTGTCGCAAGCGCTTCCGGCACCACACCGTTCGAGGTCGCCAGTACCGTCCCATCGGTATCGGCATAAAATACGGTCAGCGTGCTGGTTTTGTCTGCCGCTTCCAGCAACACCGCAGATGCGTCTTCGGGCGATCCGCCCTCGTGCAGGCTGGCCAGAACCGGATGATCTGCCGTCAGAACCGCAAATTCCCGGTAGCGCTGCAACTGCGCCATGAGCCGGTCAGACGCAAGCGCCAGATCGGCCTGCCCGCGCGCCTCCAAAGGCTCTAACGCCTGAACAAACCCCTGCCGCCACACACCGGCCGCCAACGCCCCGACCAGCGCCAGAAACGCGATCACAAAGGCAAAGCGGGTCCAGGGGTTCGACGTCATAGCGTGATTAAAGCCGTGATCTCTTGTCATTGCCAGCGCTGCGCGTCAGTTTGCGCAGGATGCGACACTTCAGCCAATCTCCCACGGATCCTGCCTTTGTGCAAAACCCCTACCCGTTCTACGATCGGATGCGCGCGGACGGCGATCTGGCATGGTGGGACGACTACAAGATGCCCTGCGCCGTATCTCATGCCGCCGTACACGGCATTCTGCGCGACCGCCGGTTTGGCCGCGAAGTCCCGCCGGAACTGGCGCCGGATATCCCCGACCATCTTGCACCGTTTTATGCGGTCGAAGCGCATTCCATGCTCGAACTGGAACCGCCCCGGCACACGCGCCTGCGCGGGCTTGTCCTGCGCGCCTTTACCTCGCGCCGGATCAAGGCGCTCTCCCCCGAAATCACGCGCCTTGTGCACGACACCATCGACACGTTTCCGCAAGACAAGCCCTTCGACCTGCTGACGACCTTCTGCCAGCCGATCCCGGTGATCGTGATTGCCCGGCTGCTGGGTGTGCCCGACGATATGGCCCCGCAGCTGCTCAAATGGTCCAACGCCATGGTCGCCATGTACCAGGCCAGCCGCACCCGCGACACTGAACTTCAGGCCGCGCAAGCCGCCCAGGATTTCACCGCGTTTCTGACCTCCTACATCGACAACCGCCGCGCCGACCCGCGCGACGATCTGATCACGCACCTGATTGCCGCCGAAGAAGACGGCGAAAAGCTGTCCACCGATGAACTGATCACCACCTGCATCCTGCTGCTGAACGCCGGTCACGAAGCCACGGTGCACACGCTGGGCAATGGCGTCAAAACCCTGATCGAAACGCAGACCCGCCAGATCGACGACAAAACGGTCGAGGAAATCCTGCGCTTCGACCCACCTCTGCACATGTTCACGCGCTATGCGTATGAAACGGTCACCCTGTTCGGCCACACCTTCACGCGCGGAGACCAGGTCGCGCTTCTGCTGGCCGCCGCCAACCGCGACCCGGCCAAATGGGACGACCCCAACAGCTTTGTCCCAACCCGCGCCATCACCCAGAACACCAGCTTCGGGGGCGGCATGCATTTCTGCGTCGGCGCGCCGCTGGCCCGGCTTGAGCTTCAGATCGCCCTGCCCATCCTGTTCGACCGCTGCCCGACCCTGCGGCTCGCGCACGCGCCAAGCTACGCGAACACCTACCATTTTCATGGCCTGACGTCTCTGATGGTGTCGACGGGCTAGGCGCGTCGCCCCTGCATCTTCTTTTCAGAAATATGCACAGGCCCACCGCTACAATGGCAGGGCTGTGGTCGATTTGATCTCTTCCATCGACAACAGCGCCGTCACGTTATGCACCCGCACCTCAGCGATCAGCGCCTGGTAAAACGCATCATAGGCCCGCGCGTTTTTCACGCGGACCTTCAGGATATAGTCAATATCCCCCGCCAGCCGGTGCGCCTCTTGGACCTCGGGCCGATCCTGCAACGCCTTGAGAAACGCGCGCTGCCACTCTGCCTCATGCTCACTGGTGCGGATCAGCACAAAGAAACACGCCTCAAACCCAAGCGCATCCGCGTCCAGCCGCACCGTCTGCGCGCCGACAATCCCGGCCTCGCGCATTTTGCGGATGCGATTCCAAACCGGCGTCTTCGACGACCCCACTTTGCGGGCAATATCGTCCAGCGACTGCGCGGCATCGGTCTGCAGCTCAACAAGAATTTTCCGGTCTGTTTCGTCGATCTTCACTGATGTTCCGCCTTTTGCCGTTTTTCGGGATCAAACATCCCAAGACCTGCGTGTGATAGAACAAATTTCCTTATTTCCGCAAGGGACTGGCGGAATACCAGAACAAAATTCTATTTTAGAGGCAAGAAACGCGACCCAAAGGACACCCGATGCAGACGCCCCTTCAACAGCCATCCCTTCATCCGGTTGCATTTGTCGGCTCTGGCCCCGGTGATCCCGACCTTTTGACACTCAAGGCCCTGCGCGCGCTTCAAACCGCAGACGTGGTGATCCATGACCGTTTGGTCAGCGCAGAGATCCTGTCATTGGTCGGCCCGCAGACCCGTTTGCGCAACGCCGGGAAAGAAGGGTTCGGTCCCTCGGTCACGCAAGACATGATCAACACGATGATCATCGAAGAGGCGCGGCAAGGCGCGCGCGTTGTGCGTCTCAAATCCGGGGACCCCACCGTCTTTGGCCGTCTGGACGAAGAGCTTGACGCGCTGACGGATGCGGGTCTCGATTTCACCATCGTGCCCGGCCTGACCTCGGCCTCTGCGGCCGTGGCGGCACTGGGCCAATCGCTCACCAAACGCGGGCGCAACACGGCGGTGCGGTTTGTCACCGGTCACGACATGCAGGGCTATGCAGACCACGACTGGCGCGATCTGGCCGCAGCGGGCGAAGTGGCCGCGATCTACATGGGCAAGAAAGCCGCGCGCTTCATTCAGGGCCGACTGCTGATGCACGGCGCACAGCCCGGAACACCGGTTACAATCGTCGAAAACGCGTCACGCCCGGACCAGCGCATCGTCGAAGCCACGCTGGCAACCCTGCCCCAGCGCCTTGCCGGGGCCGACATCACGGGCCCTGCGCTTTTGATGTACGGCCTTGCGCCACGTTCTGCCGAAGCCGCCCTACCCGCCGCACAGGAGATGATCTGATGCCTGCGAAATTTACCCCGAAAGTTGTGACCGCGAACGCGCTTCTTGAAGGCGATGTTGTCTACCTGACCGCTAGGGATGAATGGTCACGCCGCCTGAGCGATGCCAAAGTCCTGACCGACGAAGCCGATGCGCAAATCCGCCTGATCGACGCCAGCGCGCGCGCGTCCGAAGTGGTCGGGGTCTACTTGGCCGATGTCGCCACCACCGATGCAGGCCCCAAGCCCACGCATTTCCGCGAGGATTTCCGCACGCGCGGCCCGTCCAACTATGCCCATGGCAAACAAGTGGAGGCGCTCTGATGTACCGCTACACCGATTTCGACACGGCCTTCGTCGCCGAACGCAACGCCCAATTCCGCGCGCAGGTCGAACGCCGCATCGACGGCAGCCTGACCGAGGACGAATTCAAGCCGCTGCGCCTGATGAACGGCCTCTATCTGCAACTGCACGCCTACATGCTGCGCGTCGCGGTTCCCTATGGCACGCTCAATAGTGCCCAGATGCGTCAGCTGGCGATGATCGCGGACCGCTGGGACAAGGGTTATGGCCACTTCACCACGCGCCAGAACATCCAGTTCAACTGGCCCAAACTGCGCGACGTGCCGGATATGCTTGATGCGCTGGCCGAGGTGCAGATGCACGCGATCCAGACCTCCGGCAACACGATCCGCAACGTGACGGCAGACCATTTCGCGGGCGCCGCAGCGGATGAAATTGCCGACCCACGCCCCGTGGCCGAGTTGATCCGGCAGTGGTCCACCGACCACCCCGAATTCCAATTCCTGCCGCGCAAGTTCAAGGTGGCCGTGACAGGCTCCCCCAATGACCGCGCGGTGACCAAGGCGCATGACATCGGACTGCGCATGGTGCGCAACGATGCGGGCGACGCTGGTTTCGAAGTCATCGTTGGCGGCGGCCTTGGCCGAACGCCGATGATTGGAAAGATTATCAATAGCTTCCTGCCCGAAGCTGATCTACTGCCTTATCTTGAAGCCATCGTCAGCGTCTGGAACCTGCTGGGCCGTCGCGACAACAAATATAAGAGCCGGATCAAGATCACGGTGCATGAACATGGGCTGGACGACATCCGCGCGCGGGTGGAAGAACGCTTTGCCCTTCTCAAATCGGCCTTCACCGGGATCGACCAGCAGCTTTACGCAGGCATCAAGGCCGACTTCGCACCACCCGCATTCTCTACCCGTGACACTGGCCCGTTCGATCTGTCCTACGCCAACGATCCCGTCTTCCGCGCCTGGGTCGACAGCAACGTCAACGCACATCGCGCCCCCGGCTATGCCATCGCGCAGATCAGCCTCAAGGCGCATGGCGCGACACCGGGCGATGCCACGTCGGACCAGATGCGCCTCATGGCGGACCTTGCCGCGCAATACGGCCATGACGAACTGCGCGTCAGCCACGAACAGAACATCGTCCTGCCGCATGTGCACAAGGCCGACCTGCCCGCCGTGCATGCCGCCCTGAAGACGCTGGGCCTCGCCACCGCCAATATCGGCAAGATCAGCGACATCATCGCCTGCCCCGGCATGGATTACTGCGCGCTGGCGACCGCCCGGTCGATCCCGGTGGCACAGGAAATCGCCACGCGGTATAATGAGTTGAAACTCGAAAACGACATTGGCGATCTCAAGATCAAGATCTCGGGCTGCATCAACGCCTGCGGGCACCACCATGTCGGCCATATCGGCATCCTTGGTCTCGACCGTGCAGGCGTGGAGAACTACCAGATCACGCTGGGTGGCGACCACACAGAGACCGCACAAGTGGGCCAGCGCACCGGGCCGGGCTTTGCCTATGACGAGATTGTCCCGGCGGTGGAACGGATCGTGGACACCTATCTGTCGGAACGCACCGACGCCGACGAAACCTTCATCGACACCTTCCGCCGTGTCGGCATGACCCCGTTCAAGACCGCGCTTTATGGCGAAGCCGAAAAACGCGCCAAGGCCGCGTGATGCTACAGCTTACGTCCAAAACCACGGCCACCGCGCCATCGCTGACCAAGCAGGAAGAGGCCCGCGGCCGCGTGGCGGCGCTCAATGCGCAGTTCCGCCATTTCGGCACGTCCTACTTTCTTGAGGCGGTGCTGACGCGCGGTATCTTTGATCGCATCGCGATGGTGTCCAGTTTTGGCGCGGACTCTGCCGTTTTGCTGCACCTGATCGCCCAGATCGACCGATCCGTTCCGGTGCTTTTCATCGACACGGCGCTCTTGTTTCCCGAAACGCTCCGCTACCAGCAAGAGCTTTCGGCGCATTTGGGCTTGAGCAATGTGCAGACGATCCGCGCCGCCCCCCGTACGGTTCAAGCGTACGATCCGTACGGCGCGCTGCGGTTTTCAGACCCCGACGCCTGCTGCACCTTGCGCAAGACCACCGTGCTGAACGCCGCGCTGGTCGGCTATGACGCCTGGATCACAGGCCGCAAACGGCATCAGGCCAAAACGCGCGAAGGGCTGCATTACTTCGACCTCGACGACGGCACAGCCCGCATCAAGATCAATCCGCTGATCGACTGGAAGCCGTCGCGCATCGCGGCGCATCTCGACACGCACGACTTGCCGCGCCATCCGCTGGTCGCCCAAGGATACCCGTCCATCGGCTGCGCGCCCTGCACATCGCCTGTCACCGCAGATGAAGACAGCCGCGCAGGCCGTTGGCGCGGCATGGAAAAAATCGAATGCGGATTGCACACAACACCCGTCACGAAAGGCGCACCGACATGACCCAACTGATCAATGACACAGGCTTTCTGACCGAAGACCCGGCGCAGTGGATCCCATCGGATCACATCATCGACCTCACATCGGACACTGATCCGGCCAAACTGTCCGACCTCTTGCACGGCATGGAACTGGTCCGCGTTGATTTCCCAAGTTTTGCCGATGGTCGCGGCTTTACCCTGGCCCGGTTGATCCGCCAGCACGGCTTTCAGGGCCATTTGCGCGCCAGGGGGCATGTGATCGCCGATCAATACGCCATGGCCCGCCGGTCGGGTTTTGACGATGTGGAAATCGACGATGTCCTTGCCGCGCGCCAACCCGAGGCCCAATGGCTGGCCCGCGCCAATTGGCAGGACCACGATTACCAATCCCGCCTGCGCGGCCTTGCGGCCTGACGCAGGTACACCGCAATCACCGCTGCGACACCGGGCCACTGACCGTTTCAAAGGCCCGGCTTTCGCATGATTCAAATCAAAGATAGATGTAAGGGACCGGTTTACACCAACCGGCAACGCAACATGACAGAGTTAAGCCCCGTGACCCAAGCGACCGCCACCAAAGCGCCCTCCGCACGCAAACTTGCCGTCCCGGACGCGCAAACCGTGACATCGGTCACACATTGGACCGACCGTTTGTTCAGCTTCCGTGTGACACGCCCGGCCTCTTTGCGGTTCCGGTCCGGTGAATTTGTCATGATTGGCCTGATGCAAACGGATGAAAAGACGGGCCGCGAAAAGCCGCTCCTGCGCGCCTATTCCATCGCGTCGCCAAGCTGGGACGAGGAACTGGAGTTCTATTCGATCAAGGTCCAGGACGGCCCGCTCACGTCGCGCCTGCAACATATCCAGCCGGGGGACGAGATCATCCTGCGCCCCAAACCCGTGGGCACGCTGGTGCATGACGCGCTGCTGCCCGGCAAACGGCTCTGGCTGTTTGCAACCGGCACCGGGATTGCGCCCTTCGCATCGCTCCTGCGCGACCCGCAAACCTACGAGGATTACGAGGAGGTCATCCTGACCCACACCTGCCGCGAAGTGGGGGAACTGCAATACGGCAAAGACCTGATCGACAACATCCGCACCGACGAATTGCTTGCGGAGCTGATGGGCGACGGCTTCCACGACAAGTTGCGCTACTATCCAACAACCACCCGCGAAGACAGCCCCAAGATGGGCCGCATCACCGATCTGATGCGCAGCGGAGAATGCTTCAAGGACCTCGGCGTGCCAGAGCTTTGCCCGGAAACAGACCGCGCCATGGTCTGCGGCAACCTCGCGTTCAACCTTGAAATCAAGGACATGCTCGAAGGGTATGGCCTCAATGAAGGTGCCAACTCAGACCCGCAGCAATACGTGGTGGAAAAAGCGTTCCTGGATTAAATAACCGTTATTTCAACAAAAAAAGGCCGCGCAGAATGATCTGCGCGGCCTTTGTTGTTTTATGTGACGGGTTATTCCAACCCAAGCTGACCGCGAAGCGTTTCAAGCACACCTTGCAGCACGTCCGGATTGTCGCGCGCTTGCTCCAGTGCTGCCTTGGTTGTGGTTTTCACAAGTGTCGACAGCTCTGAATTGTCGACATACTCGATGACCTTGTCGAAATCGAAACCGTCCACTGTCAGCAAATCGGTGATGTTGGCCGCTGCATCGGAGGCCGCATCACCGGTCGCCTCGGCTGCCTCGGTTGCCGTATCAGCCGCCTCGGCCGCCTTGTCTTCGGCGGCTTCGGTTGCTGTCTCTGCGGCTTCGGTCGCCGTGTCGGCTGCCTCAGTCGCGGTGTCCTCGATCGCGTCAGTAGCTTCCGTCGCAGTTTCTTCTGCCGCTTCGGTGACGTCAGATGCAGTGTCCTCGACGACGGTTGCGGCATCGCTCGCGGTCTCTTCCACCGCCTGAGCCGTGTCAGACGCGGCGTCTTCTGCCGCCTCGACCGCGTTTTCGCCCGCAGCGCTGGCCTCGTCCGCCGCGCCAGTGACGGTATCCACGGCATCGTTGACCGCATCCACCGCGGACTCGGCCGCTTCGTTCACCGCGTTTACCGCGTCTTCCACGGCTGTTTCGGCCTCTTCCGCCAGCGTGTTCGCGGCTTCGGTGGCGTTTTCGACCGCTGTATCAGCAGCTTCTGCGGCCTCGTTGACCGCGTCTTCGACCGCTTCGGTCACGCCTTCCACGGTTTCGGTGACGGCGTCTTCCGCCGTTTCTACGGCCGTTTCCGCCTCTTCCACAGCGTCTTCGACTGGCGCGTCAGCCGCCTCAGTCGCCTCTTCAATCGGCTCTGCCGTGGGTGCGACCACCGGTTCTGCCACCTCTGGTGTCGAATTTTGCGTAAACAGCCACACACCGATACCAATGGCGGCGACAACTGCCAGAATGATCAGGTTTTTCATTGGATCAAAGACCCCCTTGTTTTTCTTTTTCCCGCCCGTCCCGTACAGAGCGGGCGTCTATGCTGCATGTGCGAACTATTCTTCCGCGCATCAAGGGGGAAACCGCCACGTATCGGCCCCTTTCCGCCGAAAAGCTGCTTGAAGTGGGACGGTATGACGTCTACTTTACACCCCTGATTTGAATTGCATTAAAGGAGCAATCCCATAGCCCGCAGACCACATAACGCGCCTCCACAGCGCGACACCGGCCCCCGCGTCAACGACCGTATCCGGTCAGCCGAAATCCGCCTTATTGGTGCAGACGGTGAAAATGTCGGCGTCGTGACGCCTGAACGCGGCATGCAGCTTGCCGAAGAGGCCGGTCTTGATCTTGTTGAGATCTCGCCAAATGCCAATCCGCCGGTCGTGAAGATCATGGATTTTGGCAAGTTCAAATACGAACAGCAGAAACGTGAATCCGAAGCGCGCAAAAAGCAGAAGATCATTGAGGTCAAAGAGGTCAAGTTCAGACCGGGCACTGACACCCATGACTACGAAGTGAAAATGCGCAACGTTTTCAAGTTCCTGGAAAACGGCGACAAGGTGAAAGTGACCCTGCGGTTCCGGGGACGCGAGATGGCGCACCAAAATCTTGGTCGCGAGCTTCTGGAGCGGATCGCCGAGGATACCAAGGACCATGGCAAGGTCGAAAACATGCCGAAAATGGAAGGCCGCCAGATGGTCATGATGATCGGCCCGCTTCCCAAATAGGCATATGCCCTATTTGATTTCGACAAACGGCCCCGGTGTGGGCCGTTTTTTGTTGGCTGGACGCAAGCGATACCGTATCCGGGCAACGCGCGGCCTTTGGCCGGCATCGAGTTTGGTAGCTCCCACTGCGGAAACCCGCATGTTCTCTCACGAGAACCGAGAAGGATTTCTCAGTCAAAGCCGGATGCGGCTTTGAAACCATTCCTATGATCAGGACAGTCACATGACCACACATGACACCTTTCCCCCATCCCGGGCGGATCTTACCGCACTGCAAGCTATCGTTGATCACACCGGGCTTTTCCCGTCGGAATATCTGCCTGAGATGATGGAACCGTTCTGGAACAATGCCGACGGCCATCTTTGGATCGCCGCGCGGTCCGGTGATCGGCTTGCTGGTTTTGCCTTTGCCACACCCGAAGATCACGCAGACCGGACCTGGAACATGCGCGCGTTGGCGGTGCATCCAGATCACCAAAGATCCGGCGTCGCACGGTGCATCGTACAGGATCTTGAAACTGCCCTTCGGAAATCAGACCAGCGCTTGCTGATTGTGGACACGTCCGGAACTGACGCATTCACAATCGCCCGCGCGTTCTATGCGGCCTGCGGATATCAAGAAGAGGCCCGCATACGGGATTTCTGGGCCAAGGGCGACGACAAGATCACGTTTCGCAAAGCGCTCTGACATGGCCCGCCGCGCGGATCACCCTTCGCGCGGCGTTGGGCGGGACGGTGGTTCTTTCAATAGACCACCGACGCCCATGCGCATCACGTCATCAGACGTGACGGGAACAGAGCACAAGATCCGCTCCAACACCCAGTCCGCGCCGTTGATTGCGGGGGATCGGGCGCATCCGGGCAGGCCGATGACAGGCACCGTCCCCAGTTGCCCCCAAAAAAGAAGGTTGCCCGGATCGACCGGCATGCCGAAATGCGCCACCTGCCCGCCCGCCGCGCGCAGCGCTTCGGGCGCGACATCGTACAGGTCCGACGTGGCAGACCCGGTCAGCACACACAGAATATCGTAAGACCCACGAGCGGCGATCAACGCGTCTTTCAGCGCGGCAATGCGGTGCGGCACGATCGTCTGCGGGCCAAGCGCCACCCCCATGCGGTCAAAACGCATCGCCATGATCCGCTGGGCCTTGGTCCCGTCATCCCGGTCGCCCACGCTGGTTTGAATCAACAGCGCGCGCCTGTGTGTCACGGGTCTGAGTGCAAGGCCCTGCGCGCCTGCGCTACAGGCCTGTGCCAGCGCGTCACTGGGCGCGGCATAGGCGATGATCTTGACGGTCGCGACCATCCCGCGCGCGGCCATGCGGTGCCATTGCGGCACCGTCGCCACGGTGATCATTGGATGCACGGCATTCACCGCGTTGATCTTGTCGGCGTCCACCTCTGCGACACCGTTTTGCGTGGCATAGATGTTGACGCGCCCGGTGCTCGCGGACGCAACCCGCAACCCCACCGCATCCGGGTCTGGCACCAGCGCCTCTGCCAGTTGCGCCGCCGCAGCGTCTTCGTGCACGTCCCCGGCCTCTAGCTGTGCAACCGTCACATCAACGATCCCATTGGCCCGCAACGTCTCAAGCGCGGCGCGGTCCAGCGTCACGCCCTTGCGCAAACGCCCCTTGGGCAAGGCAACCGAATGCGCCAGGATGGCACCTTCTGCCGCGTCAACGGGAACGGGGCCGAATTTCATACGCCCTTCCGCAAGACATGTGTCATTTCCGACAGGATGGAGACGGCAATCTCTGCCGGACCTGCCGCACCAATATCCAAGCCGATTGGACCGTGGATCCGAGTAATCTCGGTCTCGGAAAACCCCGACGCTTGCAACCGTTCGACCCGTTTGGCGTGCGTCCGCTTGGACCCCAGCGCGCCGATATAGAAACACTCTGCCCGCAAAGCCTGTTCGAGCGCCGGGTCATCCAGTTTGGGATCATGGGTCAGCAGAACAAGCGCGGTCCGGGCATCCAGCCCAAGCTTTGCGATCGCCTCGTCCGGCCAATCGTGCAGAATGGTCTCCCCGGGAAAGCGACTGTCAGAGCCGAACGTCTCGCGCGGATCAATCAGCGTTGGATCATAGCCCGCGATCCGGGCCATCGGGATCAAGGCCTGGGCAATATGAACCGCCCCCACGACGATCAGGCGCAGCGGTGGATTGTGAATGGCCACGAACGTCCGGCTGTCATTGACAAACCCGGACCGATCCATCCGAAAGGCGATGTCATGTCCCTGCTCGGTCAAGGCGCGCGAGCCGGTGACCAAATCGGCCACATAGGCCACCCGCCGTCGCGCCCGGCGATGCGCCACCAGGTCCGCCAGCAAGGGCTCGGGCAGGACGGACCCAACCGGTTCCACCAGAACGCGGATCGTGCCGCCACAGGCCAGCCCAACGGCAAAGGCGTCGTCATCGCTGACACCAAATTCCAGTTCGCGCGCGCCGCCGTCTTCCAGGGCGTCCATCGCCTCGACGATCACCGCCCCCTCGACACAGCCGCCCGATACGGAGCCCACGATTTCGCCGCTGCCTGAAATCGCCAGTTGCGATCCGACACGGCGCGGCGCGCTGCCCCAGGTTTCGATCACCGTCGCCAGCACGGCCCCTTTGCCAGCGCGGTGCCAGTCGAGGGCCGTCTCCGGGCAGGTGTCAAAGCGCTCCATTTGGGTGATCTCCTCACAACGTTGCCGCAAGCCTATCACGCCGGGTGGCGAAGTCGCCCCCTGCGTTGGTTGTATGTCCGAGGTCTTGCGCCTAACCGCGCCGTTCGCGCGTGACGTCGTATCGGTAGAGCCAGTCAAACCGTCCCAGCATCCGCCCCGGCGCATAGGTGCTGAGCAAGCCAAGCGCCGTATGGGCGGCAAACCGGACAGGCCCCGGCGACAGGTGATAATTGCGCGCATTGCGGCTGGCCGCATTGATCACACGCCGCACCCGGCCCTTGCGTCGGATCTGATACGCCTCAAGCGCAGCATCCACCGTCACCGCATGCGCCAGCGAATCCGCCAGCACCCACGCATCCTCCAGCGCCATATTGGCCCCCTGCGCCAGAAACGGCAGCGTCGGGTGCGCCGCATCCCCCAAAAGCGCAACGCCCGGTGCAAACCATCGGTCGGCGACAGGATGTCGGAACAGACCCCAGACGCCCGGTGCCTTCGCCTGCGACAGGATCTGGTGCACCTCGGCGTCAAACCCTGCAAAAGCCGCGCGCAGGGTGTTTGGATCATCCGTCTGCGACCAGCCTTCGGCAGTCCAGTCGCGCCGTTCTTCCACAGCCACCACGTTCAGGGATGCGCCGTCGCGCAACGGATACGTCACCATATGTCGCCCCGGTCCCATGTGAACCCGCGCGTGTGGCGGATGACCGGTGGTGTTCGGCACGATGGCGCGCCACGCAACCTGGCCGGTGAAAAACGGGGCTTTCGTGCGCGTGACATGAGGCCGGACCACCGAATGCAATCCGTCTGCCCCGATCACCACATCCGCATCGCGGTGATCCCCATTGGCCATGTCGATCCGTGGACGGTCTCCGGGATGAACGCCGGTTGCCTTTTGCAGCAAGCGAATGCCAATGCCGCGCGCGCGGGCGGTTTTGGACAACAGGTCAATCAGATCGGCACGATGTACAAAGAGGTAGGATTGGTTTTCGCCCAGTCGGGTCAGATCCAGTCGCGCGACCTCGGCCCCGGTTTCACCATTGCGCAGCGACACCGCCTGCCCGCGCACCGATTGTGCCGCCAGCGCATCACGTAACCCCAAGGCGTCGATGACACGCAAGCCGTTGGGCGAAATCTGAAGTCCGGCCCCGACCTCGGTGATCTCTTCGGCCTGTTCCAGCACCGTCACGTCGGCCCCGTGCTGCCCCAAGGCCAGGGCACAGGCCAACCCGCCAATGCCACCGCCGATAATCGTCACGTTCAGTGAACTCAGATCCAAGATGCCACCCCCGAATGAAAAAGCGCGCCAGAGCTTTCGCCCCGACGCGCTTGGGAAATCATCACCACCCGCATGTCAGTCGTCGCGGTGCACTTTCTCGCGGCGCTCGTGCTTTTCCTGCGCCTCAAGGCTCAGGGTTGTGGTCGGACGGGCCACAAGACGCTTGAGCGAAATCGGCTCGCCAGTTGCCTGACAATACCCGAATTCGCCTTCGTCAATCCGGCGCAACGCGGCGTCAATCTTGGCCACCAGCTTGCGCTGGCGATCCCGGATCCGCAACTCAAGCGCGCGGTCGGTTTCCTCGGACGCGCGATCTGCCACATCCGGAATATTGCGTGTGCCATCCTGCAAACCGGCAATCGTGGATTTACTGTCGCTCAAAAGCTCGCTGCGTTGCTCAAGCAGTTCACGACGAAACCACTCTACCTGGCGGTCGTTCATGAATGGCTCATCCTCTGCGGGTTTATAGTCTTCGGGCAGGAAAGTTTCTGCTTTCATCTTGGTCCCCTTGTTGAAGCCAGCATCTGCCATGGAATTTCCTTTAGATATCTGGCACCCCTACGCGCACGACTTAACGGAAGGCCCCGGGGTTGTCACTAGAGAATAGCAGCACAAATCAGTGAAAACCTTGAGCCAGAACAAACCCAGGTGAGACCAGAAAAGATGCGATTCGAAGGAACCAAAAACTACGTTGCCACGGACGATCTCACCATTGCGGTCAATGCGGCGGTGACGCTGGAACGTCCGCTTCTGGTGAAAGGCGAACCCGGCACCGGCAAGACCGAACTGGCCCGCCAGATTGCCGAAGGCCTGGGTCTGCGGATGATCGTGTGGAACATCAAATCCACCACCAAAGCCCAGCAGGGCCTGTATGAATACGATGCCGTCAGCCGCCTGCGCGACAGTCAACTGGGCGACGAACGTGTCAACGATGTGTCCAACTATATCCGCAAGGGCAAGCTCTGGCAGGCCTTCGAGGCGGATGAAAAAGTTGTCCTGCTGATTGATGAGGTCGACAAGGCGGATATCGAGTTCCCGAACGACCTGCTGCAAGAGCTCGATAAGATGGCGTTCCACGTCTACGAAACCGGCGAAACGGTGACGGCACGGCACCGGCCGATTGTGATCATCACGTCAAACAACGAAAAGGAACTGCCGGACGCCTTCCTGCGGCGGTGTTTCTTTCACTATATCCGGTTCCCCGACCCCGACACGCTGCGCCAGATCGTCGAGGTGCATCACCCCGGTATCAAGGAAGCCCTTCTGACCACCGCCCTGACCCAGTTCTACGACCTGCGCGAACAGCCGGGGCTGAAGAAAAAGCCGTCGACCTCTGAAGTGCTGGATTGGCTGAAGCTGCTTCTGGCCGAAGACATGACGCCCGAGGACCTCAAGCGCGATGGCGCAAATGCGTTGCCCAAGCTGCATGGCGCGCTTTTGAAGAACGAACAGGACGTGCATATGTTCGAACGGCTGGCCTTCATGGCACGCCGTGAACGGCGCTAGGGGGCCGATGCGTGAACGCATCGGACCGTTTGCGTCGACGCAAACGCCTTCGGATCACAGCGGTCCGGTTTGAAACAACTGTACCTTCAACCCGCCATGCGGAATCGGGGCGCTGACACTGCGGAACTTCAAACCGGTTGCCCGGGCCAGGCCTTTGTCAGAGGTGACAATTCCGACGCGCCAGCCTTTGAACCGTTCGGCCATCACGGTGCCAAAGGTTCCATACAGCGCGAACAGCAATTTACGATTTCCGATCCGCGCTCCGTATGGCGGGTTGGTCAACACAAGTCCCGGAGGGCCGTCCGGCGGCTGCAAATCGGCAACGGCCTGATGCGCAAAACGGGTGATCGCCGACACCCCTGCCCGGTCCGCATTGGCCACCGCATTTGCAATCGCCCCCGCATCACGATCGAAGCCGTAACACCGCGTCTGCGTGCTCTGCGACGGCGGCACCTGATCCCGGACATCGGTCCAGCGCGCCGCATCAAAACTCGCAAGATGTTCGAACCCAAAGTCGCGCGCCCGACCGGGGGCCAGCCCCAACGCGCGTTCCGCGGCCTCGATGACAAATGTTCCGGAACCGCACATGGGGTCTACCAAGGGCTGCGTGCCGTCATACCCACAGGCCCGCAAGAACAAGGCGGCCAACGTTTCGCGCATCGGGGCTTTGCCAACCGCTTGCTTGTGGCCGCGCCGGTGCAACGGCGCACCGGATGTGTCCAGACTGATCTCGCACAAATCGTCTTCCAGACGGACCCGCACCACCAGCATGGCTTTTTCGGTAGGCGACCGGCCCAACGCATCCTCGATTGCGGTCTGCACCCGCTGCGCGGCGGCACCCGCATGATAAATCCGAGATTTCTTGCACGTGGCCTCGACCCGGTAAGGCACATCGGGGCGCAGAAGCTTGGTCCATGCCACCTTGCGCGACCGCTTGTCCAGCTGTGCCAGATGCATCGCCCGGAATCGCGCCACGCGTGCCAGCACCCGTCCCGGCCCGCGCAACACCAGATTGGCACGCCACACCTCGGCCCAATCGCCCGCAAGCGTCACGCCACCGGGCACAACCTGCGGGTTGCGAAACCCCTGCTCTTGCGCTTCGTCGCGCAGGAGCGGCTCTAGGCCGGGCGTGCCGGACAAAAAAATCTCGATCGGGTCAGATGCTGTCATGCCAACCCTTTACCGCGAATTGAAACAAGACGCGAACAGATCGCAATGCTGGGCGGACATGCTGTTGCCGCAACCGCGCCCCGTTCCCGACTGTTGCCCCTTTGCACACCTTAAACGTCTGAAACTTAACACTTTTACCGCAGATCGCCCATCGATTCGAAAAAATGATTCGCTCTGATTCGTTCGCACTAGGTTAACGCCGCGCTTTCGCCGTAAGTTGTCCTTACAGAGGACAAAAAAACCGCGGAGCATAAAGCATCCGCATCAAGCAGGCAGGCTTCATACGTGTCCCAAACCGACCTTAACGTGCGCTTTTTGCGCGCGACCGATTACGACTCGTGGTCCGCGTTGTGGCGCGGGTATCTGACATTCTATGAATCGTCAGTGCCCGATGCCGTTTACGAAAGCACCTTTGCCCGGCTGCTTGGGGATGATCCTCAGGACTTCACCGGCCTCGTGGCTGAAAAGGATGGCAGGCTCGTTGGGCTCACGCATTACCTGTTCCATCGCCATTGCTGGAAAATCGAAAACGTCTGTTACCTGCAAGACCTGTACGCGGCCGAAGACGCCCGCGGTCTGGGGGTTGGCCGTGCGCTGATCGAAGCCGTCTATGCCAACGCAGACGCGGCCGGCGCGCCGTCGGTTTACTGGCTGACACAGGATTTCAACGCCACCGCCCGCACACTATACGATCGCATCGCTGTCCTGACGCCTTTTATCAAGTACCAGCGGGGCTGAAGCATGCGTCGGTTACTGTTGCCTATTTATCTGTTTCTTGGTGCCTGCATGCCGCTGTCGCAGTCCGAACCCGCGACTCGCGCGGCTTTCGTGGACAACTCCCTGCCCCCGATGAAGATCTTTTCGGTGCCGCGCCCGCAACCGGTTCAGGCGTCGAACATTGATCTGGCACGTGATTTCATGGATCTGGCCATGGGGTTGGAATCCGGTCGGTCGCTGGATGTGTTCACCCGTTTCGAAGGCCCGATCACGGTACGGTTGATTGGCGACGCCCAAAGCTCCGTGCCCAGCGATTTGAACCGATTGCTGCACCGCCTGCGCACCGAGGCCGGGATCGACATCACCGCAACCACGGACAAAAGCGCCAATATCACGATCAACGCAGTCAGCCGGGCGGAAATCCAGCGCTTTCTGCCGCAGGCCGCCTGCTTCGTGGTGCCAAACGTGTCGACCTTGTCCGAATACCGCAAGATGCGGCGCTCCAACCGGGTGAACTGGGGCCGGATCACCGACCGCACCCGGCTGGCGATCTTCCTGCCGAATGATTCCAGCCCGCAAGAGGCGCGCGATTGCCTGCACGAAGAACTGGCGCAGGCGCTTGGCCCGCTCAACGATCTCTACCGCCTGCCGAATTCCGTGTTTAACGATGACAACGTGCACACGGTTCTGACCGGGTACGATATGCTGGTGCTGCGCGCCTATTATCACCCCGCGTTGCAAAACGGCATGTCCCGGGCACAGGTGATGGACCGCATTCCCGGCATTCTCGCCCAGCTCAATCCGGCTGGCGAAAATCGCCCGGCCCGCCGCGCCGCCCGTACGCCACGGCCTTGGATCGAGGCGATCCAGACCGCGCTTGGGCCCGGGGCGTCGTTTTCCGGCCGGCGCGCAGCCGCCTCGGAGGCGCTGAGCATCGCCAGCGCCATGGGTTGGCAGGATCACCGCAGGGGATTTACGCATTATGCCATGGGCCGCATCCTGCAAAGCTCCGACGCGATCGCCGCGCGGGAACACTTCCTGTTGGCTGACGCCTATTTCGCGCAGTCGCCGCAGACCGACCTTCACCGGGCTTACGTGGCGTCGCAACTGGCGGCTTTTGCCCTGACAGAAGATCGGCCTGACGAAGCGTTGCGGCTTACGGGTTTGTCGATTGACCTTGCGGCCCGGCATGAAAACGCGGCGTTGTTGTCGACCCTGTTGATGTTGCGCGCAGAAGCGCTGGATCTGTCGGGGCGGTCCTCTGCCGGGGCAGATGTGCGTCTGGACAGTCTGGGATGGGCACGGTACGGGTTCGGCTCGGACTGGTCGGTGCGCGCCAAACTGCGTGAGATCGGTGCGCTCAATCCGCTCAACAGGGCCAGAGGCAGAATATGATCGTCATAGCAGGTGCGATTATCGGCGCAATTGTCGGCGCGATGACAGCCAAGAAGCGCAACGGCAATCGGGTCGATATCTGGCAATACGGTGCCGTCTACGCGATTGCGTTTTCGCTTGGCGGCCTGATCCTGACCATCGCGATCGAGAAGATTATCACCTGAGCGCCGGATGCGTCGACGCATCCGTCCGTTTCCGTTGACGGAAACGCTGGGAGGCCAGCCTCCCAGACCCTCCGAGGTATTTTCAAACAGAGACAACAACTGGTTATTTCCGCAGTGCATTGCTAGATCAGGGTCATGTTTGTGCCCTTCTTCGACAGCTTGCGCAAAACCGGGGTTCCGGTGTCTTTGCGCGAATATCTCAGCTTTCTGGCCGCGATGCGCGCCGGGCTGGCGACCTATGACCCCGAAGCGTTCTACTATCTGGCCCGCACAGCCATGGTCAAAGACGAACGTCACATCGACCGCTTTGACCGCGCCTTTGCCGAAACCTTCAAAGGGTTGGAGCATATCAGCACAGAAGGCGTTCTGGACGCGCTTGATCTTCCCCAAGACTGGCTGCGCAAGATGGCCGAAAAGCACCTGAGCGAGGAAGAAAAAGCCGAGATCGAGGCCCTGGGCGGGTTCGACAAGCTGATGGAGACGCTCAAGGAACGGCTGAAAGAGCAACAGGGCCGCCATCAGGGGGGCAACAAGTGGATCGGCACAGCCGGCACGTCGCCTTTCGGGGCTTATGGCTACAATCCCGAAGGCGTCCGGATCGGCCAAAACGAGTCCCGCCACAAGCGCGCGGTCAAGGTGTGGGACAAGCGCGAGTTTCGCAATCTGGATGACAGCGTCGAGTTGGGCACCCGCAACATCAAGGTTGCGCTCAAACGTCTGCGTCGCTGGGCGCGCGACGGGGCGACGGACGAACTGGATCTGGACGGGACGATCCGCGCCACGGCGGAGCACGGCTATCTTGACGTGCAGACCCGCCCCGAGCGCCGCAATGCGGTGAAGGTCATTCTGTTTCTGGATGTTGGCGGGTCGATGGATCCGCATGTGAAAGTTGTCGAGGAACTGTTTTCCGCTGCCCGCGCGGAGTTCAAACACCTGGAATATTTCTACTTCCACAACTGCCTCTACGAAGGCGTCTGGAAGGACAACCGCCGCCGTTGGGATGCGCAGACCGCGACGATGGACGTGCTCAACACCTATGGCCCGGACTATAAATGTATCTTCGTCGGGGATGCCAGCATGTCGCCTTATGAAATCGCTTATGTCGGCGGGGCCAACGAACACTGGAACGCCGAAGCCGGCCAGGTCTGGCTGCAGCGCGCCCGTGCACAATGGACGTCCAACCTGTGGATCAACCCGACGCCCGAGCGCTATTGGGACTACACCCAGTCCATCTCGATGATCCGCGAGATTTTCGAAGACGCGATGGTCCCGATGTCCTTGGAGGGCATCGAACGCGGCATCAAAGAGCTGGCGAAGTGATCGCAAAGCTGAAAACGGCGCTCAAACGCGCGCCGGTCTTGACGGGTTCGTTTGTGCTGGCCGTGTGTTTGACGCTTTGGTTTGGCGGGCGCACGGCGGTGCACGCGGTCTACTGGGCCGATCCGAAACATCAAAACCAGCAGATCGAGGGCTGGATGACCCTTGGCTATGTCGGCAAGTCCTGGCGGGTCCCGCGCGGGACGCTCAAGGCGTCAATCGACGAAATCTGGCCTGACGGCGAACGGGATCGCTATCCACCGGTTCACCGGATCGCGCTGGAGACCGGGCTAAGCGAAGCCGAGGTGATTGCCCGGCTGGACGCTGTGATCGCAACTTACCGCGCGCAGGCCGCTGAATGACCGACACCTTTCTGAACCTGACGTCCACCTATGGCGTCTGGGTCGTCGTGCTGTCGGCCTACCTGTCCTGTCTGGCCATCCCCATCCCAACCGCGCTTGTCATGCTGGCAGCCGGAGCATTCGCCGCGTCCGGCGACCTTGAGTTCTCGACACTTCTGCCCGCGGCGTGGCTTGCAGCGGTGCTGGGTGATCAGACCGGCTACTGGATTGGGCGGGGCGCGGGCCACCGCGTCATCGCCACGGTTGGGCGCAGTCCCAAGCGGATGGCGCTGATCGACCGCGCCCGCAGAACCGTGCTTGAGAACGGTGGGCTGGGGGTGTTTTTCTCAACCTGGCTGTTTGCGCCGCTTGGGCCCTGGGTCAATCTCACGGCGGGTGTCGCAGGTCTTGGGTGGCTGCGGTTCACGGTTTGGGATGTTGCGGGCGAAGCAATCTGGGTGACGGGCTATCTCAGCCTTGGGTTCGCATTCGGGGACCAGCTGGATGCGCTGTCATCCCTGATGAGCAACCTGTCGGGATTTCTGGTGGCCGCCCTTGCGGCGATTGGTTTTGGCTGGTTGTTGCGAAAACGTCTGGCAGCCCCCCACGTTTCGCGGGATCGCTGATCCGCGCGCCCTTGCCGGGAACGGCGATCCGCCCCATATCCAAATCATGTTGAAATTTACCCCGATCCTTCTGGCTGTGCTTTACGCGATGGCGATGTACCACTTTTCCGTGTGGCGCACGAAGCGCGAGCTGGATGAAAAATCGACGGAACTGGCCGATCCGCGACTGAAGGTGCTGATGGACCGCTTGGCCGCCGCTCTGGATATCGAGCGCATCCGCGTCAACATCTACGAGATTGATCCGGTAAACGGGCTCGCCGCCCCGGACGGGCGGATTTTCATCACCCGGGGATTCTACCGCAAATACCAAAGCGGCGAAGTGTCCGCCGAAGAATTGACCAGCGTCATCGCGCATGAACTGGGCCATGTCGCATTGGGCCACACCCGCCGCCGCATGATCGACTTTTCGGGACAGAACGCGCTCAGAACCGCGCTGGCGATGGTGTTGTCACGCTTCCTGCCCGGAATCGGCGTCATGATTGCCAACGGCATTTCGACGCTGCTTGCGGCGCGGATTTCGCGGGATGACGAATACGAGGCCGATGCCTATGCCGCCGCCCTGTTGCACAAGGCCGGGATCGGGGTTGGCCCGCAAAAAACCTTGTTTGGGAAACTTGAGACACTGACACAGGCCCGATCCGGTGTTGTACCAGCATGGTTGATGTCGCATCCAAAGACCACTGACCGTATTGCAGCGCTTGAAAAGCTTGAGGGACGTTGGACCACAACGTCCTGACGCGGCCTCGGGCTAGTCGGTGAATGTCACCGTTCCGGCGGCGCGGTCCTGGCCATTGACCTGCACCACGATGTCATGTGGCCCGGGATGCAACGTGAAGGTCGACGCGCCCGCCTTGAGCCGGTGTGCCTTTGTCACGGTCAGCGCGTGACCGGCGGTCAGCGTGGCCGATTTCAGCTTGAACACCTTTTCTCCGCTGCGCCCTCCGGGACGATGAAACCGGATGCGGTAATCCACCAGAACCGGCAGGTCTTCTTCGGCGCGCAGCGTGACGGACACCTGCAGCACATCGCCGATGCGCACCGGATCAGGCGACAGCGTCAGTTCCACCGACATCGGCTTATCCTGCGCATAGCCGAGCAGGTCGAGCGCCCCTGCCTCACCGCGTTTGACGGCGGTCCGCAAGGCATGGCGCGTCATCCAGGCCAGTTCTTTCGGGGTTTGACGCCCCTGTTCTGCCCATGTCCGCAAATGCGCGACAACCACATCCGGCAGGGGGCGGGACAGATCGTTCATGTGGTTGGCGACCGACCGCGTGACAAAGCGCGTCGGATCGGCGTGAAGCGCATCCAGAAAGCGCAGCGGCACACGCGGGTCAAGGTCGATATTCGCCGCCCATGGCAGACGTGGCCGGGTGCCCTCGCTGACCAGACGCCGGACGTGGTAATGATCGTGGCTGACCCAGACGTCCAGCCGCTTCAGCGTTTCATCCGGCCATCGGTTCAGAAAGGGCCGGATGTAGTATTCCATTGAAAACCGCTGGGTCGCGGCCTCCAGCAGATCAAGCGCGCGGTCGCGGTGGTGCTCCAACCCGTGGCGCACGGCAAGAATGCCGGGAACCGCGTGGATGAACCGCCCGAAATCATTGTCGGATTTGTCCGGACTCAAAACCGGCGGCATCGCCGCTTCCAAAGCCTCGGCCATCGCCGGAAACGCGCGGGGCAACTGGTGTTCCAGGCAATCGGCAAGCCAGTCAAGCCGTTCCATCAACCCGCGCTCGGCCAGACCGCCGACCGCCTCCCTCAGGAACCGCCCTGGGTCAAAACCGGGCAGGACCGAAAACTCGGCGGCAAGATCGCCGATGGTGTCGGCATTGAACAACTCGTCCCGCAGCGAAAAGCCCTGCGCCTGCCCCTTGCCATCCGGTCCCCGGGCCATGGATCAGATCGTCGCGTTGGTGCCGCCACCGTCGATCAGGATGTTCTGGCCGACGATAAAGCCCGCATGTTGCGAACACAGGAACGCGCAGGTCTGACCGAACTCCTGCCGCGTGCCGTAGCGCCGCGCGGGGATCGTCGCCTGCCGCTGCGCCCGCGCCTCGTCAATCGAAATGCCCTGTGCCTTGGACACGCCGCCATCGAGCGATTGCGCGCGATCGGTCGCGTGAATCCCGGGCAACAGGTTGTTCACCACGACGCCGCTCGGCGCCACCTGACGTGCGGTGCCCGCCACGTACCCTGTCAGACCCGTGCGCGCGGCATTGGACAGCCCCAGTTGCGGGATCGGGGCCTTCACGGATTGTGACGTGATGTTGACCACCCGTCCCCAGCCACGCTCCATCATGCCGGGCATCAAAGCCGTCATCAGGGCAATTGGCGTCAGCATGTTGGCATCCAGCGCCTTGAGGAAATCCTCGCGGCCCCAGTCGGACCAGAGCCCGGGGGGCGGACCACCCGCATTGGTAACCAGAATGTCGACATCGCCCGCAGCCTCCAGCACCTGCGCGCGCCCGTCTTCGCTGACAATATCCGCAGCCACGGTGACCACGGTGACGCCGTAGGTGTCGCGAATCTCTGCGGCTGTCGCCTCCAGCGCGTCGGCCCCACGGGCGTTCATGACCAGATTGACGCCGGCCTCGGCCAAAGCTTCAGCGCATCCGCGTCCCAGCCCCTTGCTCGACGCGCACACCAACGCAGTTTTGCCGCTGATCCCAAGATCCATGTACTCACTCCCTGACATGTGAATTGGTCCACGAAAGACCATAAGCCGTCCATAGGACTGACACATTTAGCCACGATCTTAAAGCCATGCCGCATTTCTGTGTTCTGCGGTTTCAGAAGATCAAAGAGTGTATTGTGTTATGAAGACCGTGTACGATACCAAAGCAACCTACCTTGCCTGTCCGGCGCAGTGCTTTTGTGTCGATTTCGGGGTCTATCGCGGTGAATCAATCGGATATCTCGATGATCTGAACCTGGGCGACATGTACCAGATGAAACGCGACGCACCATGGACCGAGGTCATGGCCTCGGACGAGGACGCAACCGGTTTTGATCTGCATCTCGCGGCAAACGCCCCCGTTCAAACGCTGACCACCCTGGCACGGTTGATCTTTATGACCACCACCGGCCGCCGCGCCGATGTGTGCGTGACCATGTCAGACGGCCATCTATTCCTGGTCAGCGAACAGCCGCTGCAATCCGGGGCAGAATATGTGCTGATCGACATCGAAAGATGCGATGCGGATTTCACCCCTTACGTCGTCCCTGCCCCCGCCGTTGTTCCACAGCCTGTGGTCCAGACAGGCTCAAACGTGATCCCGCTTCACGCCCACGGCTGATCCGGCAGCCCCGGCTCCGTCAGGCTTATGGACAAGGTGACCCGCGCCGCCTATACGCGCGCTCATGTTGGACACCGCTTCAAATCGCCCCGAATTGCCTGCCGAAATCGCCCGGCGGCGTACCTTTGCCATCATCTCGCACCCGGATGCGGGCAAGACGACGCTGACGGAAAAATTCCTGCTGTATGGTGGCGCGATCCAGATGGCCGGACAGGTCCGCGCCAAGGGCGAAGCGCGCCGCACGCGGTCGGATTTCATGAAAATGGAACAGGATCGCGGGATTTCGGTCTCGGCCTCTGCGATGTCGTTTGATTTCAAGACATTCCGCTTCAATCTTGTCGACACGCCAGGACACTCGGACTTCTCCGAAGACACCTACCGCACCCTGACGGCCGTGGATGCCGCGGTGATGGTGATTGACGGTGCGAAAGGCGTGGAAAGCCAGACGCAAAAGCTGTTTGAAGTGTGCCGCCTGCGCGACCTGCCAATCCTGACCTTCTGCAACAAGATGGACCGCGAAAGCCGCGACACCTTTGATATCATCGACGAGATTCAGGAAAATCTAGCCATCGACGTGACCCCGGCAAGCTGGCCCATTGGTGTGGGCCGCGACTTCATGGGCTGCTACGACCTGATCCGCGACCGGCTGGAACTGATGGACCGCGCGGACCGCAACAAGGTCGCGGAAAGCATCGCCATCGAAGGTCTGGACGACCCGAAACTTGCCGAACACATCCCCGACCACCTCTTGGAGCAACTGCGCGAAGAGGTGGAAATGGCGCGCGAATTGCTCCCGACGCTCGACCCGCAAGCGGTGCTTGAAGGGCACATGACACCGATCTGGTTCGGATCGGCGATCAATAGCTTTGGTGTGAAGGAATTGATGGACGGCATCGGCACCTACGGGCCGGAACCGCAGCCGCAAAGCGCCAGCCCGCGCCAGATCCTGCCCGAAGAATCCAAGGTCGCGGGCTTTGTGTTCAAGGTGCAGGCCAACATGGATCCCAAACACCGTGACCGCGTGGCGTTTCTGCGCATGGCGTCGGGTCATTTCAAACGCGGTATGAAGCTGACCCATGTGCGGTCGAAAAAACCGATGGCAATCTCGAACCCGGTGCTGTTCCTCGCCGCCGACCGCGAACTCGCGGACGAGGCCTGGGCCGGTGACATCATTGGCATCCCGAACCACGGCCAATTGCGCATCGGTGACACACTGACCGAAGGCGAAGCGCTCAAGGTCACGGGTATTCCGTCCTTTGCGCCGGAACTGCTGCAAACCGTGCGTGCGGGCGATCCTCTTAAGGCGAAACACCTGGAAAAAGCCCTGATGCAGTTTGCCGAGGAAGGCGCTGCCAAGGTCTTCAAGCCGATGATCGGCTCCGGCTTTATCGTGGGCGTCGTCGGCGCGCTGCAGTTCGAAGTACTGGGCAGCCGGATCGAGTTGGAATACGGCCTGCCCGTCCGCTTTGAGGCGTCGCAATTCACCTCGGCCCGCTGGGTGCACGGTGCAAAAGACGCGGTCGACAAACTGGTCAACGCCAACAAGCAGCACATGGCCGAAGACAACGATGGTGACGTGGTGTACCTCACCCGCCTGCAATGGGACATCGACCGAATTGATCGCGACTACCCCGATGTCACCCTGTCCGCGACCAAGGAAATGATGGTGTGATGCCTGCCCGTTCAACCGGGCGGGACCACGCGATTTCGAAATCGCGTCAAAGCGTCTTCGAAGACGCTTGATCCGCCCCGCATCACGCGGCACTCTTTGCCTATGAGCAGGGAAAACGCGCCAAATCCGGCCTACCCAGACGGGCTGGACGGTATTCTCGATCAGATGAATGCGCGCCGCGCGCCGTTGCGCTTTGCCCCGGGCGAAGCGCTGCCACCGCTGGATTGCGATCTGGAGACGCTTGCCCAAACCCGGGTGAAGCTTCCCCCGTCCAGCACCAAAGCGCGGTCAGATCATGCGCGCAAAAGCTGGGAAATCGCACAGGAGCTTGAAGGCCAAAACGCGCTTCTGCACCTGAATGGTCTGCTGATTGCTCATCTGCGCAAGCGGACGCACCCGGAACACACCGCCGCCCTGTTCCAACGCCTGTGGGCCGAACACGCGGACCTCCTGCTGCGCGACATGGACCTGCGCTGGAAAGTGTCGAGCCTGACGACCTTTGGCGATCACGGCACAACCACAGCGCAGCGCAGCGCAGGTATGGGCTTGTCCACGCTGTTCGGCATGATGAAGCTTTATGAAAGCGAACGGTTGTTCTCGGGCCGCGATCCGGACCGCCCGTTTACGCTGGATGGCCGCGCCAAAGCCCCGCTGCCGCTTGAGATGAACGCGTTTTCGCTGACCGATGGCGGGCTTGACGTCAACACGCTCGGTCGCTTGTGGGAAGAGGCGGACAAGGATGACGTGATCCGCCCGCTTGCGCATGACATGCTGCAACGGCTGATCGACGATCCCGGAACCGTGTTTCGCCGCCTGCACCGGTTGCGCGCGCGCAAACTGCGCCGCATGGAACAGAACGCAACACCGGACGCGGCCAAGGCGGGCATCACGCTGGACGTGCCCAAGGATGTTGCGGAGCCGCTGACCAAAACCATCAAATGGGGGGTGGTCTGCACCACCAATGCGCCGCTGTTGGAGGTCGCCCGGTTCGTCGCACATCACATCGATATCGGCGCGACCCATATCTACCTGTTTCTCGACACTCCGGACCCGGATGTTTCCGGCTTGCTTCAGGGCAATCCACGGGTGACGGTCACGACCTGCGACGACCAGTATTGGAGCGGTTTCGGCAAGGCGCGCCCCGAGGCGCACCAGCTTCGTCAGGCCTTCAACGCAACCCACGCGCTGCGACAGGCGAAGGGTGTTGTTGACTGGCTTGGCCATATCGACACCGATGAATTCATCCTGTCGCCCAAGAAGCTGTCAACCGCCCTGAAAACCGTGCCCGACGACAGCGCCGCAATCCGCATCTTTCCGGCAGAAGCGCTGGCCCTTCCCACCGAAGACGCCATGCCCCGGCACTTCAAGTTGAGCACCACCGGGCCGGGCATCGCCAAGACCGCGATCCACGATGTCTATCCCACGTTCGGCAGCTATGTGCGGGGCGGCTTCCTGAGCCATCTGGCGGGCAAGGTCTTTGCCCGACCCGGACTTGGCGATGTGCGTCTGGCCATTCACCGGGCGCGTGTGAAGGGGCAGGATGTGGTCAACACATCGGTTCTGGACAATGTGCATATCGGCCACCTGCACGCACCCGACTGGACCACTTTTGTGTCCAAACTGACCTTTCGGCAGACAAAAGGGTCATACCGCGTCAAGGACGGTCAGGAGGCCAAATCGGTGGGCCGCTTGCTGGCCTATCTCAACGACGAAGAAGGCGAAGAAGGTCTGCGCCTGTTTTTCGAGGAAATTTGCCTCGACACGCCGGACCTGCGGACCCGCCTGAAACGCCACAATCTGCTTTTGACGCCGCGCTTTGATCCCAACACATCCCTGCAAAAGGTCTTTGGCATCACCCTGTCGGACTGAACCCGCGGGCAGGCGTTAAAAAAGGCCTGTTTTGTTGCCTATTCATCACCAAAGCTGGGCCAGGACAGGCACATCCGCGCACCTGGGCGTCGGTGCGTTGACCGTTCGCCCGAAGATCGTTAAGTAGCGCTCAAGATCGTGACTGTGGATTAATACAGGGCCAGACGGGCCAGATCTCATCAGACGCACGGGCGCAGGTAGTCCGTGAAATACGGATACACATGACAAAATTCTCTGAGTTGAACCTCAACCCGAAAGTGCTCAAGGCCGTTGAAGAGGCCGGGTACGACACGCCCACCCCTATTCAGGCCGGCGCCATCCCCCCTGCCCTTGAAGGCCGCGACGTGCTTGGCATCGCGCAAACCGGAACCGGCAAAACCGCCAGTTTTACCCTGCCGATGATCACGCTGCTTGCGCGTGGACGCGCGCGTGCGCGCATGCCGCGCAGCCTTGTTCTGTGCCCGACACGGGAACTGGCGGCGCAGGTTGCCGAAAACTTCGACACCTATGCAAAACACGTCAAGCTGACCAAAGCCCTTCTGATCGGTGGCGTCAGCTTCAAGGAACAGGACGCGCTGATCGACAAAGGCGTCGACGTATTGATCGCCACACCCGGCCGCCTGCTGGACCATTTCGAACGCGGCAAACTTCTGCTGACCGGCGTACAGGTCATGGTCGTGGACGAGGCCGACCGTATGCTCGACATGGGGTTTATCCCCGACATCGAACGCATCTTCAGCCTGACGCCGTTTACCCGCCAGACCCTGTTTTTCTCGGCCACCATGGCGTCCGAGATTGAACGCATCACCAACACGTTCCTGTCGAACCCGGCACGCGTCGAAGTGGCCCGCCAGGCCACCGCGTCCGAGACGATTGAACAGGGCGTTGTCATGTTCAAAGCCTCCCGCCGGGACCGCGAAGGCACCGAAAAGCGCAAGCTGCTGCGCATGATGATCGAAGGCGAAGGCGACAAATGCTCGAACGCGATCATTTTCTGCAACCGCAAGACGGATGTGGATATCGTTGCCAAGTCGCTCAAGAAATACGGCTATGACGCGGCTCCGATCCACGGGGATCTGGACCAGTCACATCGGACAAAAACGCTGGATGGCTTCCGCGAAGGCGATCTGCGCTTTCTCGTGGCCTCGGACGTGGCCGCGCGCGGGCTCGATGTGCCCGCCGTCAGCCATGTGTTCAACTTCGACGTGCCCAGCCATGCCGAGGACTACGTGCACCGCATTGGCCGGACCGGCCGCGCCGGACGCGAAGGCAAGGCGATGATGATCTGCACACCGAAGGACGAAAAGAACTTCGATGCGATCGAAAAGCTGATCCAGAAAGAAATTCCACGGCTCGACAATCCGCTCGCGCAGGCCCCGGCTGAAACACCGGCCCCTGCCTCGGACGAGGACAAGGCCGCCAAGCCGCGCCGGACGCGCGGCGGACGTGGGCGCACCAAACACGCCGACGCAGCACCAACCGAAACGGTGGAAACCACACAACCGGCACAGCCAGAAGCAACGCCTGAAAAGGCCGCTGATAAACCGACGCAGTCGGACAAATCCCGGGGCGGCAATCGCAATCGGCGTAATGACCGTGGCGGGTCGCGCGACAACAACGTGGTTGGGATGGGCGATCACATGCCATCCTTCATCGCCAAAAGCTTTGACGAACGCCGCGCGGGATAACTGAACCTCAACCGTACCTGCACCATACAGGTACGGGTTCGGCCACCTACAATGGCCGTATCAGTGTCTGGCAAATATCTGGCAACTGTCGGAAATCGTCAAACATGGCGTCATGCGGGACATCATCCAACGGCGTGACGCGGATCCCCTCGCTGAATAACGCAAAGGGCACCCTGGCCGCCTGCGCCGCTCGCGCATCCACGATGCTGTCGCCCACATACACGCCTTCAGTCGCGCCAAGCAGATCGAATGCATGTCGCACAGGAGCCGGATCGGGTTTGCGCAATGCAAGCGTATCCCCGGCCACGGTCGCGCCCAAAAACTCCGTCAGCCCTACCGCATCCAACACCGCCGCCATCGGCGCGCCCGGCTTATTGGTGCAAAGCCCCAGCGCATAGCCCGCGTCCCGCAATACCTGCAGCGTTTCAAGCACATGCGGGTAGAGTTCCGTGTGATCCGTGGCCTTCACATAGAACGCCATGAACCGCGTCATCAACGCGTCATAGTCTTCGGAACGCAGCTCCGTGGCGGCGATCAGGCGCTCCATGAACACCTTGACGCCAAAGCCCACGAACCCGGCCACCTGGGGCTTCGGCAACGCGGGCTGGCCGTGCTCGGCCAGCAATGCATTCGCCGAATGCGTGATGTCCGGAAGGCTGTCAATCAGCGTTCCATCCAGATCAAAGACAATCGCCCGCGTCATGCCAGCCGTGAAATCACAACCGAGACTTCCGGCTTCTTGCCGATCTCGTTCTGGGTTGTCTGCCGCGCCACGCGCCGCAGCCCCTCTTCCAGCTTGTCATCATCGGTGATCGTCTTGGCCCCGGCGCGACCAATGAATTGCGACAGGTCTTCTTCCAGCGCATCCACCAGCGACGCATTGCTGCGCCCCATCTCGGGAAGCCCCATCACGTCGCACCACGGCTCGCCCAGCAGCTCGTCATCTTCATCCAGAATAACCGTGACGATGACATGGCCGTTCAACGCCATACGGATACGATCCCGCACAACCCCGTCCAAGGCCCCGATCTTGACCGATCCATCCAGATAGGTGCGCCCTGTTTCGACATATTCCGCGACCGTCGGGGCATTCCCGCTCAGGTCCATCATCATCCCGTTCACAGCCAGAACACCGGTCCGCCCCGCCTTGCCCGCAAGTTTCACATGCTCGCGCAAATGGCGGTGTTCTCCATGCATCGGCACCACGACCTGAGGGTTAAGGATGCGGTGCATCTCCATGATATCGGGCCGGTTCGCGTGGCCCGACACGTGGTACAGACCGGAACTGTCGTCGATCACGTCCACACCCTGTTCCGAAAACTGGTTCATGATCCGGATCACGCCGCGTTCATTGCCCGGAATGGTCTTGGACGAGAACAGGAACGTATCGCCGTCTTTCAACGTGATCCCGTTATACTTGCCCCGCGCCAGCTGCGCCGACGCCGCACGGCGTTCGCCCTGGCTGCCGGTGACAATCAGCATCACGTTTTCGCGCGGGATCTGTGTCGCTTCCTCCGGGCTGACCACGGTCGGAAAATCCGCCAACACGCCGGTTTTGATCGACGCTTCGATCATCCGCCGCATCGCGCGCCCCAATAGGCAGATCGACCGCCCTGCACGTTCCCCAGCCTCTGCCAGTGTTTTGACCCGCGCTACGTTTGACGCAAAGGTCGTTGCCACGACCATGCCGCTGGCATTGCGGACCAAATGTTCGATTTCCGGCCCGACGCTGGCCTCGGACCGACCGGCATGGTCGGAAAAGACATTGGTGGAATCGCAGACAAGTGCTTTGACACCCGGCGCGGCCAGGCTGCTCCAGAGATCGCGGTCAAACGCTTCGCCCACCACGGGCGTTTCGTCGATCTTGAAGTCGCCGGTATGCACCACGCGCCCCGCAGGCGTGTCGATGACCAGACCCGAACTTTCCGGGATTGAATGCGAGATTGGCACAAAGCCCACCGAAAACGGCCCCGCCTTCACGGTTTCCGGCCAGGCCGACACCGTGCGCACCAAGTCCGGCGAATGGCCGTGATCATCCATCTTCAACCGCGCAATATGGGCGGTGAAGGCCCGCGCGTAGATCGGCGCGCCCAGCTGTTCCCAGAAATGACCGACGGCGCCCACGTGATCCTCGTGGGCATGGGTGATAAAGATCGCCTCAAGCCGGTCCCGGCGTTCCTTCAGCCACGTGATGTCCGGCAGGATCAGATCGACCCCCGGCGTGCTGTCCATATCCGGAAACGTCACCCCCAGGTCCACAAGGATCAGCCGTTCCTGATCGGGCTTGCCGTAGCCATAGACATAAGCGTTCATGCCAATTTCGCCGGCCCCGCCAAGTGGCAGGTAGATGATGCGTTCACCGCTCATGATTTATCCGTTTTCTTTGTTATATGCATGGATGACCGTCAGCCCATGCATGGTCAGGTCATCTTCAATCGTGTCAAATAGCAGTTCACCTTGGGCAAACAAGGGGGCCAGCCCCCCGGTGCCAATGACTTTCATCGGGCGCCCGTACTCGTCCTTGATGCGCGCGGTGATCCCCTGGATCAATCCGACATAGCCCCAGAACACCCCAGACTGGATACAGGCCACCGTATTGGTGCCGATCACATGTTCGGGCTGCGAAATATCCACATGGGGCAGCGCCGCCGCCCCCTGGTGCAACGCTTCCAGCGACAGGTTCACACCCGGCGCAATCACGCCGCCCACATAGGCCCCGTCTTCCGCCACCACATCGAAATTCGTCGCGGTGCCAAAATCCACCACAACCGCATCTCCGCCATGACGGTCAAACGCCCCCGCCACATTGGCCAGACGGTCCGGACCGATCCCGGTGCCCTTGTCCACCCGTGGGGGGATCGGCAACAGGCATTCGGGTTTGCCCACCACCATCGGACGCACCCCAAAGAACCGATCCGCAAACACCCGCAGGTTCCACACAACACGCGGCACGGTGGACGAAATAATGACATCCGTGATGTCGGTCTCGATCCCGTAATGGCGGATCAGGGTGCTGTACCATGTGAAATAGGCATCCGCCGTGCGCCCGTGATGGGTCGATGTTCGCAAGGTGCATAGAAAGGTTTCTCCATCCCAGATGGAAAACACGGTGTTGGTGTTGCCACAGTCAATGCACAGAAGCATGTCGCGCGCTCCTCAAAAGAAAATATCCGCCGCCGCAATGGCCTCACGCCCACGTGCGGTGACCAGCACGATCCGGCCCTCGGGATCAATGGTCTCGAACGTCCCCTGCACCGCACGGTCCCCCATGCGGGCCGTCACCTGCTCACCCAGGCGCGCTGCGCGGGCCAGCCAGGCTTCGCGGATCGGGGCAAAGCCAAATGTCTGAAACCGGCTTTCGTGGTCGGCATAGGCCCGGGCCAGCGCCTCCAGAAACGCCTCCGGGGTCACTTCAACACCCAGAACCGACAGGACGGACACCGGCGGCACCGCATGCTCTTCAACCTGCGACGGCACCGGCGCGTCGATCAGGTTGACACCGATGCCGATGGCCAGATGATCGCCCAGGCTTTCCAACAGGATGCCCGCGACCTTGCCACCGGACAAAAGCACGTCATTGGGCCATTTCAGCGTCAGCCCTTCAACCCGGCCCGACACCGCCACCAAGGCGTCATAAAGCGCCAAAGCCGCCACAAAGCTCCGCAAAGCCCGCGTCTCAGGCCCTTCGGTCATCGGCAAAACCAGGGTTGCTGCGAAATTACCGGTCGGGTTCACCCATGCCCGCCCACGCCGACCGCGCGCGGCGGTCTGCGACAGGGCGCAAATCCATTTTGGGCCCGCCAACTCGCACGCCTGACGCGCGGCTTCCAGCATGGTGCTGTCCACGTCCGCCAGCACCTGGCGGTCATATCCCGACGGCCAGCCTGTCACACGATACCTGCACTTTCCTCTTGCTCCAAATACCTCCGCCGGAGGCACCGCGTCCCGCGCAGCGGGGCGCAAAAAACAAAGCGACGCGCCAAAGGCGCGTCACACTGTATCCAGGCTGAAGACAGCTTACTCGACAAGGGTCGCCGCAGCGGCTGCTGCCACACTCTCGATACCGAAAAGGTTCACGACACCCACCACCATGATAATCGCGCTCGCCATCAGCATGCCGTAGAGGACAGGAGACTTAACGCCATCCAGCGCATCGTCCCGCTCTTCGCCGAAATACATGTAGAACACGATCCGCAGGTAGTAGAACGCCCCGATCACCGACGCGATCACACCGGCAATGGCCAGCCACGCCAGCCCTGCCTCATAGGCGGCGCGCAATACGTAGAGCTTGCCAAAGAAGCCCACCAGCGGCGGCACACCGGCAAGGCTGAAGAGCAGCACAAGCATCGCCAGCGCCTTGCCCGGCTCGCGCTTGGAGTACATGTTCAGCGACGCAATGTTCGACACCGGCTGCCCGTCGCGTTCCATCGACAGGATAAAGGCAAAGGTGCCCACGTTCATCGTCACGTAGATCGCCATGTAAATCAGCATCGCCTGCACACCGAACGCCGTGCCCGCCGCGAGACCCATGAGCGCATACCCCATATGGGCAATGGACGAGAATGCCATCAGGCGCTTGATGTCGGTCTGCCCGATGGCCGCAACCGCACCCAAGAACATCGACAGCACAGACAGCAGGGCGATGACTTGTGACCAGTCGCTGACTGCGGCTCCAAAGGCGTCATGCATCACGCGGGCAAACAACGCCATCGCGGCCACTTTGGGGGCCGTGGCAAAGAACGCGGTCACAGGTGTGGGCGAGCCTTCATACACATCCGGCGTCCACATGTGGAACGGCACGGCCGATACCTTGAACGCAAGGCCCGAGATAAGGAAGACCAGACCAAAGAGCAGCCCCAGCGACAGATCGCCATGCACCGCCGTCTGGATGATGCCCGAAAAGAGCGTTGTGCCGGAATAGCCGTAGACCAGCGACGCGCCATACAGCAGCAGACCGGAGGACAGCGCACCCAGGACGAAATACTTGAGACCGGCTTCGGTGGATTTCAGGCTGTCCCGACGCAATGACGCCACGACATACAAAGCCAGCGATTGCAGTTCCAACCCCATGTAAAGCGCCATCAGGTCGCCGGCGGAGACCATCATCATCATCCCCACTGTCGCCAGCGCGATCAGAAGCGGGTATTCAAACCGCAACAGACCTTTGCGCGTCATGTACCCTTCGGACATGAGCAGCACGGCAGCGGCGGACACGAGGATCACGACCTTGGCAAAGCGGGCAAATCCGTCATCCACGAACATGCCGTTGAAGGCCACGTTGGTCCCGGACCCGTTCAGGCCGATCCACACCGCCAGCGCAAGCAGCAGCGCCGATGTGACCCAGACCAAAAGCGACGCCGCCCCGTCTTTCACAGTGTAAACCGCGCCCAGAAGCGCCAGCATTGCGTAAACGGCCAGAACGATCTCTGGCAGGATGACCATCAGATCTGCGGACAGCATATCTGCGCCCCCTTAGTGGTTCACAGCAACTTGCGTGACGGCCGATGGGGCCTCCGCAAGGGCTGTCTGGTAGTTGGAAACAAGCGCCTCGACCGACGGCCCGATCGTATCAAGGATCGGGGCCGGATAAACGCCAAAGAGGATCGTCGCGATCACCAGCGGCGCAAAGATCGCACGCTCGCGGCGGGACATGTCGGTGATGGTCTTCAGGCTTTCCTTGATCAGGTCGCCCATGACCACCCGACGGTAGAGCCAGAGCGCATAAGCAGCCGACAGAATGACACCGGACGTGGCGAACAGGGCCACCCATGTGTTGACCTGGAAGATACCGACCAGCGTCAGGAATTCACCGATGAACCCCGAGGTGCCCGGAAGGCCCACATTCGCCATGGTGAACAGCATGAAGATCAGCGCATAGGCCGGCATCCGGTTCACCAGACCGCCATAGGCGTCGATGTCCCGCGTGTGCATCCGGTCGTAGATCACCCCGACGCAGAGGAAGAGCGCACCCGAGATGAAGCCGTGGCTGATCATCTGGAAGATCGCGCCGTCGATCCCCTGCTGGTTGCCCGCGAAGATCCCCATAGTGACGTAACCCATATGCGCGACGGATGAATAAGCGATCAGCTTTTTCATGTCTTCCTGCACCAGCGCCACCAGCGAGGTGTAGACAATCGCAATGACCGACATCCACAGGATCAGCGGCGTGAGAACATCCGCCCCCACCGGGAACATCGGCAGGCTGAAGCGCAGGAATCCGTAGCCGCCCATCTTCAACAGGATCGCCGCCAGAACCACGGACCCGGCTGTTGGGGCCTGAACGTGGGCATCGGGCAACCAGGTGTGCACCGGCCACATCGGCATCTTCACGGCAAAAGACGCAAAGAAGGCGATGAAGAGCAGTGTCTGCAAGCCACCGACAATCTGCACGCCAAGGATGCTGAACGTCTCGGACCCGAACTGGTGAGTCATCAACTGTTCGATATCTGTTGTGCCCGCGTCGGCAAACATACCGACCATCGCCACCAGCATCAGCACCGACCCAAGGAAGGTGTAGAGGAAGAACTTGAACGATGCGTAAATGCGGTTCGCGCCACCCCAGATGCCGATGATCAGGAACATTGGAATAAGGCCCGCTTCGAAGAACAGGTAGAACAGCACCAGATCCAGCGCCATGAACACGCCAAGCATCAGCGTTTCCAGAAGCAGGAAGGCAATCATGTATTCCTTCACGCGGTGCTTCACGTCCCAGGACGCCGCGATCACCAGAGGCATCATAAACGTGGTGAGCATCACAAACAGCACTGAGATGCCGTCAACACCCATCTTGTACTGCAGGCCCAGCAGCCATTCCACTTCTTCCACCATCTGGAAGCCGGTGTTCTGCGGGTCGAACTGGAACAGGATGAAGAGCGAGATCAGGAACGTCGCGCTTGTCGCGATCAGCGACAGCCATTTGGCATTCTTGTTCGCCGCCTCGTCGTCGCCCCGAAGGAAGACCAGCAGAATAACGGCTGCCAGCATCGGCAGGAACGTAACAATGGAAAGCAAGTTATCCATCAGTGGGCTCCTCCGCTCAGCGTCATCCAAGTGATCAGGGCTGCAATGCCGATCACCATGAAGAAGGCGTATGTAAAGATGTAACCGGACTGGGCCTTGCCAGCGAGGCGCGTGAGCATCGGGATGAAGCCCATGGCGACGCCGTTCAGCGACCCGTCAATGACATTGCCATCCCCGCGTTTCCATAGAAGACGACCCACAGCGGACGCTGGCTTGACGAAGATGAAATCGTAGATCTCGTCAAAGTACCACTTGTTCAAAAGGAACTGGTACAGCGGGCGCTGGTTCTCGGCCAGACGCTTCGGGATCGACGGGTCACGGATGTAGAACACATAGGCGGTGCCCAGACCGATCAGCATCGCAATGAACGGGCTGAGTTTGACCCATGTCGGCACGTAATGCGCCTCGTGCAGGATGGTGTTTTCCGGAGCGATATAGATCGCGGCCTCACCCGGTGCGTTTTCCATCACGTAGTGCAGTTCCGACGCCTTCGGGCTGCGCTCTGCCACTTGTTCGACAAGCTCTGCCGTGGGTTCGCCGTAGGTGCCGCCGAAGAATTTGACGACCTCGTTCACCTTGCCAAAGAAGCTGCCGTACCAGATCGCGCCAGCAAAGACCGCACCCAGCGCCAGCACACCCAGCGGGATCAGCATGACCTTGGGGCTTTCATGCGCGTGCTCATGCGTATGCTTGTCGCCGCGCGGTTTGCCGTAGAAGGTCATGAACATCAGCCGCCAGCTGTAGAAGCTGGTGAACAGCGCCGCGATAACCAGCATCCAGAACGCGTAGCCCATCGGGCCAGCCGCGTAGGCGCTCTCGATCACCGCATCCTTGGACGCAAACCCGGCAAATCCGATCCAGCCGGTCAGCGGGATACCCACGCCGGTGATCGCCAGCGTGCCGATCATCATTGCCCAGAAGGTGTAGGGGATTTTCTTCCGCAGACCGCCGTAATTCCGCATGTCCTGCTCGTGGTGCATCGCGTGGATCACGGACCCTGCCCCAAGGAACAACATCGCCTTGAAGAACGCGTGTGTGAACAGGTGGAACATCGCGACCGAGTAGACGCCAACGCCCGCGGCGACGAACATGTAGCCCAGTTGTGAACACGTCGAATAGGCGATCACGCGTTTGATGTCGTTTTGCACAAGGCCAACTGTGGCCGCGAAGAACGCGGTCGATGCGCCGACGAAGGTGACAAAGGCCATCGCTTCGGGGGCGTATTCCATGATTGGTGACATACGGCACACAAGGAACACACCCGCCGTCACCATTGTGGCCGCGTGGATCAGAGCCGACACAGGCGTCGGTCCTTCCATCGCGTCGGGCAGCCATGTGTGCAGGAACAATTGCGCAGATTTGCCCATTGCCCCGATGAAGAGCAGGAAGGCAATCAGGTTCGCCGCGTTCCAGTCCGTCCAGAGGAAGGTCAACTGCGTTTCCGCCAGCGTGGGCGCGTAGGCGAAGATGTCGTCAAAGCGGACCGAGTCCACGATGAAGTAGATCGCGAAGATGCCCAGCAGGAAGCCGAAATCGCCCACACGGTTGACGACAAACGCCTTGATCGCGGCGGCATTGGCGCTTGGCTTGCGGTAGTAGAACCCGATCAGAAGGTAAGACGCGACGCCCACGCCTTCCCAGCCGAAGAACATCTGAATCAGGTTATCGGACGTCACGAGCATCAGCATCGCGAAGGTGAAGAACGACAGGTAGGCAAAGAAGCGCGGCTTGTAGCTTTCGCCTTCTTTCCACTGGGGATCGCCCTCCATGTAGCCGAAGCTGTAGAGGTGCACCAAAGCCGAGACCGTGGTGATCACGATCAGCATGATCGCCGTCAGACGGTCCAGCCGGATCGCCCATTCGGTGCTCAGCGTACCGGATTCGATCCAGCGCAGGATGTTGATGGTTTCCGTGACGCCGTCATGGGTCAGGAACACGATCCAGGACAAGGCAGCGGCCAGGAACAGGAAGCCCGTCGCGACCCACTGCGCGGCGGTCTCTCCGATGAATTTCCAGCCGAACCCGCAAAGCAGAGCGCCGACAAGCGGGGAAAACAGAATTAGCGTTTCCATCGGATCAGCCCTTCATCACGTTGACATCTTCAACCGCGATGGAGCCACGGTTGCGGAAGAAACAGACAAGGATCGCAAGGCCAATCGCGGCTTCAGCCGCGGCAACCGTCAGGACGAACAGGGTAAACACCTGCCCCACCAGATCACCCAGAAAGCTGGAGAACGCGACAAGGTTGATGTTCACCGCCAACAGCATCAATTCGATGCTCATCAGCAGGATGATCACGTTCTTGCGGTTCAGGAACAGCCCGAAAATCCCGATCACGAACAGCACTGCTGCCACTGTCAGGTAATGCTCTAGTCCTATCATCACGTCCCTCCGGGGTGTGCCCCGTCGTTATCTTTGTTCGTCATGCGCCCCGGTTTGATCCGGGACTTCTTGGATTGGCCGGACGGCCGAGTTGCTCAGAGCCCCTGCCCCGGTTTCACGTCTTTCAGTTCCATCGCCTTGGCCGGATCACGGTACATCTGCGCCAGCACGTTCTGGCGCTTCACATCCGACCGGTGGCGCAGCGTCAGAACAATCGCGCCGATCATGGCAACCAACAGGATCAGGCCCGCAAGCTGGAACAGCAGGAAGTACTGGTCATAGAGGATCAGCCCCAGTGCTTCGGTGTTGTGCCGATCCACCGGCACCACCTGCGCCCGCAGCCCTTCAGCCGCCGCGTTGCTTTCCCATGCGCCAAACGCCAGCGCAAACTGCATCAGGATGACAACGCCGATGAGCAAGGCAAGCGGCACATAGCGCGCCATCTCGGCCTTCAGCTCGGCGAAATCCACGTCGAGCATCATCACCACAAACAGGAACAATACAGCGACCGCGCCGACATAGACGATGACCAGAAGCATCGCCACAAACTCGGCCCCCAGAAGGACGAACAGCCCCGCAGAGGACAGGAATGCCAGGATCAACCACAGCACCGAATGCACCGGGTTGCGGCTGATCACCGTGAACAGCCCGCCTGCGATTGTCGACAGGGCAAAGAGGTAGAAGGCAAAGACACTCATGTCTCGTCGTCCTTTTTGTCGTCTTCCATGACCTCGCGGGCCAATTCCATGGCGCGGGTCATGGCGGGGATGCCAGCAAACATCGACATCTGGGCGATGGTTTCGGCAATTTCGTCTTTCGTGGCGCCGGCGGCCAAGGCATGGCGCACCGTCATGCGCACCTGCGTGTCCGCCTGTGCACCCTGCATCGTCAGCCCGGCAAGCGTCAGCAACAGGCGTGTCTTGGCGTCCAGCCCGTCTTTGCTGATGCCCTTGCCAAACCACATTTCCATGGCGTCTTTGCCCATGGTTGGCCACATCTTTTCAAACCCCTTGGGGTCAAACGATGTCAGCGCCGGATTGAAAGCTTTCGCCATCTCCTGCGCCTGCGCCATCATCAGCTCAAAAGGGGTTTTCGCGTCGCTCATCGGTAGGGCGCATCCAGTTCGAGGTTGCGGGCAATCTCGGCTTCCCAGCGTTCACCGTTGTCCAGCAACTTTTGCTTGTCGTAGAACAGCTCTTCGCGGGTCTCGGTCGCGAATTCGAAATTCGGACCTTCGACAATCGCGTCCACCGGACAAGCTTCCTGGCAGAAGCCACAGTAGATGCACTTCGTCATGTCGATGTCATAGCGCGTGGTCCGACGGCTGCCGTCGTCGCGCGGTTCGGCATCGATGGTGATCGCCTGCGCCGGGCAGATTGCCTCGCACAGCTTGCAGGCAATGCAACGTTCCTCGCCGTTCGGATAGCGGCGCAGCGCATGTTCACCGCGGAAACGAGGGCTCAGCGGCCCCTTTTCATGCGGGTAGTTCAGCGTTGCTTTTGGCCCAAAGAAGTACTTCAGACCAAGCTTCATGCCCTGGTAGAAGTCCTGCAGCAGGAAGTATTTTGCCGCGCGGCCGTAGTCGATCTGCGTCATCCCTACTCTCCTTATACCCAGCGCGCGAATGCGCCCCAGAACCAGTCAAACTTGGCCGCGAAGGCCACGAACACGACCCAGACAAGGCTGAATGGCAGGAACACTTTCCAACCCAGACGCATCAACTGGTCGTAGCGGTAGCGTGGTGTGATCGCCTTCACCATCGCGAAGATGAAGAAGAAGAAGGCCATTTTGGCCACCATCCAAAGCGCGCCGTCCGGCAGTCCTGGAATGGGCGACAGCCAGCCACCGAAGAACAGCAGCGATGTCAGCGCACACATCAGGAAGATGGCGATGTATTCCCCGGCCATGAACAGCAGGAACGGCGTGGACGAGTATTCCACCTGATAACCCGCCACAAGTTCGGATTCCGCTTCGGGAAGGTCAAACGGCGGGCGATTGGTTTCCGCCAAGGCGCTGATAAAGAACAGGAACACCATCGGGAAATGCGGCAGCCAGTACCAAGAGAAGAACCCGTAAGCGCCGTCCTGCGCACGGACGATATCGCCGAAATTCAAAGACCCGGTCGAAATGATCACACCAATGATGATCAGACCGATGGAGACTTCGTACGAAATCATCTGCGCGGCAGAGCGCAGCGATCCAAGGAACGGGTATTTGGAGTTCGATGCCCAACCGCCCATGATCACGCCGTAAACCTCAAGCGAGGAGACGGCAAAGACGTACAGGATGGCGACGTTGATGTCCGACAATACCCAGGTGTCATTGAACGGGATCACCGCCCATGCGATCATCGCCAGAACAAAGGATGTCATCGGCGCCAGCATGAAGACCGGCTTGTCGGCGCCGGCGGGCACAACGACTTCCTTGACGACGTATTTCAGCGCATCCGCCACCGTTTGTAGCAGGCCATACGCCCCCACAACGTTCGGACCGCGCCGCATCTGGACCGCGGCCCAGATTTTGCGGTCGCCATAGACGAGGAAGAGAAGGCTGACCATGACGAAACCCAGTACCGCAAGGCACTGTGCAACGATGATCACGCCGATCCCTAGGGGGGTGGTAAAGAAGTCAGCCATCACGTCCTCAAACCATCGGTATTCCGTTTTCTACGCAAGAGGCGGAGACGACTTCAGCATCAATCTTCCGCACTCCACGGGGTAGCGCCGGCGAGATGGTGTAAACCGCATCTCCTCGCCACAGACCACCCTCTTCGTAAACATTTGTGCGCAAATGCCGCGCAAAGCCGTAGCCCCGGATCAGGGCATACTGGGCCGCTGCACAGCGCGCATAGTCTTCCACGTCCTCGCTGCTGCGGGCACCGCGCATCGCGACATCGAACTTGACCAGATCGCCATCCAGAAGCGTCGTGTCGACGCCTTCGTATGCTGGGGCAAATGGCAGATTGGCAGGCGGCGGCACGTCACAGGCCGACAACCCACCCAGCATCATCAAAGCCACCGGAGATATGCTCGCCATTCGGCGCATCCCGCCTACTCCGCCGCGATCTTTGTGTCCTTGCGGGCTTTCACACCCGCCGACAATTCCGCCATCAGGCTACTGGCCCGGGCAATCGGATTGGTCAGGTAGAAATCGCGGATCGCATTGCGGAAATCCGCATCCCCGAGTGTGCCCACCGGTTCGGCCTGCCAGTGATTTTCCGGCACCGTGTCGATCTTGGCCAGATGCGGTGCGTCCGCAACCAGCGCCTGCCGCAGCTGTGCCAGACTGTCGAAGGGCAGTGTGGCCCCCAATTCCGCAGACAGCGCCCGCAGGATCGCCCAGTTTTCCTTGGCCTCACCCGGCGCAAAGCTCGCGCGCAAAGCCAGTTGCGGGCGTCCCTCGGTGTTTACGAACAGCCCCTGTTCTTCGGTATAAGCAGCGCCCGGAAGAATGATGTCGGCGCGGTGTGCGCCCCGGTCGCCATGCGACCCCTGGTAAATCACAAACGGCCCGTCCGCGATCTCCACCTCGTCCGCGCCAAGGTTGTAGATCACCTCGGCTCCGTCGATGGCCGCATCCATACCGCCGTCTGTGGTGCACCCTGCATCCATCGCGCCAACGCGGCCTGCGGCTGTATGCAGGACCATGAATTTCGACCCCGAACGCTCTGCCATCTGTTGCGCAGCCGCCAGAACCGCCGCGCCATCGGCTTCGCGCAGCGCGCCTTGGCCGACAATCACGATGGTGTTCTTGTCGTCGCGCGTCTCATCCGACACACCTTTGTCGATCATCGCCTGCAACGCGGCGCGGTCGGTTCCGGCATGATGATACTCATAAGTCAGATCAACCGCTTCGCCGATCAAAGCAACATCTGCCCCCGCCGCCCACGCTTTGCGAATGCGCGCGTTCAAAACGGGCGCTTCCTCACGGGGGTTGGTGCCGATCAGCAGAATCATGTCTGCCGTGTCGATGTCTTCGATGGCGGCAGTGCCGACATAGCCAGACCGGTTACCCGCAGGCAATTTTGCCCCATCGGTGCGGCATTCGACGTTTCCGCCCTGCCCCTCGATCAACTGCTTGAGCGCAAATGCGGCCTCGGTCGGGACCAGATCACCCACGAGACCGGCAAGTTTCTTGCCCTTCATCGCAGCGGCGGCTTTGGTCAGCGCTTCGTCCCATCCGGCCGGGCGCAGTTTGCCATTTTCGCGCACATAGGGGCGATCAAGGCGCTGCTTGCGCAGACCGTCCCAGACAAAGCGGGTTTTGTCGGAAATCCACTCTTCGTTCACGCCATCATGGTTGCGCGGCAGGAACCGCATCACTTCGCGGCCCTTGGTGTCAACGCGGATGTTCGATCCCAGCGCATCCATCACGTCGATAGATTCGGTTTTGGTCAGCTCCCACGGACGCGCGGTAAAGGCATACGGTTTGGACACCAAAGCCCCTACCGGGCACAAATCAATGATATTGCCCTGCAGGTTGGAATTGAGTGTCTCGCCCAGATAGCTGGTGATTTCACTGTCTTCGCCACGACCGGTCTGCCCCATCTGGGTGATACCGGCCACCTCGGTCGTAAACCGGACGCAGCGGGTGCAGGAAATGCAGCGCGTCATGTGGGTCTCAACCAGCGGGCCAAGATCAAGATCGTCCACCGCGCGCTTGGGTTCGCGGAAGCGGCTGAAATCCACCCCGTAGGCCATCGCCTGATCCTGAAGATCGCATTCGCCACCCTGATCACAGATCGGGCAATCCAGCGGGTGGTTGATGAGCAGAAACTCCATCACGCCTTCACGGGCTTTTTTGACCATCGGCGAATTGGTTTTCACAACCGGAGGCTGGCCTTCCGGACCGGGGCGCAGATCCCTGACCTGCATCGCGCAGGACGCCGCAGGCTTGGGCGGACCTCCCACCACTTCGACCAGACACATCCGGCAATTGCCCGCGATGCTGAGACGTTCATGGTAGCAGAAGCGCGGCACTTCGATCCCGGCCTGTTCACAGGCCTGGATGAGCGTCATCGCACCATCCACCTCTACCTCGGTCTCATCAATGATGATCTTGCGCAAGTCAGACATGCCCGAGCCCTTTGTTCCCTTTTGGCTGGCGTAGTCGATGCCGCGGCAAATCGGCGATCGGCTGACGTCGCCCGCGTTTTAGCGCGGGTCAAACGAATAGGCCAGACGCTGGACGCAAAAGAAAACAGGAAATATCGACGCGGGGGCGGACACTTGGCCAAAGGACCAAATGCCGCAACACCGAATTGTCATGTGGTTTACCGCAAAAGGCGGCCAATCTCGGTCTGAGACTGAATCTGCACCTTTCCGAACCGGCACAGTGCGGCGTCGTCATCCGCGCGCACGCCATTGTCCAACAGGAAACTCTCGGCCTTGGCACGCATGCGCTTTTTCTCGGATTTGGAGGTTACGTAATCCTCGACCTCTTCATCCGAATAGCCTTTCTTGCGCGCCAGCGATTTGAGCGCGTTCAGGGCGGAATAGGCCCGGATCAGACGCGGATTGATGTCATCACAGGTTTTGCGGATCGCGTCGGCAATCGCCACGGCCATCACACCGTTGTCAATCTCCGGAACATCCCGAAGCGGCGGTTTGGCCAAAGCGGCCGATCCCAGCATCAGCGAGGCAATGAGAGTTACTGAAAAAATGCGCATTCTTTGTCCATACGTCGTCTTGCCTTCAATATGGGGAAGACATCGCTGGTTATTCAATATCAACGATCAAACCACAGGGCTTATCAGCAGTTTATGGCTCAATACACCGCCCGGTCAGCACCACTTCATTGTCCGTGATGACCAGTTCGGTGTCCGCGACATCCGGACCATTGACCCAGACCACGTCCGAACTGCCCAGATACGCGATGCAATGCTGGACCACCTGATAGGCAGCCGCCTGTTTTGCGCCCTCAAGGCTGACCGAGGCCGGACCACCGGTGGCCACAAAGGCCGCGCGGTCGCTGCGTTCGGATTTAAGATCGCCGCCGAACACCGCCCCGTCATAGGTGACGGTGTCAAGCTGACCCCGTCCGCACGCGGCCAATGTCAAAAGAACTGCGCCTGTGACCCATGTTGCTTTCATGGTGTTGCCCTTTTTGCATCCGTTGCCGCACCATGCGCGCAGTCCCGTGCCTGATGCAAGCCGTCGAAACAAGAAAGGCGCTTTCAAGCGCCTTCCGGGATGGCTGTTCGAACAGCCATCCAATCTCTTTTCAAAGAGATTGCCGCCCTATTCCGCAGCAACCGCGCTGACGCGTCCTGTCTTCTGCGCCTTGATCCGATCCTCGATCTCATCGCGGAAATTCTTGATCAGACCCTGAATCGGCCAGGCCGCCGCATCGCCAAGCGCACAGATGGTGTGGCCCTCGACCTGCTTGGTCACGTCGAACAGCATGTCGATCTCTTCAACCTCGGCCTCGCCGCGCACCAGACGATCCATCACCCGCATCATCCAGCCGGTGCCTTCGCGGCAGGGCGTACACTGGCCACAGCTTTCGTGCTTGTAGAACGCCGACAACCGCCAGATCGCTTTGATGATGTCGGTGGAATTGTCCATCACGATCACCGCCGCCGTCCCAAGGCCAGAGCCCAGTTCCCCGCGCAGGTAATCGAAATCCATGATCGCGTCTTTCATGTGCTCTCCGCGCACACAAGGCACCGACGACCCGCCCGGAATCACCGCCTTGAGGTTGTCCCAGCCACCGCGAATCCCGCCACAGTGCTTTTCGATCAATTCTTCGAACGAGATGCTCATCTCTTCTTCGACCACGCAGGGGTTGTTCACATGACCCGAGATCGCGAACAACTTTGTCCCGGCATTGTTCTGACGGCCAAAGCCCGCAAACCAATCGCCACCCCGACGCAGGATCGTCGGGACAACAGCAATCGATTCCACGTTGTTCACCGTGGTCGGGCAGCCATACAGGCCCGCGCCTGCCGGGAAGGGCGGCTTCATGCGCGGCATGCCCTTTTTGCCTTCAAGGCTTTCCAGCAGCGCGGTTTCCTCACCGCAGATATAAGCACCCGCTCCGTGATGCAGGTAGATGTCAAAATCCCAATCGGACCCGGCGGCGTTCTTGCCCACGAGCCCCGCATCATAGGCTTCGTCAATCGCGCGCTGCAGAGCTTCTTTTTCGCGGATATATTCGCCGCGAATGTAGATGTAACACGCATGCGCCTGCATCGCGAACGACGCGATCAGGCATCCTTCGACCAGCGTGTGCGGGTCGTGGCGCATGATTTCCCGGTCTTTGCAAGTGCCCGGCTCGGATTCGTCTGCGTTCACAACAAGATAGCTGGGACGCCCGTCGCTTTCCTTGGGCATGAACGACCATTTCAGACCGGTCGGGAATCCCGCACCGCCGCGGCCACGCAGGCCCGAGGCTTTCATCTCGTCGATGATCCAGTCACGCCCCTTTTGAAGGATCGCAGCCGTGCCATCCCAATGGCCCCGCGCCTGCGCACCTTTCAACGTGCGGTCATGCATCCCGTAGATGTTGGTAAAGATCCGGTCCTGATCGCTCAGCATCGCTTTAATCCTTGTCAGTCTGGCGCGCACGCCAGAGTTGGTATGTCATCCAGATCCCTGCCCCGAACCCTGCCAGCGCGGCAAGGTCGAACAAGGCCCGGGTCCGTTGGCTCCAGCCATACTCGGCCCCGATGGCAGTCACCAGGATCCAGAGAAGGCCGACGGCCGCGATGAACAACGCGATGCGCCGTCCTTTGCGCGCCTCTTCTGAATCCCGGCTCATTTAGTCGTCTCGACCCCTGTTAGTACACGTCACCTTTGTCGACGCGCTTTGAAAACTCGGTGTCGCCTCCGGCGGCCAGGATCTTTGCCTGTTCCACCCAATTGTCCCGGCTCACGCGGCCTTTGAACCCTTCAAGGTTCGCATTGACCCACGCAACTTCGTCATCTGTCCAGTTTGCGATCTGGTCAAAATGGTAAAAGCCCATAGAATGCAAAAGCTGTTCAAGCTTCGGACCAACACCTTTGATTTCCTTCAGGTTATCCGGCCCACCTTCGCGTGCTGCAGTCAGTGTCTGCGGCTTGGCCCCTTCGCCGGTGCCTTCCTTCACGCCGTCACCATCGTAATCCGGCGTCGCGCTTTCGGGGGCGGCTTCGGGGGCCGCCGCTTTGGCGGCTGGTGCATTCGATGCATCCGCATCGGGTGTCTTGGCGGCCTTGTCGGTGCCACCCTCGTATTTCCATTCTCCCTTGCGCGCGGCCAGCTCGTCCTGCCCCGGCAAAGACGCAGACGCCGTGACCGTTGGTGCGACCTTACCCGACGACGCGGGAGAGGTTTCTTCCGATGCAGTTGGCGCAGGGTCAACAGCGGGCGGCGGTGCCGTTGGCGACGGCGCACTTGGTGCCGCGGCTTTGGGGGCAGGTGCGGATGTGGCCGACGCTGTGCTGTCGTCAATATTTCCCGGACCGCGCGGGGCCGGAAGATCCCGGCAGAATATCCAGTTGAACAACAGCCCAAGGATCACGAAGACCACACCAGCCGCGAACACCGCACCGATAAAGCTCCAGTCTCCAAGAACAAGAAGCAAGACAAACAGCAGAAGTCCCACCCCTGCGGCCAATGCCCAAGAGCCCAATGGGCAGCTCATACCGGAATTCTGTTGTTGCATTCGTACTCTCCCTGTCCGTGTTCAGACGTCGCTATTCGTAGACATCACCTTTTTTCACACGTGAAGAAAACTCGGTCTCGCCGCCTGAGGCAAGTGTCTTGGCCTGTTCGACCCAATTATCGCGCGAAACCCGGCCCTTGAAGCCTTTGAGGTTCTGGTCCACCCACGCCACCTCATCGGCGGTCCAGCTTGCGATCTGGTCGAAATGATAGAACCCAAGGTCGTTGCACAGCTGTTCCAGCTTGGGGCCAACCCCCTTGATCTGCTTGAGGTCGTCCGCACCGCCCTCGCGCGCCTCGGACAGTGTCGCGGGTTTGACACCCGGGGCTGCATAGTCTGACGACGCGTCGGGGGCTGCGGGAGCTGTGGCCGTATCGCTTGTGGCTGGCTTTGCCTTGGCTTTCACATCCGGTGCTTCGCCCGGCACCTCAGAATGCTTGTCCGACGCCTCGCCCACGTCGCGCGGCGCGGGCGTGTCGCCCTTGGCGCGCCCGCCCTGCGATCCGTCCGGGCCATCGGGCGGCATCATCGCGTCCGGACCCGGTTTTGGCGGCGTGGGTGCATTGGCGGCCTTGCCCTGCCACGGCGTGATCAGCGGCACCTCTGTGCCGTCAATCCGTTTGACCGTGTCACCGATATCCGTCGCAAGCTGCACCGACGCGTTGTACTGGTGACGACCGGATTCGAAATCCGTCAGCGATGTCAGCCCCGATTTGGGCTCCGACGCGTAGCGCCCGTTTTGCGGACCCGGCACAGGCACCTTACCGGCAACCAGTTCGTCCAGAATTTCGCCAAACCGCGCGGCTGTCAGGTCTTCGTAGTAATCCTTGCCGATCTGCGCCATCGGCGCGTTGGCACAAGCCCCAAGGCATTCCACCTCTTCCCAGCTCAGCTTGCCATCTGCAGACAGCATATGCGGCTTGGGCGCGATTTTTTCCTTGCAAACCGCCACCAGATCCTCGGCCCCGCAAATCATGCAGGATGTCGTGCCGCAAATCTGGATATTGGCAACGGACCCAACCGGTTGCAGTTGAAACATGAAGTAGAACGACGCCACTTCGAGCACGCGCATATAAGCCATGTCCAGCATATCCGCGACCGACTCGATCGCGGGGCGGGTCAGCCAGCCTTCCTGTTCCTGCGCGCGCCACAACAGCGGGATAACCGCGCTGGCCTGACGGCCTTCGGGATATTTGGTGATCTGCGCTTCAGCCCAGGCCTGATTGTCAGGTGTAAAGGCAAAGCTGTCGGGTTGCTCAGGATGCAGGCGTCTTAGCATATCAGGTCCTATTGCGTCATTACGCAGACAACGGGAATGTTCGGGATCGCGCGGTCGGACGATCCGCCGCTCAGTTCGGATAACAGCGCCGTCTGGCGCTTGGTTTGATCGTTGGGGGTATCCAGTAGGAAACACAGGTAGATATCGGTGCCATTTGTCATTCCGAAGACCGTGTTTCCCGCACCACCCGTGCCAAAGGTTTCAAACCCTTCAGCGGTCAGGTCGGATACGAACTTGTAGTCGGACATGCCAACGTCGACAGCCATTGCCATGGGTGCCGCGCATGCCAAAAGGCCAGATATCAGCCCGACACGGATCATGCCGGCGCGCACGGCCCCGTCACAAGGCGGATGCCGCCGTTTTCCAGCTGAACCGCGTCTTCCGTCGCCAGCCGGTATTGCGCCGTCTGAACAACCTGCTCACGGGTCATCCCGGTCTGAAGCTCGACCGGCAGGTAATCGCTTTCGCCAACCAGATCACAGCCAATCGACGCGACCGCATCATCAAAGCGGGCCACATCTTCCGGCGACACGCCTTGCGGCGGGATCGCACAGGCCGCAACGCTGCACAGCGCTGCGACCGCTGTCAGAACTCGGGTCGTCATCTGTCGATCTCTCCGAACACAACATCCATGGTCCCGATGATCGCGGCAACGTCGGCCAACTGGTGGCCGCTCGCGATGTGATCCATCGCCTGCAAATGCAGGAAGCCCGGCGCGCGCAGCTTGGCGCGGTAGGGTTTATTGGTGCCATCCGCCACCATGTAGACGCCAAATTCCCCTTTTGGCGCTTCGACGCAGGCATAGATTTCGCCCGCAGGAACGTGGAAACCCTCGGTATACAGTTTGAAGTGATGGATCAGCGCTTCCATCGAGGTTTTCATCTCGCTGCGCTTGGGCGGTGTGACCTTGCCACGGGCCAGAATATCGCCCTGCCCTTCGGGTGCGCGCAGCTTCTCAATCGCCTGTTTGATGATCCGCAGCGACTGGCGCATCTCTTCCATACGCACAAGGTAGCGGTCAAAACAGTCGCCGTTCTTGCCGACAGGAATGTCAAACTCGAACTCATTGTAGCACTCATAGGGCTGCGCACGGCGCAAATCCCACGCCAGCCCCGATCCGCGCACCATCACACCCGAGAAACCCCAATCAAGGATTTCTTCTTCGGTCACGACACCGATATCGGCGTTGCGCTGCTTGAAGATGCGGTTTTCAGTCAGAAGCCCGTCGATATCATCAATCACCGCCGGGAATTCATCCGCCCACGTGTCGATATCGTCGATCAGGTCCTCCGGCAGATCCTGATGCACCCCACCGGGGCGGAAATAGGCCGCGTGCAGGCGCGCACCGCAGGCCCGTTCGTAAAACACCATCAGCTTTTCGCGCTCTTCAAAGCCCCAAAGCGGCGGCGTCAGCGCGCCCACGTCCATCGCCTGTGTCGTCACGTTCAGGATGTGGTTCAGAATGCGCCCGATCTCGCAATACAGCACCCGGATCAGCGACGCGCGACGTGGCACTTCCACGCCGGTCAGCTTTTCAATCGCCAGACACCAGGCATGTTCCTGGTTCATCGGTGCCACGTAATCCAGCCGGTCCAGATAGGGCAGGTTCTGCAGATACGTGCGACTTTCCATCAGCTTTTCAGTGCCACGGTGCAGCAGACCGATATGCGGATCGCACCGTTCAACCAATTCGCCGTCCAGTTCCAGAACCAGACGCAACACCCCGTGCGCCGCAGGGTGCTGCGGGCCGAAATTGATGTTGAAGTTGCGAATTTTCTGTTCGCCCTGCAGCACATCAATGCTGCCGTCGTCAAACTTGGAGCCGTCCATCATTGTTTGCCCTCTCTATGGGACCGCGCAGGTACACGCGCCGCGCTGAGTTTGCGCATCAGAAACGGAAGCACCAGCAAGGGCCCGAACATCGCGAGCCACACTCCGTTCACAAGCGCGCTCATCCCTTGGCCTCTTCCTGTTTCTCATCCCCCGGCAGCACGTATTGCGCGCCTTCCCACGGGGACATGAAATCAAACTGGCGGTATTCCTGAACCAGCTTCACCGGCTCATAGACCACGCGTTTCTTCTCTTCGTCGTAACGCACTTCGGTATAACCGGTTGTCGGAAAATCCTTGCGCAGCGGATAGCCACGGAACCCGTAATCGGTAAGGATGCGCCGCAGGTCCGGATGGCCCGAAAACAGGATACCAAACATGTCGAACACTTCACGTTCGAACCAGTTGGCGCTTGGGTGCACATCGGTGATCGACTGCACCATTTCGTCTTCCCGAATGCTGATCCGCAGACGGATGCGGTGGTTCTGATACATCGACAGGAAATGGTACACGACATCGAACCGCTTCGGCCGATCCGGATGATCCACCGCCGTGATATCAATCAAGGTCGAGAACTTGCACGACTGGTCCGATTTCAGGAATTCCACAAACCCGGCAAGGTTTGACGGGGCCACGTCAACGGTCAACTCGTCCCGCGCAACATCCCACGACAGCACGCAATCGGGACGTTTCAACTCGATATGCTGACCAAGTTCATTCAGGGCTTCACTCATGTGTCTGTCCTCGTCCGCGCCTTAACGCACAATCGTCCCGGTGCGGCGGATCTTCCGCTGCAACGCCATGATCCCGTACATCAGGGCCTCTGCCGTCGGCGGGCAGCCCGGCACATAGACGTCAACCGGAACGATCCGGTCACAGCCGCGCACCACGGAATAGCTGTAGTGATAATAGCCGCCACCATTGGCGCAGGATCCCATCGAGATCACGTAGCGCGGCTCTGGCATCTGGTCGTAAACCTTGCGCAGCGCCGGGGCCATCTTGTTGGTCAGCGTGCCTGCCACGATCATCAGGTCTGACTGCCGCGGGCTTGCACGCGGCGCTGTACCGAAACGCTCAAGGTCATAGCGCGGCATCGCCGTGTGCATCATTTCAACCGCACAGCACGCCAGACCAAAGGTCATCCAATGCAACGATCCGGTGCGCGCCCAGTTGATGATGTCCTCGGTCGAGGTCAGCAAGAACCCTTTGTCCGCCAGTTCGGCGTTCAGGGCTTGCGTGGCGACTTCCTTGTCAGCACCGGCGGTGTTGACCCCTGTCATCACTCCCATTCCAGCGCTCCTTTTTTCCACTCATAGGCAAAGCCGATGGTCAGAACGGCCAGAAAGATCATCATTGACCAGAACCCTGCCATGCTGATGTCCTGGAACGCGACCGCCCAGGGAAACAGGAAGGCGATTTCCAGATCGAAAATGATGAACAGGATCGCAACCAGGTAAAAGCGCACATCGAATTTCATGCGCGCATCGTCAAACGCGTTGAACCCGCATTCATAGGCTGACACCTTTTCAGGGTCCGGATTGCGCACGGCAAGGATCACCGCGGCGAGGATCAGAACAAGTCCCAACGCAATCGCAATGCCCAAAAAAACGAGGATCGGCAGGTATTCCCGCAACATGTCTTCCAAGACGAAGCTCCTTTTCCTTCGCGCACCAATGCGCGCGCCCTTAAGTGGCGAGCTTAAGACGCACCTGACTTACTCCTGCTGCGAGACGGGGTCAACCATCCCCCATATGGCCGAGCTGCGGAAAAAATCATGTCTTATCAGATGGCTAAGTTAATATTCGGGTGATTTTGAATTTAGATGCGGCAATCCGTCGAACCTTGTTTGGCCGCAAGTTGGGGATCAGATCAGCGAACCGATCCCTACAGGCCCGTTTTTCGACAACTCTGTCCGGCACCTGCCTGAAGGGAAGTTCGGGAATACCCCTTAGGTTACCGCACCTGCCGCGATGATCGCCGCCCGTGCGTGCGGCGGTCTATTCCCGGTAGCGCGCATGGCAGTCCTTACAGGCCGCGCCCAGCTGCGTCATGACAGTCTGGAGATCGTCTTCGCCCGCCAGAGACTGCGCCGAGACTGTCGCCAGAGACTGCAACGCGTCAGACTTTTCGACGAAATCCTCAAACGCCTCCCAGATCACAGGAAGCGCCTCTGACTTCGGATCCATCTCGCGCGCGGTGAAAAGATCCGGCGTTTCGGCCGCGTGTTGCGCAATGTCATGCAACGCCTCTCGTGCGGCCTCTGCGTCAAAGGCCACCGTGCCCTTGAGCATAGCGCCCAGCATCTTGGTGCTGTCCTGCATGCCTTTCATGGACTCCATCCGCGCCATGACCGCCGGATTCGTCACACCGGAATGCGCCATGGCAAGCGTTGCGGTGCCAAGCAGACACACCGTCCCTATCGCGGTCAGTCGGCTCATCGGCGCCCTACCCTGTCCATTCGATCACGCATCGACATAGCTTGAGAACACATCCGCTGTCCCATCCCGACGCATCAGGAAGACGTCATAGGCCTCTCGCTGCGATTCCGGCCCCATGCCCGGCGATCCGAATGGCATCCCCGGCACCGCCAACCCGATCGCGTCCGGCTGTTCCTCAAGGAGGCGCAAAATATCACGGACAGGCACATGGCCCTCAATGGCATACCCGTCGATATCTGCCGTGTGGCAAGACGCCATCTGCGCCGGAATCCCACGTTTGATCTTTTCCTGCACCAACGTGCTGTTCGTGCGCAGTGTCACGGTCACGTCGAACTGTGCCTGCTTCAGGATGTCCACCCAAGCACCGCAACACCCGCAATTGGGGTCTTTGAACACCTGAATGCGGCGGGCAGTCTCCGCACGCGCATGGGTCGCGGTGATCGTGGCCGCAAGGGCCGCGCTTACGAACGCGCGCCGGGACAGCGATTGTTGTGACATGTATCAGCGTCTCCTTCGGATCTTGTTAAGATCCCGGATAGCGCTTCCAGTTACAAGAAGGTCAAGACGTTTCTGTGATCAAGGACGCGTGAGGCGATCACGCTGTCATCACGACCAATGCCATCGCAAACAGGACCAGCGTCACCGGTCCCCAGACCGCCCGTTCCGGTTTCGACGGCGTGATCCAGTTCGCCACCGCCGACAACCCCTGCACCCCCAAGGCGACCCAGCCGGTCCATACAGGCCAGCCTAGCCCGGGGAATCCCGCTTTGGACAAGATCGCCAACCCCATGAACAGCAGGATCGGAATGGACACAGCCGCGATGATCCGCCCGGAGGTGGGCAACGCCCCCGCGTGCTGCCCGCCCTGCGTGTACCGGCCCAAAGGCGCACCGGCGATCAGGGCCACCTGAAAAAACATGATGGCCACACAGCCCGTCGCATAAAGATGTGCAATCTGGACCGTCACTGCCAGCTTGGCGCGCGCTTGTCGAAAAACGCGCCGACCCCTTCCCGGGCCTCGTCGGATTGCCACCGCGCCGCCAGCGCATCAATCGCCATGTCGACCTGCGCCTCGGTCACCGGGCCGGACAGCGCGCGCATCAACGCCTTGGCCTCGGCCACCGCCCCTGGCGCACAGGACAGGTACGGCTTGACCTCGGCCTCAACTGCGTCGTCCAACGCCTCTGCCGCAACCGTACGGGACAGCAGGTTCAACCGTACAGCTTCGTCCGCCCCGAACACCCGCGCCGACATAAACACCTCGGACGCCCGCGTCCCGCCCATACGGGCCAGCACATACGGCCCGATATTCGCAGGCAACAACCCCAACCGCGTTTCGGTCAGCCCAAGGCTGACGGTTTCGACCCCGATGGCCACATCACAGACCGAAATCAACCCAACGCCGCCGCCAAACGCGTTGCCATGAATGCGGCCAATCAACGGTTGCGGCAAATCATACAGCGCGCCCAACATCGTCGCGATCCGGCGGCTTTCGATGCGCCGCGTGTCGGGGTCCATGTCGAATTGCTCCCGCATCCACGCAAGATCGCCCCCTGCGCAGAACGAAGCCCCCTCAGCGGCCAGAACAACCACCCGAACCGACCCATCCTGCGCCAGATTGCGAGCCACGTCTTCCAGCTCCGCCATCATCGCCGCCGACAAGGCATTGTGTTTGTCCGCCCGCGCCAGCGACAGCACGGCCACGCCGCGCGCATCTGTCTTTACCGAAATCAGGCTCATACCCGTTCCTCCCGCATCGCCCGCGCCATCGCTGCGGCCTGTGTCACAACCGTCATATCCAGCCCGTGCCCGTAGCCCAATGTCTCCACCCGCGCGGCCACCGCTTCGGTGGCCACATTGCCCGCCGCGCCGGGGGCATAGGGACATCCGCCCAACCCGCCGACCGCCGCATCAAACACGCGCAACCCCATCTCAAGCGAGGCTTCGACATTGTCACAGGCCCGCCCGCTGGTGTCATGGTAGTGCCCGGCTAAGCGGTTTGCGGGCATCTCGTCCATCACCGCGCGCAACATGGCGGTGATGCCCTCGGGCGTCGCCCGGCCGATCGTGTCGCCCAAAGACACTTCGTAACAGCCCATGTCGCGCAACGCCGCCACAACCCGCGCCACCGCATCGGGCGCAATCGCGCCGTCATAGGGGCATTCCACCACACAGGACACATAGCCCCGCACCGGCACACCCCGCGCCTGCGCAGCTTCGGCCACCGGTTTGAACCGCTCAAGGCTTTCGGCAATCGACGCGTTGATATTGGCCTTGGAAAACCCTTCGGACGCAGACCCGAAGATCGCCACCTCATCGGCCTGCGCCACCATCGCAGCCTCGAACCCGCGCATATTGGGGGTCAACGCGGCATAGGACACGCCGTCGTCCCGCGTGATCCCGGCCAACACATCCGCGGAATCCGCCATCTGCGGCACCCATTTCGGCGACACGAAACTCGCGCATTCAATTCGCCGGAACCCGGCCTGCGACAGGCAATCGACCAATGCCACCTTCTCCGCCAAAGGGATCAGCCGCGCTTCGTTCTGCAGCCCGTCGCGGGGTCCGACTTCAAAGATTTCGACGCGCTCCATGGTCACGCCTCCGGAACCGGATAAAAGTCCTGCGCATAGAACCGCTGCCGGCCTTCACGATCAACCGCGCGCCGATGCGCCGGGCGCTCTGCAATCCGCGCCGCATAGGCACGCAGCTTGGGGAAATCCTCCATCGGCACGTAATACGGCAGCGCAAAGAGGTTGAACCCCATCATCACATCCGCCGCCGAAAACCCCGACGGCAACAGCCATGGCTGATCGCCCAACTGCGCCTCCATCCCCCGCATCGTCTGTTTCAACCGCGCCACCGTCAGCTTGACCACCACCGGGGAAGGCTTGGCCGGGGGCCGCAGGAACACCAATTGCAGGTTCAGGTTCTCCACCAGGCTGGCCTGGGTTTCAGCAAAGCCTATCCATTGCAGATACGCCGCACGATCCGGATGATCCGCCGGGCGATCCAGCTCGGGCGCATAGCGTTCGGCCAGAAGCTGAACAATGGCCCCGGATTCGCTCATCTCCAGCCCGTCCACTTCAATCGCGGGAATGCGGATCGCAGGTGAAATTCGCGCCAGATCGCTTTGCGCCATCTCGCGCGTGCCGATCTGATGTTCGACAATCTCAAGCGGGCCGATCTTGTCCAACCCGATCTCTTCCAGCAGCCACAACACACGGAACGACCGTCCGTATTGGACGTGATGCAACCGGATCATGCCGCCGTCTCCGCGTCGCTTTCCAGCCGGATCAGAGCCGCGCCCGCCTCAACCTGCGCGCCCGGTGCCGCCAACACTTCGGCCACAACCCCGTCGCGCGCCGCCAGCAAGGCGTGCTCCATCTTCATCGCCTCCAGAATGGCCAGCCGATCCCCACGCTGCACGCTGTCGCCTTCGGCCACGAAGACCGACCGCACCAGCCCCGGCATGGGCGCTTCGATCACATCACCACCCGCACCGGCCCCGGCCTCCACGTCAAGCGCGTCAACACGTGTGATCACAAGGGTCTGCGCCCCAAAAATAGTCGCCACAGAGCCGTCCACAAACACCGCCCGCGCCGCCTGCCCGTCAAACCGCCAGCCGTTCACGCCGTGACGCGCATGCACAACCGTGTCGCCCACCGTCACATCAATGGCCCCGCGCCCAAGCGCCCTGAGCCGGACAGACGCCCGCGTGTCAGCGATGTCGATCTGCACATCCTGTTCCAGCGGTGCCCAAAGCGAAAACCCGTCCAAAGGCGCAGGCGACCGATCAAGCCCGGTCAGCGCCAGCACCCCCTGCGCAATCGCCGCAGGCGCAGGATCTGCAACCGCCGTCAGATCATCCAGATCCCGTGCAATCAGCCCGGTATCCACCTCTCCGGCAGAAAACCCGGCATGATTGGCCAGCGCGCTCAGAAACGCGAGGTTCGTCACCGTACCAGCGACCTGCGTCTCCGCCAAAGCGCGGCGCAGCTTGCGCAATGCGACGTTGCGCGATGCGCCGTGCACAATGACCTTGGCGATCATCGGGTCATAAAACGGGCTGATCATATCGCCTGTCCGCACCCCGGTATCGGCGCGCGCGTCCTCGGGGAAGGCCAGATGCGCCAGCCGCCCGGTGGCGGGCAGGAACCCGGCAGGCACATCCTCGGCATAAAGCCGCGCCTCGAACGCGTGACCTGACAGGGACAAGTCCTCTTGCGCACATGGCAGGGGCGACCCGGCGGCAACCCGCAATTGCCATTCCACCAGATCCACCCCGGTGACCGCTTCGGTCACCGGATGTTCCACCTGCAGACGGGTGTTCATCTCCATGAACCAGAATCCGTCCGGGCGCAGCCCGTCGGACCCGTCCACGATGAACTCGACCGTGCCTGCCCCTTTGTACCCGATGGCTTCGGCAGCCCGTACCGCAGCCGATCCCATCGCCGCGCGCATCTCGTCGGTCATGCCCGGAGCGGGGGCTTCCTCGATCACCTTCTGATGGCGGCGCTGCAACGAACAATCGCGTTCGAACAGATGCACCGCGCGGTCACCGTCGCCAAAAACCTGCACCTCGATGTGGCGCGGAGAGGTGATGAACTTCTCAATCAGCACATGCGCATTGCCAAACGCCGCCTGCGCTTCGGATTGCGCCGCCGTCAGCGCATCGGCAAAGGCCTCGGGTGCCTCCACCAGACGCATGCCCTTGCCGCCGCCGCCTGCGACCGCTTTGATCAGAACCGGATAGCCGATCTTGGCGGCTTCCGCCGCCAGATGATCCACACCCTGTTCGGCCCCCTGGTAGCCCGGCACAACTGGCACACCGGCCTTTGACATCAGCGCCTTGGCCGCGTCCTTCAACCCCATCGCGCGGATCGCTTTGGCAGATGGCCCGATAAAGACCAGCCTGGCCGCCTCCACCGCGTCGACGAACTCCGGGTTTTCGGACAAGAACCCGTATCCCGGATGGATCGCCTGCGCGCCGGTTTCAAGTGCCGCGGCGACGATGGCGTCCCCGCGCAGATAGCTCTCTGCGGGGGTGGCGCCGCCCAGCGACACCGCCACATCCGCCATCGCGACATGGCGCGCCGAGGCATCCACATCGGAATGCATCGCAACCGTGCGCACCCCCAGACGTTTGCATGTGTCGATCACGCGGCACGCGATCTCACCCCGGTTGGCGATCAGGATCGTGTCAAACATATCGTTCTGCCTTTTTCGCTTCCTCTTGCCCGAAATACCTCGGGGGTTTGGGGGCTGGCCCCCAAGTTACATCCGGAACACACCAAAGCGCGTCTCCTCGATGGGCGCGTTCATCGCGGCTTGCAGCGACAGCGACAACACGGACCGCGTTTTGCGTGGATCAACGATCCCGTCATCCCAAAGCCGCGCCGACGCGTAAAGCGGGTGGGCCTGTTCCTCGAACATGTCGATGGTTGGCTGTTTGAACGCGGCTTCTTCCTCGGCGGACCAAGTTCCGCCCTTGGCTTCGATCCCGTCGCGTTTGACCGTGGCCAGAACCCCCGCCGCCTGTTCGCCGCCCATGACGCTGATCCGGCTGTTGGGCCACGTCCACAGGAACCGGGGCTGGTAGGCCCGCCCGGCCATGCCGTAATTGCCCGCGCCGAAGGACCCGCCCACCAGCATGGTGATCTTGGGCACGGACGTGCAGGCCACAGCGGTGACCATCTTCGCCCCGTGCCGCGCGATGCCTTCGTTTTCGTATTTCCGACCCACCATGAACCCGGTGATGTTCTGCAGGAACACCAGCGGGATCTTGCGTTGCGAACACAGCTCGACGAAATGCGCGCCCTTCTGGGCCGCCTCGGAAAACAACACGCCATTGTTGGCGACAATCCCGACGGGCCAGCCATCGACATGGGCAAACCCGGTGACCAGCGTTTCCCCGAAACGCGGTTTGAATTCGTCAAAGCGCGATCCGTCCACCACCCGCGCGATCACCTCGCGGATGTCATAGGGCGTGCGCAGATCCCCCGGCACCACGCCGAATATCTCGTCCGGATCATAAGCCGGATCTTCCGAGGTCTGCCGTAGGCCGGGCTTCAGCCCGGCACCCCCCAACGATCCCACCGCGCGCCGCGCCAAAGCCAGCGCATGGGCGTCATCTTCGGCCAGATAATCCGCCACACCCGAAAGCCGTGTGTGCACATCGCCACCGCCCAGATCTTCGGCGGTCACAACTTCGCCCGTTGCCGCCTTGACCAAAGGCGGACCGGCCAGAAAGATCGTGCCTTGCTCTTTCACGATGATCGCCACGTCCGACATGGCCGGCACATAGGCCCCACCGGCGGTACACGACCCCATGACGACAGCGATCTGCGCGATCCCCTTCGCGCTCATCCGGGCCTGATTGTAGAAAATCCGGCCAAAGTGATCGCGGTCGGGGAAGACCTCGTCCTGATTGGGCAGGTTCGCGCCGCCGCTGTCGACCAGATACACGCAGGGCAGATGGTTTTCCTCGGCGATCTCCTGCGCGCGCAAGTGCTTTTTGACCGTCATCGGATAATAGGTGCCGCCCTTCACCGTGGCGTCGTTACACACCACCATGACCTGCCGCCCATGGACCAGCCCGATCCCGGCAATTGCCCCGGCACAGGGCGCGGCCCCGTCATACATGCCGTGTGCCGCAACGGCGCCGACCTCCAGAAACGGACTGCCCGGATCCAGCAGGTTGGCCACCCGGTCCCGTGGCAACATCTTGCCACGCGACACGTGTCGGTCGCGCGACCGTTCACCGCCGCCCGCCGCAGCCAAAGCCGCCGCGTCCTGCACCACCTTCAACGCCTCCAGATGCGCCGCTTGGTTGGTTTTGAACTGGTCCGACGATGGGATCGCCTGAGAGTGCAATTTCATCTTAAAATCCCCGCATATCCCGCAGTTGAACGGCGCGTGACGCCGTCATGGTCAAATGGCAATTGGCCCCGACAATGGTGCGGATGGTTCCGTCCTGCCAGATCGCGTAGCGCGCCGCACAATCGGCATCCCGAAACGCGATCCATGCCCGCTGCGCGTCCCGCAGGGCCTCGGTCCGGTCAAGGATCGACGACCGCCCCTCGGCATCCTGCGCCGCGTTCATCGCCTGGGTTGCCTTGTATTCTTCGTTCAGAATGGCATCCCATTCTGCTGTTTCCGCCGCAATGCAATCGGCCATGCCCACCGTCGTCGATCCTCCGGGCTGGTCCTGACACTGCCCGGCGGCCTGCCCCAGACAGGGTGGGTACAAAGCGCCGACCTCTGTGGCCTCGAAACACGCCCGCACGCGATCCGGATCAACGGTCAGGGTTTGCGCTCCGGCCATCACCGGACCACAGGCGAAGATCATTGCAAGAAGACCCTGTTTCACGACGTCCCATCCTGCGGCGACCGCGCCTTCAACTCCTTGCGGATCACCTTGCCCGTCACGGTCATCGGCAGCGTATCAAGAAATTCGATTTCCCTTGGATAGGAATAGCTTGCAAGCCGCTCTTTCACCCAGTTCTGAAGGTCCTCTTCGGTGACCTCAGCACCGTCCTTGCGCACCACATAGGCTTTCACGATCTCGGTCCGCAGCGGGTCGGGCTTGCCCACCACGCCGCAGGTAGCGACGCCCGGATGCGTCAGAAGGCAATCCTCGATCTCGGCCGGGCCGATGCGATAACCCGAAGACGTGATGACATCATCCTCGCGCCCGACAAAGCGGATCGTGTCGCCGTCCATGACCCCACGATCCCCGGTCAGCATCCAATCGCCCCGGAACTTCTCGGCGGTCTGGGCGGGCCTGCGCCAATACTCCAGAAACATCGACGCCGACCCGCGCCGCACGGCGATGTCGCCTTCGCCGTCGCGGGGCTGTCCGTCATCGCCGATCACCGCCACCTGATGGCCCGGCACCGCGCGCCCCATCGCGCCGGGCAACGGGTCAAACGACGCGGCACAGGACGACACGATCATGTTGCATTCGGTCTGGCCGTAAAATTCGTTGATGGTGCAGCCAAACGCGTCCCGCCCCCAGGCCAGCATCTCGGCCCCCAAAGGCTCTCCTCCGCTGGCGACGGACCGCAATCCGGGGATATGCGCGTCCTCAGCCTTGAGCATGCGCAGCGCGGTGGGCGGGAAAAACACGTTGCGCACCCCGGCGCGGTCGATCAGCGTCCGGCATTCGGCCACGTTGAACTTTGGCATCCGCGCCGCAACAACCGGCACCCCAAGCGCGAGCCCCGGCATCAGCACATCGAACAAGCCGCCGATCCAGGCCCAATCCGCAGGCGTCCAGATCACGTCGCCGTCCTGGCCCAGGAAATCATGGCTCATCTCGACACCCGGCAAATGCCCGGTCAAAACGCGATGCCCGTGCAGCGCGCCTTTCGGTTTGCCGGTGGTGCCAGAGGTATAGATCAGCGTCGCCGCGTCCTCTGGCCCGGTTTCGACCATCGCGCGCGTGCCGCCAGAGGCCCCCAGATCGCTGCGAGTGATCGTTGCCACCCCCAGCCCGGCCAGTTGCACGACGCCTTCCAGATCGGTCACAACCACACCCAGATCCGCATCTTCGATCCGGGTCTTCAGCGCCTCTTCCCGAAACAATTTGAACAGCGGAACCGAGATCGCACCCAGCCGCCACGCCGCGATATGCGCCGCCGCGCAGAGGGGCGATTGCGACAGCAGCACGCCAACCCGGTCGCCCTTCATCACGCCGCGTTCGATCAGGGCGGTTTCAACCTGCCGCGACCGGTACCACAGATCGCCATAGGAAATTCGCCGGATGTGATCCGGTGTCACCTCGATGATTGCCAGCCGGTCCGGTTCGGTCACTGCCCAGCCGTCACAGACCTGTTGCGCCATGTTCAGAACCGGCGGCAGATCCCAGTCAAACCGTTTCCGCAGGGCCTCGTACGCGGCCGGGCGCAGCATGGGACGGCCCGTCATATCGACGGCCTCACAACCACCGGGTCGGTCGAGATCACGCTGCCAAACTGGTTCACGTGATACAGCAGCGCCCCGCATTGCACGGTGATCCACGCCCCCGCGATCTGCCCCGGCACCCCCACGCAATCACTGGCGCGCGCATCCGCACCCCCGTCTTGCGTGATGTATCGTTGGGCAACAGCGTTGATCACATCCGTCTCCGTTAGTGTTACGGCGATCCATCCGTAGCGAAAGGCCATTAACGCACCAACAAGGGTGACAAGGCCCAGCGGAACGAACCACCCCCAGCGTGGCACGCCTTTATCCCATCGCCGCCATCATTTCGCGGCCCACCAGCATGCGTCGGATCTCGGACGTGCCCGCGCCGATTTCCATCAGCTTGGCATCGCGGAAGATACGCGCCACCGGCGCGTCCGACAGGAACCCGGCCCCGCCCATCGCCTGAACCGCCTGATGCGCCTGCACCATCGCCTGTTCGCTGGCATACAGACAGCACGCCGCCGCATCCTGACGGGTCACGTCGCCCCGGTCACAGGCCTTGGCGACCTCGTACACATAGGCCCGCGCCGAATTCATCGCGGTATACATATCGGCCATCTTGCCTTGCATCAGCTGGAAGCTGCCAATCGGTTGACCGAACTGCTTGCGCTCGGCCATATACGGCATGATTTCGTCCAGACAGGCGGCCATGATGCCCAATCCGATCCCGGCCAGCACCACGCGTTCGAAGTCGAGGCCCGACATCAGCACACGCACGCCCTTGCCCTCTTCGCCCAGCACGTTTTCGAACGGCACTTCCACATCGTCAAAGATCAGTTCTGCCGTGTTCGATCCGCGCATTCCCAGCTTGTCGAAATGCGGGCTGGTCGAGAACCCGGTCATGGATTTTTCAATCAGGAACGCCGTGATCCCTTTTGACCCGGCATCCGGATCAGTCTTGGCATAAACGACCAACGTGTCCGCATCCGGCCCGTTGGTGATCCAGTACTTGTTCCCGTTCAGGCGGTAATGGTCGTTCCGCTTTTCCGCACGCAGCTTCATGGACACCACGTCCGACCCAGCACCGGGCTCCGACATGGCCAGCGCGCCGACATGTTCACCGGTGATCAGTTTCGGCAGGTACTTGGCTTTCTGCTCGGCGGTCCCGTTCAGCTTGATCTGGTTCACACATAGGTTCGAATGCGCGCCATAGGACAGCGACACAGACGCAGACGCCCGCGCCACCTCTTCCACCGCCACGGTATGCGCCAAGTAGGACATGCCCGCCCCACCGTATTCTTCATCGACCGTGATGCCGTGCAGGCCCAGTTCACCCATCTCGGTCCAAAGCTGTGGCGGGAAATTGTTTGAGCTGTCGATCTCAGCCGCCATCGGCTTCACGCGCTCCTGCGCCCAGCGATGCACCATCTCGCGCAGGCTGTTGACGTCTTCCCCAAGATCAAACTGCATGGTGGCGTTGAACATGCGCCTCTCCCCCAAAGCGAATTTATTGAACACTCGTTCAAATCTTAATGGCAACCTATCGCTTCGGTCAAGCGTTGCGATACAGTTGCCCTGTGCAGCCCCGTGTTCACCGATCAGGAGATTCCCATGCGATCCACACTTTCCGCACTCGCCGCCCTTGTCACGTTTTCGTCTGTTGCTATTGCCGAACAGGTTGGCGAAGTGGGCGTCGATTGGGTTGGCAATGACATCATCATCGAAGCCATCGCAGACCCGGATGTCGACGGGGTGACCTGCCACATTGCCTATTTCGAACGCGGGCTGATTGATCGGCTCAGCAAGGGCAACTGGTTCGAAGACCCGTCAAACGCGTCGATTTCGTGCCGCCAGACCGGCCCCATCACAATCGGTGACATTGACCGCGACGAAAACGGCGAAGACGTGTTCCGCGCCTCGCGGTCGATTATCCTCAAATCGCTGCGCGTGAAACGCATCTTTGACGAGGCCAACCAGACATTGATCTACATCGCGCACGCGGCAGAACTGACGGATGGGTCCGCCAAGGTCTCCATGTCGACCGTGCCGTTGTATCAGGCCGACTGAGGCAGGATCCGGTTCGCAACGCCCGGCAATTCGTCAAAGTGATGGATGATCGCGTCCGGCTCCAGCGCCGCCATGTCGCCGCCGGCCGGACCGAATCCCACCAGCACGCACGCCACACCCGCCGCACGGGCCGTATCGCGGTCGGTGACGGTGTCACCGATCAGGCAACTTTGCGCCACAGCCCCACCTGCCCGCTCAACCGCCGCCACATAGGGCGCGGCATCCGGTTTGCGCGTGGTCAGGGTATCGGCCCCGATCAACGATCCAAACGCGTCCCGCACGCCCAGACGCGTCATCAGGGATTGCGCCAGACCTTCGGGCTTATTGGTGCAGATGCCAACGCGAATCCCGTCCAGTTTCAGCGTCTCAACCGCGTCCATCGCGCCGGGATACATCACCGTGTGGACATCCAGCGCGTCGCCATAGGCCGACAAAAGTTCGGGATACCAGCGCTCCACCAGATCGGCGGAATACTGCTCAGCCCGCTCCAGCCCAAGCGTCAGCATCGCCTTTCCGCCGCGTAACGCCGTGCCCGCATCGGTCGCCGGGTCAAGGCGCGTGGCGATCCCCATGCGATCAAAACAATGGTTGGCCGCCGCGATCAGGTCGCCGCTTGTGTCGGCCAGCGTGCCGTCCAGATCGAAAATCACCGTTCGCACTGCATCTCTCCTGTCACAACCCGCAACCTTGTGTGAAATCACGCGGCTTGCGGCACTGGGTCAGACGGATAAAAGGAGCACAAGAAAAACACAAAGAGAAACCTGATGAGCATAGCACTGGTCCTACTGGCAGCGGGCAAAGGCACTCGCATGGAGTCCGACCGTCCCAAGGTCCTGCACAAGATCGGCGGCGCGCCGCTGCTGCACCATGCGATGCTTTCGGCCTCGGCGCTGGAGCCCGAGCGTACGGTCGTCGTGACCGGTCACGGCACGGATCTGGTCGAGGCCGCCGCCAAGGCGTTTGACGCCGACGCAACCACCGTCTTGCAAGCCGAACAATTGGGCACCGCCCATGCCGTGGCCCAGGCCAAAGACGCGTTGGACGGGTTCGACGGAGACGTCATCGTGCTCTATGGCGACACCCCCTTTATTTCGACCGAAACGCTGGACGACATGATCAAGGCGCGTGCCGACCACGATGTTGTGGTTTTGGGCTTTGACGCGGCCGACCCCGGCCGGTACGGGCGCCTGATCATGGACGATACCGCGCTGTCGAAAATCGTGGAATACAAGGATGCCTCACCTGAAGAACGGGCGGTAACACTCTGTAACTCTGGCGTTGTCTGTGCAAAGAGAACCGTGCTGTTTGACCTGATTGATGCGGTCGACAACAACAACGCATCCGGCGAATACTACCTGACCGACATCGTCGAAATCGCCAACACGCGCGGGCTGAAAGCCACCGCCGTAACGTGTGACGAGGCCGAAACACTGGGCATCAATTCCCGCGCGGAACTCGCCGCTGCGGAAGCCGCGTTCCAGCGCACCACCCGCGCCGCGATGATGAAGAGCGGCGTTCAGATGCAAGCCCCCGACACCGTCTTTTTCTCGTATGACACCGTCATCGGACGTGACGCCGAAATCGAACCCAACGTGGTCTTCGCCCCCGGCGTCACCGTCGAATCCAACGCCCGCATCCGCGCCTTCAGCCATCTGGAAGGCGCCCATGTCAGCCAGGGCGCCACCGTCGGTCCCTTCGCCCGTCTGCGCCCCGGTGCGGAACTGGCGGAGAACGTGCATATCGGCAACTTTGTCGAGATCAAGAACGCCACAGTCGATGAGGGCGCAAAGGTGAATCACCTAACCTATATCGGCGACGCAGAGATCGGCGCGCGCAGCAATATCGGCGCGGGCACCATCACCTGCAATTATGACGGGGTGATGAAGCACAAAACGACCATCGGTCAGGATGTCTTTATCGGCTCCAACACCATGCTGGTGGCCCCGGTCACCGTGGGCGATGAGGCCATGACTGCAACCTCCACCACCGTCACCAAAAACGTGCCGCACGGCGCGATGGCAATTGGCCGTGTGGACCAGACGAACAAAAATGGCATGGCGCGCAAGCTCTTTTCAATGCTGCGCGCGAAAAAAGCCAAACAGGCAAAGGATTGATTTATGTGCGGAATTGTCGGCGTTCTGGGACAACACGAAGCCGCCCCGCTTTTGGTCGAAGCGCTCAAGCGGCTTGAATATCGCGGATACGACAGCGCCGGGATTGCCACAATCAACAAAGGAACACTCGACCGCCGCCGCGCCGTGGGCAAGCTGGTCAACCTGTCGGATATGCTGGTGCACAACCCATTGCCCGGCAAATCCGGCATCGGCCACACCCGTTGGGCCACCCATGGCGCACCAAACGCCACCAACGCCCACCCGCATCAATCCGGGCCGGTCGCCGTGGTGCACAACGGGATCATCGAAAACTTCAAGGAATTGCGCGTTGAACTGGCCGATCACCAGATCACCCCGGAAACCGACACCGACACCGAAACCATCGCCCTGCTGACGCATCACTTCATGCAGCAGGGCCTCAGCCATGTCGAAGCCGCCCGCAAATGCCTGTCCCGTCTGGAAGGCGCGTTTGCTCTGGCCTTCCTGTTTGACGGCGAAGACGACCTGATCGTCGCCGCGCGCAAGGGCAGCCCGCTGGCCATCGGCCATGGCGACGAGGAAATGTTTGTCGGCTCCGACGCCATTGCGCTGGCCCCGCTGACCGACCGGATCACCTATCTCGAAGAAGGCGATTGCGCGATCCTCACACGGCATACCCTTGATATCTTTGATGAAAGCGGCGCAAATGTGATCCGCGAATTGCGTCAGATCAGCATGGATGCCGCCCGCGTCGACAAGGGCGGGTACAAGCATTTCATGGCCAAGGAAATCGCCGAGCAACCCACTGTTCTGGCCGACGCATTGCGCGCCTATCTGGATGGCGACACGATCGTTCTGCCCGACACCCTTCCGGATTTCTCCAAGATCGACCGCCTGACCATGGTGGCCTGCGGCACTGCGTTCTACGCCTGTCTGACGGCGAAATACTGGTTCGAACAACTGGCGCAGCTTCCCGTCGAAGTCGATATCGCTTCTGAGTTCCGCTATCGCGAACCGCCCATCACCAGCGGCACCGTGGCGCTGTTCGTCTCGCAATCCGGCGAAACAGCCGACACGCTGGCCGCCCTGCGCTATTGCAAAGGCAAGGCTGAAAAAATCCTGTCCGTGGTCAATGTCGACGAAAGCTCCATCGCCCGCGAAAGCGATGTTGCCCTGCCGATCCATGCCGGTGTCGAAGTTGGCGTGGCCTCCACCAAAGCCTTCACCTGCCAGTTGAACGCCCTGCTCCTGCTGGCACTCAAGGCCGCCCACCAGCGCGGCAAGATGAGTGATGAAAAGCTCTCTGAAACACTGACCAACCTGCGCGCATTGCCGGGCCTGTTCAACGCAACGCTCGACCGCGACCCCACATTGGCCAAAGCCGCGCAAAAGATCGCCGAAGCCCGGGACGTTCTGTTTCTGGGGCGTGGGCTGATGTATCCACTTGCACTAGAAGGCGCATTGAAGCTGAAAGAAATCAGCTATATACATGCCGAGGCTTATGCTTCAGGTGAACTTAAGCACGGCCCAATCGCCCTGATCGACAAAGCCGTGCCAGTGGTCGTCATGGCGCCGCGCGACACGCTCTTCGACAAGACCGTCTCGAACATGCACGAGGTGATGGCCCGGGGCGGCAAGGTCTGCCTCATCACCGACGCCTCCGGGGCAGAAGCCGCCGGGTCAGACGTCTGGCGCACCATTGTTCTGCCCGAAGTGGACCCGATCCTGTCGCCGCTGCTTTACGCCCTGCCCGCGCAATTGCTGGCCTACCATGCCGCCATCGCCAAAGGCACCGATGTCGACCAGCCCCGCAACTTGGCGAAATCGGTGACCGTGGAATGACGCAGCACGCAGCAGCACCAACATGACCCTGGACGACGCCCTTGCTGCGCTGAAAGCCAAGGCTCAACCCGGTCGCGCGGAGCAAATGGCGGCCTATCACAAGGCCCCGCGCACCTATCTGGGCGTCGCCAATCCGGACACCGACATTCTGGTCCGGGCCTGGCGCAAAGACCTCGACCTTCCGACGCGCCTGACGCTGGCAGGCGATTTGTGGCAAACGGATATCTTCGAAGCCCGTGTTGCGGCGGCAAAATTGCTGACCCAAGCCCGGATCAAACCAACGGACGACGCGGCGTGGACCTTGATCCAATCCTGGGTGCCGGAGTTTGACAGTTGGGCCATCGCCGATCACGCCTGCATGGCCGGACAACGCCGACTTACCGCCGACCCCACCCGCCTTGAAACGATCGAAACCTGGACCAACAGCGATCACATATGGACGCGCCGCGCCGCTTTGGTGATCACCCTGCCCTGGACCAAGCAAAACCACCCGTCAGAGGCGGAACAGGCCGCCCGCGACCGGATTCTGGGATGGGCCGCAGGCTATGTCTCCGACCCGGAGTGGTTCATTCAGAAAGCCGTCGCCTGGTGGCTCCGCGATCTGTCCCGCCACGATCCGGACCGCACCCGCGCCTTTCTTGCCGCGCATGGTGACCGGATGAAACCTTTTGCCCGCAAAGAGGCCGCGCGCCTGTTACCCGCCTGAAAACACCTGCACCTCGACCAACCCGGTCAGTGGCACACCAACAAGACGCATGGCGGGCAAGGACATGCGGCTCCCGGCGGTGGCGGGTCCGTCAATCGGAATCAACTCGACCTGCGAGGACTGCCCGGTTGCCGGGTAGAGCACGCGGCCCTGTCCCGGCGCCGAAACCAACGGCGTTTCGATCCAGAACCCCGGACGCGCCGGATCCCCCAGCGACACGATGGTTGTGCCCAAAGACCGCTCCCCGCCCACATCCACCGATGCCGCTGCCGCACGCTCTTCTTCCGTCGTCGTGTCGAACTCTTCCACGGTCCGTGCCGTGGGCGGCGGTGTGCGCACCGTCACATCCAGCGCATCGGGCCGCGCCTGCGGGCGCATCTGGCCGTCTGACAGGCCCTCCGGCGACGGGCGCTCCAGCGAAAACTGGCCGCACCCGGCCAACAGCGCGAAAACACTCAAAATTCCTGCTTTTCTAATCACTTGCGCCTCCGACCTTTGTCCTGCCGTGGATTGCTGTCACATACTTGCCCACCTCTTGCTGAAAGGCTAGGGTCATCAGCATGACACCGCTTATTGACCCGTTCCAGCGCGCGATCAATTACCTTCGCGTCTCCGTCACGGACCGCTGCGATTTTCGCTGCGTGTACTGCATGTCCGAGAACATGACCTTCCTGCCCAAGAAGGAATTGCTGACGCTCGAAGAACTGGATCGCATGTGCTCCACCTTCATTGGCATGGGGGTCGAAAAGCTGCGCATCACCGGCGGCGAACCCCTTGTGCGGCGCGACATCATGACCTTCTTCCGCGCCATGACGCGCCATCTTGAGGCCGGCACGCTCAAGGAACTGACCCTGACGACAAACGGCTCACAACTGGAACGCTTTGCCGACGCGCTTTATGACGCCGGTGTGCGCCGGGTGAATATCTCGCTCGACACGCTGGACGAACAGAAATTCGCCGACATCACCCGCTGGGGCCGCCTGCCACAGGTGCTCAAGGGGATCGACGCCGCCCAGAACGCCGGGCTGCGGGTCAAGATCAACGCGGTTGCGCTCAAGGGCTTTAACGAAGATGAACTGTTCACCATGACAGACTGGTGCGCCAGCCGCGATATGGACCTGACCTTCATCGAAGTGATGCCCATGGGCGATATCGGCAACGAAGACCGTCTGGGCCAATACTGGAAACTCAGCGAATTGCGCGACGAGTTGCGCAAGCAATTCACCCTGACCGATCTGCCCGAACGCACCGGCGGTCCCGCGCGCTACGTCCGGATCGAGGAAACCGGCCAGAAAATCGGCTTCATCACGCCGCTGACCCACAATTTCTGCGAAAGCTGCAACCGCGTGCGCCTGACCTGCACCGGAGAACTGTTCATGTGCCTTGGACAGGAAGACAACGCCGATTTACGCAGCGCCTTGCGCAACCACCCCGACAGCAATGCGCCGCTTGAACAGGCCATTCGGGATGCGATCCTGCGCAAACCCAAAGGGCACGACTTTGACTATTCCCGACAAACCGTCGATGGCCGCGTATCGCGCCACATGAGCCATACCGGCGGCTGAACCGTCCGCACAGCGAGGGGCCAGCCCCTCGCGCTCCCCGAGGTATTTCCAAACCGAAGAAGCAGCAGGACACGCCCTGATCTTCTCTGTTTCACAAATACCTTGGGGTTTGGGGCAACGCCCCAACTCGCGGGATGACCCGCAGGGTCAGCGCGCCAGAGCAGCGCGCCGCAGGCGCACATTCTTCAGACCCGTGTGATCTGTCCACCGCCCACCGGGGCACGCACCCCGGTTGTGCCGGGGGCCGAGGTCGGCAGGCCGCGCATCACGCGCACCGCCAGATAGGCAAACGCCTGCGCCTCCAGCATATCGCCATCCAGCCCCACCTCTTCCACCGGCGCAACCGGGCAATCCAGCGCGGTTTGCAGCATCGCCATCATCACCGGGTTGCGCCGCCCGCCGCCGGTCACCAGCACGCGCTCCGGCGGGCTGGGACAATGCTCCATCCCCTGCATCACCGCCGCCGCCGCCATTGCGGTCATGGTGGCTGCGGCATCGGCATCGTCCAATTCGCGCACCAGGTCCAGCATCAGTGAAAAATCGTTCCGATCCAGAGACTTCGGTGGCATCTTTCGGAAATACCCTTCCTCTAGAAACAGCTCCAGCGCCCCGTCAACCACCTGCCCCTGACCGGCCAGCGCGCCATCGGCATCAAAATCGAGACCGCGCCGCTGCATCATCAGATCATTGATCGGCGCATTCGCCGGCCCGGTGTCAAAGGCCAGCAAAGCCCCCGGTGCATCAGGCGCGTCGGAGGTCGGATCAACCCAGGTCAGATTGCCCACCCCGCCAAGGTTCAGAAACGCAACCGACCGCTGCGCGCCGATCCACTTGGCACAGGCCCAATGGAAAAACGGTGCAAGCGGCGCGCCCTCGCCCCCAAGCTCCACATCCGACGACCGGAAATCCCACACCACAGAACAGTTCAAAGCTGCGGCCAAAGCCATGCCGTCGCCAACCTGTAGCGTGCCACGCCCGCGCGGCTCATGCGCCAGCGTCTGGCCGTGAAACCCGATCAGCGCCGCGTCGTCAAATCCCTGCAAAGCGGCGATATGGGCGTCGGTCACGACCTGCGCCGCCGCTTCTACGGCGTCGCCAGACCACTGGCCCAAACCCGCGCGCAAACACGCCTGCTCTGCGGTGCTGTAGGCCCGGTACGCCGTGGGTCCAAAGCCGGAAATCGTCACCCCGTCGGTCCGCAACATGGCCGCGTCCACCCCGTCCAAAGACGTGCCCGACATCGCCCCCAATGCCCAGATTGGTTCTGCCAACTTGCCCTTCACCTTTTGCCCCGCCCTGCGTATAGCTGCCGGACCAAACTTTAAGAGGCATTCCCATGACCTACCATCCCAAATCGGATTTCATGCGCGTCATGATCGAGCGCGGCTTTCTGGCTGATTGCACCGATTATCAGGGCCTTGACGAGGCGCTGACCAAAGGGGTGGTCCCGGGCTATATCGGCTTTGATGCGACGGCCAAGTCGTTGCATGTGGGCAGCCTGATCCAGATCATGATGCTGCGCTGGTTGCAGAAAACCGGGCACAAACCGATCACCCTGATGGGTGGCGGCACCACCAAGGTGGGCGACCCAAGCTTTCGCGCAGACGAACGCCCGTTGCTGACGCCGGAACAGATCGACGACAACATCAGCGGCATCCAGCAGGTCTTTGCCAAGTACATCTCCTATGATGCTGGTTCGCCTGTGCCCTCAAGCAGCGAAGCGGTCGGGCAAGACAATGTCGCGTTGATGCTGAACAACGCCGAATGGCTCGACGGTCTGAACTATCTCGACTTCCTGCGCGATATCGGGCGGCACTTCAGCGTCAACCGCATGCTGTCGTTTGAATCCGTGAAATCCCGGCTGGACCGCGAACAAAGCCTGAGCTTTCTTGAATTCAACTACATGATCCTGCAAGCCTATGATTTCCTTGAATTGAACCGCCGCTACGGCTGCCTTGTTCAGTTCGGCGGCTCGGACCAATGGGGCAATATCGTCAACGGGATCGACCTGACCCGCCGCGTGCTGGATCACGAGATCTACGGCCTGACCTCGCCGTTGCTGACCACCAGCGACGGCAAGAAAATGGGCAAGACCGCCGATGGCGCGATCTGGCTCAATGCCGATATGCGCAGCCCCTATGAATTCTGGCAATTCTGGCGCAACACCACCGACGCGGATGTGGGCCGGTTCCTCAAGCTCTACACCGAGCTGCCGCTGGACGAATGCGACCGCCTTGGCGCGCTGGCCGGGTCCGAGATCAACGACGCCAAGATCGTTCTGGCCAACGCCGTCACCACGCTGTGCCACGGAGCCGAGGCCGCAAAAACCGCCGAAGCAACCGCACGCGAAGTGTTCGAAAAAGGCGGGGTTGGCGATGATCTGCCCACGGTCTCGCTCAGCGCTCAGGATATCGGAGACGGCATTTCCGTGGTTCAGCTGATTGTCAAAACCGGCCTTGCGAAATCGGGCAAGGAGGCCAAGCGCCTGATCGCGGAAAACGGTGCGAAACTGGACGACGCGCCCTTGACCGATGCGGGGTTGATCATCGACAGCGCAACACTTGCCACGCCGATCAAGCTCAGCGCTGGCAAAAAACGCCACGCGCTGGTCAAACTGGCGGGATAACGCCGCGCATCCGGTCTTTTGCGAGATCGGATGCGGCTCTTTACCCGGTGGTAAGGCCCATCTGACACGGTGCGGCAATGCTGCCCTGCCCGCTCCAGCAATCCGACGCCTTCGCGCGCACCCTGACCGCCCTTGGGACACAGGTGTCGTGGCTGACGACTACACCTGACACGCGGTGTCTTGTGCAAACCCGGCACATCCGCTGGATCGGCCCTGTCCACCTGATCTCGCGCGGGCCGGTGGCCAGGCCGGGTTTTGACACGGCGGCGGCGCTTGACCGTTTCGACATGCCCGGGCCTCTGGTGGTCAATGCCGACCAACCTGCAGACCACCTGCCGGGCTTCCTGCGCCTGGCCAAATCCAAAAGGGTCGCACTTCTGCCCCTTGGAACACCTGCAAAAATGCGGTCCGCCCTGCATGGAAAATGGCGCAATGCCCTGCGGCGCGCGGAACGGGCCGGCGTGACCACGGACATCCACACATTCGACCCGCAACAACATATGTGGATCATCACCGCCGATCTGGAACAGCAGGCCCAACGCGGGTATCGCGGCTGGCCGACGCAGTTTCTCAGCACATTTGCGGATCAAAACCCCGGCGCGGCGCAGGTGGTCACCGCCCGCTTGGAGGGTCAACCAATCGCGGCAATGATCCTGCTCTGCCACGCGCCCTGGGCCACCTACCATATCGGCACCACCACAACGGCGGGCCGCGCCACCTCGGCACATGCGCTCACGCTCTGGCGCGCGATGACCTGGCTATCGGCCCAAGGCTACAACACGCTCGATCTTGGCACCTTGAACGGCCCGCCAGGTCTGACCCGGTTCAAACTGCGCAGCGGGGCACAGCCACAGGCCTTAGGCGGCACATGGCTGCGTCTGCCCGGACCCATGCGAACCCTGTCGCGCTACTGGCCCAGCATCCAATCCCCGTCCGGCCAGAACGCGTGATAGGCAAAGGCAAACATCACGTCATGCGGCACATCCCGGCCCTGCGCGTCACGCACCCGGATCGACCCCACATCGCGCCCCGCACCAATCCGCGCCGTATCCAGCGCAGAGGCCTGACCGGCCCGCCAGGAAATGACCACCCCGGCCTCCGCAATCTCTCCGGCTGTGCGCAAGCGCTCCATCGGCCACGCCCGGTCACCGACCCGCACCACCCGCGCCAGCGCATCAATCCCATGCGGCGGCATTTCGCCAGAGTACAGGAACGGCTTGGTTGACGTGTCATAGCCGCGATACGGGTTGCGGCCATAGTCCCGCTTGTACCCCGGTTCGGCCATCACAACGCCCTCCGGATTGCGCGTCGAAAACTCCGCCCAGCTTTCCATCCAGCTTGGCACACTTACCAATTCCGTGCCCGTATAGGTGCCGACAATGCCGGTCCCCACCGCCTGTTGCCACCAGCTTTCGGTCTGCCGGTCATACATGACCATATCCGAATGGCGCAGCTTGCCCGACACGCCAAAGCTCAACACCTGCCCCGCTACGCGCCGATCAAAGGTCAGCGCCGAATTGCACAATGGACAAAAGGTCACCGCAACCGGAACCCCCGCCACCGTATCGTTCACAATTTCATGCCAGGTCAGATACCGGATCGGATAGGCCCGCGCCTCATCCCCCAATTCCAGCGTGATCACAGGTTCGGTTGGCGCGATCCGGGTCTCGTCCACAACCGGAATAAAATCCGGGCCGTCAATGGCCGGGATCCCGTCCTTCGGCGGACCACCCGACAGAATCTCGACCCAGTTCTCCACCGACGTGGTCTCGAAATCCGTGTTGGGCCACTCGTGCTGCCAGAACTCCGGGCTGGCCACAGCCGCGCCCCCCAGAAACGACGACACCACCGCCGCCCATATCACCTGTCGCATCAGACCCTCCCGGCATTGCGCCAAGACAGTCTGCGTCAAAGCGCCCACGGCTGCATAGCCCCGCACACGCAGCTGTGACCGCGTGACAGGGATTTCTTCTTTTTGAAAATATGCCAATCGACCGTGGAAAACCGGGACTCGCCGGGGTGACTGCGGACCCGTGCCAGGCTGTGCCAATCGCTGGCATCGCCAGCTAAAACAGGGCGTGGCCTGCACAGGCCACGCTCAATTTCGTTATTCGATGACGGTCACATCCGCCATGACATCGGGCTGGCCGATCACCGCGCCATTGCGGCCTTCACCGCGTTTGATCGCATCCACGACGTCCATGCCTTCGGTCACCTGCCCCACAACGGTATATTGACCGTTCAGGAAATACCCCTTCTGGAACATGATGAAGAACTGCGAATTGGCCGAATTCGGGTCTTGCGACCGCGCCATGCCAACCACACCGCGGTCAAACGGCAGGTCCGAAAACTCCGCAGGCAGATCCGGGCGATCCGACGCGCCGCGTCCGGCCATACCCATGTCACCGCCGTCAAGCTTGCCGAACTCCACATCGCCGGTTTGCGCCATGAAACCGTCAATCACGCGATGAAACACCACACCGTCATAGGCCCCATCTTCGGCCAGCGCGGTGATCTGGGCCACGTGCTGGGGGGCCACGTCTTCGAACAGGTCGATGGTGACAACACCCGACGCTTCACCGGCAATATCGATCTGCAGCCCGGTCGCCCAGACCGGCGACGCAAGCAGTGCAAAAGCGGCGGCAAGCTTATGCATCGGCGGCCACCTTGACCGAAATCATCCGGTCCGGCGCCGCAGGCGGCTCGCCCCGTGTGATCGCATCGACATGTTCCATGCCCGACACAACGCGGCCATAGACCGTGTACTGACCATTCAGGAAATGGTTGTCGGTGAAGTTGATAAAGAACTGCGAATTGGCCGAATTGGGGTTCTGCGACCGCGCCGCGCCCAGGGTGCCCCGGTCATGCGGCAGCTTTGAAAACTCTGCAGGCAGATCCGGAAGCGCGGATCCCCCCGTGCCCGCACGGCGCAGATCGAAGCCGTCTTCCATATCGCCATGCTCGACATCGCCGGTTTGCGCCATAAAGCCGTCAATCACCCGGTGGAAACACACATTGTCATAGGCCCCGGCCCGCGCCAGTTCCTTCATGCGCTCGGCGTGCTTGGGTGCCACATCCGGCAGCAATTCGATTGTGACGGTCCCGTCTTTCAACTCGACGAGGATGGTGTTTTCGGGGTCTTTGATGTCGGCCATGCCGCGCTCCTTTACATGTCTGGTTGCGCCATGACTTAAGGCGACACACGCGGAAAGCCAAGGACCGCATTGACCTCTGCGCTTTGGCCCGCCATCACAGCGTCACATGCAAGGATTGGAGGGACCGATGGCCTGGAAAACACTCGATGACATGGATCTGGCGGGCAAGCGCGTGTTGACGCGGGTCGATATCAACGTGCCGGTCAAGGATGGACAGGTGACCGACGCCACCCGGATCACCCGGATCGTGCCCACCATCACCGACATTCTGGCCAAGGGCGGCACGCCAATCCTGCTTGCGCATTTTGGCCGTCCGAAAGGACAACCCAACCCGGAGATGAGCCTGCGCATCACCCTGCCTGCGCTGGAAGACGCGTTGGGCCGCGCCGTGACCTTTGTGGAACGCCCCTCGCGCGAAGACATCGACGCGCTGCCGATGGATGCGGTCGTGCTGGTGGAAAACACCCGGTTTTCCCCGATGGAAGAGGCCAACGACCCCAAGATGGCGCAGTTTCTGGCGACCCTCGGTGATGTCTTTTGCAATGACGCGTTCTCTGCCGCGCACCGCGCGCATGCCTCGACAACGGGCGTGGCGCACCTGCTGCCGTCCTGTGCCGGACGTCTGATGGAAGCGGAACTGCGCGCCCTGGAAAGCGCCTTGGGTCAGCCGAAACGCCCCGTGGTCGCGGTTGTGGGCGGGGCCAAGGTGTCCACCAAGCTGGACCTGCTGTCCAACCTGATCGAAAAGGTCGACATGCTTGTGATCGGCGGCGGCATGGCCAACACCTTTCTCGCAGCCCAGGGCGTCAACGTCGGCACGTCGCTGTGCGAACACGATCTGGCCGACACGGCGCGCGAGATCGCGGCCAAGGCCGCAGACGCCGGATGCGATATCCTGCTTCCCCGCGATGTGGTTGTCGCAAACGAGTTCAAGGCAGGAGCGGCATCGCAAACCGTGATGACGGAAAACTGTCCCGACGACGCGATGATCCTGGATGCCGGACCTGAAAGCGTTGCACATATCTGTGCCGCCTTTGACCGGGCCGAAACGCTGATCTGGAACGGACCTTTGGGGGCGTTCGAAATCCCGCCCTTTGATGCAGCGACAAATGCGGCGGCGGCCCACGCGGCCAAGCTGAGCCGCGCCGGATCTCTGATTTCGGTGGCGGGCGGTGGCGACACCGTGGCGGCACTGAACAAGGCCGGGGCTGCGGACAGCTTCACCTATATCTCGACCGCTGGCGGCGCGTTTCTGGAATGGATGGAAGGCAAGGATTTGCCGGGCGTGGCCGCGTTGGGCTGATCCGCGCCTGAGCGACAGAGTCCGGAAAGCCACACCTGGCAACGAACCGGCAAGAAATGACCGGAATCGGCAAAAGGGGAATTCCATCGCGGATTTCCCTGTGCCACCTTCGCACCATGCGTTCGCAAAGAAACGCGACCGAGGCAATTGATGACACAAAACCGCACCCGCCCGGCCCTTGGGGGCCTTGTTTTCTTCGCAGGCTCGTTCTGCGTCGGGGCGTATTTTGTGTTTGCCGCGGTGCAGGGCGATTACGGCGTGTTCCGCCGCGCCGAGATCGTGGTGGAAACCCGCGCGCTTGAGGCGGAACTCAAGGACCTGCAGATCGAAGTCGCGCGGATGGAAAACCTCACCCGGCGGTTGTCTGACACCTATCTTGATCTTGACCTGCTCGACGAACGCACGCGGGACATGCTGGGCATGGTGCGCACCGACGAAATCGTCGTGCGTTAATTCTTAACAAGAATTAACGGTTACCCATGGGTAACCCCGCTTTTGACCAACCTTCAGCTGATCCCAATCGTCCGTCCGGCGCGGCGCGACCAGCCCACGGCCGCACCCGACCCTCACAGGGCGCATGGCAAAGCGACAAAATGACAAACTATTTCAATGATTTGCGCCATAAAGCACCCCTCGGCGCGTTACCTGTTCGTCAGGAAAAACAGCATTCGTAGCCCGCAGACCGAGTCTACATGAACAACGCCATCAGCCCCAGCAGCGGAATCGCAGCCATCAGATCCGCAAGCCCGCCCATGCCGTCATCGTCGCTGTCCTCTCCACCCTCCTCCGCCGCCGCGGCCTCTTCTGCCGCCAGATAGGTCGCGTCGGCCTCGCTAAACGGCACGGTTGGGAACAGCTGATCAAGATCGGTTGACGCGTCGCTGTCTGCGCCGTCTTCGACAAAGGGATCAATCATCGGCTCTGGCAGCGCGTCTGGCGCTTCTTCGGAAATCACCGCCTGAAAGTCGCGGGACGGCACGAAATCAAACATCCGCACCTGCATGATTTCGCCTTCGTTCATGTCGACCGATAGGTTCGTGCCGGCCATCACCGACGCAGGGTCGATTTCATCGACCATCGCGTCCGAGCTGCTGGACCCTGCCGCATCGCCTTCGGCCACGCCCAGCACCGAGATTTCAACCCGGCCCGCATCCGACACGAGCCCAGAGAAATCCACCGTGGTTGTGGCCCCCGTGTCACCGGTGGCGGCGACGTAGAACAGCAATTCGTTTGGTTCCCAGAACCCGTGGACCGAGACGCCATCTTCCTCCACCTCGGTGTCGGCGCCGCGTTCCGGTGTCAGATCAATCGCCGTTTTGCCGGGCAACGCGTCCTGCATCATTGCAAACATCGCGCCGCCGGGGGACAGATCGGCTTGGCCGTCATCGACGCTCAGCGTGTTGGGGGTGTTCTGGATCAGCGGCCAGACATGGGCCTGTTCCACGTCGAAGCGCAGAAACTCTTCCATGACGTTGATCATTTCCTGCGACTGGTGCAGGCCGTAATCACTGTCACGGTCCAGCGACCCGGTGTTGCCCGCGGTGTTCCATTCGGTGACCGCGATCCGCGCGTCCGGGATGTCTTCACCCCAGGTTTCATCGGTGCTGTTGAGGAAAAAACTGCGCTGGCCTTCGTTCACCTGACCGCGGGAATAGACATGCACCGCCACCTGATCGACCGCGAGTTGTTCGGCCTGCGTGTCAAACTCGGACAGGATCATTTCATTGGCGACATGGGTCCAGTTGACCTGGCCGGAGCTGAACAGGCTGTCTTCGCCCAGATTGAGGCCATAGCTGTCGTTCAGATCGGCAAGGATCGCAGCGCTCGACATGTCGTCACTGTACTCTTCGGACATCCGCGCAAAGTTGAAGTTGGTTCCCGACTGGACAACGATATCGGCATCGGCGTTCTGCAGGTCGAGTTCGTCATTTATGATCACGGCCATTTCGCTGGCCAGACGACCATATTCGATCGAGGACATCTGGCCGCTGCCCCAGTATTCATTGCCCAGTTCGAACGCCTCAACCTCGGCCGACCCGTATACGCCATTGACCGTGTCACGCACGAACCCGCGCAGCGCGTCTTCGTCGATGTTGGCGAAGCGGTCGCCATTGGCGTCGACCGAGTCTGTCAGAAGGTTGTGCGTCGGGATTACGATGGTGACGGACAGGCCCTCCTCTGCCGCGTAGGCCATCGCTTCGTTCAGCGGGATGAAATCCCGCATGTCGCCGGTGTCGCGATCCGACACCACGGTTGCATTGGGATTGGTGATGTCAAAGTAGCGTTCGGTCAGCGATCCACCGGGATAGCGGAACGACCCGACACCCAGATCTTCGATCACGCGGTCGTAATCGCCGCCCTGCGCAAGCGTTGACCGCGTGGCCAGCACATTGGCCCCGAACAGCCCCTGAGTGGCTTGTGATCCCATAAATCCATAGGCGGCGATTTCTGGCATAAATGTGGTCCCGTGCAGCGAACGAGCCTTAATCTCTCCTTATTTGCGCCATGAAGTCTGTAGATTTGCTTAATTACGCCCAAATTAGGCCATAATTGTCCGCGGGCGAAAAACAGTCCCGGTACGGGGGCTGCCATTGTTTTGCCACAACTGCCCCGGCGTCATTCGACCGGCGCGAATCAGCCGATGGCCAAGTGCGATCCGGTCTTGCTTTTCGTCGGAGGATGATCGTAGGCTTTGAAAAAAGGTTTAACACTAAACCAGTTTCCAGGGGGGAGGCACGCATGGCGGCACGCAAAACGACGTCCAAGGCGGCAAAGCAACCAAACGTATCTGCCGAAGAGCTGACGGCCTATTACAAGGACATGTTGTTGATCCGCCGGTTCGAGGAAAAGGCAGGGCAGCTTTACGGAATGGGCCTCATTGGCGGGTTTTGCCACCTCTATATAGGACAAGAGGCCGTTGTTGTCGGATTGGAGGCGGCCGCCCGCGACGGTGACAAGCGCATCACCTCGTATCGCGATCACGGGCATATGCTGGCCTGTGGCATGGACCCGAATGGCGTCATGGCCGAACTGACGGGCCGCGAAGGCGGGTATTCCAAGGGCAAGGGCGGCTCCATGCACATGTTCTCGAAAGAGAAGGACTTTTATGGCGGGCACGGCATCGTGGCCGCGCAGGTGCCGCTGGGGGCCGGGCTGGCCTTTGCCGACAAGTACAGGGGCAACGACAACGTCACCTTTACCTATTTTGGCGATGGCGCGGCCAACCAGGGTCAGGTCTACGAGACCTTCAACATGGCCGCCCTGTGGCAATTGCCGGTGATATTTGTCATTGAAAACAACCAGTACGCCATGGGCACCGCGATGCAGCGGTCCACATCGACGCCGGATCTGCACACCCGCGGGGCGGCCTTTGGCATTCCCGGTGAGGCCGTGGACGGCATGGATGTGCTTGCGGTCAAGGCCGCAGGCGACAAGGCGGTAGCGCATTGCCGCTCTGGCAAGGGGCCGTACATCCTTGAGGTCAAGACCTACCGCTACCGGGGCCATTCCATGTCGGACCCGGCCAAGTACCGCACCCGCGAAGAGGTCCAGAAGATGCGCGAAGAACGCGATGCCATCGACCACGTGCGCGACATGCTTTTGCAGGGCAATCATGCCAGCGAAGACGACCTCAAGGCGATCGACAAGGAGATCAAGTCGGTGGTGAACGCGAGCGCCGATTTCGCCCGCGAAAGCCCGGAACCCGCGCTGGACGAATTGTGGACGGATATCTACGCAGAGGAGGCCGTGTGATGCCGCATTTCGAAATTCATGCCAGCGACGTGTCCGCTGCCAAAGCCTTCTATAACGGCCTGTTCGGATGGGGTTTCATACCGATGGAAGGCGCGGAGGACGTGGAGTATCATCTGATCGAGGGCGATCAGATCGGGACAGACAAACCGCTGAGCGGTGGGATTATGGCGCGCATCGGGGACGCACCCCAGCCCGGATCCCCCATCCGGGGCGGAACCATGACATTCGATGTTGCCGATTGCGACGAACTCTACGCCTGGGCGCTTGCCAATGGCGGCAGTGAAGCGTTGCCGCCCATGGATTACGATGGGGTGGGCCGCAGTGCCTGTGTGGAAGACGGACAAGGCAACGTGGTGTGCTTCCTGACACCTGCCGTAGGAGGGATCTGACCATGGCGACAGAAGTTCTCATGCCCGCGCTTTCGCCCACGATGGAAGAAGGCACACTGTCCAAGTGGCTGGTCAAGGAAGGCGACACCGTCACTGCCGGTGACATCATGGCCGAGATCGAAACCGACAAGGCGACGATGGAGTTCGAGGCAGTGGATGAAGGGATTGTCGGCAAGATCCTTGTGGCCGAAGGCACCGAGGGTGTCCGGGTGAACACGCCCATCGCGGTTCTGGTCGAAGACGGCGAAAGCGTGGAGGATGCCGCCCCCACCGCCCCGGCGCAACAGCTGGCCCCGGCGGACAAGGCGCAAAGTTCCGAAGATCAGCCCGCCGCTGGTATGGCGCATCCCGACCCGGTCGAGATCGTGTCCAAGGCCGAAGCGCCGTGGCCCGAGGGCACCAAGACAAAACAGCAAACCGTGCGCGAAGCGCTGCGCGATGCCATGGCCGAGGAAATGCGCCGCGATGAGGACGTGTTCCTGATGGGCGAGGAGGTCGGCGAATACCAGGGCGCCTACAAGATCAGCCAGGGATTGCTGGACGAATTCGGCGCGCGCCGGGTGATGGACACACCGATCACCGAACACGGGTTCACGGGTATCGCGGTTGGTGCGGCCTTTGGTGGATTGCGCCCCATTGTGGAGTTCATGACGTTCAACTTCGCCATGCAAGCCATTGATCAGATTATCAACTCTGCCGCCAAGACGCTTTATATGTCGGGCGGACAGATGGGTGCACCGATGGTATTCCGAGGCCCGAACGGCGCGGCCGCGCGGGTTGCCGCGCAGCACTCTCAGGATTACGCAGCGTGGTATGCGCATATTCCCGGCCTCAAGGTGGTGATGCCTTATTCCGCGTCAGATGCCAAAGGCCTGCTGAAAACCGCGATCCGGGATCCCAACCCGATCATCTTTCTTGAGAACGAGATCCTCTACGGCAAAACCTTCGAGGTGCCCGAGATCGAGGATTATACTGTGCCGTTCGGCAAGGCGCGCATCTGGCGCGAAGGGTCGGATGTCACAATCGTCAGCTTTGGCATCGGCATGACCTATGCGCTGGACGCCGCCGAAAAGCTGGCCGCAGAGGGGATCGAGGCCGAGGTGATTGACCTGCGCACCCTGCGCCCGCTGGATTATGACACGGTTCTGGCCTCTGTGCAGAAAACCAACCGCTGCATCACGGTCGAGGAAGGCTGGCCCGTGGGGGCCATTGGCAACCACCTGTCTTCGGTCATCATGGAGCGTGCGTTCGACTATCTGGATGCGCCGGTGCTGAACCTGACGGGCAAGGATGTACCGATGCCCTATGCCGCGAACCTTGAGAAACACGCGCTGGTCACCACGGCCGAGGTTGTCGAGGCGGCAAAGAAGGTTTGCTACCGATGACCGAGAAACTGATCGTGAAATCCCGCAACGTCGCGCTTGAGGCCTACCGGGTCGAGAGCGCCAAAGGGGCAGCCTACGTGCCGGAATGCCTGATGGACCGTCTGCGCACAGAGGCGCGCCCGTCCCATCAAAGCGCCTATGAATGGATCGGTGCGCATCAGCGCGATATTTCCAGGGCCATCGCGGCGCTGGCGGACGGACGCACCCCGCGCGCGCCCTATGATCTCGTCACATTGATTGAAGAGGCGACCTGACATGCCCATCAACATTCTGATGCCCGCCCTGAGCCCGACCATGGAAGACGGCACATTGGCGAAATGGATGGTCAATGAGGGCGACACCGTGTCCTCGGGCGACATCCTGGCCGAGATCGAAACCGACAAGGCGACGATGGAGTTCGAAGCGGTCGACGAAGGTGTGATCGGCAAGATCCTCGTGGCCGAAGGCACCGAAGCTGTGAAGGTCAACGATCCCATTGCGATTTTGCTGGAAGACGGCGAAAGCACCGATGATATCGGCAGCGCCCCTGAGGCCACCCCGGAGGCGGTGGCCGAACCCGAAGCCGCATCCCCTGCCCCGGAACCTGCCGCCCCTGCCCCGGTCGCCAAATCCGGGGATCGTATCTTTGCCTCCCCTCTGGCCCGACGGATCGCAGCGGAGAAAGGGCTTGACCTGTCACAGATCACCGGCTCGGGCCCGCGTGGCCGCATTGTCAAAGCCGATGTGGAAAATGCCTCGCCACAGGCCGCCGCCCCGACCGAGGCAGCCCGCCCGGCGGTTCCTGCGGCAGCCCCCGCCCCGGCGCAGACCGATCCGAATGTGATCGCCCGTATGTACGAGGGCCGCGCCTATACCGAGGTGCCGCTGGACGGCATGCGCAAGACGATTGCCGCGCGGCTGACAGAGGCCAAACAGACCATCCCGCATTTCTACCTGCGCCGATCCGTGCAGATCGACGATCTGCTCGCCTTCCGGTCGCAGCTTAACAAACAGCTTGAAGCGCGCGGTGTGAAGCTCAGCGTCAATGATTTCATCATCAAGGCCTGTGCCAACGCGCTGCAACAGGTGCCCACCGCAAACGCCGTCTGGGCCGGCGACCGCATCCTGCAACTCGAACCCTCGGATGTGGCGGTGGCCGTGGCCATCGAAGGCGGGCTCTTTACGCCGGTTCTGAAGGATGCCCACCAGAAGTCGCTGTCAACGCTGTCCGCCGAAATGAAAGACCTTGCGGCGCGCGCGCGTGACCGCAAACTCGCCCCGCATGAATACCAGGGCGGCAGCTTTGCGATCTCCAATCTTGGCATGTTCGGGATCGAAAACTTCGACGCGGTGATCAACCCACCCCATGGCGCAATCCTGGCCGTCGGCGCAGGCGCGAAAAAACCGGTGGTCGGACCGGACGGAGACATCACCGTGGCCACGATGATGTCGATGACCTTGTCCGTGGACCACCGCGTCATAGACGGAGCGCTGGGGGCCGAGGTGTTGCAGGCCATCGTCGACGGGTTGGAAAACCCGATGGCCTTACTGGCCTGAGCATCTTCTTTTTCCAAATATGCAAAAAGGGCGGTGCATCGCATCGCCCCAACCGCATCGCCGCCAAAGGCGGCGACTGCTTTTAGAGCGCGGCACATCTGTGCCGCACCTTTTAAAAACCTCAGTCGCCAGAATGCAGAATCTGGTCCATGCTGATCGACGGCTGCTCACAGCCTGCCTCTCCGACAATGCGCGCAGGCACACCTGCCACGGTCTTGCAGGGCGGCACCTCTGACAGAACCACCGACCCCGCCGCGACGCGCGAACAGTTGCCAACCCGGATATTGCCCAGCACCTTGGCGCCTGCCCCGATCAGAACACCATCGCCGATCTTGGGATGCCGGTCCTCTTCTTCCTTGCCGGTCCCACCCAGCGTCACCGAATGCAGCATCGACACGTTGTCACCGACAACCGCGGTTTCCCCGATCACGATGGAATGCGCATGGTCGATCATGATGCCTTTGCCAATCTTCGCCGCCGGGTGAATATCGACCCCAAACGCTTCCGAACAGCGCATCTGCACGAAATAGGACAGGTCGTGCCGCCCCTGTCGCCACAGCCAGTTGCCCAACCGGTAACACTGGATGGCCTGAAATCCCTTGAAGAACAGCAAGGGTTGCAGGAACCGGTGACAGGCCGGATCGCGTTCATAGACGGCCATGATGTCAGCCCGCGCGGCCATCGCAAGGTTGGGATCGGCGTCAAACGCCTCGTCGCAAATCTCGCGCAGGATCTGCTCTGTCATTTCGCCATTCGCCAGCTTGAGCGAAATGCGATAGCTCAGCGCGCGTTCAAGACTGGCGTGATGCAGGATTGAATAATGCACCATGCCGCCCAGAAGCGGCTCTTTGGCCACCGCCTCGTCGGCTTCTTTCACAATCCGCGCCCAAACCGGGTCTACCGACGCAAGCTTTGCTCGGGTTTCTGCCATGCCGTCTCTCCTTTGACGCATTGGTTATACCAAATAGGGTACAAAGGGAAAAACGCAAAGATGTGATGCCGGGGATCAACACCATGGATGAAACGCAACGGGCGCTGTTTCTTGACGTGATTGGGCGGAAACTTGCAGAGCTGGATCAAGACGACATGCTGGGCAAAGACAGTCAGGCGGTTGTGTCACTGGATCAGCAGGCGGTCGGGCGTTTGTCCCGGCAAGATGCCTTGCTCAGTCAATCCATGGCCAAGGCGACGCAGGCCAGTCGCGACGCGATGCGCGTGTCACTCAAGCGCGCATTGCAGCGCCTTGACGACGGCGAGTTTGGCTATTGTGACGATTGCGGAGACGAGATCGCCCAAAAGCGGCTTGAGCTGGATCCCACCGCGTCCCGCTGTATCAGCTGTGCGTCGGGCTGACACATCCACCCTTTCAGCGCCTTCAACATTGTAAGCCACGCATCGAGTTCTTCGACCGACTGAAACCCGGCAGCGCTGCGCCGGTCGCGCTGCAATGCGACCGCCAAGAGGCTCCCGTCACCCAGTGTTGGATGCGCGTGACCATGGGTGGTCTGGTACCGCGCCGCGCAGGTCGCCGCGCGCAACAGGTCGCGCGCGACACGCGGTTGATCCGCCACTGGCGTTGCCGCCACAACAGCCACGGACGCCAACATATCGTTGTAAATCACCGGCTTCACGGCACAACACTCACCGCCGCAAACGGTCCCGGACCAAACCGGGCAGAGCGTTGTGCAACCTCGCACGTCCCACCCCCGGAAAACCCGTCTTCGACCTGCATCGCGGCGGTGTAGGTCCAGCCGGATGTGCCCACGTCCAGCGTGCGCAAAAGGGTTCCGCCGCTGTCCCTGACCCGAATGACATAGGCCTCGCTGTCCTCTGCCAACGGGATATCGGCCAGGTCCCACGCATCCGCGTCCCGCCGCGACCGCCGGATCCATGTCAGGTTCAGATCAGGCCCGCTCCATACAGCGCGCAGATGCACCGGGCTGTAGGGGCGCAGGCCATTGCCCGCGAACGCATGCACTTGATGCACATAGGACGCGTGATCGTAAGCCTTGCTTGCAGGACCAATCCGGTAATGGCGGTTTTGCCCGCGCAGCGCCGACGCAAGGGTCAATTGCTGAGGCCCGGCATCAAGCAAGACAAAATACGCCCCGGCCGGCAAAACCATTGGTGCAATCGCATCCGTGCCGAGTTGCCCACGCAGCAGATACGACAACCGCCACGTATCGGGATCAATAAGTGTAGCATCCCGAAACTGGATCACCTCCCAACCATCAACCGACCCGCCCCCGATTGCCGCAAGGTTGCCACCGGCAAGAAACGCAACGTCTCCAATCGATGACAGCGCGCCGCTTGTCAGCTTGACATCCAGCACCGATCCACGATCCGGCACCCCCGAAGGCGCACTTCGGATATCAGACACAGTGACACCAATGGTCGACGCGGTCGGCACGAGCCCGTTCAACCCGTATCCCGCATCTTCTGCCGCGTCATAAACGGCGACTTCTCCGGGCCACGGGTCCGCCGTGAGTGCCAGATACGGCGCATGTGGCACCTCATCCCCGGTGATCAACGGCAGGTCGAGAAACAGGGGAAGCACAGGGCCAGTGGCCTGAAACCGGCTGGACGGCGTTGGATCGTCAGGAAAATCCGACGGACGATAGACATCAGGCTCAATGCGCACAGCCTCCACCAGTTGATGCGTCGTCAACTCGACCCGATCAATGCGCGCGGTTACTGCCCCCTGCGGATCGGGCAGCTTCACCACATCCCCGGCCCCCAGCGTATCCTTCGACAAAGGCAGTGCAAAGCGCACCGCATCCCGCGACACACGCGCTTCGGCCAGCCACCGTTCGACCGATTGTCGCCCCTCCGGACGCGTCAGCAACAACGGCACTTCGCTTTCGGCCACGGCATGGGTTTGCTCGTCCGGCAAAACGGCTTCTTCGGCAATGTTCCGGTAATCACCGTCGGCCTCGACAAAGTTCAGACGCACCCGGCCCGACATCTCGGCTTCGGAACTCCGGGACTGAACCGCCTCGGACCCAAGGTCGTCATGCAAGGCCAGGTCTTCCGGTATCAGCGTCGTCACCTGCGCCGCGGTTCTGTTTCGAAACAGCAGCACGCCGTCGCGTTCGATCGCGTCAAACCCGTAGGCCATCATCAAGGGCTGCAACGCACGCCGCGCATCCGAAACATCGGGCGCAAGGTAGCCCCGCACAAACCCGTAAAGCGCACTGACATCGAAGGCTGACAGGCCAGAGCGTTCGCAAATCTCGGTCACAACCGACGCTAGTGTGCGCCCCGACACGCGCCCGTTGATCCAGTGACCGCGCCTGAAATTCGGCCCGTCCGACCACATCTCGTCTACATTCGGAAACCACGGATACGGCCGCGCGTCCCAGGCCCAGACAAACACCCGCCCCATGTCGATCATCGGGGCATTGTACACCGTCGACACCGGGTTGTGCGCGGGATTGCTCCAGTACCGCGTCAGGGCACGGAGGTATTGCCGTTGGATCAGCTCATCGCGCATGCCGTTCGAATGCACAGGCAACGTGCTTTCCGAGCTCTTGGGATCAATGAACTTGTTGGGCTCATTCGTGCCTTTATCGACGGCGGCACACCCGATTTCGGTAAACCAGATCGGTTTGGATTGCGGCACCCAGTCCGTCGCCACGGCGTCGCGTTGACCGTTGATACGATTGTGGTGCGGCTGGGACCACCAGTTCAGGATATCCTTGTAGCGATAGACCCACGGCTCATTGTGCGCCCCATCGGTGATCGCAACGCGGTTCTGCGCGTCCCGGTCTTCGCGCGACGGATAATACCAATCATACCCCTCGCCGCCCGCAACATTGGCTTCCAGATAATCCAGGTTATAGATCGACCCCCAATCGGCATCCGCGTGATCATCCCCGTCGCGCCAATCCGACAATCGCATGTAATTGTCGATCCCGATGAAATCGATATTCGGGTCGGCCCAGAGCGGATCAAGATGGAAATACACATCCCCGCTGCCATCAGTTGGCTGATAGCCGAAATATTCCGACCAATCGGCAGCATACCCAATCTGAACATCCGAGCCGAGGATCGCCCGGCACTCCGCCGCCAGCGTCCGCAACGCGTCGACTGCCGGGAACCCCGCGGCGCCGCGCAACTGCGTCAGGCTGCGCATTTCCGACCCGATGCAAAACGCCGTCACCCCGCCGGCCAGCGCGCACAGATGGGCCTGATGCAGAATGAACCGGCGATAGCTCCATTCAGTCGGGCCGGAATAGACAATCTCGTCCTCTTCGATGGCGAAGTCCTCCACCGACACCGATCCGAAAAACGCGGCAACCTGATCATCTATGTCGGAGGTTCCAGTCACGTCGCCCGGTTGCCCCGGCGCGACCGACGCCGTAATCCGTCCCCGCCACGGCAGTTTCGGTTGATCGCTGTTCCCTGACCACGGATCCGGCAATCCGTTATCCGGCATCTGCTCCATCAGGATGAACGGATAGTAAACCACGTCCAGCCCCTTGGCCTGCATGTCGCGGATCGATTGGACCACCGACGCGTCACAAGGCGTGCCACCATAGACCGGACGTCCCTCTTCAACCGGAACCAGACCGGCATCCGACCGCACCAGACCGTTGACCACCCACGGCATGTCCGTGCTGTCGACTTCGGTCTGCTCGACCTTGGGCTGGATCTCACAGGAGCCACACCGCAGATCAGAGCCAAACCAGCTCACAACCAAAGACACTGCACCGCAATCGGGCACTTCATCCTGCAAATGCTTGAGCGATGTGACAAAATCCGGCCGATCAGACGGGCTGTTCACGTTCACAACCTGCGACCGCCCCGCCCCGGCATCAAGGCTCACGGGCTCCGTGGCCAGCGAATACTCCCCGGTTCCCGGGATCAGGGCCACCGCTCGAAGATTGAACGGCACATCTTCGGGGTCCTCCTGAACCGGTCGGGTGACTTCGAAACTGAATTGCGGCACGCGGTTTCCGAACCGCGCCAGATCCAGATCTTCAAAGACAACATAGGCCGTTCCGCGATAGGCCGGGACCAATCCGATCCCTTCAACCGCTTCCATCTTTGGATCCGGTAATTGATCGCGCGAGCCCGGATAGACCCGCATATTCAGATCAAAGATCGAAATCTCGGCACCGTCAGCCCAAAGACGATTCACCGATGTGATTTCGCCCTCGCACAACGCAACCGCCAAGCTGACCGAATAGGTATATTCCTTGATCGTCGGCTGCCGTGACGCGCCTTTGCCGCCACCACCAGACTTGGACACGTTCTCTTTGAACTGCGTCGCCCAGATAATGTGCCCGCCAACCCGCATCCGACCATAGGCCTGCGGCACGGGCTGTCCTTCGCCGGCCGTGCTCAACCGCAACCGATCCAACCGCCCGGTCTCAATCGTCTGCGCGCCGGCACCAAGAATGCGCTGATCAATCGCCCGACCAAGCGTTGCACCCGCAAACCGCCCAACCGCACTCATCGACAGCCCAAGCACCGACCCGCCAATGCTGCTGCCCAGCGCAGCTCCGGCGGCTGAAAGAACCAAAGTCGCCATATGCGCTATTCCTTATGTTCAACTGGAAAGGCAAACCGCGCCACACAGCGCCGTTGCCAGGGAAGGCTCATGGAGGTTTCCACAACCCCATGTCCCGAATACGCATGAACAAATCTGGCCTGCGGACCGATCACGGTCTGGATGCCCAGATGCTTGGCCACCGACGCGTCCCGCATGCGAAACAGCACAACGTCTCCAACGGCCTCGTCGTAAAGATCCTTGCCCGGCATGTGCCGCGACACCGCCGTTAACAGGATTTCCTGTCCCTGCGGTTCCGCCCAATCCTCGGTATAGACCGGCACATCCGACGGCTCACAGCCGAACAGATCGCGCCACACGCCCCGCAAAACCCCAAGACAATCCGCACCGGCCCCCTTCACGCTGGCCTGGTGCACATACGGCGTCCCAACCCAGCTGCGCGCGCAGTCCGCGACATCCACTCCGGTCATCTCAGGCTGCCTCCGGTCCGGGATCGCGCCATGGTCGGGTGAATAAGGATCCATTCTTCCTGCGGGATGTCAGGAAACCCTTGAAAATTCAGCGCATTGTCGAACTTTTCCCGGCAGGTCTGAAACCGCTTGTCGCACCCGGCGATCAACGTCACTGCGTCTCCGGCAGCGATGGCCGCGCGCAACGGCTCCCACAGATCAATTTGCCGCGTTCCGTTCTCAAACAGAATGTCGCGCTTGATCGTCCCCCAAAGCCCTGCCGCCTGCCCGGTCGTGACCGACACCCGCCCGCGTTGAAACCATCCGGCGTCAAACCCATCCGTGCCAGACAGGATCAGCGATCCGCCGTCGGTGACATCATCAACACGCACATCAACGGAATAGCGCGGGTCACTGGTGTCAACGCCACAGGCCGCATCCCCAAGCACGGACAGACACGGCGCTTGAAACACACGGCCCACGGGCCGGTTCAGCCACTCCGTCAAACCGCGCAATTCTGCGGTAAATGCCCCACCCGTTCGGGTGATCTCTCCCAAGGTTCCACGAAACAGGATCTTGCGCGCGTCCTCATCAGCCCAGTTGACCAACCACGCCGTGACCTCCGCCCCGTCGAACCGACCGGCCGCGATATCCGCGTCCGATACCGCGCTGTCGCGCAACGCACCAATGGCTTCCGAATTGTCGACCGCCAACCCGGTGCCCTGCTGCAACGCAGCTGCGGACAGCCCCGTATCAGCCCGAAACACCAGATCGTCGAAACTCAGGTCCAGATCGTGATCCGTGAATCCAAAGCGCCGCCCATCCTTGCGCCGCACCTCCCAGCACCGCGCAACCGTGGTCAAACCCGTCGCCAAATGCGCGCCCAGCGCCTCCGCGCCCGGCATCAGACCCGCACCTCGATCACAGGCACATCCGGGACGTCCCCCGCCTGGAACGTCGCCGCAGAGGTGTGAATGTGATCCGTGTCGAACCGCACAGGCACATCAAATTCGAACCCGGCAGTCACCGACACACCCGCAAAGGGTTCGGCAAAAAACGTCACCTCACCCGTCGCAGCATCCACAACAAAGTCATCCCCCGCGACCTGCTCAACCCCATCCAGCGCAATCCGCACCGTTCCCTCGACCGGCTTTGCAACAGGCCGCGCATAATCGGCATAGGCTTTCACCAACGCAAACGTCGCCTGCACCCCATCCCCCGTGCCGATCACCTGATCCGTAGCCGAAACCGCTTCGGACGGCTTGCAAGACTTGAAATCTGACCAGTCCTTCCACCGAAACCCGTACATCTGCCCTCGCCGCGCCTCGAAAAACGCGATGAGCGCGTCGATGTCGTCCATCGACCGCAACCCGATCCCCGCATCATACCGCCTGCGCGAATGCGCCCACGGCGTATTCCGCTCTTCAAAGCCGCTCGCCAGCGTCACCACGTCCGTGCGCCGCTCTGGCCCGCCAATGGACCCAAAGCTCAACGCCGTCGGAAACCTCACTTCATGGAACTGCATGATAAAAACTCCTCAAAGGTTCCGCTGACCCGATCCCAGAACACGCCCCATGTGCGCCGCGATCTGGCTTTGCGACCGCCGGAAACTCTGCGCATCCGGGGTCGAGATGTTCATCACCACGTTCACCGGACGCCCCCCGCCACCAGAGCGCACACCCAGCTTGCCATCCGGCCCGCGTGCCAGCGGCATGATCGCCTCTGGACCAGCCTCTCCCATCAACCCCATACCGCCACGCATCGGGAACGTCGTCGGCCCGTTCACCACGCCGCCATCCGCAAACGGCATCACCCGGCCCTGGCTAAAGCTTCCCCCGTTCGCAAACGGCAACAGATTCCCGATCCCCTGCATCACCATCCCGCTCAGATGCTCTTTCACCGGATTGACCGCCGCCTTGTAGGACGCCCCGATCATTGACTTCGCGATCCCGCCCAGCGCATCCGACAGCTTCATCCCGTCGAACACCACACCATCAATCGCCCGGCTCAACCCCCGGTTCAAAGCGCCTTCCAGCTTGGCCGCCCCCTTGCCCGTGTCCGACAAGGAGTCCCTGACCTTCGCCATCTCGGTCTGAAATCCGCCCGCCATGCTGGTCGCGCCGACCAATGCGTCGCTCAAGGCATCCACCTGCGCCTCGAACCCGTCCAATGCGTCAATCTCGATCATCACCCGTCCCTTTCGTCCTGTCCGGATACGCCGCCATCAGCGCGTCCAACCCGTCCCGCCGCAGCGGGGATGCGCCGCTTTCCGTGCCGATCAGCAACAAAAGCTCCGCCGGGGTCAGCGCCCAAAATTCATCGGGCTTCAACCCAACCCCACGCATCCCCGCGCGCATAAGCGAGGGCCAGTCAAACCGGCTCATGTCTCTGCAATCGGCGTGAACGCCCGCGCCAGCAACTCCGCCGCCACCCGCGCCGCCATCAAAGGCCCGCCTTCGATCTCGACCGCCAGCAAATCCCGCGCCGAACCCTGCCAGCCACCGCCGCGCAAACCCGCCACGATCAACGCCAGCACATCCCGGCTGGAACACGCGCTGCTCTCGAACCGCGCCACCAGATCGACAAGCGACCCCTCACCAAGCCCCGCCTCAAGCTCCGCCAGCGCCCCCAGCGTCAGCCGAAGCACCCGTGGCTCCCCGTCCAACACCAACGTCACCTCTCCACGCCAGGGGTTCGTCATCGCCTACACCGCCGCCGTAAAGGTCACGGCCCCGGCCGACGCCAGCGACAACTCATACGTCGCCTCGCCATTATGCGACCCGGCATATTCCAGCCCCGTCACCTGAAACGGCGCTTCCACGACCCCAAAGTCGGGAATAATCACCTGAAACCCCGGCGTTTCACTGTCGAAGAAAATCTGCCGCGCCCGCGCATCGGTGCCTGCGTCCTTGAACACGCCCGCCCCCGAAATCCCGACACTGCGCACCCCCGCGCCCGCCAGCAATTCACGCCACCCGCCTTCGCTTTCCAACGATGTCACATCCACCGTTTCCGCGTTGAAACTCACCCGCGTCGCCCGCAACCCCGCAAGGGTTTCAAACGTACCGCTGCCATCCACATCGACCTTGATCAAAAGGTCTTTCCCGTTCTGAGCACCCATCGCCCACACTCCTGTCTAAGAAACCCGCGACGCGCCTCAGCCGTCGTCTTCCACCCGCGCCCGAAAGATCAGATCGACCCGCCGCCGCCCGGCCTTTTCCCGTTGCGCCTGCGCCCGCTTGAAGTTCAGCGCCACAAGCCGCCCCCGCTCCAAAACCATGTCCGCATCGATCAACGCATCACACACCGCCGCCGACACCTCTTTCGCGCCCTGAAACCCCGCATCGTCCGAGATCACGGACACCGCGAATTCATGCCACGCTCCACGCCCGGTCTTGTCACTCGCGTCCAAAGCCTTCTCCGGCCCCAGCGCGATATACAAATCCGGCAACCGCCCCTTGGGCACCGCGTCGTAAATCTTGTTGCCCACCAGATCACCGACACCCGGATCATCGCGCAAAACCTGGTACACCCCGGCCTGCAGCGCCGCCGCCACCGCGTAACTCATGTCGCCACCTCCTCGTCACACAGACACATCAGAAACCGCGCCTCCGGGTCCGCCTCCGTGACCGAATTGATCCGGAACACCCGTGTGCCATCCCGAAACCTCTGCTCCGGCAAAGGCCGCGCCGAATGGCCCTGCGCCGCGGCCCGCACCATGATCCGAAACCCCGTGACAGACACCTGACCCGCCTCGCCAAGGCTCTCTCGCCCGGACCGGGGCTTCACCTCACCCCAAACAGTCCCAAGCGCCTCCCAGCTTTCATGCTGGCCGCCCGCCCCATCCGGCACAGCGACCAACCGCTCCAGCACCAGCTGCGATGTCAAACGACGGCTCATGCGCCAAACCCCAGCCGCATGGGACGATACCGCGCAATCAGACTGGTCACGCCAAATGGCATGCAGCCCGCGCTCAACGCCGTTTCATCCCGGTATTCATGGTAATGCGCCGCCAGCAGCATCACCGCCTGCGCCAGATCAGCCGGCAAATCCCCAAACGCTGCCGCCATCCCGGCCTGAAACCGCACCTCGACGCTCCCATATTCCGGCACCGGCGGCAGAACTGTGCCAACCGGGCGCAAGCAGGGCGCATCCGCGTCCGCCGCCAAAACATAGCGATCCGCGTCCACAACCGTCCCTGCGCCGACCCGGTCCACCAGCGTCACCTGCGTGACCGCACCCACCGGCGCAATCGGCAGCACCTGCCCGGTCACATCCCGCCACCGCTGCAAACTGCACAGAAAGTCCCGCACGATCAGCGCCTTGCCCGTCCGCGCCTCAACCGCCGCAATCGCCGCCCGCAGAAATCCCAGCAGCAGATCGTCCTGCAAACTGTCCTCTGCAAACCCGCTCCCCAGCCGCAAATGCTCCCGCAACCGCGCCACCGGCAATGCCGCATCAGGTATCTGGCTTTCTTCAATCAAATACATCTTCTTCTCCGCAAACCTGTCCCTGCATCCTCGGCCCGAGGAAGGGTCGGACGCGCACCACCGCCGTTGCTCGGACGGAGGAGAGCGGCTAGACAACGCCAGTCACCGGCGCGCGCCCCATGGGAAGGACAGCCCGCAAACTGCCCCGCCCATGTCCACCAATGGCCCTTAGGCCGTGGCGAAGCGCAGCAGCTTGATCGCCGCAAAATCGCTCACATCACCGCCCACACGCTTGGTCGCGTAGAACAGGACATGCGGCTTGGCGCTGAACGGATCGCGCAGCACGCGCAGGTCCGGGCGTTCGGCAATGGTGTAGCCCGCGCCGAAGTCGCCGAACGCAATCGCGTCCTCGGCCGTCCCGATGTCCGGCATGTCCTCGGCAATCAGCACCGGATAGCCCAGCAGTCGCGCAGGCTCACCGCTGGTAAACCCGTCCGACCACAGATGACGCCCATCCGCGTCCTTCAGCTTGCGCAGCGCACCAGCGGTCTTGGAGTTCATCACAAACGTCGCATTGGCCCGGTATTCAGCCCCCAGCGCATAGACCAGTTCGATCAGCGCATCACCGTTGCCGATGTCCCCGTCCACACCTGTGGGCACGTAACCAAGGTTGCCCCAGACCCAGACGTCATTGTCCACCGCCGGATGGTTCAGAATACCGCGCGGCTTGTCCGCACCGTCGCCCGTGATGAACGCACCCGCCTCGGCCCGTGCAAACGTGTCCGCAATACGCCCCGCCAGCCAGGTCTCGATGTCAAACGCGGTGTCATCCAGAAGACGCTGTGACGCCTTCGGCATCGCGCTCAACTCGTGCAGCTTGATGGAGATACGATCAATCGTCGGCGTGCCCGTCTCGGTCCGCGCCGAAACCTCGTCCGCCCAACCGGCGCCGCCATTGCCCTGGTCGATCAGCACGTCATAACTCGACGCCTCGACATTCACGACAGATGCCACGGCCCGCAAGGACGCACTCGACGAGAGCACACCCTGAATGGTCTCCGATGTCACCGGATCCACCAAGAACCCACCATCGCCATTCACCGTGGTCGACATGGATTTCACATCCAGTTCCAGCCCACGCAGGCCATCATCATCCCCGGTGCGCAGATAGGCATCAAACGCCTCAAAATGCACATCCGTCTGGGCCACACCGCCCGCCAATACGGGGCGCGCCGCCCCAGCCGTTTTTCGATCAAGCATGCTCATCCGCTCTTCCTGTTCCTGTAGCTTTCGATTGAAGTCGTCCCGCTGGCGGCGCACATCGCCCACCAACCCTGCCAGCGCGGCCCCCACTTGGGTGAACGGAGACACATCTTCCCCGATCCGCGACTCTGTCCCGGTCTCACTCATCCCGATTTTCCCGTCTTGAAAGTGGCCCTTAGCCGTCCACCATTGCCTGTCGCGCATCCTCAATGAGACGCGCCACCTCTCGCAGCCCAGCCACCTCGGGGTCGTCCCCCTTGGCCGCCACCCGCGCACTGGGCAGCATCGGGAACGTCACCAAAGACACCTCCCAAAGCTCCAGTTCCGTCAGAACCCTGCGGCCCTGCTTGTCCTTTGTCGCGGCCTTCGTGCGATAGCCGATCGACAACCCGTCAATCGCGCCCGCCGCCACCAGCGCCGCCGCCTCGCGGCCCTTCTCGACACTCTCCAGAATGCGACCCTTCACATAAAGCCCGGTCGCATCCTCGCGCACCTCGTCCCAGACCCCGATAGGCTGCGCCGGATCATGCTGCCACAGCATCTTCACCGCGCGCCCGCTGTCAAACAATCGCTTCAACGACGCCGCGTAAGCCCCTGATGCTACGACGTCATTACCTTGATCACACTGTCCGAACCGCGATGCATAACCTTCGATCACACAGCCATCCGCAACCGTCACATCCGCCTCGAACGAACAAAACTTTCGTTCCAAATCCATCCCCAAACTCCCCTTCACGGCGTCACCTGAACAAACTTCAGAAAGACATCCGCCAGCACCGCAGCCGCGACGCCATAGACCGCCAGCCACACCCGCTTCTCCAACCGCTCGATCAATCCCTCGATCCGGTCCAGCCGCGCCGAGATCCCCTCGAACCGCAACTGCGTCATCCGCTCATGCGCCTCCAGCCGCAACGCTGGCGCACAATCAAACGGCTCATACCCTGTGCGCTGCTCACTCATCGGCCAGCACCGGCAGACCCAACAGGCTGCGCTTCTCCGCATCCGTCAAAAACGACGCGCCAGACACCCGCGCCCATTGCGCATCCCGCTCTGTCGCCAGCGCAGGCACCTGATCCAGGTCCGGCTTCAACACAAGCTCCTGCCCCACATGCCCCGACAACCACACCGACACCGCCGCCGACACCCGCGAAACCAGCGGCAACACCGTCAGCCGATAGAACGCCCGATGCGCCTCGGCATAATTGGCAAAGGTCGCCTCACCGGGAATCCCCAGCAACATCGGCGGCACCCCGAACGCCACCGCAATCTCGCGCGCCGCCGCTTCCTTGGTCTTCTGGAACTCCATGTCCGAGGGCGAAAACCCCATCGGCTTCCAGTCCAACCCACCTTCCAGCAGCATCGGACGCCCCGCATTCCGCGCGCCCATATGGTGCGACTCGATCTCGTCGACCAGACGGTCATACTGATCCGTCGCCATCCCAGACGCCCCATCCGTCCCGCGATACACAATCGCCCCGGACGGCCGCGCCGCATTGTCCAAAAGACCCTTCGACCACCGCGACGCCGCGTTATGCACATCCAAAGCCTGCGCCGCCGCCACCATCGGGCTCAGCCCATAGTGATCGTCCTGCGGATGAAACGCCTTCACATGACAGACAGGCCGCGCCCCATCGCCAATCAAAAACCGATGCGACTTGCCACCAACCCCGTACTCATAGGCCACAGGCCACCCATCCGGCCCCGGCACCAGCTTCATCCGATCCGACCGCAACACATGCAGCTCAGCGGGCACGCCCTCGCCAACAGCCTCAAAATACCCGTCCCCAGACAGCAAGAGCTGGCCATAGAAGGCCTCGAACAACTCCGCATGCCCCTGCGCCGGGTTCGGACGCCTGAGCAGGTCCAGCACCGGATGCACCTCATAGCGCTGCACCGCGTCCTGCAACACCAAAGGCACCGCCGCCGACGCCTCCGCAATCAGCTTCACCGCCCGAAACCCCACCGGGTTCCCGGTGAACCCCGTGCGCGTCAAAGACACGGTGTCCCGCGCCGACCACGCCACGCGCCCCATGTTCTGCCAGGACACAAGCGGCCCGGTCGCACTCGCCTTGGCCTCGGCCACACCTTCGTCCTTACGTTCCCGTCGAAAGACATTCCAAACCATGCCAAGCGCTCCTCGCATCTCTCTATTTTCCAGCGCGGTTGAACAGGTCTCTCGAACCCACCCAACCGCGCCGCGCCAAAGACCCAAGCCCCTAAAGGCCCCCGGCTTCCCCAGACACAGCATCCCCACGCACAGCCCGCGCCATCGCGGCTCTGCTCCCAAATGCTGATCTGTTTTCAATCCCTTGCGCGTCCCCGTCCCGCGCTTGCGTTCCGTCGATGAAACCAACCTACCCATCAAAGGTTAACGTGGGTTAAGTACACCGCACGGTCATCGCCCCAACGTGCGCACACGCGGCCTGCGCCACTCGGCAGCCCGCGCAATCACCAGATCCGTCAACGCCCAGACAAGCGCATCCACCCGGTCCGGGCTGCCCGTTGCCTGAAAGCCCGCACGCGTCATCTGGCTCATTTCATCCTCAAGCTCCGAAAACACGCCGTAATGCGCCACACGTCCCTGCTCGTACAACGCCGCCACAGGCTCCGCCCGCGCGCCCTTGGATTTCGACGCATGCACCCGGATCACAGGCACCATCGGATCAACCTGCCGCAACACGGTCTCCACCATGTCGCCACCCTGGTTGACCTCGGCCACCACAGCCTGCGCGCCCCAGCGTTCCGCCGCCGTGATCGCCCGCCGCGCCCAGACAAGGGGCGACACCCCCTGCACGCTGGCATCCTCCAACACAACCGCCCGCCAATCCTGCGGCGGCCCATCCGTCACCACACCGGCAACAACAATTCCACAAGCATCCGACCGCTTTGACGATCCCGCAGGCGGGTCCACCGCCACGACAATCCGGTCAAACTCCGGCAACCCCTCACAGCGCGCCGCCTCCAAGGTCTCCAAAGGCCAAAGCGCCCCGTCCACCTCGTCCAGCAAATCACCGTCCAATTCCTGCCGCGCCAACCGCGACCCGGCAAACCGCGCCCGCACCTCGTCCAGAAACGACGACGCCAGATAGGCCGCATTCGCCTCTGTCGGCGCGCGCGTCACAACCGTGGACGGTGACGCCAGAAGATCCTTCAAAACGCCCACATTGCGCGGCGTCGTCGTCACACACACCCGCGGATCATCACCCAGCCGCAGCGTAAACTGCAACATATCCCACGCCTCTTGCGCACGCGGCCACTTCGCCAATTCATCCACCCAAGCCCCGTCAAACTGCGGCCCGCGCAGCGATTCCGGGTTATGCGCCGAACACACAACCGCAACCGCCCCGTTGGGCCATTCCAGCATCTTGCGCGTCGCATGCCATTCCGGCATCCGATCCGGGGGCGAACAGGCCATGATCCCGCTATCGCCAAAAATCATCACTTCGCGCACCTGATCAACGGTCTCACCAACCAGCGCAATCCGCGAGCAACGTCCTGCATCCATCGGGCGCGCGCCTTCCACTTGCGCGCGCACCCATTCGGCACCGGCGCGGGTTTTCCCCGCGCCGCGCCCACCAAGGCAGACCCAATTGCGCCAATCGCCGTCAGGCGGCAACTGATGCGGATGGGCCCAGAACTCGAACAGGTACGGCAACGCCAAAAGCGCCCCCGGAACCTGTTCCAGATCACTCAGAAATGCGTCCCTCACGGCAGCATCTTCGGAGGCGATCCAATCGGCACCCGACAACATCGCGTGCCGCGTCGAGATCGAGTCCGTAGCTGCCACTGATCTTGGCAGTTTCCCGACGATGTCGAACAATGTGCACCTCCGTTTCCTTGGCGTGTTTCAACCAGGTGCGCAAATCGGTCAAAGCCTTGCCAGCCTCCCCCGAATGGCCCAAATCCCCGGCCTCAACCATCTCGCGCAGGCGCGTCACCATCTCTCGAATGGCCCGCAATTCCTGCGCTATGGCAACGCGCTCCGCTTCCAGCGCGTCACCCTCTTCATCTGCAGTTATGAGTACCAACTCAGTCCCCGCCTCCTGTGCTAAATGGATCTCCGTCCATCGATGCACCAGCAGGCCACGAAACGCTCCGCAGTCTGTAGATGCCTAGCAGGCACCAACCAATTGATCTGAAAACTGGAAACACCGCGCTAACGCGGCGCACGCCGCTTTAAGCACCGCGCAAGGGTTCGGCGCGCACGCCACAAAACCCATGAGTGCACCACAAAATAAAGGGATTCATCTTCCTGAAACCACACCGCGGAGCTCTCAGAAGACGCCCTTGCGCAACAGGTTCAATCCCAACAGCAGGAACACATACAGCAACACGCGTCGGAACCTGTCATTCGACATACGCGCCCTGATCCGCGCGCCCATTGCAAACCCCAGCAATGTCGGAACAATCAGCAACACAGACACCGTGGCAAGCTCGGCGGTCAACAATCCCTCGATCACGTATCCCGCCACAAGCGGCAGCGATCCGATGAAAATCAGCAACCCGGTGGCGCGCACGAATTCGTCCTTGGGCACCCGCCGCGCCGCTAGGTAAATCACTTGCGGTGGACCCCAAACCCCGGACAAGCCGCCCAAAACACCCGAAATCGTGCCAAACACAACCTGCCCGATCCGATCAAACCGATCCGGCAAGGCCGGCGCATCGAACCGGAGATTGACAATCGAAAACGCAACAATCGACACGCCAAGTGCCAGAAAGATCACCCGATCCGACACCTCGGCCGCCATCGACACCGTCACAAAAATGCTGACACCCAGCACTGCGGCAAACACCCAATAGCGCCGCAACGCTGGACCGATCTCGCCCACCTGCCAGACCTGCCAGGCGTTCGAGACAACCATCGGCGCAAGCGTCAGGGCAATGGCAACACGCGGATCAACGGTCAGCGTCAGAAAACTGATCGCCGCAGTCGGCAACCCGATCCCGACCAACCCCTTGATCGTACCTGCCACCACAAAAATCACCGCGCCCAAGGCGAATAGCTCGATCAGGCTCATGCCACCTCGCCCCCAGGATTCCGTGCATCAGTTGTCCCGCTGCGCCTCCAGCGCCCGGTACGCCGCCACATTCTCGTTATGCTCGGCCAAGGTCACCGCAAAGTTGTGCCCGTCCGCCGGGTTCAGCGTCTTGGCCACAAAGAAGATATACGGCGTCTCATCCGGGTTCAGCGCAGCCTCGATGCTCGCCCGCCCCGGGTTCGCAATCGGCGTCGGCGGCAGACCCGGAATGACATAGGTGTTCCACGGCGTCTCGGCCCGCAATTCGCTCTGCCGGATGCCGCGCCCCAGCACGCCCTGTCCCCGCGTAATGCCATAAATCACCGTCGGGTCGGTTTGCAGCCGCATACCCTGCCGCAACCGGTTCACGAACACGCTCGACACAAGGAACCGTTCGTCCTGGGTTCCGGTCTCTTTCTCGATGATCGACGCCATGATCAGCGCCTCTTCCGGGCTGTCATAGGGCAAGTCGTCCTGCCGGTTCGCCCAGGCCTCGGCCAGGATGCGCGCCTGCGCCTGCGCCATCCGGTCGATCAAGGCTGTCCGACTTTCGCCGGGGCTGATCTCGTAGCTGTCCGGCGCAAGCGACCCTTCCGGTGGGATCTCAGCCACCTCGCCTTCAAGGATATCAATCTGGCCCAATTCGTTGACGATCTGCCAGCTTGTCACACCTTCCGCCAAGGCGACGCGATATCGTGTGTCGGCTTCGGATTTAACCTGCGTGTACGCGTCCGGCGTGGCCTCTTCCTCGGGGTTGAACCCAACCACCTCGTCAAAGCGCCCCGTTGCCGGGTCCAGTTCGCGCACCTGCACCGTCATACGGTTGATGCCCACCCGGTACACCACTTCGGTCCCGCAGGTGCTGGCCCCGCCACGCGTGACAATCTCCACGATCTCGGACATCGACGCGCCTTCGGGCACCAGAAACGATCCCGCTTTCAACTGATCGGTTTTGCCCGCGTAATCCGCACCGATCCGCAACAAGGCGGCACTCGAAACCGCGCCACTGTCGGCAAGATCTTCAGACACGCGCCGAAAATTCGATCCGCGATCAACCTGAACGCAAATCGGCTGCTCCAGCGGACCTTCCGACACGTAGCTGTTTTGCCCCCAAATCAGCACACCGCCAAACAGGAAAACCAGAACAACCAGAAATGTCAGCGCATTAGAGGCAATATGCCGCCACATGGATCACCCGTCCAATCGACCGAAAACGACACTGGCATTTGTGCCGCCAAAGCCAAACGAATTCGACAGCGCATATTTGATCTCACGCTCGCGCTTTGCATTCGGGGCCAGATCAACGGCCGTCTCAACCGCCACATTGTCCAGGTTGATCGTTGGCGGCGCCACCTGATCTCGGATTGCGAGGATCGAGAAGATCGCCTCGATCGCGCCTGCCGCCCCCAGCAAATGCCCGGTGGCCGATTTGGTCGACGACATCGTCACCGATCCAGCCGCATCCCCCATCATCCGCTCAACCGCGCCCAGTTCGATCACGTCCGCCATGGTCGATGTGCCATGCGCATTGATATAATCAACATCCGCCGGAGCAATCCCTGCGTGGGTCAAAGCTGCCCGCATTGACCGCTCACCGCCCTCGCCATCCTCCGATGGGGCGGTGATGTGATAGGCATCACCCGACAGGCCATAGCCACACACTTCGGCATAGATCTTGGCACCCCGCGCCTTGGCGTGTTCATACTCTTCCAAAACAACAACGCCCGCGCCTTCGCCCATGACGAAGCCGTCCCGGTCTGCATCATAGGGACGGCTGGCCGTTTTGGGGTCATCCCCACGTTTGGTCGACAGCGCTTTGCACGCGTTGAACCCGGCAATCCCGATCTCGGAAATCGCCGCTTCGGCACCACCGGCGACCATCACGTCGGCATCGCCAAACATGATCAGCCGCGCCGCATCCCCAATGGCATGCGCTCCGGTGGAGCAGGCCGTGACGACCGCGTGGTTCGGCCCCTTGAAGCCGTATTTGATCGACACATTGCCCGAAATCAGGTTGATCAGCGCCCCGGGGATAAAAAACGGCGACACCCGGCGCGGACCTTTGTCACGGATCAGCAGCGCGGTTTCGGCAATGGAATTCAGACCGCCGATTCCGGAACCGATCATCACGCCGGTGCGCAGACGGCTCTCCTCGTCCTCTGGCATCCAATCCGCGTCCCGCACCGCCTGATGGGCGGCGGCCAGACCAAACTGGATGAACTCATCCACCTTTCGCTGTTCTTTCTTGTCGAGATAGGTATCGGGATTGAACGTGCCGTCCGACCCGTCGCCATACGGCACTTCGCAGGCATAGGTGGTGGCCAGGTGACTTGCGTCAAATTTCGTGATTGATCCCGCCCCGGACTGACCATCCAGAATGCGACTCCAGGATGCCTCAACACCGTCCGCCAATGGCGTCACAAGACCCAAGCCAGTTACCACAACTCGACGCATGCCTATGCCCTTCCCTCGAATGCTCTTGCCCGCTCATACCGCGTTCGCGCGCGCAGGGGCAAGAGCGCCCGGCACCACAATCCCGGCAAGTCCAACAGATTTTTCGGAGAAAAATCTGGCCGCTCTCTATTAAATTCTGGTGAAGCCCAGGATGATTTATGCCCAGTCTTCCCCAAGATCCTGCCGCGCCATGTCAACCCAATGCGCCTGAAGCCACGGTGTCGGCTTGGCATAGCGGATCAAGGACGCCCGATACCCGGCAATCGCTTCGGGCATCTTCGGCCGGCCGTGAAAACAAACAACCTTGGCCGCCGCAGGCAATTTTGCCGGATGCAGGTAATTGCCCGGGAACGGGTTGCAATCATACTTGAAACTCACCACCCAATCCTCTGGAATATAGGTGAAAATGCCGTTTTCCATTGCCTTGTGCGACGTATAGCGTTGCTCTGATCCACGCGCCGTCTCCACCTCCTGATACGGGTGCGCCGCCAGATCCTCGTACAAGAACCCATGCGCCGCCGGATCATACCGAAACACCGATCCGTGCCCGGTCGGCCGGCCCTTGCGCTTCTCGGTCCAGTCATGCCGCATGACGACATGCCCCGGTGCCAGCTCCAGCAGTTCATCCAGCGCCCCGGTGATCACCACGTCCAGATCAAATCCCAGAACGGGACCGGTCAAATCAGGAATAAGACCCGGCTTGAAAAGCGAAACCTTGCGCATCGCCCCCTGTCGGTTCGCAACTTTCAACGCATCGTTCATCGGCCCGGCAAATGGCTCGACCGGAAGATCCAGAATTTCGATATCAGGATGCAGGCCCGCCGCCTCTTCCGTCATACACAGGAACCGCACCGGCATGGACAGGTTGCGGCGCACGCCGGAATACAATCGGTTCACGTATTCCGGCCCGAACAACGTGCCCCATTTGATGCAGGCAACCGTGGCATGTGATGGCAAAGTCATGCGCTCCGCTTAGCAACGCGGCAGCAAAATGACCAGATGGCGCTTGTCGCACACAGCGCGACGCGATAGCTTTGCCCCATCGCAATCCCAGCGCAGGAGGGCATTATGGAGAATATGCGTACCCTGCGGGCGTCCGCTTGACCGGGCAGCCCGTTCGCAAATCTGCGCCCACCGTGGGCCAGACGCTGAACTCTGCGACAGGACACACCCATTGAAACGCTTTTCTCTTTCCGATCTTGGATGGTCGGACCATTTCGCGCGACAACTGACCGAAGACGACACGGCCCTTTCCCCGGCCCGCATCTCAGAGGTGCATCGCACCCAGGTTGCCGCCATAATGCCAGCCGGGGAAACCCGGCTGCACCCCACGGAACTCACCAGCGCCTATGCCGTTGGCGATTGGGTGCTAACGGATGGCACATCAGCCCTGCGGCGCCTGACCCCACAGACCGATCTGCACCGCAAATCCGCGGGGCACACCGCCTCAGAACAACGCATCGCGGCCAATGTCGACACGGTTGGCCTGGTGACAAGCTGCAACGATGAATTCAACGTGGCGCGTCTGGAACGGTATCTGGCCATCGCTTTGGCCTCGGGTGCATTGCCGCTTGTGATCCTAACCAAGGCAGATCTGACAGACGACCCCACCACGTTCAAAACCCGGGCCGAACGTCTGTCCCCCCTCGTGACCGCAATCACGGTGAACGCCAAGGACGCGGAGGATGTCGCGCGCCTGTCCCCGTGGTGCAGCAACGCGCAAACCCTTGCCCTGCTTGGATCATCCGGCGTCGGCAAAACAACCTTGCGCAACGCGTTAACCGGTGAATCCGCGTCCACGCAAACGATCCGCGACGACGACAGCAAGGGACGGCACACCACAACCCATCGCGCCCTGCGCCCAACCCTGACGGGCGGATGGTTGATCGACACGCCGGGCATGCGGGAATTGCAACTGTCGGGCACCGGGGACGGCATTGACGAGCTGTTCGAAGACATCGACACCCTTGCCGCGCAATGCAAGTTTTCGGATTGCGCGCATGCCACGGAACCGGGATGCGCCGTTAAGGCGGCTTTGCAGAGCGGTGATCTGGATCAGACCCGGTTTGACCGGTGGCAAAAGCTGAAACGGGAAGACCGCTACAATTCGGAAACGCTGGCGGACTCCCGGGCGCGTGACAAATCCTTCGGCAAGATGGTCAAAACCGCGATGGCAGACAAATCAAAACGGCGATAACGAAAACGGCGGGCAATTCTGCCCGCCGCTCTTCACAGGTTACGTTAAGATCACGCCGCAGGCATGCGTTTTTCCACAATTTCCGCCCACCATGAACACCCTGCCGGGATCGCATCGTCGTTGAAGTTATACTCCGGATGATGCACCGATGCAGAATCCCCGTTGCCAACTAGGATATACGCACCCGGTCGTTCTTCGAGCATGAACGCAAAATCTTCGCCGCCCATCGTGATCGGCTCTTCTTGACACACCCCTGACACCGACCGCGCCACTTCTGAAGCAAATTCGGTCTGTTCCGGATGATTGACCATCGCGGGATAATTCCGGGTATAGGTCACGTCCGCGGTGCCGCCAAAGGTGGCGCAGATGCCGTTGCAAATCTCGGTCATGCGTGTCTCGGCCAGATCGCGCGTCTCGGGCGTCATGGTGCGCACGGTGCCCTTCAACGTCACCCGCTGCGGGATCACGTTGAACGCGTTAGACGATGTCTCGAAAGACGTGACCGACACCACGATCGGGTCCGCCGGAACCGCGTTGCGGCTGGCAATTGTCTGCAACGCCAGAACCGCATGCGCCGCCAAAACCGTCGTATCGACCGTTTCATTCGGTTTCGCCGCATGCCCGCCGCGCCCTTCAAGCACGATCTCGAAAAGGTCGGTTGCGGCAAAAAACACGCCGGGGCGGATGGCAAAATCTCCGACCGGCAGACCCGGCCAATTGTGCATCCCGTACACTTCCTGAATGCCCCAACGGTCCATCATGCCATCGTCGCACATCTCTTTCCCGCCGCCGCCGCCTTCTTCTGCGGGCTGGAAAATCACCACGGCGGTGCCGTCGAAATTGCGCGTTTCAGCCAGGTACTTTGCCGCGCCCAAAAGCATCGCCGTGTGGCCATCATGCCCGCAGGCATGCATCGCGCCGTCGGTTTTCGATGCATAGTCCAGACCGGTTTGTTCGTGGATCGGCAGCGCATCCATATCGGCCCGCAACCCGATGACTTTGCCTGATGTATCCGATTTGCCTTTGATCACGCCGACAACGCCGGTCCGGCCAATGCCGGTCACCACCTCGTCACAGCCAAAGGCCTGCAGCTTTTCCGCCACCATCGCGCTGGTGCGGTGGGTGTCGAACAGGATCTCAGGATGTTCGTGCAAATCACGCCGCCAGGTGGCGATTTCATCCTGTAGCTCAGCGAGTCGGTTCTTTACGGGCATTCTTTCTGCGTCCTTCTGATTGCGGTTCAGGATGCGCTTGGCATCCGTTGTTCGACAAGTTCGGCAAACCAGCTGCACCCGGCCGGGATTGCGTCGTCCGAAAAATTATAAGCCGGGTGGTGGCACATCGCCGTGTCCCCGTTGCCAAGGAAGATATAGGCCCCCGGTCGGGCTTCAAGCATGTATGAAAAGTCCTCGGCAGGCATGATCGGATCGACATTGTCGTCCACATCGCCTGCCACCGCGCGCGCTGCGTCAGCTGCATACGCCGTCTCTGCCGGGTGATTCACCGTGACCGGATAGCCCTCCTGCCAGTCCACCTCAGCGCGCGCCCCGAACCCGGATGCTATATCCTCGGCCAAACGCCGGATGCGCTGTTCCGCCTGCTTGCGGCAGTCCGCGTCCAGCGTCCGCACCGTCCCGCGCATCGTGACCTTGTCTGCAATCACATTCGACGCGTTGCTGTCGGTCTCGAACGTGCCCACCGTAACGACAACGCGCCGCACCGGATTGACGTTACGCGCCACAACCGATTGCAAAGCCACAACAATATGGGCTGCGACCAGCGTTGTATCCACCGCTTCATGCGGCGCACCGGCATGGCCTCCGTGCCCTTTCACGTGAATCTGAAATTCATCTGCCGAGGCAAGCAACGCCCCGGGCCGGATCGCAAACTGCCCCACCGGAAGACCCGGCGTGTTGTGCAGGCCGTACACCTCTTGGATGTTCCAGCGGTCCATCATCCCGTCATTGACCATCTCGCGCCCGCCGCCGCCGCCTTCTTCGGCAGGTTGGAAAATGAGCACAACAGTCCCGTCAAAGTTCCGCGTCTCGGCCAGATACTGCGCCGCACCAAGCAGCATCGCGGTATGCCCGTCATGCCCGCACGCATGCATCTTGCCGGGCACCGTGCTGGCATAGTCCAGCCCGGTCGTTTCCTCAATCGGCAATGCGTCCATGTCTGCCCGCAATCCTATCACGCGCCCGGACGTATCCGACTTGCCCTTGATCACGCCAACAACCCCGGTGCGACCGATCCCGGTGACCACCTCGTCCACACCAAAAGCCTTGAGTTTTTCCTCCACGAAAGACGCTGTTTCATGCACATCGAACATCAGTTCCGGATGCGCATGCAGATGACGCCGCCATTCGGTGATCTCGTCGGCCATATCCGCCAACCGGTTCTTGATAGGCATCCGCTTTACTCCACATTCCCAACTGTGCGCGGCACTGTCGCGCAGGCCAGCGCGAAGGACAAGGCATTACAGCGCCGGACCCAGCTCCATCGGGCTGCCATCGGTGAATCGGGACAGCCTGAAGCGGTTCAGATCATGCTTTGGGTCGTCTCCACAGACCAGGTCCGCCAGAACCCGGCCCATACCGGGTCCGATGCCGAACCCATGCCCGCACATGCCTGTGCCAATGGTCAAACCCGGCACAGAGGCCACCCGGTCTATCACCGGCACAACATCCGGCAGCACATCAATCATCCCCGCCCAGATCGACCGGTACCGGATCGGACCCACTTCGGGGAACACGCGCTCCACGTCCCGCGCCACACGTTGCAAGCGGCGGCTGTTCGGTTTCGGATTCAACACCCGGATCGCCTCAAACGGGCTGACCTCGTCACCGGCCCAGTGACGCTTTGTGCCCCACGCATCCGGATAGCCCTTGGGCGCCCCAGGCAACAGGCGCGTGCCAAACGGATTGTCCTTCAGATACGGCCCGTATTTCGGCAAGGCCCGCAAAGCGTCGGGCCCCACGAAGAACTCGTGATATCCGCCCGCGGCCAGGGACGCGCCCCCATCGGCCCGCGTTCGGAAGGCAAACCCTTTGCCCGCAGCGGCCCCGGCATGTGGCAAAGCCACCGGTTCGGTGGCCCCGACGCTGGCGCGCACCGACAATTGCGGAATCGAGACGCCATGTGCCCGCAGAAACAACGACGACCACGCACCACCGGCGACAACCACGTCCGAACAGGCAATGCGCCCGGCCTCGGTATACACACCGGCAACGCGGCCACCGACAAGATCAAGCGTGCGCACCGCACAATTCTCGACCAGCACCGCACCTTCGCGCACCGCGATCCCGGCCAGCGCCGGAACCGCCACCCAAGGCTCTGCGCGCATGTCCGACGGCGTTGTCAGCGCGCCGGCAAACCCGGCTTTGGCCAGTTCCGGAAACCGCCGCGCCAGATCGCGTTTGTCCAGCAAGACACTGTCCACACCCTGCGCCTGTGCATGTGGCAACCACGCGGCATAATCCGCCATGCCCGACGCATCCTGCGCAAGGTAGGTCACCCCCGACCGCACCAAGCCGATATCCACGTTGGTCTGGCTTGCCAGTTCGGTCCAAAGCGCGTTGGCCTCGACCATGATCGGCAGCTCAAACGGGTCCCGCCCCTGCTGGCGGATCCACCCCCAATTGCGCGAAGACTGCTCTCCAGCGATACGGCCCTTTTCACACAGCACCACCCGCCGTCCCTTGCGGGCCAGAAACAACGCGGTGCACACGCCAATTACGCCACCGCCAAGCACCACAACATCGGTCTCGCGGGGCGGTGGCCCGGCAAAGGCCACCGGTGATGCCTCGGAAATCGGGAACGGCGTCATGTCTGCAGGTGATCCAGCAATCGCTCCATAAACGCCTGACCTTGGCTGAACTGGTCCACCGTGATGTATTCATCCGGCTGGTGCGCAACCGCGATATCGCCGGGACCACATACCACAACCGAATACCCAACCGCCTGAAAATGGCTGGCCTCGGTGCCGTAGGACACGTGCTGCGTGCCGTTGTCCCCGGTCAGCTGTCGCACAAGCGTCTCGGCCTTCCCGTCCTGTTCCGGTTTGAACGGCGGCAGTGTGGACGTCCGGGTGATATCTATCCGCGTTTCGGGGCGCACGGCTTTCATGCTTGCTTCGATCTCACCCGCAGCGGCACGCAACCGGTCCTCCCACTCGTCCAGGGAGTCTCCGGGCACGACGCGAAACCCGATGCCAAATTCGCAGTCCTTTGCCGTGATATTATGCGCGGTGCCGCCGGAAATCTGCCCAACATGGGTGTTGCTGTATGGCGGGTCAAACAACGCCGCGACCGGTCCCGGCGTTTTAGCCGCTTCCTCCGCGTTCATCCGGTTCGCCCAGTCGATCAGCTTTGCGCCATACATGATCGCATTGACGCCGGTATGCATGATGGACGAATGCACCTCGAACCCGTGGACATGGACCCAGAACATTTTGCTGCCCTTATGGCCTGTCACCGCCTTGAGCATTGTTGGTTCTCCAACGATGACCGTGTCGGCGCGCGGGACCGTGCCCTGCATCGCCTCAATCAGGGGCGGCGCGCCGGTACATCCGATCTCCTCGTCAAAGCTCAGCGCAATCTGCAAAGGACGTTTGACACCCCTGCGATGCGCCTCGACCAACGCCCAAATCGCCAGCGCATCGAACCCTTTCATGTCCGTGGTTCCCCGGCCAAACAGCTTGCCGTCGCGTTCGGTCACCGTGAACGGATCGGTCGACCAGGGTTGACCGTCCACCGGAACCACATCGGTGTGCCCGGACAGCACCACACCGCCCTCTTGCTCGGGGCCGACATGGGCAAACAGCGCCGCCTTGGACGGGTCATCCGCCTTGATATGCCGATGGCACCGGATCCCATGTCCGGTCAGATACGCGTCGACCCAATCTATCAGGGGCAGGTTTGTATCGCGGCTGACAGTGGGAAACCCGACAAGGGCGTCAAGAATTTCACGTGCGTTCAGGGATTTTGGCATCTGGGGTCACTTTGCGAGTTCAGACAATGGATCATCCGCCAGCCCCGATGGCCACGCGGCACCCTGCGGTCACTCCGGTTGGCCATCGGCCCCGCGCGGCGGGCGCACGCGGGGGACCGGCGTCAGTAGCCGCTATCGGTCACCAGAACGCGATGTCCGGGGGCGACTTCTTTGTATTCGGACGGCGCAGGATCGTAATCCAACCCGTGGATCGGCGACGGGATCGGCTTGAAGTTCAGATCCTTCTCGGATTTCCGCCGCTTCGGATCGGCAATCGGCACCGCCTTCATCAACGCCTGCGTATACGGGTGCTGCGGGTTTTCGAACACCGCGCGGCGTGGGCCAATTTCGACAATCCGGCCCAGATACATTACACCCACATGATGGCTGACCCGTTCCACCACCGCCATGTCATGGCTGATGAACAGGTAGGACACGCCCAATTCGGCCTGAAGCTCCAGCATCAGGTTCAAAACCTGCGCCTGCACGGACACATCCAGCGCCGACACCGCTTCGTCCGACACGATCAGCTTGGGGTTCAGAGCCAGCGCCCGCGCAATCGCGATCCGCTGCCGCTGACCACCAGAAAGTTCATGCGGATAGCGCTGCATGAAACTGCGCGGCAGCTCCACCCGGTCGAACAGCATTTCGACCCGCTTCTGCATTTCCGAAGACGACCCCATGCCAAAATTCCGCATCGGTTCAGATACTTGGTCGGACAACTGCATCTGTGGGTTTAACGAAGCAAACGGATCCTGAAACACCATCTGCATGTCGCGCCGCGCGTCGCGCAGCCCTTGCTGATCCAGCGCCATGATGTCCTTGCCATCCAGCACAACGCTGCCTGACAACGGCTCCACCAACCGCAGGATAGACCGCCCCGCGCTTGACTTGCCGCAGCCGGATTCCCCCACAAGGCTTAGCGTCTGCCCCTTGTTGACGCTAAAGGACAAATCCTCGACCGCATGCACATTGGCAATCGTGCGCCGGAAGAACCCGCCCTTGACCGGGAAGCGCGTGGTCAGGTTCTTGACCTCCAGCAACACCTCGTCAGATCCGGTGATCGGCGGCACATCTGCCCCGTCCTTGCCCAAAAGCTGCATCGGGCGCGGCAGGTCCGTGCCTTCCATTTGCCCCAGCTTGGGAACCGCCGCCAGCAATGCCTGTGTATAGGGATGCTGCGGGTTCTCGAAAATCTCGTTGACGGTGCCCTCTTCCACCTTGTTGCCGCGAAACATGACCACGACCCGGTCGGCCATCTGCGCCACGACAGCCATGTCGTGGGTGATGAACATCACGGCCGTCCCGGTTTCACGCTTCAACCGGTCCATCAGTGCCAGGATTTCCGCCTGAATCGTCACATCCAAAGCCGTGGTCGGTTCGTCCGCGATCAACAGGCGCGGCTCACAGGCCAGCGCCATCGCAATCACAACCCGCTGCCGCATGCCGCCGGACAATTCATGCGGGTACTGCTTCAGCCGCCGCTCTGGTTCGGGGATGCGCACCTGCCGCAACAGCTCGATCGCGCGTTCATCGGCCTGCGCCTTTGACATGCCCTTGTGCAGCCGCAGCCCTTCGGTCAATTGCCGTCCAACCGTGAACACCGGGTTCAACGCGGTCATCGGTTCCTGAAAGATCATCCCGATCTCGTTGCCGCGGATCGTCCGCATCAGATCCTGATCGGTGTCAGCAAGGTTCACCTTGCCCGCATCCCTGCGGTCGAACAGCAACCGCCCCCCCGCGATATCGCCACCGCCAAATTCAATAAGACGCATCAGCGCCAGCGATGACACCGACTTGCCAGAGCCCGATTCTCCAACAACACAGACGGTTTCACCCGGGTTGATCTCGAACGAAACGTCCTCAACACCGACAACGGTTCCGGACTTGGTTTGAAATTCGACCCGGAGGTTTTCAATACTGGCGATGCTGCCGTCAGGCATGGGCGCGGTCCTTTCGCTGACACGTACGCAAACGCTAACCGCAGATTGGCCAGAGTCAAACGCTGTCTCGACGTCGCATTGCGAAACCGACGTCAGGGTCTTGCATTTTGCCGAAAAGCTGTTTCGATGCGCACACAGGGGGAAAATACCTGCGTCTTGTCACCGTGAACCTGCTCCATCAGCGCGCAGCGCCGCAATCGGCAACACCCAAACCTTTCCCACCAACGAGAACGACATAGCCAAACTATGTCCAACAAGGAGAGACGAATGAAACTCAAATCCCTTTTGATGGGTGCTGTTGCCGCTACGGCATTCGCGCCAGCCGCCTTTGCGGAGCGCGGCGCCGATGGTGAAGTCAAAATCATCTATTGGCAGGCGCCATCCATCCTGAACCCGTTCCTGTCCGGCGGCACGAAAGACGTCGAATCAGCGTCGATGATCATCGAACCGCTGGCGCGCTATAATGAAAAGGGCGAGCTGGTTCCCTGGCTTGTCGAAGAAGTCCCGACCGTTGCCAATGGCGGTGTCAGCGAAGACCTGACATCCATCACGTGGAAAATCACACCCGGCCTGACATGGTCGGATGGCACGCCTTTCACGTCTGCTGACGTGGCGTTCACCCATGAATACTGCACGCACCCCGAAGGCGGCTGCGCGCAGGTGACCAAGTTCGAAGGCGTGACCAGCGTGGAAACGCCGGACGATCTGACCGTTGTGGTCAACTTCGATGGCCCGACGCCGAACCCCTACGGCCCGTTTGTTGGTGGTGAAAGCCCGATCCTGCAGGCCGCACAATTTGCAGACTGTCTGGGGGCTGCGGCCTCCACCTGCACCGAAGCAAACTTCAACCCGATCGGCACCGGCCCGTTTGTTGTAAACGAATTCAAGCCGAACGACGTGATCACCATGTCGGCAAACCCGAACTACCGTGACCCGGCCAAGCCAGCGTTCGCCTCGGTGACGTTCAAAGGCGGTGGCGATGCCCGTGCGGCGGGTCGTGCGGTGATGGAAACCGGCGAATTTGACTACGCGTGGAACCTGCAGCTGGCACCTGACGTGATTGCCCAGATGGAAGCTGGCGGCAAAGGCGTGGCCGTGGCCGGTTTTGGTCCCTTGCTGGAACGCATCATGGTCAACCAGACCAACCCAAGCCCGGACCTGCCGGAAGGTGAACGCTCCACCGCGATGCACCCGCATCCGTTCCTGAAGGAACCCGCGGTCTACAAAGCCATGTCGATGGCCATCGACCGCCCGCTTCTGGTGGAAGTCGGCTATGGTCAGGCCGGTAAAGTCGGCTGCTCCTGGGTTCCGGCCCCCGAAGCCTTCGCATCGACCTTTGACGGATGCGAAACGCAGGATCTTGATGGCGCAAACGCGCTGCTTGACGAAGCAGGCTTCATGGACACCGATGGCGACGGCATCCGCGAAGTGAACGGCGTGCCGATGTCCATCGTCTACCAGACCTCCACCAACGCTGTGCGTCAGGACTTCCAGGCGCTGATCAAGGAATGGTGGGCCCAGATCGGCATCGAAACCGAACTGCGCAACATCGACGCGTCTGTCTTCTTTGGTGGTGATGCCGGATCTCCCGACACGTTCCAGAAGTTCTACGCGGACGTGCAGATGTACGCCAACACCTTCAACGGCACCGACCCGCAGGCCTATCTTGGCAACGGTCTGTGCGACAAGGCTCCGCGTCCGGACACGCAGTGGCAGGGTGAAAACATCTCGCGCTTCTGCATGGAAGAGTTCGACGCCCTTCACGCAGAGCTGAGCGGCACTGCAGACATGAGCGAGCGTCAGCGCATCGGTCGTGAACTCAGCGCGATGATCACGGACAATGGTGGGATGATCCCGCTGGTCCACCGTGGCCGTCTGTCGGCACACAGCTCCTCCTTGGGCGGTGTTGTGCTGAACGTTTGGGACAGCGAATTGTGGAATGTTGCGGACTGGCACCGCATCAAGTCCAACTAATCGCACAGTCGGGGCGTGCATCGCGCTGATCCAATGGATCGCAGCGCGGTGCGCGCCCCACCCATAGCTGACTCCGGAAAGAAACTCATGAACAAAGGCGCCGCCTGATGCTCACTTTTGCCATCCGACGACTTGTGTTGGCCATTCCGACGCTTCTGTTCATCAGTTTTGTCATCTTCATGCTCCTGCAACTCGCGCCCGGCGATCCGATGGCGCAGGTGCCGTTGACCGTCCCGCCCGAGGTCAAGGAAAAGATGCGTCAGGCCCTGGGTGTCGGGGAACCCGCGCTGGTCCAGTACTGGAAATGGCTGGTGCAGGTGTTCTGGCTGGAACCCAAGGTGTTCATCGACTACCTGACCAATTCCAGCACCTTGCTGGGTTGGCTGCCGGACACCAACCTCTACAACGATGAACTGCGCGTGATCTCCTGGCAGACCCGGTCGCCGGTGATGGACATCGTGATCCAGCGTATCCCGCAAACCCTGTGGGTCGTCGGCATGTCCTATATCGTCGGCATCCTGATTGCGCTGCCCATCGGGATCTATTCCGCCTATCGCCAGTATTCGATCTTTGACCAGTCCGGCACATTCATCACGATGATCGGCTTTTCCGTGCCGCCATTCTTCACCGGCCCGCTGCTGATCGTGATCTTCTCGGTCCAGTTGGGATGGTTCCCGTCGATCTATGACACCACGCATGTGGTCAACGACTGGGCCAGCCTCAAGGTTCAGTTCAACCAGATGATCCTGCCGGTCATGGTGCTGGCGCTGCAAACCACCGCCCAGATCAGCCGCTACATGCGCGCCTCGATGCTCGATAACCTCAACCAGGACTACGTGCGCACCGCCCGCGCCAAGGGGCTGAGCGAAGCAGTTGTGGTCGCGGTCCACGTTCTGCGCAATTCGATGATCCCGGTGATCACCGTGATTGCCCTTGGTGTGCCCGCCATCTTTGGCGGCGCGATCATCACCGAAAATGTGTTCAAGGTGAACGGGATCGGGCAGTTGCTGATCACGGCGCTGTTTGCGAATGACCTGCCCATGGTCATGACGCTGACCTTCATCTTCGCCGTGCTGATCGTTGTCTTCAACCTCATCGCCGATATCCTCTACGGCCTTCTTGATCCGAGGATCCGCTATGACTGAGCCCGTGCAATCCACCCCCGTCCCCATCGAAGCACTGGCCGACAAAGGCCCGCTGGAGCCGCCGCGCAGTCAGTGGAAAGACGTCTGGGACCAGTTCCGCAAACACAAAGGAGCGATGTTCGGCGGGGGATTCCTGCTCTTCATCACGCTGGCCGTTCTACTGGGCCCGTGGATCTGGCAGGTGGACCCGCAGAAACTGGATATCCGCGGCAAGGACATGCGCCCGATCTGGACGGCGCTGTGGGATTCCAACGCCAAGGTCGGCTGGCACCGGCCCTTCGGCACCGACCAGCTTGGCCGTGACCAGCTTGCCCAGATCCTGTCTGGCGGACGCGCGTCCATGGCGGTTGGCTGGGCGGCGATGATCCTCAGCCTGTTGATCGGGACGATGGTGGGTGTTCTGGCCGGGTTCACCCGCAAACTGGACGGGCCACTGATGCGCCTGACCGACCTGTTCCTGTCGCTGCCGATCCTGCCGCTTCTGCTGGTTGCCGTGACCCTGTTCCGCCAGCCCCTGCGCGAAGCCTTTGGGCCCGAAGGCGGCATGTTCTTCCTGATTGTCGGCATCATCGCCATCACAAGCTGGATGCCCACAGCCCGCATCGTGCGTGGCGACATTCTGGCCCTGAAAGAGCGCGAATTCATCCTTGCCGCACGCTCGATCGGCACCACCCCGTTCCGCATCGTCCAGCGCCATCTGCTGCCCAACGTCCTGTCACCGATCATGGTGTCGGCCACGCTGGGCCTGGCTACAGCCATCATCACCGAATCCGCGCTCAGCTTCCTTGGCGTCGGGTTCCCGTCGGATTTCCCGACATGGGGCAAGATGCTGGCGGATGCCGTTCAGCGGATGGAGCAATTCCCCGAACGTGTGATCCTGCCCGGGATCGCGATCTCGCTCACCGTGCTCAGCGTGAATTACCTGGGCGACGGCCTGCGCGACGCGCTCGACCCCCGCATTCGCGGCAGATAACGCAAACGCTCGTTCCATGCGCCATGTCGGGAACCCGGTCCAAATAAGGACCGGTTTCATCCGATACGGATCACCTGTGAACACAGCGCCTGCCGTGCAACAGGACTAAAGAACGACAGCCGTCGCTTTCGCCTGATTCCAGAACGTTGTTCCAGAAATAGCCACCCCTAACACCTGACCCGCACTTGCAGGCGCCGCTCCCCTGCGCCATGTGGAACGCTGTTCTGCATTGGAGTCCGCCATGTTCGAGACATTTGGATTTGAAACGCTCACCGCACCCCAGGTCGCCGTTGGTTTGGCACTGGTCCTTGGCCTTTTGTTCGGAGGCCTCGCAGAGCGCACGAAATTCTGTTTCCGCCGCAGCCTAGTGGGCGAAGATCGCCGTCAGGCACTTGGCGTTTGGATGACGGCCCTCGCGGTGGCCGTGCTTGGCACACAGGCTGGCGTGTTCACCGGACTTATCGGTTTTGAAGACCATCGCTTCATGGCGGCAGACCTGCCGTGGCTGGCCATCCTTGTCGGTGGCCTGCTGTTCGGGGCGGGGATGGTGCTGACGCGGGGCTGTGTCTCGCGGCTGACGGTTCTGTCCGCCAGCGGCAACCTGCGCGCGGTCTTTGTCCTTCTGATCTTTGCCATCACGGCGCATGCGACCCTCAAAGGGGTGCTGGCCCCTGTCCGCACAAGCCTCGGATCGGTGACGGTGTCTCTGGGAGAGTATGCCTCCTTGGCCGCCCTGCCCGCCGGAGCTGTGCTTTGGACCGCTGTGTTCGTGATCGCAGCGCTTGTTCTGGCGTTGACATCCCGCAACAAGGTCTCGACCTTGATCATGGCCGCATTGATCGGTCTGCTGGTGCCCGCTGGCTGGATCGGCACGGGCTTCGTGCTCTATGACGATTTTGACCCGGTCGCGCTGCAAAGCCTGTCGTTCACAGCGCCGTTTGCGGACACGCTGTTCTGGACCATCGCCTCAACCTCGATTCCGGCCAATTTCGGCGTCGGTCTGATTGGCGGCGTGATCCTTGGCGCGCTTGTCACATCCGTTGTTTTCGGCAGCTTCCACTGGCAGTCCTTTTCGGCACCCTCCGAAACCGGCCGCTACGCCAGCGGTGCGGCCCTGATGGGCGTGGGCGGCGTTCTCGCCGGAGGTTGCACAGTCGGCGCCGGTCTGGCCGGTGTGCCGACGCTTTCAATCGCAGCGCTGCTGGCCATCTCAGCCATCGCTGCGGGTGCGTTTCTCACCAACGCCGTATTGACCCGCACCCCGGCCCGCCCCGCGCCCATCGCGCACCCGGCCGAGTAAACTCAGATATCAATCTCTCCGTCACCCGGTGCTGGCAACGCATCGGGTGATGGCATGTCCGGTTTGCGCTTGAGCAGAATATCCCCGTTGGGCAACACCACGGGCGGTTCATAGGCCGACCAATCCTCGACCTCGTCCAGCAAGGCTTTCAGCGTCGGGCCGATCCCGTCAACGAACTCCTGCAAGGTCGGCTCGATCTCTTCGGCGAGGCCTTCAAGCTCTTTCAGCGCGGGTTCCATTTCTTCCATCAATCCCCGGAAAAAGAGCTTTGCGCCCTCTTCCATCAGGCTCGTGCCCTCCTCCGCCCAGCTTGGGCTGGCGACGAGGGACATTGATAAGGCGGCAGCGGCAACGTGTTTCATACCCTCAATATAAGGCATCCGTCGCCCGATTTCACGTCAGTTCCAGATCCAGCGTCACCGGGAAATGATCAGACGCCGTCAACAGCGCGTCCCTCAGTTCCTGCGTGCGCCAACACACCGGGTCATCAAACGGATGCCAAATCCGCCAGCGCCGCGCCTTGGGCCGTAGGTCTTTCGACACCATCACGTAATCCAGCAAGGCCTGCAGGTACCGATCTTCCTTCGAGATATAGAACCGCGCGCTGGTCGGTTGCGGTCCAATCCGGCGCGCCAAAGCTCGCGCAGCGTTGGGATCGTATAACGCGGTATCGTCCTCCCCCAGGATGATCTCGACCGAACTGCGGCCAAACAGGTTCTCGTATTCATCAAGCCCCGGACCGTCGTTCAGATCCCCCAGAACAATCAACGGATCGCCCGCCGCAAGATGCTCCTCAACCCGCGTCCGCACCCAGATGGCCTGCGCCAACTGCTTGCGCCGGTTGGCAATCGACAACCGCATCACCTCGTCCCGGGACGTCGCCCCATGCGGCGCTTTCGATTTGAGATGCGCCCCGATCAACCGCAGCGTCTGACCAGATGCTTTATGCGTCAGCGCCACCTCCAAAGGCGGTTTGGAAAAGACCACCTTGTCCTCGGTCGCATCTATGTCGAGGTCGATGCGAAACGTCCCGTCAAACCGCGGCGCCCCCTCGCTTGGCGGTGTTCCCACCAAGGGCGCAGGCCCGCGCGGATCATGCACGGCATCGCAAATGTCAGGATCATAAAGCAGCGCAATTTCCTGCTGCGTGTCATTGGAAAACCCCATCAGCGCGGTGCGGGCGCGCAGATCAAATGCCGCGGCAAACGCTTCCAGCGCGCGCACCGTGTCCCGTGACCGGCTGGTATCAGGGGCCTCGATCACCATCACCGCATCCGCATCCAGCGCCGTAAACACGATGCCCAATGCTTCAAGCTGCATGGCCTTGGTGATGTTGTACCGCGCGGACCACGCATCAGAGACCAGCACCTGCCCGGCATCGTCAAACAGCGCATCGAACCATTCGACATTGTAGGTTGCGATCCGCATCACGCGGGTTCTCGGGCCGAGATCTCTTCCCATGCGCGATTGATGGCAATCAGGCGTTTTTCCGACAGTTTTACCGCTTCCTCGGGCACCCCACGGGCGATCATCACGTCCGGATGACTGTCCCGCACCAGCTTGCGCCAAACCCCGCGAATGTCATCCAGCGACATATCCGCAGACACGCCCAGAACGTCAAACGGGTCCGGCTCTGCATCGGGTACAAAGCGCGATTTCAACCGCCGGAACGATCCTTCGGGCAACTCGAAAATCTCGGCCACCTCAAGCAGGAACGCGTCTTCGCCGGGATGATAGGTGCCGTCGGCCATGGCGATATGGAACAGCCCTTCCATCAGGTCACACAAGGTTCCATGATCCTCCCGGAACATCGCACGGATGCGCCGCGCATAATCTTCGAACCCCGCCACGTCCTGACGCGCCAGATTGAACACCCGGGCCGCGCCGGCCTCATCCTCGGGGGAGATATTGAAAACCTCACGAAACGCCATGACTTCGTCCCGGGTCACCCGCCCGTCCGCCTTGGCCATCTTTGCCGACAAGGCAATCACCGCAATGGTAAAGGCCACCGTCTTTTCAGGCGGCGTCCGCAGGCGGTCAAACACCTGCGACAGGCTTTCGCCATTGGCCAATGCGGCAACGGCGTCGGTGATACGGGTCCAGATCGACATGTCATGCAGTTTAAAGGACGCCGCCGGGTTTGTCAGTGCGGCATCACAGAAGCTTTTGCATCAAAACCAGATCCAACCACCGGCCAAACTTGTGACCAACCTCGGGCAGACGGCCCACCTCGCGGAACCCCAGGGCCGCGTGAAACGCAATCCCGTCGGCGTTCTCACCGCTCACACCTGCAATCAACGCATGAACGCCTTCGGCGCGTGCCACGTCTTCCAGATGCGCCATCAGGCGGCGCCCGAGCCCCCACCCACGCGCCGGTGGCGCAAGCACGATCGAGTGCTCTTTCACCTGCGCATATCCCGGGCCGGACCGGAACGCGAAATAGGTGGCAAAGCCCAACACGCGGTCCGCTTCCGCGGCCACCACGAACGCCGGTCCCCGGGCGTCAATGTCTGCCAGGATATCCTGCGCGGGCTTGCGACATGTCGTAAAGGTGATGGTGGTCGCATCGACGATCTCGTTGACGATGTCCGCAATTGCCCCGGCATCTTCGGGTTTTGCCTGCCGGATGATCATCGCAATCGCCGCAGCCCGCCCGATGTCTCGAACTCTGCCCGCAAACCCGGCGGCGTGCCGGGCTGGAACCGGACCCGCGCATCGGTGAAATACGGCGACAGGCGATCCGCTAAAAGCGCGGCCTCGCGATGGGTCACCACAAGCGACGTCAAGCGCAGGTCAGTCGGTGGCAGGCTCTTCCCCGGCGGGTTGGACGTATGCCATTGGATGATCGCCGGAAACAGCCCGTCAAAGGGCAAGCACCCGTCATCAGGCACAATCATCGTCCAGCGCACATCCCCACGCGACAGGTGAACCGGCTCTCCCAGATCCGGGAACGCCTTCAAGGCCGCGGATATGTCCTCACAGCGCAGGATCCACTTGTCGAGCCGCGCCGCCCCTTGGAACCGGTCAAGACCAAACCAGCGCGGATAGGCGGGTTTAGGCTGTGCCGGGTCCGTTGCGATGGCTTCGAAATAAAGCCCGTCCGCAAGGCCCAGCAACCGGTTATGCGTGGCATAATGCGTGTGCTGCCCCCCCGGACCCAGGTCAATCCCCAGCGCAGTTTCGCTATGCGTGACCGCGTCCGCCAGTGTTTCACCGGCAACCGCGATGTGATCCAAGGTGAACATCGGCACGCCCCTTCTGCCAAAGCTGCGTTTTCCGTCAACGGAAAACGACGAACGCGTCGACGCGTTCGCCGCGCTATCGTATCAGCCGCGTGCTTCGCGGATAAGGCGCAAGATGTCCTGCGCTGCATCCGGAATGTTGGTGCCCGGCCCAAAGATCGCCTTCACTCCCGCATCATAGAGGAACTGGTAATCCTGCTGCGGGATCACGCCGCCGCAGATGACCAGAATATCCCCCGCGCCCTGGGCTTTCAGCTCTTTCACCAGTTCAGGGGCCAGCGTTTTGTGACCCGCCGCCTGGCTGGAGATGCCAATCACATGCACATCATTGTCGATCGCGTCCTGGGCGGCCTCGGCCGGTGTCTGGAACAGCGGCCCCACATCCACGTCAAACCCGATATCGGCAAACGCCGTGGCAATCACCTTGGCGCCCCGGTCATGTCCGTCCTGCCCCATCTTGACGACCAGCATCCGGGGGCGGCGGCCCTCGTCTTCGGCAAACCCTTCGACCGCGCGTTGGATGGCAGCGAAGCCTTCATCTCCTTCGTAGGCGGCCCCATAGACACCGGCGAGCGTTTTGACTTCTGCCCGGTGACGCCCGAACACTTTTTCCATGGACATGCTGATCTCCCCGACCGATGCGCGGGCACGGGATGCGTCCACCGCGGCTTCCAATAGATTGCCACCTTCCGCGGCGCACCGTTCCAGTTTTGCCAACGCCGCATCGCAGGCCGCCTGGTCGCGCGTCGCGCGGATCTGCGTCAACCGCGCCACCTGCGACTCGCGGACTGCCACGTTGTCGACGTCCAGAATGTCGAGGTCGTCTTCCTTCTCAAGACGGTACTTATTCACCCCAACAATCACATCCTCCCCTCGATCAATCAGGGCCTGACGCGTCGCAGCCGCCTCTTCGATGCGCAGCTTGGGCATGCCCGAGGCCACCGCCTTGGTCATGCCGCCCATCTCGTCTACTTCCTCGATCAGCTTCCAGGCTTCCTCAGCCAGATCATGGGTCAGCTTTTCGACGTAGTAGGAACCCGCCAGCGGATCGACCACGTTGGTCACGCCGGTTTCTTCCTGCAAAATCAGCTGCGTATTCCGCGCAATGCGTGCAGAGAATTCAGTTGGCAGCGCAATCGCCTCGTCCAGCGCGTTGGTGTGCAGCGACTGCGTGCCACCCAGCACCGCGCTCATCGCTTCATAAGCGGTGCGGATCACGTTGTTATACGGGTCCTGCTCAGCGAGGCTGACACCCGAGGTCTGACAATGCGTCCGCAACATCTTGGAGCGGTCATTCTTCGCGCCCAGATCGTCCATGATCCGATACCAGAGCATCCGCGCCGCGCGCAGCTTGGCCGCTTCCATGAAGAAGTTTTTGCCGATTGCAAAGAAGAACGACAACCGCCCGGCGAACTTGTCCACGTCCATCCCACGATCCATCGCGGTTTTCACGTATTCCTTGCCGTCCGCCAGCGTGTAGGCCAGCTCCTGCACAAGGTTCGCGCCCGCCTCCTGCATGTGATAGCCCGAGATCGAGATCGAGTTGAACTTCGGCATCTCGTTCGACGTGTATTCAATGATATCTGCGATGATCCGCATCGACGGCTCTGGCGGGTACACGTAGGTGTTGCGGACCATGAACTCTTTCAGAATGTCGTTCTGAATGGTCCCCGACAGCAGCGCACGATCCACGCCCTGCTCTTCCCCGGCAACAATGAAATTCGCCAGGATCGGAATAACCGCGCCGTTCATCGTCATCGACACGGACACCTTGTCCAGCGGGATGCCGTCAAACAGGATCTTCATATCCTCAACGGAATCAATCGCCACACCGGCCTTGCCAACATCGCCCACCACCCGCTCGTGATCGCTGTCATAGCCCCGGTGCGTCGCCAGATCGAAGGCGACCGACACGCCCTGCTGTCCCGCCGCAAGGTTCTTGCGGTAAAACGCGTTCGACGCCTCGGCGGTGGAAAACCCGGCATATTGACGAATCGTCCAAGGCCGCCCGGCATACATCGTGGCCTTCACCCCCCGCGTGAACGGCGCTTCCCCCGGGATCGTGCCCAGATGCGGCAGGTCCGCAATATCTTCTGCGGTGTAGAGTGGCTTGACCGCGATCCCTTCCAGCGTGTTCCAAGTCAAATCGTCCAGCGGACGTCCGCGCAGTTCCTTCTCAGCAAGGGCGCGCCATGTGTCTGTTTTGGCTGTCATTGTCCTCTGATCCTCTGATGTGCGTCTGACGTTGCCCCGCTCTGATGGCGGGGTCGAACGCCTGATGGTCCTGAAAATGCGCCAGCCCTTCGGCCCCGGCGCGCAACCACGCCAGATCCGCGGCTGTTCGGGCGCGCAGGGTCTGGCGGTGTGTGGGTGAAAACGGCTGCCAATGCCCATCCGGGTCGAACAGGGCGTCGGCATTGGGGATGTCCAACATGTCCAGACAGGCGCGCACACGCCGCGCGTCCGGGTGACGGTTGGTCCAGATGCCCTGTGCCGGCATGGGCGCCATGCGGCACCCGGTCAGCAAATCCGCCAGTTGGTCGGGCCGTTGCACGTGATGTTCGAACGCCGTCACGATGATCGGCACATCGGGCACGGCGCAGGCCAGATCGGTGATGACATCCCGCCACCGCCGGTCGGACGCAACCAAGCGCGCCCGGGCCGCCGCATCGGGCTGCGCAATCCCGCGCATCAGCCCGAAGGCCAGAGCCGATGTCCAATAGCTGTCCAGCGTGCGTATCTGTATCGACACCCGGCTGATCCGCCCGCCAAACGCATCGCACAGCCGTGCCATACGCGTGCCGATTTCCGGATAGAGCGTGGCGCATCGCAGGTTGGTGCGCAGCGCCCCGATCATGTTTGCATCGCTGATCACCAGCGCCTTGGCCCCGGTGGCCGCAACGCGCGCAAGCTGCACGGCGATGCGCCCCTTGGCCCGGATCCGTGGCCGCGTGCCAACCGGGCAGCCATGCACCCCGTCGAACAGGCCACCGCGCGTCACGCGTGGCCCCCAGAACGCCACCTGATCCGATCCAAACCGCGTCATGTAGTCCTGAAACGAACTCGACCCGGTGCGATGCGCCCCAAGATGCAAAATCACGTCCATATAATGCCCTGCCTTGCCCTGGCCGGGCCCCGGCAAGACCCGGGATATGTCTCCGGATCGGCATCATGACGCCCCCTTTATGACAAAGGGATTAACGCTAAAATTTTCTTGGCCTGCGCCAGTGCGCCTCTTCGCTTTGGGGAACCGGCACACTATGTCTTTGCATATGAACAAAGTTTTAACAGTCCCTCTTGCCCTTGCCGCCTTGGCCCTGCCAATCGCGGTCTGGGCCACTGATGACACCGCCAACGCGCCCGACCCGTTGGCCGGGATGATCGTTGCGTCCTCGGACGTGTCCCTTGAAGACTTCCAATGGCTCAAACGCCCGGTGGTGGTGTTTGCCGACACCGCGGCAGACCCGCGATATGTCCAGCAAATGCAATTGCTGACCCGCGAACTTGACCAATTGGAAGAGCGCGACGTCATCGTGATCACCGACACCGATCCTGCCGCCGCCAACGCGTTGCGCACGAAGTTGCGGCCGCGTGGCTTCATGCTGGCGCTGATTGGCAAGGACGGGCAGGTGAAACTGCGAAAACCGCTGCCCTGGAGCGTGCGGGAACTCACCCGGACCATCGACAAAATGCCCACCCGGCAACAGGAAGTCCGCGACCGCCGCGCATCGGGCCTGTAGGCCGGAACGTTGCGCGGCCCCGCGCGATACCCTATATTAAGGCTGTGGTGCCAAACGGGGCCACGAACCGGAGGTTTCGATATGTCGAACAAGCCAGTCAAACACAAACCCCCGATCACTGGTCAGACCGGGCCGCGCCCGGGCTATTGATCGGACGGCGGTTCAAGCTGTCATCCAGCACCGCACACGCCTGACGCCCCAACTCCAACGCTTCTTTCTTCATCGAGATGTAATCCGTGTACATCCGGATGCGCTGTAACTGCGGCGTTGCCTCGGCGCGAAAATGCTCAGAACGCAGATCCTCGATCATCGCTTCGATGGCAAACACCTGATTGTAGTACCGCACCACGGGCCGGATCACCGGTTCCGGCAGGATCTGCACATCCGGCAGGATGGATTGGAACATCGTGTCATTCCGTTCGCTTGGAATCAGCGGCACATAGCTGTCATCCGCGTCCATCTGCGCAACCATGTCGCGCCAGGCTTCGTCCAGATCAAAGGCCGGATTGCCAAGGATATCCACGTAGTGCTGAATTTCCGCCGCCAGCGCTGTCTGCACGTCAATGCTGCGTTCGGCCCGCCTGCGACGATCCCGCCGCCGTTCCCGGTAGCCAGACACGAACCAGCCCAACGCCACCACAAGAGCCCCGACAAGCGCGGCTCCCAATCGTGGATCAGCAAGCGGGCTGGTCGTCTCCATGACGCTTATTCGAACTCCATGATCACGTCATCCACGGCCAGACTGTCGCCCGCCGCCGCGTTGATCTTGGACACGGTGCCTTTGCGTTCGGCGCGCAGGATGTTCTCCATCTTCATCGCCTCAACGGTACATAGCGCCTGCCCTTCCTGAACCTCGTCGCCGACCTCGACATCGACCTTCACGATCAGGCCGGGCATCGGACACAGCAACATCTTGGAGGTATCCGGCGGCAGCTTTTCGGGCATCAAACGGGCCAGTTCGGCCTGACGCGGGCTGCGCACATGCACCTTGATTTCCGCGCCACGTGTGCGGATCCGGAACCCGCCCGAGATCTTGCCCACTTTCATCACCAGCGGATCGCCATCCACGCTCATGTGGGCCAGTTGATCGCCCGGTGTCCAATCGCCCTGAACACGCAGCTCTGCGCCATCCGCAAATCGCACGGTCGAGCCTTCGTGATCGGCCGCAATCGTCACGTCGAAATCATGCCCCTGCAGCGCGACGTTCCAGTCTTCGCCAACATGACGTTCGTGGTTGTCGAGCGTGCCGGAAATGCGCGCGCGCCGGATTTCCGCCACCCGGTTCATCGCCGCACATGACGCCGCCACGCGGCGCAGGTTGGTATCGTCCAGCGTGACGCCAGCAAACCCGTCCGGGTATTCCTCTTCGATAAACGCGGTTGTCATGTCGCCCGAGATGAACTTCGGATGATCCATCACAGCCGCCACAAACGGCAGGTTGTGTCCGATGCCCTCGACCTCGAAACTGTCGAGCGCGTTGCGCATCGTCTCGATCGCCGCGTCGCGCGTCGGACCCCAGGTGCACAGTTTCGCGATCATCGGGTCGTAATACATGCTGATCTCGCCGCCCTCAAAGACGCCGGTATCATTGCGCACGATGCCGTCCCCCAATGGTCCCTCGGCGGGTGGGCGGTAGCGGGTCAGACGCCCGATGGACGGCAGGAAGTTGCGATACGGGTCTTCGGCATAGAGCCGGTTCTCAATCGCCCAGCCGTTGATCTTGACATCATCCTGCGTGATCGACAGCGGCTCGCCATTGGCGACACGGATCATCTGTTCGACCAGATCAACGCCAGTGATCAGTTCGGTGACAGGGTGTTCCACCTGCAGACGTGTGTTCATCTCAAGGAAATAGAAGTTCTTGTCGCCATCGACGATGAACTCCACCGTGCCCGCGCTGGCATAGCCCACCGCCTTGGCCAACGCGACCGACTGGTCGCCCATTGCCTTGCGTGTCGCTTCATCCAGGAACGGGCTGGGGGCTTCCTCGACCACCTTCTGGTTCCGGCGCTGGATCGAACATTCGCGTTCGTTCAAGTAAATCCCGTTGCCATGCGCATCGCACAGCACCTGGATTTCGATGTGCCGCGGCTGGGTCACGAATTTTTCGATAAAAATTCGGTCATCCCCAAAGGATGACGCCGCCTCGTTCTTGGACGACTGGAAGCCTTCCCGCGCCTCGTCATCGTTCCACGCGATCCGCATGCCCTTGCCACCGCCACCGGCAGAGGCCTTGATCATCACCGGATAGCCAACCTCGTTCGAGATCTTCACCGCCTCTTCGGCGTCCTCGATCAGGCCCATATAGCCGGGCACGGTGGACACGTTCGCCTCCTGCGCGATTTTCTTCGAGGTGATCTTGTCCCCCATCGCCTCGATCGCTTTCACAGGCGGTCCGATAAACGCCACGCCAGCGGCTTCAAGCGCTTCGGCGAATTTCGGGTTCTCCGACAGGAAACCATAGCCCGGATGCACCGCCTGTGCGCCGGTCTGCTTGATCGCGTCCATCACCTTGTCGATGACGATATAGGACTGGTTGGCAGGCGGCGGGCCGATATGCACCGCCTCGTCCGCCATTTCGACATGCAGCGCGTTCTTGTCTGCATCCGAATAGATCGCCACCGTCTTGATACCCATCTTGCGGGCCGTTTTGATCACCCGGCAGGCAATTTCGCCCCGGTTGGCAATCAGGATCTTGTCGAACATGTCAGTCCCTTTCCGTCAGTCTTTTCTTGGCTCGGGACAGCGCCCGCAGCGATGGCATAAAAAAGACCGCCAAGGCGCAGGGCCTCAGCGGTCAGAATCCGTGAGTGGGGTGTTATGTCAGTGTCAGCAGCGTTCCGGGTAGGTCTGGCAATAGGCGACATTCGCCGCCCCGCCAAGCGCCGCCCCGGTGAGCGGGTCGCCCCCGGTTGCAACGGCTGTCCCTGCGCCGGCTGCGCCACCCAGAAGCGCCTGTTCGCCCAACGTGTCGCCGCAGGCCGACAGGCCAAACAGCGCACATACCGACAGGACGCATCTCGTTCTGCTTGTTGATCGGCCCATGTCTCTGCTCCTTCGCTTTTCGTTGCCTGAGACATATCAACACCCCGGATCGGCTCCGGGTTCCAGTCACAGCCGCGCGAAGAGGCTTTTTGGGCAGATCCCCGCCCAATCTCGTAACATCTTGATCCGGAATAAAAAATGTCGGGCGCTTGGCATGGGGTGTGACCAAGGCGCCCGACAGGGGAAGGGTAACGGTGAACATACGGCGCAATCTGCCAACGCCGTGTCACTAGGAACATATCCACAGTGTCAGAACCGCGTGACGCGTCAATCGCAGACACGATACAACCCAAGGTATCGGCCTTTTCCCGCGCAAATTGACCCTGCGTAAGCGACATCATGCCCATTCCCCACCGTCAAAGGCGTCTGGGAAGGCCGCGCGCGCCGCGGTTTCGTCGATAATCAGCAGCGACTCGTAGCTTTCGGGATCAAACGGATCGTCATAGGGCAGCACCTCGCGTCCGAACAGCCAGCTCAGCCGCCCGGCATCCAGATTGCCCCGCTCGAACGGTTCGGTCCCGAAATGCCGCCACAGCGCCCCCATGAACGCCGCATCCGCGCGCTTGTCCGGGGGACGCCGGTCGCGGTAGCGTTCGCGGCGCACAATGGCCGTCACCCCCTTGGGGTTTGGCCTGCGAATGACAAACTGGAAATCCGTACCCGGAAGCCGCCCGGGGAACCCGCGATGTTTCAGCATGGGACCTCCATGCGCATCGCGCGGGGAAAGGGGGCGGACGGTGCCCGCCCCGTTAAAAGTTTACTTGTATTTGCCGGTGTGTTTGGGCTCGTAGCTGATCGGCTCCGGATCAATGACCACAAACTCTTCTTCGGCCTGTTTTTGTCCACATGCAGCAACCGCTGCAAGAAGACCGACCGCGGCAAGAAGCTTGATGCTCTTGGACATCTTGTTCTCCTGTCAGGTTCAAAGGACCCAACAAGACCTGATGGCCCTGCCTGTCCTCGGTTCGAGGTAATGACTGCTTGGGTGCAGTCGCGGGCAGAATACCGCGAAATTGCCGCGAAAAGATATCCACAGACAGACAGATGAGCGGGTTGTGTCTCAAAAGACTCAACCCCGCGCGACCCGCCGGTCCGATACGCAACATGTTGTAGAGCCATCAAAAAAACTCCAAGATGCAGGTTTCATCCTCGACGCGATACGCCTCGAAAAACTGGGTGACATCGGGGGTGGCTTCGCCGAATTCGGTCTCGGTCTGGCTCAGCGAAATCACGATCTGGCTTGGCTTGGGGCCGGTCTGCGCGATCCGATCAAGCGCGAATGTCTGGCACAAATGCTGCATGTCGATCTCCACATCCTCGTATTCCCGCCCCGCGTCCCCGATCTCGGGCGCGACAAAGCGAAAGCGATAAACCAGCCCTCCTCCGGGCCTGTCCCAGAGCATCTCCAGAAAGCGAACCGGCTGGCCTGACGGCACGGTCAGGTCGTCAGCACTGACGCTTTGCGCCACAAAAAGCGCCACCGCTGCAACCGACCACCGCATCACCCTTGCGGCCCCGCTTGCGCCCAGTTCACCCACCGGGCCCGCGCGCGCGGATCACTCAGCACATCCTCCACCCGGCGCACAATCGCCGCGGACCGCCCGGATGGCGGCACCCGGCCGCCGGCTGTCACGCGGAGCCCGTCCGCCAGACGATCCACCCGCACAACCGGGGAAAAGCCCCGCACCCGCTGCAACGCCCGCCACAGGTCCTGCCGCACCTGCTGGGCAAGCCGCCCCGCATGGCACATCGGAAACAGCGACACAGCCGACACATCGAACCGCGCAGGCAGGTGCCGGGCCAAGGTCAGACCGTCCCCGTCGCGCAAAATATGCCAGCCATTACGTGCCATGTGTGCCTAACTCGTAGGCCGGGCTTCAGCCCGGCATCCCTCAAAGCGGAATGTTGTCGTGCTTCTTCCACGGCATCTCTTGCTGCTTGGACCGCAGCGCCGCAAAGGCCCTGGCCACCCGTTTGCGCGTGCTGCGCGGCTGGATCACCTCGTCGATGAAGCCGCGTTCCGCCGCCACGAACGGGTTGGCAAACCGGTCTTCATACTCCGCCGTGTGCGCCGCGATCTTGTCGGCATCGCCAAGGTCGGCGCGGTGGATGATCTCGGTAGCGCCCTTCGCGCCCATGACAGCGATCTCGGACGTTGGCCAGGCATAGTTCACATCCGCGCGCAGATGCTTGGACGCCATCACCACATAGGCCCCGCCATAGGATTTGCGGGTGATCACCGTCACCTTCGGCACCGTCGCCTCGCCATAGGCAAAGAGCAGCTTCGCGCCGTGCTTGATTACGCCGTTATATTCCTGTGACGTCCCCGGCAGGAAGCCGGGCACATCGACCAGCGTCAGGATCGGAATGCCGAAGCAATCGCAGAACCGCACGAAGCGCGCCGCCTTGCGGGCAGAGTCGATGTCCAGAACGCCCGCCAGCACCATCGGCTGGTTGGCCACAACGCCAACGGTCTGGCCTTCCAGACGGATAAACCCGGTGATGATGTTCTTGGCGAAATCTTCCTGGATCTCGTAAAAATCCGCCTCATCGGCGATCTTCAGGATCAGTTCTTTCATGTCATAGGGGGTGTTCGGGTTTTCCGGCACCAGCGTATCAAGAGAGCTTTCCACCCGGTCCACATCGTCAAAGAAGGGCCGCGTTGGGGCTGCCTGACGGTTGTTGAGCGGCAGGTAATCCACCAGTCGCCGCACTTCCGCCAGCGCCTCAACGTCATTTTCAAACGCGCCATCCGCAACAGATGACTTGCGCGTGTGCGTTGACGCCCCGCCCAGTTCTTCTGCCGTCACCTGTTCATTGGTCACGGTCTTCACCACGTCCGGGCCGGTGACAAACATGTAGGACGAGTCCTTCACCATGAAGATGAAGTCCGTCATCGCCGGTGAATACACCGCCCCGCCCGCGCAGGGCCCCATGATCACGCTGATCTGCGGCACGACGCCGGACGCCATGATGTTGCGCTGGAACACCTCGCCATAGCCCGCAAGGCTGTCGACGCCTTCCTGAATGCGCGCGCCACCGGAATCGTTGATCCCGATCACCGGCGCGCCGTTCTGCATCGCCATGTCCATGATCTTGCAGATCTTCATCGCGTGGGTTGCCGATACCGATCCGCCCAGAACCGTGAAGTCCTGACTGAAGACATAGACCATCCGGCCATTGATCGTGCCCCAGCCGGTGACCACGCCGTCGCCTGCGGGACGGTTGTTCTCCATGCCGAAATCGGTGCAGCGATGGGTGACGAACATGTCATATTCTTCAAAGCTGCCCTCATCGAGAAGCAATTCGACCCGTTCGCGTGCGGTCAGCTTGCCGCGCCCGTGCTGCGCGTCGATGCGGTTTTGACCACCCCCCAGCCGGGCGGCATCGCGGCGGGTTTCCAGCTCTTGCAGAATATCTTTCATGGACCGTCCCTTTTTAGCTTTCGCGCGAACATACTGCAGCGCAGCGAGCGCTCAAGCGTTATTCAGCAAATTTGCAAACCATGAAAACGATAAGCGCTGCAATTTGCAAATTTGCAAATTGTATCGTTACGCCTGCAAAGATGGACATTCAGCAACCGCAGGCGTAGCGAAGGCATATGAGTTACGCCTCTAAGGTCACATTCCTGGACCGCCGCACACCACCGCATATTGTCACACTGATTCTGCTGGCAGGGCTGTCGGCGTTGGTGATGAACATCTTCCTGCCCTCGCTGCCGAACATGACCGCGCATTTCCAGACGGACTACCGCATCATGCAATTGTCGGTTGCGGTCTATCTTCTGGTCAACGCGGTGCTGCAACTGGTGATCGGCCCGATCTCGGACAAAATGGGCCGCCGCCCGGTGATCCTGTGGGGCATGGCCGGGTTCTGCGTGGCAACCATCGGCTGCATCTACGCGCCCAGCATCGGCTGGTTCCTGTTTTACCGCATGGCGCAGGCGGTGATCGTCACCGCCATGGTCCTCAGCCGCGCCGTGGTACGCGATTGCGTCCCGCAGGATCAGGCCGCCTCGATGATCGGCTACGTGACCATGGGCATGGCCGTCGTGCCCATGATCGGTCCGGCCTTTGGCGGCATTCTGGACCAGATCTTTGGCTGGCAGGCGAATTTCTGGCTGATGCTGGGACTGGGGCTTGGCATGCTGTGGCTCACTTGGGCGGATCTGGGCGAGACGGCACATACCAGCGGGCTCAGCCTGGCCGAGCAATTCAAGCAATATCCCGAACTGCTCACCAGCCCGCGCTTCTGGGGCTACGCGCTGGCCTCGGGCCTCGCATCCGGGGCGTTCTTTGCCTATCTCGGCGGCGCGCCGTTTGTCGGCACAGACGTGTTCGGCATGAGCCCTGCCGAACTGGGCATCTTCTTTGGCGCGCCCGCGATCGGGTATTTCCTCGGCAATTTCATCACCGGGCGCTATTCCGCGCGGATCGGCGTCAACCGCATGGTCTTTACGGGATCGCTGATCAACGCGTCCGGGATCTGTCTGTCGATCCTTGTCTTCTGGCTGGGCTACGGCACGGAATGGAGCTTTTTCGGCTTCATGACCTTTGTCGGCCTTGGCAACGGGATGATCATTCCCAACGCCACCGCCGGCATGCTGTCCGTGCGCCCGCATCTGGCGGGCACCGCATCGGGCTTGGGCGGCGCGATCATGCTGGGCGGCGGCGCGGGGCTGTCGGCGTTGGCGGGCGTCCTGCTGGTGCCGGGATCAGGACCGTGGCCGCTGCTCTGGATCATGCTGGCCACCGCCATCGGCGCGATCATCGCCATCCAGATGGTGATCTGGCGCGCGGCGCGACTGGCAGGGCTGGACAGCGCCGGGTGAATTTGCAAACTCCTGACACGGGACTGCAAATCTGCAAAGGGACGTCATGGCCACGCAAAAGCTTTATGCAGGCGCAAAGCTGCGCGAGATCCGCACGCGTCTTGGCATCACGCAGCGCGATTTTTCCACCAAGATGGGCGTATCCCTGCCCTATCTGAACCAGATGGAAAACAACAAGCGCCCGCTCTCCACTACCGTGGTGCTGGCGCTGGCGCAGGAATTTGGCGTCGATGTCACGGAACTGGGCCAGGGTGATGCGGAACGCATGATCTCGGACATGCGCGAAGCGCTGGCCGACCCGGTCTTTGCCGATGCCGCCCCGCCCATCGCGGACCTGCGCCTGACCGCGTCCAACGCACCGGGACTGGCCCGCGCGTTTCTCGAACTGCACCGCGCCTATCGCCAGACACACGAGCGCCTTGCGTCCCTTGACGAAGCGCTGGGGCGCGAAGGTGCGCAGCTGCAGCCTTCGCCCTGGGAAGAAGTGCGCGATTTCTTTCATTATTGCGACAATTACATCGACGCGGTGGACAAGGCGGCAGAACGCGTCGCCACGAAGCTGACCGGGTCAGACCGCGTGCGCGCCGCGATCCGGGGGCTGGAAACCGAAGGGCTGCACGTGCGCTTTGCCAATATGCCGGAACTGCGCCGGTTCGATGAACTGCGTCAGGAACTGACGCTATCCTCGCTGGCCGCGCCGGAAACCCAGACCTTCCAGATGATGCTGCAACTGGCCCTGACACGTCACGGCAAATTGCTGGATGCCACGCTGGACCTTGGCCGGTTCCAATCCGACGCCGCCCGCGACATCGCGCGGCTGGGGTTGGCCAATTACTTTGCCGGGGCCGCTGTGATGCCCTATGGCCAGTTTTTGCAGGCGGCCCATGACACCCGGCATGATCTGGAACTGATGGCGCGGCGGTTCGGGGCCTCTATCGAACAAGTGGCCCATCGTTTGTCGACGCTGCAACGCCCGGGGGCCAAGGGGATTCCGTTCTTCTTTGTGCGGGTGGATCAGGCCGGCACAATCACCAAGCGGCATTCGGCCACCCGGCTGCAATTTGCCCGCTTCGGCGGGGCCTGTCCGCTTTGGAACGTGCACCGGGCTTTCGAGACACCGGGGCGGTTCCTGCGGCAACTGGCGGAAACCCCCGATGGGGTGCGGTACATTTCGCTGGCGCGCGACGTGTCGAAAACCGGCGGCCGGTTTGGCGCGCCGGTCCGGCGCTATGCCATTGCGCTGGGATGTGAGGTCAAGCATGCCGGGGCGCTGGTCTATGCGGACGGGTTGGACCTTAACCGGGATTCCGCGTTTGAGCCGATCGGCATTTCCTGCCGGATTTGCGAACGCGCCAATTGTCACCAGCGGTCGGTCCCGCCACTGGAGCGCAAGCTGACCATCCAGCCGCATCGGCGCGGGATTTTGCCCTACGAGCTGTCTTAGGGCAGGCAAGATGCGGTGACGCATCTTGGCGTTTCCGTTGACGGAAACGCCGGGGCGCTGCCCCGGACCCCGAGGTATTTGGAAAACAGAGAAGATCAGGTTGCGGCAACGGGCCAGCGTTGGGCCAGATTGGCCATCAAGGCGCGATCGGTGCTGTCGAGCGGGCCTGTTGCGCCGGGGCGAAATCGCAGGCGCATGCTGTGCAGGATCACCTCGCAGGGCACGTCTGCCGTGTAGCCGAAGGTTCTGGCATTGTCCGTGAACGACCCGTCGCCTTCGGGCGTTGGCCAGATCGACAGACCTTGCCGTGCCAGCCGTTGCCAGTCGAACCTGCGGCCCGGATCGATCTTGCGTCCCGGTGCCATGTCGGAATGGCCAATCACCCGGTCTGGCGGAATGCGGTGGCGCGCCAGAATGCCGGACAGCAATGCCTCGACCGCGTCCATCTGGGCGGCGGCGAAGGGTGTGGTGCCGGTATTCGAGATTTCGATCCCTATGGAGCGCGAGTTGACATCGGTCACCGGCCCCCAGCGCCCGGCCCCGGCATGCCAGGCGCGATCGGCCTCGTCGACCAATTGCCAGACCGTGCCATCGGCTCCGACCACGTAATGCGCGGACACCTCTGCTTTGGGGGTGCACAACCAGTCACGCGCCCGTTCGGCGCAATCCATCGCGGTATAGTGCAAGACGACAAGGTCGGGCACGGCACCATCGCGCCGCGGCCCGCAATTGGGGGACGGATGCCAGAGCGGCGTCAGTTGCGCACCGCGCGGAACGGAGCCGGATCCCAGGAACAGGCAAACCCGTCGCCATCCGGGTCCAGGTTTTGACGATCCCGGTCCGGGCCACCGGCGGCCAGAAACGCCTCTTGCGCTAGATCAGAGGAGGCAAAGCCTGCGCAGGCGCGCTGGTGGCGGCTTTCCGAGGCAAAGGCCGACCGACGGTAGATCGGCGCGCCCTTGGGGTTGGTGGTCTGCAGCGCGTAGGCCACGATATTGGGTGTGTTGGTGCCGGGCCGCGACGGCAGCGCCTCGGGCGCGATGATCTGATAGCGGGCGCGGTTCTGGGCGATCAGTGCCGCGTCGCTTTCGATGGTCCGGGAATTCGACACCGCGTCGAAATCGTTTTCACCCGAGATCCCGGCGGCGTTTTCCACGATCCGGGGGGCCGGATTGCTGGGCGAGGCCTGCACCGGAGCGACACCGGAATTGGCGTTGCGGGCCTCGGCCTGAGCCTGCTGTTCGGGTGTCAGCGCGCTGAGCGGCGCACCGGTCACAGCCGGGGGCGCGCCGATGGTGGTTGGCGCGGCGCGGCCTTCCAGCACAGCATCCCGCTGGCGTTGATAAGTGTCGTAGCGGTCAAAGCCGACGCCCTGGCCGCTGTCGGGAATGGACGATGTACAGGCCGACACCACCAAGGCCACGGCACAGCCGGCGATGCTGCGAAAGGATAGGGTGAAATCTGTCATGTCCTGCCTCTTTTGGCGCTGCTTACCACCACCGTGCGGGCTTCGCCACAAAACCGGCCGCCTGTTCAAGCGCATAGGCGGTATTCAGCAAATCGCCCTCTTCCCACGGGCGGCCGATCAGCTGCAGCCCCAGCGGCAGACCCTGTGCATCAACACCGGCAGGCACCGAGATGCCGGGAAGCCCGGCCAGGTTCACGGTCACGGTGAAGACGTCGTTCAGGTACATCTCGACCGGGTCGGTCACTTCCTTACCCAGCTCGAACGCGGCGGATGGTGTCGCTGGTGTGAGGATCGCATCGACGCCCTGGGCGAACACGTCTTCGAAGTCTTTCTTGATGAGCGTCCGCACCTTGCGTGCACGGTTGTAATAGGCGTCGTAGAACCCGGCGCTGAGCACATAGGTGCCCACCATCACGCGGCGCTGGACTTCGGGGCCGAACCCTTCGGCGCGGGTTTTTTCGTACATCTCGGTGATGCCGTCGCCCTGCGCCAGCTTGGCCCGGTGGCCGTAGCGCACACCGTCATAGCGGGCGAGGTTCGAGGACGCCTCAGCCGGGGCAATCACGTAATAGGCGGGCAGCGCGTATTTGGTGTGCGGCAGGGAGATATCTTTCATCACCGCGCCCGCGTCTTCGAGCATCTTGCGCCCTTCGGTCCAGAGCGCTTCGATTTCGTCGGGCATGCCGTCCATGCGGTATTCACGGGGAATGCCGATGGTCTTGCCCTTGATGTCGCCGGTCAGCATCGCCTCGAAATTCGGCACCGCCAGATCGGCGCTTGTGCTGTCTTTCGGATCGTGCCCGCACATCGCTTCCAGCATGATCGCGGCATCACGCACGTCCTTGGTCATGGGCCCGGCCTGATCGAGGCTAGAGGCAAAGGCCACGATGCCCCAACGCGAACAGCGCCCGTAGGTTGGCTTGATCCCAGTGATCCCGGTAAAGGCCGCAGGCTGGCGGATCGACCCGCCGGTGTCGGTGCCGGTCGCGCCAAGGCAAAGGTCCGCCGCAACCGCGCTGGCCGAGCCACCCGAGGACCCGCCGGGGGTCAGGGCTGTGTCGTCATTGCCGCGCCGCCACGGGTTGACCGCGTTGCCATAGGTCGAGGTCTCGTTCGACGAACCCATGGCGAATTCGTCCATGTTGAGTTTGCCCAGCATCACCGCGCCCGCATCAAAAAGCTGGCTGGTGACGGTGCTTTCATATTCCGGCTTGAACCCGTTCAGGATCGCGCTGGCGGCCTGCGAGGGCACGCCCTTGGTGCAGAACAGATCCTTGATGCCCAGCGGAATGCCGCACAGGTCCGGCGCGTCGCCCGCTTTGATCCGGTCATCGGCAGACTTGGCCTGCCCCATCGCCACCTCGGGCGTTTTGTGCACAAACGCGCCCAGCGCGTCGGCGCCGTCAATGACGGTCAGACAGGCTTCGGTCAGCTCTGCCGAGGTCACGTCACCGGCACGCAGCGCGTCGCGGGCCTCGGAAATTTTCAGGCGTGTCAGATCGGTCATTATTCCACCACCTTCGGAACGGCAAAAAAGCCTTCGCGCGCGTCGGGCGCGTTGGACAGGACCGCGGCCTGCTGATTGCCGTCGGTGACACCATCTTCGCGGCGCTTCAGGCGCATCGGCGTGACAGACACCATGGGGTCAACCCCGTCGACATCGACCTCGTTCAGCTGTTCGATAAAGCCCAGAATGTTCGAAAACTCCTGCGCGAGCGCGGGCAACGCATCGTCTTCGACGCGGATCCGCGCCAGTTTGGCCACGCGCGCGGCGGTTTCTATGTCGATGGACATGGGTGGTGCCCCTTTAGCCTGACGTTGGTTTGGTTGGCTTGCGTTTAACTTTGCGCAGCAGCACACGCAAGTCATTGCCGCATCACGTGACCGCCAGTGGATTTGGAAACAATTTTCCAAAAATTCGCCACATTGTCCGCGTATCCTGTCCATCCCAGTCAAACCGGATGATCAGAGCAGTCTCATGCCCGACACATTGCTTGGCGGTATTGCGATCAACGAGTTTCTGGTCGACCCCAACAGCGCAACCAACAACTACGACACCGATGGCAACGGTGTGGCGCGTGGGCGGGACGAGTTTCTGGAACTGGTCAACACGTCGAATGCAGCGATCGACATTTCCGGGTTAGAGCTGTGGGATCAGGGCCGTGACAACTGGTTTACCTTCCCACCCGGCACCATCCTGCAGGCTGGCGCTGTTGCTGTTGTGGTCCGCGATGTGCAATCCGGTGGCAGCCTTCCGACAGTGACCGGCAATAACCTTGCCTTCGACGCCAATTTCGGCAGCAACGTCTTCAACAATGGCGGCGACAATATTGTTGTCTATGACCCGGCCAATGACGAATACATTCAGGCCACGTATAATGGCGATCCGCAGCTTGATCCGACGACAGCTTCCGGCTTTTCCGGATTTTCAAGCTCCGCAACCCGATCCGGGTCAGGCGAAGATTTCGGCAATGACATTGATGGCATTTCGCTGCAGCGTCTGGCCACCGGATTTACCAACAGTGACGTCCCGACGCCCGGATCGCTGATTTGTTTCGTAAACGGCACGTTTATCGAAACGGACGCGGGGTTTCGCCCTGTTGAAACCTTGCGCGCCCGGGATCTGGTGCGGACACTCGACGCCGGGCTGCAACCTGTTGCATGGGTTTTTGAAACGGTGGTGACACAGGCACAATTGGACAGCGATGACCGTCTGCGGCCGGTAACCCTGCCGGCCCTGCCCGGATTTCCACCGCTTCAGGTGTCCCGCCAACATCGGCTGATGGTGTCGGGGAAAATCGTGCAGCGCATGTTCGGCACTACGGACGTGCTGATACCAGCCAAGGATATCCTGACAGACGGTCCCGCCGCGCCCGAAGCTGGCACCGAGCTACGCTACATCCATGTGCTTTTGGACGGACATTACATTCTGAATGCCAATGGCTATGCCGCAGAAAGCCTGTTCCCCGGATCAGAGGCGCGGACCACCCTGTTCGTCTCTGCGGTGAGCGCCTTGCCGACCCACGCCAAAGCGCGTGTTGCGGGCCTTCTGAATACCTCCGTTCCCCCCGCCCGTCCGCTGGTGTCCGGGGCCAAGGCGCGACGGTTGAGTCATCGGCATCGGAAAAACGGCAAACCGCTGGTCACCCGGTTTCGCGATGCAATGACGCCTCAGCGCATAGTGGAGACAAAAACCTCAAACCGGCAGGCATGGGCGTGGTCCAACGCGCAGCAGGCCACCTCCCGGCAGATGCTTTTGGGATGCACCAGCACCTGATAAAGCCGCGCAAAGACGGCGGCATGCCAATGACAAAGCGGCGTATCGCTGTGTTCGCCCCGCACGATCGGGTTCTGCGCAATTTCAAAACACCATGGCGTCACAACGCGAAACGCGCCTGAGCCCGCAAAGGTCCAGGCATGTTTTTCGATGGCTTTCGACAAGGCACGCGCCGCCAGGGGCGCGGGCAACATCCTGAGCAGCAACTGCGCAATTTCGGGAATGCGATGCGCCAGAATGTAATCGGCGGTCGCGCGTCCTGCCTGCGTGGCCAATTGCGGAGCCATGTCGGGTTCGTCCCGGCGCAAGACCTGATGCAACCGTGCCGCGTCGCGTTCGGGGATCATCTGGGATCCGTCCGGGACATGGAAAATCCCCGCTTCGGCCAGCATCTGAACCACGCGCGCCTCTCCGCCGATCCGCTCGATCTGCGGCAGAAGCTGCAGAACCGCGTTCGGTCCGATCAGGGCACCGGAGGGCATGTCCCTAGACATCCTCCATTTGCTGCGTGCCACCACCACAGGCGCGCACTTCGGCCCCGTTGGGCATCTTGAAGTCCTGCGTCCGGCTTGCGGAGCGTTCCTTCATCTGCGCTTTCACGGCCTCCCGGCGTTCTGCCGCCTTGGCAGCCTTGTCAGCCGAGGCTTCCCAGTCTTCCATCTGCGCTTCGGCGATGGTGCGGGTTTCGTCAAAGTGGAAATCCAGCTTGTTCTTGGATTGCGGCCCGGTGTAGCCGACCTTGCCCAGATCATAAAACGTGCGTCCGACCCCGGCTTTCAGGAAGGCATACAGGCATCCCAGCAAGTACCGACGCCGGAACCCCGTGCCGCGCCATGGGTAATGGAAGAGCGCCTTTTTCATGTAAAAGCGCCGGTAGTTGTTCATCACCCCGTCAAGCAGTTCCCCCCGCTCCATCGCGGCGGGCTTCATGATGGGCGTCACAAAGTTATAGCGACTGAAATCAAAGACTTCGACCTGATCCTTCATCTCCTGAAACAAGGGCGTAAACGGCCACGGCGTGTACATCGACCAGTTCGCCAGATCAGGCTGCCAGTCCCACGCCATCTTGTAGGTCTCTTCCAGAGTCTCCGGCGTTTCGTTGTCGAGACCGACGATAAACTGCGCCTCCACCAGAATGTCGGCTTCGCGCAGCAGACGGATTGCTTCCTTGTTTTCCTCGACCTTGGTTTCCTTATTGAAGATGTCGAGTTTCATCTGCGCGGCGGCTTCGGTGCCCAAGGACACATGCACCAGCCCGGCCTTGCGGTAAAACTTGAGCAAATCGCGGTCGCGGTAGATGTCGGTGACGCGGGTGTTGATGCCCCATTTCACCCGGTCCGGCAGACCGCGGTCGATCAGTTCCTGACAGAAGGCGACGAATTTCTTCTTGTTGATCGACGGTTCTTCGTCCGCCAGAATAAAGAACCCGACCCCGTGATTGTCGACCAGATCCTCGATCTCATCGACAACGTCCTTGGGATCGCGCACGCGGTAGTCGCGCCAGAATTTCCACTGCGAACAGAACGAACAGGTGAACGGACAGCCGCGCGCAAGGTTCGGGATCGCAACGCGGGTGCCCAGCGGGATGTAGATATACTTGTCCCATTCCAGAACCGTCCAGTCCGGCTTGATCTTGGACAGGTCCTTGACCGTGCTTGCCGCTTGCGTCGCAACGATCTTGTCCCCGTCAAAAAAGGCCAATCCCTTGATCTTGTGCTTGTCCGCAGGCCAGCGTCCGTCTTCGATGGCCAGCATCAATTCGGTGCAGATCTCTTCGCCTTCGCCGCGCACGATCACGTCGATCCAGGGGGCTTCGGACAGAACCTGCTTGTACATGAAGGTGGCATGCACCCCGCCCATCACCCGCACCGCATCCGGAACCACGTCGCGCGCGATCTTGAGAACATCTTCGGCGCGGTAAATTGACGGTGTAATCGCGGTCACGCCGACCACGTCGGGTTTGACCTCTTCGATCCGCTGCGCCAACGTCGCGTCGTCGATATTGTCGGTCATCGCGTCGATGAAATGGATGTCGTCAAACCCGGCTTGGCCAAGATGACCGGACAGATACGCAACCCAGGCCGGGGGCCATGTCCCGGCAATCTCTGCCCCGCCCGAGCGGTAATTTGGGTGGACAAACAGAATACGCATCGGACGACTCCCCTATTGTGTCAACTTAATCTGACACTATAGCCGTCAACAAAACTTGACATGGATCAAATTCGGCCTGCGCTCTTCCAGAATTTGCGGTGCATGTTACGCTGACAGCAGATTTGACGCAGGGGAGATACGCGGATGAATATCATTTGGCTGGGACACGGATCGTTTCGTATCGAGATCGAGGATCAGGTTCTGCTCATTGACCCGTGGCTGAACGGAAACCCGATGCTGGAGGGCCATGATCCCGATGCCGCAATCGCGGGGGCGACGCATATCCTGGTGACCCACGGGCATTTCGACCACACCACCGATATCGTGGAGGTGTCGCAGAAAACCAAGGCGCCGGTCTCTGCGATGTACGAGCTTGGCCAGCATCTTGTCAGCCTGGGGGCGGTGGAAGGCAACGCCTTTAACAAGGGCGGCACGATCACCCTTGGGGCGGTCAGCGTCTCGATGGTGCCGGCCTCCCATTCGTCGTCCACCGGCACCGATGCGGGCACCGCCTATATGGGGACCGAGATCGGCTACATCATCAAAGGCGACGGCCACACGATCTATCTGTCCGGGGACACCGCGATCATGGCCGACATGGATTGGATCGGCGACTACTACAAACCCGATATCGGCATCCTGAGCGCGGGTGGTCACTTTACCATGGATATGGCCGGGGCAGCTTATGCGGCGAAACGGTATTTCAGCTTTAGGACCGTGATCCCATGCCATTACCGTACGTTCCCGCTGCTGGAACAAAACGCGGATGTGTTGAAGGACGGCCTGCGCGGCGTGGATGTGATCGAACCAGAGGTAATGGCACCCATCCGGTTCTAGGCACGCGCCAAGCCCGTTCGAACGGGCTTGCCGCATTTTCGAAAATGCGGACCGCACCCGAAAAAGGCCCGGCAGAAAAGCTCTGCCGGGCCTTTTTCGAGTATTTTGGTACCGGCGTCGGATCAGACCGCGTTCAACGCCTTGTTCAGATCTGCCTTCAGATCGGCGGGATCTTCGGTGCCAATCGAAATCCGCACCACGTTCGGCGCAGCCCCCGCCGCGACCTGCTGTTCCAGGGTCAGTTGGCGGTGGGTGGTCGAGGCCGAATGGATCACAAGACTGCGGGTATCCCCAAGGTTGGCGACATGGCTGAAGATTTCCAGCGAATCGACAAATTTGGTGCAGGCATCGTAGCCGCCCTTCAACGCAACGGTGAACAACGCGCCAGCGCCCTTCGGGCAGATCTTTTCAACCCGGTGGTTATAGGGCGACGACGGCAACCCGGCATAGGTGACCGCTTCGACCGCGTCATGGGTTTCCAGCCAGGCGGCAATCTCCATCGCGTTTTCAACGTGCTTCTGCATCCGCAGCGACAGCGTCTCGATCCCCATCAGCGTGTAGTGCGCCGCCTGCGGGTTGAGCGTCATGCCCAGATCGCGCAGACCAATCGCGATGCCGTGGAAGGTGAAGGCGAGCGGACCAAAGGTCTCTGCAAATTTCAGCCCATGATAGGCGGGTTCGGGTTCGCTCAGCGATGGGAACTTGTCGTTCGCAGTCCAGTCAAACTTGCCGCTGTCCACCACGCAGCCGCCCATGACGGTGCCATTGCCGGTCAGGTATTTGGTCAGGGAATGCACCACCAAAGTGGCGCCATGCTCGATCGGGCGGCACAGGTATGGCGTGGCGGATGTGTTGTCCACGATCAGTGGAATGCCCGCAGCGTCCGAGATCGCCGAAATCGCATCCAGATCAGTGATATAGCCACCGGGGTTGGCGATGGATTCGCAGAACACCGCACGCGTGTCGTCGTCAATCGCCGCCTTGACCGCATCCAGATCATCGAAATCGACAAAGGTCGCCGACCAGCCGAAGCGTTTGATCGTCTGGCTGAACTGGGTGACCGTGCCACCGTAAAGGCGCGTCGAAACAACGATGTTCTTGCCCGGTCCCATCAGCGGGAACAGTGCCATGATCTGCGCCGCGTGCCCCGAGGAACAGCACACCGCCCCCACACCGCCTTCCATGGTCGCAACGCGTTCCTGAAGCGCAGCGACGGTCGGGTTGGTCAGGCGGGAATAGATGTAGCCCACTTCCTGCAAGTTGAACAAAGCCGCCGCGTGGTCCGCATCGCGGAACACATAGGCCGTGGTCTGGTAGATCGGCACCTGCCGCGCCCCCGTTGCCGGGTCGGGCCGCGCGCCTGCGTGGATTTGAAGAGTGTCGAAGCCGTATTCGGGTCCGTCGGTCATAGTGCTGTCCCCCATTGGGTCGGTGTCAGTTGCGCCTAGGATTAGGGCATCACCGGAACGGTCACAACTGTTGCCAGAGCTGAAAGATCATCCATTCGCGGCCACCGCTCCGGACCGGAACGCGCGTTCGGCAAAAATGCGACGGCGCGAAACGCTGTTCCCGGCCCTTGCGATCCGGTGGCAATCTGCGAAACATGCAGGTCTCCGACAGCAGATGTGAAAGACCCGCCATGACCCTGCCCTCCACGATGACTGCCATTGAAATCTCGGACCCCGGCGGGCCGGAGGTGCTTAAACCCGTAACTGTGGATTTACCCACTCCGGGGCCGGACCAGATCCTGATCAAAGTGGCCTATTCCGGCGTGAACCGCCCGGACGCGCTGCAGCGCGCGGGCAGCTATGCGCCACCTCCCGATGCCTCCCCCCTGCCGGGGCTGGAGGCGTCGGGCCATGTGGCGGCCGTTGGCGCGGGTGTTTCGCGCTGGTCGGTGGGCGACACGGTGACAGCGCTGCTGCCGGGTGGCGGCTATGCGGAATACGCGGTGACCTTTGCCGATCTCGCCCTGCCGGTGCCGGAGGGGATGCCCATGGATCAGGCGGCCGCCCTGTGCGAGACATTTTTTACCGTTTGGTCAAATGTGTTCGAACGCGGTGGTTTGCAGGCGGGGGAACGCTTTCTGGTGCATGGGGGATCGTCGGGTATTGGCACGACCGCCATCCAACTGGCCGCGCTGCGCGGTGCGCGGGTGTTCACGACCGCCGGGTCGGACGACAAGTGTTCGGCCTGTCTGACGCTGGGCGCAGAGCAGGCGTGGAATTACCGCGACGTGGATTTTGTTGAAAAGATGCGGACCGAAGGTGGCGCGGACCTGATCCTGGACATGGTGGGCGGCAGCTACATCCCGCGCAACATCAAGACCTTGGCGGATGATGGCCGCCTTGTTCAGATCGCCTTTCTGCAAGGCCCCAAGGTCGAGATGAACTTCGTTCAGATGATGACCCGGCGGTTGACCCTGACCGGCTCAACCCTGCGCCCGCAATCCGTGGCGGCCAAGGCCCGCTATGCCCGCGCGCTGGAGGCCGAGGTCTGGCCGCATCTGGCCAGTGGTCGGATCGCGCCGGTGATGGACAGCGAATTCGCGTTGAGTGATGCCGCGTCCGCCCATGCGCGGATGGAAAGTTCGGCCCATATCGGAAAGATCGTTTTGAAGGTCGCAGCCTGATCACGGGTGCTATGGGCTTTCGAAAGCCCATGCACGCGGGTTGGAAACACTGAGTAGAAGGATATCCGCCCCTTACCGCGCGGCAATGGGCCGGGCCGCGTTCAGCAGACCGTCGATATCCAGATGCGCCTCCATATGCTCTGCCAAATCGTCCAGCGTGGATTCAACAGTCCGCGTGTAATCGGCGGCTCCGGAGGCCTGTCCGGCGGCCTGTAGAAAGGCCTGTCGGAACCCGCCGGACATGAACAGCCCGTGCAGGTAGGTTCCCATCACTTGCCCGGTCGGTGATATCGCCCCATCCGGCATGTCCTGGATGCGCGCGAAGGGGCGCGTGGTGTCCGGGCCATCGGTTGTCCCGATATGTATTTCGTAGCCCTCAAACGGCTGACCCGTTGGCACATGTGTCGCGGTCACGCGGGTCAGGGTTTTGGCCGGTTGCATGCGGGTGGTGACGTTCAGCAACCCCAACCCCGGCGTGACTCCGGCTGGTCCTTCCAACCCCTCGGGATCTTCTATGCAGGTCCCGAGCATCTGATACCCGCCGCAAATCCCCAGCACATGCCCCCCACGCCGGAGATGCGCCTGGATATCCACGTCCCAGCCCTGCGCGCGCAGAAACGCAAGGTCGGCCCGGGTCGACTTGGTTCCGGGCAGGACCACCAGATCAGCATCGCCGGGCAACGGTTTGCCAGGGGGAACCATGGTCACGCGCACCGATGGTTCGGCCTTGAGCGGATCAAGATCGTCGAAATTGGCAATCCGCGACAGCATCGGGCACACCACATGGTAGCCCTCACCGGTACTGACGTCCGACAGGTCAACCGCGTCTTCAGCTGGCAATAGATGCGCGGCGTCAAACCATGGCAGGACACCGAACCCCGGCCAGCCGGTATGCGCCTCGATCGCGGTGTAGCCATCTTCGAACAGGGACACATCGCCCCGGAACTTGTTGATCAGGAACCCCGCAATCCGGTCGTTGTCCTGCGCCGTCATCACCGCCTGTGTGCCCACGATCTGCGCGATAACACCGCCACGGTCGATATCCCCGGCCAGGATCACCGGGACGTTTGCGGCACAGGCGAAGCCCATATTCGCAATGTCGCCGCGCCGCAGGTTCACTTCGGCGGGGCTTCCCGCACCTTCGATCAGGATCAGGTCGGCCGTCCTGGCAAGCGTATGATAGCTGTCCAGAACCACATCCATCAACGCGCCCCGATCTTCGCGAAAGTTGCGCGCTTCCAGCCAGCCTTTGACCTTGCCCTGCACCACGACCTGCGATCCCCGGTCGCTTTCGGGCTTGAGCAGAACCGGGTTCATGTGCACCGACGGCGCGCGTCCGCAGGCCAGCGCCTGCAGCGCCTGCGCGCGGCCGATTTCGCCGCCATCGTCTGTGACGGCCGCATTGTTTGACATGTTCTGGGGCTTGAACGGGGCCACCGACAGCCCTCGGCGCAAGGCGGCGCGGCACAGTCCGGCCACGAGCATGGACTTGCCCACATTCGACCCTGTGCCCTGGATCATCAATGCGCGCGATTGATCAGAGATGTGTGCCACGGGTGGTGTCTTTCAAATCACGGAATGATCGCGGTGGTAACGCGAGATGGTCGACGTGTCGACGGCGGCCGTCAGCGCGGGATCGCTTTGAGCGACTCGCGCAGGCGCAGCGAGCTTTGCAATTCAATCGCACCGCCCGAACTGCGTTTTTCTACCATGTCGATCAACGCCGCCGCCGCGCGTTTGCCCATGTCACGATGCGGGACGTGAACGGTAGTCAAAGGCGGATTCACGATGCGCGCCAGCTCGATATCGTCAAACCCGGTGATCGACACATCGTCGGGGACAGACAGCCCAAGTTCGCGCACCTTGCGCATTGCCCCAACAGCCAGCACGTCATTGCCGCACATGATCGCGGTGGGCCGGTCGGCCCCTTTCATCAGCGTTTCGCAGGCCACAGCGCCGTTTTCGATCTCGTAGGGGGTTTCAATGACGGTCAGCGTCTCAAGCGGGATCGCCGCCTTGCGCAACCCGTCCCGAATGCCCTCAAGCCGTGCCCGCGCGCGATCATTGCCTTCGGTGATACCCGAAATCACCGCGATCTTGCGGTGGCCTAGTGATGTCACCGTTTCGGTCAGGGCACACATCGAGGCGCGATTGTCGAACCCAACGGTGGGCTGATCGCTATCCGGATCATAGACCCAGGCCGACAGCGACGGAACGCCCTGACGTTGCAGGTACCGATACAGCGCCGGGTCGCGGTCATGGCCGATCAAAAGCAGCCCGTCCGCCCCGCGCGCCACCAATGCGCGGATCTGTTCTTCCTCGATCTTGGGTTGATAGGCGGAACTGGACACCAGAAGCGTGTACCCCCGCGTGTGCAGTTCTTCCTGAAACGCCTGAAGCCCCCGCGCGAAGATCGCGTTTTCCATGGTCGGGATAATCGCACCGATGGTAAAGGTGCGCTTTGCCGCCATCACGCGTGCGCCGAAATTGGGTGTATACCCAAGCTGTTCCACGGCATTCATCACGCGGATGCGGGTGCCTTCGACCACCCGGTCCGGTGAATTCAGACACCGCGACACCGTCGCTGTCGACACACCTGCAGTGCGTGCAACATCGTCCAATGTCGGAACAGATCGCATGTCTGACATCAAGGGCCTTTTGTTCAAATCCGTCACTCGCAGGTTAGCATGAACATCAGTGTAAGGAAGTGCGACGAAAATGTAAGCGCTTGCAAGATTCAAATGTAAGCGCTTACACTGAGGTCAGAATCATTATCCGCTTTCGGGGGTTCGGGATGTTTTTGATCGCTTCACTTGTCGTCTTTGTCGTTTATTTCGCCAATGTTGCGCTTGGTGCGATGTCCAATTCAGCCTTCCTGGGAGACGTTGGCGAAATGCTGGTTCTGTTCGCTGCTTCGATCCTGTTCGTCGTGGCGATTCTTCGAAAAGAGGCTGACCGGAACAAAAAAAACGGTGGCTGAAGGTCCATTGGGAGGAGACCAAATGACTGATGATCGCAAAGAGCTCGAGTCCATCGAGCGCCGCAATTTTCTGAAAGTAATGAGCACGGGTGGCTTTACCGCAGCTGTGGTCGCTGGCGCGGGTGGTCTGCTCTGGTCGTCAGAAGCAGCAGCACAATCCGCAAACGAAGAGCGGGAGCGCGAACAGGCTGCCGAGCACACCATGGTGATCGCAACCGCCTACGTGCTTGGTGCGTCGCGCAGCTATCCGATCATGCAACTGGATCTCAAGGAAAACATCCAGAACGCAACCAACGGCAAGGTTTACGTGAAACTGGCCCCCGGTGGTCAGCTTGGCGCAGGGGGTGCGCTGGTTCAGGCGGTTCAGGGTGGCACAATTCAGGCCGCGCAGCATTCGCTGGCCAATTTCGCACCGTTTGCATCCACAGTTGACCTGATCAACATGCCGTATCTTTGCGGGTCCAATCAGCGCTTCACAAACCTTGTGAATTCCGACTTCTGGAACACCGAAGTGCACCCGAAGGTCGAGGCTGCGGGGTTCAAAGCCCTGTTCTATGTCAACATCGATCCGCGCGTTGTTGCGGTACGCAAGGGCGGCGCTGGCGCGGTTCTGAGCCCAAGCGATCTGAGCGGCGTGAAGTTCCGCGTACCCGGCTCCAAGATGCTGCAGCAATACTACCGCATGGTCGGCGCGAACCCGACACCGGTTGCCTGGGGTGAAACGCCATCCGCGATCAAGCAAGGCGTGGCGGATGCGCTCGATCCGTCCGTGGGCGCGCTGTATGTGTTCGGTTTCAAGGACATCCTCAGCCACGTGACCTTCACGCAGGCGGTCCCGGACAGCCAGGTCTATTCCTGTAACCTGGAGTGGTTCAATTCGATGCCTGCCGACGTTCAGGAAGGCATCATGTGGGGGTCAGAGATGACCGCGCACCAGAACCTGTCCAAGGTTCCGTCGGCCCGCGCCTATGCCATGGCCGAGCTGGCCAAGGCCGGCGTGGAGTTCCACTCGCTCAGTGATGATCAGCTTGGCGAATGGAAGGAAGCGGGCGGATATCAGCGTGCGGAATGGGACGAGTTCAAAACTGAACTGGCCGGTTCCATGGACGCGTTTGCCAAAATGGAAGAAGCCGCCGGGACGCAAGGCAAGTACTACGTCCACGACGCATGACGTCACGGGCGGGCGCGGGATACCGCGCTCGCCTGCTTTTTCATGTCTTCTCAGCATAGACACCCAACGCGCGGAGCCGCGTGACGCCTGATCTATGCGCACCGAAAGGACACGCTATGTCTGTCTGGCGCCGAATTGACCGGGATGCCGAGCGTTGGTTGCTTCTCGTGTTTTACGTGATGCTGGTCGCCACGATGGCCATCGAAGTGCTGCGGCGGGAGGTCTTTTCGTACTCCTCGATCTGGGGCGAAGAGATTGTCCGCTATTCCTTTATCTACCTGGCATGGGTCGGGGCCGCAGCGGCGGTCAAGGAACGTGCGCATATCCGGATAGATGTGGTGATGCATTACCTCGGGCCCCGGACCAAGGCGCTGCTCTACATCTTTGGCGATCTGGTCATGTTCGGCGTCGCGATCATCGCGCTCTTCTGGTCTTTGGAGACGGTACACGTCTCGTACAAATTCGGGTCCGTGACCCACGGGTTACGCATTTCCAACGTGTGGTTCCTGATGGCCGTGCCGTTGGGGTTTACCCTGATGATCTGGCGCTTGATCCAATCCCTGCTGCGCGATGTGCGGTCTCTTCGTGACGGAACCCCCGTCTACGAAGGCGACAAGCTGTTTGATTAAGGAGCCTGAGAGATGCTTTGGCAAACCATGAACCAAACAGTCGAGCTGGGCTGGGATTTCTACGCCCCGGTGATCCTGTTTGTTGTGCTGATCGCGCTGGCCGTCCCGGTCTGGGCCGCCATCGGCACATCGGCCATCACCATGCTGCTGATGTCCGGCGACCTGCCGTTGAGCCTTGTGGGCGAAAAGCTGTTCTCCGGGATCGACGCCTTTGCCCTGACCGCGGTGCCGCTGTTCATCCTGACGGGGGACGTTCTGGTCCGAACCGGGTTATCGCGCAAGTTTCTGGACGTGGCCGAAGCGCTGACCTGCTTTGCCAAGGGCGGCTTTGGATCCGCCACCGTTCTTGTCTGTGGCATGTTCGCGGCGATCTCGGGATCGGATGCGGCGGGGGCTGCGGCGGTGGGTCGGATGACCATCGCGCGGCTTGTGGAAAGCGGCTACCCCCGCCCCTATGCCTGTGCGCTGGTTGCGGCGGGTGCCTGTACCGGCATCCTGATCCCGCCGTCGATCGCCTATATCATCATCGGCCTTGTGCTGGGCATATCGGCATCCACGCTGTTTCTTGCCGCGCTGATCCCCGGATTGGCCATCCTTGTTTCGATCCTGATCACCAACCTGATCATGAACCGCATCTACAAGTATGAAGGCGGCGGCAACATGTCGATGGGCGAATGGGGCGGCAACCTTGTCCGCGCGCTCAAATCCGGCTGGTATGCGTTTATCGTGCCGGGCATCATCTTTTACGGCATCTTCTCGGGGCGTCTGACCCCAACCGAAGCCGGTGCGACGGCGGTTGTTGTGACAATCATCATGGGTTTCATTCTGCGCACCCTGTCCTTTGCCGATTTCCCGGCGATGCTGGTCAGCTCGGCCAAGGTGAACGGGGTGATCCTGCCCATCATCGCATTCTCGGCCCCGCTGGCCGAAGCGCTGGCGATCATGGGCGTTCCACAGGGGTTCGTGGCCTCCGTGACCAGCCTGACCGAAGAGCCATGGATCCTGATCCTTCTGATGATCGGCATCCTGATCGCCGCAGGCTGCGTGATGGAAACAACGCCCAACATCGTGATCCTTGCGCCGATCCTGCTGCCGCTCGCGGAGAACATCGGCATGAACGAGATCCAGTTCTGTATCATGATGATCACCGCCTTGGGGGTCGGCTTTATCACCCCGCCCCTTGGGCTGAACCTTTTCGTCGTTTCGGGAATAACCGGAGAATCGATCCTCAAGATCGCCGTCTACGCCGTTCCCTTTGTGCTTTGCATGTTTGTCGTGGTGCTTCTGATCGCATACATCCCGTCGATCTCGACCACGCTCTTGCCTGATATCTACAAGTAGGACCTTCCTCACATGACACGTGAATACCTGAAAAAAGCGACCCTGACGGCCAAATCGGATGCGTCCGAAGTGCATGAGACGGTCAAGTCAATCCTTGCGGATATCGAGGCGGGCGGCGACGCAACGGCGATGGACTATGCGGCCAAGTTCGACAAATACGAAGGCAACGTCCTGCTCACAGCCGAAGACATCGAAGCGGCCTGTGCTTTGGTGCCGGACAAGCTCAAGCGCGATATCGAATTTGCCCATGCCAATGTGAAACGGTTCGCCGAAGCGCAGAAAGCAACGGTATCGGATGTCGAGGTCGAGATCGTGCCGGGCATGATTGCCGGGCAAAAGGCGATCCCGGTGGATGCGGCGGGCTGTTACGTGCCCGGCGGGCGCTACAGCCACATCGCGTCTGCAATCATGACGGTGACCACCGCCAAGGTTGCGGGCTGTCATCACATCACCGCCTGTTCCCCACCCCGCCCCGGCGTGGGTGTGGCGCCGGCCATCGTCTTTGCCGCGCATATCTGCGGGGCCGACAAGATCATGGCGATGGGCGGTGTGCAGGGCGTGGCCGCGATGACCTTTGGCCTGTTCGGTTTGCCCAAAGCCAATATCCTTGTCGGCCCCGGCAACCAGTTCGTCGCCGAAGCCAAGCGCATCCTGTTCGGCCGCGTCGGCATCGACATGATCGCTGGACCGACCGACAGCCTGATCCTAGCCGACAAAACCGCCGATCCGCATATCGTGGCCACGGACCTCGTGAGCCAGGCCGAGCATGGCTACAATTCGCCTGTCTGGCTGGTCACTGATGATCGCGCGCTGGCCGAGACCGTGATGGACATGGTGCCCGGTCTGATCGACGACCTGCCCGAGCTGAACAGCCAGAACGCCGCCGCCGCGTGGCGCGACTATGCCGAGGTGATCGTTTGCAGCGACCGCGAGGAAATGGCCGCCTGTTCCGATGATTACGCGCCCGAGCATCTGACCGTTCAGGCCGAGGATCTGGATTGGTGGCTGGACCGGCTGACCTGTTACGGATCGCTGTTCCTTGGCGAAGAAACCACCGTGTCCTATGGCGACAAGGCAACCGGCACGAACCATGTTCTGCCCACGTCCGGCGCGGCCAGCTATACCGGCGGTCTGTCGGTGCACAAATACATGAAGATCGTTACCTGGCAGCGCGCCACCCGCGAAGGGTCGCGGGCGGTGGCCGAAGCAACGGCGCGGATTTCGCGGCTTGAAGGCATGGAAGGCCACGCGCGGGCGGCTGATGTTCGACTGGCCAAGTACTTCCCAGGCGTGAATTTCGACCTGACCGCCGATGGCTGACACGGCCCGATTGTTTGACCTGACCGGGCGCGTTGCCGTGGTCACCGGGGCCAGTTCCGGCCTTGGTCGCCGCGCGGCGGTGACACTGGCGGCGGCAGGGGCGAAGGTGGTTGGCGTCGCCCGGCGCAGAGATGCGCTGGCCGATCTGTGCACGGAAATTGGCGAGGCCGCAGCGTATGTCGTGGCCGATGTGGCGGATCGCGCGGCGATGGATGACCTCACGGCGGCTTTGACCGCGCCGTTCGGATCCCCCGATATCGTGGTCCACGCCGCCGGGATCAACACGCGCGAAGCCGCCGACGATGTGACGCCCGAAGGCTGGGACACAACGCTTGCCCTGAACCTGTCAGCGCCGTTTTTCCTGTCTCAGGCGCTGGTTCCGGCCATGAAAGCCAAAAGCTGGGGCCGGATCGTCAACTTTGCGTCCCTGCAGACCACCCGCGCGTTTCCCGGCGGAATTGCCTATGGCGCAACCAAGGCCGGGATCGGCCAACTGACCCGTGCCATGGCCGAAGCATGGTCGCGCGATGGCATCAACGCCAACGCCATTGGACCGGGGTTTTTCCCGACCGAACTGACCGAGGCCGTGTTTTCGGACCCGGATCGCGCGGCCCGCAATGCGGCGCAGACCTGCATTCAGCGCAACGGTCGGATGGACGACATGGACGGACCGTTGCTGTTTCTGTGTTCGGACGCGTCATCTTACGTCACCGGTCAGGTTCTGATGGTGGACGGGGGGTTTACCGCGAAATGAAGGCCTTGGTGTATGACGGGGTTGAGACCCTCACCTATCGCGACATGCCGGATCCGGAACCGCAGCCCGGTGAACACGTGATCCGCATTGATGCGGTGGGGATTTGCGGGTCAGACATGCACGCCTATCTGGGGCATGATGATCGCCGCCCTGCCCCGTTGATCCTTGGTCACGAAGCCGCTGGTGTGATCGAGGCCGGACCCCTTGCGGGCAAACGGGTCACTGTGAATCCGCTGGTCACATGTGGGGCCTGTCCCGCCTGTAGCAATCAGCGCGAAAACCTGTGCCCCGACCGGCAGATCATCTCGATGATGCCGCGCCAGGGCGCGTTTGCGCAGTTTGTCTCGATGCCAGAGACCAATCTGGTCGAGGTTCCGGAAACCGTGTCGCTGACACATGCCGCGCTGGCCGAACCTTTGGCGGTCAGCTGGCACGCCGCGCGGCTTGCGCTTGACGCGCTTCATCCCGGGATGGAGCGCAAGGCTCTGGTCATCGGCGGCGGGGCGATTGGATTGGCGGCGTCACTGGCGCTCAAGGCGATGGGTGTGCCGGACGTGACGCTTGTGGAACCCAATGACGCGCGGCGTGCGTTTCTGGCGGACACCTGTGGTGAGACGGTTGTGACCCGAACCGACGCGGCATTCCCGCTGGTGATCGACGCGGTGGGCTATGCCGCAACGCGGGCCATGGCCTCGGCACAGGCGCTGCCCGGCGGGGTGATTGCCCATGTCGGATTGGGGGACGACCTTGGCGGTCTGGATGTGCGGCGCATGACACTGCAAGAGATCACGTTTATCGGCACCTACACATATACCGCGCAAGATTTCCGTGACACCGCGCAGGCCATTTTCGACGGCACGCTTGGAACGCTGAACTGGATCGAAACCCGCCGCCTTGCAGAGGGTGCAAACGCGTTCCGCGACTTGCGCGCGGGACGGGTTGCAACACCCAAAATCGTTCTGGAGCCATGGACCTGAAACGGATCTGCGCAGATTAGGAGACACGACATGTATAAGAAAATCCTTGTTCCCATGGCGCTTGACCACGGGATTTCGCCGCAAACGCTTGAGATCGCACGGGTTCTGGCCAATGACGGCGCAGAGATCGTTGCACTGCACGTCTACGAAGCGCCGCAGGGATCGGTGAAGGCATACCTAGATGAAGAGGTGGTGAAAGCCGGATTTGACCACGCGAAAACCAGCATGGCGCAAAAGCTGGAGGGCATCGACGGCGTGACCCCGGTGATGGTCACAGGGCATTCCGCACGGACCATTATCGATTATGCCAAGGCGCATGATTTCGATTGTATCGTGATCGGATCGCACAAACCGGGCCTGAGCGATTTCTTTCTGGGATCGACCGCAGCGCGCGTTGTGCGTCACGCCCCCTGCGCCGTGCATATCCACCGCGACGCCGACTGACGCGCTGACACCAGCCCTGCAACAGCCCGGAGCGCCTGATCCATGTCCGCCGCCCAGATCCATTCCGCAGAGGACGCCCGTCGTCTTGCACAGCGGCGGCTGCCCTGGATGGTGTTCGATTACATAGATGGCGCCGCCGGCCGCGAAACCGGGGCTGCGCGCAATCGGGCGGCCCTTGATGCGCTGACCCTGCGGCCCCGCATCTTGCGCGATGTCAGCAATCGGTCGTTGGCGACAACCCTGTTTGGCGCACCAGTGGATCGGCCCTTTGGCATTGCCCCGATGGGCATGTGCAACCTGTCCTGCCCGGGCGCGGACCTGATGCTGGCGCGGCTGGCGGCAGAGTTCAAAATCCCCCACGGGGTGTCGACCGTGGCCTCTACCCCGTTGGAAACGATCATCGAGGTTGCGCAGGGCCATGCGTGGTTCCAGATCTATTTCAGCGGCGATGGCACCGGCACATTCAAACTGGTCGAACGCGCGCGACAGGCCGGGTATGACACGCTGGTGATGACGGTGGACGTGCCCGAGGTTGGCCGCCGTCCCCGGGAATTGCGACATGGGTTCAAAATGCCGTTCAGGATCGGGCCCCGGCAGTTCGTGGACTTTGCCCTGCATCCGCGATGGTCGCTTAACACGCTGTTCAAAGGCAAACCCCAGATGGCAAATTTCGAGATGCCGGGATACGCGTTTGACCGCACCGAAAGCCGCGCCAAGGCGGATTGGGACACCCTTGCCCGGATGCGCGACATGTGGCCGGGAAAGCTGGTGGTCAAAGGTGTTCTGGACGCCGAAGATGCGGTCGAGCTGAAAGCGCGAGGGGTCGATGCCATTCAGGTGTCAAGCCACGGGGCACGACAATTGGAAAGCGCACCCGCACCGATTGACGCCTTGCAGGACATCCGCGCCGCCGTTGGTGACGCCTATCCGTTGTTTTTCGACAGCGGATTGCGGTCCGGTGAAGACGCGTTGAAAACGCTGCTGAACGGGGCCGATTTCTGCTTTTTCGGACGCATCCTGCAATTTGCCATGGCCGCAGGTGGCGAAGCAGGCCTGCGGCAAATGTGGTCGGTGCTCGGCGACGAACTGAGCATCGCGATGGCGCAGACCGGGATGCGGTCATTTTCTGATGTTGACCCGTCCTGAACTGACCTAAGGTTCGGCCAACAGACACCGCACCCGAGGAGCCTTCGTATGACAGCCTGGATCGACATGATCGCGGATGAGGATGCCTCTCCGCGCTTGAAAGAGCTTCTGGATCAGGCTCGCACCCCACACGGCACCGTGGATACGGTAATGCGGGTTCATTCGCTGCGCCCGGAAACCATGCACGGGCATGTCGCGCTGTATCGGTCCGTTTTGCATTCAGAAGACAACAAACTGCCGTTCTGGTTTCTGGAAGTGGTCGCCAGCTACACGTCGATCCTGAACGACTGTACCTATTCGCTGACTCATCACTTCATGAATGTCCGCAACCTGTTGAAAGATCAGCCGCGGTCGGACCGGATCTTTATCGCGCTCAAGGCACACCGGCCCGAGGATGAGTTTGACGGCAAGGACCTGGCATTGCTGCGATACGTGGCAAAACTCACCGTGGATGTGGGCAAGATGGTCAAGTCGGATTTCGAGGCGCTGAAGATCGCCGGGTGTGATGACGGCGAGATATTAGAGGTCAATCAGGTTTGCGCATATTTCAATTATTCCAATCGGTTATTGAACGGTCTTGGTGCAACAACTGAAGGGGACGTGGTGGGCTATTACAAGGCCTGATCCACGTCTTGCACCACCAGCAACAGCATCTCGCCCCGCGTGACGAAGCCGCGATTGGTGTGCGCCAGGATGATTCCGTCCTGTGGGACATACAGCTTTTGCGACGGTCGTTCCGGTTCTGTCACGTGATGAAACCAGCCCGCGCTGTCGCCTGCAGACACGGTCTGCCCCTTCGACAAGGCGCGATCAAACACGCCCTCGGATGTGGCATATAGCGACGCGGCCGGGCTTTTGATCTCAACCACCCGCGGGGTCGGCGACAGTGAGACCTCCCCGTCGATCATGCCCAGATGTTTCAGGATGTTGTACAGACCGATTTCGGTCTGATCGGTGATCTGCGGATCAACGCCGCCCCCGCCCCCCAGTTCCGTGGCAATCATCGGCACCCCGGCGCGTTCGGCAGCGGAATTGACCGATCGGTTGTCGTTATGTTTCCCCAGCCGCCAGATCAGCGGCAGCCCGAACACCTTGGCCAGGGCCATGTTTCGCGCCGCCAAATCGGGATCGGTGGTATCTGTCGGCAAGGTGCAGGGCTGAAAGACCGACGCCTTGCCCCCGGAATGCAGGTCAACCGCAGCGTCGCACATTGGCAGGATGGCGGTTTCAAGGAACTGCGCAATCATCGCGGTCGGCCCGCCATTGGCATCCCCCGGAAACGCCCGGTTGAGGTTCATCCCGTCCAGCGGCGACACCCGCGCGGATACACGCAAAGCCGGCATATTAAGCGCTGGAATCGCGATCACCCGCCCCCGCAGCGCAGACGGGTCAATCGCCTGCACCAGCCGCATGATGGCGGACGGGCCTTCGAATTCATCGCCATGCGTGCCGCCCGTCAGCAACAGCGTGGGCCCGTCCCCGCCCTTGATCGAGATGATGGGAATGGGATGGTACCCCAATGGATTGGTGTTGTCCGACCACGGCACTCGTGCGTCGCCCACATGTTTGCCGGGCAGGTCCAGATCGAATGTCACGGTAATACGGCTGTTGGCACTCATCTCGACGCTCCGGTCGTTGGGGGATCGGGCCACAACACCGCAGACTGCGCGGAACATCAACTCTGCGATGCCCGTGAAAGTGGCACGACATGCAGCAGATCGTCAAACAAGGCCCAAAGCGCCGTCGAAAAACAAATATTTTCCTTGCGTTCACAAGGACTACATTGGTTTGTTAGGCGTAACCTCGGGGAAAGATCAACGCATGGCAGTATTGCATGTCGGGTGATGCGGCAATCATTACCTTTGACCATGTCGACAAGTTCTACGGCGATTTTCACGCGTTGAAGGACATCTCGATCAGCGTCCGCGAAGGCGAACGTATGGTGGTCTGTGGCCCGTCGGGATCGGGCAAGTCGACATTGATCCGCTGTATCAACGGGCTGGAGTTTCACAATTCGGGTGTTCTGACGGTCGACGGTGTCGAAGTGTACGAGGATTCCAAGGAGATTTATCGCTTGCGTCAGGAAGTCGGGATGGTCTTTCAGCAGTTCAATCTGTTCCCGCATCTGACGGTGCTGGAAAACCTGACCATTGGCCCCATCAAGGTGCGCAAGGTGTCCCCATCAGAGGCCGAAGCCACCGCGCGCAAGTATCTTGAGCGTGTGCGCATTCCCGAACAGGCCGACAAATACCCGGCCGCGCTGTCAGGCGGGCAGCAGCAGCGCGTGGCGATTGCCCGGTCGCTGTGCATGGAAAGCCGCATCATGCTGTTTGATGAGCCGACATCCGCGCTGGATCCCGAGATGATCAACGAAGTGCTTGATGTGATGGTCGAGCTTGCGGACACCGGCATGACGATGGTGGTTGTGACCCATGAAATGGGCTTTGCGCGCAAGGTTGCGGACACGATGGTGTTCATGGATGGCGGCGAAATTGTTGAAACTGCCCCGCCTGAGAGGTTCTTTACCAATCCGGCCAGCGCGCGGTGCCGCGCGTTCCTTGACCAGATCCTGGACCATTAGATGACCGCGTCGGACACCAGTTTTGTTCCCAAGGGGCGCCCGCTTCCCCAGCGCCAGCCTTTGGCGCGCGTGATCGACTCGCTTGTTTTTTCGATTGTGCTTTATTCGGTGATCGTCGGGGGGATTGTCTTTCTCGCCTACAGCGGTGCGCAGGCGATGGGGTACAACTGGCAATGGTATCGCATCCCGCAATACTTCTACACGGTCACCGATGACGGCTTTCAGTGGGGTGAGATCAGCACGGGCCTTGTCAAAACGCTGACTCTGTCGGCCACGGCCTTTGCGCTGGCTGTCCTTCTTGGTCTGCTCACCGCGTTGTTGCGGCTGTCGGGGCTGGTGGTGTGCACGGCGGTGGCCGTCGGGTTTCTGGAACTGGTGCGCAACATCCCCCTGCTGGTGTTGCTTTATGTCTTTTATTACGTGCTTGGCCCGATCTTTGGCTTTGACCGCTACTGGGCCAGTATCCTGTGCCTTGCGGTGTTTCACGCCGTTCTGATTTCCGAGATTTTCCGCGCCGGGATCAATGCGGTGCCAAAAGGCCAATGGGAAGCGGCGACCTCGATCGGCATGTCCAAGGCGCAGGCCTATCGCTACATCATCCTGCCGCAATCGGTGCGCTTCATGTTGCCCCCGATGACGGGCGAAGCGGTGCACATGGTGAAATCCTCTGCGATTGTCAGCGTGATCGCCGTGGCCGAGCTGACCACGATTGGCCGCAACATCATTTCGGACACGTATATGAGCTTTGAAATTTGGTTCACGATTGCAGCAGTCTACATGGTTGTGACGCTGATCCTTTCGATCGGTGTGTCGTTTGTCGAAAGACGGTACGCTGTTGACACATAACCCGCGCAACACATGTCGCGCATTCTTCAGAACAGGGAGTTCGAAAATGAACATCACAAGACGATTTATGGGCGCCGCTCTGGGCCTTGCGCTGGCCACCACCGCCGGCCTTCCCGCCTTCGCACAAAGCACCGCGCAGCAGGTTGCCAGCGAAAGCGTCATTGAAACGATCAAGGAACGGGGCGTCATCAAGATTGGCCTGTCGCTGTTCAAACCGTGGTCCATGCGCGACCTGAACGGTGAACTGATTGGCTTTGAACTGGATGTGGGCCGTCAGCTGGCCGAAGACATGGGCGTTGAGGTCGAGTTTGTGCCAACCTCGTGGGACGGGATCATCCCGGCGCTGGTTTCGGGCAATTTCGACACCATCATCAGCGGCATGACGATCACGCCTCAGCGCAATCTGACGGTCAACTTCACCGTTCCTTACGCGTATTCCGGCATGACCATTCTGGCCAATACGGCGATGACCGAAGGCTTCACGCTTGAGGATTACAACAGCCCCGACGTGACCTTCGCCGCCCGCCGTGGCGCAACCCCGGCGGCGGTGATTGCGGATATGTTCCCCGAAGCCGAATTGCTGCTGTTTGACGAAGATGGTGCGGCAACGCAGGAGGTGCTGAACGGCAATGCCCACGCCACCATGTCGTCCGAACCCACCCCGTCAACCGAAGCACGCCTGAACCCCGACGTGCTGAGCGTGCCGTTCAATCAGGCCTTCCAGGCCGGCGGTGAAGGCTTTGCCATCCGCAAGGGCGATCCCGATGCTCTGGCCTTCTTCAACAGCTGGATCACCGCCAAGACCAACACTGGCTGGCTGAAAGAACGTCACGACTACTGGTTCCGTGGCAACGAATGGGCGTCTGAAGTCGCTGAATAACAAAGCCCGGCTCCCCGGATGATCCGGGGAGCCGCCTTTCCGTCCGGATATCCCATGTTGAACAAACTCAAAAAACTTCACTGGCTCGACTGGCTTGTGCTGGCCGTTGTGCTTGGGTTTTTTGCGTATATCTGGTGGAAGATCGAAGGCACGCTGAATTACAATTGGCGCTGGCATCTGATCCCGAATTATATTTTCCGCTATCACACCGGCCGCGAAGAATGGTTCGCCAATGTGTTGATGCAGGGCCTGATCACCACCATCCGGATTTCCATCTACGCCAGTATTCTTGCGGTGATCCTGGGCACGATCCTTGGCATCGCGCGCTGCGCCAAGAACCTGACGGTGCGGATGCTGGCACGCACCTATCTTGAGTTTTTGCGGAATATCCCGCCCGTCGTCGTCATCTTTATCTTTTTCTTCTTTCTGTCCCAGCAGCTAATCACAGCGCTGAACATCGAAAGCTGGGCGCGCGAAATTGCGCGATCCGACAACAAGGCGGTCTGGGAATTCTTCTTTGGCGACATGCGGCGGTTCCCGTCGCTGATTTCCGGCGTGATTGTCCTGGCCCTGTTTGAAAGCGCCTTTGTCGGTGAAATCGTGCGCGCGGGGATTCAGTCGGTCGACAAGGGGCAACGCGAAGGCGCGCGGTCCATCGGGATGAACCGCTACCAGGAAATGCGCTACATCGTTCTGCCACAGGCGATGACCAAGGTCCTGCCCCCGATGGCGAACCAGTTCATCACGCTGATCAAGGACAGCGCGATCATCTCTCTGATCTCGGTACAGGAACTGACCTTCAAAACCGTCGAACTGGTGGCCTCAACACGCCTGATCTTTGAGGCGTGGATCACCACAGCGGCGTTCTACTTTGTCATATGTTTCGGGTTGTCGATGCTGTTCCGCAGGCTGGAAAACCGCAACCGTTAGGACACGGCCTCAAGCCCATGACCCGGCATGGGCAGACCCCAATCCTTTAGCCCCACATGGGCGTCCGGATGGGCAAAGATGCGGGCCACGTCTGGATACCGGTCCAGAACCGCCTGCCCGCCCCTGATGCGCGACGGGTGAAACACGCCGTTTTCCCAGACAGGGACGTCATCCAACCAGATCGTCGGATCCAGAACATTCCACGAAATTTCACCCGGCGCATAGGACCCGCAGGTGTGGAAATGCAGGATGCGCGGGTTGCCAAAGGCCGCCCCGCTCCAACGTTCGTAGTTTTCGCTGGCCTGTTTCAGGTATCCGCAACCGGGATGGATGCCCGCGTGCCAGGAATGCACGCAATCGCGGTCGATCCCGAAGGCCTGCGCGATCCGGTCATAATGGGCGTTCGCCAGCGCCACATCGCGATCCGAGCCTGTGAACCCCAGCAGGCGCCCCTGACGCATATGCGCCATCACGCGCCCGTCAAATTCAACGGTGTAGTCGTCGTAATATCTCGATCCGGTGCCGGTCAAAAACCCGCAAAGCGCCACCTGTCCGGTAAAGCTTTGTGCGGGCACCGGTTTGAACACCGACATCGGGAAACGCAGGACGGTCGTGTCCCCTGCCCCGATCCGTGGCATATCCGGCTGTCCTTCGAAATCCGTACCATGCGGGCAGGTCACGCGCACCATGCGCGAGGATTTCAGCGCCTTGGTCACAAGGTTCTTGAGGTCAACCATAGCCGCGTGCGGCGTCGTACCAAAGCACGACTCCAGCATCCCGTCGTCCAAGGCAAAGCTGACAACGATGCGGGTATCGGACGGCATGTCGCAAAACCGAAGCTGGTCGCCCAAGCGCGCCAGAAACACAACGATGTCCACCTTCTCCATCTGCGCGCGCAACCCGTCCGGCAGATCGGTGACATAGGGATCAAACCCGACATTGATCGTTTTGACCTTCAGGCCCAGATCCCGCGCCGCGCGCGACACCGCATTCAAGACCGACGCATCATAGTAGCCGTACTTGGCGGGTTCATACGCGATGAGGATACGCTCTCCCGGCTGCGCCTTTGCGCAGTTGAGTAGCATGTTGCCCGCTCCGGTCAGTTTGGTCATGGTCGGCCTTTCAAGTCATCTGAAACGTAAAAACAAACCGCCCGCGCAGGCCAATTGAATCCCGGCATAAAAGACATTAGTCATGCTAATATGATCTTGAATTTGCCTTTCGCCGCTCTACGCGCATTCGAGGCCGTGTCACGGCATGGCAGTTTTTCCGAGGCCGCCAATGAACTGGGCGTCGGGCAAAGCGCTGTCAGCCAACACGTGAAGTCACTGGAGGAATGGCTTGGTCAGGATCTGATCACCCGCGGGTCCCGCCGATCTTTCCCTACGCGGGACGGCGCGCGACTGGCGCTCAGCATCTCGGAAGGTCTCGGGCAAATCTCGGAAATCTGCGAAGACATCCGGGACAAGCACCGCGACGACAAGACCATCGTGATCAGTTGCCACCCCGGTTTCGCGTTTATCTGGTTGTTTCCAAGGCTTCTGAGCTTTGATCAGGCCCACCCGGAATTCGCCATTTCGATCACCACGGACACCGGTTTGCGCGGTTTTGCGCGGTCCGAAGCCGATATTGGCATCCGCTACGGCACCGGCGACTTTCCGGGCTACGAGGTGCTTCCGCTCATGCGCGAAGACCTGTCTCCGGTCTGCGCCCCCGGTCTGGTCACAGGCCCGAAACCCCTTCTCAGCCTCAAGGATCTTGCCTACCACACCCAGATCCGCGACGAATTTGCGCCCACCACCACCGAACTGCCGACGTGGGAATACTGGGCGCGCGAAAGCGGCCAGACGCTTCCCAAACCGGCCCGGACGCGAAGTTTTGGACAAACGAACATGGTGGTGCAGGCCGCCATTCAAGGGGATGGTGTGGCGTTGGGCCGCAGCCCATTGGTGATGGACGCCTTGCGGGATGGACGCCTGATCAAACCCTTTGCAGAAACGGTGCCATCCCCGTTGAAATATTGGCTGGTCTACCCGGAAGATCAAAGAAAAAGCCGGAAAATCGCGCTTTTCGTGAAGTGGATCACAGCAGAAGCAGCAACTCAGAAACTGCGGTGACCCGCCGCAAACCCTGTCCGAAAATTAGTTCTGTTAATCCAAGAAATCAGTTGTTGGCTCTGGCGTCATTTTTCGTTCCGAGTCAGTCTGACGTCACCCATCCCTGATCCAAGAGGCCGCACATGTTCATCAAAAACGCCTGGTATGTCGCGGGATGGTCAAAAGATTACGGACGATCCCTGACGCCCGAGACCTATCTTGGTGAGGCCGTGGTCATCTACCGCACCGAAGCGGGCGACCCGGTTGCGCTTGAGGACGCCTGCCCGCATCGCAAACTTCCCCTGTCGGATGGCAATCTCAAGGGTGACACGGTGGAATGCGGCTATCACGGGCTGACTTTTGATTGCTCTGGTGCCTGTGTCGATGCCCCTACGCAGCGCGGGCAAATCCCGCGTCGCGCCGTGGTCAAATCCTACCCGGTGGTCGATCGGTACCGGTTGCTGTGGATCTGGATGGGCGATCCGGACAAAGCGGACCCTGACCTCATTTTCCCGATCGAGAACTTCGACAGTGACGACTGGGGCTACACCGACGGCGGCGTGCTCGACATTGACTGCAACTACCTATGGGTATGCGACAACCTGCTGGACCCCAGCCATGTCGCCTGGGTGCATGTGACCTCGTTCGCCGGTGCCGGCACGGATGATGGCCCGCTGGATGTGCGCAAAACCGACAACGGCGTGATCGTGTCGCGGTGGATCTACGGGCAACCGCCTTCGCCCTACTATGCCAATCTCGTGAAATTCGACGGGATCTGCGACCGCCTTCAGCATTACGAAATGGTGCTGCCGGGGATTGGACTGAACAAATCCATCTACACCCCACCGGGCACCGGCGGACCGGACAGCACACCGGTGGAAAACACCCTGATCAACATCTCGTACAACTTCATGACGCCGATCACCGAAGACAAAACCCGCTATTTCTGGTTCCAGCACCGCAACACCGATCCGCATGACAAGACCGTGTCCGAGAAGATGAACGCAGGGGCGCGCATGGCCTTTGAGGAAGACCGCGCGGTACTGGAAAAGGTCCATACCGGCATGAAAAACCCGGCAACGCCCTATATCGATCTGGGGCTCGATGCAGGGGCGAAACTGTTCCGCCAGATGGTGTCCCGGACAATTGCCGCGGAACAGGCCGACCCCGCAGACGCCTGACGCCAGTCAGATCAGGATCTGCACGATCCCGTTCTCAACCCGCGTCTGAAACATCCGCAACGGCACCCGCGACGGGGCCGCCTTGGCCGCCCCTGTGCGCGCATCAAACAGCCCCTGATGCAACGGGCATTCAATATATGTGCCGTCAAAATGTCCGTCACACAGGCTCGCCGCGCCATGGGTGCAGCGCGCAAGACTGACAAACACCCCATCCCGCGCGTCATAAACCGCCAGATCCCGCGTGCCGAGCGTGACAGGTGTCACGTCTCCGGGTTCCAGATCCGCAACCGCCACCACATCCTGCCAGGTCTTGTCGCGCTGCGTCACGGCTTGGACGTGGGCGCATCGCTGCGCGGCTTGTGCCCGATCAACTGTTTGATGATGTCGACATGCGCGCCCAGATAGCCTCGCTTCTCCACATAGACATACCCACGCAGCTTTTCATGCAGCTTGGGCAAGGCGTGAAACGGCACCGAGGCCGCATAATGGTGTTCGGCGTGGTAGTTCATGTTCCAGCACAGGAACTGCATCGGCGCCCAGACCAGCGACGTCCGGGTGTTTTCCTTCATGTCGTCCACGTTGGGGCGCCCCACATGTTCGGTGAGCCGGATCGCCCGCATCACGGGCTCCCCCAGAAACAGCGGGATCATCCAGTACCACAGCACCCAGGACCAGCCAAACACCAGCGCGGCGGTGAAAACCACGCTGTAGAACGCAACCATCAGACGCGCTTCGCGAAAGATGATCGGGGCTTCGTGTTTGGTCAGAAAAGTCCGGTCTTCGTCGTTCAACCGACCGGCCGCATTGCGCGCGATCTGCGAGAACTTGTTGCGCCAATAAGGCACCGACGAAATGTACCACAGGTATTTCCAGACCGAGATGGGCAGCTCGATCAACTCGGGGTCCTGCCCCTTGAGTTGTGTATAGGTGTGGTGGTTGCAATGCTCATAGCGGAACTGCTGAAACGGCAGGATGATCGCATAGCCGCAAAGATTGCCAAACACATCATTCAGCTTGCGCGTCTTGAACGCCGTGTAGTGCACACATTCATGTTCGAGCGCGAAAAGATGCACGATCACAATGCCTTGTAAGAACATGGCTGGCCAAACCCACACCGTCCCCAACGCCAGCGTGATCAGCGTCGAGGTCAGCCCAAGCACCGCAACAAACCCAACAACCCGCACCAACGCAGGCGCATCGGATCGCGACATCAACGCCTTCAACTCCCGCCGCGTCAACGCGCCCTCCTGCATCGCCTGCGTGATCGGTGTGCGAACATCGGTTGTCATGTAATGCTCCTGCTACGACCCTGCGAAGACTATGCGCCACAAGCGCCCGGTGCAATCAGCACCCAGTGCCTTACGGGGCATAGCGCAGCTCATTTATCATCACGCCGTACGTAGTGCTGCGTCGAGCCAACACCAGCATCAGCCCACACCGGCACCGCAAATCGGCCCCCGACACACCAACGCGCTCGTCTGCGAAGAGCGTTATATTCGGAAAATGGAGGAATATGGCGGACAGGAAGGGATTCGAACCCTCGAGACGGTCTCCCGCCTACGCACTTTCCAGGCGCGCGCCTTCGACCACTCGGCCACCTGTCCGAGGCCGTGTTTATGAGAAAGCCTAAGGGGGATGCAAGAGCGATTGTTGAGGAATTTTGGATTTCGGCCTAGGCTCTTGCGCCCTTGGCCGCTGTCGCAAGAAAAAGCACTGCGATCACGCATTCGATGGCGGCGGCGACAAGGATCGTGTCTTTGGCCTGACCGCTGAGCCAGGCATGCCCCCCGGTCACGGCCACACCCAGAAACGCCAGGCCGCAGATTGCGCAGAGGCTGGTCAGAAACTGTCCGTCCGGCAGCGATCTGGCCAGGCACAAAAGCACGCCCAGACCCAGCACCGCCGGGGCAAACCGACGGGCGGCAAAGTCCATTCCCGGATCGTAGGCCACCACATACAGTGAAAGATACGTCTGCGGCGCGATCAGAAGCACCGCCCCGATGGCGATGACGAAGAGGCCTGTCAGCAAGAGCAACACGCGCCGCATCAGCTGTCCAGCGCGATGTTGACCCGGCGGTTTTGCTTGCCCTTGTTCTCTATCTTTCCAAAGACCACCCGGCCGATTTCTCCGGTCCGGGCAACATGGGTGCCACCGCAGGGCTGCAGATCAATCCGGTCCGCACCTTCGCCGATCTGGACAAGGCGAATACGCCCACCGCCGCGCGGTGGCTGTACGGACATGGTCTTGACCAGGGAAGGATTTGCGTCGAGCTCGGCTTCGGTGATCCAGGTGTCGCTGACGATCAGGTCCTGATCGATCAGGCGGTTCAGTTCGGCTTCCAGCGCGTCGCGGTCCTCGGGTGGTTCCGGCATCATGAAATCCAGACGTCCGCGCCCTGCCCCGATGGACCCGCCGGTCACGGGCAAAGGGATGACCACAGACAACAGGTGCAGCGCCGTGTGGATGCGCATGTGTTTGTGACGGCGTTCCCAATCCAGCCGCTGCACGACATGCGCGCCGACCGGGGGCAATGCAGCAGGCTCTGCCGGGACGAGGACAGACGCGGTGCCGTCGCCTTTGACGGTGGTGGCCACTGCGAGGGTCTGGCCGTCCCAATCGATCCAGCCGCTGTCGCCAGGTTGGCCGCCGCCAGTTGGATAAAACACCGATTGATCCAGGATCATTCCCCCTTCTGCGGTGTGTGCCACCACTTGCGCGGCCAGGTCACGGGCATACGGGTCTGTGCGATACGCGGGTTCCGGGGCGGGATTGCTGTCCGTCATTGCGGAGCCTCCTTCACGTCTGACACGGGTTCGGGCTGTTCGCCGGTCTCTTGTGCGCCGGTCAACGCCTCGGGGTTGCGCAGCCAGATGTCGCGCTGCGCAAACGGGATTTCGATGCCTTCCTTCATGAAGGTCTCGGCGATCTGGTGGTTGACCTCGGTGCGGACCACAAGAGTCTTGGTCACATCGCGCAGGATCATGCGCACGTCGAAATCCAGTGAATCCGCGCCGAAGCCTTTGAAATGCACGAACGGTGCGGGGTTCATCAGCACCATCTCGTGATTGCGCGCGATCTTGTAGAGGATGTCCTCGACCTTGCGGGTGTCGGTGCCGTAGGCCACGCCCACATCCACGATCAACCGGCCCAGCACATTGCCGCGCGTGTAGTTGGTGACCGAGTTGGACACCAGGTCCGCATTGGGAACGATCACATCCGTCCGGTCAAAGGTCTCGATCCGGGTCGAGCGCACAGAGATATCGCGCACTGTCCCGTGCTGCCCGTTGACCTCGATCCAGTCGCCTTCGGAAATCGGCCGTTCGATCAGCAGGATGATCCCGGACACAAAGTTCTGCACGATGTTCTGCAGGCCGAACCCGATACCCACCGACAGCGCACCTGCGACGAAGGCCAGCGCTGTGAGGTCAATGCCTGCTGCCGTGATCGCGATGACCGCCGACAGGAAAATCCCCAGATACCCGGTGCCAGACACGATAGCCGTGCGCCCACCCTGATCAATCCGGGTTTTTGGCAGAACCGATCCGCGCAACCCGCTTTGCAGCAACCGCGTCAGCAGATACCCCATCGCGAAAACCGCGATGAAGGTCAGGAAATCGGTCGGCGAAATGCGTGTGTCGCCAAAGGTAAACCCGGCCTGGAACCGTGCCCAAAGCTCGGTCAGGTCGGCCACGCGCGCGCCCCAGATAAGCGCCAAAAGCGGCAGCGCGACGATGGACAGGACAAGACCGGACAGAACCGGCAGCAGGCTTTGCGATTGGTCCAGTTCCCGACCGGTGATGAGGTGGAACAGGTCACCGATCAGGCGCTGCAGGATGAGCAGCAACGCGAACAACCCGAACGACGCAATGGTCGGAAAGATCATCGCCTGCGCGACGTTCAGATACCCGACGGCCGACAGGACCGGCCCCAGTAGGCCAAGCACAATCGCCGCCTGCCCCACCAATCGGGCCAGACGGGCCGGAAAGGTCACATGTGCGGACGTGTCCTCTGTGTCGGGCGAGTCATTGGGCTCCGGGCCGGCTTTGCGCAGGATGCGCCCGAAACGGAACAGCAAAAGTCCGCACACCAGATGCAGAGGAAAGCTCCAGACCGCCTGTGTTTCCGGTGACACCTGCACCGTTTGGATCAGGTACCCCAGAAATACGCTTATGGCCAAAAAGACGGCAAGGATGGTCCCGTAATACCGCCCCGTTCTGCGTTCCTGCTGCGGCAGGGGGATGGTCCGGACATTGTCATCGCTGGAGAATGTTTCGTTCGCCAACCACCGGGTCAGCAGGAACGTCAGAATGACAATCGGCAGGATATAGGACATCTCGGCCCCGACCGGCCCCAGCAATCCGCTGACGTCGCCTGCCTGCACCACCAGCGTGACACCGATCACCGGCAAGGCCAAGCGCGCCAGTGACAGCAAGGTGTTCCAGACACCGGTGCCGCGCCGCGTTCGTCTGCGCAGCCATTCGCCCAAGCGGTCAATCCACCGCGGCGCGCGGAACACCAGCAGGATGGCGATGGCCAGCGTCAAAAGAATGGCCGGAAGATCGTCGATAAACTCGGTCCGGCGGTTTTCGTTGTTCCAATTGGTCGATATCTCGGACGATATTGTCCGGATCGGCGCGACAAGCTCGTCGAATGATCCGGGCCACAAGCGCGGATCAAGCGGTTCGGGGCCACGTTCCAGAAGCGCATCGGTCTGGCGCGCGCGAATGATCTCGTCGATCTCCTTGATCAGACCGTCCGCGCGGTTATACGCCTCTTCGGCGCGCTTGATCGGTGCCTCAAGCTCGGCGATTTGTGCCTGCAATTCATCGCGCCGCTGCGCCAGTTCGGCTGGCTCTTCGCCAGTATCCGGGATCGGACCCAGCGCATCCAGTTGCGATTGCAACGTCGCCAGACGTGGATCGGCGGCGCTTTGCTGCTGCAACAGGCGGTCCCGGAACGATGCAATCGAACTGCGCAAGTCTTCCAGTGCCGTGGACGAAATGGAATTCGAATCCACCGCGGTTTCCGCGCGTTGGGCGACCTGTTCCCAGATATCAAAGTTGATGTCGTCGGACTGCGCCCAGACCGCAGAGGCCGCCATCAGCAGGACAAGCAGCGCGGCCCTGAAGGCTGATACGATCCGCGTCATGCGTCCTCGAATACGGTCGGAATTTCGGCAGGCTGCGCGTCAAGCCAAGCGGGCACGGGCAAGCCCTTTTCCTTCAGGAAGGCCGGGTTGAACAGTTTCGACTGGTAGCGCGTGCCGTAATCACACAGGATCGTCACGATCGTATGGCCCGGACCAAGGTCTTTTGCCATCCGGATCGCCCCCGCCAGGTTGATCCCCGATGATCCCCCAAGGCATAGACCTTCTTCGGCCAGCAGATCGAACACAATCGGCAACGCCTCTTCGTCCGGAACCTGATAGGTGAAATCCGGTGTGAACCCTTCAAGGTTCGCCGTGATCCGGCCCTGCCCGATACCTTCAGTGATGGACCCGCCGGTCGATGCAAATTCGCCGGTGGTGTAGAAGGAATAGAGCGCCGCACCCATTGGATCGGCGAGCCCGATCTTGACGCCTTTGGGCTGAAGAACCTCGGCAACACCCGCCAGAGTGCCACCAGAGCCGACAGCGCAGATAAAGCCATCCACCTTGCCCTCGGTCTGTTCCCAGATCTCGGGCGCGGTTGTTTCCACATGTGCCCGGCGATTGGCAACGTTGTCGAACTGGTTGGCCCAGATGGCCCCGTTCGGCGCGGTTTTGGCAATCTCCGCCGCCAGACGCCCGGAATAGCGCACGTAGTTGTTGGGGTTGCGATACGGGGCTGCGGGCACTTCGACCAGCTCTGCCCCGGCAAGCCGCAACATGTCTTTCTTTTCCTGGCTCTGGGTTTCCGGGATCACGATGATCGTCTTGAACCCCATCGACGCGCCCACAAGCGCAAGTCCAATGCCGGTATTGCCCGCCGTGCCTTCGACAATGGTGCCACCGGGTTTGAGTTTACCCGTCTCCAACGCGTCCTTGATGATATAAAGCGCCGCGCGGTCTTTGACGGACTGGCCCGGGTTCATGAACTCGGCCTTGCCCAAAATCGTGCAGCCGGTCAGCTCACTCGCCTTGCGCAATTTGATCAAAGGAGTGTTGCCGACAGCTTCGGCCAGTTCGCCTGCAAAACGCATGTTTTCCTCGTCCGGTTTGGTGATCATCGGTGTAGGCGTGCCACGCCCGAAACTCAAGCAGCCGCCCGCAACCGCGCCCGGTGCGCCGACAGCCAGTACAGCATCATCACCAACGGACCCGCGTTGATTTCGCCCGTCTGGATCAGGTCCAAAGCGCGCTCAAAATCAAGCACATGGCTCCGGATATCCTCGTGTTCGGACACCAGCCCATTGACCGAGCTTTCAAACCCGGACAAATCGGTAACCGCAAGGAAGCAATGAAAAAACTCGGTGGAATAGCCCGGCGACGCATAAACCCGCGTCATCAATTCAAGCGGTCCAAGATCCAGACCCGCCTCCTCGACCGCTTCGCGGCGCGCGGTATCCTCGGGGTTTTCGCCCGCGTCGACCAGACCCGCGATAGGTTCAAACATCCACGGGTTCGGGTCCTCGCGCCACAACGGGCCGTAGCGCAATTGTTCGATCAACAAAACTTGATCCGACTTTGGATCATAGGGCAGCACAAGGGACGCATCGAAGGCCAGAAACGCCTCGCGTGACACCTCCGGGCTGCGCGCGCCGTCAAACCGGGTATGGTCCAACCGGAACTCCGCCAGTTCAAAGAAACCCCGAAATCCCGGCAGCCGTTCGCGAACGGCAATGTCATCCGGCGCAGGCGACCGCCGCAGCGCCGCAGCGCCGGGTGTCTCGCGAGCCATCACGCGGGCCCAATGCCGCGCCATCAGGAACGGGCGCAATTGCGATGCGGCCTCCGCATCATAGCGGTCGCGCCGCGCCATCACATCGCGCGCCGTGCCCACCGCCATTTCGCCCCAGATCTGCACCCAGTCCTCAAGCACCCACGCCGCCCCGCGCGGCTGGTCCGACGACATCGGATAGAAACACACGGCCTGCCGTGGCGCTCCTTCTGCGATCACGGTGATATCGGACAAATTGTAGGAAAACGCGCCTTCATAATAGGATAACCGCGCTTCTTCATCTTCTGTGACATCTGAAAACACCACACCTTCGGCGCTCTTGCCGGGCCAGTGTTCGATCATCGGATAGGCTTCATCCTTGACCCAGGACACCAGATGATCCGGCAGGCGCGCTGCTTCAAGCCGGGATGCCAGCGCTTTCTCCTCAACCCCCAAGACCGCGGCCAGCAATGGCGCATGGCACAGCGTTCCATAGAAAAACAACGCTCCCACTGGATTCTATCTCCAGCGTCGCGCGGCAAATTCGGTGAAATACCCCGTCGCCAAGGCCCCGATCACAAAGGTGACCAGCATCATCGGGTTCAGCAGAACCTGTCCATATTCCAGACCGATCTCGAAAATCGCGGCAAACGCCTCGACCGGTCCGTCGTAGCGCCGTTTGAGCGACAGTTGGAACATCTCGTAACAGGCATGCAGGAACAGCGCCCATAAAATCAGGGCGGCCACCCCGGTCAGCCCGTTTGCGATGGCATCCTTGGTCCCGCGCCCAGCCCGTTTGCCAACCACGATCCACCCCACGACGCCGCCCAAGCCGGCATTGAACAGCGAAAAATTTCCCCAGGCCTGAATCTCGGGCAGCAGGGTCTTTACCAGTTCTGATGAGAAATATGCCAAGGCCGCCAAACACAACGCTGCGATCGTTTTGGCGGCGGTGGGCATGTCAGGTTGGTCTCGTAATGGTTATCTGCGTCACATCGCAGTTTCCGCTATGGAATGTCGACGCGCAAGAGGTCAGGTAAAAATTCCACATCCGCCGGAACCGGTCATCAAAGCCAAGGCTGGCCACCTGATCCCATTTTTCGTTGAACGTCTCGTGCCAGCGGCGCAGGGTCTGGCTGTAGCTTTCGCCGAACTCAATCGACTGCGCGACCTTCAGCCCGGCGCTTTCGACTTCCTGCCGCAGCACGGTCGGGCTGGGCAACATACCGCCGGGGAAGATGTATTTCTGAATGAAATCAACGCCCCGATTGTAAATCTCCCAGCGGGAATCTTCGACCGTGATGATCTGAAGCGTCGCGTTTTTGCCGGGCTTGAGGCATTTCTTTACCGAGTTGAAATAGGTCGGCCAGTATTTCTGCCCCACCGCTTCGAACATTTCGATGGATGCAATGCCGTCATATTGCCCGGTCTCGTCGCGGTAATCCTGCAGCTTGAAGGTCACACGATCCGACAATCCGGCTTTTTCGATCCGGTCAACCGCGTATTTGTACTGTTCCTCGCTGATGGTCAGCCCGGTCACGTGCAGGCCCCGTTCCTTGGCCGCATATTCCGCAAACCCGCCCCAGCCACAGCCGATCTCAAGCACATGATCGCCCGGCTGTGCGCCCATCTGGTCCACCATGCTGGCATATTTCGCGGTCTGCGCCTTTTCGGTGCTTTCCTGCCCGGTTTCGAAAATGGCCGAGGAATAGGTCATCGTATCGTCCAGCCACAACGCGTAGAACTCGTTGCCCAGATCATAGTGATAGCTGATGTTCTTCTTGGCCTGCCGCTTGGAATTTGATTGCAGCCAGAACCGCAATTGCTCGTACCAGCGCACAAGGTTCATGCCGGGAAACCCGTCATAGACCTCGTTATTGTCGCCATGCACAAAGTCCATGAACGCCTGAAGGTCCGGTGTGCTCCACCACCCGTCCAGATAGGCATCGCTGAACCCCAGATCACCATCCCGGATCAACCGCGCGAACAGGTCGGTGTTGTGCACATGCACTTCCGCCACGGGGCCCGGCTCTGTGCCCTCTGCCCGAAACTGGCGGCCGTCCGGCAAAACAAAATCGATGCGGCCTTTCCGAAGCTTGTCCGCCATGGCAAACATCTGCGCAAAATAACGCGGCAAATCTGATTGGCCTTCGGTCGAAGTCAGGATCATGCAGGGCTTCCACTGTCTAATTTGTGTGACACCTAACAAGACCACGATCGGTCAGGCAAGGTTTAACGCAAATTAGCCCCCGTTGGACAATGGCAAGACCTGATCACGGATAAGTGGCGGATTTTATTCACCTTGCGCTGCCCGACGCAACGTCAGGCAGCCCTGCAAAGCCCATCAAAAATCCCGGTTCTGATAGGCGTCCAAGGCCCGCTTGCGCCCCTCTTCGGGCGATACAATCGGGTCCGGGTACGCGTCATCCGCCGACATCGACCAGCTGCGCGGGATGGCGTCAAAATAATACACCGCGTCCTTGTGCGGTGTGCTGTATTCTTCGGCGATCCAGCGGCGGACATAGTCCCGGTCCTTGTCGAACTTGTCGAGCTGCGTGACCGGGTTGAACACCCGGAAATAGGGCGTCGCATCCGGCCCCGATCCCGCCGACCATTGCCAGCCCATCGCATTTGATGCGGGGTCCCAATCGATCAGACAGTCGTCAAACCAGCTTTGCCCGATTTTCCAGTGACACATCAGATGCTTGCACAGGTAGCTGGCCACGATCATCCGCCCCCGGTTGTGCATCCGCCCTGTGACATACATCTCGCGCATCGCAGCATCGACAAAGCGGATGCCGGTGCGCCCCTGCTTCCACGCCTTCACCTCGGCTTTGCGTTCGTCTTCGTTCCACGGAAACGCCGCCCATTCCTCGCGCCAATTGTCGTCCAGAATGCGCGGCGTGTGCCACATCAGGTGATAGGCAAATTCGCGCCAGACCAGCTCTTTCAGGAATGTCTCGGCCCCGGCCTTGCCCTCTTCTTTCGCGCGCTGGCCCGCGTGCCAGCACTGCGCCGGACTGATTTCCCCAAGTGCGAGGTTCTCGGACAGGCCAGACGTGCCATCCACCGCAGGCAGGTCGCGCGTTGTGTCATAATCGGCAATCTTGGAGGCAACAAACGCACCAAGTCGCGATTGCGCGGCCGCCTCCCCCAACCGCACGAAGGGACGCACGATCTCGGCCCCACGATTCATCGCGGCGCCCATCTCCCACGCATCCAGCGCTTCACTGTCCGGCCAGGTGTCGGGCGCAGGCAGGCGCGACGGCGCCGATAGCGGCGCCTCTACACCCCGGTCCCGCACCGATTTCCAGAACGGCGTATAGACCTTGTAAAACCCGCCGGTCTTGGTCTCGGTCGTCCAGGGTTCAAACATCAGATGCCCGGTAAAGCTTTCGGCGACGACATCCGCGTCCTTCAACGCCGCCTTCACATCCGTGTCGCGGGCAACCGAAGCCGGGTCATAGGCGCGTTGCCAGTACACCGCCGTCGCGCCGGTTTCTTTCACCAGCGCCGGGATCACATCACGCGCATCGCCGGACCGCAGGATCAGCCGACTGCCCTTGTCTTCCAGCGCCTTGGCATAGTGCTCCAACCCCAGACCAAACCGCCATTTCGGCGCGGCCCCCAGATCATCCACCGTGTCATCGCGCACGAAGACCGGAATCACGGGCCCGCCGCGTTTGACCGCCGCATCCAATGCCGCGTGATCGCTCAGCCGCAGATCGCGGCGTATCCAGACCAGAGTTGTCTCTGTCATCGTTCTGTCCCCATCGTCTTTGCACGCCACCTAAGCGCGGCCCTCGAAAGGTCAAACGCGCGCCTGTCTTCTCTGGTTCAAAAATACCTCGGGGGAGCGCCAAAGGCGCGGGGGCAGAGCCCCCTACAGCACCGCGTCCAAAGCCTCGATCAGCTTGGTCACTTCGTCCTCCGACGTGTAATGCACAAAGCTGAGCCGCAACACACCCTTGTCCATATCCACCCCCATCGCCTCCAGGGCGCGCACGGCATAGAAATCCCCACCGCCGCACATAATGCCATGGCCCGCTAGCTCCGCCGCCACCTCTTCGCCCGACCGGTTCAGCGCCAAGGCCACCGTCGGCGCGCGCACCGCTGCATCGGAGGGACCAATCAACCGCACCGAATTGCGGTCCTTGACCGCGTCCAGCAGCGGCTGCAACACCCGCACCTCGTGATCGCGCATCAGGTCATGCGCGCCGGACGCCCCGACCCCGTGATGCGCGCCCAGCGCCTCCATGTAATCCGCCATCCCGGCACAGGCCGCGACCTGCGCATGATCCGGCCCTGCGGGCGTGAACCGTTTATACAGGCTGTCTGCGTTGAAATAATGCCCCTGGTTCGGCAACAACATCCCAAGCGCGCGCCGGATCGCCATGATCCCCTGATGCGGGCCATAGGTTTTGTAGCTTGAAAACAGGTAGATATCCGGCCCCAACTGGCCGACATCGACAAACCCGTGTGGCGCATAGCTGACCCCGTCGACACAGACAAACGCCCCCGCCGCATGGCACAGTGCGGTGATCTCAAGCACCGGATTGATCTCGCCCACCACGTTTGAACAATGCGGGAAACACACCAGCCGCACCTTCTCGTCCAACAGGTCTTCCAGATCATCGGTGTCCAGATGCCCGGTCTCCGGGTCCACCTTCCATTCGCGCACTTCGAATCCCTCATCGGCCAATCGCCGCCACGGGCCGGTATTGGCCTCGTGGTCCTGATTGGTCACGATGATCGCATCGCCGGGCGACATGAACTGCCGGAACGTCTGCGCCAGCACATAAGTGTTCTGCGTCGTGGACGGGCCAAAACTCACCTCGTCCGTCTCGACCCCCAAAAGCGCGGCAAGCCGTGCGCGCGCCTCGTCCATCTCTTCACCACCCAAACGCGACGCTGTGTAGTGGGAATAGGGCTGCACCTTGCGTTCGCGGTAAAACCGCGTCAGCCGGTCGATCACCGGCGCACAGGTATAGGACCCACCGGCGTTTTCGAAAAACGCCTGTCCCTGCAAAGACGGCTCAGAGAATGCCGGGAATTGCGACCGGACAAAATCGATATCAAGCATGACACACCCACGTATTGTTTCGCGCAGATGACCTTGCTTGCGCCACAGGGTCAAGCAGATGACCCGTCAAAGCCAACGCCCCGACCAATCGCTTGGCCGGGGCGCTGTTCGCGTGATGCGGTGCGGGTTACTCTGCCGGGCTGTTGGCCGCGTCGACCTCGGCCGAGGTCGAGGCCACGCCCTGTTTCTGACGGTGGCTGTCACGCCAGATCGCCTTGAGCACCGAAATCCCCATCAGCACCATCACCGCCGAGAACGGCAGCGCGCCAATGACCATCGCGGTCTGGATCGCACTCAGGCCACCGGCCATGATCAGACCACCGACAACCAATGCCAGCGCCGCCCCCCAGAACAGGATATGCGGGCGTGCTTTCGGGCCTTCGTCGCCCGCCGCGTTGATCGTGTTGATGATCAGCACCGCCGAGTCAGCAGACGTCACCAGATAGGTCAGCAACAGGATCACAACAATCACCGACATAATCCAGGCCAGGTTTTCCGACAGCATGAACGCCAGCATGGCGAACAACTGATCCGACTGACCGGCCCCGACGATGGCCCCATCGGCGCCGCCGTTGAGTTCCAGATCAATCGCGGTGCCACCCACGATGGCGAACCAGACAAAGCACATCACCGCTGGAATGATGATCGCGCCCAGAACGTATTCCCGAACCGTCCGGCCCTTGGAAATCCGCGCAAGGAACACGCCGACAAACGGCGCAAACGCGATCCACCATGCCCAGTAGAAGATCGACCACGCGCCCTGCCAACCGGACAAACGGCTGTCAGTGGCCGCCGCATAGGCCGCCGCGATATCCGCTTCGGGCAACGCAGCCGCTGCGGCTGGCAACCCTTCGGCAAAGGACTGCAACGATCCCCACGGGCTTGTCGCAGACCCGTAAATCGCCGCGATATCCTCGGCAGGCAACGCCTGAACCGCCGGCGGAACCGACGCAGTGAAGGCCTCCATCGGGGTCGGTGACCAGACCGTCAAGATGTTTCCGGGAATGGACAGGATGTAATCCCAGATCCCCACAAACAGCGCCTGAAGGCCAAACATCGTCGACCCGAAGATCAGGAAGAAGGCCAGGATGAAAAAGCTCAGGCCCATATTGATATTGGACAGCCACTTGATGCCCTTGCCCACACCGGACAGGGCCGACAACGTGGACGCGCCCATGATCACAAGAAGCGCGGTCACAATCGCCATGGTCGACATGGTCTGCCCGCCATCTTCGGTCGCGGTATAAAGCCAGTCACCAAACCCGATCCGTGACAGGCCGGAAACAAACTGCTCCACACCGAATCCCAACGTCTGAGACACCCCAAGCACGGTGGCCACCACGGCGACAACGTCAACAATATGCCCCGTTGTGCCCGACAGCGATTTGCCAAAGATCGGCACCAGCGCCGACCGGATCGTCAAAGGCAGATCACGCCGATACGAGAAATAGGCCAGTGACAGCCCCACGATGGCATAGGCCGCCCATGCCGCCAGACCCCAATGCGTAAAGGACCAGACATAGGCCTGCCGCACATTCTCTGCGCTGCTGCCTTCGGTGATGCCCTGGATGGTGCTTGGGTTGCTGCCCCAGTGATAGAGCGGCTCTGCCGTGGCAAAGGTCAACATCCCGATCCCGATCCCGGCCCCGAACATCATGGAAAACCACGAAAAGTTCGAAAACTCCGGTGTGTCGTCATGGTGCCCCAGCTTCAGGCGTCCCGACGCCGGAAGGATCGCAAGGATCAGGCACACGGCGACAAAGAACGCCATGACGTAGACGTACCAGAAATTGAACGTCGCAAGGATCGCGCTGTTGATCCCCGCCAAGACCGCGCCGGATTGTTCAGGGAACGCAACCGCCCAGAGGATCAGCGCCCCCACGAGCAATTTGCCCGTGACGGTAACAAGCTTCGCAAAGCCCTTGTAAAACCCTTCATCTGCCGTCTTGATCGGCAGATCCATCAGGGGTGGTTTCAGTGCCATGATGAGTGTCCCTCCCAGTTTTCATCATTGTGAAGGGAAGCCTAGCACGAAAATCCACCATCGGTCACGTCATTGTCACGAAAACCTGAATATTTTTAAATATTTTCAAATATTTAGCTCAAGACACACAAACCGGGGCGATCAAGGCCGCCCCGGCTGGTCGTCTCTGTCTGGCGCGCGCAATCAGCCCGCGGCAACATCCACAACAACACGTCCCTTGACCTGACCCTTGAGGATATCCGACCCAAGTGTCGGCAAATCCGACAAACTGGCGGGCTGGATCATCGCATCCAGCTTGTCCATCGGCAGATCCCTGGCGATCCGGTCCCAGGCCCGCACCCGGTTGTCATAGGGCTGCATCACGCTGTCGATCCCCAACAGGTTCACACCGCGCAGCAGAAACGGAATGACGGTGGCCGGCAGGTTCGCGCCACCGGCCAGACCGACGGCGGCAACCGACGCGCCGTACTGCATCTGCCCCAGAAGCCGGGCCAGCATCGCGCCCCCGACCGCATCCACGCAACCGCCCCAGGTCTCCCCTTCCAGCGGCCGCTTGGTCGCCTCGTTGATCTCGTCCCGTGCAACGATCTGTGTCGCACCTAACGATGTGAGGTAGTCCGCCTGCTCCGGACGCCCGGTCACAGCAGCCACCTCGTGCCCAAGATTGGCAAGGATCGCCGTCGCAACCGACCCGACCCCCCCGGCGGCCCCGGTCACCAGAACCGGACCGCTCTTGATGCCGTGGTCTTCCAGCGCCATCACCGCCAGCATCGCGGTAAAGCCCGCCGTGCCCACCGCCATCGCATGCCGTGTATCCAGCCCGGCAGGCAGCGGCACCAGCCAATCGGCCTTGACCCGCGCCTTCTGCGCGTAGCCGCCCCAATGCGCCTCGCCGACACGCCAGCCGGTCAGAACAACCTTGTCGCCCGGCTTGTAGCGATCATCCTCCGACGCCTCGACGGTTCCGGCAAAGTCGATCCCCGGCACGTGCGGATAATTGCGCACAAGCCCGCCCCCCGGCCCGATGCACAAACCGTCCTTGTAGTTGACCGTCGAATATTCGACCGCCACCGTCACCTCGCCTGCGGGCAGATCCTTCAAACCGATCTCTTCCACAGCGGCAGAGGTCTTGCCACTCTCCTCGTCCTTCCGAACGACCAACGCATTGAACATCCCTGTTCTCCTTCCTCTTGCCAAAAATACCTCGGAGAGCGCGAGAGGCTGGCCTCTCGCTCCCGCCGTCTACAACCAGAACGTCTCCCAGACCGATGCGGGTCGCACCTCATTGGGCAACACCACGTCCAGATCCGTGCCTTCATCCCAATGCGTCATCCGCACCATGCCAATGGCCACGTTGGTGCCAAAATCCGGCGAATAGGCGGCACTTGTCACCCGGCCCACCTGAACATCTCCGGCCATGATCGGCCAGACACGATCGCATCCCGGCACAGGATCGCCGTAAATCTCGATCGCGCGCACCTGGCGCACAGGTCCTTCCTGCGCCACGCGCAACAGCGCGTCCCGGCCGACACAGCCAATCGCCGTCTGCGTGTTGCAGAACTTGCCCAGCCCACATTCATGCGGCGTGTTGTTGTCCGTCATGTCGTTGCCATAACTCAGCAACCCGCCCTCGATCCGTTCGATCAGGTTGGGGCAGCCCGCATGCACATCCAGATCCTTGCCCGCCTCCATCAGCGCATTCCAAAGCGGCATGCCAAGGTCGCTGCCCTCGACATAGATCTCGAACCCGCCCTGCCGCGAATAGCCCGACCGGGCCACCGCCAGATGACGCCCCTGGAACTCCAGCATCCGGAAGCGGAAGAACCGGATATCGCGCACCTCGTCGCCGAACACGCGGGCCATCAGATCATCGGCTTTTGGCCCCTGCACCGCCAGCGGCGACACATCGGGTTCACACACCAGCACATCAAGCCGGAACCCGTAGACCAGCCCCTTGACCCAATACAGCAAATCGCTGTCCGCAATCGAAATCCACCACCGATCCTCGGCCAGTTTGACCGCCACCGGATCGTTCAGCATCCCGCCCGTCTCATCCACGATGGGCACATAGTAACACTGTCCCGGCAACATCGACCGCAGATCGCGCGGCGTCAGCATCTGCATCAGACGCCCCGCATCCGGACCGCGCAGTTCCACCTGGCGTTCCGCCGCGACATCCCAAAGCTGCACCGCACTTTTCAGATGCCGGTAATCCTCTTCCACTGACCGGAACACCGTCGGCAACAACATGCGGTTATAGACCGTATAGGCCTTTACACCGGCCGCCTCCACGCCTTCGGAAAACGGGGTCCGCCGCAACCGGCGGGACCGAGAAATCAAAGCCATGCGCACTCCCCATGCACAAATGTCGGGATGGCGGGCGGGGCGTCGCGCCTGCGCGCGCGCCGCTCGACTTCCCGAACGGTGGTTACAACCAGGGCCCGTCTTCGGGCATAAACAAAAGATCGGTCACAGGCGCCGTGGCCCCGGCGGCTGTCAGCATTGCGTGGATTTGCCCGCGGTGGTGGGTCTGGTGATTGAACAGATGCATCACACACAGATCAATCGGGTGTTCGAAGTCCTGATCCATCATCACCGAGCGCCACGTCACACGGCCCTTCAGATCCACCGTTTTGAGGTTTTCGGCCCAGCGCAAAATCCGGGCATCGGTCTTGTAGCGCTCCCCGGCCCAGACCGCAGGCGTCGCCGTCAGGGTCAGGTGGTCCCCCTCGGGCGCAGGGCCAATCCCCAGCCGCCACATCCAGACGCGGTCGCCCCACAAAAGATGGTTCGCGGTCTTGAACAAGGATCCGAAAAACGCCTTGCGCTCCTTGCGCAGCGCCGCATCGCTGAGCGTCGCAAACGCCTCGCGCAGCTGGCGGTTCTGCCAGGCATTGTACCGCGCCAGTGTCACGCAATACTCCCGCGTCACATGCATTTTACTTCGGTCCCGACCAGTCGATCGGGCAAATCTCGGCCGACTTGCCGCCGAAATCCCAGATGCGACCGTAATCACGTACTTTCGATTTCACGCCGCGCGCCGCGATGATGTCTGGCCCCATCCAATACTTGGAATTGGTGATCATCACCGGATGATCCGGATCACCGCCGTCGATCATCTCGATCTCGCCCTGGATCTTCCGCCCGATGTAAAGCCCGCGCTTCTTACCATCGCGCACAATCTCGACCTTCTCACGCTCCGCTCCGACAATGTCACTCACCAGCATGGTGAACAGACCCGTGGTTCCACCGGCAGCCCCGCTAAAAATCTGCAGGATACCGTTATACGCCTTCCCGCTCGCGCGCTCATCCACATAGGCCGCGACTTTCCAGCCACCTTCGGCCATGCGGCCGGGGATTTCGACCATCAGACCGACATTCAGCCCAGACAGGTCCTCACCCTCGTAATGACCCTCATCAATGGCAATCGCCATCCAGGCATAACAGTGCCCTTCCGTCGGAGGATGCGCGCCAAGGCTGACCACACAGGGACAGAACACAGTACACGAACAGTTCAGGAACAGCTCGCCTTTAATCGCCCACTCCGTCGGCGTCATCCGCCGCCGCTTGGGGTTGTCCATCCGCTGGTCGATCCGCTGGCTGACCGGCAACCGGTCCGCATCAGGGCGTTTTTTCACAGCCATCTTATCCTCCCACAATCACGGGCCAGCCGATCACTGCGGCACCTGCCGCGATCAGAGCAACGCCCATTGGTTTTGTTGTATAATGCCCGATCTGGGGCAGCTTTTCGATCACCATGAACAGCGTCGCCAGCCCCATCCAGGCCAGGTTCATCACCCCGCCGACAAAGCCCAGCGCCATGAACCCCCAGCAACAGCCCACGCAGAACACGCCAAGGCCCAGACCCATGCGCACCCCACCCAGACCGCCGGTTCTCCAGCGCGTCAGGAAGTACGACATCGGGCTGTGGCAAACGCCGTGACAGACCTCTTTCACCTTTGTGAACTGGAACGCGCCGACAAGAACCAGCAGACCACCCTGCACCCAATTGCTGCGGGCGATGCCCAGCATGTCGACCACGCCACCAAAGAGAAGCGCCAGTTGCACGGCGGTGATCAGCGCCGCGAAGGCCACCCAGATTACGCCATACCCCAAAAGCACGCCCCACCACCCGATACGGGTGCCATTGGCACTGACCATCAGGTCTTCATAGGCCCGCAGGGTCGGCACCATGGTGGGCAACATCATCGCCGCCATCATGATCGCCCACATGGTAAACAGCGGTCCGAACTCGGCCATGGGCATATACATGTCCATCCGCGGGTCCATAGTCTGCATGGCCTGGCCCATCGGCCCCGGTCGCCCCAAAAGGTCGAGGTCCATGCCGATCGCCATCATGTACAGAAAGACCCACGACCCAAGGATCGCCCCAAAGAACGTCAGCCATCCAATTGTGCGAAATGTGCCCTGCACGCGGTCGCCTCCCCAGACTCACCTTGACCTGATCAATGTCAGACAATTAAATGTCTGACAAATGAAAAATGCAAAACAAGCCCCCAGCCTGTCCGTCCAGATCGCCGACGCCATCCGCGCCGCGATTGTCGAGGGCGCGCTTCTTGTCGGTGACCGCCTGCCGTCCGAGGCTGAACTGGCCGAGCAACACGGCGTGTCCCGGGCGACGGTGCGCGAAGCGCTCAAACGGCTTGCCGCGCAATCCCTGATCCGCACCGAACGCGGGGCGTTTGGCGGGGCCTTCATCAACCATCTGTCCTACGATGAGGCCCGACCGCAGCAAGTCACCACCTCAACGCTGTTGCTGGGCATGAATGCCGTCAGTTTTCAGGTCGCCTGCGAAGCACGCTATGCGCTGGAGCGCAGCTGCACGTCGCTGGCCGCGGAACGGCGCACGGACGCCCTGCTGGACACGATGCGCTCTGAAATCGCGCGCCAATCCGACCCGGACCTGACAGACGAGGCCTTCTGCGCCTCGGACGTGGCGTTCCACCGCGCGCTGGTCGACAGCGCGGCGAACGAAGTGCTGAGCTATCATCTGGCCGGCAGCGTTGAGGCCATGCAGCCTCTGATGAACATGATCACTTTTACAGCCCGGTCGCGGGCCGAGATCGTTCGATTGCACCACCAGATCGTTACAGCTTTGGTGGAGCGGCGATCAAATCAAATTGACGAGGCTCTGACGGCGCTTGAACACTACACGATTACCTTGGGCCAGACCGTGATGCAGCGACGCCGGACAGACGGCATGTCAAAGGATGGCCTGACATCCTGACGCGGCTTTCGAGTGCACTTCACCATTTCTTTGCATCTGCGTGAAAGAATCTTCGTACGAAGATTCTTGGGGCGCTCTAGTAAATTCTGGGGACTCTGACGGAGAGGCTACCCGAGCAGCGCAAGACCCGGAAAGGTTTCCAACAACCAGAATGCAAAGCTGGTGAACGCGCCCGTGACAAGGGCCACACCCACGACAACCAGCAACGCCCCCATCGCCAGTTCGATCTTGCGCATATGCTTCTTGATCCGGTTCATCAGACCCATCGCGCGGGTCATGAACATCGCAGCCAACAAAAACGGAATACCCAAACCCGCCGCATAAACGCCCAGCAGCACGGTTCCCCGCGCCACAGACGCCTCGGACGCGGCCAAGGACAGGATCGCCCCCAGTTGCGGACCAATGCACGGCGTCCAGCCAAAGGCAAAGGCCAGCCCCAGAACATAGGCCCCGAACGCCGATCCGCCTTGCTCCCCGGCCTCCAGCCGCTTTTCCTGATCCAGGAACGGGATCCGGAACACACCCAGAAAGTGCAGACCAAACAGGATCACCACAACCCCGGAGGCCTGCGCCAGCTGTGTCTGGTATTCGAGGAAAAACGCCCCGAAGGCCGACGCGGTAAAGCCCAGCAGGATAAAGATCGTCGACAGCCCAAGCACAAAGAACAGCGCCGCAAGCACCGCCCGTCTGCGTCCCGATCCGCCCTGCTCCATCTCGGACACGCTCACGCCGGACATATAGGCCAGGTAGGGCGGCACAATCGGCAGAACGCACGGGCTCAGGAACGACAGCGCGCCTGCCAGCAAGGCAATGCTCATGGCCGGGAACAGGGCGGCGTCGATGATCTGGAATTCCAACATATCTTGGACATATGCCAACGCGCCAACCCTGTCACGCGACGCACGGTCACATGATCGTGCCAGACCGGTGGACAGACCGCCGCACTGCGCCTAAGTCGGTGCGTATGACTGACGATCTTGATGCCACCGGACTGCTGTGTCCCCTGCCCGTTCTCAAAGCCCGCAAGCGCCTGATGGGTCTGCCCCCTGGTGCATCACTCACGCTGCGCACCGATGATCCCGCAGCCATCGTGGACGTCCCGCATTTTTGCAATGAGGCCGGTCACAAACTGGTCAGCAGCCAGGAAGACGGCCCTGACATGGTCTGGGTGATTCAGAAGGCCTGAACGCAAAACGCCCCGTGAAAATCACGAGGCGTTCTGTCAGGTTTCGATCAGGTTCAGCGCCCCAGAGACCACCATCCCCGCCGCTTCTTCTTTGGCGCGTCATCCGTGGCTGTCTCTGACTCTGCCGGTTCCGGCGCGGGGTTGGGCGCGGGGGCTGCAGGCTCCGGCGCATCTGCGACCACCGTGTCCGCTGCGACAGGCGCCGCAGGTGCCACCGCGTCATCAGCAACCGGCTGCGCAGGGGCTTCAGCTTCCGCAACGACGGTCTCCGCTGTTGCAACCGCCTCTGCCGCGACCACTGTTTCGGCCTCTGGTGTCGGAGCTTTCTTCGCCCGACTGCGGCGTGCGGGCTTCTTCTCAGCCGCGTCTGACGCGGGCTCCGCGCCCTCTACAGGCTCCGCTTTCTTTCGCGTGCGGGCCCGTGGCTTTTTCTTCGGTGCCGCGTCTTCTGCCGCATCATCGGGCGTGTCTGCCTGCGCCTCGGTGTCAGCCGGAGCCTCTGCGTCCGCCTTTTTCTTGCGCGCGGGTGTTTTGCGCGCGCGGGTTTTCTTGGGGGCCGGGGCCTCCTTTGCTGCATCCGCGGGGGCCTCTGACGACGTCACAGCGGCATCGGTAGCGGGTTCGGCCGCGCCCTCTGCCTCTGCCGCAGGGGCATCTGCCTTCGGCTTGCGAGTCCGGCTGCGTGTGCGTTTGGGCTTGGCCGGCGCATCCTCTTCCGAAGCATCGGTCCCGTCCGCACTGTCTGTCTTAGGCGTATCAGACGCGGCCTCTGCCGCCTCGTCCGGCGCATCACTCGACTCGTCCGGTGCAGAACCGTTCCCTTCGGACGCCGCCTCGGATCCGGTCTCGCCATCTTCCTGACGATCGCGGTTGCGATTGCGGCCCCGACCACCCCGACGCGACCGACGACGGCGCTTCTTGGGCTTCTGATCGTCATCTTCCGACGCCTCGACCACCTCGTCCGTCTGGTCATCGTCTTCCGATGCCGCATCCTCGTCGATCTGATCCATCAGGGACGTATCCACCGACACGACCGGCGCAGTTGCCTCAGCAACCGACCGGGTCGCGGTTTTGAACTTCTCCATCGTGAAGTCCGGGCTGACCATGTGCACATCGCCTTCGATGCGCACCGACAGGCCATAGCGGGCTTCGATCTGCGCCACATGTTCGCGCTTCTGGTTCATCAGGAAGTTCGCAATGGAAACCGGACACCGGACCAGCACTTCGCGCGACCGGCGGCGCACGCCCTCTTCCTCGATCTGGCGCAGCACCTGCAGCGCCATGTTGTCGTCAGACCGGATCAGCCCAGTGCCATGACAGGCCGGACACGGCTGTGTCGTCGCCTCGATCATGCCGGGACGCAGACGCTGTCGGCTCATCTCCATGAGGCCAAAGCCGGAGATCCTGCCCACCTGGATGCGAGCGCGGTCGTTCTTGAGCTTGTCCTTGATGCGCTTTTCCACGGCGGCGTTGTTCTTGCGCTCGTCCATGTCGATGAAGTCGATCACGATAAGGCCCGCAAGGTCACGCAGACGCAACTGACGCGCCACCTCTTCGGCGGCTTCCAGGTTGGTCTTCAGCGCGGTTTCCTCGATGGACCCCTCTTTCGTGGCCCGACCCGAGTTCACGTCGATGGCCACCAATGCTTCGGTGACACCGATCACGATATACCCGCCGGACTTGAGCTGCACCGTCGGGTTGAACATGCCCGACAGATACGATTCCACCTGATGGCGCGCAAAAAGCGGCATCGGGTCGATGTAGTTTTTAACGTTTTTGGCGTGGGACGGCATGATCATCTTCATGAAGTCCTTGGCGATGCGGTAGCCGCGTTCGCCTTCGACCAATACTTCGTCAATCTCGCGATTATAGAGGTCGCGGATCGACCGTTTGATCAGATCGCCCTCTTCGTAAATCTTGGCAGGCGCAATCGACTTGAGCGTCAATTCGCGGATCTGCTCCCACAGGCGCTGCAGATATTCGTAGTCGCGCTTGATCTCGGTCTTGGTGCGCTTGGCCCCCGCCGTCCGGATGATCAGACCCGCGCCCTGTGGCACGTCTATTTCGTTGGCAATCTCTTTCAGCTTCTTGCGGTCCGGTGCGTTGGTGATCTTGCGGGAAATCCCGCCCCCACGCGCCGTGTTCGGCATAAGCACACAGTAACGACCCGCCAGCGACAGATACGTGGTCAGGGCAGCACCCTTGTTGCCGCGCTCTTCTTTCACAACCTGCACCAGAAGGATCTGGCGCACTTTGATCACTTCCTGGATCTTGTAGCGCTTGGGACGTGGCTTGCGCTTCGGACGGATGTCGTCCTGGGTGTCGTCATCGGCAACCGATTCAATGCTCTCGTCGCGGTCCGACGGCTGCGCCTTGTCCTCGTCATCCTCATCGTCGTCATCGCTCGACGCGTCGTCAGATGATGTATCCGCCTCTGCCGTGTCCTGCGTCAAAGCCTCGTCTTCGTCGGGCTCGTCCACCGGTGTGTCGGCAACGGTTTCCATCGGCGACAGACCTTCGGCGCTGTCTGAATCTTCGGTCAGGTCAATGGTTTCCATGCCGGAAATCTCGTCCGACACGTCTTTGGTGGCGACGGCATCATCCGTTTCGGCCTTGGCCGCCTTGGACCGGCCCCGACCCCGCCCCCGGCGGGATTTCGGTTTCTCGTCTTCCTCGTCGCGCTTGGCCTGCGATTCCGCGTAGGCGCGCTCTTCTTCAAGCAGCGCTTCACGATCCGCGACAGGGATCTGATAATAATCCGGATGGATTTCCGAGAACGCAAGGAACCCGTGGCGATTGCCGCCGTAATCGACAAACGCCGCCTGAAGCGACGGTTCGACCCGTGTTACTTTTGCGAGATAGATGTTGCCAGCAAGCTGGCGCTTGTTTTCGGACTCAAAGTCAAATTCCTCGACCTTGTTTCCATCGACCACCACAACGCGGGTTTCTTCCGCGTGGGTGGCATCGATAAGCATTTTCTTAGGCATAAAGTCCGTTTGCACAGCTTTCGCCGCCTCCGATCCGGTAGATCGAGATGGGATAAACAGTGTCTTGTCATGGCGATTGGTGGCGCAGCGGCTGGCCGGGGCGACGTGCCCCGTTGCTCTAGCCTCGTGTCTTGCGCGCGTATCATCGCGTTTCTTCTCCGATACATGCCGGAACCCGGCTGCATCCGTTGCGAACCTGATGTATAAAGCGTCAGGCGTTTGTAAAAGGCCTTGCGGCCGTATCAGCCTATTCCGACTCCAGGGCACTTTGCCGAAATACGGAATAGCGAAACTCTTGGCCCGGACACCGCATCGCGGACAGGGCTGGTTCCCAACATAAGGCGAGACCCCGCCCCGATACAATGGGCAATCGTCGCTTTTCTGTTTTGTCGTGGCATCCTAAGCTCTGCCCCCTAATAAAGTCACAACATACGTTCCACCAAAGGCCCGTCCCCATGAGCAAAAGCCTGAAACGCGTGCGCGCCGCACTGGACGCCGCCGGACTGCCCGCCGACATCCGCGATGTCGGGCAGGCCCGCACGGCACAAGAGGCGGCAGATGCCGTTGGTTGCCACCTCGACCAGATCGCGAAATCAATTATCTTCCGCGCCGACAGCAGCGGCGAAGCGGTGCTGTTCCTGACCGCAGGGGGCAACACGGTCGATACCGCCAAGGCGTCTGCCTGCGCCCAAGAGCCGCTGGGCAAAGCGGATGCGACGCTGATCCGGGCGCAAACCGGCTTTGCCATCGGCGGCGTCGCCCCTATCGGGCATCTGACCCCGATCCGTGCCTGGCTGGATCCCAGATTGCTGGATTTCGACGTGGTTTGGGCCGCAGCGGGCACCCCACGGCATGTTTTTCCGCTTGATCCGGCGGTGCTTCCAAAAATTTCGAACGCACAAACATCTGATTTTGTTACGAAATAAAAGTAAATGTAAAAAACATTCACATTCTCTCTTGCAAACTCCGCCCAAAGTCCCGATTTATTCAATGTGAAAGACATTCACATCACACAAACAACGGAGTTAACCATGAGCACCATCGCCGCCCCCGCTTCCCTTCCGGCCCGTCAGGGTTGGTTTTCCCGCACCGAGGCTTGGCTGGATAACAAGGGCAAAGGTGCCTGGATCGCAGCAATGGTCCTTGGCTTTATCTTCTTCTGGCCCGTCGGCCTGGCCCTTCTGGCCTATATGATCTGGAGCAAACGCATGTTCAGCAAATCCTGCAGCACCCGCCGCATGTCACCCAAATTCACCACCATGCGGTCCTCTGGCAACACGGCTTTTGATGCCTACAAGAACGAAACCCTGCGTCGTCTCGAAGAAGAGCAGGAAAACTTTGAAGCGTTCCTGGAGCGTCTGCGCGAAGCCAAAGACAAGTCCGAGTTCGACCAGTTCATGGACGAACGCGCCAAGTCGGCCAAAGAAGCGCGTGAAAGCGAAGACGCCTGATCCGCGACACCACCTTGTGGTCCCGTACAGGGACCACTTTATACCCCTGGACAGCAAAAGACGGTTTTGAACGATGTACGCGACCCACCCCTACCCCAACCTGCCCGACCCGATGGTCCAGCCCGAGTTCTACGACTCCGTGGTCATCAAACGCGGCCTTGCGTGGGTCATTGACGCAGCGCTGATCCTGATGCTGGTGATCCCGGCCGTGGTCATGACGGCGTTCATCGGGCTGTTTTTCCTGCCGCTGATGTTTCTGGTGGTCGGCTTCGTCTACCGCGTGGCGACCATCACGGGCGGATCGGCCACCTGGGGCATGCGCCTCATGTCGATCGAATTCCGCGACCAGCGGGGCGAATACTTCGACTTCTCGCAGGCGCTGATGCACACCCTGGGATACACTGTGTCGATGTCGGTCTTCCCGCTGCAACTGATCTCGATTGCGATGATGTTCCTGACCGAGCGCGGTCAAGGTCTGACCGACTTGCTTCTGGGAACAGTCGCCATCAATCGCCGGGCGTGACGCTCTCCCCCCAAGCGTTACCCCAGGGCAAGCCCCGCCTGAAACGGCGGGGTTTTGTTTTTGTCACATCGCGTCGCGCGTCTCAGGGCACACGCCCCGCCGGGCCATCGCGGTAATACGCCAAGACAAAAACCCGAATGGCCGAGGCCAACCCCACATCCATCCCGCGCCCTTCGTCGATTTCGGCTGCCAAGGCGTTGATCGGCTGCCCCCGTTCTGCGGCAATATCGCGAAAGGCCCGCCAGAACGTGTCTTCCAAAGACACCGACGTGCGATGCCCCCGCAGGGTCAAAGACCGCTTGACCGGCCGCCCGCTCATGTCGTGGATTTGCCGTCCAGATCACGCTGGGCCTTCGCAGCCCGCGCAGTCTCAAGGTCTTTCTGAGCCTTCGTCCGCCCGAACTTCACCGCGTTCTCATCCGCCTTGGCGCGCTTGTCATCCCGCGCCTTGGCTTTGCGAAACTGGTTGAGATTGGTGACTTTGTTCATACCCCGAACTTACAAGGCTCAGCCCGGAATTCCAGTGCCCCGCGCCCCACTCCAACCCTTAAGCCGGTTTTTCCAACCACCACACTTGCTCGTTGGGGTAGTCATGCGCCCATTCCGCCGGCACCCAGCATCGCATCTCAGTCATGTCCTTTGGCGCACAGACTTCCTTGTAGTCCCGCACGACGAACCCAATCTCGCGAAACAGCGCCAGCCAGTCCGCAAAGGTGAGGTTAAAGCACACGCCGCTGGGGTCGATTTCAACCTCGGTCCAATCTGCCCCCCACATCCCGCGATAGGGTCTGTGCAGCGTCCTGTCACACGGCGCGCCATTCAGCGGCGTACAGATGATCGACAGCGGATGGTTGCCCAGAAAAACAAGCTGGCCACCGGGCCGCAACAACCGCCACGCTTCACGCAGCCAAACCTCGGGGCGGCACCAGATCGCGGCCCCGTATTCCGAGATGGCAAAATCAAAAGACGCATCGGGCAACCCGGTTGCTTCCGCATCGCCTTCGATGAACGTGATGTCGGCGCTGTGCTGGCCAGCCAGGGTGCGCGCTGTCTCTAACTGACCGCGCGATATGTCGATCCCGGTCGCGCGCGCCCCGCGCCGCGCCATCCACGCAGAGACGTAGCCCGTCCCGCACCCCAGCTCGATGGCGTCTTTCCCGTCCAGTGTTTCGGGCAACAGGGCGAGCGACGTGTTCGGCAGCCCCCAAATCCCCCATTGTGGATCGGACACCCAAAGACGCTCTCCCATCGCGACCCAGTTGCTTGCGTCGTCGTTCCAGACATCGCGATTTATGGAAACGTGGTCTTTGGTCATGGCGGTCACACAGGTCTTGGAAACAACAAAGGGCTCCCGCGATATTCCGCGAAAGCCCTCCGAAAACCAAACCAAATTATGCGGGCGCTCTAAAACGCCCCGGTTGTCTTAGCTCTTCGGCCCGATCATCTGCTCTGGCCGCACCACCTTGTCGAACGTCTCGGCGTCCACAAAGCCCAAGGCAATGGCCTCTTCCTTCAGCGTCGTGCCATTCTTGTGCGCCGTTTTCGCCACGGTGGTCGCGTTGTCATAGCCAATGGTCGGCGCGAGCGCCGTCACGAGCATCAGCGATTCCTTCATCAGCTTGTCGATGCGCGGCTCGTTGGCCTGAATGCCCAGCAGCATCCGCTCGGTAAAGCTGTCCGCCGCGTCGCCCAAAAGCTGGATGGATTGCAACAGGTTATAGCTCATCATCGGGTTGTAGACGTTCAGTTCAAAATGACCCTGAGAGCCTGCAAACTTGATCGCCGCATCATTGCCCATCACATGGGCCGCGACCTGCGTCAAAGCCTCGGCCTGCGTCGGGTTCACCTTGCCGGGCATGATCGACGATCCCGGCTCGTTTTCGGGCAGGATCAACTCGCCAAGGCCCGAGCGAGGCCCCGACCCCAGCAAGCGGATATCGTTGGCGATCTTGTAGCAAGACCCCGCCACCGTCGCCAACGCGCCCGACATGAACACCATCGCATCATGCGCCGCCAGTGCCTCGAACTTGTTGGGCGCGGTGACAAAGGGCAGACCCGTGATCTCGGCCATGTTCGCGGCAACAGTCTCACCCCAGCCCTGCTTGGTGTTCAGCCCCGTACCAACAGCGGTACCGCCCTGCGCCAGCTCGTAAATCCCCGGCAGACACGTCTCGACCCGCGCAATCCCTTGCCGGATCTGATGCGCGTAGCCGGAAAATTCCTGCCCCAAGGTCAGCGGCGTCGCGTCCTGCGTATGCGTGCGACCGATTTTGATGATGTCCTTGAATTCCTCGGATTTCTGCTCAAGCCCCGATGCCAGCTTCTCCAGCCCCGGCATCAGCACATCGCGCACCATCATCGCCGTCGCAATATGCATCGCGGTCGGGAACGTATCGTTCGACGACTGGCCCATGTTGCAGTGATCGTTCGGGTGCACAGGGTCCTTGGACCCGATCACACCACCCAGGATTTCAATCGCACGGTTCGCGATGACCTCGTTCGAGTTCATGTTCGACTGCGTGCCCGACCCGGTCTGCCACACGACCAGCGGGAAGTTGTCGTCGAACTTGCCGTCCACAACCTCGCCCGCCGCCTGAATGATCGCATCCGCCAAACGCGGGTCCAGATCACCAGACGCCTTGTTCGCCATCGCGCAGGCCTTCTTGATCACGCCCAGCGCGCGGACAATCGCCACCGGCTGCTTTTCCCAGCCGATCGGGAAGTTCATGATCGAGCGTTGCGTCTGCGCGCCCCAGTACTTGTCTGCGGGGACCTCCAAAGGGCCAAAGCTGTCGGATTCGGTGCGGGTCTGAGCCATGAGAGCCTCCTACGGTATACGGTTGCATGCCGTTTAGCGGCATCGGTCGCGCGGAGCAATCGCCAAACTGGCGCAGGTTACTTGCGGAACGTGTCCAGACTGACCACATCCGCCTCTTTCTTTGCCGGGGCGGGCTCTTCCGCAGCGGCCGGTGTTTCCACCACATCCGTCACCGCCCGCGGTGCGGGCACAAGCGCGGTGTCCTCAGCCGAGTCCTCGTCCGAACTTTCAAAACGAAGCCCAAATTCGACCGATGGATCAACAAAGGTGAGAATCGCATCATAGGGGATGTACAACCGCTCAGGCGCATCGCCGAAATTCAGCGTGACCGCGAAACCGTCGCCGGTCACCTCCAGATTGTCAAACCAGTGCTGCATCACAACGGTCATTTCACCGGGATACCGGTCCGACAACCAATCCGCGATCTCCACATCCGGATGACCGGTGTCGAACGTGATGAAAAAGTGATGCTCTCCGGGCAGCCCGTCCTTGTGCACATCCTCCAGCACATTGCGGATCAGCCCCCGCATCGCCTGATGCATTAGACGTCCATAGTTGATGCCAGTCGTCATGCCAAAAACCCCCGTGTCGCTTTCAATCATATTGCATAAAACGGAAAACAAAAGAGCAGGACACCCGCTAAATTCGGCAAGTGGCGAAAAACCGTTATCCGAAAACCGTGCTGATTTCGCGCAGGATTTTTCGACGGATCGCACGCGCGTAATCGCGGTGCCCGCGCGCGGTTTCGACGAACCCGTCCGCCGTGATGACATTGCGCGTGTAGTAGTTGGTGATGGCGCGGCCCAGCCCTTCGATGGCTAGCCCGTTGATCGTCACCCCTGCCCGTTCGGCGGCACGCCGGATCGGGCCCACTTTGCCGCCGGCATTGGGCGTGCCGTCACCGGACATGTCGATCACACGCCGCGTGCAGTCCGGACCCCGATCAAAATGGCGCAGGGCTTTGTTCATCGCCTCGGCGGGCGCGGTGTTCGACATCACGAACGCCCGTGGCAGACGCTGCACCGCATTTGCAAACAACTGCACATGGCTCGGGCTCAGCATCTGCGTCCAGTCTAGACTGACCTCCTGCGCGTCTACCCCGGACCATTGAATGACACTGAGCGCCACCTGATCCCGCACAAGGATTTCGGCAATTTCGGGATCGCGCAGGGCCGTCGCCAACCCGTCGATCTGGAGCCGGAACTCTCCGGGATCGACCGAATTGGACACATCCATGGCGAGGATCAGCGCCGTGCGACACGCCTGCGCCGGTTGGGCCAGACAAAGACATATGAGAAGCGCGCGCCACAGCATCGGCATTATAGATGACTGCCTCCCGGCTTAGGTCAAGCGAAACCGTCGTATCGTTGCCAGCGTCAACGCAAACGCCCAGGTCGATGGCCTGCCTTGGCAAAGCCACGTGATCCAGTAAGGTGACGCCATACTTTGCATCGAGTTTTCATGCCCCCATCTGCCCCGACGTTTTCAATAGACCCGTCCAGCCGTGTCGCACGCCTCAACGGCGCGGCACTGTCGCTTGGCGCGCGGGCGTTCGATGTATTGGCCTATCTGAACACCCACAGCGCGCGCGTCGTCACAAAGGGCGAACTTCTTGAAAGTGTTTGGGGCGGTCTGGCGGTTGAGGAAAGCAATCTGACGGTCCAGATCTCTGCGCTGCGCAAGGCCTTGGGGCCAAAGTCCATCGCAACAGTGCCGGGCGTCGGATACAAACTGGCCCTGAACGAAACGCCTGATCCGGTCGCTGAAGGTCCAGACCTCCCGGACACGCCATCCCTGGCGGTTTTGCCGTTTGCCAACCTGACCGGGCAAGCCTCGCAAGAGTATCTGGTCGATGGGATCGCAACCGAACTGATCGGGGCCCTGACCCGCATCGGCGGATTGTTTGTGATCGCCGCGTCGTCAAGCTTTGCCTACAAGGGCGAAGCGGTTCAATTGGCAGATGTCGGGCGCGCGCTGGGTGTGCGCTACGTGCTTGAGGGCTCGGTACAGCAGGCAGGCTCGGCACTGCGGATTTCGGTCCAACTGGTCGAGGCCGCAACGGGCCGCGCCATCTGGACGGATCGGTTCTCGGGCACGCTCGACGATATCTTTGACCTTCAGGACCGGCTTACCGAAAGTGTGGCCGCCGCAATCGAACCAACCTTGCGGTCCGCCGAAGCGCTGCGCAGCCGCGAAAAACCCCAAAACGACCTGCGCGCCTACGATATCTGTTTGCAGGTCGAACCCCTGATGCGATTCACAGCCAAGCCAGACGACTTTCAGCGCGCCTTTGCCATGCTGGACGAAGCCGTCGCCCTTGATCCCGACTACCTCTACGCCCGCGCACTGCGCTGCTGGGCCTACACCATTGCCTGCGGCGGGCGCTTTTTTTCCGTGGATGATGCCAAGCACATCCTGCCCGACGCCTACGCCATCCTTGATCGCGGCACAGACGATGCCACGTCCCTGACCTATGCCGCGCACAGCCTCGCTTACCTTGATAAAGGGGCCGAGATTGGGCTGGTTGGCATGCGCAAGGCCAAAGCGCTGAACCCGAACTCGGTCACCGTGCTGTGTTCATCCGGCTGGCTGCATGCCTATGTCGGCGATTTCGACATCGCCCTGAGGGATATCGAACGCGCCTTGCGTCTTAATCCGCTGGACCCGAACACCGGATTTGTCCGCAGCGCGCTTGGGCCGATCCTTCTGGGTCTCGGACGGGTAAGCGAAGCGGTCGAAATGCTTGAGCAATCCTACCACGAGGCGCCCACCTACGGGTCAACCGTGTTCACGCTGATGCACTCTTACTGGCGTGCGGATCGACTGGACGATGCAAAACGCATGGCGCATGAGTTGCTGAAGATAATTCCTGGGCTGACATTGAAACACCCATTGGCATCGACGCCCTTCAAATACCCCCCGCATCTGCAGCTCTTCAAAGACTGCCACAGGGCGGTCGGTATTCCCGAGGAATAAACGACGCCATTTCGGGCGATGCGAAACTGCTCTGCATTAGAGGAAAGTGCAGGCTTCTGTTGCCAGGTGCCTGCGAACCCCGCCTGACGCTGCTAGGCATCAGGGCTTAATTTTCGGTAACTCCGACTGCTTACGCAGCCATTGCGACCGGAGCATTGTTGTCATTTGCAACTATACTATGTGAACCGATAACGGTGGTATCTCACCGAGACAAAGCTAACGTGTTTAGACGTTCGTCGATCCTATTTCGACCCCATGTTCCTGCAAATGACAGGGATTTGGTGGAGTCGCCGGGTACCGCCCCCGGGTCCGAGCCGCTTATTGAACGCGCGTTTATGTCCATAGTCCTCTTGCGAAGACAGGTTAGATATCGGGTGTTTGCCCGGCGATTTCAAGGTCCAATCGCAGAATGCCGAACCTTGTTTTTGCGATCATTCGCGGCAATGCTGGCCCCCACCAGCCAGGGGACAGCCAGATATGACATCCGACCGCACGGTTTCCTTCACCCAGATGAAAGACGGCACCAAAGACGACTACCTGTTGCTTGAGGAACTTGAGAAACCCTATCTGGGCCTGACCGCGGACCGCGTGCTGGATGAACTACGCAGGCAAGGCGAAGCCACGCTGGAAGGCTACCGCATCACCCGCCTACAGCACGGCCTACAATCGGCCACCCGCGCTGAAACCGATGGCGCGGACATTGACTGGATCGTCGGCGCGCTGTTGCACGATGTGGGCGACGGTCTTGCCCCGCAGAACCACGACCGCTTCTCAGCCGAGGTGATCCGCCCGTTCGTACGCTGGGAAGTCGCATGGGTGGTCGAACACCACGGCATTTTCCAGATGCTCTATTACGGCCACCATTATGGCTGGGACCGCAACGCGCGGGACCGGTTCAAGGATCACCCCTGTTTCCAGTCCTGCGCCGATTTCTGCGAACGCTGGGATCAATCCTCGTTTGATCCCGACTACCCAATGAAACCGCTGGCGCATTTTGAACCGATGGTGCGCGATGTCTTCGCCCGCCAGGCTTACGATCCGGCGGTGATCCGCGAGGGTGAGGTTATCGGACTGCCCTGACAGACCAAGCGACTTTAAAGACTCACAGGCCAACACGAAAAACCGGATTATCCCAAGGCGATGCGCCGCCAGACGCGCCAAGTCGAGACGCCATGGTTCGTCAGAACTTTGATCGATATCAACACAGGACCGAGACTGCGTAGTACACTGTTCCCAGCCATGGGAGGGAAAGATGTATTCACGCATTCTCGTACCGGTCGATATGGACAATACCGACAAGCTGACCAAAGCCATCACGCTTGCCATAGACACAGCCAAGACCAATTCCGCAGCTCTGATCTTTGTCGACGTGGTGGACGCCGTCCCCACCACATCACGCACAACCGAAGGTGAGAAAATGGCGGATCGCCTGACCGCGTTTGCAGACGATCTTGGCAAAACGCACGGTGTCGACATCTCGGCACATGTTGCCCTGCGCAGCGATCTGCATCTGAATGTCGGAGCCGATATCATCACCGCGGCCAAGGACACGGGCTGCGATCTGATCGTCATGGCCAGCCACATGCCAGGCATGAAAGACTATTTCCTGTCTTCAAACGCAGGCCACGTTGCGTCCCATGCCCCGGTGTCAGTCTACGTGGTGCGCTAGGCCGTTACAGATTGGCAAACACCAGCCACGCGGCCAGCGCAGCCTCAATCGCAAAGTACAAAAACGCCTTGGCAAAGGGCGGCTTGTCCATAAGCAGCGACACCGCCCGGCCCGTCGCCGCCCCGGCATAGGCAAAGCCAAGCATCGCGTAAGCCAAGGGCGCGCCGATGATCAGGCACGCAAGTCCAGCCCCCACGAACAACCCGCCGACCGAGGCGCGCATTTCGGAATAGCCCATATTCGACCCATCCGGCGCGAGATCAAGCGCGCTTGCGGTGAATTTCGGGGCCAGAAATCCGAACGCGCCGAACCCGATGGTCAAAAGGGCGGCAAGGATATTGAGGATGTCGGTCATGGGCGTCCCATTCGTGGTGTCATGCAGAACACATAGCCCGCCACACGACAAAACCACCAAACAATTGGCGCATTTGCGTGCCAGTGGTACACTGCGCAAAACACAATTGAGCAGTTCGCCCATGCCCGCTTCGTCCCAACACGTGCGCCGACGCAAGGTGTTCTATATCCCCGGCTATGACCCGTTCCCGCCGCGCCGGTACCGCGAACTTTACCGCAAGGAAGGCGCAAAACAGGCCGAGATTTCGGGCTACGGGTTGCGCGTGTCGGCCCAACCGCAGGACGACGGGTATGGCTGGCAGGCCTCCGGGTCGTTTGACGACACACGGGTCGAGGCGGATTTCGAAGTTCTGATCTGGTCCGACATCGTGCGCTCCAGCATGTCGAACACGATCCCGGGCACCTATTGGCAACTTGTCCGCACCAGCTGGACCTATATCGCGTCCGGCACGTTGCGGCGTCTGGCGGTCCTGCCCAAAGGTCCTCTGATCGCGGCGCTCTACCCGATCGGGGTGCTGATCCTGCAATTGATTGCCGCCCTTCTGGTGGCGCATCTGGTGGGCTGGGGTCTTAGCACCCTGTTTCAGGCCGCCGCTCTTTGGCTGCTGGGCGATGGCGCGGTTACCCGCTGGGGGATGGCGCTGCTCTACTGGACGCCGTTCTTTGTAATCGTTGTCCTGATCCTACGCTGGTTCAAGGCGCAGGACCGTAAGATCTATGCCTATTACCTGATGCATGATTTTGCCTTTTCCGCCAGCCGCAAGGGCGCAACCCCAAAACCGTTGCAGGACCGGATGGACCTGTTTCGTGGCCAGATCGCATCGGCCCTGTTGCAGGACTATGACGAAGTGCTGGTGGTCGGCCATTCCTCGGGCGCGCATCTGGCGGTGTCCATCCTGGCCGATCTTTTGCGCGACATGCCCGACCCACCCACAGCGCTGTCCTTTCTCAGCCTCGGCCACGTGATCCCGATGGTGTCTTTCCTGCCCGACGCCCATCGCCTGCGCGCCGACCTGCAGTTCCTGTCGGAACGCGACGAGATCGTGTGGGTCGATGTCACCGCCCCCGGCGACGGATGCTCCTATGCGCTCTGCGATCCGGTCGGCACGTCCGGTGTGGCCACCCGCGACAAGCAATGGCCGCTGGTGTTCTCGGCGCAATTTTCGCGCAGCATGGGGGAGGTTGAATGGGAAAAGATGCGGCGCAAGTTCTTCAAGCTGCATTTCCAGTATCTCTGCGCCTTCCAGCAGCCCCTGGATTATGACTATTTCCAGATCACCGCAGGTCCGATGACGCTGGGTCGCCGCTATGCCGGACGCCCCCCGTCGAAAAGCCGGATTGATGTGCCCGTGTCGAAATACACCTCGACCACACCGTGATCGCCCCCAAACCACCATCCCGCCCCGACCGCGTGTCGCTGTGGCGCTATATGCGCCTGTTTCGCCGCGATATCCTGTCGGCGCAGCCCGAACGGCTTTACCGCGCGTGGATGGCCGAATTTCGCACGCCGTTTTTTCGGTCCTATCTTGCCAATGACCCGGCCCTGCTGCGCACCATTCTGAAAGACCGGCCTTCGGAGTTTCCCAAATCCAACCGCATCGGCGAAGGTCTGCGCCCGCTTCTGGGCAACGCGGTGTTTCTGACCAATGGCGCGACATGGGAAAAGCAACGCCGCATCATTGATCCGGCTTTTGAACGCGGACGTCTGGCCAATAGCCTGCCTGCCATGTGGGACGCGGGCAACGCGATGGTCGCGCGGGTGCTGGACCAGATCGGCAGCGGCGCAGAGGTCGAGATCGAAGAGATCACCAGCCATGCCGCCGCCGACGTGATCTTTCGCACGCTGTTCTCATTGCCCATCGAAGACGCCACCGCCAGCGCCGTGTTCCACGAATTTCGCCGCTACCAACGCGCGCAGCCGATCCTGAACCTGGCCGCCTTTGTGCCCCTGCCCCGGTGGATGCCACGGTTCCACAAGCCAGACACCAAAGCCGCCGCCACGCGCATCCGCGCGCTTATCACCGACCTCACCCACCGGCGGATGCAAGAGATCAGGAACGGCACCGCGCCGGACGATCTGGCCACCCGCATCATGACCACGCCGGACCCGGAAACGGGCGAAACCTTCACCGTGAAGGACATGGTTGATCAGGTCGCGATCTTCTTTCTTGCCGGACACGAAACCAGCGCCAGCGCGCTCGCCTGGGCGCTCTATCTCTGTGCCGCAGACCCGAAATGGCAGACCGCCATCGCGGACGAGGCGCAGCACCTGACAACCCCGAAAGACGTCAAACGCCTGACCACCAGCCGCGACGTGTTCCGCGAAACGCTGCGGCTTTATCCCCCGGTTCCGATGATGGTGCGCGAAACCACCCGGCCCGAGACATTCCGCAAACGCGCCATCCCCAAAGCCGCGCAACTGGTGCTTAGCCCGTGGCACCTGCACCGCCACACGCGCCTTTGGGACGACCCGGATGTGTTCGACCCCGCGCGCTGGCAGATGCCCGAAAGCAAGCAATCCATCCGCGACGCCTATATGCCGTTCAGCACCGGCCCCCGCGTCTGCCCCGGCGCGGGGTTTGCGATGGCCGAAGGGCCGCTCTTGCTGTCGATGCTGCTGCGCGCCGTAAGCCTGTCACCGGTGGCGGGCAAGGCACCGCAACCTGTGGCCCATCTGACCGTGCGCGCGAAAGACGGAATCTGGCTCCACGCCACGCTGCGTTAGCGCTAACCACCTGAATATCCACTATCTTTTTTCGGCCACCTGTTTTAGGACACGCGCAACACAGCACGCATATCTGGGGATTTCGAATGACCAACACCGCCATGGCAGAGCGTATCGCAACCGGCGCAGGCTTTATCGCAGCACTTGATCAAAGCGGCGGTTCGACCCCCAAGGCCTTGAAACTCTACGGGGTTTCCGAAGACGCCTACAGCACCGATGAAGAAATGTTCGTCCTGATCCACCAGATGCGCTGCCGCATCATGACCGCCCCCGACTTTACATCGGACAAGGTGCTGGGCGCGATCCTGTTCGAACGCACCATGCGCGACACGGTCGATGGCACACCGGTTCCAACCTATCTTTGGGAAAACCGGGGTGTTGTACCGTTCCTCAAGATCGACAAGGGGCTTGAGGACAAAGCCGATGGCGCGCAAGTAATGAAGCCGATGCCCGGCCTTGAGGCGCTTCTGGCTGACGCCAAATCCATGGGGGTCTTCGGCACCAAGGAACGGTCGGTGATCCACGAAGCGGATGCCACCGGGATCAAGGCGGTTGTCGCCCAGCAGTTCGAGGTCGCAAAGACCGTCTGCGCCGCGGGCCTTGTGCCGATCATCGAACCCGAAGTTGACATCAACAGCCCCACAAAGGCCGAAGCAGAAGACATTCTGCACGGAGAACTTCTGAACCATCTCAATGCGTTGAACGACGATCAGAATGTGATGCTCAAGCTCACGATCCCGTCCGAAGACTGCCTTTACGTCGATCTGGCCGACCACCCCCGCGTGTTGCGCGTGGTCGCGCTGTCGGGCGGCTACAGCACCGATGACGCCTGCGCGCGCCTGTCGCGCAACACCAATATGATCGCCAGCTTTTCGCGTGCGCTGGCCGAAGGTCTGACGCATCAGATGACCGATGCCGAGTTTAACACGGCGCTTGGCAGCAACATCACCCAGATCTTCGACGCGTCAAAATAAGCCGCGCCTCAGGTGGGCGGCGATGCCGCCTGCCCCGCATAGGTGATCCGCCGCAGCACCCATTCAAACGGCCCAAGCCGCGCCTGCGTCCGCCACAGCGTCAGCAGCAGGATCAACGCTCCGGTCACCCCAATCGCAACCAGCGTTGCCGTGCCGCGCCCCAGGTCTTCCCAAAGCCCGAACCCGTACTCGGAAAACAGGGTCGACAGGATGATGGATTGCCCAAGGTAAATGCTCAGGCTCGACCCGCCCGCCGCCAGCGCGCGGTCCATAACCGGCCCCCGTGGTCGTGACACAGCGGCAATCGCCCCCAGATACCCAAGCGTCGCCACGGGCGCGACGACAAGGGTCAGTGCCGCGCCGGGCAACGCGGGCCCCCATTGCCAAAGCGCAGAGCCGATCAGGCTCAGCGCAACACCGGGCAACAGGCACCAGCGCCGCGCGCGGTGCCACAACGGATGATCCGCCTGATCAATCATGCCCGATTTCACCGCCGCAAGGCCCAGGCAGAACCAGCCCAGCGCCGACACCCCTTGCGTGATCAACGCCGTGGGCATCACGACGGCAAACCCGATGGTGCGGAAAATCACCGCGTCGATGAAACCGCCCTCGCCCAAGGCCGCGCGTTCGAAGTCCAGAAACTCCGCAGGAATATCTGACGGCGCCAGAAACAGCGGCGTGCCAACCACCACCTGACAGATCACAAGCCCCGTGCCCACGCGGACAAGGCGGCGCACCTCCCAGTTGCGGAACAGATACAGGATCGACCCGGTCACCGCGTAGATGAACAGAATGTCACCGGGAAAGAACAGGCATCCGTGCAGCACCCCCAGCAGCACCAGCCCCAGCATCCGGTTGCGATAGAGCGTGCCGAACGCCAGACCTTGCCGCGCGGCAGAGCGCATGAGGAATCCCAGCCCCACCCCGAACATGAAGGAAAACAACCCGTAGGTCTTGAGAAGCGCCAGCCCGTTGACCAGCAAAAGCGTGATCGCATCTGCCGGGGTTTCTGCAATCGGATCGGTCAGGTTGACCAGCGCGGAAAACGCAATGAACTGAACATTCACCACCACGATGCCAAACAGCGCCACAAGACGCAGATAGTCCGGCATCAAGGCCCGTTCGCGCTGCGCCATAGGTCCTCCCAGACAGGCAGGTTAAGGCGTTACCCGGCTTTCCTGACCTCTTCCACGGTGGACCCGTAGCCCCCATTATCGACATAGCGTTTTTCGACCGGCGTGAATGCCCGTGACAGCGCCGTGTTGCGGTACGGAAAGCGGCCAAACTTGCGGATCACCTCGCGATGCGCGCGGGCATGCAGCAGGTTGCTGCCACCGTCCTCGGGCATCCGGTCCAGCAACAACCGCACACAGCGATCCTGATCACACAGGTTTTCCGAATGCATCAACGGCAGGTAAAAGAATTGCCGCGCCGGTTCGTCGATCTTGAGATCCCAGTTCTTGCCAATCGCCTGCTTGGCCGCCGCCAGCGCAAGGCGGTCAGACGCGAAGGCAGCGCTGCTGCCCCGGAACATGTTGCGCGGGAATTGATCCAGCAAAATGACATAGGCCAGCGTGCCGCTTGGATAGGTCAGCCATTGCGCGTAGCGCCCGTCCATCGCGTTGTGCCAGCTGGTTTCGAACCTGTCCCGGATCGACTGATCCAGCTCGTCCGATGCCTTGTACCATCCATCTGGCCCGACGTCGTCCAGCCAAAAACTCAATACTTCTTCAGGCGTGACCATCGTTCTCTCCTGATCCCTAACGCGCGGTCCCCCATCAATTTAGGAACGGTAGCCAAGAAAACCTAGGGGAAACAGTCACTTTTCATGTCAGCTTCGACACATGGCATAACCGTTGTGCCCCAGCGACAATCATGTGCCGTAGGTCGCCTGGCTCTCCTCTTCGGCCGCCTGCGCTTCGGCTTCCGCCTCGGCCGTCTCGATCGCCCATTCCGACGCAAGTTCAACCGTGACCGGCGACGCGGTAGGCATCATGGTCTGATAGGCGCTGGTGTCTTCGACGGATGGCGATGCACGCTGGGTCATCCGGTAGACCGCATAGCCCGCCATCACGACCAGCACCGCTGACAGCAGCAGGAAAAACCCCGGAGGTCCGAACACCTGCATCGCATAGCCGATAACCAGCGGTCCGGTGATCGCGCCCAACCCGTTCACGAACAACAACCCGGCAGAGGCCGACGCCATGTCTTCGTATTCCAGAAAGTCGTTGGTGTAGGCGATCAACAGCGAATAAAGCGGGTTCGACAGCCCTCCGATCAAGAACGCGGACCCCAAAAGCACGTAGAAGCTGCCCCCCAGGATCATGCCACAGATCGACGCCAACCCGGCAATTGCCGCCGACAGCGCAATCAAAACCCGCCGGTCGGTGCGATCAGACAGCCACCCGATGGGATACTGAAACAACAGCGCACCAATGTAGAACGCTGCTGTAAACATCGGGATCTGGTTGATGCTCAGCCCCGCTTCGGTGGCATAGACCGCCGCCATCCCGAACTGCGCGGCAAACACGCTGCCCATCAGGAACATGCCGACAAACCCCAAAGGCGACACATTGAACAGTTCGCGCAAGCTCATCGGCTTGGTGCTTTCGAATGCCGGGGTTGGCGAAATCGACAAAAGGATCGGCGCAAAGGCAATTGAAACCAGAACGGACGGGATCACGAACAACAGATAGCCGGACGGATCGGGCACAACCAAAAGCCCCTGCGCAATGATAATGCCCAGCATCTGCACGATCATGTACGCCGACAGCGCCTGACCGCGGGTTTCATTGGTCGAGGAATTGTTCAGCCAGCTTTCCGCCGTCACGTAGACGCCACAAAAGCAAAACCCGATCAGGACCCGGCCTAGCATCCACACGATGGGATCCTGGATCGTCGGAAACAGCAGCAACGCCGCCGACACAAGTGATCCAAGCGCCGCAAACACCCGCACGTGCCCCACGCGCCGGATCATGTTGGGCGTGACCTGCGAAGCCAGCAGGAAGCCCGCGAAATAGGCCGACATGACCACCGACATCTCGAAGGACGAAAACCCGAGATTCGAGCCACGCACCCCGAGAAGCGAGCCTTGCAACCCGTTGCCCAGCATCAAAAGCAGCATGCCCAAAAGCAGCGGCCACGACGTTTTGAAAACGCTCAACATAAGCCCATGCCTTTCTTGCTGGTCCTGCGCGCCAATTGGCACGATGCTGCCCTTGGCTAGACGTTCAAAGCGACCGCTTCAATCAAACCCGCGACTTTTTTCGCCCCATACAAGGTTTCCCGCTGATGGTGGTCACGGAATAAGCAGCGAACTGTCACCATAGGAAAAGAACCGGTACTTGTTTTCGATGGCATGGGCATAAATCTCCTTCACGCGATCCTGCCCCATCAGCGCCGAGACCAGCATCATCAGGGTGGATTTCGGCAGGTGGAAATTGGTCATCAACCCGTCGGTGACCTGAAACCTGAACCCCGGATAGATAAAGATATCCGTGTCGCCCTCCCACGGGGCGATGGTGCCGCCGTGCGCCGCGCTTTCGATCAGGCGCAGCGCGGTGGTGCCCACCGGGAGGACACGCCCGCCCGCCGCCTTGGTCGCGGCAATCTCGTCTGCGGCCGTTGCGCTGACCTTGCCCCATTCCGCGTGCATCTTGTGGGTGGTCACGTCCTCGACCTTGACCGGCAGGAACGTGCCCGCGCCCACATGCAGCGTGACAAAGCTCATCTGGACACCGCGCGCCTGAAGCGCGGCAACAAGCGCTTCGTCGAAATGCAGCGACGCCGTGGGCGCGGCAACCGCCCCGGAATTGCGCGCCCAGATGGTCTGGTAGTCTTCCTTGTCCTGCGCATCGGCAGGCCGTTTGGCCGCGATATAGGGCGGCAAGGGCATCGCCCCGGCTTCGGCCAGCGCGGCATCGAAATCATCGCCGCTCAGGTTGAACCGCAACCGCGCCTGCCCGTCAGAACGCGCTTCAAGCGTTGCCGAGAGATCGTCGGAAAAGGTAATGTCCTCACCGTCTTTGACCTTTTTCAACGGTTTGACCAAAGCCGACCAGGAGCCATCGGCGTTGGGTTCCAGCAACGTCACCTCGATCTTTGCCACAGACGGCCCTGCGGCCCCATCGCGTCTGCGCTGGCCAAACAACCGCGCCGGGATCACCTTGGTATCGTTCAGCACCAGCCGGTCGGTCGGACGCAGGATTTGCGGCAATTCGTTGACGATCCGATCCGCGATCCCGCCCGCCTCGGCATGCAGCAGGCGCGCGGAGGACCGGGGCGACGCGGGCCGCGTGGCAATCAGGGCTTCGGGCAGATGGAAATCGAAATCGCTGAGTTTCATGGTCTTGCATCCCTCTGGCACAGGTCGGGCCAGCCCATAGCGAACTCAGGCGCGCAACAAAAGCAGTCACTGCTTTTGAAAATCCTTGCAGGGATTTTATTCCCCCGGTGTTGGCGGTGGTCTGCGGAATATCTCGCGGAACATGCCCGGTGTGAAGGCCGATAACGGGTTCACCGACACCTGCGGATCAGACGCCGGTCCGGTCAGATTGAAATTGAACCCGATCAACCCTTCGCCCTTGCGGGTAAAAATACTGCCGATCCCGTTCAGAAAAAAGATCGGTGACAGCACGCCTTGCAGGTCCAAAGTGCTTGTCGTCAGGTTGTAGATGCCATCCATCGAGATGCCCATGGATGGCCCCGTGGCACTTGATCGGGTGAGCAACAACCGATCCGGCGTCAGCCGGAACCGCGCCTCGACCTCGCTGAACAGGATGCCGGGGCCTTCCAGCTGATCCAGAAGTCCAACAATGCTGATCGCGTCCAGCAGCGACGCAATCCCCGGCGCATCGCGCAGCCGTGTGTTGGTCACATCCAGCGCGCCGTCATAGCTGCCCGGTTGTCCCGCCACCGGGGCCAGCGCCAATGTCAGGTCCCCGCCCGCCACGGTTTTCAGGATACCCGCCTCGCGGAACACCCGACCGGCATTGTCGGACCGGATGCGAAACGCCGTGCCGCCCGCTTGCGGCAACGCCTCTCCGGTGATCGGGGCCTTGCCGTTCAGATTTGCCGTGAACGCCCCGGACAGCCCGCGGGCCGAGGTCAGGTCCGCGCGAAAATCCGTCAGCCGGATGCTGTTGGAGACCTGCAATTCGTTCAGGTTCAGCGCCAGTGGCACCGATCCCCCCGGCCCGCCGCCGCCCTGCCCCCGGCCAAACGGCGCGTTGCGCAAATCGACCCGCCCGCCGTTGATCCGCACCGCAGGCGGCACCCCGGCGCCGCGCCCGACCAAAGTGACCGGCGCGTCCAGCCAGCCGCCCACCTTGACCCGCTCCAGATCAATCGCGGCCAGTGATCCATTGGCGTTCAATCGCACGGCGCCACGGGCCTCCAGCCCGGGGCCGGTCAGGCTCAGCGTGTCGATGCGGGCCGGTCGGTCCAGCACACCCGCCACCCGCAGCGCACCTGTGGCCCCCCGCGACAGCGACCAGCCGATGGGCGGCAGGCTCAACCCGATGCCGGACAGGGTGGACGTCAGTTCAAAGGCCGGCGGTTGCCCGCGCCGCAGATCTACGCGCAATTGCCCCGATCCGCTGCCCGACACGGCCCCGTCGGGCAAGGCCACGCCAAAGGCACGGGCGGCGTCGGCCGACAGGGTCACGTGGCCTTCAACCACGCTGGTCGCCGCAGGCGCGCCCGGTTTCGGCAGCGGCAGCGTCCACGCGCCGACGAACGGCACACCGGAAAGCTGCGCCGCCCCGGACACACGCAGCGCATCGTTCGTCACCGAAATGTCCAGAGCCCGTGCCGTCAAAGACCGGTTGGGCACGATGGCGTCGCTGGACACCTGCGTGGCGCGCCCCTGGAACGCTAATACCATGTCCGGAAATTTCAATCCCCGCCGCAGCGGCAAGACAAGCGATCCATCAAACCGCACGCGCCCGGACAACAGGTCCACCGGGCGATTGGCCTTTTGCATCAGTTCGACACGCGGGCTGTCAAGATACGACAGCAGCGCCTCGATCTGGCCTTCCCCGGCGACAGTGACCTGCCCCTCAGCCGGGCGCTGCCGGGTATCAGGAATAACAAAACTCGACCCCGCGATCTTGATCGGCCCGCCCTGCGGGGGAGTGACCGTGCCGTCGCGGACCCGCACCGCGAACCGCGTGCCGTTCAGCGTCAGGGTTCCCGAGCCGTCTTTGACCACCGGCAAGGTGCGTGTGTACCGCACCTGCGCGTCGTCGAACGCCGCGTTCAGGTAGACGATGGGCCGCGCCCCATCCTGGGACCGCAGAGCAAATTGCCCGGTTTCGATCGTGCCACCCTGAATGTTCTCGACCACCCATGTCCGGGTCCGCGCGGCCAGGGACGTGGGCCAGATCCGCAACAGCGCCTCGGGTGTCAACTGGCCCACCGTGCCATCCAGCCTGTAGGCCCAGGCCTCGTCCGTGGCAGACACCGCGCCGGAGACCCGCACCGGAACCTGCGGATCGTCGATCCAGACACGGCCCAGATCAACCTTGAACGGATCAAGGCGCAGCCGGAAATCCACCTCGGCCCGGTCCAGTGCGATGGGGCGTTCCAGCACGGTGTCCTCGGCGGCCTCAAGCGTCGTGAACCGCACCTGCCCCAGCATTTCGGTGGGCACACCATCGCGCAGATCCCGCACCGTGGCGCGGCCTTCGGCCACCGCCCGGCCCAAAGCGCTGTCCACGGACAGTTCGGTGAACACGATCTGCGACCGGTCGGGATCAAAGGTGAAGTAACTGCGCGCCGCATTGAACGGAATTGGCGGCGTATCCGTGCCGGGCTGCACGACGCCCTTGTCGATCTGCAAGGTGGCGTTCAACAGGCCCAGCGATCCGTCTTCGCGCATCGTCGCCCGCAGCGAACCCGAGATCGGGGCCCGCAGCGCCCCCAGCCACGCCAGCGCGGGTCCTTGGGTGGCAATGTCCTGCGACGGCATATCGTCCAGCGACACGCCAAAGGTCACCGCCGTGTCGCCAATGGGCGAGGACGCATCCAGTTGCAGCCGTGTCGCCGTCGCACCACCGCCAAGCAGGGCAAAGTCACCCGACAGGCGCAGCAGGTCATTGTCGCGCGACAGCCGCAACCGCCCGCCATCCACCGTCCAGCCGCGCCGCGCGCGCGCATCCTCGAACCGCAGGGTCAGCGCGTCGGCCTCAACGCTTTGCAGTTTCGACAAACGCGCATCCGACAACAGCCGGTCAATCTCGGTCACCAGCGTGGGCACGTCCGGTGTGTTGCCGTCCAGCGCAAACGCATCGCCCAGCGCCAGGCCCAGTTGACCGGCGCGGTTGCGGGTCAGGGTCACGAAAGCCCCGCTGACATTCAGATCGCGTAACACGATCTGGCGGCGTAGCAGGTCATGCACCGCCAGTCCGATCTCCACGTCCGACAACACCGCCACCGGCGCGCCTTCGGAGGTGCGCACATCCACATCCAGCAGAATAATCCGGGTGCGCCCGTCCGGCTCCACCCGGACCTGCACATCACCAAAGAGCACCTCAAAGCCCGGCAGGGTTTCGGCCAGACGCAGCTCAACCGCGTCGCGCACCCAATCGGGTGCGGACAGGCTTTTGCCGACAATGGCCCAGCCGGTGCCGACCACCGCAAGCGACAAGGCAAGAACAAGGCCCAGAATCCACCGCCCCCGGCGGCGACGCCGTGGTGTTTCGGTGTTTTTTGTGTCCGTTTCCGGGTCTGTCACTGGAAGCGCAATCCTGTAGACTTATCCTCTTGGAAGGCAGATTACCTGTCTTCCTCACAAACGTCTTCTAAAGGATTGCGCCATGAGCGACACATTGGAAAAAGCGCCGGATTTCACCCTTCCCGTTCAGGGCGGTGCGCAAAGCGAGGTTTCGCTGTCCGACCTGCGCGGCACACCGGTTGTCTTGTTTTTCTACCCGCGTGATGACACGTCGGGCTGCACAAAGGAAAACGAGGCGTTCACCGCGCTGCAGGATGACTTTGCCCAGATCGGGGTTCAGGTGTTCGGCATCTCCAAGGACAGTCTGGCCAGCCATGAAAAGTTCATGGCCAAGAAAAACCTGACTGTCCCGCTTTTGTCCGATGAGCACGGGACCACCTCCGAGGACTTCGGCGTCTGGAAGGAAAAATCCATGTACGGCAAAAAGTTCATGGGGATCGAACGCTCGACCTTCCTGATTGATGGCGAAGGCCGCATTGCGCGGGAATGGCGCAAGGTGAAGGTGCCCGGTCACGCGGAAGAGGTGCTCGACGCCGCCAAGGCGCTGTAAAGCGGCGAGCGGATGCGTCGACGCATCCGGGATGCTCCGTTGACGGAGCATCCGCCCTTGGCTTTTGGTGCACGGCCTGACAGGACAGGCGCATGACAACACTTTGTGACATGGCGGTGGATGTTCTGACCACCGCAGACGGACGCGAGAAAACCGCGAAATCGCGCGCATATGCAGCCCAGTGGTTCGCCGCCCGCGCAGCAGGTGCGCCGATCGAGATTGGACGCGCCGACCCACCGCTGCGCCCGTCCCGCCCGACGGCACCTGAATTGCTGAACCCCCGCGACGTGCCAAAACGCAAACCCGGCAGCCCGCAGGGCCGCATCGCGCTGTTGCATGCGGTGGCGCATATCGAACTGAACGCAGTCGATCTGCATTGGGACATCATCCCACGCTTTGCGCATATCACCATGCCCATCGGGTTCTATGACGACTGGGTCAAGGCGGCTGACGAGGAGTCAAAGCACTTCAACCTGATGTGTGATTGTCTGGAAGAGCTGGACAGTCACTATGGGGCCCTGCCCGCCCATGCGGGCATGTGGCGGGCGGCAGAGGACACGGTTGATGATTTCATGGGACGGCTGGCCGTGGTCCCGATGGTGCTGGAAGCACGCGGGCTGGACGTGACCCCCGGCATGATCGAGATCTTTCGCAAGGCCGACGCCAACAGCGCGGTTTCCGCGCTCGAAGTGATCTACGGCGAAGAGGTTGGTCATGTGGCCTATGGCTCGAAATGGTTTCACTTCCTGTGCGGCCGGCACGAGATGGATCCGAAAGACGCCTTTCACGGGCTGGTGCGAAAATACTTCAAAGGCGCGCTAAAACCCCCCTTCAACGAAGAAAAACGAGCCGAAGCCGGGTTGCCGCCGGATTTCTACTGGCCGCTGACCGAACCGGTTTAGCCCAAGACCCCGCGTCAGCGCGATAAACCGCCGCAGCTAACCCTTGGACAGATAGGCGAAATCTTGCCACTTCGGCGGTTGACCGCGTGACGGATCGAATCGCTGGTCCAAAAATGTTGCCAATTTCTGAATGTGACGGTACAGCCGTAACGGATACGCGTCCGGGTTGGGGCTACGAGGCGCGAAAAAGGGACGGATTAGGGGAACATACAGGTGCGCACGCGAATTGCGATTAAACTGCATGGCATACTCGAAAGATTTTTTCCGGAACGCCGCCTATTCCTGCGATCCGACACCGATACACGATTCATCCGACTGAAATCCGGCACGCAAGCGCTGGCCTTCGGGGGCGCATCGCTTGTGTTGGCATGGAGCATTATCGCAACCGCGATCCTGCTGATGGATTCAATCGGGTCGGGCAACTTCCGCGAACAGGCACGTCGGGATCTGGAAACCTATCAGCTGCGGCTGAACATCCTGTCCGAAGAACGCGACGCCCGCGCCGCCGAAGCGGTGGCCGCACAGGAACGGTTCAACAGCGCGCTGGAACAGGTATCGGTCATGCAGTCGAAACTGCTCGATGCCGAAACCCGCAGCGTCGAGATGGAAACCGGCCTTGAAGCGGTTCAGCTGAAACTGCGCGACGCCATCCGGGCGCGTGAAGAGGTCCGCACCGAACTGGCCACATTGCGCACCGAGATCGAAGAAGGCGGCACGGCGCTGGCCTCTGCCGGGGCGGTGGATACCACGACGCTCGATTTCCTGTCCTCTGCGCTGGCCCGCACCGCCAAGGAACGCGATCAGGTTGTCGCCGATGCGCAGGACGCCTTGGTCCGCGCCGACGAGATGGCGACCGAGATCAAGCTGATGGCCGAAAAGAACGACACGATTTTCCGCCAGCTTGAAGAAGCCATGACCGTGTCGGTCAAACCGCTCGACAAGATGTTTTCCGCAGCGGGCATGAACCCCGACACCATTCTCAACCAGGTGCGCCGCGGCTATTCCGGACAGGGTGGCCCGCTGATGCCGCTGAGCTTCTCGACCCGCGGCGAAGAGCCGTCGGAAGATGTGCTGCGCGCCAACCGCATCCTGAACCAGATGGACCGGTTGAACCTCTACCGCATCGCGGCTGAAAAAGCGCCGTTTGCGATGCCGCTGAAAGATTCGTTTCGCTTCACATCCGGGTTTGGATATCGCTGGGGTCGCCTGCATGCCGGAACCGATTTTGCCGCAGCCCATGGCACACCGATCTATGCCACGGCGGACGGTGTTGTGACCTTCGCGGGCTGGCAGTCAGGATATGGTAGGCTCGTCAAGATCCAGCATGAATTTGGCATCGAAACGCGCTACGCGCATAACTCGAAAATCTATGTGAAGAAGGGCCAACGGGTCTCGCGCGGGGATCGCATCTCTGCTATGGGGAACACTGGACGCTCAACCGGCACCCACTTGCACTACGAGGTACGTGTCGGCGGCAAGCCCGTTAACCCCATGATCTATATCAAGGCTGCAAACGATGTTTTCTAAAAGCAAAATCAACGAGCCCGGTCCCAAGGCCGACGAGGGCAGCGCGCCGAAGCCGGCCATGCCAGAATCTTCGCGCCCCGCGGCGACCGAATTCAAGGCATCTGCCCCCAAGGCAAAGCCGGCCGCATCCACGCTGTCGAGCGACCTGCACATCACAGGGAACCTCAAGACAACGGGCGACATCAATGTTGAAGGCACAGTCGAGGGCGACATCCGCGCGCATCTCCTGACCGTCGGCGAAACCGCCACCGTCAAAGGTGAAGTGATTGCAGACGACGTTGTCGTGAATGGCCGCGTCGTGGGCCGAGTGCGTGGCTTGAAAGTCCGCCTGACCGCGACCGCGCGTGTCGAGGGTGACATCATCCACAAGACCATCGCGATCGAATCCGGTGCGCATTTCGAAGGCTCCGTGCAGCGCCAGGACGACCCGCTGAATGGCGGCAAGTCCAAGCCCGTTGCCGCCGCCGCGGCACCGGCTGCATCGAACGGCTAACCGATCCTGCACTGACTATTGAATGGGCCGCCTTCGGGTGGCCTTTCTTATTTCGGACACGCGGTGCTGGCCCTGCCAGCGCGCCGCATGCAGACGAACCTATTGCCGCCGCCCCTTCCAGCCGCCGCGCCGTTTCGGCGTCTTTGCCGCCGACAGACCTTCGGTCAGAACCTGCGTCATCGGATGATCCGCAACCGGGTGCCGCGCCAGCAGCGTGGTGATCAGCGCGGGGCTGTCCGCGTCCACCGGCACAGCCAGAGCCCAGTCCAGAAAGATCGACCGGCACTCTTCATAGGTGATGCCGTCGATCTTGTAGGATTCCGCGATCAGGCCCTTGGGGTCCGTTGCGTCGCCTTTTTTCATGGCTCACTCCTCTTCTTCGACATCCGGCAAAACCGCATTGATGATGTCGGCCGCCCGCCGGGTGTCCCGGTCCAGCCTGTCCTGCAGATCGGCCACATCCGTGGTGCCGGTGATCCGGCACAGGAACTCTGCCCCGCTGCCATTGTTTTTGTCCGGTTCCATCGTGGTTTCCGAAATCAAACGCGCGCCGATCTGAAGCGACCAGCACAGGCGATAGACGTCACACAGCGTGTCCGCATCGGCCTTGGTCAGGACACCGCACTCTGCCCCGGCCTGAAGCGCGTCCGGGATCGTGCCAAGCGTGCGCCCCGCCAGCAAGGCTGCGGCCTGCGCCATCAGTTCAATGTCCTGCATCCGCCCCTGCCCCAGCTTGGCATCCCAGGGGTTGCCGGTGCCCTTGGCCGACGCAATGCGCTGCCGCATGATCGCAACCTCGCGCAGGATCGTGTCGACATCGCGCGACGCGGTCATAACCTCGGTCTGGACCGCCTGCACGTCCGTCGCCAAAGCCTTGGGCCCCGCCACCACCCGCGCGCGTGTCAGCGCCAGATGTTCCCAGACCCAGGCATCGCTGATCTGGTAGTCGCGATAGGAGGTCAGGCTGGTCGCCACCGGTCCCTGATTGCCGGACGGGCGCAGCCGCATGTCGACCTCGTACAGACGCCCTTCGGCCATCGGCACCGTCATCGCGGTGATCAGCGCCTGCGTCAGCCGCGCGTAATACGGGCGCGATGCCAGCGGGCGGCGTCCGTCGGACATGTCCACATCCGCAGGATCGTAGATCACGATCAGGTCAAGGTCCGACCGCGCGTGCAGGCGACGCGACCCAAGGCTGCCCATGCCCAGAACCACCGCCCCCCGTCCGGGGGCCGGTCCATGTTTGCGCGCGAATTCTTCGTGTACGACAGGCGACAGTGCGCCCAGCGTGGCATCGGCAAGGTCGGCGTATTGACGCCCCGCCTCTTCCGCGTCGATCAGGCCGCGCAGCAGGTGCACGCCAATTCGGAAGTGCCATTCCTTGCCCCAGCGCCGCCCGGTGTTCAGCTTGTTTTCGTAATCCGCTTCCTGCGACAGCACATCCTGCAACGTGGCCAGCAACGCCTCCTGCCCCGGCCAGTCCGAGAAAAAGTCACCGCCGATCACGGCATCAAACACCGACGCGTTGCGCGACAGGTAGCGGGCCAGATCAGGCGACACGCCGACGATGTCGATCAACAGGTCAATCAGATGCGGGTTGGCTTCGAACAGCGAAAACACCTGCACCCCGGCGGGCAGACCACTTAGGAACCCATCGAAAGCGGCCAGCGCGTCCTGCGGATTGGACGTCTTGGCCAGTCGCCGCAGGATTTCGGGGCGCAGGCGTTGGAATATTCCGCTGCCCCGGGCCGAGCGCAGCGCCGGGTATGTGCGCCAGCGGCTGACCGTTTCCGAGGTGGCCAGATCTTCGGGGATGTCGCCCGGTGCCTCGGTCGATGTTTCACCCCCAAAGAACCCTTCGGTCAGGGTGTGCACCTCTTCGAGCCGCGCTTGCAGGTCCGATTGCAGGCTGGCCCGGTCGGTGCCCATGAACGCGGCAAGCCGGTCGAACCCTTCGTCGGATTGCGGCAGGTCATGGGTTTGCGCGTCGCGGATCATCTGCACCCGGTGCTCGACCTCGCGGTGCGACCGGTAATGCTGGGTCAACGTGTCAGCAACGTCTTCAGGCACCCAGCCCTTTTGCGCCAGAACGGACAGACCCGGCACCGTGCCCCGAACGCGCAGGTCCGGGTCGCGGCCACCGGCGATGATCTGGCGGGTCTGGGTGAAGAACTCGATTTCCCGAATGCCGCCACGGCCCAGCTTCATATTGTGACTGGGAAGCGTGATCGGCCCCCCCAGACCTTTGTGTTCGCGGATGCGTTCGACCATGTCATGGGCATCCTGAATGGCGGCGAAATCCAGATGCTTGCGCCAGACAAACGGCTTGAGCGTCTTCAGAAACGCCTCCCCTGCCGCAAGATCGCCAGCGGCAGGACGGGCCTTGATATAGGCCGCACGTTCCCATGTCCGGCCGACGCTTTCATAATACCGCTCTGCCGTTTCCATCGCGATGCAGACCGGCGTGACAGACGGGTCGGGACGCAGCCGCAGGTCGGTGCGAAAGACATAACCTTCGCCCGTCAGGTCGCTAAGCATCCCGCACATCTTGCGCGTCGCCCGCACAAAGCTGGCGCGCGCATCGTGGTAGTCGTCGGGTTCGAACCGGGTTTCGTCGAACAGGCAGATCAGATCGACGTCCGAGCTGTAGTTCAGTTCACCCGCGCCCATCTTGCCCATAGCAAGCGCCACCATGCCGCCCGCCTGTTCGGCGTCGTCGGGCGTCTGCCCCGGCAGCTTGCCGCGTTTGATCTCGGCCCCGACAGTAGCGCGCAGGGCCAGGTGCACGGCCAGATCGGCGAAATCCGACAGTGCCTGGGTGACGGTTTCTAGTGGCCACACCCCTGCCAGATCCGCCAGCCCCGTCATCAGCGCAACGCGGCGCTTGGCCCGCCGCAGTTCAGACGGCAGCACATCGGGCGCGGTATCGCGCAATGCGCTGTAGATATCCTGCAGCGCCTGTTCGGGCGCATCCAGCGCCGGGGCCAGCCACGCCTGTTCCTTTTCGATCAGGGATTTGAGATACGGGCTGCATCCGCCCGTCCCGGCAATCAGCTTTGCCACATCGCCCGTGGCCCAGGGTGTGGCGGACAAAGCGTCCTGCCCGTGATCGGGATCGAACGCGTGGGGAAGTCGGGTGATACGGCTGGCAAAATTCATGGCCGCAGATGGCCATGTGTTCAGGGAAAGTGCAATGGGGCACGGTTTTTACGCGCCTGAGCATCGTCCTTGGGCAAAGACCCAAGGACCTGTTTGGTCTGAAGTCCCCGGGTCAAGCCCGAGGATCACGGTCTGAAGATAAAGAAGCGGCGCCGCCCTTTGGGTCTGACACGTCTCTTGTTGTTTCGGGTTGCCCCGTGACCTGTGCCCGTTCGGGCCTACGTGAAACCGGTTTCTCATGGTCGGCCTTTCGGCCTATGAGAGACGTGTCGTTCTGTGGTGTCGCGGCATGGGAGTGACCCTTCCCGCTCGATGCGCATCGTGGGCACGGGTATGCGGCAAAGAAGGTTAACGGTCAGACAATCATGCGTTCGGCGAGCCAAGCCGCTGGCGTGACGGTTGATCCAGCCTCCGCGACTATGCCAAGACTGTGCGCGACGCGCCCTGACGGGCCAGAAAGGACCACACCATGATTGCCTATGTCACGGTCGGCGCAGACGACATCGCGCGCGCCAAGCGGTTTTACACGGCGTTCCTGCCCGCCCTTGGCTACACGTTGGAAGAAGGCGCCGAAGGGCTGAGCTTCACGTTACCGGTTGCCCCGGGCAAAACCCCGGTCCATCCGGATTTCTACGTCAAACCGCCCTTTGACGGGCATCCGGCCTCAGCCGGGAACGGGGCTATGGTGGCGTTTGAAGCGCGCAGCCAGGCGCAGGTGCACGACCTGCACGCGGCGGCATTGGCCGCAGGTGGCACGGACGAAGGCCAGCCCGGTTTTCGCGCGTCATATGGTGCTCATTTCTATGTCAGCTACCTGCGTGACCCGCAGGGCAACAAGATCGCGCTGTTTTCCAGCAATCCTGATGAACCGGGACGGGATGGTTAGCCAGCGCTGACCGGCGGGACCCGCCGCGCACAGCGCGACCTATGAAAAGCCTAGACCCGGCGCAGCGCCAGCACCGCGTTCAGGCCGCCGAAGGCAAAGGCGTTCGACAGGGCCACCTCGACATGCGCGTCGCGCGCCACGTTGGGGACCACGTCCAGCGCGCATTCGGGGTCGGGCTCGTCATATCCGATGGTGGGGGCGATGACACCGTCGCGGACGGCCATGATGCAGGCCAGCAATTCGATGGCTCCGGTGCCGCCGATGCAGTGGCCGTGCATGGATTTCGTCGAGGACATCATGACCTGATCCGCATGCGCGCCGAACACATCCGCGACAGCGGCGCATTCGGTTTTATCGTTGGCGGCGGTTCCGGTGCCGTGGGCGTTGATGTAGCCCACGTCCTCGGGGTTGAGTTTCGCATCCGCCAAGGCCCCGGCAATGGCGCGTGCGGCGCCGTTTTTCGACGGCATCACGATGTCGGACGCGTCCGAGGTCATGGCAAAGCCCACCACTTCGGCCAGGATATCCGCACCACGGGCTGTGGCGTGATCATAGTCTTCAAAGACAAACACACCTGCCCCTTCGCCCTGCACCATGCCGTTGCGATTGGCGCTGAACGGGCGGCAGGCGTCTTTGGACATGACGCGCAGCCCTTCCCATGCCTTCACCCCGCCAAAGCACAACATGGATTCCGATCCGCCGGTGATCATCACCGGGGCCATCCCGCCATGCACCATCTGGAACGCCTGGGACATGGCGTGGTTCGACGACGCGCAGGCGGTGGAGACGGTGAAGGACGGGCCCTTGAGGTTGAACTCCATCGACACGTGGCTGGCGGCGGCGTTGTTCATCAGTTTAGGCACCACGAACGGGTGCACCCGGTTCTTGCCATCCTCGTAAACCGACCGGTAATTTTCGTCGAGCGTCGTCATCCCGCCCCCCGAATTGCCAAGGATGACACCGGAGCGCGCTGCCAGATCACCCGAGAATTCCAGCCCCGACTGCGCCAGCGCTTCGCGCGCGGCGATCAGGGTGAACTGGGTGAAACGGTCATAGAGCGACAGTTGCTGGCGGTTGAAATAGGTCTCGCCATGAAAGTCATGCACCTGCGCGCCGATCTGGATGGCCAGCCGGTCGACATCCTGAAACGACAGCGCCCCGATCCCGCACCGGCCTTCGCGCATCGCGGCAAGTGTGTCGGGCACATTCAACCCCAGCGCATTGATCGTGCCCGCCCCGGTGATGACCACCCGTTTCATGGCATCAGCCCTTTTGCGCAGCGATCAGCCGTTCGATCCCCGCGATCACGCTGGAAACTGAGGTGATGTCAAAGTCGCTTTTTTCCGGTTCATTGGCGTTGAACGGCACGTCGATGTCGAATTCTTCTTCCAGCGCAAAGATGCATTCGACCAGCCCCATGCTGTCGATGCCAAGGTCGTCCATCGTATCCGTTTCGGCAACATCGGACGGTTCGATCATGGCCTGTTCTGCGATGATGCGGATGACCCGCTCTTGCACGCTCATGTCCCACACCCTGAATTTCGGTTCCAGTTGCCGCGTGATTTAGTCACTCGCGTCTGTCTTTGAAACTGATTTCTTGAGGGACGCCACGTCGGCGATCAGGCGCGGCAGGCGGCGCAACTGTTTGTAAAGCTCAAGCTGGGTGTCCATTTTCATCGCCGGATAGCCCAGCATCACGCGCCCCGCGGGCACGTTGGACAGCACTTTGGTGGCCCCGCCGGTGATGACATTGTCGCCGATAAACAGGTTGTCGCTGACCCCGGTTTGTCCGCCCAGCACCACGTTGTTGCCAATGCGGCTGGACCCGGCGATCCCCACTTGCGCGCAGATCAGGCAGTCATTGCCGATCACCACGTTGTGGCCCACCTGCGCGAGGTTATCAAACTTGCAGCCATTGCCGATGCGCGTGTCGCGCACCGTTCCGCGATCCACGCAGGCGTTCGCGCCCAGTTCCACATCGTCCCCGATGGTCACGCCGCCAAGCGAATGGATACGCGCATAGTTTTGTGCCTTGGCATCGCCCTGATCGCCCAGCGTTTCGCGCACGGCCTCTGCGGCTGATGGCTCGGGCGTGACAAAGGAAAACCCGTCGGCCCCTACAGTGGCGTTGAAATGCGCGATGAAGTTGGACCCGATCGTGACCTCATGCCCGATGCGCACGCCGGGATGGAGCAACGCGTCGCGCCCGATCCGCGTGCCATGTCCGACATAGACATGTGCGCCAAGGGTTGCGCCCTGCCCGATGACGGCCCCGGCCCCGATGACGCAGAACGGGCCGATGCTGACATCCGCTTCGATCACGGCAGACGGGTCGACACTGGCAGAGGGGTGAATGCCCGCCGGGTAGCGCGGGCCGGCATCCATCATCGCGGACAGACCCGACATGGCGTAGCGCGGGCGCGGCGCCAGAAGCGCGGCGGACAGGTTCAGCGCCTGCCAGTCTGCCCCGTCCCACAGCATCGCGGCGCGCGCGTCCCCGTGGGACAATTGCCCTGCAAATTCGGGCTTCATCGCCAGCGCAAGATCGGTCGCGCCCGCATCGGCCGGTTCTGACACACCGTGAACGGTCAGCGACACGTCGCCTTCCGCACGGATGCCAAGTGCGCGGGCGATCTCTGCGATGGTGTAGGACATGACGGTCTCCGGCCTGACTGGCCGAAGGTTTAGCTTTGAATACCACCGATCTCCACCCCTGCTGCGCTCAGGGCGTTCCAGATGCGTGCATCGCGGTTATAGATATCGCGGCGGTACTGAACCTGGCCTTTGGCGGTCGTGAAGGCGGTGCGGTAGATCAGATGGACCGGCACATGCTGATCCAGGTTGACCCGCGTTTCCTGACCGGACCGCAACCGCGACCGAAAGAACCCTTCGGGATCGTCGGTCTGCATCGCCAACAACGCATGGGCAAAATCATGCGGATCGTTCAGGCGTACGCAGCCGTGGCTGAAGGTGCGGACCTCGCGCGAGAACAGGGATTTTGCAGGCGTATCATGCAGATAGATGTTGTACTTGTTTGGGAACATGAATTTCACCGTCCCCAGCGCATTGCGCGGGCCGGGCTTTTGACGCATCGCAAACGGGAAGGTCCGGTTGGTGTATCCGGCAAAGCTGCGGTTGCGGCTGACGACACGGCCCCGGCTGTCGGTAATCTCAAGATGCCCCACCGCGCCGGGATTGGCGCGCAGTTTGGGCAGGTATTCGTTCACGATGATGGATCGCGGCACGTACCAGCTTGGGTTGATGACCATGTGGTCCATTTCGTCGGAAAATTCCGGTGTCTGGCGATCAATATCCTGATGGCCGATCACCGACCGGGTCTCAAAGGTCAGTTTGCCGTGATCAAAGATGCGCGCTTTGAAATCCGTGAGGTTCACAAGGATGTGGCGATCGCCAAGCCCGTCCGGCCGGTTGATCCAGCGTTCCCGCTCCATCGCGACGATCACGGATTTGAGCCGCTCCTGCGGCGTCTTGTTCAGTTCCGCGATTGTCCCGGCACCGGCAACGCCGTCTGCCGTCAGGCCGTGCATCTCTTGAAAGCTGCGGACGGCTTCGGTGATGGCCGTGTTGTAACGCGCGGTCACCGTGCGATCGAGATACCCCATGGCAATCAGCCGGTCGCGCAACGCGATCACGCCCGCGCCGGTGTTGCCCGGCTCAAGCTTGCGGGAGGGCACGGTCGGGCCCCATCCGCCATGGGCAATCGTGTGTTCCAGCCGCATCTTGGACTTCATCAGCCGCGCGTATTCATGCGATTGCGGTGCAAGCGAGGACAGGAATGCGCGTGGCGTGTCGGACATCAACCCGTCAAGATAGTAGGAAGCGTCGCGGCGCGGGATCTCGCGGACGATTTCGCCGACCACACGTTTGGGCGTGTCGATAACCCCGGTCTGCAAGTCGCGAGCAAAGCTCAGGTAAAGTTCGGTCAGCGACACTTCGAGCGCGCCGCGATCATATCCGGTGCCAACAGAGGCCATCTGCGTCAGCAGCGCCTGCGTGTTGTAGCGTTCGGCCGGAAGGCCGTGATGCGCGGCAGTGCTCAGCGCGTCCAGAAGAGCGGTGCGGCGTTCGAAATCGGCATCTGTGCCGCCGGTCCAGATCGGGGCGAATCCCCTCTCACGGTAAAACGCGGCGATTTGATCGTCCCGGGACACGTTCTCTGCAACAGCCTGCTGGAACGCCGTAACCTGCACGGCATTTGCATCATTCGGCGCAAAATACGAGGCCGCAACAATGGCCATGACCGCTGTACTTCGCAGAACCGTCCGGTGAAACATCAACCACTCTCCCTAAATCGTACAATTACAACGCCTTACACGCGTCTTGGTTTCATATCGTCTTGATGGATGAACGCAGTGTCCATTCACAAAAGGGTTTTTCAATCATTTTGGTGCCAATTTGCGGCAATGCTGCACCGGCAAATCAGGTGTAGCGTAACTTTAACACACCTGAGGCAATTAAGCAGGTTTTTGCCGAAAAACCTTGAAACAAAATATTTACCCCAAGTTTAGGTTTTTTTGGGATTCGTGTTGTGTCATAGTCACGCCACGATCAGGCATACGGCAGGTTCGCGGAACGGCGCGGACAGACGACCAAGTGAACACGGGACAGGCACTTAATCCATGACTGACATAGCATCTGGCGGCATCACGCGTCGCGGACTTCTCGCAGCATTTGCAGCGACGGCAGTCACCGCGGCACCCAGCTACTCAAACGCAGCAGGCTTTCTGCGCGGCGGGGGCGATATCCGACGGATCCGCATGTATTCTGGCCGCACCGGTGAACGGATCGACATGATCTACTGGATCGAAGGCAAGTATATCAAAGACGCCGTCCGCGAAGTGAACCACTTCATGCGGGACTGGCGGACCAATGACGTGAAATCGGTTGACCTGCGCACCGTGGATATCATGGCAGCGGCGCACAACCTGATGGATGCCACCGAACCCTATATGCTGCTCAGCGGCTATCGCAGCCCGAAAACCAACGCGATGCTGCGGCGTCGGGGGTCTGGTGTGGCGAAAAATTCGTTGCACCTCAAGGCACAAGCGGCAGACTTGCGGCTCAATTCCCGCTCTGTCAACCAGATGGCCCGCGCCGCGGCGGCCTGCAAGGCAGGCGGCGTCGGACGGTACAGCGGCTCCAACTTCGTCCATATGGATTGCGGTCCGGTTCGGTCCTGGGGCCGGTAAGATATTCCACATCGCTGGATAGAAAAAGGGCTGCCCCATCGGCAGCCCTTTTCTGTTGGATCGGAACCGCAGCGACCTGCGGCTCCGGATGCGATCCTCAAAACGTCATCTTGTAGGTCACCGCGCCGGTGAACCCACGTGCGCCATCCAGCCCGACAGAACTGGCCCCCGTCACGCTCAGAAACGCGCCAGAGCCGAATTCCTTGACCACAGAGCCCGAAATATAGCCCCAGGTCTGGTCCGGACGCGGCGCTGACACGCTGCCCAGGGTATCGGCATTGGGGCCAAGCGACACTTCCAGAGGATCGTCATTGAAGTCATGCTCGATCGATCCCCGCAGGTTGAACGCCCAGCCATCCATGTTGGAGGGCGTGAAGATCGCCGACAAGCCCGCGGTGATCCGGCTTGATTCGTACTCGGTGTCACCAAACGACAAGCTGGCCGCGCCATCGGATTCCGTAAACCCGTCCAGCGCCACCCGTTCCCAAGTGTAATGCGCAAACGGGTTCAGCCGCACCTGATTGCTCAAGGTAAACAGACCCCCGCCACCGACGCGGGCGAACCGGTAGTCGCCTTCGGTGTCTGCGGTGTAGCGCTCTGTTGCAGGGCCGAGCGTGAAGCTTCGGGTGATGTCATCGACATTGATCCGGCCGCCGCCAAGGGCGGCGTTCAGATAGAAATTCGGCGACAATGCGATCTGGCCAAACACCACGCCGACCACCAGGTCACTTTCAAACCCGCCCGCGTCATTGTCAAAATCCACATCGCCGTAATCGAGGCTGATGCCCGCACCGATGGTGGCGTTGGGGGCAACAACGATGTCGGCCCCGGCCTTCAGGACCCGTGTCGCGCCTTCGATGCCCGGGGTGACCTGCTGCGCGTCGGCTTCGAACCGGCCGATATCCAGGCTGGCATAGACATCCACGTCGCCCACGTCGCGGCGACGGGGCGCCCCGTTTTCGTCCGTGGTGCGCAGCACTGTGGGGTTCATCCGGTTCTCGATGGACAAGCCGTGCTGGCGCAGCGCCGTCATCGTTGCGGCGGAAATCGCACCGGTTTGGGTGGCTGCCTGTAGCCCGGCAAAGGCCGCCTGGCCAAACAATTCATGCGCCGAGGTGGTCGGATGGACCCCGTCGGCAAAGACGCGCTCTTCGCTGTCGGCGCTCGCGTTGATCCCCTGCACACAGCTGAGCGAGGTGTCGGCACAGGCCGGGACAACCGCCGCATTGGGCGCGGTGAAGCCGTATTTCACCGGATCAGCCTGAACAGCCCCCAGCAGTTTCTGCGAATCTACGATCACCGCGCTGTCGCCGATCGAGGCCAGCAAGGTCGCATTGAAAGCATCTGTCAGCGCGGTCTGCAGCCCGGCCCCCTGCGGACCCGACGAGATACCGAACGGCGTTGAGCCAATATCGGGAACGGTGACCACGATCACCGACTCGGCCCCGGCGTCCTTGACCCGGCCAACAAGACCCACGAGTTCGGTTGCCGCTTGCGACATGTTGGCCGCCGCATCCTGCACCGAAATCGCACCTGCGCCCACGGCTCCGGCCTGCGAAAAGACGTCATTGGCACCGCCCCACAGGATCACGAGGTCGTTTTCACCCAGCTTCGGCCGGTCGGCCAGCAAACGGTCCACCTGCTCGGCCAGGGACCGGGTGGTGATGCCTTGTGACAGGTTAAACCCGATGCCGGTCGGATCCGTCACCCGCGACCCGCCCTCTGCATAGATCGTTCCGCCCAGCGCCTGCTCCGGCAGACCGGCAAGCGGCACCGAAGAATACACGTTTGGCCCCAGCGTCAGGCCAAGCTCCTGCCCCAGCACCTCGCCATAGGTCAGCGACGACCCGTCCGGCGCGTTGGTCAGGAACTTGTAATTGATGACCGGCAACGCCCCCATCGCGCCCGCCTGCACCGATTGCGAATAGGCCCCGGCATCGCTGAGCGAGTCGCCGATGATGAAGACATCATCAAACCGCAACTCTTCCGCCATTGTTAACCCGGCAACACTGGACAAGACCGTGCTCGCCAAAGCGAGTTTCTTGAAAGACATGGATGTTCCTCCCCTAGGCCACAGGTGACCATCGCGTTTTTTCATTGTGGTACAGGAACGGAAATGACGCGGGGGGAGTCAACGTAAATGTGAATGTGCGAACGGAAATTCGCGCTATCGGGCAAATGACCTTGCGTCCCAAGTGCGCGCGGGGTGCGTGCGGCTTAAAAAAAGATGGCGCACCTGAGAGGATTCGAACCTCTGGCCTCTGCCTTCGGAGGGCAGCGCTCTATCCAGCTGAGCTACAGGTGCCTGACGCTTCTATACGCGCGGGTTTTAGACAGCGCAAACGCAAATATGCAGGTTGCGCCGCCTTTTCTTGGCGGGTCGATGCGTTGACGTATCGACACGTTTCCGTCACCGGAAACGCCGCCTAGCGGGCGGCTTTCAGTTCCAGCCGACGCTGGTGCAGAACCGGTTCGGTATAGCCCGATGGCTGAACCCGGCCGTTGAACACCAGATCACAGGCCGCCTTGAATGCGATGCCGTCGAACGTCGGGGCCATCGGCACGTAGGCCGGATCGCCTGCATTCTGTTCATCCACCACCTTGGCCATCCGCTGCATGATGTCCTGAACCGTCTCTTTCGAAACAATGTCGTGATGCAGCCAGTTCGCGATGTGCTGCGCCGAGATCCGACAGGTCGCGCGGTCCTCCATGAGGCCGACATTGTTGATGTCCGGCACTTTGGAGCAACCGACCCCCTGATCGATCCAGCGCACCACGTAACCGAGGATGCCCTGCGCGTTGTTTTCCACTTCGCGGGTGATCTGCTCTTCGTTCCACTTGCGGTAGCTGGCCAGCGGAATGTCGAGAATGATGTCCACATGCGCGCGGCGACCCCCTTTGCGCAGCTTGTCCTGCACGGCGAACACATCGACCTTGTGATAATGCAGCGCGTGCAGCGTGGCCGCCGTCGGCGACGGAACCCAGGCGCAATTGGCACCCGATTGCGGATGCGCGATCTTTTGTTCGATCATCGCCGCCATCATATCGGGCATCGCCCACATGCCTTTGCCAATCTGCGCCTTGCCGCTCAGGCCACACTCAAGCCCGATATCCACATTGCGGTCCTCGTAACCGCCAATCCACGCCTTGCGCTTGATGAAGTCCTTGCGGCTGAATGGTCCGGCCTCCATCGAGGTGTGGATCTCGTCCCCGGTGCGATCAAGAAAGCCCGTGTTGATGAAGGCGACGCGATGTCTGGCGGCGCGGATGCATTCCTTGAGATTGACAGAAGTGCGGCGCTCCTCGTCCATGATCCCGAGTTTGACGGTGTTTTGCGGCAGCCCCAACGCCTTTTCGACAAAGCTGAACGTGTCATTGGCAAAGGCCACTTCGTCTGGTCCGTGCATCTTGGGCTTGACCACGTACACCGACCCGTTGACCGAATTGCGGGGGCCATCGGTTTTCAGAAGGTCATGTTTCGCAATGAGCGCGGTGATCATCGCGTCCATCAGCCCTTCGTAAATCTCAGAGCCGTCCTTCAGCAGGATCGCCGGGTTCGTCATCAGGTGACCGACATTGCGCACCAGCATCAGCGCGCGGCCTTTCAGCTTGACCTCTCCACCGCCCGGCGCGGTGTAGACCCGGTCCGGGTTCAGCGCTCGCGTGACAGTTTTTCCCGCCTTTTCAAAGCGTTCCGTCAGATCGCCTTTCATCAGGCCCAGCCAGTTGGCATAGGCCAGCGTCTTGTCTTCGGCATCCACACAGGCCACCGAATCCTCGCAATCCATGATCGCCGATATCGCGCTTTCCAGCCGCACATCGGCAAGGCCCGCCTGATCGCGGCTGCCGATGGGATGGGTGCGGTCAAAGACAAGCTCGACATGCAGACCATTGTTGCGCAGCAGCACCGCGTCCGGGGCCTTGGGATGGCCTTTATACCCGATGAATTTCGCCGGATCGGCAAGTGGAACATCGTCCACCAGCAACGCGCCGTCATGCACATGATAGCGGCGCGCGTCGGCATGGCTGGTGCCGGTCAGCGGAAAGGCTTCATCGAGAAACACCCGCGCGCGTGCCACCACCCGCGCGCCGCGCCCCTTGTCATAGCCGCCTTTGGGCGCGGGCGTGCCCATCGCGTCGGTGCCGTACAGCCCGTCATACAGACTGCCCCACCGCGCATTCGCCGCGTTCAGCACGTAGCGCGCGTTGGTGATCGGAACCACAAGCTGTGGCCCGGGCACCGACGCAATTTCAGGGTCGGTGTTCTGGGTTTCGATCTCGAACGGATCGCCTTCGTGGATCAGGTAGCCGATCTCGTACAGAAAGGCCTTGTACGCATCGTGGTCATGCGGCTGGTTGCGGTGCCGAATGTGCCAGTCGTCGATCTGCGACTGGAACGACTCGCGGGTTTTCAGAAGGTCGGCGTTTTTGGGGCCAAACTCATGCGCCAGCGTCGACAACGCGGCCCAAAAGGCGTCGGGCTCAACCCCGGTGCCGGGCAGTGCTTTGTCTACGACAAAGTCATGCAGCACCTGATCAACCTGCAATCCGTGACGTTCTATCCGCGCGCCCATGCGTCTGCCCTTTCGACTGTATACAACGGTACTCCATTAGAAAGAAAGTTTCCGATCTGCAACATGTGACAATCGGATTTTACCGGTCATCCGCGTCAAAAGCCGGCCTTACCGGGGTGACGCACCGCCTGTCCCGCCCGCGCTTTGGGCACCCTGCGGTTTGGCGCGCGCGCCGCGGCAACGCTGTGAGCAGTACCGGACCTCGTCCCAGACCTTTTCCCATTTCTTGCGCCAGGTGAACGGCCTGCCGCAGGTGGCGCAGATCTTGCTCGGCAGGTCGGATGTCTTGCGGTGCTTGGGCATTACAGATCCAGCTTTAACTGTCGGCTGTCCTGCGCCTTGCGCGTAGAGATCCGGGGCGCGCGGTCATTGACGAAATGCCCGGCGGCGTCCTTGCGGCTGGCATGTTTGTCGATCACCCGCTGCGTTTCGGCGCGGTCGACACCCGCGCGCATCGCAAAGATCTTCTGGCGTGCCATGCGCGCGGCCTCCGCAATCTCAATCACCGGGCGGGGATAGGTCGCGCCCAAAAGCCGCCCGGCGCCGTCCCATGTCCATGGCGTCTGAAGATGTGCATCCGGAACCTCCGCCAGTTCCGGCACCCAGCGGCGGGTAAACGCGCCGGTGGGGTCCTGATCCGTGCCCTGCTTGACCGGGTTGTAAATGCGCGGCGTGTTGATCCCGGTGGTGCCGGCTTGCATTTGCATTTGCGACCAGTGAATGCCCGGTTCGTAATCGGTGAACATCCGCGCCAGCACGCGCCCCGTGCTGCGCCAATCCAGCCACAGATGATAACTGGCCACGCTCACCACCATCGCCCGCATCCTGAAATTCAGCCAACCGGTGGCGCGCAGGGACCTCATACAGGCGTCCAGAAACGGCAGCCCTGTTTCGCCATTTTTCCATGCTGTCAGGCGCGCTGCATCGGGTTCCAGCGGACGCATGCCTTCATAGGCGCGGTGCAAACAGCGGTGTTCCAGTTGCGGTTCATCTTCCAGCTTTTGCATGAAATGGTCCCGCCACGCGAGGCGCGACTGAAAGGACTTCAGGCTCCCCGTCCAGCCATCACGCGCGCCGCCCCTGAGCTCGCGTTGTCGTGCGGCGCAGGCCTGGCTGGTTTCCCGCCCCGAAATCGTGCCAAGCGCCAGATGCGGGCTGAGCCGCGAACAGGCCACCGCTCCGCCCAACGGCGAAGACATGTCTTTGCGGTAAGTCCGCCCACGTTCCGTCAGAAACCCGCCCAGCAGGGACAGCGCCTGCGGACGCCCGCCAATCTGGCGCGAAGGGCATCGGTCCGGCGCGGTCAGGTCGGGAATTGGTGCGGATGGCAGATCCACTGGGGGCAACGCGGCGGGAGGCGCGACCTGCGGGTGTCTCAAAAACCTGTTGCGACGACCGGCCCATCCGTCCCGGCCGTCCAGCCGCCGCACCACCCCCGATTGCGGCAGTTCCGTCCAGGGGATGCCCTGCGCCCTCGCCCAGGCCGCGACCTGTTTGTCGCGTTCAAAGGTCCAGGTGTTGCCGGTTTCCTCGTGGCTGACGATCTGCGTGATGTGGATGGTTTTGTGTAAGGTTTCCAACACGTCCACCGCGTCACCGACACGAATGATCAGATCACTGCCCAAGCTGCGCAGTTGGGATTGCAGGTCTGTCAGGCTTTCGCGCAGAAACGCAAACTGTCGTCCCGACGTGTCCGGCAGCGTCCAGTACGCGGGTTCGACAATATAGAGCGGCACCACGGCGCTAAGCTCGGCGGCACGCGCCAGCGCCGGGTGATCATCGACCCGCAGATCACGTTTGAACCAAAGCAGTGTTGCCATGACAAATAAATTAGGCGGCGCGCGGCGGTTGAACAGGGCATTCCGGCAGGGTCGATACCAAATGTCTGGCAAGGCGTTTCCCTTCTTCCCGAACGCGGCTTAGACATGTGGGCAAAGCGAACCCTGCAAATTTGGAGCCCCACATGAAAGACGCCGCGCCAAAAACGATCTACCTCAAGGATTACACCCCCTTTGGATTTGTTGTGGACAGCGTCCATCTGACCTTTCGTCTTGCGCCAACCTCGACGCGGGTGATCAGCAAAATTGCCTTTGCGCCAAACCCCGAGGCGACGGACCGATCCTTTTTCCTGCACGGCGAGCAGCTTGACCTGAAATGGGCCAGGATCGACGGACAGGACATCGTGCCCACCCTGACAGAGGATGGCCTGCGCTGCGACGTGCCGGACCGCCCATTTACGTGGGAGGCCGAAGTTGAGATCAGCCCGCAAACCAACACCGCGCTGGAAGGGCTTTACATGTCCAACGGCATGTATTGCACGCAATGCGAAGCCGAGGGCTTTCGCAAGATCACCTATTATCCCGACCGACCCGACGTGATGAGCACCTTCACCGTACGGATCGAAGGTGACGAAAAGGTTAAGCTGTCCAACGGAAATCCGGTTGATCACGGCGATGGCTGGGCGGAATGGCACGATCCTTGGCCAAAACCCGCCTATCTTTTTGCCCTGGTGGCGGGCGATCTGGTCAACCATCCCGACAGCTTTGTCACCATGTCCGGCAAGCCCGTTGAATTGAACATCTGGGTGCGCCCCGGCGACGAAGGGAAATGCGCGTTCGGGATGGAAGCGCTCAAGAAATCAATGGCTTGGGACGAAGAGGTCTACGGCCGCGAATACGATCTGGACATCTTCAACATCGTGGCGGTCGACGATTTCAACATGGGCGCGATGGAGAACAAAGGGCTGAACGTTTTCAACTCCTCCTGCGTTCTGGCGTCGCCTGAAACCTCGACCGACGGCAATTTCGAAAGAATTGAAGCGATTATTGCGCATGAGTATTTTCACAACTGGACCGGCAACCGGATCACCTGCCGCGATTGGTTTCAGTTGTGTCTGAAAGAGGGGCTGACGGTGTTCCGCGACGCGCAGTTTACCGCAGATATGCGGTCCGAACCGGTGAAACGGATCAATGATGTGATCGACCTGCGCGCGCGGCAGTTCCCCGAAGATCAGGGCCCGCTGAGCCATCCGGTGCGTCCGGAGAGTTTTCAGGAAATTAACAATTTCTACACCGCAACGGTCTACGAAAAGGGTGCCGAAGTGATCGGCATGCTGAAAACACTTGTGGGGGAGGATGCCTATTCGAAAGCTCTGGACCTGTATTTTGACCGCCATGACGGGCAGGCTTGCACAATCGAAGACTGGCTGACCGTGTTCGAGGACGCGACGGGACGCGACCTTGAACAGTTCAAACTGTGGTATTCGCAATCGGGCACGCCGCGTGTCAGCGTGGCGGAGACGTGGTCAGACGGCACCTATACGCTGACGTTCAAACAGCACACCCCCCCGACCCCCGGACAGGACGTGAAAGACCCCAAGGTGCTGCCGATTGCCGTTGGCCTGCTCAACCCGAATGGCGACGAGGTGGTCCCGACGCAGATACTGGAAATGACACAGGCGGAACAAAGCTTTGCCTTCGACGATCTCGCGTCCCGACCAGTGCCATCTATCCTGCGCGGGTTCTCGGCTCCGATCGTGCTGGAGCGCAACAGCAGCCGCGAGGAACGCGTGTTTCTGCTGGCGCATGACACGGACGCGTTTAATCGCTGGGAAGCGGGTCGCAACCTGTGCCGCGACAGCCTGATGGCAACCATCCGCGACGGGGCGGGGCATGACGATGCCTGGCTCGATGCGCTTGAACGGGTGGTGCGTGACGACACGCTTGATCCTGCATTCCGCGCGCTCATGCTTGCGGGGCCGACCCAGTCGGAGCTGGCGCAGGTGCTGTTCGAGCAGGGCGTGACGCCGGATCCCGACGCGATCTGGGCGGCGGCCGACAGCCTCAAACGGCACATGGCGCAGCGGTGGCAAGGCTGGATTGGTGATACGATGCGCCGGGTTGCTGTCGACGCACCATACCAGCCGGATGCCACGCAGTCGGGACAGCGCAGTCTTGGCGCGGCGCTCTTGTCGCTTCAGACCGTGCTGGATGATGGCGCAGAAGCCCAGTCCCTTTACGACCGGGCGGACAACATGACCCTGCAACTGACCGCATTTACACAGCTTTTGCGGTCGGGCCATGGGGCTGCTGCAACGCAGGCGTTTTACGATCAGTGGAAAGACGACCGGCTGGTCATGGACAAATGGTTCGGCATCCAGGTGGGTGCGGCAGACCCCGCAGATGCGGTGGATGTGGCTCAGGCCCTGTCCCGGCATGATGCGTTCGATTGGAAAAACCCCAACCGGTTCCGCGCCGTGCTGGGGGGGTTGGCCATGAACCACGCCGGGTTTCACCGCAAAGACGGGGGCGGTTACGCGTTCTTGGCGGACTGGCTGATCAGGCTGGACGACAAGAACCCGCAGACCACGGCGCGCATGTGTTCGGTGTTCCAGACCTGGAAACGCTATGATGCAGATCGGCAGGCGCTGATCCGTGCCCAGTTGGAGCGAATCAAGGCCAAACCCAACCTGAGCCGCGATACCGACGAAATGGTCACGCGGATCCTGGGGTGACAGCATGGCAACGCTTCTGATCACGGGAGGCAGCGCCGGGATTGGCGCGGCCACCGCACGGATGGCCGCAACACGCGGATATGACCGGATCCTGATCACTTACAGCCAGGACACGGCGGGGGCGGACAAGGTACTGCGCGACCTTGCCCCTACGGGCATATCCGCCCAGGCCATTCAGGCCGACGTGACCGACATGTCGGCCATCACGGATCTGTTTGATCAGGTCAGATCCCTGCCGGATGCGCCACTGCATCTGGTCAACAATGCCGGGATCGTGTCCCCCACAGGGTCATTGCAGGATCTGACGCCCGACCGGGTGGCGCGGGTCTTTGCGGTTAATGTGTTTGGCGCCATCGAAATCGCGCGGCAGGCCGTGCGCTATATGCAGGATCGGCGCGGTGGGCATGTTGTGAACATCTCCTCTGCGGCGGCGCGGCTTGGCAGCCCGCACCAATATATCGACTATGCCGCGACCAAGGGCGCGATCGAGACAGTGACCATCGGTATGGCGCATGAGCTGGCCGCGGACGGCATCCGCGTCAACGGGGTGCGGCCCGGGCTGATCGAAACGGGCATTCATGCCAAGGGCGGTGTGCCGGACAGGCTGGCACAGATCGGACACACGCCGCCGCTGGGCCGACCCGGCACACCAGACGAGGTTGCAGAGGGCATTTTGTGGCTCTTGTCGGACGCGGCACGGTATGTGACCGGCACGTTTCTGGATGTGACCGGCGGGCGATGATTTTGGATCACCACATCAGCGCGCGACGGCCCAAGGCCCTGCTGATCATCGGGGGGATTTGGCTGGTCCTGCTTGGACTGTGGGCCGGTCTTGAGGCCGCTTGGTGGATCCTTGCGCCCATCGCGCTTTTCACCGTTCCCGCCATGATCGAAGCCTGGCGCGGGGATGTCGCGCGCCTGACGCTGGACCACGACACGCTGAGCTGGACAAGCGCGCGGCAGTCCGGAACGCTGGCGCTGAGCGACATTGACCATGTCCGCTTTGACACGCGGCTCGATTTTGCGGTCAACGCGCGAGTGAAGCTGATCACCGGGTCAACGCTGCGCCTGCCCATCGAAGTCGTGCCGCCCTACCCGGTGTTCTGCGCCGCGCTGGACAAGGCAGGTCTGCGGCATGAACGCCATCACTTCGGCTTTTTCTGACGCAAGGCACCGACGGGCGCGGCCGGCACACCGGCAGGCCTTTGCGCAAAACCCGCCGGTTGCGCGCCGCCCCTTGCCACGTCTTGCAACTGGGACGAAGCTGTCACGCACCTGTGATGCAGCTCTGTCAGGAGAGCGCATATGAAAGACCGCCTCGATCCCTTGATCAAGGACCGCGCACCATGGTTGTTTGGCCCGCATGCGGCGGCGAAACTGGCGCGCCCGGTGCTGGACCGGGTCCTTAGATACAAGCAAACGGTAGATCTTGCCGAACGGTTTGCATCGCTGTGTAGCGATGACATCCTTGACACCATGGCCAACCGGCTGGCCCGGCATGTTTCGGTGACCGGTCTGGATCACCTGCCGCGACGGGGCGCGGCGCTGGTGGTGGCCAACCATCCGACCGGCATCGCTGACGGTGTGATCCTGCATTCCGTGCTGCGCCGGATCAGGCAGGATGCGTATTTCTTCGCCAATCACGACATCCTGAAAGTCCTGCCCCAACTTGCCGATCGCATTGCCCCGGTCGAATGGCGCAAGGATCGGCGCAGCCATGCCAAGACCCGCGAGACGATGATCTTTGCGCGGCGGGCGGCGCAAGACGGGCGGCTCGGGGTGATTTTTCCGTCCGGTCGGCTGGCAAAGCGACGCGGGATGCGGTTGCATGAACGGCCCTGGATGCCGTCTGCGGCGATGCTGGCGCGCAAATTCGATGTGCCGGTGATTCCGATCCACATTCAGGCGCGCAATTCGGGCATGTTTTACCTGTTTGACGCGCTTCACCCCACCTTGCGGGACATCACCCTGTTTCACGAGACGCTGAACAAGGACCGCCAGCCGTTTCAGATCAGGATCGGAGAGCCGATTTCCCCCAAAGCGCTGCCGGACCATGCAGAGCATGGCATCGCCTTGCTGCGCCGCGCCACGCTGGCCTTGGGGGAACCGCAGATGCGGGGCGTTTCCCTTTGGGATGCGTCGCGGTCGAACCCAAGCGGTGCCCGACAGATGTAACCGTCACTGCGCCGCAATCGGAACCGCATCTGGCCGATAGCCGTTTTCGAAGCGCTGCCGAACGGTCTCCATCCTGTCCTGCGTGAACGCGCTCCAATCACCGCCCGGCTCAAGAACCGACAGGTCGGGTCCCGCCTCTTTGTAGTAGGGGATCGCGCACAGATCCGGGTCCATCCGGTAAAGCAGGTCATTCACAGGGGCGATGGTGCGCCGGTAGTCCACATTCAACGCAAGAGACAATTCAATAATGCGACGGCTGTTGAAGGGCGACATGTAGAAATGCCGATGAAACCCGTTGAACAAGGCCCCGACGGTCGAATTGTAATACACCTCAAGGAACATGAAATCGAGCGGCGATTCCATCGCGACTGGTGGCAGGGTCCGGCGCCACGCCATGAAGTCGGGGCGCAGAGTGCGGAACACCTCGTCGTTGAATTCGTCGACCGGCACGGGAAACAGGCGTTGCATCTGCCAGTCCAGCACTTTCCAGCGGGTGCGTTTGCTGGTCAGCACATAGACGGCCCGCAACAGATCCGTCAGGTGCCCGCGCAGCACAACCTTGTCGTCGCCAATCAATTGCTGGACGTTCTTGGCCAATTCATCCGGAAACGCGAGCGGCGCGCCAACGGCGGTCTGGAAAATCCGTGTTTGCTGACGTTTTTCGAACTTGGACCGGGGCGGCGGCGGTGGCGACCGCCAGGCGTGGGTTTCGTGGTCCACACCCAAATGGCGGGCGATCACCTTCGCGACGGCATTGTCGTACCGGGTCGAATAATTGGTGATGTGCGTGAAGCACTGATCAACTTTCTTGATATGCTCTCCGGCAAGGCCTGCAATCAGGCGGCTGTCGGACCCGCCCGACAGCGGCATCGCGGTTGAGAAATGCGCGGTGATTTCGCCAATCGCGTGCCGCGCATGGCGGATGATGTCGTCGTAGATATCGCCATACGCGTCCACCGGTTGTTCCAAATGGTCGATCCGGGGCCAGAACCGGTAATCGGTGTAATTCACCAGATCAAGGTAGAAGCTGCCGTTCAGGCGGCGCACATGGCGATCCCGCGTGTGGAACAGGGTATATTTGCCCCCCCGATTCGTGACCGCATCATGATCGAAGAGCGGGTTCAGCTCGACCTCGCGATCCAGCACAAGGTTCAGCGACGAACCGACCAGCTCGGCGTCGCAATTCACCACACAGCCAATCATGGCGACCGGATCGGTGTAGACCCGTTCTTCGATTCCTGCTGTGACAACAAAGACATAGCGCCCGCAGACGTCATTGATGTAATCGTGAAAGCGGTCAAACACCTGCGGATCATTGACGTCAATCGTCGGCAGGGTGCGAACCCCCTTGATCAGGCCTTCGGGATCCACGGCGATGCCCAGCACAAACCCGAACATCTCTCCGTTCCGGTCCCGCAGTTCAGCGCGGTGCAGTTTGGGACCGGCATAAATAAACCGCCGCCGCCCAAGTTGCATCATATCCAGCCCGGGCAGATCGCGCGGCTTGCGGGAGATGACGTATTGATAGGCAAAAACGGTCGAAAGCTCTAGTTTCGACTGTTCTGCCAGCTCGACTGCCTTGATCATGCCTGCTTCGCTTTTGGTTTTGCGAGCAAGTGTAACCGCGTCGCGTTTCCAAACCCAAAAGGGATTCGCGAAATCTCAGAAAGTTTTTGGATATTGAGTCCTTCAGGTCTCAATTGCCGGTGGCGACCCCGGCCTATCTGCCTAGCGCGCGGATCCGGGACCCATGGTCGAGAGCACTTCGGATGTCGGCCTGTCCTTGCGCGCTACCGGGCGCAAAGATCGCGACAAGCCTGCGCAATAGGGTTGGGACCGCATCCAGGTCATCATGTCGTGACGTTTCTTGCGGCTGTGGAACGGCCCCCAATCCGCAGCGACCCCGCGCATGCCATAGGATACGACCCCGTCACGTGGAACGGTGGTCGACATGATGCGTAATGCGCATTGCAGGTTGGCTCCGCCGTTCTTGAGCGCGCTGCGCGATGTGGCGTTGCAGCGATACCCGCGTGCCGTTGCCGGCAGGATCTGCAACAGCCCGTACCATTTGCCGCCACCACCGACCGCGGTGGGCCGGAAGGTGCTTTCATGCTTGGCCAAGGCAGACAGAAGCCCGATCCAGAACGCCTCGCGCGCGGAGGTGTCATTGGTGGTGTAGGCCGGGCACCAGTTCGCGATATCGCGCGGTTCCGTTTTGGGCAGAACACTGGCGTGACTGCGCAGGGCTTTCAACGCGGCCCGTGACCAGTTTTCGGCTTCGGAGCGATGGCTCCAGCGCATTTCGGGAAGCGGCGTGAAACTGCGGGCGACAGGACGCAACGAGGACGACAGCGATATGGTCGCCTGTCCATCCACCACTGTGGCAGGTGTTGCCGACACGGCCCCACTCAGACCGACTGCAAGCACTGCCACGCCTATCATCCCCCAGCGCAACATCGCGCGTATGTGCCCGAAAACCTTCGCTGGATCAAGTAAAACCCAGCCTTAGGCGCGCAATCCGGTCATGATCCGCGGGTTTTCGCCAATGCCACAATACGCTCGGCAGACATCCGCGCGCGCCCCCAGATTACCGCTGCGAAAGCATGTTGGTGCCCGATTTGCGACACGATTTTCCGGCATACAGACTGCAACAAACACACACGTCCGGCACGACGCCGGAGCATCTGAAGGCGAGGCCCATGCCTGTTTTGGACAATTTGACCTCTTTGATCCGGAAAGCCCGGAATTCGGCGGAAACCCCGCTGTCAGATGGCGGCGTCATCAACATTGATGCGCTGCATACGGCCCCGAAGCTGACCCTGCCCGAGAAGAAAACAAGCGCCGAAGAAGACGCGCGGTCGGCCCTTTTCGAAGAAGGGCTTTTTCTGGCCCGTCAGGATGCCTGGACCACACTAGGTGACCGGATCTGTCGTTCTGACGCCGCGCGGAAGATGACGCCGGGTGGTGTGCCTGAGGCCGAGTTGCTGGCCGAAGGCGCACGCGCCGACGCGGTCACCGCCGCGACCCGTGCGGTCAAGGCAAGCGACGAAACAACAGCCGCCGCGATCCTCGATGACATGGCCCTGATCTTTGAAGAGACGCCGAACAATCATGCCGTGGCCTATGTGATTGCGATGGCGCATATCGATATTGGCTGGGCGTGGCGCGGCGAAGGGTGGCGGCAGGACATTCCTGCGGCCCATCGCGCCGCCTTTTTCCGCCACTTCAAGGCCGCAAGCGATCTGATCGACGCGTTTGATCCGTTTGAACTGGACTCGCCCATGCTGGCATCGGTGCGCTGTGCCCTGTTGTCAGCCGAAACGCGCCCCCGGACGCGGGCCAGCGACGACTACGAGGATCTGATTGATCTGGCACCCGGCGCTGGAAAATACATGCGGGCCTTGGGCAATCACATGCTGCCCCGTTGGTTCGGCAGTCACGAACGCCTCGAACACGAAGCCCAGCGGACCATGGCCCGCACCCAGGATATCTGGGGCGCAGGAGGGTACACATGGACCTATCTTGATGCCCTCAGCGTCGATGATGGCGCGTTCGGGCTGTTGGACGCTGCGCTGTTCTGCTCGGGAATGCGGGACATCCTTGATCGCCAGAGCGACCAGCACACAATCAACACCTTTGCCGCCTATACGGGCAGCGCACTGGATCCGGACGGGATCAACCAGGACGCCCGCGCCCAGATCGCCGATTGTTTTGACTGGATCGTGACCGACTATCTGCGCGAGGTTCACCCGCGCGTCTGGTATGCGGCCAAGGGCGTTTGGGCCTGTGGTCTGGACGATCAGGCACGCCTCGCCAAAGGGCGTCACCGCGCCTGGGCCGCCCTTGATCGCCATGCCTCCGGATTGCCGCCGGTGACGGCCCCAAACTCAGATCCACGCGCAACCGGCTAAACCCGCCGAACCCCTTGCCCCCTGCCCCCCTCTGGCGTATTCCACGCGGCGTTCACGCCGAGAGGAATTGCCATGTTGGACCTGAGCTTTGAGACCCCGAAACCCAAGGTGATTGCCGGGGCGAAGCATGACTGGGAACTTGTGATCGGGATGGAGGTCCACGCGCAGGTGGCCTCCAAGGCGAAACTGTTTTCCGGCGCGTCCACGCAGTTCGGGGCCGAACCCAATGCAAACGTTGCCTTCGTGGATGCGGCGATGCCGGGGATGTTGCCGGTCATCAACGAGTTCTGTGTTGAACAGGCGGTGCGCACGGGGCTGGGCCTCAAAGCACAAATCAACCTTGTAAGTGCCTTTGATCGCAAGAATTATTTCTATCCAGACCTGCCCCAAGGCTACCAGATCAGCCAGCTGTACCACCCGATTGTGGGCGAAGGCGAAGTGATCGTGGACATGGAGCCCGGTATCGCGCGGCGTGTGCGGATTGAACGCATTCATATTGAACAGGATGCGGGCAAATCGATTCACGACATGGATCCGGCAATGTCTTTCGTGGATCTGAATCGCACGGGCGTTGCGTTGATGGAAATTGTCAGCCGCCCGGACATCCGCGGACCCGAGGAAGCGGCGGCCTATGTTGTGAAGCTGCGCCAGATCCTGCGGTATCTGGGCACGTGCGACGGAAACATGCAGAACGGCAACCTGCGGGCGGATGTGAACGTGTCGGTCTGTCGTCCCGGTCAGTACGAGAAGTATCAGGAAACACAGAATTTTTCCCATCTTGGCACGCGCTGCGAGATCAAGAACATGAACTCCATGCGCTTCATCCAGATGGCGATTGATTATGAAGCGCGGCGTCAGATCGGGATTCTGGAAGCGGGCGGCAAGATTGATCAGGAAACGCGGCTGTACGATCCGGATAAAAATGAGACAAGATCAATGCGTTCCAAGGAAGAAGCGCATGATTATCGCTACTTCCCCTGCCCGGATTTGCTGCCTTTGGAGATCGAGCAAGCCTGGGTGGACGACATCGCGGCGTCTTTGCCAGAGCTTCCTGATGAGAAAAAAGCGCGGTTTGTCAAGGACTTCGGGCTGTCTGAATATGACGCGGACGTGCTGACGGCGGAGACAGACAACGCGGCGTATTTCGAAAAGGTTGTTGATGCGTGCGGTGATGGGAAACTGGCGGCGAACTGGGTGATCAACGAACTGTTCGGTCGTCTGAAAAAGGAAGATCACGACATCACCGATAGTCCGGTCTCTCCGGCGCAACTGGCGGGAATCATTGGACTTATCAAAAAGGGCGACATCTCGGGCAAGATCGCGAAGGACCTGTTTGAGATCGTTTATACCGAAGGCGGAGACCCGGCAGACATTGTCGAAGCGCGCGGCATGAAGCAGGTCACGGACACCGGTGCGATTGAAGCCGCCGTTGACGAGATCATCGCGGCGAACCCGGCGCAGGTTGAAAAAGCCAAGGAAAATCCGAAGCTTGCGGGCTGGTTTGTGGGTCAGGTGATGAAGGCCACAGGTGGCAAGGCGAACCCTAAGGCGGTGAATGAAATCGTCGCGAAGAAGCTGAACGGGTGAATTTGGCGCTTTTTTTCGCGTGGGTGTTGCCGGGCTGACGCCCGGCCTACGGGGAAAGCGCGGTTTGTACGGTTCAGGCGTACAAAACTGCGGAGTAATGCGAGAAAACGGGCCATTTCGGTCCGTTTTTTTGTTTTTGAGGGTGTTGGGTGCGCTGTTGTCCGGTTTGTACGAGTGCAGCGTACGGCTCAGCGGGATTGGGTTGTCGAGCAGACCGACGCCCGTTGACCCGGGGGGCACATGCGAATTCGGGATGAATATTGACGGCGGTGACCGGGAGTCCGCGCGGTTTTTCAGAAATTCGCAACCTTTTTGATGTTAGATGAAGGTCCCAGCGCGTGATGCTTCGCGGGGGAAATGTCTGCGGATAAGCCGGTATCCGTGACGAAGAACGTGAAATGAGACCTTGGGAAAATTGAAGGAGATGCGAAAGATCTTGGAACTGTCTGGGGCTCTGGTGATGCCGGGCTGACGCCCGGCCTACGGGTTGGGTGTCTGGATTGCAGGCTGGTCTCGGGGCGTGGCCTTGGGTATGAGAGCGTCGGGTCAGTTGTGAGGCGGCGTGGATGTTTGAATACAAGGTGGTTCCGGCCCCGACGAAGGGGGTCAAGGCCAAAGGCGTAAAGGGCGCGGAAGCGCGATTCGCGTTTACGGTGGAACAGGCAATCAACGATCTGGCGGCAGATGGTTGGGAATATGTCCGCACGGATGTCTTGCCGTCCGAAGAACGTGTCGGCCTGACCGGGTCGGTGACGAACTGGCGCAACCTGATGGTATTTCGGCGCGGGATTGCGGTGGCGGACGATGCGCCTGCAAGTGAGGCGGCCCCTGTACGGGTTGAGCCCGTGCTGACGGCGGCGGCGGTGTCCTCCGCAGTGCCGGAGGGCGGCGGGATTGCCGAGGCGGAGGCACAGGAGACGGACGCCGAGGCGCGCGAGGCCGAGGCCTACGAGGAAGGGTCCGAGGAAACGCGGCCTACTTGAGTGTTTATCTGCGCGTTGTGCGCTTTGGCGATACGTATGGTTTGCCGGGTGGCGGGCGTGGTTTGCCGGGTGGTAGGCGTGGTTTGCCGGTTTGCCGGGCTGAAGCCCGGCCTACGGTGGGGGGGCCGACGATCCGTGACGACTCAGTCGTTGCCCCGGCGACCGTTGACTAGTCGTCGAGGTCCATTGAGAGGGCGTGGATGGCCGACACCAGCTCGGGGCCGAGGGCTTTGTGCACCATGCGGTGGCGGTTGATGCGGGATTGTCCGGCGAAGGCGTCGGCGCGGATGATCACGTGGAAATGGCTTTCGCCGCCCTCCTGATAGCCGGCATGGCCGCGATGGCTTTCGCTGTCATCGCGCACGGTGAGTTCACGTGGCGACAGGGCGTCGCGCAATCGTGTCTCGATCTGTTCGGTCCGCGTCATTTTTTCTGCCTCATGTGGTTCACTCTGCTGCGCTTTGGTCTAAACTGTCGCCTCCGAGTCGAAAAGGGCAGGCAATGAGCAAATCAGATCCATTCGGTTTCGATATGTCGATCAAATCGGCAAAGAAGAAAAACCCACGCGGGCGTCGGGGGATGTCCGGCGCGTCCGAGACGTCGACCCGGGTGTGCGACCATGATGGCTGCCAGGAGGCCGGCAAGTTCCGTGCGCCGAAAGCGCCGGACGTTTTGGATGATTTTTTCTGGTTCTGCCAGGAGCATGTGCGCGAGTACAACACCAAGTGGAACTTCTTTGACGGCAAGACTGAAGCCGAGATGAATGCGCAGATGTCCGATGACAAGGTCTGGGAGCGCAAGACGAAGGATTACCGCGATCCCGAGGCTAAGGCCTGGGCCCGGTTGGGGATTGAGGACCCGCATCAAGTGTTGGGGGACAATGCGACGCGTAATCCCGGACGTGCGGGGGCAGCGAGCGGGCATACCAAGCGGCTGCCGCCAACCGAGCGCCGCGCCATCGAGATCCTGGAAGCGCGGGACACCTGGACCAAGGCCGAGGTGCGCAAATCCTACAAGGCGCTGATCAAGGTGCTGCACCCGGACATCAATGGCGGGGACCGGTCGCAGGAAGAGCAGCTGCAGGAGGTGGTTTGGGCCTGGGACCAGATCAAGGACAGCCGGAACTTCAAATAAACGCGGTGCCTGATGCTTCGGCCAGGCGCGCCTATCTCTGGAAAAGAAAGAAGCCGGTGGTGGATTTCTCCTCCCCGGCTTCTTCTTTTTCCAAATATGCAAATGCAACTGTCGGCTTACAGAACCTCGTCGAGGACCGAGGTGAGGCGTTTCACCGTGCCATCGACGTCATAGAGTTTGTCGAGGCCGAACAGCCCGAGGCGGAAGGTGCTGAATTCCGGCGGCTCATCGCATTGCAGCGGGACACCGGCGGCGATTTGCATGCCTTTGGCGGCAAACGCCCGGCCGGATTGGATTTCGGGGTCCGAGGTGTAGCTGACCACCACGCCCGGCGCGCCGTAGCCGTCGGCGGCCACCGAGGTGATGCCGCGGGCCTTGAGATCGGCGCGCACGGCGTTGCCCAGCGCCCATTGCTGGTCTTTGAGTTTTTCAAACCCGTAATCGCGGGTTTCCAGCATGGTGTCGCGGAAGGCTTTGAGACCATCCGTCGGCATGGTGGCGTGATAGGCGTGGCCGCCGTTTTCATAGGCCATCATGATCTGGTGCCATTTCTTCAGATCGGTCACGAAACTGTCCGAACTGGTGTCCTCCATCCGAGCCAGCGCGCGGTCGGAGAGCATGACGAGACCCGCGCAGGGCGTGGCGGACCAGCCTTTCTGCGGGGCCGAGATCAGAACATCTACACCGGTAGATTTCATATCGACCCAGGCGCAGCCGGACGCGATGCAGTCGAGCACCATCAGCGCGCCGACCTCGTGCGCGGCCTCTGCCAGGGCGGTGACATAGGCGTCGGGCAAGATGATGCCGGCGCTGGTTTCCACGTGGGGGGCGAAGACGATATCGGGTTTTTCTTCGCGGATGCGGGCGGTGACGTCCTCGATCGGGACCGGTGCGAAGGGGGCGGTGGGTTCATTGCCGGTCTGGCGGGCCTTCATCACGATGGTGTCGCCACCGAACTTGCCCGCGTCGAAAATCTGGGTCCAGCGGTAGGAGAACCAGCCGTTGCGCACGATCAGCGTTTTGGCCCCCTGCCCGAACTGACGCGCTACGGCTTCCATGCCGTAGCTGCCGCCACCGGGCACCAGGACGACGGCATCCGCGTTATAGACCTCTTTGAGCATGCCAGAGATGTCGGTCATGACCTTCTGGAACGTCTTGGACATGTGGTTCAGGGACCGGTCGGTGAAGACGACCGAGAATTCTTCGAGACCGGTGGGGTCAACTGTATCGAGCAAAGCCATGCGATTTCTCCTCTTCGTCCGAAGGGGTACCGAATGTGGGCGTGAGGCGCAAAGCCTACTTCGGTATACCAAGCCATTCTGGTGGCTGTTCCGGGACCGGCGGCGGCGCGGATCGGAAACCGTGTGCCCCGTTTGGCAACAGCCTGTCGGCCATTTTGCCGGATCGGTGGATTTGTCCTTAACCCTGCGTTAACATGCTAAAATAACAGGCAGGGCTGAAGCCCTGAAGGCAGAGCAGATATGGCAACGACAACGTTGTTGTTGAACGGGTTCAGCGTTGTTGGAGATCCCCAGACAACAAACGCGAACGCATCGAATGGCGGGGAGTACATGCTTCACAGCGCCACGGCGCTGTTCGAAGACAATGATATCATTGTCTATGTCGTCGACAATGTCACCGTTGACGGTGTCCTAACCGAAGAGTCGGTGGTCACATCGATCATCGTCTATGACAATGCCTCTGACTATTACAACGACGTTGCCAAATACACCTATACCGGCAGCGCTGATGTCGATTTCGGACGCCGGACCATGGGCGACCGGTATCTGGAGATTGATGCGTCAGGATTGACCTCGACCGATGCGGGGGCACCGGTACTTGGCGACGTGGCAGCGATTGCCGGTGTAAACATTCTTGAAACGCTGGCCACACAGAACGGGCCTTTGCGTGTCGATACAAACGAAGATATTGACCTGAACGATGATGGCCTCATCAGCGGTGGTGAGGTCGGGGACGGTGCGTTTTCGTCGGAAATTGCCAATGGGTTGGTGGTGATCTGTTTTGCGCGCGGCACGTTGATCGAGACGCCCGAGGGACCACGGTTTATCGAGACATTGCGCAAAGGCGATCTGGTCACGACGCTGGACGGGGGGCCGCAGGCGGTCACATGGATTGGCCATATCCGGGTGCCGGGTGAGGGACCAAACACGCCCATTCGCATCCGGCGCGGTGCGCTGGAGAATATACGGGATCTGTGGGTGTCGCCAAATCATCGGATGCTGTTGCGCGGCACGGCGGCAGAGTTGATGTTCGGGGAGACCGAAGTTCTTGTCGCGGCCAAGCATCTGGTAAACGGGACCACCATTGTCGAAGCGCCCTGCCCGGTTGTTGAGTATTGGCATATCCTGTGTGAAGGGCATCATCTGGTCTTCGCCGAAGGCTGTGCGGCCGAGACGCTTTATCCCGGCCAGATGGCGTTGCAGAGCGTGGATGACGCAGACCGGGACGAGATTTTGGGGGTGCTGCCGGAGCGATGTTTGGACGGTTTCACCGGGCCAATGGCGCGCTACACGTTAAAGCGGCATGAGGCAGAACTATTGCGCGTGCAGGTCGCTTGACGGTCGTGTGCGCAGCGTACCGCTTGTTCTATCCGATAGGGCCGGAGAGGCGTTCTTCGGACAGCAGCACATTGGCGTCGATATTGCCGACACCGGGCAACATCATGATCCTGCGGCGCAGCACGCGTTCGAAATCGGTGATATCGCGGGCGACGACGCGCAGGCGGTAGTCATAGGACCCCAGCACGTGTTCGACGGTCTGCACTTCGGGGATGGCGGTGACAGCGCGTTCGAAATCTTCCAGACTGACCCGGCCTTTGGTGGCGAGCTTGATGCCGAGGAAGACGGTGACGCCGAATCCCAGCGACTGCGCGTCAAGATCGAGGCGCTGGCCGCGGAAGATGCCCGCATCGCGCAGGCGTTTGAGGCGGCGCCAGGCGGCGGGTTGGCTGAGGCCGAGTTGACGACCCAGAGCGCCTGCGGAAATCAGGGCGTCCAAGGCCACGGCGCGGATCATTGCGCGGTCTGTTTCGTCGAGGTCGATCACAGGGTCCTCACAGGGGAAGTGTTTCGTCGAACTTGACGCGGGCGACGTGCATCAGGGCCTCGATATCGGCGATATGCGGGAGGGTCAGGAGCTTGTCGCGGTAGACCTCCTGGTAGTGGGGCATGTCGCGGGCGATGACGGACAGGCGGGCGTCGACCTGGCCAAGGAAGGTTTGCGCCTCGATCACCTCGGGCACCTTGCGAGCGGCGGCGAGGAATTCGTCAAAGGCGCGGGGTTGGGTTTTGTCGAGCTGGACGCGCAGGGACACTTCGACGGTGTAGCCCAACGCGGGCCAGTTGATCACCGAACGCACGGCGCGGATCACGCCGGAGGCGCGCATCTTGTCGATGCGGCGGGCCAGCGTGGAGGCGGTGACCCCTGCCCTGTCGGCCAGTTCGGCCGTGGGCAGATCGGGGGCGGCCTGAAACTGGCGCAGGATTCGGAGGTCGGTGGCATCAAGCATGAATTTTTCGTATCATGGCAGGATTGAGAATGAAATCCCCGGAAAAAGCGAAAACCCTTGCTGCTTCGACATCTGTGGCTGTGGAAAATCCCTATTGTGCAGATCAATCGAAACGCAGTTCAAGGGGAACACCATGCGCGTATATTATGACCGCGATTGCGACATTAACCTGATCAAAGACATGAACGTGGCCATTCTGGGCTACGGATCACAGGGCCACGCCCATGCGCTGAACCTGCGCGACAGCGGTGCCAAGAACGTCGTTGTGGCCCTGCGCGAAGGATCGCCATCGGCCAAGAAAGCCGAAGCCGAAGGCCTGAAGGTCATGGGTATTGCCGAAGCGGCGGCCTGGTGTGACCTGATCATGTTCACCATGCCCGATGAATTGCAGGCGGAAACCTACAAGAAATACGTGCATGACAACCTCAAAGACGGCGCGGCGATGGCGTTTGCGCATGGTCTGAACGTGCATTTCGGTCTGATCGAGCCCAAGCCCGGTGTGGACGTGATCATGATGGCCCCCAAAGGCCCGGGCCACACCGTACGCGGCGAATACACCAAGGGCGGCGGCGTGCCCTGCCTTGTGGCGGTGAACAACGACGCGTCCGGCCGCGCGCTGGAAATCGGTCTGTCCTATTGTTCCGCCATCGGTGGCGGCCGGTCCGGCATCATCGAAACCAACTTCCGCGAGGAATGCGAAACCGACCTGTTTGGTGAACAGGCGGTTCTGTGTGGCGGTCTGGTTGAGCTGATCCGTTGCGGGTTCGAAACACTGGTGGAAGCCGGGTATGCCCCCGAGATGGCATATTTCGAGTGTCTGCACGAAGTGAAGCTGATCGTGGACCTGATCTATGAAGGCGGCATCGCCAACATGGATTACTCGATTTCCAACACAGCCGAGTACGGCCAGTACGTGACCGGCCCGCGCATCCTGAACTACGATGAAACCAAGGCGCGGATGAAAGACGTTCTGACCGACATCCAGCAGGGCAAGTTCGTGCGCGACTTCATGCTTGAAAACGCGGTTGGTCAGCCCACGATCAAAGCGGCGCGTCGTGCCAATGACGAGCACATGATCGAGGAAACCGGTGCCAAGCTGCGCGGCATGATGCCATGGATTTCCGCGGGCAAGATGGTCGACAAAGAGAAGAACTGATCGCCGGATTTTGGCGACAGGATCGGAAGGGCGGCTGTCAGGGCCGCCCTTTTTGCGTGATCGTGCCTGTGTGGGGGGACGATGCGCGGACGCATCGTGACGTTTCCGTCACCGGAAACGCTTGAGGGGCCAGCCCCTCAAACTCCCCGCGGTATTTTCAGCAAGAGGAAAGAGGCAACCGGGGTGCGTGGCGGCGGCGCGTTGCGGTCACATATCGTCCTTGAGCTGCAGCACGCAAAAGGCAAGCAGCGCAACGAGGATCAGGATCGGCAGGATGAAGAAGATGTCCATGTGGGTCTTTCCCTTGAGTCTGAGATGCGAGAATGGGAGTTGAAGCCCCCGGTGCTTGTCCCTAGACAGCTACAGGGTTTTCGTGCCGGAGCAATATCTGTTGGCCGGAAATCCCCGCCATTTCAGAAAGTAGATCCTCATGCATGCGCCGCCCGACATCAAACCTGCGGATTGGGGCATGGTGGCGACGCTTGGCCTTGTCTGGGGGGCCACGTTTCTGTTCATCGAACTGGCGCTGGCGGGCACCACGCCGTTCTGGCTGGCGGCGGGGCGGATTTCCTTTGCCTGTCTGCTGACCTGTGCGGTGTGGCTGTGGCGGGGCGGTAAGGTGTTTCTGACCCAAGAGACCGCCTGGGGCGCGCTGATCGTCTCTGGTGTGTTCAATACGGCGATCCCGTTCATGTTGCTGAGCTGGGGCCAGCAGACGGTCACGTCGAGCTTTGCCGGGGTGTCGATGGCCTCCGTGGCGCTGATCGTGTTGCCGCTGGCGCATTTTCTGGTGCCGGGAGAGCGGATGACGCTGCGGCGGGTGATCGGGTTCGGGATCGGGTTTGTCGGGGTGGTTCTTTTGCTGGGCGGGCAGGTGTTTGAATCAACCGGTGATCCGATGGAGCCGTTTGGACGTGCGGCCTGTATCGGCGCGGCGGCCTGTTACGCGGTGACGTCGATCATCGTGCGGCGGTTGCCGCCGACCGATTCCTTTGGCCTGGCGGCGTTGTCGCTGTTGTTCGGGGCGCTGGTGGTGGTGCCGCCGGCGGTTGTTGTGGAAGGCCCGCCGGTGATGCCGCCGGTGGAGACGCTGGTGATCATTGCGATCCTCGGGCTGATCCCGACTGCCGGGGCGAACCTGTTGCGCATTCTGGTGATCCGCAGCGCCGGGCCTGTTTTCCTGACGCTGGTGAACTACCAGGTGCCGATGTGGTCGGTGATCCTGGGTGTTCTGTTTCTGGGCGAGCCGTTCAAACTGGCGCTGCTTTACGCGATGGCGCTGATCCTTGTGGGGGTCTTTATCAGCCAATGGGGTGCATTGAACCGGCTGTTTCGCCGACCCCCTACTCCCAACAGCTGACAAGCACGGTCATCGCGGTGCCTTTTTCCGTCAGGTCCACCGGATCAAGGCGGGGCAGCGTATCGCTGGATTGCGCGGTGACGCCGGCGCGGGACAGGACATCGCGCACGGCATCCCCTTTGGCGGCAAAGCTGACATCCTTGGGCAACTGACGGCCCCCGGCATCGCGGGGCAGCAGCATGCCAAGCACCGCGCCGCTGTCGTCGAAGACCGGGCCTCCCGCGTCGCCGTCGAGCGTGGCGATGGCGAGCCGGGTCAGCGTGTCTTCGCCGTTCAGGCCGCGCAGGTCGGCCAGGCGGCCGAATGTCATGGTGGCCGAGGGCAGGACGCCGCCGAAGGAGTAGCCCGAGACCGCGATTTCGGATTGCAGACGCGGGCTGCTGTTGCGGAATTCGGCAATCGTGGTGGGGGCAAGCGGGGTTGTGGCCTGCAGCACGGCGATGCCGGAAGTGGCGTCGGTGGCGACCACTTCGGCGTCGTAGGTGTCATTGAGGGTGATGCGGCCACAGCTGCCTACGGCGCTGTCGGTGGTGACCACCCGGCCCTGCGCGTCCACGAAGAAGCCCGACGCGGTCAGTTTGGGTTTGCGGATCTGCAAGCCTGATACGAGGTCGACGCTTTGGGTGTCTTCCGCCACGGTTGCGGGATCGAGCACGCCGTCGATGGGTGTGAAGCTTGACTTTATCAGGTTCAGAATGCGGGTGCGGCGGTCGTCGTCGCCGGTGGGCCAGACGAGGGTGAAGCCCTTGATCTGACCATCGGTCAGGCGCGCCTCGGTGTAGGAGATGATGCGCGCGTTCTGACCGGTGAGGGTGAAGCTGTCGCGATTGCGCTCTCGGGGGCCTTCGAGGGGCACGATTTCGAGCGTTTGCAGGATCTCGTAGAGCCCGGCCAGACGGTCGCGGTCGCCCGGTTGGCTGATCAGCAGGACCTGTGCGCCGTCCACGGCACCGGTGGCGGTGAACTTGGCGAAGGGGCTGTCATAGCCGTCGAACTGGACTGCGCCCAGCGGCAGGTCGATCGAGATGCCCGCGCGGGTGTCGCGGACGGTCTGGATGTCCATGCCTTCGAGCACGGCATTGTATTGGCGGAACAGTTCGGCGCGCTGCGCGGTGGTCAGGATGCCGGTCTCTTCGTAGCCGTTGTCCCGCTGCCAGCCGCGCATGGAGGCGCGGGTGCCACGGCCGAAAGCGCCGTCGATGGCGGAATTGTAATAGCCCGCCCATTGCAAGGCGATTTGCAGGTCCTTGCGTTCGTCGCGGTCGAGCAGCGCCTCGGAGGCGCGGGCTTCGCGTGGGGTTTCGTCGGTGATCTGCGGCGCGGGCTCTGGCGCGGGGTCTGCCACCTCTTGCGGCGCTGGCGCTGTCTGTCCGCCTGTGGCGGGCCCTGCCCCGATGGGCCAGATGCGCTGGCCGTAGCGTCCGGGGCTTTCCAGGTAGCTGTCCCGCGGGATCAGGCGTTGGGCGCGCAGGTTGCGCAGAATGGCGTTGGCGTTGCTGCGCTCGTAGGGGCCAAGGGCGATGCCGTACCAGCCACGGCCAAGGTCAAAGCCGTTTACATCGGGCAGGACAGCGGCGTAGTCGCGCAGACGGTCTTCTGCGACCGACAGGCTGGGTTGGGCTTCGATCTGGACGTACACTGTGTCCTGTGCGGCAGCGGGCAACGCCCAGAGAACCAACATTGCCAGCATTGAAAACAAAACATTGCGCATCATTCGTGTGCCACCTGCCTCGAAAACCTGTTTACCGCCATGCTCTAGCAAGATTGTCCCGCAACGGGAACGCGAAAATAGGGCTTCTGGTGCAATTGACCCCCGTGCCCCATGCGCCTAATCAGGCGCCAACAGGAAACCGGGGTGCCATCGCCATGGAACAGACCGTCACGAAGCCAAAAAGTTTTCAGGAGATCATCCTGCGACTGCAGTCCTACTGGGCCGGCAAGGGCTGTGCCGTGCTGCAGCCCTATGACATGGAAGTGGGGGCTGGCACGTTCCACCCGGCGACCACGTTGCGGTCTTTGGGATCGACGCCGTGGTCTGCGGCTTACGTGCAGCCGTCGCGCCGTCCGACCGATGGGCGCTATGGCGACAGCCCGAACCGGTGGCAGCATTACTACCAGTACCAGGTGATCATCAAACCGTCGCCGCCCGATCTGCAGGAGCTGTATCTGGGATCGCTGCGCGCCATCGGGATCGACATGGAGCTGCACGATATCCGCTTTGTCGAGGATGACTGGGAAAGCCCGACGCTGGGGGCCTGGGGTCTTGGCTGGGAAGTGTGGTGCGACGGGATGGAAGTGTCGCAATTCACGTATTTTCAACAGGTTGGTGGCCATGATTGCCATCCCGTGTCGGGCGAGCTGACCTACGGGCTTGAGCGGTTGGCGATGTATGTTCTGGGCTATGATGATGGCAACGCGATGCCGTTCAACGACCCGGACGCGCCGATCCCCCTGACCTATGGCGATGTGTTCCAAGAGGCCGAGGCGCAATATGCGCGCTGGAATTTCGACGTGGCGGACACGGACGTGTTGTTGCAGCACTTCATTGATGCCGAAGCCGAATGCGCGCGCATTCTGGAGCAGCCTGCGGACGACCCCAAGACGGGCCGTCGCATCGTGATGGCGCAACCGGCCTATGACCAGTGCATCAAGGCCAGCCATATCTTTAACCTGCTGGATGCGCGCGGCGTGATTTCTGTCACGGAGCGGCAGGCCTATATCGGGCGGGTGCGGACATTGGCCAAGATGTGTGCCGATGCGTTTGTGCAGACCAAGGCGGGCGGGTTCGCGGCCTGATGGCACAAACAAACCGAAATACGCCGCTGCGCCGGGCCAAATATGGCCTGATGCAGCACCTGCCGGGAGCGCTCGGGCTGAAATATCGCCGCAAGCTGCGCAAGCTTTTTGCGCCCGCGGCAGAGGCGGCGTTTCGGGAGGCGTTGAACGGGGCGGCGGACACGGTCTGCATTGATCTGGGGGCCAATCTGGGCCAGCACACGCGCACGATGGCGGCGTCTGCGCGCAAGGTCTATGCGTTCGAGCCGGACCCGTGGACGGCCGCCAAGCTGCGCGCGGCGGTTGCGGATCTGGACAATGTCGAGGTGATCGAAGCGGCGGCGGGGACCGAGGACGGGACGTTTCCGTTGTATCGCACCGCCAGTTTTGAAGCGGATCCGGTGGAGCAATCGCAGTCTTCGTCGCTGATGTCGGAAAAGCGCAATGTTGACACGTCTTCCGCCGTTGATGTGCACGTGGTGGATTTCCCGGCCTTTCTCGACGGTCTTGAGGCCGAAATCGGGGTGATCAAGATGGACATCGAAGGCGCAGAGGTGCCGTTGCTGGAGGCGCTGTTTGACCACCCGGTCGCAGGCCGGATCGGGCATCTGTTCGTTGAGACCCATGAGAGCCGCATTCCCGAGCTTTTGCCCCGCACGGATGCGCTGCGCGCGCGGGCTGCACAGATGACGCATCCCAACGTCAACATGGATTGGAAATAGAGATGACGGGCAAGATACTGGGCATCATCCTTCTGGTCAGCGCGCTGATTGCGGGCATTGCGATGTACTATCTGCAGGTCTACGCGTTTTACCGCGAGGTCACGCCGACGGGTGTGGATGACGTGCAGATCATGACGCTTCAGGGTGAACGGGAAGTCATTCTTTATGAGGACTTTCAGGCAATTGACGCGGAAAGTTCACCTATCAGATACAGAGCGTGCTTTACGACGCAGACGCCGTTGTCGTCGATGCTCGACATCTACGAGGCCTATTCCGGCGCGTCGCCGCGCAAGGCGCCGGGGTGGTTCGCGTGCTTTGACGCCGAAGAGATCGGCGACGCGATCCGCAGCGGGCGCGCGCATGTGTTTACCAGCATTCGCAATCTGGAGTTCGGGATCGACCGCGTGGTCGCCATCACCGACGATGGGCGCGGGTTTATCTGGCATGAAGTCAATGAATGCGGCGACAAGGCCTATGATGGCAGCCCGCTGGGCGACGATTGCCCTGAACGCGATAACGGAGGCAGCTGATGCCCGACCTATTGATCGAGCTTTTTTCCGAAGAGATCCCCGCCCGCATGCAGGCCAAGGCGGCGGATGACCTGAAATCGCGGGTCACGAACGGATTGGTTGAGGCGGGCCTCACCTATTCCGGGGCCGCCGCGTTTGCGACGCCGCGCCGCTTGGTGTTGCGGGTGGACGGGCTGACCGACCGGTCGCCGGACGTCAAGGAAGAGCGCAAGGGCCCCCGTGTCGATGCGCCCGAGAAGGCGATTGACGGGTTCCTGCGAGGTGCCGGTGTGGCGCGCGCGGATCTGATCGAACGGGACGAAAAGAAAGGCCGCGTGTTCTTTGCGATCATCGAGAAGCCGGGCCGTCCGGCCGCCGAGATTGTCGCCGACGTGCTGGACGACACGGTGCGCAATTTCCCGTGGCCGAAATCCATGCGCTGGGGCGCGGGCAGCCTGCGTTGGGTGCGGCCTTTGCACCGTATCCTGTGCCTACTGACGCGGGAAGACGGGTCGGAGGTGGTGCCGCTTGAGATTGACGGGATCGTGTCGGGGCGCAGCACCGAGGGTCATCGGTTCATGGCACCGGGCGCGTTCGAGGTGACGGGGTTTGACGATTACGAGGCCAAGCTGAAGCGGGCCTTTGTGGTGCTGGACGCCACGGAACGGGCCGACGCGATCTGGCAGGATGCCACCAACCAGGCCTTTGCCAGCGGGCTTGAGGTGGTCGAGGACAAGGGGCTTCTGGCCGAGGTTGCCGGGCTGGTGGAATGGCCCGTGGTGCTGATGGGAGAGATCGGGGAAGATTTCCTCGATCTGCCGCCGGAGGTGCTGCAGAGTTCGATGAAAGAGCACCAGAAGTTCTTTTCCGTGCGCAATCCGAAAACCGGCCGGATCGAGCGGTTTATCACCGTGGCGAACCGGGACACGGCGGATCAGGGCGCGACGATCCTTGCGGGGAACCAGAAGGTGCTGTCGGCGCGGTTGGCGGATGCGAAGTTCTTCTGGGAGAACGATCTGCGCGTGGCCAAGGGCGAGAAGATGGCGCCGTGGCTGACATCTCTTGAGGCGGTGACGTTCCACAACAAGCTGGGCAGCGTGAAGGACAAGGTTGATCGTGTCATGGAACTGGCGCGGGAGCTTGCGCCCGTGGTGGGGGCAGACGTCGATTTGTCTGCTGAGGCAGCGCGCGTGGCGAAGGCCGACCTGGCGTCCGAGATGGTTTACGAATTCCCGGAACTTCAGGGGCTTATGGGGCGGTATTACAGCACTGCCGCAGGGTTGCCCGACGCGGTGGCGGCGGCGTGCGAAGAGCATTATTCCCCCTTGGGGCCGTCGGACGACGTTCCGACAGCGCCTGTGTCCGTGGCCGTGGCGCTGGCGGAAAAGATTGATGTGCTGACCGGGTTCTGGGCGATTGATGAAAAGCCGACCGGGTCGAAAGACCCCTTTGCCCTGCGCCGTGCGGCGTTGGGGGTGATCCGGTTGGTTTTGGAGAACAACCTGCACCTGTCGCTGGATCGGTTCATCGACGCGCAATTGGTGCGCCACAAGGGCGAGTTGATTGACGCGGTGAGCAACGATGAGGTCACCGCGCTGGTCGAAGCGATTGCCAAGCATGGCGTGTTCGGCGCGGCGTATCGGGCGTTGAAAGACGCGCGGAACGGCGAAGACACCACGGGTCTGGAAGCGATGAACGACGCCCTGCCCGATGTGTCGGTGGACCTGTTGTCGTTCTTCCATGACCGGTTGAAGAATTACCTGCGTGATCAGGGCATTCGCCATGATGTGATCGACGCCTGCATCGCGATGGAAGGTAATGACGATCTGGCCCTGCTGGTGGCGCGCGCCAAGGCGTTGCAGGAAGTGCTGTCGACCGAGGATGGCGAGAACCTTGTGCAAGGGTTCAAGCGGGCCAACAACATCCTGACGCAGGCCGAGGAAAAGGACGGCGTGGAATATTCGTTTGGCGCAGATCCCAAGTTTGCCGAAGACCCGACCGAAACCGCCTTGTTCACCGCACTGGCCGAGGCAGAGGCCAGGATCAACCCGGCCATGGAAGCGCAGGATTTCGCGACCGCGATGGCGGCCATGGCGGCGTTGCGTGGGCCTGTGGATGCGTTCTTCGAGGCGGTTCAGGTCAATGCAGAGAGCGAGGTGCTGCGGCGCAACCGGTTGAACCTGTTGAGCAGCATTCGCGGCGTCTGCCTTAAGGTGGCCGATCTGACACGGATCGAAGGCTGAACGCTGCGCTGTAAACGCCTCTTGTCAGGGCGCGCGGCACTCGTATGCTGCGCGCAATCTCAAGAGGTGCGGCAGTGCAGAAACCGGGGCCAGACAATCCAGATGTCACGCTGATCACGTCGACATCGCCGATGACAACGCCGACCCATGGCGGGCGGGCGAAGTGCCTGCAGCGGCTTGTGCGGCTGGATCTTCCGGTGCCGCGCACGGTTGCGCTGTCGTTCGACACGGTCCACACGCTGGCCGGGGGATACCTGCCCGATGTCCGGGACGTTTTAAGCGAATTTGACGAAAACGCGCTGCTCTGTGTGCGCCCGTCGTCGGAAGACCCGGATTGGGGTGGGCCCGGGGCGGTTTTGAACATCGGCATGAATGCCGAGAAACATGCAGATCTGTGCACGCGGATCGGGGAAACCGCCGCGACCGATATCTATTTGCGGTTCATCCAGACCTACGCCGTGGATGTGGCGAGGCTGGATGCCGAGATGTTCGATGACATTGACGGCACCGGCCCGGCGGCGCTGAAGGCGGCGCTGGCGGTTTACGAGGACGAGGCCGAAGAGCCGTTCCCGCAAGACCCGGCGGTGCAACTGGCGGAAATCCTGCGGTCCATGGCGCGGGCCTGGGAAGGCACGACGGCGCGGTTGTTGCGTCAGGCCAAGGGTGCCCCGGTGGACGCGGGGCTGGGCCTTGTGGTGCAGCAGATGGCACTTGGGCTGGGCAGTGGCGAATGCGGGTCTGGCGTGCTGCAGCTGGTCAATCCGTCGACCGGCCTGCCGCAGATCACCGGGCGTTACCTGAGCCAGAGCCAGGGGCGCGAAGCGCTGGATGGCGACACGGCGTCGATCTTTCTTGAGAAAGACCCGCGCGGGCCATCACTAGAGGAACTGGCACCCGAGGCGTTTGCCGCGCTGAAGGAGCACGCGGCCCTGATGCGCGCGCGGTTGCGCGAGGAAATGCAGATCGAGTTTACGATCGAAGACGGCGCGTTGCACATTCTGGACGGGGTCCGGGTTGAACGCAGCGCACGGGCCGCTTTGAAGATCGTGGTGCGGCTGGCCGAGGACGGAATCATCTCGAAGCAGGAAGCAGTGATGCGGATTGAGCCGCGGGCGCTGTCGGAGTTGTTGCACCGGCAGGTCGCGGCAAACAGCCCGCGCGATATCCTTGGGTTCGGGATCGCCGCAAGCCCCGGCGCGGCGACGGGCAAGATCGTGTTCACCTCGGAAGCGGCGCAGGCGATGGCGGCGCGCGGCGAGGCCTGTGTTCTGATCCGGCGCGAAACCAGCCCGGAGGACATTCGCGGCATGCACGCCGCTGCGGCGGTTCTGACCGAACGCGGTGGCATGACCAGCCACGCGGCGGTGATCGGGCGCGGGCTTGGCCTGCCCTGTGTTGTCGGGGCGGCGAATATGCGGTTTCAGGCTAAACGACGGTCCATCGTGTCTGTGGACGGGCGGACCTTCCGGGAAGGCGACGAAATCACCATCGACGGCACCAGTGGGCAGGTTCTGGCCGGGTCGGTCGAGATGATCGAGGCCACGCTGGACGACACCTTCCGCACCTTCATGTCCTGGGCCGATGCCGAGCGCGATATCGGTGTGCGGGCCAATGCGGACACGCCGGCAGATGCGAAGACTGCGCTGCATTTCCGCGCGCAGGGCATCGGGCTGTGCCGGACCGAACATATGTTCTTTGAGGCCGAACGGCTGACGCCGATGCGGGAAATGATCTTTGCCCGCGATGTCAAAGACCGTCAGGCGGCGTTGGAGCTGGTGCTGCCGATGCAGCGGGCCGATTTCCTTGAATTGTTCCGCATCATGCAGGGCCAGCCGGTCTGTATCCGGCTGTTTGACCCGCCGTTGCACGAATTTCTGCCCACCACCCGTGCCGGGCAGCGCGAACTGGCAGAGGCGCTCGACCTGCCGGTCAGCGATGTGACGCGCCGCATCGAAAGCCTGTCGGAGTATAACCCGATGCTGGGCATGCGGGGTGTTCGGCTGGGGATCACGGTGCCCGAGATCTACGACATGCAGGCGCGCGCGATCTTTGAAGCGACGGTCGAGGCCGCCAAGGAAGGCGTGACGATCGTGCCCGAGATCATGGTGCCCTTGGTGTCGGCCAAGCGCGAGGTGGAACTGGTGCGCGCGCGGGTCGAGGCCGTGGCCGCCGCCGTGCGGGCCGAAAAGGGGGCTGCGTTTTCGTACCGGCTGGGCGTGATGGTCGAGACCCCCCGCGCCTGCCTGCGGGCGGGCGACATTGCCGAGCATGCCCAGTTCCTGAGTTTCGGCACCAATGACCTGACACAGATGACCTATGGCCTGTCGCGCGACGATGCCGGGCGGTTCATGTCGGAATACGTCCGTCAGGGCGTGTTTACGGAAGATCCGTTTCACATGCTCGATACCGAAGGGGTCGGAGAATTATTGCGATTGGGTGTTGTTCGGGGTCGCACAGCCAGACCGAACGTGGTTTTATCAATCTGTGGCGAACATGCGGCGGACGCTGATTCGATTGCCTTCTGTCGGGAGGCCGGATTCGACTATGTCAGCTGCTCTCCGTTCCGTGTTCCGGTGGCGCGACTGGCTGCCGCACAATTAGCGTTGACCGACAAGATGCAGTATCCGTCGGCATAATATGGCCCAGATTTCGCCGCATTTGCGGGATGGGCAACGGCCTTGCGCGTCACGCATGGCCCGTAACCTTGTGGAAAACTTAAATATTCGCTAACAGGCCCGTCGATTGTGCGGTGCTGCCGAATTTCTGACAACCAGCCGCCTCCCCTAACGTTGCGAGATCAACACTCGGAATGATGAGACTGTTTGCACTAATTCTGGCCGCAGCGGCCCTGGCGACGCCGGGCTTTGCGGACCGGTCGAAGGAAGCGGCACAAACGCTTCTTCAACAGGAACAAAAGGGATTGGCCGCTGCTGGCCAGTCGCATCTGACATCGCTTGTCACACCCGTGTCGCGGGGATCGGCGATCTATAATACGTCATGGCTGAACGCCCAGAAGACCGCCTCGGGCGGCGCGCAGTGGAACTGCCTGGCCGAAGCGCTGTATTTCGAGGCGCGGGGCGAAACCGTCAAGGGACAGTTCGCCGTGGCCGAAGTGATCATGAACCGCGTCAAAAGCGGGCGCTTTCCGGACAGCGTGTGCGCAGTGATCAACCAGGGCACCGGGCGCAAGTACCAGTGCCAGTTTACCTATACCTGTGATGGCATCCCCGAGCGCATCCACGAACCGCGCGCCTGGAAGCGCGTCGGCAAGGTGGCGCGGGCCATTCTTGACGGTGTTGCGCCGATGAACCTGACCAATGGCGCCACCCATTACCACACAACCGCCGTGCGCCCGCGCTGGTCGCGGACCTATACCAAGACGGCGTCCATCGGTGTGCACCTGTTTTATCGCCACACCTGGCGCGTCAGCAGCAACAACAGCTGACCCGCCGTCGGAATTCGACCACAGATGCCGCGCGTGACTGCGAAAAGTCACGGCGCGGCATTTTCGTTTTGATCGGCCTCTGATAGCCCGGTGGCACCATTGCACCAACGGGGGCGACCATGAGCTCTGACATCCAGCACGCGTTTGCCCATCCCGAAGAGCGGGCCGCGGCCACAGCCGGAGATGATCCTCTGGATCGCATTTCCCTGCGCGACCATATCGTCGAGGTCGAGATCGGCGCGTTTCAGCTGGAACGGGACATGACGCAGCGGCTGAGCTTTAATGTCGTCGTTGAAGTGCTTCCGATCAATGACACTATCGACGACGATGTGGATCGCATCCTGTCGTATGACCGGGTCACCGAAGCCATTGCAACCGAGCTTGCCGCCGAACGTCTGAACCTGCTGGAGACGCTGGCCGAGCGGATCGCGGACCGCATCCTGCAGGAGCCGCAGGCGGTGCGCTGCTTTGTGCGGATCGAGAAGCTGGATCGCGGCAACGGGGCGCTTGGCGTGGAGATTGTGCGGTCGGTGGCGGATGTGGCCCGGCGCGGCATAGATGCTCCCGAGAGCGGGCCACAGCCGCGCGTTGTGTACCTGTCCAACGCCGCCATCGCGTCTGAGCATCTGCAAGGCTGGCTGGACCAGTTGTCGGCAGAGCCCGCGCCGCTTGTTCTGTGCGTGGGGTTGCCCGAGGGGGCACGCCCGACTGTCGATCACCCGATGGCGCAGCGCCGCATTGATCTGCTGGCGATAGAGCAGAACGGTTGGACGTTGGCGGCACGGGATGCGCGGCTCAAGGTTGTGGCGACCCGCACGGAACTGGATTGGGCGATGAAAAACGGCCAGATCTGTATCTGGGCCCCGGCGAAAATCGTGCTGGATGCCGTGGACGGACCGGATATCGCGCCGACCGACAGCGTGGATCTGGCGGCGTGGTTTGCCGCCGAGATGGACGCGCAGGATATGGTGATTCTCGGGGCCGAAGCCCCAAAGGTTTCAAATGTGTCGCTTCGTGTCCGCGAGATCGGCGAAAGCGTGCTCTAGACGCTTGTCAAACGACCGCATGCGCTGCATGCACGGCGCATGACACAGTACTACCGCCCCCTGCCCGTTCCGGCCACGCTGGCCCCGAAAGACGCGCTGCCGCTGGCCGGCGGCGGTTTGCGGTTTGCCGAAGCTTTGGTGCTGCAGCGCGACTGCGCGCCCGAGCGGATTGCGGCGTCGGAGATACCAGCGGACGTGCTTGACCGGCTGACCGCTGCGCGCGCGCCGATTCTGGGCTGCGATATGGCGCGCCCACATCTGATGGGGATCCTGAACGTCACGCCGGACAGCTTTTCCGATGGTGGGCGATACCTGGACCCCACGGCTGCCGTTGCGCAAGCCCGCGCCCTTACGGAAGCCGGAGCGTCGATCCTTGATGTTGGCGGGGAAAGCACACGTCCGGGTGCGGCACCCGTGGAAAGTGACGAGGAAATCCGCCGCGTCGAAGCCCCGATCCGCGAGATCGTGTCCCAACTGGGCCAGCCGGTGTCGATTGATACGCGCAAAGCGGCGGTTGCGGCACGGGCGTTGGACGCGGGTGCGGGGCTGATCAATGACGTGTCGGGCTTTACCTTTGACCCGGAGTTGGTCCCGTTGGCTGCGGCGCACGGGGTACCGGTCTGCGTGATGCACGCGCAGGGTGATCCGCAAACCATGCAGGATGCGCCGCGCTATGAGGACGTGCGGTTGGACGTGTATGATTTCCTGAAAGCGCGGGTTGACGCGTTGATCGCGGCGGGTGTGCCGCGCGCGCGAATTGTTGTCGATCCGGGCATCGGATTTGGCAAAACACTTGACCATAACCTTGCGCTGCTGCGCGACATCGCGGTGTTTCATGCCCTGGGGTGCCCGGTGCTGCTGGGCGCGTCGCGCAAGCGGTTTATCGGGACGCTGTCGGGGGCTGGCAGCGCGGACACACGTGTGCCGGGATCGGTTGCGGTTGCCTTGCATGCGGCAAGCCAAGGCGTCCAAGTTCTTCGTGTGCATGACGTTTCGGAAACACGCCAAGCGTTCGCGCTGTGGCGTGCGATTGAGTTTGGAGAGACCTGATGGTGCGAAAGCTGTTTGGAACTGACGGGGTTCGTGGCACCGCGAACATCTACCCGATGACGGCCGAGATGGCGCTGCGGATCGGCGCTGCGGTCGGTCGGCATTTCAGACGGGATTCCAAGGGGGTACATCGCGTTGTTATCGGAAAGGATACACGCCTTTCCGGCTACATGTTTGAAAACGCGCTGACCGCCGGGCTGACCGAAACCGGGATGAACGTGCTGCTGCTTGGCCCGGTGCCGACCCCGGCGGTTGGGCTGCTGACGCCGTCGATGCGGGCGGATCTGGGAATCATGATTTCCGCCAGCCACAACCCGGCGCAGGACAATGGGATCAAGTTTTTCGGACCCGACGGGTTCAAGCTGTCGGACGCGGATGAGGCCGAGATCGAAGCGCTGATCGAAACCGGCGTGCCTCCGGCGCAGGCCGACAATATCGGGCGCGCCAAGCGGATCGATGACGGGCGGTTCCGCTATCAGGAGCGGGTCAAATCCACCTTTCCATCCGGAGTGCGGCTGGACGGGCTGAAGGTTGTGGTCGATTGTGCAAACGGGGCCGCATACAAGGCGGCACCCGAAGTGCTTTGGGAACTGGGGGCTGACGTGATCCCGTTGGGCACGTCACCGGACGGGCGCAACATCAACGAAGGCTGTGGGTCCACCCATCCGCAACTGGCGGCGGCGGCGGTTGTGGCGCATGGCGCGGATGTGGGCATTTGTCTGGATGGCGATGCGGATCGGGTGATCCTGATCGACGAAACCGGTCAGGTGGCGGATGGCGATCAGATCATGGCGCTGATGGCGGCACGCTGGGCCGAAGAAGACCGATTGCGGGACGGTGTGTTGGTGGCCACGGTGATGTCCAACCTTGGGCTGGAGCGGTTTCTGGACGGGCGCGGATTGCGGCTGGAGCGCACCGGCGTCGGCGATCGCTACGTGGTCGAGGCGATGCGCCGGGGGGGATGGAACCTGGGCGGTGAGCAGTCCGGGCATATCGTGATGACCGATTACGCCACAACGGGCGACGGGTTGATGGCCGGGTTGCAGTTCCTGGCCGAGATGTGCCGCACCGGCCAACCGGCCAGCGCGTTGACCCGGAGTTTCGAGCCGGTGCCGCAGCTGCTGAAGAATGTCCGCTACGAGACCGGGGCCACGCCACTGGACGCGGGATCAGTCAAGGCGGCGATTGCAGATGCGGAATCGCGGTTGAGCGGTTCGGGTCGGTTGCTGATCCGCAAGTCGGGGACAGAGCCTTTGATCCGCGTGATGGCGGAATGCGAGGATGAGAGCCTGCTGACTGACGTGGTCGACACGATCGTGGCGGAAGTGATTGCGGCGGCCTGACGTGGGGAGGATGCGGTGACGCATCCTTGCGTTTGCAGGGATGCAAACGGCCCTTATCGTGAGAAGATCGCGGTGGCGATGGCGTTGTCGAGCGCGGCCATGGCGGGCCATTCCACGCAGGCATCATATGCCACCACAACGCGCCAATCATTAAAGAAAGCAACGGCGTAGCTGCCGACATTCAGGTGTTTCGGAAAGCACAGCGCGCCGAAATGCCAGTGGTTGATCCCGCCCTGCATCGGACGCGCCAGCATGCCAAGCCCGTAATAGGCCCCGCCTCCGAAGGGCCCGGCCGGTCCGGTGAGGGTGTCGGTTTGGGTGTCGAACCAATGCGCGTGGAAGGTCAGGTAATCTGCCACGGTCATGGACCAGCCCCCCCAAGACAGGAACGCGCCGCTGACCGGGGACGGTGTTGCGGTGACCCCTGCCGGGTCGAGCACGAGGCGGCGGCAGGTCTGTTCGTAGGGCGCGTCGGAGACGGCCTCGATCACGCGGGCGACCAGCGCGTAATTGTCGTTGGAATAGGCGTATTGACCGGGCTGTCCCGTGGGCGCGCCGCGGTCGCGCATCTTGTCCACAATTTCGGCGGCGCGGTGCGTGGGTTCATCCAGCCAGGCGCTCATGTAGATCTGGGTTGCGTCCTGCGTGATGCCGCTTTGATGGGTGATGAGATCGGCAAGCGTGATGCTGTCAAAGCCGGGCACATGGCGCGACACCGGATCGCCCCTGGACACGGTGGTTCCGTCCACCAGTTGCGCCATACAGGTGGCGGTGATCGCCTTGGAGAGGCTGGCAAGTTCAACCGGGGCGTCCGCAGGCAGGCCAAGGTCGATCACGGTCAGATCGGTGTCGGGCGGTTGGATCGCAACAACGCCGCGTGCGTTCTGATCCGTCAGCCAGCCCTCAACCGCCTGCGCCACATCCCCTGCGGTTTGCGCCGCGCCTCCGGTTGCGATGCAACACGAGAGAGCCGCGGCGCGCCAGGTCATGCGATGGCTTTACCGTAGATGGCGGCCACCTTGGCGATGGCCTGTTCGGGGGGCAATTCCTCGCTTTCCCCGGTGCGGCGGGAGGTCAGTTCGACCACGCCGTTCTTGAGCCCGCGCGGGCCCACGGTGATGCGCCATGGCAGGCCGATCAGGTCCATCGTGGCGAATTTGCCCCCTGCCCGTTCGTTGCGGTCGTCATAGAGCGGGTCGAGTCCAAGTGCCGTCAGACTGGCGTAGAGCGCGTCACAGGCGGCGTCGGCGGCGTCATCGCCCTGCTTGAGGTTCACGATCCCGCAATGGAACGGGGTGACACCTTCGGGCCAGATGATGCCGTTGTCGTCATGGCTGGCCTCGATGATCGCGCCCAAGAGGCGGCTGACGCCGATGCCGTGGGACCCCATGTGAACCGGCACGCGGTTGCCGTCGGCATCGGCGACCTTTGCGCCCATCGCGTCGGAGTACTTGGTCCCGAAGTAGAAGATCTGCCCCACTTCGATCCCGCGCGCGGTGCGGCGGCGGGCCTCTGGCACCTTGGCGAATTCGGCCTCGTCATGGGTTTCGTCCGTGCGGGCATAGCGCGAGGTGAATTCTTCGAGCACCGCCTGACATTGGGCCACGTCGTCATAGTCGATGGCGCGGTCGCCGAATTTGAGATCGGTGATCTCGGCATCGTAGAACACTTCGCTTTCGCCGGTGTCGGCCAGCACGAGGAATTCATGCGTGTCGTCGCCGCCAATGGGGCCTGAATCGGCACGCATCGGGATTGCCTGCAGGCCCATGCGTTCATAGGTGCGCAGGTAGCTGACCAGATGGCGGTTATAGGCGTGCAGCGCGTCCTCTTTGGTCAGGTCGAAGTTGTAGCCGTCCTTCATCAGGAACTCCCGGCCGCGCATCACGCCGAAACGCGGGCGGATTTCGTCGCGGAATTTCCACTGGATGTGGTACAGCGTCAGCGGCAGGTCCTTGTAGCTGCCGACATGAGAGCGGAAGATGTCGGTGATCAGCTCTTCGTTGGTGGGGCCGTAAAGCATATCGCGCCCGTGGCGGTCCTCGATGCGGAGCATTTCGGGACCGTAGGCATCGTAGCGGCCGGATTCCTTCCAGAGGTCGGCGGATTGCAGCGTCGGCATCAGCATCGGGATGTGGCCTGCGCGGACCTGTTCCTCGTGCACGATGTTTTCGATGTTTTTCAGAACCTTGTAGCCCATCGGCAGCCAGGAATAGATACCGGCGCTGGCCTGCTTGATCATGCCGGCGCGCAGCATCAGCCGGTGGCTGACGATCTGGGCTTCTGCGGGCGTTTCTTTGAGGACGGGCAGGAAATAGCGGGACAGGCGCATGGCGAACCTCTTGCGGTGTTTTCGCCTGTCCTAGCGGGTTGCACCGGGACCAGCAAGGCCGTGCGGGCTTAGTCGTCCCAGTCGAAGAATTTGGGCATCCCCGGCGGGCATCCCTTGTATTCGTACATCAGGCGCAGCGCCTGACGGTATTGCGCGCCGTTGGACGCCTGCGTCGGCATGACAACATAGCGATCTGTCTCGTACCCTTTCTGGGACACCTCAACCGCGACGGCATCGGGTGTATTGAACCCTGTGGGATCGAATTCGTCGACGGTGGCCGCATCAATTGCGTAGGCCGCCTGATGGCTGCACAACCCGTTCCAGACATACCAGGCATCGTCCTGAACCGATCCACTGACATAGGCTTTCATCTTGTCGCCATCGACCTTGTCTCCGTTCAGGTGTTGGACCAGAACCGGACGCCAGTTGTTTTCGGTGATGTATTCCTGGGCGGGCACAACGTACCATCCAAGATTGTCGCCAAAGGAATAGACTTTTGTGCCGATCACCAGCGCGGAATGGCCGGGACCCGCGAGTATTCCGGGATTTCCAATTGGGGTGAGAAGAGCTGTTTTGGGCATAAAATAACCTGAATACGCGTGATCTAATGCGCAAACGCTAGTCACTTGCCGGGCATGTGGCAAGTTTCGCAGGGATGCTGGTTGCGCTAAAGCTGCCTTTTGACGGCATGTTTCGATGGACAAGGCCGCGAAAATACACCAGCGTTGGATGTCCTAACGGTTTTGGAGCGGGCTGTGGAGACGACCAAAGACGCGCGCGTCTCGCTGGAAGGCGATGCGCTGAATGATATGCTTGCGCTTGGCTTTGACGCCGCGCCGTTTGCTGCATTGTTTTACCTGCCGGATGAGAGGCTGACCCTGGTGTGGCGCAACAGGGCGCATGCGGTCATGTCGGGGTCCGTCGGGGCTGACGTTGAAGGCAAGGGCCTGTTCGAGGCCTTTCCCCCCAGCGCGGACGCCAAAGGGTCTGACGCGGTGGGGTTCATCCGAGCCGCGACCGACGCCGTGATGCGCACAGGAGAGCCGCAAGAGGTTGGAACCGCCCGGTTTGATCTGCTGAATGACCACGGCGTGTATGTTGAGCATCACTGGCAGATGCATTTTGCGCCGGTGCGCAAGGACGGCCGGATCATTGCGATCCTGCAAACCGCCAGCGACGTCACCGAGTCGACACTGTCGGCGCGGCTGGCGCAGAGCCACAGGCGGGCAGCCACATCGACCGCGTCGGTCGCCTATTTCAGCTATGATCCGGAAACGGACCTGTTCGAGCGGCACAAGTTCATTGACGAGATGTTTGGATTTGCTCCGGACGAGGCCGGTGCCTATGCGGCCCCGTTTTTCGAGCGGGTCCATGAGGAGGATATCGACGCGGTGCATGCCGAAGTGGCGCGCGTTCTGGCGGCACCGCAGGGCGAGATCGCGTCTTTTGATTACCGGGTGATGCTGCCTGACGGGGGCGAGCGGTTCGTGCGCATTCGGGGTGAGATGGCGACCGATCCGGTTGATCGCAAACCCAAGCTGGTGGGCACCTTTGTTGACCTGACCGATATCGAGGTATCGCGGCGCGCGCTGCAACAGGCGGTGCGGGCGCGTGAGGCGCTGGTGGTCGAGGCCAATCACCGCATCAAGAACAGCCTTCAGATCGCGCTGTCCCTGCTGCGGCTGCAGGCAAGCAAGCTTTCTGCCGTGGAAGGAGCGGAGGCGATTGCCGCGCGCGATGCGCTGCGGGCGGTGGAATCCCGCGTGCGGGCGGTGGCGGATGTGCATGCGGCGATCCAGATTGATGACTCGGTTGCCAAGATTGATCTTGTCGAGATGTTCGAACGTCTTGTGCAATCGACGCGCAAAAGCGCGGAACTGTCGGACGCGGCGATGATTTTTTCGCGCCCCTCCGGCGCGGTTCCGCTGAACAGCGACAGTGCCATCGCGTTGAGCCTGATGATGAACGAATTGCTGACGAATGCGATCAAATACGGCGCGCCGCGCGACGACGCCCCGGTGACGCTGGCGATGGAGATCGCGGAGGGCGGCGACTTGCACGTGCGGGTGACCAACACGGACTGCCGCGATGCGGAGGCGACGCTTGATATCGATTCCTCGGGCCTTGGCCAACGGCTGGTCCAGCAATTCGCGGCCCAGATCGGGGCCGAGGTCACGCGGACACAGGACGGATCGCAGGTGGTGGCGCTTGTCACGATGCCGCTTGCGGAGGACGCCAGCGCGCCATCAACGCCGTAAAACCGATTGCACGGAGCGGGATCGGCGTGCCCTGCCCCGATCTTTGCGCATCGCGTGCGGGCGGGCTTGAAAGATTGGGCGCAAAACGCGATGTAGGACCAAAGGCAACGAGGCAGAGCGTATGGCACTTCCCGCGCGGGAACAGCTGAAATACTGGGGGATCGCGGCGGTCGTGTTTGCGGTCTTGCTGTGGTTTCTGGGCGACGTGCTGTTGCCCTTCGTTCTGGGCGGGGCGATTGCGTATTTCCTGGACCCGGTTGCGGACCGGTTGGAACGGATGGGCTTCAGCCGGGTGGCCGCGACGGCGGTGATCACCGTTGTGGGCATACTGGCGTTCGTGGTCATGTTGCTGCTGGTGATCCCGACCCTGATCCGACAGGCGGTCGAGCTGTTTGAATTCGCGCCAACCTTGTTTGTCAATCTGCGCGATTTTCTGGTCGAGCGGTTCCCGGAGGTCATGGATACCGAAAGCCCGCTGCGCCAGTCGCTGATTTCGGTGGGTGAAACCATTCAGGCGCGCGGCGGTGAGTTGTTGAACACCGTGCTGAGTTCGGCGGCGGGCATCATCAATATCGTCATGCTGTTTGTGATTGTCCCGGTGGTGGCGGTGTATCTGCTGCTGGACTGGGACCGGATGGTGGCGCGGATTGATGAGCTACTACCGCGCGATCATGCGCCGACCATCCGGAAACTGGCGGCGGATATCGACAAAACGCTGGCAAGCTTCATTCGCGGGATGGGCACGGTCTGCATCATTCTGGGCACCTATTACGCGGTGACGCTGATGGCGATCGGGCTGCAGTTCGGGCTGGTTGTCGGGTTCGTTGCGGGGCTGGTGACGTTTATTCCCTATCTGGGTGCGTTGATCGGTGGCGCGTTGGCGATTGGTCTGGCGCTGTTCCAGTTCTGGGGCGATTGGGTGTCGATCGGTCTTGTCGCCGGTGTGTTCGTGTTGGGACAGGTGATCGAAGGCAACGTATTGACGCCGAAACTGGTGGGATCGTCGGTGGGGCTGCACCCGGTGTGGCTGATCCTTGCGCTGTCGATTTTCGGCACGCTGTTCGGCTTTGTCGGGATGCTGGTCGCGGTGCCAGTGGCCGCAGCCATTGGCGTGATCGCACGCTTTGCAACACAGCAATACATCTCCAGCCGCCTGTATCGCGGATTGAGTGATCAGGACCCGGAATAAATGCCCCAACAGATGAAGTTTGACATACCGGCGCGTCCCGCGCTGGGGCGGGGCGATTTCTACGTCACGGAAAGCAATGCCGTGGCGCTGGGGCTGGTGGACACGTGGCCGGACTGGCCGAATGGCAAGCTGGTTCTGGTGGGTCCCAACGGGTCGGGCAAGACGCATCTGTCGCATGTGTGGTGCGCGGAAAGCGGCGGGACGATGATCGCGTCGCGCGATGTTGCGCTGGCGGATGTGCCGGCCTTGTGCGACGGCCCTGTCTGCATCGAGGATGTGGAGCGTGTGGCCGGCGATGCGGCCGCCGAAAACGCGTTGTTTCATATTCACAATCTGGTGCTTGCAAACGGGCACAGCCTGCTATTGACGGCAACGACCCCGCCCAGCGTCTGGAACCTTGACCTGCCCGATCTGGCCAGCCGGATGGTGGGCACCACCGTTGCCAAGATGAGCCCGCCGGATGACCTGTTGTTGTCGGCGGTGATCGCCAAGCTGTTTTCGGATCGCCAGATCGTGCCGATGGCTGATGTCATCCCCTATCTGGTGCGCTGGATGCCCCGGTCGTTTGAGGCGGCGGGACAGGTTGTGGCGCATCTGGACCGGGCCGCTTTGGGCACCCCGAAGGGTGTGACACGCAACCTTGCGCGCATAGCCCTGGCCGAGCTTGAATTCCGGGAAGAAACTGCGCCAGAATAGCCCCTGACCGCGCCGTGTCATCCGCCCGTCACGCGCCATCACCAAGGGACACCCATGAACAGCGCTGACTTTCTGAATGCCCCCCGCCCCGACCCGACCGCCCTGCCCGATCTGGATCTGACCGGACCGGGCCGCTTCGTGAACCGGGAACTGTCCTGGCTGGGGTTCAACTGGCGGGTGCTGGAAGAGGCCGAGAACCCCCGTGTGCCGTTGCTGGAGCGTCTGCGCTTCCTGTCGATTTCGGCCACCAATCTGGACGAATTTTACACCGTCCGCGTGGCGGGTTTGCGCGAACTGGCTCAGGCGGGCAACACGACACCGGCCGCAGACGGGCTGACGCCCGCCGAGCAGCTTGTCCTGATCAACGAGGACGCGCGCAAGCTGATGGCATCGCAGCAGGAGGTTCTGGCGACCCTGCGTGAACAGATGGAGGCCGAGAATATCTCGGTTCTGGGGCGCGATGGTCTGTCAGAGGACGACCAGACCTACCTTGCAGAGGCGTTTCTGGAACGCGTGTTCCCGGTACTGTCGCCGCTGGCCATCGACCCCGCGCACCCGTTCCCGTTCATTGCCAACAACGGCTATTGCCTTGCACTGCAACTGGAGCGGCGCAAGGACAAGTCGTCGTTGCAGGCCTTGCTGCCCATTCCGGGTCAGGTCGAACGGTTCATGGCCCTGCCCTCGGCCCCCGGCGAACATCGGTTCATCATGCTGGAAGATGTGCTGCTGCTGCATTTCGACCGGCTGTTTCCGGGCTACAAGCTGCGTGACCATTTCGGGTTCCGGGTGCTGCGCGACAGCGATATCGAGGTCGAGGAAGAGGCCGAAGACCTTGTGCGCGAGTTCGAGGTGGCGCTGAAGCGTCGGCGTCGCGGTGAAGTTGTGCGGCTGACCATTTCCACCGGCGCGCCGAAGACGCTGCGGGAAACCGTGATGCGGGAATTGCGGGTGCGCGACGATGATGTGATTGAGCTGACCGGGATGCTGGGGGCGGCGGATCTTCGGGAACTTGTGCTGGAAGAACGGCCCGATTTGCTGTGGCCCAATTTCGCGCCACGCGTGCCCGAACGGGTGCAGGATTTCGACGGCGACATGTTTGCCGCGATCAAGCAGAAGGACATGCTGCTGCATCACCCCTACGAGACCTTTGACATGGTGGTCCGGTTCCTGGCGCAGGCGGCGCGGGATCCCAACGTGGTTGCGATCAAGCAGACACTGTACCGGACATCGAAACAGTCGCCCATCGTGGCGGCGCTGTGTGAAGCGGCGGAAGACGGCAAGTCGGTGACGGCGTTGGTCGAATTGAAGGCGCGGTTCGACGAGGCCGCCAATATCCGCCAGTCGCGCCGGTTGGAGCGCGCGGGCGCGCATGTGGTCTACGGGTTCCTGGACTGGAAAACCCACGCCAAGATTTCCATCGTGGTGCGGCGCGAGGGGGACAAGCTGGTGACTTACACGCATTTCGGCACCGGCAATTACCACCCGATCACCGCCACCATTTACACCGATCTGAGTTTCTTTACCTGCGATGCAACGCTGGGGCGGGATGCCACCAAGGTGTTCAATTACCTGTCGGGCTATGCCCAGCCGGACGGGTTGGAGAACCTATCGATCTCTCCGCATTCGCTGAAGCCCAAGATGCTGGAACTGATTGAAGCCGAAGCCGAGCACGCGCGGGCGGGCAAGCCGGCGCAGATCTGGCTGAAGATGAATTCGCTGATTGATCCCGATATGATCGACGCGCTTTACGCGGCGTCCGAGGCCGGGGTGCAGATTGATTGCGTTGTGCGCGGGATTTGCGGCTTGCGCCCCGGTGTGACCGGGCTGAGCGAGAACATCCGCGTAAAGTCGATTGTCGGGCGGTTTTTAGAACATTCCCGGATCGTCTGCTTTGGCAACGGGTACGGGTTGCCCCACAAGAAGGCGCGGGTGTTCATGTCGTCCGCCGACTGGATGGGGCGCAACCTGAACCGGCGGGTGGAGACGCTGGTGGAGATCGAAAACGCCACCGTCAAGGCGCAGATCGTCAGTCAGATCATGGCGGCGAATCTGGCCGATGTGGCGCAAAGCTGGATCATGCAGCCCGGCGGTGCCTTTGAGCGCGCGACATGGGAGGATGGCGAGTTTGCATTCAACTGCCACCGGTTCTTTATGGAAAACCCGTCGTTGTCCGGGCGCGGGTCTGCCGGGGCGTCGGACGTGCCGAAACTGACCCATACCGACGACTGACGCCCGAAGACGCAGGCACGGCAAGCGACGCTTCACCACAGCCAGACGGGCCAAGCTTTCTTGACCTGACGCGTTGGCTTTGCGACGGTGCGCGCGACCTGAGCCGGAGGCCCCATGGACGGAAACCAGACATCCGAACAGGACGGATCGAGCCCCTTTGGTCGGGCCCTGTTCAACGATCCGAAGGCGCGGGCGTTAAGCCGTGTCGGGGTTGTTGATATCGGGTCAAACTCGGTGCGACTGGTGGTCTTTGACGGGGCTGCACGGTCACCTGCTTATTTTTACAACGAAAAACTGATGTGTGCGCTTGGCGCAGGAATGTCCGAAACGGGCCGGTTGAACCCGGATGGCCGGGCGCGCGCGCTGCAGGCGCTCAAGCGGTTTCAGGCGCTGGCGGACGGAATGAAGCTGCCACCGCTGACAGTGGTCGCCACGGCGGCGGTGCGCGAAGCGGTGGACGGGCCCGAGTTCCGCGAGGACGTGCTGCGCGAAACCGGGTTGCGCATCTGGGTGATCGGAGGCGAGGAAGAGGCGCGGCTGTCGGCGCAGGGGGTTCTGCTGGGCTGGCCGGGCAGTTACGGTCTGGTTTGTGACATTGGCGGGTCGTCGATGGAACTGGCCGAGATTTCCGACGGGCGTGTCGGGCGGCGGATCAGTTCGAACCTTGGTCCCCTGAAGCTGCGCGATCTGCCCGGCGGGCAGAAGGGGCGCGACGCACATATCAAGGAGGTCATGCAGCGCCTGGCCGGGCATATGGGCGCACAGCGCGACCGGCTGTTTCTGGTGGGTGGCTCATGGCGCGCGATTGCCCGGGTGGACATGTACCGGCGCGGCTATCCGCTGCACGTGTTGCACGAATACCGGATGGACAAGAAGTCGGTTTCTGAGACGGTCAAGTTTATCAAGTCCGCAGACATCGAGGAATTGCGACAGGCCTGCGGGATTTCCAACGCGCGGATGATCCTTGTGCCTTATGCGGTGGATGTTCTGAAACGCCTCGTGCAGACGTTCAAGCCCAAGGACATCGCGGTGTCGAGCTATGGCATCCGCGAGGGGCTTTTGTACGAACAGATGCCGCAGGAGCTGCGCGACCGGGATCCGCTGATCGAGGCCTGCCGCTTTGCCGAGGCCAAGGATGCGCGTTTGCCGGGATTTGGCAAGAAGCTGTACCGCTTTGTGTCACCGTTGTTTTCGCGCAATGATGATGCGCGGATCCGGCTGATCAAGGCGGCGTGCCTGCTGCATGACGTGAGCTGGCGTGCGCATCCCGATTACCGGGCCGAGACCTGTTTCGACAATGCGACGCGGGCCAATCTGGGGGGGTTGAAGCACTCTGAACGGGTGTTCCTGGGTCTGGCGCTGTTGCACCGTTACAAGAACAAGCGCGAAGGCACGCGGTTCGAGGATCTGGAAGGGTTGCTGTCCGAAAAGGCCACGCAAGAGGCCGAGGTTCTGGGCAAGGCGCTGCGGTTTGGCGCGATGTTGTGGATGTCGGATGCCAGTGCTGATGGGACCGCGCTGGAATGGAAACCGCGCAAGAAACTGCTGCGGCTCAAGCTGACAAAGGCGTCTGTTCCGCTTTATGGCGAAGTGGCCGAAGCGCGGTTTGCGTCGCTTGCGGCGTCGCTGCAGGCCGAGACCGAGGTTGTTGTGAAGCGGTCGCCGGACGCGTGACGCGTCCGGTGGTTTCCGGTGACGGAAACCCGCCCCTACAGGTCCGGGCCACCCTGTTCGACGATCTTGCGAATGCGGCGGATGGCGAGCCACACCAAGAGCACCACCGGCACCGTGACCAACCCGGTCAGCGCCCCCTTGGACAGTCCCAGCATGCCGGCCACCGGATACAGCAGGTATCCCGCCAGCGACACCGCGTAATAGCTGATCGCCACAACCGACAGGCCCTCGACCGTCTTTTGCAGGCGCAGCTGCATGTCCGCGCGTTTGTTCATGCTTTCCAGCAATTGCTGGTTCTGTGCCGATCTGGCGACCTCGACCCGCGTGCGCAGCAGGTCCCCTGCCCGCACAGCCCGCGCCGCCATCGACGACAGACGGTTTTCCGCCGATTTCACCGTGCGCATCGCCGGATCGTAGCGGCGGGTCATGAATTCGGCAAAGGTCTGGCGGCCTTCGAAGCGTTCTTCGCGCAGCACCGAGATGCGCTGTCCGACAATCGCTTCGTAGGCACCAGTTGCCCCAAACCGGAACGACATTTGCGCCGACAGGCTTTCGAGTTCCGCAGACACCGACAACAGCGCTTTGAGCCGGTCTTCCTCTAGCCCGTCGCCCCGGGTCATGGCCGCCATCAGCTGGGTCAGTTCGTTGTCAATCTCGCCCATGCGGGGACCGAGTTCGCGCACACGCGTAAAGCCAAGCATCGACATGGTCTTGTAGGTTTCGATCTCGCACAGGCGCTGCACGATCCGCCCGACCCGGCGGCGGCCGATGCCCGGCGTCACGAACAGGCCGAACCGCAGATGCCCGGCCGGGTCGATGCGGAAATCGCCGCAGACGATGGCCTCGTCATCGATCACCCGGCTGACGGCCAGGCTTTCGGGCACAAACCAGTCAGACAACAGGGTGCAGATTTTGGAATCGTCGGGGCGTTCCTCGACCCGGATCAAGGCAGAGGTGATCCGCACACCGGGGGCGGTTTCAAGCCAGTCTTCGGGAAACACCGACATGTCGGCGGCATCAAAGGGACGTTCGGACACGCCGTTCATGAAAACGGTGTAGGTGACAAACTCCGTGTGCTGTTCCCACTTGAGCATATTCTGCCCGATCTGCCCGGAGTAATGCGTCGCACCGGGTTGCGGATGCGGGGTGCCGTAGCGGTCGAGCAGTGCGATCAGGTGGTTGAGATCTTCCGACTTGTCCCGCGCGGCGGCATCGCGGGGTTTCTTGATCGCCAGATAGATCGCCCGGCACGGTGCTTCGAGCGACGGAAAGGGACGCGCGTGCAATTCGTTGGACAAGGTATAACGGAGAGGATGATCTTCGATCGGCGTCATGGGGTTCCCTACACTGCTTGGAGTGTCAGCTATGTGTTCACCCAGATCAAGTAAAGAGAGAAAGCCGTTTATATTCAGTTATTTACCGGTATTCAACCGTATGCATTGGCGGTCTTTCAGTTCTTTGGGCGGCATGCCGCGAAAATGAGCTGCCGGAAAACGCCGCGCAACAGGATGATCGCAAACGGTTTTTGCGCTGGCGCAACGCGGTGTCGGGCGCAAGCGTGTATCCTGTGTCTGCGGGGCGTGGCCACCGGTTTGGGCCCGCGCGCGCAGAGACGGAGGACGTTATGAAACTGTTCATTGGTTATGCCAGCACCGAAGGCCAGACCCGCAAGATCGCGCGTCATATCGCGGATCGCTGCGTCGACAAGGGCCATTCGGTGGAACTGATGGCGCTGGATGATGCGGCGCAGGTTGATCTGTCACGGTTTGATGCGGTGATGCTGGGCGGGTCCTTGCACGCGGGGCATTACCAAACCGTGCTGTCAGAGTTTGCCACCGATCACGCGCTGGCGCTTGAGCATTGCCCGAGCATGTTGCTGTCGGTTTCCTTGGCGGCGGCGGGCCATGATGCGGAGGATTGGCGCGGGTTGGAGGCGATCCTGAGCGATTTTCAGGAGGCCACACGGTGGACACCGGGACAGGTCGTGCAGGTGGCAGGCGCGTATAAACCATCGGATTACGACGTGTTCCGGCGCTTTATCATGCGGCGGATCATTGCCGCGAAAGACCCGGAGGCCGATCTGGACTGGGACAAGGAATATACCGACTGGGAGGCTTTGGACCGCACCGTGGACGTCTGGCTGGAGGCCGCGCCCGGATGATCCGGTTGCCGGAGCAGATCGTATGAAACGACCGCCCCACCCGATGCCGGATTTCGTGCGCGACGCGTTGGAGGACCACGGGCTTGCAGCGCAGTACGATGCGCGTCCCTGGTACCAGCGGAACGACTACCTTGGCTGGATCATGCGTGCCAAACGGGCCGACACCCGCCAGAAGCGACTGGCCCAGATGCTGGATGAACTGCGGGCGGGTGATGTGTATATGAAGATGGCGTGGCGGCCAAGGCGCGGGGGTCATCAGGACGACGGGTCGGGCGACTGCTGACACCGGGTAAAGCGGTGCTGGCAGGCCTTGGCGCGCGGATGTTTCCTTGAACGAAAAAGGCCCCGCGCGCGGTGCGTGGGGCCTTTTCTTGTCTGACAGTTGACAGCTTAGGTGATCTTCCCCAGCAGCGTGTCGAGGCTGGCTTTTGCGTCGCCGTAGAACATCCGCGTGTTTTCCTTGAAGAAGAGCGGGTTTTCGATGCCGGAATAACCGGTGCCCTGCCCGCGTTTGGACACGAAGACCTGCTTGGCCTTCCAGCATTCCAGAACCGGCATGCCGGCGATGGGGCTGTTGGGATCGTCCTGTGCGGCCGGGTTCACGATGTCGTTCGAGCCGATGACGATGGCGACGTCCGTATCGGGGAAGTCGTCGTTGATCTCGTCCATTTCCAGCACGATGTCATACGGCACCTTGGCCTCGGCCAGAAGCACGTTCATGTGGCCCGGCAGACGCCCCGCGACCGGGTGGATCGCAAAGCGCACCGTCTTGCCCTTGGCGCGCAGGCGGCGGGTGAGTTCGGCCACGTTCTGCTGTGCCTGTGCAACGGCCATGCCGTAGCCGGGGATGATCACGATGCTGTCAGCCTCTTCCAGCGCTGCGGCGACACCTTCGGCGTCAATCGCCACCTGTTCGCCTTCGACCGCCATCTGTTCGCCACCGGATGCACCGCCAAAGCCACCCAGGATGACGCTGACAAACGACCGGTTCATCGCCTTACACATGATGTAGGACAGGATCGCACCCGAAGAGCCAACCAGCGCGCCGACCACGATCAGAAGGTCATTGCCAAGGCTGAAGCCAATCGCCGCTGCCGCCCAGCCAGAATAGCTGTTGAGCATGGAGACCACGACCGGCATGTCCGCGCCGCCGATGCCCATGATCAGGTGGTACCCGATAAAGAGCGCCAGAAGCGTCAGCAGGATCAGCGTCCAGCTGCCCGATCCGCCAAGGTACATGATCGCAAAAATAATCGACAGACCCGCTGCCGCGGCGTTGAGCATGTGACCGCCGGGCAGTTGCTTGGCCGAGGTGTCGATCTCAACCGGCAGTTTGCTGTCGCGGCCTGCCAGCTTGGCATAGGCGATGACGGAACCCGTAAAGGTCACCGCGCCGATCCAGATGCCCAGCACCAGTTCGACGCGCAGGATGCCGATCTCGACCGAGGATTTCTTGGCGATCAGCTGGCCAAAGGACGACAGGCCGTCATAGAGTTCTTTCGGCAGGCCAATCGCGGTGATGCCATCCGCCTGTACCGCGCCCATCACGAGGCCTTCGGCGTCATACATGTTGCCGATGTAGTTGATCATGATGTCCGCGTTGAAGCCCACGAACACGGCGGCCAAGCCGACAAGCGAGTGCATGATGGCGACAAGTTCGGGCATCTGGGTCATCTCGACCTTGGTGGCGAGTTGGTAGCCGACAGCCGCGCCCAGGGCGATCAGGATGATCGACACGACGCCAAGGCCGGAGCCCGGGCCAACCAGCGTGGCCACAACCGCGATGGCCATGCCCACAATGCCGTACCAGACGGCGCGTTTCGCGCTTTCCTGACCCGACAGGCCGCCCAGCGACAGGATGAAGAGAATGCCTGCGACCACATAGGCCGCGATGGTGAATGCGTTTTCCATGTGCCCGCCCTCTTAGGATTTCTGGAACATGGCGAGCATGCGCCGTGTCACGAGGAAGCCGCCGAAGATGTTGACGGAGGCCATGAAGATGCCGAGCGCGGCCAGAAGCGTGATCAGCAGACTGGACGATCCGATCTGGATCAATGCCCCCAGAATGATGATCGACGAGATCGCGTTGGTCACGGCCATCAGCGGCGTGTGCAGCGAATGCGCGACGTTCCAGATCACCTGGAAGCCGATGAACACCGACAGCACGAACACGATGAAGTGCTGCATGAAGCTGGCAGGCATGCCCGGGATCAGGCCAACGCCCAACACCAGCGCGGCCCCCACGGCCAGCAGGGTCACCTGGCTTTTGGTCTGCGCCTTGAACGCCGCCGCTTCCTGCGCGCGTTTTTCTTCCGGTGTCAGTTCTGGCACCTTTTCCTTGGGTTTGGCGGCAATCGCCTGAACCTTTGGTGGGGGTGGCGGGAACGTGATTTCGTTCTTGTAGGTGACGGTCGCGCCGCGAATGACGTCGTCTTCCATGTTGTGGAAGAATTCCTGAGTCTCTTCGCCGGTTTCCTCGTTTTTCACCTTGGGCGTCAGGTCCGTCATCATGTGGCGGATGTTTGTCGCATACAGTGTCGAGGCTTGCGCGGCCATGCGGCTTGGGAAATCGGTGTAGCCAATGATGGTCACGCCGTTGTCGGTGACGATCTTTTCGTCCTTGACGGTCAGCTTGCAGTTGCCGCCCTTTTCCGCCGCGAGGTCCACGATCACGGAACCGGGTTTCATGCTTTCGACCATGTCCTTGGTCCAAAGCTCGGGCGCTTCGCGGTTCGGGATCAGCGCGGTGGTGATCACGATGTCCATCTCGGGCGCCAGTTCGCGGAACTTGGCCAACTGGGCCGCGGCAAATTCCGGTGAGGACACAGAGGCATAGCCGCCTGTCGCCGCGCCGTCCTGCTGTTCTTCCTCAAAATCGAGGAAGACAAATTCAGCGCCCATGGATTCGACCTGTTCGGCCACTTCGGGACGCACGTCAAAGGCGTAGGTGATCGCACCCAGCGATGTCGATGTGCCGATGGCGGCAAGGCCAGCCACACCCGCACCGACAACCAGAACCTTGGCGGGGGGCACTTTACCGGCGGCGGTGACCTGACCGGTGAAGAAGCGGCCAAAGTTGTTGCCTGCTTCAATGACGGCGCGGTAACCGGCGATGTTGGCCATGGAGGACAGCGCGTCCATCTTCTGCGCGCGGCTGATGCGGGGCACCATTTCCATCGCGATGACATTGGCCCCCTTCGCCTTGGCGGCTTCCATGCCCTCTTCGTTGGCAGCGGGGTTGAAGAAGGAGATCAGCGTCTGACCTTCGCGCAGACGCTTCAGCTCTGCCGGTTCCGGCTGGCGGACCTTGGCGACGATGTCGGCCTCTTTCCACAAAGCCGCTGCCGTCTTGACGACCGTCACACCTGCGTCTTCGTAAAGCGCGTCGGAAAAGCCAGCCCTGGCCCCCGCGCCGCTTTCGATCAGGCAGTCATATCCAAGCTTCTGGAGCTGTCGGGCGCTGTCGGGCGTCATCGCCACGCGGTTTTCGCCCCCGAACACTTCTTTGGGTGTTCCGATTTTCACCTGAGCTGTCCCCCTTTTTGCGTCATTTCAAGTTACCGTTGCGGCATGTGTATCTGCGATGGGTCTACAAGGCTGACCTAAAACCCACAATGCGGGCACCGCCGCGAACCGCTCATCTAGTACGGTTGGTCGCAGGCGGCTAGAGCCAACGTCGCGTTTGTTTCTCATATCGGGCAAAATCCGCACGAAAATTTCGTCGCAGGCGCTTTTCTTCTACGATTATGAAACGTTTTTCGATCCACCAGACGAATATCGGGATCAGTGGGAGCGATAACACCGCGTCCCAGTAGAGGATCATTCCGGCAAGAATGAGCGAATCAGCAAGGTAAATGGGGTTGCGGCTACGTTTGAACACGCCGGACGTGATCAGATGCGTCGCCTCTTGATGTGGGATGATTGTCGTGCGGTGGCGTCGGAATTCATACGCGGCCAGCGCGATCAGAACACAACCGCCTCCGACAAGGAGGCCACCGAGCAGATCCGCCCAGACAGGGCCGAATGACAGGCCAAAGGCATAGTGGGTCTTTTGCAGCCACGCGAGCAGAAGCGCGGTGCAAAGCCAGACAGGGGGGATGTCTAGGTACTTGAGCATAAGGCGGATATAGCAAGCGCCTGAGAGAGACGCGACCCGCACAGTCAGGACATATGGACGCCGTCGGACCGGCGACCAGAGATCACATCTTTACGCAGCCCAGGATTTCATTATTGGGAATACGGGCCACCATGACGCCGCCGCTGACACGTTTGACATGAAAGCCATATCCCCGCATGCGGAATTTCCATTCAGTATCAGACAGGGTTTTCTGACGTTCTGCCACAAGGAAGTGGCGCAACTCGCCCAGATCGGACGCGGCAGTTGTTTCAGCAAACATGGGTGTCTCCTCGTACGTTTACATCCTAATGTGTGATGCTGAAATGTGGCCAGACTTGGAAAAAGACCCGGTTTTTTTCGGAAATCGAAACAATGATTTTGAAATGTCTGTTTTGGGGCCCGCAGGCCCTTCGTGCCGCCAAGGCGGTCAGCCCTTGGTTTCGTTCACCACGGGTGTGATCTTGGTTTTGCGCAACACCGCTTCGCGCCAGGTGATAAAGGCCACGGCCGCCATGATCACCGTGCCGCCCATAACCACCCAGGGGTCCAATGGTTCGGCAAAGAAGATCACGCCCAGCAGCACCGACCACACCAGTTGCAGAAACGTCACCGGCTGGGTGACCGTGACCGGCGCTGCCGCAAAGGCCAGCGTCATCGAATAATGCCCGGCGGTTGCGAAACAGGCGACCAGCGCGATGATCCCCAGATCAGCCATGCTGGGCGTCACCCAGACCGCCAGCGCAAAGGGGGCCAGCCCGATGGTGACCGTGATCGACAAAAGCGCCACCACCATGCTTGCGCGCACCTCGCCTGACATGATTTTGGCGATCAGGTAGCTGACCGCAAACAAAAGCGCCGTGCCCAGCATGGCAAAATGCCCCAGATCAAGTTCCCGGAACCCCGGACGCAGGATGAGCAGCGCCCCAAGCAGCGCCGCCACAACCGCCATGACCCGGCGCAGCGCGAGCTTTTCGCCCAGCAGAAACACCGCAAGGATCGTCACGTAAACCGGGCTGAGATAGTTCATCGCGGTGACTTCGGCGATGGGCAGGCGAGCCATGGAAAAGAACCACAAGATCACGCCCAGCGCGTGCACCAGTCCGCGGATCGCAAAAAGCCCCTTCTGGCGTTTGGTCAGCCGGATCGCCAGCAATTCGCGCCAGACCGGGATCAGGAACACCAGACCGATCACGTAGCGCAGGAACGCGGATTCGGCAGGTGGCACGCGCCCATCCAGCAGTTTGACCAGCGCGGTGACCGCGACAAAGCACAGACCGGTCACGATCATCCAGAGGATGCCGGTCACGGGTTTGTCGGGGGATGTCGTCATGGCTGTACAGGACCGGAATGCTACGGCAAAGGCAAGTGGGGGCGACGGGTCACAGCAACAGCAGCTTGAGCGCGATCGCCCACATGACCGCGCCGATCAGCACGTCCAGCACCTGCCATGCGCGCGGCCGGGCAAAAAGCGGGGCCAGCAACCGGGCACCGTATCCCAGCGAAAAGAAAAACACGAAACTGGCCGTCATCGCGCCCAGGGCAAAGGCCAGTTGGCTGGGGTATTGCGCCGAAATCGCCCCCAGCAGCACCACCGTGTCCAGATAGACATGTGGATTGAGCCAGGTCAGCGCGAGGCAGGTCAGCAAGGCGGCGCGCAGCGATCCGGCTTCCTGACCAGCGGTCAGCGCCTGCCCCCCTTTGCGCGCTGACATGAAGGATCGCCAGCCATACCAAAACAGAAACGCCGCCCCCAGCACGCGCATCGTCCATTCCAGCCCGGGCAACGCTTCGGTCAACGCGCCGAACCCGGCGACACCGGCGGCGATCAGAATGGCGTCCGAGACCGCGCAGGTCAGGCAAACCGCGAACACATGCGCGCGGCGCAGCCCCTGGCGCAGGACAAAGGCGTTCTGTGCGCCGATGGCCAGGATCAGGGACAGGCCAAGGAAAAACCCCGGAACCGCTGACGCGATCACAAGGCCCGCCAACCGATGTCGCGGCGGTAAAAGCCCTGCGGCCAATCAACCGCCTGCGCTTGTGCATAGGCGCGGTCACGCGCCTCTTGCAGGGTTGCGCCTCGGGCGGTGGCGTTCAGAACGCGGCCTCCGGTGGCGGTGATCTGGCCGTCCTTTTCCGACGTACCCGCGTGGAACATCATCTGGAAACTGTCTTCGGTCAGGGCGTCCAGCCCGCCGATCACGCTGCCTTTGTCGTACGCGCCGGGATAGCCCTGCGCCGCAAGAACCACAGTCATGGCGTGATCGTCGGCCCAATTGACACGCGCCTCGGGCAGACGGTCATCGGCGCAGGCATGCATCAGATCAAAGGCCTGTGCGCCCAGCCGCATCATCAGCACCTGACATTCCGGATCGCCAAAGCGCACATTGTATTCCACCAGACGCGGCTGACCGTTTTCGATCATCAGACCAGCATACAGGATGCCCTGATACGGCGTTCCGCGTTTGGCCATTTCGGCCATGGTCGGTTTGATGATCTCGTCCAGCGCCTTTTGCGCGATGGCGTCGGTCAGAACAGGCGCCGGGGAATAGGCGCCCATCCCGCCGGTGTTCAAACCGGTGTCGCCTTCGCCCACCCGCTTGTGATCCTGCGCGGTGCCCATGGGCAAAACGTCGGTGCCGTTGACCAGCACAAAGAAGGACGCCTCTTCGCCCTGCATGAATTCCTCGATCACCACCTCGGCCCCGGCCCCGCCGAAAGCCCCGCTGAACATGTCGTCGATGGCGGTTTCCGCCTCGGCGACGGTTTCGGCGATGATCACGCCCTTGCCTGCGGCCAATCCATCCGCTTTGACCACGATGGGCGCGCCTTGGGATTGCACGTAGGCCTTGGCGCTTTCGGCGTCGGTGAAATGTCCGTAGGCCGCTGTTGGCGCATTGGCGGCGTCGCAGATTTCCTTGGTAAAGCTTTTGGAGGCTTCCAGCTTGGCCGCCGCCGCAGAGGGGCCGAACACCAGCAAACCGGCATCGCGCAGACGGTCCGCAACACCGGCGGCCAAGGGTGCTTCGGGGCCAACGATCACGAAGTCGATGCTATTTTCTTCGGCAAAGGTCACAACCGACCCGCCGTCTTCGATATCGAGCGTGGCGCAATCGGCGATCATCGCAATCCCGGCATTGCCCGGGGCCACGATCAGCTTGTCGCATTTCGGGTTTTGCATCACCGCCCAGGCCAGCGCGTGTTCGCGCCCGCCGCTTCCGAGGATCAGGATGTTCATGCGCGCGCCCTTCCGTGCTTTTCCTTGCCGTTGCGGCGTTCTAGGGTTGGGCGCAACGAAGCGCAAGCGAGGCACCATGTCCGATCTGATCGACGACCCGCGTCCGGGGCAGAACATGCCCGAATACACTGTGTCCGAAGTGTCCGGCGCAGTGAAGAAAACGCTGGAAAGCACCTTTGGCCGGATCAAGGTGCGCGGCGAGGTCGGCCGTGTGTTCACTGCGCGGTCCGGGCATCTGTATTATGACGTCAAGGACGACAAGAACGTGCTGGCCTGCACCACCTGGAAAGGCCAGGTGTCGCAACTGTCTGTCGTGCCGGAGGAAGGGCTGGAGGTGGTGGTCACCGGGCGGATGACGTCTTTTGGCGGGCAGTCCAAGTACAACCTGAATGTCGACGAGGTCACCGTTGCGGGCGAAGGCGCGCTGATGGCGATGCTGGAAAAGCGCAAGAAGGCGCTGGCCGCCGAAGGCTTGTTCGATCCCGCGCGCAAGAAGACGCTGCCTTACCTGCCGGATGTGATCGGGGTGATCACCTCGCCTTCGGGTGCGGTGATTCGGGATATCCTGCACCGGTTGCGTGACCGCTTTCCGCGCAAGGTGCTGGTGTGGCCGGTTGCCGTGCAGGGCGCGAATTGCGCACCCGAGGTGGCCCGCGCGATTGCCGGGTTCAACGCCTTGACGCCCGGTGGAGCCCTGCCCCGGCCCGATCTGCTGATCGTGGCGCGCGGTGGCGGCAGTATCGAGGACCTCTGGGGGTTCAACGAAGAGATCGTGGCCCGCGCGGTATCCGCGTCGGACATTCCGCTGATCTCTGCGGTCGGACACGAGACAGACACCACGCTGATCGACTTTGTGTCGGACCAGCGCGCGCCCACGCCAACGGCGGCTGCCGAAATCGCAGTGCCGGTGCGGCTGGAACTGCTGGCATGGGTGAATGACCAAGAGGCCCGCATGTCGCGGGCTATGTTACAGCGCATGCAGACCCGCGATCAGCGCCTGCGCGATCTGTCACGCGCCCTGCCCCGGCCCGAGACCTTGCTGGCAGGACCAACGCAGCGGCTGGACCTGATGGTGGATCGCCTGCCCCGCGCCTTGACGCGGTCGGTGGACCTGCGTCGCGGGCGGCTGATCGAGGCGGCGGCCTCATTGCGCCCGTCGCTGCTGTCGCGCAGTCTGGCCGAACAACGCCGCCGGTTCGACGGATCGGCAGAGCGGCTGGCCCCGGGACTGGTGCGCGTGGTCGACACCAAACGCGAAGCGCTGGCACGTCGCGCGGACCGGTTGAGCGTGACCCCGATCCTACGCGATCTGGCGGTCAAGGAAGACCGGTTGAACGCGCTGACGCGCCGATTGTCTGCGGCGGGTCAGACGCAGGTCCGGGACTGGCGCAACCGTCTGGATGCGCTGGACCGACTGCGCGAAACGCTGGGGTACAAGGAAACGCTCAAACGCGGCTACGCGGTGGTGCGTGGCGACGGTGAGGTTGTCACCACGCGCAAGGGTGCCAAGGCCGCGAAAGCGTTGGAGATCGAATTTGCCGATGGCAGCATGGCCGTTGGTGCGAGTGCTGCGAAACCTGCGCCCAAAGCCAAGGCAAAGCCACCGGAACAGGGGTCGTTGTTCTGAGGCCTGAGAACCGGGGGAAGCGGCTTTAAAGCCGCTTGCAAGCCAATTCGAATTGGCTTGGTCCACGCCGGTTACACGGTGTTGTCCGTCCGGGCGCTTTGCCCCTTTGCTTTCGCCCGACGCCGCTTTAATCCTCGGGATATGAGAACACTTTTCCTTGGCGATGTCATGGGCCGTGCAGGCCGCGCAGCGATCACGAACCGGCTGGCCGATCTGCGCGCCCGGCTCAAGGTGGATTTCTGCGTGGTCAATGGCGAGAACGCGTCAAGCGGGGTGGGCCTGTCGGGGGCGCATGCCAAGGCCTTGCTGGATGCGGGCGTCGATTGCCTGACGCTGGGCGATCATGCGTTTGACCAGAAAGACATGCTGTCCTTTATCGACAGCGAACCGCGCATCCTGCGCCCGTTGAACTTTGCCAAGGTGGCCCCGGGTCGGGGGCACCGGCTGTTCACCGACGGGCGCGGACGCAAGATCCTTGTGCTGCAGGTGCTGGGTCAGGTCTTCATGAAGCGCGCGTTTGACGATCCGTTTTCTGCCGTGGACGCGGTGCTGCGGGCGCATCCGTTGGGCGGACAGGCGCAGATGATCCTTGTCGATGTGCATTGCGAAGCGACGTCGGAAAAAATGGGGATGGGGCATTTCTGCGATGGGCGGGCCAGCCTTGTGGTGGGCACCCATACCCATGTGCCCACCGGCGACGCGCAAATCCTGCCAGCGGGCACGGGATACCTGACCGATGCGGGCATGTGTGGCGATTACAATTCGGTCATCGGGATGGAGAAAACCGAACCAATGCGCCGGTTTGTCACCGGGATGAGCAAGGGCCGCTTTCAGCCCGCCTTGGACGAGGCCACCTTGTCCGGTGTTCTGGTCGAAACCGATGATCGCACCGGCAAGGCAACCGCCATCCACATGATCCGCGATGGCGGGCGTCTGCAACCCAGCGCGCCGTGATGATGCGGTTTTACCCGCTGCTTGTTCTGATCCTTGCAGGGGCTGCGTGGGGGGTCACACAGCCGCTGGCAAAAATCGCCGTCAGTGAGGGCTACAAACCGATTGGCATTCTGTTCTGGCAGCTGTTGATCGGCGCGGCTGTGCTGTTCGGTGTGTGTCTGCTGCGGGGAACACCGATGCGGTTTTCCAAACCCGATCTGCGCCTGTTTGTGATGATCGCGCTGATCGGGTCGGTCTTTCCCGGGATCACCTCGTATTCGGCCGCGGTTCATCTGCCCTCGGGGGTCCTGTCGATCCTGCTCAGCAGCATTCCCATGATCGCCTTCCCGATTGCGCTGGCCTTCGGGCATGAAACGTTTCGCTGGCGGCGTCTGGCCGGGTTGAGCCTTGGGTTCTGCGGCATCAGCCTGTTGATCCTGCCCGAGGCCAGCCTGCCCGACAGTGTCAAAACCATCTGGGTGTTCGTCGCGCTGTTTTCGTCGCTCTGCTATGCGCTGGAGGGCAATCTGGTGGCCCGCATGGGCACCAATGGGCTCGATCCCGTGCAGGTGCTGTGCGGCGCGTCGCTGGTCGGGGTGTGTGTTACCCTGCCGCTGGCCGTGGCCACGGACCAGTTCATCGCACCGTTTCGCGGCTGGGGCGCGCCGGATTGGGCCATCCTCGCGTCATCGCTGCTGCATGCCGCCGCCTATACCAGCTATGTCTGGCTGGTCGGGCGCGCGGGGCCGGTCTTTGCGGTGCAGATCAGCTATCTGGTGACGCTGTTCGGTGTCACATGGGCCATGCTGTTTCTGGCCGAAAGCTATTCGCCGTATTTTTGGGCGGCCTTGGCGGTGATGCTGGCCGGGCTTGCGCTGGTGCAGCCCCGACCCAAGGCCGCGCTTGTGCCGCCCGGGCAACCCGGCCACACTGATCCCACCTCACGATCGGAGACCCCCGAACGGTGCTGACCACAGTGTTAGATCTCAGCCAGACCACACAGGCCATGATGGCGCTTGGCACGGTTGTTGTCATGTTTGCCCTGTTCCTGCGGGAAACCTATCCAACCGAAGTGGTTGCGATCGGCGGGGTTGGCTTTCTGCTGGCCACCGGCGTGCTGCCCTATGCCGATGCGCTGGCGGTTCTGTCGAACCCGGCCCCTTGGACGATTGCGGCGATGTTTCTGGTGATGGGCGCTTTGGTGCGCACCGGCGCGTTGGAAGCCTTCACCACAGCGGCGCAGTCAGCGGCCGAGAAAAGCCCGAAACGGGCGATGGCGGGGATCCTCGCGGTGGTGATCGTGGCCTCGGCCTTTATGAACAACACGCCCGTGGTGGTGGTGATGCTGCCGCTTTTTGTGCAACTGGCCAAGACGATGGGGCTGGCCCCCTCCAAACTGCTGATCCCGCTAAGCTACGCCGCCATTCTGGGCGGCACCCTGACGCTGATCGGCACATCGACCAACCTGCTGGTGGATGGCGTGGCGCGCGCGCAGGGGCTGGAGCCGTTCACGATTTTCGAGGTCACGCCTTTGGCCGTGGTCCTGATCGCGTGGGGCATGGTGTATCTGTGGCTTTTCGGGAACCTGCTGCTGCCGGACCGGGCAAGCATGGCCGCGATGCTCTCGGACCGGTCCAAGATGAAGTTCTTTACCGAAGCGGTGATCCCCCCCGACAGCAACCTGATCGGGCGCGAGGTGCTGGGCGTGCAGCTGTTCAAACGCGAAGGCGTGCGGTTGATCGACGTGATCCGGGGCGATGCGTCCTTGCGGCGCGATCTGCAAGGGGTGACGTTGCAAGTGGGCGACCGGGTGGTGCTGCGCACCCAGATCACCGAGCTTTTGAGCCTGCAGAACAACAAGGAACTGCGCCGGGTCGATCAGGTTTCGGCGGTGGAAACCACAACCGTTGAAGTGCTGATCACACCGGTCTGCAAGATGGTGGGCCGCCGGTTGGGGGCGATGCGCCTGCGCCGGCGTTATGGCGTCTATCCGTTGGCGGTGCATCGGCGGAACCAGAATATCGGGCGGCAACTGGACGATCTGGTGGTGCGGGTCGGCGACACGCTGCTGCTGGAAGGCGCGCCGGAAGATATCCAGCGTCTGGCCGACGACATGAACCTTGTGGATGTGGCCAAACCCACCGCCCGCGCCTATCGGCGCAGCCATGCGCCCGTCGCCATTCTGGCGCTGGCGGGGCTGGTTCTGCTGGCCGCGCTGGGGGTGGCGCCCATTCTTGCGCTGGCGATCATCGCGGTCGCGGTGGTGTTGCTGACGAAATGCGTTGATTCGGACGAGGCGTTTTCCTTTATCGAAGGACAGTTGCTGGCCCTGATCTTTGCCATGCTGGCAATCGGGGCCGCGCTTGAGGCCTCGGGGGCCGTGGCGTTGATTGTCGAGGCCCTCGCCCCCCACCTGATGAACCTGCCGCCCTGGGCGATTGTCTGGGCGATTTACCTGCTCACCAGCGTGCTGACGGAACTGGTCAGCAACAACGCGGTTGCGGTGGTGGTCACGCCGATTGCAATTGGGCTGGCGCAGGCGATGGGGTTCGATCCGCGCCCGCTGGTGGTGGCGGTGATGGTGGCGGCGTCCTGTGCGTTTGCGACGCCGATTGGCTACCAGACCAATACGCTGGTCTACGGGCCCGGCGGCTACGCGTTTTCCGATTTCCTGAAGGTCGGCGTGCCGCTGAACCTGACGGTGGGCATGCTCGCCTCGGCGCTTATTCCGCTGATCTGGCCGTTGTAATCAAGCGCGGGCAAGAGGCTTGCAAGCCTCTTGAGACGCGGTTTCGAAACCGCTTAGCGATAGCGCGCCACGAACCGGCGCAGGATTTCGACCGGCACGGTCACATCCGCAGCCTGACAGGTTTCAATCAGGTCGTCGGCGGCTTCGGGGGCAAAGTACCCACGATGTTTGTAGATATTGATCCGCGCCTTGAACACGTCGCCATCGGCCTCGGGGTGGAATTGCGTCGCATAGACGTTTTCGCCGTAGCGGATCATCTGGTACGGGCACGGGTCAGAGGCCAGCAGATGCACGCAGCCCTCGGGCAGGTCCTGCACCGCCTCTTTGTGGCCGACAAAGGCATCAAACGTGCCGGGCAGACCTTCCAGCAGCGGGTCGGGCGCAACAACGCGGCATGTCACCGGCCCCACCGGTTCGCCATACCGGCGCTTGGACACTTCGGCCCCCAAATGATGCCCCAGGATGCCAATCCCGTAGCAGCAGCCCATGAAGGGCACATCCCGCGCCGTGATTTCGGGCATCAGGGACAGGATTTCGGCTTCGATCTTGGCCTCGACCGGATCCTTGCCCTCGGGGTCATCTGACACGCAGCCGGGGCCACCGCCAACGATCACACCGGCATAGTCCTCAAGGCGCAAATCGGCTGGCAGGGTTTCCCGATCCAGGCACAGACGGTGCACCTGCGCCTCTGTCAGGCCGCCCTTTTCGAGAAAAGCGGCATATTCGCCATCGCTGGCATCGGCCTCGGGGCGCAGTTGCAGGATCAAAAACGGTTTCATGCCCGCGTGCATAAACGCTCGGAAGAGCGGCGCAAACCGCAAAAACGCGCCACTTGTTCCCGGCCCGTTTTCTGCGGTACACAGCCGCAAAACCGATAATTCAAAGACACACAAGGGTAAGACACCATGGCCGGCCATTCCAAATGGGCAAATATCCAGCACCGCAAGGGTCGACAGGACAAACTGCGCGCCAAGCTGTTTTCGAAGCTGTCGAAAGAAATCACCATCGCGGCGAAAATGGGGGATCCGGATCCGGACAAGAACCCGCGTCTGCGTCTGGCAGTGAAAGAAGCGCGCGGTCAGTCCATGCCCAAGGACAATATCGAACGCGCGATCAAGAAAGCGGTTGGCGGCGAAGGCGAAGATTACGAAGAAATCCGCTATGAAGGGTACGGGCCCAATGGCGTGGCGGTGATCGTCGAGGCGATGACCGACAACCGCAATCGCACCGCGTCGACCGTGCGGTCGACCTTTACCAAGAACGGCGGAAATCTGGGCGAAACCGGGTCGGTCGGCTTCATGTTCGATCGCAAGGGCGAGATCACCTACCCGGCAGAGGCCGGGGATGCGGACACCATCATGATGGCCGCCATCGAAGCCGGTGCTGAAGACGTCGAAAGCAGCGAAGACGGCCACATCATCTGGTGTGCCGATACCGATCTGAACGAGGTGTCCAACGCGCTGGAAGCAGAGCTGGGCGAATCAGAGTCCACCAAGCTGGTCTGGCGGCCGACCACGACAACCGAGCTTGACCTTGATGGCATGCAGTCGCTGATGCGGCTGGTCGATGCGCTTGAGGATGATGACGATGTGCAGCGTGTGACGACGAATTTCGAAGCGTCAGACGAGGTGATGGCGCAGCTTTAAGCGCGTATCCCGATCAAGACAGACACCCGGCCAGCCCCCGCTGCGCCGGGTTTTTTCATGCCCGATCCCACCGCCTGACCATCCTGTGACCGTTTTGATGAAAATAAACGCCTTTGCCGCATATCCCCTTGGCCATTTTTCGCCTAAGAGCAGTGCAACAACGACAAGAGCAGGCATATGATCCACGACACAACCGACCCGCAACCGGGAACAGACACGCGTAGCGCAAAAGAATGGATGAAAATCCTGTCGCAATACCGCGAACCCAGTGCGGTGCGCAGTTGGTACGAGATGGCGGTCACCATCGGTCCGTTTGTCATTCTGTGGGCGCTGGCCTGGTGGTCGCTTGGCGTCAGCTACTGGCTGACCTTTGCCATTGCGCTGGTCAACGGCGCGTTTCTTTTGCGGCTCTTCATCATTCAGCATGATTGCGGCCACGGTGCGTTTTTCGCCAACCGCACACTCAGCGATTGGGTGGGCCGCGTGTTGGGGGTGCTGACCCTGACCCCCTATGACGTGTGGCGCCAGTCACATGCGATCCATCACGGATCGACCGGCAACCTGCACCGTCGGGGCATCGGTGATGTGCACACGATGACGGTCAAGGAATACAAGGCGCTGTCACCGCGTCGGCGGCTGATGTACCGGATGTACCGCAACCCGATCGTGCTTTTTGGTCTGGGGCCGGGATACCTGTTTTTGCTTGAGAACCGCGTGCCGGTCTGTTTCCCCGACAAGGCGAAATACTGGCTGAGCGCGATGGCCACCAATGCCGGGATCCTGATCGCGCTGGGGGTGATCCTCTATTTCGGGGGCGTCATGCCGATCCTGCTGATCTTCCTGCCGACCACCCTGTTGGCGGCGACGGCGGGCATGTGGCTGTTCTACGTGCAGCACCAGTTCGAGGACACCCATTGGGAAGGCGACGACGCGTGGCAGCTTCAGCACGCCGCGCTTGAGGGCAGTTCGCATTACGTGATGCCAAAAGTCCTGCAATGGGCCAGTGGCAATATCGGCATCCACCACGTGCACCATCTGCAAAGCCGGATTCCGTTCTATCGGCTGACCGAGGTGCTGCGCGATCACGGCGAATTGGCGATCAAGAACCGCATGACCATCCGCGAAAGCCTGCAAACCGCGCGATTGCATCTGTGGGACGAGGACAAAAAGCAGCTGCTGTCCTTCTCTCAGGCGCTGGCACGCGCCTGACACGCCACTCAACAGCGCAGCGCAGCGTCCAGAGAGGCTGCGCTGTAGGCACCGATCTCTGACGACGTCAGGGTGGTGCCGTCAAACTGCACCGACATGATCCGCGTCCAGTTGGCATCGGCCAGAACCATCTCAGGCCCCTGCCCGCACTCCCGCGTGCCACCCGCGATGAAATCCCAGCCGATCCGGTGATTGGTCAGCCCCGGCATCGTTGCCACTTGTGTCAACACCGCAGCGCCATCCGCCGCAGGGACATAGCGCCAGACGCGCAGGGTTTTGGCCAGATGCGGACGATCGACATAGGCCAGCTCGACCAATCCATCGCCGTCCAGATCTTCCCACGCGACCGGGGCAAGCCACCGGAACCGTGTGCCGATATGCGGTGTGGCCACGATCTGAACCAAGCGCCCGTCGCGCAGGCCCCAGACGGCTAGGCGGCCGCCTTGGGTGTCAGAGCTTTCGATGGTGATCACCTCGGGCGATCCGTCGCCGTCAAGGTCGGCGACACGCGGCGCGAGATCCTCGAACACCATGCCCTCGGGCCATGTGGCAGAGGTCTGTGTACCGTCGCTCAGCCGCACGACAAGGGTGCTGTATTCCACGTCATCCCCCAGAACTGCATGGGGGTACCGGGATGTTGGCCCGTCATACCGGGCCGACACGATGTCCTGTGCGCCAGCAACACTGGCCAGACACAGCCACGCCGTCAGCCCGCCGCGGGCGGAGGACATCCATCGGCGCACCGGACGACGCGGCGCTTTGGCCATTTAAATCTGTTTCTCGGGCATCTGGACAACCAGCCCGTCCAGAGCGTCCGACACCTTGATCTGGCAAGTCAGCCGCGACCGCTCGGGGTTCGGCTCATAGGCGAAATCAAGCATGTCTTCTTCCATGTCTTCTTTCGCGGGCAATTTACCAACCCAGTCAGGGTGCACGTAGACATGGCAGGTAGAACAGGCACACGCACCGCCGCAATCGGCCTCGATGCCGGGGATGCCATTGTCCCGTGCGCCTTCCATCACGGTCAACCCGTTTGCAACGTCAACGACATGTTCTTTGCCGCCATGCTCAATATACGTGATCTTTGCCATGCCACCGCACTCCGTCTATTCTGATCAGCGCCATAGGTAGTCTGGCATTGCATCCACTGCCAGCCCCTTTTTGGCCATTGAATTGGTCTATTTGCGCCGGTCTTGTCGATAGGCCGCCGGGGTGACACCAAATCGGCGCTGGAACTCGCGGTAAAAGTTGGATCGGGTGAGGAACCCCGACTGCTCCATCACCTGCGCGACAGAGGCGTTCGAGCCCAGCAACAGCTCTGCCGCGTGATCGAGGCGGAAATCGTTGACGTATTGCGACACGTTCATGCCCTTGGTCTGGTTGATCGCCAAAGACAGCGCCCGCGCCGGGACGGTCAGGCGCTTGGCCAAGCGGTCGACTGTCAGGTCTGTATCGAGGTAGAGTTGCGTTTCGGTCAACAGCGCTTTGGTGCGTGCCTCCAACGCCTCTGCATCCGGTTCGGCTGATGTGCGCACCACGGTCACGGGCGATGTCATACGTCCGCCGCCCTTGGACACAGTGACAATCACCGCGATCAGGCCCAGCGCCATGATAACCGCCCCGGCGGAGATCAGCGACATCGCATCGCCTGTCCGTTGTGCCGCGAAACTCAGCGCGATGGCGGTGTCGGCGAGCGCGAACACCAAAAGCAGCGCCGCCGCCCCCGCCATCCAGAGGCGCAGGCCAGACGCGCTTCCGATCCGGGCATGGGGCAATCCGTTCGATCCCCGCACCCACAGGCGCACCAGCAGTGCCGCGTAAACAAGATAGCTGAGCCCGACAATCAGATCGAGATCGAGCAGATCAGCCAGCACAAAGGGGGCGAGGGCCAGAATGAGCACCGCCACACCGGGTGGCGCGCGGCACGGCCCGCCACGTTTTCGTCGCCATGGGCAAAGCAGGAAAACCCGAGATAAACCAGCGGCCCGGCAAAGAGCGGCAAGGCCCGTTGCAGCGGGATGAACTGGTCAACCCCGTAGCCGAACCGCAGCCCGACCATCAGCGCGCCCAGCGCCAGCACCGCAAAGAACGCGGCAAAGAATCGCGTGGCCCAGACCTGCCCTAGATCGGCACGCCAGATCAGCCCGCTGGCCACCGTGGACAGCAGAAAGGTCAGGATCGGCAAAGGAAAAGAGGCCAGATCGCCCTGCATGGCTGTCCTATATCACGTCAAACCTGTCCTGCATCATGATCAAGGACAGGGGACACAGGCGCAACCCGTTGTTTGCATTGCGGCTTTGGCCAATCTCTGGGGCATCACCACACGCATTCAGGAAAGGCCCTGCCCCATGACCCATAACACACATATCACCGCATTGATCGCCGCCATGCTGGCCTCCACCGCATTGTCGGCGGAACCCTTTGGAACCGGCATGACCCCGCTGGAGATCCGTGACACCGAAGGCACCCGGCATCTGGACGGGTTCGTCTGGTATCCGACCGGCGCGCACGAGGCGACCGAACGCGCCCATGGCAATGCGGTGTGGGAGGCCATTCGCGTGGCCCCCTATGCCGAGCCGGTTGATGGCACGTACCCTTTGGTTGTGCTGTCCCACGGCATGTACGGCAATTCCCGCAATCAGGCGTGGTTGGCCGAACAGCTGGTCGCCGACGGGTTCATCGTGGCCGCCATTGACCACCCCGGAACATCGACCTTTCAGCGCGATCCCGATCATGCGCGGGAAATGTGGGAGCGCCCCCGCGACATCACGCGGACCATCGACCATCTGCTGGATGCCTCTGATCTGGCCCCTTTGATCGACGATGCCCGCATCTACATGGCCGGTCATTCGCTGGGCGGGTTCACCGCCGTGGCCTTGGCCGGGGGCCGCTTCGATGCAGATGGGTTCGATGCGTTCTGCGATAGCGCACCGGATGATCTGGCCTGCGGCATCCTCGACCGTTGGAACGTTGCCAAAACGCCCGAGGACCGGGTGACCATCGCACAGGACCTGTCTGACGACCGGATCAGCGCCATCGCGGTGTTCGATCTTGGCGGGGCGCAGACGTTCTCTGCCGACAGCCTTGGCGCGGTAAGGACGCCGATGCTGGTCTACGGTGCGCCGGTTGCGAATTCCGGCCTCGATCTGGACGTGGAATCCCGCGCCTTGGTTGCCGCCCTGCCCGCAGACCTGACCACTTATGTGGAACCGGCGACGCTGGCCCATTTCGACTTTCTGGGGCAATGCACCGAAAATGGCCTCGCCATCCTCAAGGACGAAGAACCGGACGATGCCTTTGTCTGCGACAACGGCCGCGCCGCCCGCGCGGCGCATCATGCAAAGATCGCTGAGCAGGTGTCGGCCTTCTTCAACGCCAACTAAGCCCACCGCGCCAACGGAGCAATTCCGTTGGCGCACCCACCACATGCGCGCTAGGCTCTGCAAACAGCCAAACAACCGAGCCGCGCATGACCTCTCTGATCATTGACCAAGACACCCGATCTGTCCGGCTTGACGGGCAAGAGGTTACGCTGGGTGCCCGCGCGTTTGATGTGCTGCATTACCTGAGCCAGAACGCCGACCGCGTTGTCACCAAGGAACAGCTTCTGGATCAGGTCTGGGCCGGAAGCCTTGTCGAGGACAGCAACCTGACCGTGCAGATCGCCGGCCTGCGCAAGGCGCTTGGCAAAGAGGCGATCAAGACCGTGCCGGGGGTTGGTTACAAGTTCACGCTGAACGCCATGCCAGATGCCCCTGCCCCAACATCCAAAGGCCTTGATGTTCCGACCATCCCGTCACTGGCCGTCTTGCCTTTTGCCAATCTCACCGGGGACGAAGCGAACGCCTATGTCGTGGATGGCATTGTAACTGAAATCACGTCTGCCCTGGCGCGGGTATCGGCGTTTTTTGTGGTCTCGACCACATCCACCTTCACCTATCGCGGCAAAGCCGTGGACCTGGCCCAGATTGGGCAAGAGCTTGGCGTGCGATACATATTGGAAGGCAGCATTCAGAAGGCTGGCAACCGGCTGCGCATCTTCACCCAATTGGTCGAAGCAAAAACCGCGCGTATGATATGGCAGGAACGGTTTGACGGAACAACCGAAGACATCTTTGATTTGCAGGACACCGTGGCCGAAAGCGTTGCTGGTGCGATTGAACCAAAGCTGATCTGGGCCGAAGCGGCCCGCGCGCAACACAAACCGACAGAAAGCCTTGCTGCTTATGATCTTTGCATGCGCGCGACGCCTCTGGTGATGCGACAGAATACGCTGTCCGACCTTGAGGAGGGAATGGCTTTGCTGGATCAGGCACTCGCCCTTGATCCAAGATTCGATCGTGCAAAAGGTTTGTATTGCTTTGCCCACACAGGGTCGTTCGCAACGCGGTGGTGGCCGTTTGAGAAGGCTCAGGCGGCACTGCCTGTCGCACAAAGCTTGTTGGACAGTGGCACCGAAGACGCGTTTGCACTTGCCGCAGCCGGTCACTACATCGCGTATATCGGGCAGGACCTTCACAAGGGGCTGATCGCTGTGAAGCGCGCCTATGCGCTGAACCCGAATTCCGCAACTGTCTGCCTGCTCCTCGGATGGGTCTACAACTACCTGAGTGAAGACGACGACGCCATTATGCATTTACAACGTGCGGCACGCATTAGCCCGGTTCATCCCAATATCGGAGTGACCACCTGTGGGATTGCAAATGCCTTTTTTCAGAAACAAGACCTCAAGCGCGCAATCTCCTATTACGAGGAAGCCATCACGCAATATCCGGAATTCGCCTCAATCCAGCTCGGTATGATCGGATGTTATTGGAAATTGGGCGATCTGGAGAAGTCTGCCCAAATGGCTGCGTGGTTTCGCAACAAGGTCCCGGATATGTCTGTCGCAACATTTCTGCAGACGCGCCCCCATGAAAACGCATTCTATCGCGATGCAGTCATCGGTGCCCTGCGCGCCAATGGCTTTCCCGAGGGTTAACGCAGCAGGGTGTCGACCTTGCGACGGGCCGCTTCGGCGCGGTGCTGGGCGGCAAGCAGGTCTTCGGGGGATTTCGACGTGTGGGTGGTGAGTCGGGACAGGGCCGCCGACACCGATTTGACCAAACGGTAAAAAGCTGTGCGCGCGTCGAAAGCTGCGTCGTTTGTGGTGCCTGCGGTTTTGTCTGTGTCGAAATATGCCATGATATCCTCGTTGGTGTGTGTTTCGGTGTCTGACTTCACACTCCCACGAAGGGGTGCATTCCGTCCTTAAGCCGGAATTAAAGCTTCCAAAGCGATCCGAAATTTGCGGAAACTGGGCCTAAGAGCGAAATGCGTGATGCCGTACTGGACGCATCCGGAAGGACCCCGACATGCGATCTGTTGCACTTCTTCTGACAGCCCTCTGGTTGCCCCAGCTTGTCGCAGCGCATGACACCCAGTCCGTGTTCTATGCGTCGGCCTCTGGTCACACCGAGATAGACATCTCGGGCGACACGACCACCAAAGATACGGCCTTCCCACTGGCGTCGATTGGCAAAACCATGACCGCCGTTGCGATCCTGCGTTTGGTGGACGGCGGCCTTTTGTCTTTGGACGATCCGGCGTCCGACTGGGTGTCTGGCGACATCGCCACCGGGTTTGGCGGTTTGGATGGCATCACCATCCGGCACCTGTTGACCATGACCAGCGGATTGCCGGAGTATTACACGCAGGAGTATCTGAACGACGCGCTTGAGACGCCCGATCAGGTCCAAACCGCGTCGGTCGCGCTTGGCTATGCCATGGACACACCGCCGCTGTTCCCGCCCGGCACGGCGTTTGACTATTCCAACACCAACTATGTGCTGCTTGGTCTGATCGCGGAACGGGCCACCGGGAAAAGCTATGCCGATCTGATGGCGCGCGAGGTGTTTGACCCGGCGGGCATGACATCGGCCTTCGTGTTCGGCTCTCGTCGCCTGCCAGCCACCGTGGCGACGGGGCATGAGGACGGCATCCACATCCGCGACTATTACGAGGGCCCCAGCTTTGGCGATGGCGGCGTGATTGCCACGGCGGGGGATCTGGCGCGGTTTTATTGGGCGCTGTTTGTGGAGAAGTCGCTTCTTGGTCCCGATATGCGCGACGCATTGCTGACCGACCCGGTTGGCGCGGGATACGGCATGGGGATCGACATTGACGGCGATATTGTGGGCCATTCGGGCGGTGATCTCGGCGTGTCGACCGATGTGCGCATGAACCTTGAAACAGGGGCCATCGCCATTCTTCTGGTGGGGGAAGCAGACGCGGAGACGGATCAAACCTGGGATGCTGTTCTGCCGTGATGGGCGGCCTGCCATTGCGTTCTGCGCAGGATGTTCTATTTTTGTTCCCATGCAGACGATCTATGCCTCACATGATCCCGACGACTGGCCCCGCCCGCCCTCTTGCCTGACAGCGGTGCAATTGCGCCGACCGCCGCAAAACGCGCGGATCGCCGTGGCCGGGCTGGTGATCCTGCGACAGCGGCCGGGCACCGCCAAGGGGGTGATCTTTCTGACGCTGGAGGATGAAACCGGCGTGGTGAATGTCATCGTCTGGCGCAAGCTGTATGAACGGTTCCGACGCGCGGTGATTGCCGGGCGCATGTTGCGTGTGACTGGACGGTTGCAGCGCGAAGGCGATGTGATCCACGTGATCGCCGAAGAGATCGAGGATATTTCGGCCCTTCTGGACCAGCTTCTGGCCCCCGCGCCCGAGGCGCTTTCGCCAGACACCCAAACAGGCTAGACTGCGCGCAATAAGAAACAGGCAAGCAGGCGCATCTCATCCGTGACCCGACCCATGTCAGCGACCCGGGCCTTTTGGGCTGCGGCTTTGGCCGCGCTGACGGGGTGTGCCACAACCGGGGCGCTGGACCCGGTGGATGCCGCCGTGTCTGTCCCCGATTTCGCCAGTGCGCAAGTGCCGCCGCCGCCGGGCGTGAACCCAGACGGGTGCTGGGTGCGCGACATCGCCCCGGCCGAGTTGGAAACCGTCACCCGGCAGGTCGAGGTGGCCCCCGCCGTGGTCACCCCGGAGGGCCGCGTTGCAACGCCCGCACGGTTTCGGACGGAAACCGTACAGGTGATGCTGCGCGAACGTCAGGAGCTGATCTTCGAGACCCCCTGCCCCGATGCTTTGACACCGCAGCTGATCGAAACGCTGCAACGCGCGCTGGAAGCCCGAGGGCTGTTCCGCGGTGAGATCACCGGCGTGATGGATGTGTCTACCCAGCTCGCCATCCGCCGCTATCAAAGCGGAAACGGGTTGCCCAGCGGGCTGTTGTCGATCCAGACGGCGCGACGATTGGGATTGCTGGCCACGCCCCGCGACCAGCTTTGATCTCAGAATCAAACGAGGCGCCTCAACTTGGCAAACCCGGGTTTGCAAATTTGCAAAATACTCTGGTGCGACTGAAACGTCTGCATAATCCCTGGCAGTTTGCAAAAATTTGCAAGCCGCTTCTGCAAAATCTGCAAATATTTTGCGGCCTTCTGCCGCGCGACTGCCCGAGAGACTTGCCGCATCGCGCGCCCCGCCGTACGCCACGGTCAACACGCACGAGGAGGACAGGACGATGGGGTACTCAGACACATATGCGCGCTGGCAGGCGGATCCGGACGGGTTCTGGATGGAGGCCGCACAAGGCATCGACTGGGACACAGCCCCGACAAAGGCGCTGCATGACCTTGGCGACAACATGTACGAGTGGTTTGCCGATGGCACCACGAACACCTGCTGGAACGCCGTTGACCGTCATGTCGAAGCGGGCCGTGGGGATCAGGTGGCGATCATCCATGACAGCCCGATCACCGGGACGATCCACAAGATCACCTATTCCGAACTGAAAGACCGCGTGGCCAGCCTTGCCGGGGCGCTGCGCGCCAAGGGCATCGAGAAAGGCGACCGCGTCATCATCTATATGCCGATGGTGCCCGAGGCGGTTGAGGCCATGCTGGCCTGTTCGCGGCTTGGGGCGGTGCATTCGGTGGTGTTTGGCGGCTTTGCGGCAAACGAACTGGCGGTGCGCATTGATGACGCGCAGCCCAAGGCGATCATCGCCGCGTCCTGCGGGTTGGAGCCGGGGCGCGTGGTGCATTACAAGCCGTTGTTGGACGGGGCGATTGACCTGGCCACGCACAAGCCGGATTTCTGCGTGATTTTTCAGCGTGAACAGGAAGTGGCGGCGCTGATCGAGGGGCGCGACTACGACTGGCACGGGTTCCAGGCCGGGGTTGCACCGGCGGAGTGCGTGATGGTTGAAGGCAACCATCCGTCCTACATCCTGTATACCTCCGGCACCACGGGCCAGCCCAAGGGTGTGATCCGTCACACGGGCGGACAGCTTGTGGCGCTGAACTGGACCATGAAGGCGATCTACAATGTGGACCCCGGAGACGTGTTCTGGGCGGCCTCGGACGTGGGCTGGGTCGTGGGACACAGCTATATCTGCTACGCGCCGCTGATCCATGGCAACACCACCATCGTCTTTGAAGGTAAGCCCGTGGGCACACCGGATGCGGGCACTTTCTGGCGGGTGATTTCCGAGCATAAGGTAAATAGTTTCTTCACCGCGCCGACCGCGTTCCGCGCTGTCAAACGCGAAGACCCGAAAGGAGAGTTCGTCCGGAAATACGATCTGTCCTGTCTGGAACAGGTCTACCTTGCGGGCGAGCGCGCCGATCCGGACACGATTGTCTGGGCGCAGGACCAGCTTGGCGTGCCGGTTGTCGACCATTGGTGGCAGACCGAAACCGGTTGGGCGATTGCGGCCAATCCGCTGGGCATCGAAGCCTTGCCGATCAAGCTGGGATCGCCGTCGGTGCCGATGCCCGGTTATGACGTGCAGATCCTGGATGAGGGCGGCACTCCGGTTGCCAATGGCGAATTGGGGGCGATCGCGATCAAGCTGCCATTGCCGCCGGGCACCCTGCCCACGCTTTGGAATGCCGAGGCGCGCTACAAGAAGAGCTACCTGACCACCTATCCCGGCTATTACGAAACCGGGGATGCGGGGATGATGGATGAAGATGGCTATCTTTACATCATGGCGCGCACCGATGACGTGATCAACGTGGCGGGACACCGGTTGTCGACCGGCGCGATGGAAGAGGTTCTGGCGGGCCACCCGGACGTCGCGGAATGCGCGGTGATCGGGGTGACGGATCAGCTCAAGGGTCAGATGCCGATGGGGTTTGTCTGCCTCAACTCGGGCACCGAAAAGGCCGAGGCCGATGTGACCGCGGAATGTGTGAAGCTGGTCCGCGAAAAGATCGGGCCGGTCGCAGCGTTCAAGCTGTGCTGCGTGGTGGATCGTCTGCCCAAGACGCGGTCCGGCAAGATCCTGCGGGCGACCATGGTCAAGATTGCCGACAATGAAGAGTACAAGATGCCGGCAACGATTGATGATCCCGCCATTCTGGACGAGATCAAAACGGCGTTGCAGGGCTTGGGCTACGCGAAGGGATAGTGGTCTCGGATCAGGCTGCGCCTGATCCGATCCGCTGGGGGCGTTGCCCCCAGACCCCCAAGGTATTTTGAAAACAGAGACATGCAGGCCTGCCCTTTCGTAGGGGATCAGCGTCATGTCCGGCGCGTCTTCTGGCAGACAAGGCCGCAAAAAAAGGGCGCCCGCTTGGGACGCCCTTGATCGATTTTATTGTGCTGCGCTTATTCGCTTTGCGCGATGGTCAGCGCCACGAAGCGGGGATCGCCACCACGGCGCACCAGGAGCAGGATCGACTTGCGACCGGCCTCGGACGCCTCTTCGATGCGCTCTTCCAGATCGGAGAGTGCAAGCACCTGAGCCTGACCGGCTTCGGTGATCACGTCCCCGGCACGCAGGCCTTTTTCGAACGCTTCCGAGGTTTCGTCCACGTCCACCACGGCCAGCCCCTTGGCGCTGTCTGGCACTTCCAGCTGTTCGCGGATTTCTGCGGTCAGCGGGCTGAGGGTCAGGCCCATAAGGTCCATGGATTGCGGTGCGTCGTCTTCCTCGACCGGCTGCGAGGCAGGGACGGCTTCGGCTTCTTCGCGGCGGCCCAGGGTGACCAGCAATGTCTGGGTTTCGCCGTTGCGGTTCACAACCACGCGCACGGCTTTGCCGACGGCGGTGTTGCCCACCTGGCGGACCAGACCACGGGTGTCTTCGACGTCCCGGCCATCGAAGCTGATGATCACGTCACCGGCCTGCATTCCGGCTTCCATGGCAGGTCCTTCGGGCACGTCAGAGACCAGCGCGCCCTTGGCTTCTTCGAGACCCAGCGCGTCTGCGACATCGTCGGTCACGTCCTGGATGCGGACACCGAGCCAGCCGCGACGGGTTTCGCCGAATTCCTGCAGCTGATCCACCACGCGGGTGACCACGTTGGAGGCCATCGAAAAGCCGATGCCGATGGAGCCGCCATTGGGCGACAGGATCGCCGTGTTCACGCCGATCACGTCGCCATCCATGTTGAACAACGGCCCCCCCGAGTTACCGCGGTTGATGGCGGCGTCGGTCTGGATGTAATCGTCATAGGTGCCCGACAGCGCCCGGTTGCGGGCCGAGACGATGCCTGCAGAGACCGAGAAGCCCTGCCCCAGCGGGTTGCCCATCGCCATCACCCAATCGCCCACGCGGGCGGTGTCGCTGTCGCCGAAGCTGACGAACTTCAGTGGCTCATCGCTTTCGACCTTGAGCAGGGCGATGTCGGTGTTCGGATCGGTGCCCACGATTTCGGCGGGCAGCTCGAACCCTTCGAAAAATTCGATCAGCACTTCGTCCGCGCCTTCGATCACGTGGTTGTTGGTGACAATGTAGCCATCTTCCGAGATCACGAAGCCCGAGCCCAGTGCAGACGACCGGCGTGGGCGGTCGCCGTTGCCCCCGCGATCCTGGAATTCACGGAAGAAATCTTCGAAGGGCGAGCCGTCAGGCACGATGCCCTGTGGGCCGGTGCGGCCTGCAACGGTTGTGGATGTGGTGATGTTGACCACCGCCGGGCTGATCTGCTCTGCCAGTTCAGCAAAGCTTTCCCGCGCGTGTCCCATCAGCGATTGTGCCACAATGAGAACCATCGAAAGGGATGTGAGCCAGAACAGACGCAATGGCGTCGCCTTGTCCTGATCGATTGAAATTGCCTGTGAGGTCAAGGGAAACTCCTTCGTCATTGGCGGCGGGTTCTACGCCCTCCACCTGCCTTACATGATGTGTATGTAGGTGTGGTTCTGCAACACGCAAATGCGAAATCGGCTGTTCAAGCGGATGTGAGTTGAATGTGACGTCACGCGATCTGTGCGTGCAGGGATCAAAAACTCTTTAATATCCATAACATCGCCACCCCTGCAGCGATGGCGGACACTCCGATCAGGCGGCGCATGTCCAACGGCATGGCGCGCATGGCCTCAAGCATACGCTCAATAAGCGAAGGGGCCAGCGCATAGGCCAGCCCCTCGATAATCAGCACAAGGGCAATGCCCAGGAGGATCGTTTCGATCAATTCCCGGCCCCTGTACCCGTGTCAGTGTCGGTGTCTGTGGCCGGTGCGGGTGCTGCCGGTGCCGTGCCAGCCGGAGGCAGGGCGATCCGGGCCGCGTCCGCTTCGGAGATGCCGCCACCGGCGCCGTCTGCGGATTTCAGGTAGTTGAAGAACTCGCTGTCCGGGGCCATCACGAAGGTGGAGTTTTCACCGCGCAACGACCGCTGGTAGGCTGTCAGAGAACGGTAGAATTCAAAGAATTCCGCGTCCTGGCTGAATGCCGTTGCGAAGATGTTGTTGCGGCGGGCGTCAGCCTCACCTCGGATAATCTCGGCTTCGCGGTTGGCGTCGGAAACAAGCTCCACCACCGTCCGGTCGGCCTGTGCACGCACACGCTGGGCGGCTTCGTTACCACGGGCGCGTTCGTCGGTCGCTTCACGTTCCCGTTCCGCCCGCATCCGTTCGAAGGTCGCATCGAGGTTTTCTGCCGGAAGGTCGGTGCGCTTGAGACGGACGTCGATGATTTCGACCCCAAGGCTGCGCGCCTCCTGAATGGCCCCGTTGCGGATGCGCAGCATCAGCGCGGCGCGGTCCGAGCTCAGGATGTCGTTGGACGACACCGAGCCGAGCACTTCGCGGGTTTCCGCACGCAGGATCGAGTCCAGACGGTTTTCAGCGGTTGCGATCCCGCCCACACCAACGGCCTGACGGAACTGGTTCACGTCGGCGATCCGGTAACGGGCAAAGGCGTCAACCACCAGGCGCCGGTCATCGAGCGGCGTGATTTCCAGCGGGTCGATATCGCGGCTCAGGATGCGGTCGTCATAGCGCACCACTTCCTGGATCAGCGGGATCTTGAAGGCCAGACCCGGATCTTCCTTGACCGCGACAACCCGGCCAAATTGCAGAACAAGCGCGTTTTCACGTTCGTCGACGATAAAGAGCGACGACAGGATCCCGGCAATTGCCAGTACGGCAACGGGCAACAGATACGTTGTTTTTCGCATTAGTTTGTCCCCCCGGTCGCGCCACGACGCAGTTCGTTCAACGGCAGGTATGGCACAACGCCATTGCCGCTGCCTTCGGCGCTTTCATCCAGAATGATCTTGTCCACGCGGCCAAGCACCTCTTCCATGGTTTCCAAATACAGACGCTTGCGCGTCACTTCCGGCGCGTTGCGGTATTCGCCAAGAACCGCGAGGAAACGGCTGGCTTCACCTTCGGCTTCGTTCACCACGCGGGCGCGGTACCCTTCGGCCTGTTCGAGAAGCTGTGCGGCTTCACCGCGCGCTTCGGCCAGAACCCGGTTGGCATAGGCATCGGCCACGTTCTGCAGCCGGTCGCGTTCCTGTTCAGCGGCCTGAACATCGCGGAAGGCGGCAATCACCGATTCCGGCGGGTCGGCCTTGTCAAAGTTCACACGAATGATGGTCACGCCGGAGTTGTAGCTGTCCAGCGTCGACTGGATCAGTTCCTGCAAGCGCGACGCAATCGAGCCACGGTCCCGGTTCAGGATCGGCGCAAGGTCGGACTGGGCGATGATTTCGCGCATGGCCGATTCACTCACAGCCCGGATTGTCGGGCGCGGATCACGCAGGTTGAACAGGTACTTGGCAGGATCGTTGATGTTCCAGACCACCTGGAAATCAATATCGACGATGTTTTCGTCCCCGGTCAGCATCAGGCCAGCGTCAGACCCGCGGGCCCCCACGCCGATGTCTTCGGTCTGTTCGCGCGTCACCGGCAGGATTTCTGCCGTCACAACGGGCCATGGGGCAAAGTTCAGACCCGGATTGCCGGTGGCGGAGTATTCGCCGAGGAACAGTTCAACGGACTGTTCTTCCGGTCGGACCGTGTAAAAGCTGGCCATGCCCCACAGGACAATGGCACCCACGATGCCCAGACCGATCATGCCGCGCGTGGGTTTGAACCCGTCGCCGCCATTGTTGCCACCGGACCCGTTTACACCGCCGCCACCACCGCGACCGCCCATCAGAACGCGCAGGCGTTCCTGACCTTTTTTCATCAGGTCGTCGATTTCGGGAATCTGCGGGCTGTTGTCATCATCAGGGCGTCGGCCTCCACCGTTGTTGCCGCCGCGTGGGCGATCGTCTTTGCCGCCGCCATTGTTACCGCCGCCGCCCCACGGGCCGCCACTGTTACCTGCCATCTGGTCTTTTCCCCTCTCGGAACATTCCGTCTTTAACTCTGTCTTTAACCTGTGCGTTAAGCTCAGGAATTCAAGCCGTGCGGTTCGGTTTGCGCATGGTCACAATCTCTTCGGACATGGTTGGGTGAACCGCAACCGTCCGGTCAAAATCTTCCTTGGTCGCCCCCATCTTTACGGCAATGCCCGCAAGCTGGATCATTTCGCCCGCCTGAGGCGCGACGATGTGGCAGCCCAGCACCTTGTCGCTTTCCTGGCTGACGATCAATTTCATCAACACGCGGCCCGGTTTGTCGGCAAAGGCCGACTGCATCGGGCGGAACGAGGTGCAGTAGACGTCAACCGGTTCCTTGTCGCGGGCCTGTTCCTCGGTCATGCCGACCGTGCCCAGTTCGGGCTGGGTGAACACGGCCGATGGAATCAGGTCGTGATCCACCGGGGTCGGGTTGCCATGGAACACGGTTTCGACAAACGCCATGCCTTCGCGGATCGCCACGGGCGTCAGGTTCACGCGGTCCGTGACATCGCCGATGGCGTAGATCGACGGCACCTTGGTCTGGCTGTATTCATCCACCTCGATCGCGCCGCCGCGCCCCAGAGTGACGCCCACATCCTCAAGCCCCATGTCATCGCTGTTCGGGCGACGACCGGTGGCGAACAGGACCTGATCGAACACCTTGATATGACCATTGGTCGATTTGACCTTCAGCGGACCTTCCTGCGGCGCGTCCTTGGCGGGCATGGCGTATTGCATCGCCTCGACCGGCGCGTCCATACCACCCTCTTCGTCATCGCCTTCGCGATACCGCTCCACTTCCACGATATTCGTGCCGGTGTGCAGATCGACGCCCTGCTCGCGCATGGATTCCGCGATCAGGCCGCGCGCTTCGTCATCAAAGCCGCGCAGGATCTGCGCGCCGCGGTAATACTGTGTGACCTCGACCCCGAGGCCGGACAGGATGCAGGCAAATTCGCAGGCAATGTATCCGCCGCCGATGATCAGGATGGATTTCGGCAGGGTTTCCAAGTTGAAGATATCATCCGACACGATGCCCAGATCCGCGTTGGGCAAGTCCGGACGCACCGGACGCCCGCCCGTGGCCACAAGGACATGCTTGGCGGTAAAGGTCTCTCCGGTGGACAATTCGACCGTATGCGCGTCTTTCAGGCGCGCGCGGGCGTCGTAGGTTGTCACGCCAGAGCCGTCGAGCAGCTTGCGATACACCCCTTCGAGCCGGTCCAGTTCGTTGTGCAGGCGGCCGGAAAAGGCGGACCAGTCGAAGCCGCCGTTCTTGATGTCCCATCCGTAATGGGTCGCTTCTTCGGTGATCCCGTCATAGCTGCTTGCAAAAACCATGAGCTTTTTCGGCACGCAGCCGCGGATGACACAGGTGCCGCCATAGCGGTCTTCCTCGGCAAGGGCGACCTTGGCACCGGCTTCGCTTGACGCGACCCGCGCTGCGCGGACTCCGCCAGAGCCGCCTCCGATCACAAAAAGATCATAGTCGAATTCGCTCATGGCCAGCTCCTGTTCCGTGCGCGCGAAGATATTTCATAAGGGGCGCGGGAAAGCCAGAGACCCGCACCACTGTTTTCAACGGCGCAACATTGCTTGGATGCCAATTGTTCCCTACCCTCGGCCTGACCCGGGAGGAAAGTTCCATGAAGCGCGACCGATATGACAACGCGTTGTCCACCGCATCGGATGCGGCCCGAGACCAGTATGTGACCGGCGTTGACCTGATCCTGTCGGGCAATGCCGGGATATCGCAGGCCTTCCAGGCCTCGATCGATGCGGACCCGGCGTTTGCGCTGGGGCATGTGGGGCTGGCCCGGGGGCTTCAGTTCGAAGGCGATATGCCCGCAGCACTGGCCGCAATGGCGGCGGCCAAGGCGTGCCCCGGCCCGTTCACCGCGCGCGAGGCCGGTCACATCACGGCGTTTGACCTGATGATTTCAGGCAAAACGGCGGAGGCATACACCGCGATCCGGGCGCATGTGGACGCCTACCCGCGCGACGCGCTTGTGGCGCAGACCTGCTCATCGGTGTTCGGCCTGATCGGGTTTTCCGGCAAACCCGGGCGCGAGGCCGAGATCCTGGCTTACACGGCGGCCCTGCTTCCGCATTACGGCGAGGATTGGTGGGCGCTGAGCCAATACGCGTTTGCGCTGTGCGAAAACGGCAATCCGGAGGCCGCATCGGCGCAGATCGACAGGTCACTGGCCCTAAATGACCGCAATGCCAATGCCGCGCATGTGCGCAGCCATATCTATTACGAGATGGGTGAGACGGAACTGGGCATCACGTACCTGACGGATTGGCTGGAGGCCTATGATCGCGCGGGATACCTCCATGGGCACCTGTCCTGGCACGCCGCACTTTGGTCGCTGGAGCAAGGCGACACGGACAGCATGTGGCAGCGCGTCGAACGCGATGTTCTGCCGGATGTGTCAGACGCGCTGCCGATCAACGTGCTGACCGACACCGCGTCGATCCTGTATCGTGCCGAATTGGCCGGAGTGCCGGTTCCCAGGGAAAAATGGCAGCAGATCAGCGCCTATGCGCGGCAGTTTTTTCCCAAGACCGGGTTGGGCTTTACCGATTTTCACGCGGCGATTGCGCATGCGATGGCCGGTGATGGCGATGCGCTGATGCAGATCATCACCACACCCAACCCGTCGACCGGCGATCTGGTGACGCCGGTGGCCGAAGCGTACCGCGCCTTAGCGGCCGAAAACTGGGCCGAGGGCACGCGGCTTCTGGTGTCGGCCATGGGCGATCACGCCCGGCTGGGGGGCAGCCGCGCGCAACGCGATGTGCTGGAGTTTTCGCTGCTCGGGGCGCTGTTGAAACAGGGCAAGGCGGACGAAGCGCAGCGGTTGCTGGCGCTGCGGCGTCCCGCGCTGGTGGGGATGCACGCGGTCCACGGCCTGACCGCGCATTGATGGGTGCGGCGTGACGAGCGTGGTCATCCGACCGGCCAGGGCGGCTGACGTGCCCGCCATCCGGGCCTGCGCCGAAGAGGCCTATGCGCCTTATGTTCCGCTGATCGGCCGCGCACCTGCACCGATGGTGGCGGATTTCGAGGCGCATGTGGCCAGGTCCGAGGTTTGGGTAGCCGAGATCGCCGGAGCGTTGGCCGGGTATGTGGTGTGTTTTCCCAAGGGGCCGGATATGTTTCTGGAAAATGTCGCCGTGCACACCGCGTTTTCGGGTGCCGGTATCGGGCGGGCTTTGATCGGGCAATGCGAAGCCTTGGCCCGCTCGTTGGGGCTGTCGCAGGTGACGTTGTACACCAATGTCAAAATGACGGCGAACCTGTCGCTTTATCCCTATCTGGGATATCGCGAAACGGATCGACGGAACGAAGACGGATTCGAGCGGGTGTATTTCCGCAAGACCCTGACGTAACGGTAAAAACCGGTCAGATGTCCGAAAAAAGATTGTCGCTTTCAACGAGGTTCACATGATCTTCGCTGACCGTGCCTTCGTTGATATCGCGGGTTTCCACTCGTCCGTCGGAATAGCCGATGATGACCTTGTCGCACAGGTCGATGAACAACCCGTTTTCAACGACGCCCGGCATCTGGTTCAGCGCCATGGCCAATTGCCGCGCATTGCCGATGCGGCTGAGATGCAGATCAAGGATGTGATTGCCTTCGTCCGTGACGAACGGTTTGTCGCCATTCATGCGCAGCGTGATCTTGCGGCCCATCACGTCGGTTGACACCAAAAGTTCCTCGACCAGCATCTGCGTGGTGGTCCAGCCAAAGGGGATCACCTCGATCGGGAGGGGGAAAGCCCCCAATGTGCCCACTTCCTTGGCGGCGTCGGCGATCACAACCACCTCTTCACTGGCGGCCGCAACGATCTTTTCGTGCAACAGCGCCCCGCCACCGCCCTTGATCAGGTTCAGATTGCCATCAAATTCATCCGCCCCGTCGATGGTGATGTTCAGGGTCTTCGCTTCGTCCAGCGTTATGACGTCGATCCCGGCATCGCGGGCCAGTTGCGCGGTGCGGGTGGAGGTCGGCACACCGGCGATGCGCAACCCTTCGTCGCGCACCCGGTCGCCAAGGTGACGCACCAGCCAAGCTGCGGTTGATCCGGTCCCAAGCCCGACGCGCATCCCGTCTTCAACCAGTTCGGCGGCGCGCTTGGCGGCAACGTATTTGGCCTTGTCGATTGGGGACAATTCTCCGGACATGAGCACGCTCCTTGGGGCAGACACCTGTGGGTTATAGGACGTCCGTGCAAAAGGCGCGAGACCGAATTGTCCGGGATGCCAATCGCCGGTGCCGGGCCTTGACCTGCGCCCGTGCGGGATGGGTCCGACCCCTACCCCGAGGACGCATCCGGCGTCGCGGTGTCCACAGGGCCAGCCGGAGGCAAGAGCGTGGTGTCGATCACCGGGATTTTCGGAAAGTAGATCGGTCGCGCCTCGACCAATCGGGGCACAAAGGCCCAGGCGATGATCGTCAGCGCCGCGGCAAACCACGCCAGCCTGTTGATGTTTTCTGTCATATGCGCCCCCGCAGCAATGGAGTTGCAGCGATCTTGCGCGCGAGAGGTAAAAGCGGCGTTAAACGCATCGTTTTTTCGCGCCCACCCGCCGCTTTCGCGGCTCAATCGGCGCGCGCGGCGCGATACACAGCGCTTTATGAGCGCTTACATCTTGTACTATGCCCCGGACAACGCATCGCTGATCATACGGTTGGCGCTGGAGGAGCTGCACGTGCCCTATACGCTGAGCCTTGTGGACCGACGGCAAGGCGCGCAGCACGGTGCGGCCTATAAATCCATCAACCCGGTGGGACGCATCCCGGCGCTAGAAACCGCGGACGGGCCGATGTTCGAAACCGCCGCCATCGGGTTGTGGCTGTCAGATCGGCATCGCGATCACGTGCGCCTGTCACCAGCGACCGACGCGCCGGAGCGGGGCCGCTTCCTGAGCTGGCTGTTCTTCCTGTCCAACACGGTGCATGCCGAATTGCGCAGCTTGTTCTATCCGCATCTGGTGGCTGGCCAAACGGCGTCGGCGCAGGCTGCGCTGTCGCAGCAGACGCGCATTAGTTTGAATCAACATTTCCAGGTCCTGAATGACCGCTATGCAGAGAACCGGCAGGAGGCCGACGCGCCGCTTTCGCTGTGCGATCTGTACCTCGCGGTCTTGCTGCGCTGGCCTGCGCTTTATCCGATGGATGCGGACAGAGGCTGGTTCGACCTGACACGCTGGCCCGCATTGCTTGACCTTGCGCGCCGCGTGGAAGCGCGGGACAGTGCGGCTTTGGTTGCGCAGGCGGAAGGGCTCGGTCCGACACCGTTTTCCAGCCCAAGCCTGCCAAATCCACCGGAAGGGAGCGCGGTTTAGCTATGTTTTTGTCTGTCTTCGACATGTTCAAGGTCGGCATTGGCCCGTCATCGTCCCACACGATGGGGCCGATGGTGGCAGCGGCCCGGTTTCTGGACCGCCTGCGCGCGGCCCCGTTTCAGGTTGCCGGTGTCAAAGCATCGCTCCACGGGTCGCTAGCCTTCACCGGTGTCGGGCATGCCACCGACCGCGCCACCATTCTGGGGCTCGCGGGGTTCCTGCCCGAACGCTACGACGCGACAAAAGCCGACGCCGCACTGGCGCAGATTCGGGAAACCCGGACCGTCCGGCCCGAGGGGTTGCCGGAATTGCGGTTCGATCCGGAGACCGACCTCCGCTTTGACTTTGGGCCAAACCTGCCCGGGCACGCCAACGGGATGATCCTGTCCGCCACCGACGCGCAGGGCGACGTGATCCTGCAGGACACGTATTATTCCATAGGCGGTGGGTTCGTCATGACCGCAGCAGAGCTTGCAGCGGGCAAGGATACCGATGACGGCGCGCCCGTGCCCTTCCCGTTCCATTCCGCCGCTGAAATGCTTGAAATGGCGTCGATTTCGCATTCCAGCATTGCAGATATGAAGCGCGCCAATGAGCTGACCCGCCGGTCGGCGGACGATTTGGACCGCGGCCTGCAGCGGCTCTGGGAGGTCATGACGGACTGCATCGACCGCGGGTTGGCCGCAGACGGTATCCTGCCCGGTGGATTGAACGTGAAACGCCGGGCCAAGGGCATTCATGAAAAGCTGTTGGCCGAGCGCGGGATGAACCTGACCGCGCCGCATACGATCAATGACTGGATGAGCGTCTACGCGATGGCGGTGAACGAGGAAAACGCGGCCGGCGGGCAGGTTGTGACCGCCCCGACCAATGGCGCGGCGGGGGTTTTGCCTGCCACCTTGCGCTACTACCTGGATCATGTGCCCGGCGCGACGCCGTCGCGTATTCCGGAATTTCTGCTGACCGCAGCGGCGATCGGCGGGCTGGTGAAATTCAACGCGTCGATCAGCGGGGCCGAAGCCGGGTGTCAGGCCGAGGTGGGCAGCGCCAGCGCCATGGCAGCAGCCGGGCTGTGCGCGGTTCTGGACGGCACCCCCGAGCAAATCGAGAACGCGGCGGAAATCGCGCTGGAGCATCATCTGGGCATGACCTGCGATCCGGTGAAAGGCCTTGTTCAGGTGCCGTGCATCGAACGCAACGGGCTTGGCGCGATCAAATCGGTGTCGGCTGCAAGCCTTGCGTTGCGGGGCGACGGCCAGCATCTGGTGCCGCTGGATGCGGCGATTGAAACCATGCGGCAAACCGGTTTGGACATGCACGAAAAGTACAAGGAAACGTCTCTGGGCGGGTTGGCGGTCAACATTCCCAACTGCTAGCGCCGCGTTCTGGCGCGGGAAATTGCTGTTTTGACCCTATCGAAAAGGAGAGCGTTGACACCCTTGCACAACCAAGGGTAGCGTCTGCCAATGACACAAGATCGCCCCACCCTTGGTATCCTGCTCATGCTGGGCTTTTGCGTGGTTGCCCCGATGGGCGACGCGCTTGCGAAACTCCTGTCCGACAAGGTGTCGCTGGGGCAACTTTTACTGGTGCGGTTCGGCGTTCAGGCGCTGGTCCTGATCCCGATTATCGCGATGACCGGACGTGTCTGGCGGATGTCCGGATCCGTGTTGTCGCTGACCGTGCTGCGGACTGTTCTGCATATCGTCGGGATCGGCATGATGGTGTCGGCGCTTTATTACCTGCCTTTGGCCGATGCGATCGCGATTGCCTTTGTCATGCCGTTCATCATGCTCCTGCTCGGGCATTATGTTCTGGGCGAAGAGGTTGGCATGCGGCGCATGATCGCCTGTGCGGTTGGCTTCGTGGGCACGTTGCTGGTGGTGCAGCCGTCGTTCCAGCAGGTCGGTTGGCCCGCGCTGCTGCCGTTGGGTGTGGCGATCAACTTCTCGTTGTTCATGCTGGTCACCCGCAAGATCGCCAAAGAAACCGATCCGATTGGATTGCAGGCGGTCTCGGGCGTTATGGCGGTGGCGATGATGGCCCCCGTGATCTTTTTGGTGCCGGGCGTATCGGCCCCGATTCTTGCCTGGGATGCCGGGGTCGGTCAGGTGACGTGGACGCTGCTTCTGGCCATTGGATTGGCCGGGACGCTGGCACATTTGCTGATGACCTGGTCGCTGCGCTATGCGCCGTCGGCCACGGTGGCCCCCATGCAATACCTGGAGATTCCGATTGCGACGATCATCGGCTTTATCGTGTTCGCCGATCTGCCGAACACCATGGCCTCCGTCGGGATCGCGATCACCATCGCATCGGGGCTTTATATCGTGCTCAGAGAGCAGGCCATAAGCCGTCAGCCTGCACCAGAGCCGTCGCAAGCTGCGCGCGTTCCTGCACCGGCAGAATAAGCAACATTCCCGCGCCATCCATACGAAGCGTGACCGGTCCGTCTGCCTTGTTCGAGGTGCCCACGCGGCGGTCCGGTGAAAAACGCAGCCCGTCAATTGGCCAGCGCAACCCTGTAGAGCGCCCGGTGACGGCGCGCATGGGGAACAGCGACACGCGGGTTTCGGGCGCGAGGTCCAGCTCTATCCGCGGCGGCAGGTGCAGCACGACATCGTCCTGTCCGACAAGCAGAATTGCCCGGTGCGGGAACCGCGCCAGCACGGTCATGGCAGCCAGCAGGTGATCCACCTGCCCGCCCAGAAAGCCGATCCCGACCACCAGTGGTGCCGAGATCGAACGCAGCGCCTTGTCAAAATCTGTGCTGTCCTGTTCCGCGATATGGTGAACGCGGTCTGCGGGTATGGCGGCGCGCGTGGCGTCAGACACCGAATCCAGATCACCGATCAGCGCATCGGGAACCCGTCCGACCTGCATCAGCCAGTCTGCCCCGCTGTCAGCGGCGACAACGGTTCGAAACTCATTCAATAATTCGGAAAGCTGCGCATTGTCGCCAATTGCGCCACCAACCAGCAAAACTGGTTCGTCAGAGAAAACAATCGCCGTGTTCATGGCCAATTAATGGCGAAAGGCGAAACAGATCACAATCAGGTCACGAAATGATACCGTCCGAGGCACAGATTCGATATGCTTTGGTCTTGGTAAACGGGCACCCAGATCATCGCAGAATTTTGGAAAGCGAGTGTTGGTATGGTCAGTTCCAATAAAATACTCACGGTATCCTACGGTACCTTCTCATGTACGCTGGAAGGGTTTGATAACTCTTTCGACACCATGAAGGCGATTGCGGAATACTTCCGTGACCTGGCGCAGGACGACCGGTATTTCGGGGCCGAACCTCCGACACCTGATGCGGAAATGCTGGCACGGATCGCGGAACGCGAGATCGAACGCCGCGTGGAAGCGCGGTTCGAACAAGGAAATCTGGTTCTGCGCCCGACAGATGAGGACAAGTCGCCGCGCGGGGATGTCGCGACGGACACATCGACGGGTGCAGCTCTTGTGGGCGCGGCAGCCGGTGCGGCTGCCACCGGTCTGGTTGCCGCGAACACGCTTGATGACACGTCAGAGGCTGCAGAGGATGATGTCTCCCTAGATGTCGCCCTCGACGACGATACAGATGTCGACGCCGACGCGATTTCGGCACTCATGCTCGAGGACGAGGCACCGCAAGAAATATCCCTGTCGACCGATGACGCTGTTGCCGATTTGGACGGCTCAGATGAGCTTTTGATTGAATCGGTCGAGGTTGAAGAGCCAGAGGCCGAAGCGGCACAGGCACCGGATGCCGGGGACGATTCCCAGAGCATTGAAGACTTCATCGCGGCGCAGTCCAATCCGGACGATATGCCTGCCGAAGTCGCCGCGGAAATCGACACACCTGATGTTGAGGTGATGGAAGACGTCGACGCAGCACAGCCCGTGACAGACAGCGTGGCCGAGAAGCTCCAGCGCATTCGCGCGGTGGTGGCGTCGAAACCAGCGGCAGAGCCGGATTACATCGAAGACGAACACGCGATGTCGGGTCCGGATGGCGACGGCGTTGATGAAAACGACGCGATTGATGTTGTGGCAGGCCTTGCCGCGCTGGACGACGCGCATGCGGACACCGCTGAGCCTGCGCCGCAGGAGGCCCCGGTGGCCGAGGCCGCGCTGGATGATGCGGATGACAACCTCTTCACCGATACGATTGCCGCCCTCGTCAACGACGAAATCGACAGCGATGACGAAGATGAAGCGATCCTTCCGGACGTGCCTTACGAGGATGACGCCACAGCCGAGGTTGATGCCCCAGAAACGCTGGACGAAATCGCGGCGCTGCGTGCCAAGATCGCAGAGCTGGAGGCTCAGGCCGCAGCGGCGCAGGACGCCGGTGACGATGCTGAAGACACGCCCGTTGTTTCGGATGGGCCACTCGTGCTTGCGGCGGAAGACGCTGTTCCCGTCGAAGACAGCGCAGAGGACGACGCAGTCGAGGCCCCGCGCCCCATCGTGGCGCGCGTCAACAAGGCCAAGCGCAGCGACGTTGAGGCCGCTTTGGCAGCTGGCGCGCTGGAAGAATACGACGATGAGGATGACGTCGAAGACACATCCGAAGCGCCGGACGCGACCCCGGTTCCGGGTGCAGATGACAGTTCTCTGACGGCAGAACAGGAAGCAGAGCTGGCACGCGAGCTGGCAGAGCTTCAGGCCGAAATCGAAGATGATGACGATTGGGATTTCGACGTCGCGGACGATAGCGCAGAGCTGTCCGAGGAGTCCGAAGACGATGACACCCCCGCATTGAGCGCGGACGCCGAGGCAGAGGCCGAAGCCAATATTCGCAAGGCTGTGAAACTCACCAGCCCGGCGCGTGCGATGCTGACGGATTCGCCGATTGAAGAAGACGCGTCCTCGGTGGACCGGTTGATCGACCAGACCGAAACCGAAATGGACGAGCCCGAAGGCAACCGCCGCCGCAGCGCGATTGCGCATCTGCGGGCGGCTGTTGCGGCCACCAAGGCGGATCGCCTGTTGGGGCTTGGCAAGAAAACCGATGACCAGGAAGAACCTTACCGCGAAGATCTGGCGGATGCGGTGCGCCCGCGTCGCCCGGTGGTGACCCAGTCCCGGTCGGAACGCCCGGCCCCTGTGCGCCCTGCCCCGCTCAAGTTGGTGGCCGAACAGCGCGTCGATGCCGAAGAGGACGCCGCCGCAACCACCCCGATCCGTCCACGCCGCGTCATGCGCAGCGCCGATGTGGCCGATGCGTCCGAAACACTGGACGGCGCAGATGGCGAAGGCTTTGCCGAGTTTGCCGAAAATGCCGGCGCGAACACCCTGCCAGAGCTTCTGGAGGCAGCCGCCGCTTATATGTCATTCGTTGAAGGCCGCGATCAGTTCTCGCGTCCGCAATTGATGACCAAGCTGCATCAGGCCGAAGGGGATGCAAGCTCTCGGGAAGAGCGGCTGCGCAGCTTTGGCCAGTTGTTGCGTGAAGGCAAAATCGAAAAGAAAGGCGGCGGACGGTTTACGGCGTCAGACAGCATCGGGTTCAAACCCTCTGCCCGCGCCGCCGGGTAAGACATCAAAGGGGCCTTCGGGCCCCTTTTTCTTTGAACCGGGACAAACGCCCAACCTTGTCGTCGCACGCGCAGGACTGCTAGGTACGGGTCAACCGTCGCTTGGAAAGGACCGCCTGATGGAGCTCAACGCAGATTTCTCGCAGCAGGTCGTGGTGCATTCCGCAAAGCTCGATTGGACCCCGTCGCCCATGCAAGGCGTGGATCGCCGGATGCTGGACCGCATCGGTGACGAGGTGGCGCGTGCGACGTCCATCGTGCGCTATGCGCCCGGCTCCATGTTCTCGGCGCACACCCATACCGGTGGCGAAGAGTTCATCGTGCTGGAGGGCGTGTTTCAGGACGAACATGGCGACTACCCGGCTGGCACCTATGTGCGCAACCCGCCAACCACGTCGCATACGCCCGGCTCGGATGCGGGATGCACCATCTTTGTGAAGCTCTGGCAGTTCGACTTGGATGACCGCACCCAGTTTCGCAAAGACATGGACGCGGCGTTACCGGCTCCCACGGATGGGGTTGCCACGGCTTGCCTTCACGCCGACAGCCGCGAAACGGTCACGTTTACGAAGCTTGATCCGGGTGCGGTGCTGTCAAACTCAGACGCGGGCGGGATTGAACTGCTGGTCCTGTCCGGCACGGTGGATGACGGGACAGATAAGCTGGAAACGGGCAGCTGGTTGCGCGTGCCGGACGGTCAGGCATTGACCGCCACCGCTGGCGATGCCGGTGCGTCGGTCTGGATGAAGACCGGGCATCTGCGCTACGCAAAAGCCCCGGACGTATAGCGCCGAAAGCCGCCCGCGTCCCTGTTTGGTCTTGCCGTTACTCCCCCGCGTCCGGATCGGCCTGACCGACGCCTTTGAACACGAATTTGAACGGCAACGCCCAAAGGATCCCCAGCACCACGTAGACCACAAACTCAACCCAGAATGGCGGGCGGTCGAGCCAGTTCATCACTGTCACACAGGCGACGATATAGATCGGCAATCCGATCAACAGGATCACCAGAGACCACCGCTTGCGCGCTTTGTAGCTGAGGGCCATGCGCCGCTCCTGTGTTGCGTCAGTCAGCGAACGGATCTGTCACGAGGATCGTGTCATCCCGCTCCGGTGAGGTTGAAAGTAGGGCAACCGGGCATTCGATCAATTCCTCGACCCGGCGCACATATTTGATCGCCTCGGCAGGCAGATCCGCCCAGGACCGCGCCCCTTCGGTGGATTGCGACCAGCCGGGCATTTCTTCGTAGATCGGGGTGCAGCGCGCCTGCTGATCCGCCGCGGTGGGCAGGTAATCCAGCCGCGTGCCGTCAAGATCATAGCCGACGCAGATCTTCAGCGTCTCGAACCCGTCCAACACATCCAGCTTGGTCAGAGAGATGCCATTGACCCCCGACGTTGCACAGGTCTGGCGCACAAGGCAGGCATCAAACCACCCGCAGCGCCGCTTGCGCCCGGTGGTGGTGCCAAATTCATGCCCCCGTTCGCCAAGACGCTGGCCATCCGCATCGTCCAGTTCGGTTGGGAACGGGCCTTCGCCGACACGTGTGGTGTAGGCTTTGACGATCCCAAGCACGTATTCGATGGAGCCCGGCCCAAGGCCAACCCCCGTCGCCGCCTGCCCGGCAATCACGTTGGACGAGGTCACAAAGGGATAGGTGCCGAAGTCGATATCCAACAGCGCACCTTGCGCCCCTTCGAACAGGATGCGCTTGCCCGCCTTGCGCTTTTCGTTGAGCACCTTCCAGACCGGGGCGGCGAAAGGCAGGATATGCGCTGCGATCTCGTTCAGCTGCGCCAGCAGGGCGTCGCGGTCGACCGGGTCAAAGCCAAGCCCTTTGCGCAGCGGGTCATGGTGCTGCAACGCGCGATCCACCCGCGCCTCAAGCGTCGCCGGATCGGCCAGATCCGCCACGCGCACGGACCGACGGCCCACCTTGTCCTCGTAGGCCGGACCAATGCCGCGCCCGGTTGTGCCGATCTTGGTGCCTTTTGAGGCCGCTTCTTCCCGCGCGCGGTCCAATTCGCCATGGATGGGCAGGATCAGCGGCGTGTTCTCGGCGATCATCAGCGTTTCGGGTGTGATCTCCACCCCCTGCGCGCGGATCGTCTCGATCTCTTTCATCAGGTGCCAGGGATCCAGAACCACCCCGTTGCCGATGACCGACAGCTTGCCGCCGCGCACAACACCAGACGGCAGCGCGTGCAGCTTGTAGACCTTGCCATCAATGACCAGCGTGTGGCCCGCATTGTGCCCGCCCTGAAAGCGGCAGATCACATCCGCCCGCTCCGAGAGCCAATCCACGATTTTGCCTTTGCCCTCGTCGCCCCACTGAGCGCCTACGACCACCACATTTGCCATGATAAAGACCTTTGCTGTCGACCCGTTCGTCAAACCGGCGTCCGTATAGCGCCCGTTTGCCACAGGCGAAACCGCGAAAGTGACGCGCCCTCTGGACAGCGGCCTCGCGCTTGGGCCATCTCGCTCCACCACATGTCGATGAAAGGCGTTCCACCATGGGTTTCCTGCTGCGCTGGCTGTTTGCGTTTGCCTTGATCTCCGCGACGTATAATCCCACGCAGTACAATTTCGTCCGCTGGGCCATGACCGACGGGCAGGATCGTCTGTCGATCACAGTGCTGGCCGGACTGGTGCTGCTGGTGGGCTACGTGATTTACCTGCGCGCCACGCTCCGATCCATCGGGGCGTTCGGAATGGGGTTGATCCTTGCCATCGTCGGGGCCTTGCTTTGGGTGGCCTATGATTTCGGTCTGCTGGATCTGCAGGACCAGACACTGACCGTCTGGATTGGCATCTTTGCGCTGTCATCGGTTTTGGGCATCGGCCTGAGCTGGTCCATCGTGCGCCGCAAACTTTCGGGTCAGGCGGATGTCGACGATGTCGATGAATAATCCCATCTTCTTTTTCCAAATATGCCCGGACGCACCGCCCCGAAAAGCGCAGCGTCACCTGACGCACACCGCCCCACACATGCCCCAGCCCGAGGCGGTCGGCCGAAGGCCGTGAGCCGAGACACACCAGCGCGCGCCAGCGCACCGATTATGACGTCGCAACGGGTTGCGCGACGTCCAACTTGGCCTTAGATACCCCCCATTCACGAAAGACATCCGGGACAGCCATGGAAAACGTCGTTCTTATCATCCATCTCCTTCTTGCGCTCGCGCTGATCGGCGTTGTTCTGCTGCAGCGCTCTGACGGCGGTGGGCTTGGCGCCATGGGTGGCGGCGGCGGTGGCGGCACTGTCAGCGCCCGCAGCGCGACCACCGGATTGGGCAAACTGACCTGGGTGTTGGCGATTGCCTTTATCTGCACCTCGCTGACCCTGACGATCATCGCGGCACAGAACGCGTCCGGCAGTTCGATCATGGATCGTCTCGGCCGCGGCGGCAGCAGCGCGCCGGCGGAAGACAGCAGCACCGATATCGACACGGACGGGCTTCTGCCTCCGCCCTCGTCATCGGCGGACCCGAACCTGCCATTGGTGCCAAGCGCCGACTAAGCCATCGTGAATGGCCTTTGGAACGCGTAACCACATCAGGTTGCGCGTTTTTCTTTGCCAAGGGACGCCACCATGTCTTGAGGCAAATTTATCTGACGTAACATCATCTTGGGGCACGGCTTGATTTTGTCAGTCGAATCCCTTATCGCTCAAATCCCGTGATGCTGCGTTGGTTTGCCCGCGCAGAGCGCATGATTTGCAGACGCGCCGCGGGAGGTTTCCAGACATGGCACGCTTTATTTTCATCACCGGCGGTGTGGTGTCTTCGCTTGGAAAAGGTCTCGCCTCGGCTGCGCTTGGTGCCTTGCTGCAGGCCCGCGGGTATTCGGTGCGGCTGCGCAAACTGGATCCTTACCTGAACGTCGATCCCGGCACGATGAGCCCGTTTGAACATGGCGAAGTGTTTGTCACCGATGATGGTGCGGAAACCGATCTGGATCTTGGCCATTACGAACGCTTCACCGGGGTCCCTGCCCGCAAGACCGACAGCATCTCGTCGGGCCGCATCTATACCAACGTGCTCGAAAAAGAACGGCGCGGTGATTACCTGGGCAAAACCATTCAGGTGATCCCGCATGTGACCAATGAAATCAAAGACTTCATCTCGATTGGCGAAGACGAGGTTGATTTCATGCTGTGCGAAATTGGCGGCACCGTGGGCGATATCGAAGGCCTGCCCTTCTTTGAAGCCATCCGCCAGTTCAGCCAAGACAAGCCGCGCGGGCAGTGTTTGTTCATGCACCTCACGTTGCTGCCCTATATCAAGGCCTCCGGCGAGCTGAAAACCAAACCGACGCAGCACAGCGTCAAGGAACTGCGCTCGATTGGTCTGGCCCCGGACATCCTTGTCTGCCGGTCGGAAGGACCGATCCCGACCAAAGAACGCGAGAAACTGGCGCTGTTTTGCAACGTGCGGCCCGACAGCGTGATTGCGGCGCAAGACCTCAATTCGATCTACGAAGCGCCGTTGGTCTATCACCGCGAAGGGCTGGATCAGGCGGTGCTCGACGCGTTCCAGATCGCACCTGCGCCGAAACCGAACCTTGCCAAGTGGGACGATGTGGCCGACCGCATCCACAACCCCGAGGGCGAGGTGAACATCGCCATCGTGGGCAAATACACCCAGCTTGAGGATGCCTATAAATCCATCGCCGAAGCGCTGACCCATGGTGGCATGGCGAACCGGGTCAAGGTCAATATCCGCTGGGTCGATGCCGAAATCTTTGACCGCGAAGACCCGGCCCCACATCTGGAAGGCTTCCACGCGATCCTTGTCCCCGGCGGCTTTGGCGAACGGGGCACCGAAGGCAAGATCAAGGCCGCGCAGTTCGCCCGCGAACACAAGGTGCCCTATCTGGGGATTTGCCTTGGCATGCAGATGGCCGTGATCGAAGCCGCGCGTAACGTCGCCAAACTGCCTGACGCCGGGTCCGAGGAATTTGACCACGAGGCCGGTAAGAAACGGTTTACGCCCGTGGTGTATCACCTCAAGGAATGGGTGCAGGGGAACGAAAAGGTCAATCGCTCGGTCGAGGATGACAAGGGCGGCACCATGCGCCTTGGCGCCTATGACGCGGTGCTGACCGAGGGGTCCAAAGTGGCCAAAGCCTATGGCACCACCACCATCGACGAACGCCACCGCCACCGCTACGAGGTGGACATCAAGTACAAGGACGATCTTGAAAAAGCCGGTCTGAAGTTCTCTGGCATGAGCCCGGACGGCCGCCTGCCCGAGATCGTGGAATGGCCCGACCACCCGTGGTTCATCGGTGTGCAGTTCCACCCGGAGCTGAAGTCAAAACCGTTTGATCCGCATCCACTGTTCAAGGATTTCGTACGGGCGGCGAAGGATGTGTCGAGGTTGGTGTAGTAAATTCTTTTCTAACGCGATCTTTGATACTATGTGTAAAGAATGAGCGACCCCGTAGTCTCAGCGTTTACAGATGATCAGGCCGAACGCCTGTCAGGCGTTTCGCGCTCCCAATTGCGATATTGGGATCGAAGTGGTTTTTTTGAACCTGAATTTGGAGCTAAAGACAAAAAGCTGAAGCATAGTCGTCTCTATAGTTTTCGAGATTTGGCCTGTCTTCGCGTCCTCAATACACTTAGAAATGATGCGAATGTTTCATTGCAGCATTTGCGAGATGTAAAAAATGAACTGCGTCATCTCGGTGATGATTTGTGGTCGAAGACGACACTCTACGTACTGAACAAAAAAGTCGTCATAGACAATCCCAGCACAAGCACCAAAGAAGAAGTTGTCTCCAAACAAGCTATTCTGCAAATTCCATTGAAGGTCGTTTCCGAGGGTATTCGCAACGCAATTGAATTGCTCAACGATAAGCCAAAGGAAGCCAGAATCGAGAGAAAAAACTTAGGCTCGGGATTTGATAACGTCATTTCTGGAACACGCATTCGTGTATCCGACATACATGACTTCTTTGAGGCGGGATACTCTATTGATCAAATAATTGAGCAGTATCCGACTTTGAGAAAGATTGATGTTGAAGCAGCTCTTCACTTCAAAAAGAGTGCTTAGTGCGCAGGTAAGTTTTGAAATTCTTCTTAGATGCACAAGTTCCCTTCTCGGTTGGCAGTTGGCTAACCAGCTCGGGCCATGAAACAATATTCCATAATGACGCATTGCCGGAAGGTACGGTCGATGATGTTGTGTGCGCAACGGCCATTTTAAACGAAGCCATTCTCGTTGCACTTGATAAAGACATGAAGCGTGCTGTGCGTCGATATGGAAGCAAGTTGCAACAAGACAGATTCAAGAGCTTAGACTTGCTCTTGTTCGTTTGTTCACCCGTTCAAGCGGAAAAACGCCTTCAAAGTTGTTTCTCCTTGGTCGAGCATGAATGGAAATTCGCAAACAAAAAGAAAGCTCGACGAATGTGGGTCGAAATTGGCACCAACCATTTGCGGACCTATCGCTGAGGTCTTTGTCGATCCGCAATACAAGCGTAGGGTGCATGCTCGAACGCACCGCTTCCGACACAAATCGCGCCATCGCCAGACCGCGGGATGGCGATCCGTCCACCGAACGACGGCGCTTTATCTCAACCAAATCCGTGCGCAGAATGAACGTCTCGCCCAGCCCTTCCAAATCGCCAGCCCGGGGGGCGGTCTGGCGATGGCGCTGCGGCTTCGCCGCTGTCCGCGCCAGGGCGTTTTGCTCCACGCCGGGTGCACGGATTGTATACCCCGTAGGGCGGGCATTTGCCCGCCACCCACCATGGGACATCGACGCCCCTACCGCCTGCCTATGATCTCGCTTAATCTTCGCCCATGCTCTCCTACCAACACCTCTACCATGCCGGAAACGCGGCGGATGTGCACAAGCACGCGGCGCTGGCCTCGGCGCTGGCGTATTTGACGCGCAAGCCCAAACCGCTGAGTTACATCGAAACCCATGCCGGGCGGGGGCTGTATGATCTGACCGCGCCAGAGGCGGTGAAGACCGGCGAGGCGGCGGCGGGCATCACCCGTCTGCGCGCGGCGTTCCCCGAGGCGCATCCCTACCTGCAGGCTTTGGCGCGTAACCCGGATCACTATCCCGGCTCGCCTGCCCTGGCGCATGCGCTGTTGCGGCCCACCGACACGCTGCATCTGGCGGAATTGCATCCGCAAGAGCACGCGCATCTGCGCCAGAACCTGCGCGCGCCGAACGTGCACGTGTATAAACAGAACGGGTTGGAGATGGCCCAGAGCCTGTGTCCGCCGACGCCCAGACGCGGGTTGATGCTGGTGGATCCGTCTTACGAGGTGAAAACCGAATACGAAGTTTTGCCGAAGTTCCTGTCCACCCTTGCGCGGAAGTGGAATGTGGGGGTGTTGATGCTCTGGTACCCGATCCTGACGTCGCAGCCGCACACACCGATGCTGGCCGACCTCAAGACGCGCTTTCCCGACGCGCTGACCCATGAAGTTGCGTTCCCGCCGGCCCGCGACGGGCACCGGATGGTTGGCTCCGGATTGTTTGTGGTGAACCCGCCCTACGGGTTGCAGACGGAACTGGCGGCGCTGAGCGCGCTGTTCAAAAAAGCGGCATGATCCGCGCGGCGTTGATCCTGACATTCCTTGCGGGCGCGGCCGGGGCCAATGAGCTGCGCAAGGTGCCCTATGACAGCCTGCGCAGTCAGCCGCACCGGATCGAGACCTTTGACAGCCTGCCCCGCGTCACCGAGCCGGGGATCAATTTCGATCACCATTGGCGCGCGCCGGGTCTGTCCATTGCCGAGAAACTGCTGGGCCAGGGGATCGAGGAGGTGACCACCGACTATGGCCGGTTTGACCATCTTGTCGGCCTGCCCGGTGCGCCGCCACGGGTGATCCCGGGCCAGTCGGGCCAGAACCTGACCATTGCGTATCACGACGGGTTCGGATCCAACGCGCTGTTTCCGCTGGGTCCGGTGGGGTTGGCCGGGGCGGATGGGCGGGGTGAAGGCAGCATCGCGTTCACCTTTGACGATCCGCAATTTGCGTTCGGGTTGCGGCTGCACGCCGAATACCCCGATCCGCTGGCCCAACGCCCGATGCCGCGCGCGGCGGAAGTGACGTTTTACGATGTCAACGCGCGCGTGCTCACCCGGTTTGTCCTGCCGTTGGGACGGGGCGTGATGTCACTGGCCTGGCGCAGCGGCTACGGCGTGGCGGCGGTGACGATTGAAAACACCGACCCCGGTGGGGTGGCGCTGGACGATATCCTGTACGAGGTCGAGGACCTTGCCGGTTAAAAGCGTTTGCGAATTGCAAAGCGGCGCTTATATCGACCGGTATGTTTGGCGAATTTCTGAAGCGGCTCACCGCACCCGACCCCGACCCTTTGCAGGATGATGATGCCCGATTGGCGCTGACCGCACTTCTGGTGCGCATCGCGCGGACCGATGGGGATTATGCAGAGGATGAAAAACACCGGATCGACCGCATCAGCGCGGCACGGTACGGGCTTTCAGACGCGGATGCGCTGCAATTGCGCAGTGATGCCGAAGCGATCGAGGCGGATGCGCCCGACACGGTCCGGTTCACGCGCGCGATCAAGGATGCGGTGCCCTATGAGGACCGCATCGGCGTGATCGAAGCCCTGTGGCAGGTGGCACTTGCGGATGGCGAACGCGACGCGGAAGAAGACGCGCTGATGCGCATGGTGGCGAATTTCCTGGGCATCAACGACCGCGACAGCGCGCTGGCCCGCCAGAAGGTGAGCCGCGCCGGGTGATTGCCACCCTGCCCATGTATGACCGTTCAGAAACCGCTGCCGCGAATGACGCGCTTTGGGCTGCGGTGGCTGGTTACTTGGGCGACGCCCCCTGCCATCTAAGCCGCGATGTGCCGCTGGAGGGGGCGTGGACCGACCCGGATCTGGTTCTGTCCCAGACTTGCGGCCTGCCATTTTCGCTGCGGCTTCATACGCAGGTGACGCTGGTTGGAGCGCCTGATTTCCGGCTGCCCTCTTGTCCACCCGGTTTTTACAACAGTGCGATCATTGCCCGTCGCGATGACAATCGCCCCGTCGAACAGCTGTTGCAGACCCCGGTGATCAATGACCACCAAAGCCAGTCCGGCCACAATGCCCTGCACCAGTTTGCGGCGCGGTCAGGCGCACCGCTCGGTACGGTGCAGATCAGCGGCAGCCATCGGGAGTCGACCCGTGCCGTGGCCGATGGGCACGCCGACATCGCCGCGATTGATGGCAATAGCTGGCGCATGATCGAGCGGTGGGATTCATGGGCCACCGGTCTGCGCGTCCTTGACCACACCGCGCCAACGCCAGCGATGCCGTTTATCTGCGGGCGCAACACCGATGCGGCCCGCGTCTTTGCCGCGTTGAAAGCCGCCATTTCGGACCTGTCGCCGGAACAACGCGACACGCTTGGGCTGTACGACCTCTGCCCGGCGACGAAAGACGCGTATCTGGCGGTGCCGAACCGGATCCCCTGACGGCCTCCGGTGACGCGGGGTTATTCCGGTTCCAACACCCGGCACGCACATGCCCCGAGACCTGAAAGTCAGCGGTATTCGCGGAATCCCTCTTGCCAAGAGGCCGATCCGCTGGGTATCCCTTAATTTGATCAAATTATTTCTTGAGGCTTCATGTCAGCCGATCCCGCCACTTGGCTCAGGTCCCATCCAGAGGTCCGTTCTGTACGTGTGGCCGCTTCAGATCTTAACGGCGTTGCCCGCGGAAAGCGCGTTCCCGCGCGGTTTGCGGACAAGGCTGTGGATGGCGGCACACGGTTTCCCTTGTCTGTTCTCAACCTCGACATCCGGGGCGAAGACATCGAAGGCAGCCCATTGGTTTACGCGCAGGGCGATGCCGATGGGGTTTTAAAGCCGACGGAACGGGGCTTTGTCCCCATGCCGTGGCTGGACACCCCGTCCGCGTTGTTGCCGCTGTGGATGTACCACGAAGACGGCACCGCGTTTGACGGTGATCCCCGCCATGCCCTTGCCGATGTGGTCAAACGGTATGCCGCCTTGGGCCTCACCCCTGTTGTCGCGATGGAGTTGGAGTTTTTCCTGATCGACGACAGCAAGAAAACCCTGCGCATTCCGGCCTCGCCGCGGTCGGGGAAACGGCACAAGGCCGGGGAAATCCTGTCGATCCGTGTGCTGGACCAGTTCGACGACTTCTTTTCCGACCTGTACGACGCCTGCGAAGCGATGGACATCCCGGCGGACACAACGATTTCCGAAGCCGGTCTGGGCCAGTTCGAAATCAACATGATGCATGTGGATGACCCACTGAAAGCGGCGGACGATGCGTGGCTCTTCAAGATGCTGGTCAAGGGACTGGCGCGCCGCAACGGGTTTGCGGCGTCGTTCATGGCAAAACCCTATGACGGCTATGCCGGGTCGGGTATGCATACACATTTTTCGGTGATTGATGCCAACGGCCAGAACGTTTTTGACAACGGCGGGCCCGATGGGTCGGACGTGCTGCGGCACGCCATCGCGGGCTGTCTGGACGCGATGCCTGACAGCACGCTGGTCTTTGCCCCGCATGCCAACAGCTATGACCGGCTGGTTCCCAATGCCCATGCGCCCACAGGTGTGGCCTGGGCCTATGAGAACCGCACGGCGGCCATTCGTGTGCCGTCTGGTGCCCCGGTCGCGCGTCGGATCGAACACCGGGTCGCGGGTGGGGACGTGAACCCCTACCTGTCACTTGCGGCCATTCTGGGGGCGGCGCTGAGCGGGATCGAAGAAAAGCGCACACCGCCCGCCCCGATCACCGGCAATGCCTATGCGCATGACCTTCCGCAAATCCCGACAAACTGGACCGACGCGATCGACCGGTTTGAAAACAGCGCCGAGATCGCAAAGATCTTTTCACCCGGATTGATCCGGAACATGACGCTGACAAAGCGTCAGGAGTTGGGCTTCGTCTCGGACCTCAGCGCAGAGGAGCAAGTCGCGCTTTATCTGGACGCGGTGTAACCCTGCGTCCACGGCACATAAACGAGGTGCACCATGAAAATTGGTATCCTGCAAACGGGTCTGGCCCCGAAAGAGCTGGTGGATGATTTCGGCGAATATCCGGGGTTCTTTGAACGTCTTCTGGCGGGCAACGGCTTTACCTTTGAAACGTGGTCGGTGGTGGAAAACCACTTTCCCCAAAGCGCAACGGACGCTGATGGCTGGTTGATCACCGGCTCGCGGCATGGCGCTTACGAAGATCACGACTGGATCCCTCCGCTTGAAGCGCTCATTCGGGACATCGTCGCGGCGGACCGCCCGTTGATCGGAGTGTGTTTCGGCCATCAGATCATCGCCCAAGCGCTTGGCGGCACGGTCGAGAAGTTCACCGGCGGCTGGGCCATCGGTCAGCAAAGCTATGATTTCGGCGGGGAGACGATGACCATCAACGCCTGGCATCAGGACCAGGTCACCAAGGCCCCCGAAGGAGCCGAGGTTGTGGCCAGCAATCCGTTTTGTGCCAATGCCGCCCTGCTGTATCCCGGCAAGGCCTATACCGTGCAGCCGCATCCCGAATATGCCGATGATTTCATTCAGGGATTGATCGACACGCGCGGCAAAGGCCTTGTGCCGGAAGACCTGATGCAGGACGCCACCGCGCGCATGGGTCAACCGCTGGACAGCGCGAAGATGGCGCAACAATTCACCCGGTTTTTCCACGAAGGACGCCTGACATGAGCGACTGGAAATCTGCCCTACCCGCCCCCGCAGCCCTTTACCTGGAGGGCAAGCGGCTGGACGAGGTTGAATGCGTGATCGCAGACCTGCCCGGCATCGCGCGCGGCAAGGCTGTTCCGGCCTCGAAATTCGCGCGGCAGGATTATTTCCATCTGCCGGATTCGATCTTCTTTCAAACCATCACCGGTGGCTGGGGCGAAGCGGCTGACGAAAAAGACGGCGGGTTCATCGAACGCGACATGATCCTGAAACCCGACATGACCACCGCCACGGCCGCGCCGTGGACCGGGGACTGGACGTTGCAGGTGATCCACGACGCCTATGACCGCAAGGACAAACCTGTCCCCTATGCGCCGCGCAATGTGCTCAAGCGCGTGGTCCAGCTGTACCGCGACAAGGGTTGGGAACCGGTGGTTGCCCCCGAGATGGAGTTCTTCCTCACCGCGCGCAATCTGGACCCGGCCAAGGCGATTGAGCCGATGATGGGTCGCTCCGGCCGCCCTGCCGCCGCGCGTCAGGCTTATTCAATGACGGCTGTGGATGAATTTGGCCCGGTGATTGACGACATCTACGATTTCGCCGAGGCGCAGGGGTTCGAGATTGACGGCATCACGCAGGAAGGCGGGGCCGGTCAGCTTGAGATCAACCTGCTGCATGGCGATCCGGTCAAGCTGGCAGACGAGGTGTTCTACTTCAAGCGCCTGATCCGCGAAGCCGCGTTGCGCCACGACTGCTTTGCGACTTTCATGGCAAAGCCGATCGAAAATGAACCGGGCAGTGCGATGCATATCCACCATTCGATCATGGAGATCGAGACCGGCCGCAATATCTTTTCCGGACCGCAAGGTGGCGAAACGGATGCGTTTTTCCACTTTATCGGCGGGCTTCAGACCCACATGCCCGCTGCCATCGCGGTGATTGCGCCATACGTGAACAGCTACCGGCGCTACGTCAAGGAACACGCCGCCCCCATCAATCTTGAATGGGGCCGGGACAATCGCACAACCGGCATTCGCGTGCCACTGTCCGGCCCGGAAAGCCGCCGGGTGGAAAACCGTCTCGCCGGGATGGATTGCAATCCGTATCTTGGCATCGCGGCCTCACTGGCCTGCGGATATCTTGGGCTTGTCAACGAATTGCGCCCGTCCAAGCAATTCAAGAGCGATGCCTACGAAGGCGAAGGCGACATCCCGCAGGTTCTGGGGCAGGCATTGGATCTTTTTGACGAAGCCGACGCCCTGCACGAGATTCTGGGACCGGATTTCTGCCGCGTCTATTCCATCGTCAAACGCGCGGAATACGAAGAGTTCCTGCAGGTCATCAGCCCGTGGGAGCGCGAGCATCTTTTGTTGAATGTGTAATGCGCGTGGTGCGATGCGCATCCTCGCAATAGGGATACCGGCGTGAACCTGCTGTTTTCAAACGATAAGCGCGGCACCTATCCCGAAAGCTGGTATGCCGCGACCGCAGAACCGCTAGCATCGTTTCCCCCTTTGCAGGGGCAGACCACAGCCGATGTGTGCATCATCGGCGGCGGCTACACCGGGCTGTCTGCGGCGTTGCATCTGGCCGAAATGGGGGCCGACGTGGTGCTGCTGGACGCCCATCGCGTCGGGTTCGGCGCGTCGGGGCGCAATGGCGGGCAATTGGGCACCGGTCAGCGCAAAGACCAGATCGGTCTGGAAAAGATGGTTGGAGCCGACGCCGCGCGCAAATTGTGGGATCTGGGCGAAGACGCCAAGGCGTTGGTCCGCGATCTGGTCCGCAAACACGACATTGACTGCTACCTGAAAGACGGCATCGCATGGGCGGCGTCGCACGAAACGGATGTGTCCGACCTGCATGCCTACGCGGACCATCTGTCCAAAGCCTATGATTACTCAAAAATCGAGGTTCTGGATCATGACGGGTTTCAGGCGGTGTGCCCGTCCCCGGATTACAAGGGCGGTATTCTCGATATGGGGGCGGCGCATCTGCACCCGTTGCGACTGGCGCTTGGATTGGCGCGCGCCGCGTCGGACGCGGGTGTCCGCATCCACGAGCGCAGCCACGTGCATGATATCAAACACGGATCCAAGGCCATCGTCCGGACCGATGCGGGGCACGTGGTGGCGGATCAGGTGATCCTTGCCGGCAACGGCTATCTGGGCGGATTGGACCGGTCGGTGACAGCCCGGGTGATGCCGATCAACAATTACGTGGTGGCCACCGAACCCCTGGGCGACGCCGCTCGGGATGTTCTGGCGCGGGACGTTGCGGTCGCGGATTCGCGCTTTGTCGTCAATTACTTCCGCCTGAGCCATGACAAACGGTTGCTGTTTGGTGGCGGCGAAACCTATGGCTATCGCTTTCCGTCGGACATCCGCGCGCTGGTGCGCAAGCCGATGACCACGGTCTTTCCGCATCTGAAGGATATCAAAATCGACTACGCCTGGGGCGGCACGCTGGCCATCACGATCAAGCGCATGCCCTATCTGGCGCAGGTCAAACCAAACGTGTTTTCTGCGTCGGGCTATTCCGGGCACGGCGTCGGCAATGCGGTTCAGGCCGGAAAACTGCTGGCCGAAGCAACGCGCGGACCATCCGAAGGCTTCGCCGCCTTCAATGCCATTCCCCACACCCCGTTTCCCGGCGGCGGCCTGTTCCGGACGCCGATCCTGTCGCTGGCGATGTCGTGGTACGCGATGCGGGATCGCCTGGGCGTTTAGGTCACTTGTCGAGCTTGGACAGTTTCTTCTGAAGCTCCGCCAGCTGGGATTTGATCTCGTCCAGATCATCCCCGTCTTGCGGCGCTGCAGCAGCCGATGGGGTCCCGTCGCTGTCGGGTGATGGGCCCGACCATGTGCCGGCCATGCCGCCCGTCATCGCCTTGAGGAACGCCTCTTGCTGCGCTTGGATTGCCTCGAACCCCGGCACGCCCGTCATCGGGTTGGCCTGGTTCATCTTCTCCATCCACTTGGACTGGCTGTCGCGGAACATCTCGAAACTGGCGGCCAGAAACTGCGGCACGGCACTGGTGGCCTGCGTCGTGTAGCTGCGCACCAGATCGTTCAAGACGTTGGTGGGCAACACGTTTTCCCCCCGGCTTTCATGTTCGGCGATGATCTGCAGAAGATACTGACGCGTCAGGTCATCGCCGGATTTCAGGTCAATGATCTGCACTTCGCGCCCGTCGCGAATGAAACTCGCGATATCTTCAAGCGTCACATAGTCAGAGGTTTCGGTGTTGTAGAGACGGCGGCTCGCATACCGTTTGATCAGCAGCGGCGTGTTCGATTCAGCCAAGGTCCCCTCCCCGAGTTGTCTTTGCTGCAATGCAGCCTAAGCACATGCAGCACAAAAAGAAAGCACTGGTCACATCAAACCGGACTTTGCAGGGCGGCAATTCAGCCAATCCACAAAAAAAGGCCGGATCCACAAGGGATCCGGCCAGAATATAGCGTTCCAGATTGGGAGGAGAGAACGCTAATTCTTTGGGCAGCTTACTTCGCAGCAGCAGATGCCTTCTTGGCAGCTGTTGTCACGTCGTTGGTCGCTTTCTTGACAGCGGCAGTTGCATCTTCGGAGATGTCTTTGCCAGCGGCCATCATCAGCTCAACTGTGTCCATCTGGACCTTCTTCGCGATCTCGGCGAATGCGGCCATGTTCTCGGCAGCAACTTCAGCCTGAGCAGATGCGAAATCTGTCATTGCTTTTGCGTAGTCAGCAGGCTCTGTCTTTGCTTTGGACATGTCGCTCAGCTTGGAGAGCGTGTCTTTTGTCCACTTTGCAGAGATTTCTGTCGACTTCTCGGCTGCTTCCAGAGCAACAGAGGACAGCTTCTCGTTCAGAGTTGCTGTTGTTTTGAAAGCGTCTTCCATTGCCTTCGTGTCAACCGGGAATGCACCCATCATTTCTTTCAGGGTCGCGGTCATGTCAGGTGTCTTAGCCATCGTTAAATCCTTTCCTGCGTTGCGGGCCCACCCCGCTGTTCTGCAGATGAACCCTATCTAGATGCTGCAGCGCAGCATTTCAAGATGTTTTTCTGCACTGCAGCATGAAAAAAGGTCGCAGGGTTACGCGACGGCCTTGATCCGCACATATGTGCCGGGTGCCGGGCCCAGAACCGGGTGGTTCTTGTCGCCCGGTATGCGCGCCTTGACCCATTTGCCTGACCGTTTGGCCAGCCAGCCTTCCCAGCGCGGCCACCACGAGCCTTCGGTAAACTCTGCCCCTTCAAGCCAGTCATCGGGCGACAGCGTCATGTCGTCATTCACGTAATGCCCGTATTTCTTTTTGCTGGGTGGATTGACGATCCCGGCGATATGGCCGGATTCGGACACGATGAACTGTTTCGATTTCGATCCCATCTGCTGCACGCCGCGATAACAATCCTTCCACGCCGCGATGTGGTCGGTTTCGCAGGCAATCGCGCAGAGCGGCACATCGACGTCTTTCAGGCTCAGCGTGTGGCCCATCAGCTCAAACGTGCCTTCGGCGAACTCATTGCGCTGGCACAGCCCGCGCAGATACTGCACCGCCATCTTGCCGGGCAGGTTCGCGCCGTCGCCATTCCAGTACAGAAGGTCAAACGCAGGGGGCGTTTCGCCCATCATGTAGCTTTTGATTGCGGGGCCATAGATCAGGTCGTTGGACCGCAGGTAACTGAACGTGCGCGCCATGATGAAGGATTTGAGGATCCCGGCATCGCCAATCTCGGCTTCGATCCCGTCGATAAAGTCGTTTTGCAGGAACGGGGTGAATTCGCCCTGATCCGAAAAATCCGTCAGCGTGGTAAAGAACGTCGCCGATTTGACAGATTTGTCGCCCCGCTGTTTCAACAAGGACAGCGTGAGGTTCAGCGTCGTGCCCGCAATACAATACCCAATCGCGTTGACCTTCTCGACGCCGCAGATCGATATCACTTCGTCAAAGGCGCGCAGATAGCCATCTTCGATATAGGTCTCCAGCCCCACATCCTTGTAGCTTTCATCCGGATTGATCCAGCTGACCACAAACAACGTGTACCCCTGATCGACCACCCAGCGAATGAAGGAGTTCTGCGGCTTGAGGTCGAGGATGTAATACTTGTTGATCCAGGGCGGGAACAGAACGACCGGCGTTTCGCGCACCTTTTCCGTGGTGGGCTTGTACTGGATCAGCTCCATCATGTGGTTGCGATACACAACCTCGCCTTCGGCGGTGGCGATGTTCTCGCCAATCTCAAACGCACCTTCATCGGCAAGGCGCACCACCAGTTCGCCATTGTTCGCCTCAAGATCAGCCACGAGGTTCTCAAGACCTTTGACAAGGCTTTCGCCATCCGTCTCAAGCGCCTTTTGCAAGGCGTCGGGATTGGTCGCCAGAAAGTTGGTCGGCGCAAACATATCGACGATCTGCTGCGCGAAATACTTCAGCCGCTGTTTTTCCAGGCCGTCCATGTCGTCGATCGAACTGACCGCCGTCTGAATCGCCTCGGCGTTGATCAGATACTGTTGCTTAATGAAATTGAAGTACGGGTGTTCATCCCAGAGCGGGTTCTGGAACCGCCGGTCCTTGGGACCGGGGTCTTCCGGGGCCTGCAGCTTTCCCTTGGCCAAGGCCTGCTGCGCTTCGACATAATGTGTAACCGACTTGCCCCAGTACGAAATCTGATGCTCCAGGATCTTGGCTGGGTTTTGCAGCCATTCCTGCCAGTAGCTTTGCATCGCTTCCCCGAACAGCGACGCGTCCGGCGCGTGCAGCGACGGGTTGATCTGGCGCTTGTTCGACAGTGCCGTCATCATCCGCTGCGTCAGCGTTTCGATCTTTTGCAAATTGGCCTCAAGTTCCGCGCTCATTTCTGGTGCGGCAACGTCTTTGGTTGTCATGGCCAATATTCCCCCGTATTTATGCTGCCATGCAGAATAACGTCGCACGCAGTGGGAGGCAAAGCGACTAAATGGCCCGATTTTTCGGGCCTGTCTTAAGGAGACGCCTCTATGCGCTACATGATGACTTACGATCTCATGGAAACGTTTCGCAATACAAATCAATGGCTTGGCGCAACAGCCCGAACGATGGCGTCCTATCCGGCCTGGGCGATGATGCCAAATCCCGCGATGCAGTGGATGGCCGCATGGGGTGAAGTGACCGAACGCACCTTCGAACGGATGGTTGTCAAACCAGACTGGGGGATTCGGACTTTCACCTGTAAAGACGGTCGCGATCACCTGGTCGAGATTAAGACTTTGGTCGAACGTCCTTTCGGTGATCTGATCCATTTCAACGTCGCCGGACGCGAGGAACAGCCCCGCAAGATCCTGCTTGTTGCGCCGATGTCCGGGCACTACGCCACACTGCTGCGGTCTACCGTGAAATCGCTGCTTGTGAACTGCGAAGTCTATGTGACCGACTGGCACAACGCACGCGACATCCCCGTCAGTGCAGGCAAGTTCGATGTTGAGGATTACACCCTCTACCTGATGGACTTCATGAAGGAACTGGGGCCGGACACCAACGTTGTTGCCGTGTGCCAACCGGTGCCGCTGACGCTTGCCGCGACCGCCTACCTGGCGGAACTCGATCCGGATGCCCAGCCACGCACGCTGACCCTGATCGGTGGTCCGGTCGACCCGGACGCGACGCCAACCGACGTCACCGATTTCGGCCGCCGGGTCACGATGGGCCAGCTCGAAGAAACCATGATCCAGCGCGTCGGGTTCAAGTACCCGGGCGTGGGCCGCATGGTGTATCCCGGCCTGTTGCAGCTTGCCTCTTTCATTTCGATGAACGGCGAGCGTCACGCCAATGCGTTCTCGGACCAGATCCAGAACGTGATGCGCGGAGAGTCGTCAGACCACGACCCACACAACCGGTTCTACGATGAATACCTTGCGGTGATGGACATGCCGGCAGAGTTCTACCTGTCGACGGTGGATCGCATCTTCAAACGCCGCGAGATTGCCAAGAACGAATTTGTCGTGGCGGGTCACAAGGTTGATTTCGGCGCGATCACACGGGTTGCCGTGAAAACCGTCGAAGGCGCGAATGATGACATCTCGGCCCCCGGCCAGTGTATCGCGGCGCTTGATCTGTGCACCGGTCTTCCGGACGAGAAGAAGGCCAGCCATGTCGAACCCGGCGCGGGCCATTACGGCATCTTCGCGGGCAAAAGCTGGCGCAACAACATCCGTCCGATGGTGCTTGATTTCATCGACAGCAACGCGGGCGATCCGCCCGCGGCCAAGAAAGCAAAGAAACCGGCCAACACCAACGCCGCGTAACATCAAAAGGGCTGATCTGCAGATCGGCCCTTTTTCTTTGCTACGACACCAAGCGCAATGAACCCACCCTGCTCACAATGTCAGTTTGGCGGACTTTGCTGCCATTGCGTCCGCCAGTTTGAATGGCTGCTTTTTTTTGGAAACTGGCTATACTGATTCCGTGAAACGCCAACGTTGCACTAAGTGTCAAACGACTAAGTTAGGTCCGACATGTCCCAGCGGTACTTTACGACCATACTGACAGCGTGCATCGCTGGCATGTTTTTGGTTGGCAATTCAACGGCTTATTCTGAAACTGAAGATCCCATAACGAAGCTCATTTGGTTGATCAACCATGAGGCTGAGAAACCAAAGGTGGATATCACAAAGGCCAGTGTCTCCAACTGCACTCTCACGGTCGAAACGCTTCGGCTTGCTCCGGATCGGTCTATCATTTCAACAAGCACAACAGTTTCTCTTCCGGCTCTTCATGGAAACAATTCGGTTTTCTTCCTTACCCCAGGGAAGGAAGATGACGGGGCAGGATTCAGCTATTTTGTGACAGAGGAAAAGGCGACGGCGATCTACCGGGTTGATAACCCATCAAGTTCCACGCGTCGGTGGTTTCGAAAGCGCTTTGGTCAACGATGCTGGGGAGGTGACATGTGCCAAATTGATTATGTGCCGAAATCACTGTATTTTCGCGTACCCTCAAGCTCTCCGGCGGAACGCACAGAGCTTACTGATACCTTCCGGGATGCTATTGACTATTGTAGACGTCAGGTCGGCTGAACATTGCTGGATGCACTTCTCATGGAAAGCAAGGCCCTTCTGAAAAGCTGACATTGAAACAAACTGCAGTAATCGACAAAATGGGCTCAACGCCGCCATTTGTTGCAACCCAGCCAATCACCTTTGCCCGGACAACACTTTCCCTTCGAAACAACTCTAAAGACAAAGCGCATCGTCAGACCGCGGGATGGCGATCCGACCTTCGGTCGGGGCGGTCTGGCGATGCACGGTGCCTTCGGCTTGAGTTCGCGCAGGAAAGGTCTCGGAAAACCCCGCTTACCGGTCAGCAGCCCAGATCATGTCGATAAACGCCTGCGTGCCACGGCTGAATTCCAGCGGACATGGGTATGGTGCCTCTCCGCGCACCGCGGCGCCAAAGGCTTCGACCTGGCGGATATAGTGATTCACGCCCGGATACCGGTGCACCACTGTTGGCGCACCCTTGCGCAGTACTCGCAATTCAGCGTCTCCGTATCCCAGCGGATTGAACGGCACCGGCAGTTCCATCACGCCCTCCGTGCCGTGGAACGTCACGCTCTGGTAAAGCGCCATCCGCATGGAGGTGAGCGATGTCAGCGTGAACCCGTCAAATTCTGCGATCACTTCGGCGCGCACCTCGACGCCGTTTTCGCGCGTAATATCCGCGTGCCGTACCGCGCGCGGCTCTTGCCCGGTGACGAACCGGGCGCAGCCCAGCGTATACACTCCGATATCCGGCAGGCTGCCGCCCCCGGTTGCGACCGTGTTGCGGATGTTGCCGGGATCGCCGCTGTTGTCATAGGTAAAGGTTGCATTCACGCGCAACAGATCACCAATAGCGCCCTCCGCCAACAGCCGTCGCGCATCCTGCCATTGCGGGTGATGCACGATCATATAGGCCTCGGCGGCCACAAGCCCGGTTGCGTCGCGCAGCGCGATCAGCGGGTCAATCTCGGATGCCTGCATCGCGATGGGCTTTTCCGTCAGCACGTGTTTCCCGGCCTCCAGCGCCTTGCGCGTCCATTCGACGTGCAGCGCGTTTGGCAGGGGGATGTAGACCGCGTCGATCTCCTTGGCGGCAAGGACATCCTCGTAGCCCGTTGTCACCTGCAACCCCGGCGCAATCGCCTGAAACGGGGCCGCCTTGGCCGGATCGGATGTCGCCAGCATCGACAGGTCCGCATGTTTTGCCGCGTTGATGGCCGGGGCCATCTGTTCCCGCGCAAATTTGGCGGCCCCCAAAATACCCCATCGGATCGGTTTCATCGCGCTCTCCCCCAGTTTTGCCACCCGCGTAGCAAAAAAAACGCGCCGGGCACAGGCCCGACGCGTCGCTGAAGAAACGCAGCTTTGTTTTAGGTTGCGGTCAGCAGGCCCTGCTCTTTCGCAAGATCGCGCATCCGCTTTTGCAGTTTCTCGAACGCCCGCACTTCAATCTGGCGAATGCGTTCGCGACTCACATCGTACTGACCGGACAGTTCTTCCAGCGTCACGGCCTTTTCGGCCAATCGACGCTGCGTGAGGATGTCTTTCTCGCGGTCGTTCAACACGTCCATCGCCTGCGCCAGCAATTCGCGCCGCGCCTCAAGCTCGTCGCGTTTTTCGTAATCGCCCGCCTGATCCGCGCTTTCGTCTTCAAGCCAGTCCTGCCACTGCATGGACCCTTCGCCGTCCGACCCCACCTGCGCGTTCAGGGACGCGTCCCCGCCCGACAACCGGCGGTTCATCGAAATCACTTCGGTTTCCGTCACGCCAAGGTCTGTTGCGATCTTGGCCACGTGTTCGGGCCGCAGATCCCCGTCTTCCAGCGCGCCGATCTTGGACTTCGCTTTGCGCAGGTTGAAGAACAGCTTCTTCTGCGCAGACGTCGTGCCCAGCTTCACCAAGGACCACGACCGCAGGATGTATTCCTGGATCGACGCCCGGATCCACCACATGGCGTAGGTCGCCAGACGGAAGCCCTTTTCCGGGTCGAACCGCTTGACCGCCTGCATCAGGCCCACATTCGCTTCCGAGATCACCTCGGCCTGCGGCAAGCCATAGCCGCGATAGCCCATGGCAATCTTGGCGGCCAATCGCAGGTGCGATGTCACCATCTTGTGCGCCGCTTCCGTGTCTTCCTGTTCAACCCAGCGTTTGGCCAGCATGTATTCTTCTTCCGGCTCCAAGAGCGGGAATTTCCGAATTTCCTGCAGATAGCGGCTCAGGCCAGCTTCCGGCGACGGGGCCGGGAGATTTGCATAGTTCGCCATACCCATGTCCCTCCAATGTTTATGCGCTTAACATTCAAGATGGTGTCGCGCAGGGTCAGTTTCAAGTGTGTCGCATGATTGCGTTAACACTTATGTAACGCGCACAGACCTTTATGTCAGGCAGATGTCAGTGCTTTCACGCACATGGGACGTTTGTTTCAAACGCGCAAAAGCGTGATCAGTTCCACCATGTCCGCAGGCAACTCTGCTTCGAAGCGCAGCGTTTCGCCGGTCACCGGATGTACGAACCCCAAGATGGCCGCGTGCAAGGCTTGCCGGTCAAACGCGGCCACAGCCGCGATCGCCTCGGCACTCAACACCTGTTTGGCCACTTTGCGCCGCCCGCCATAGACCGGATCGCCAATCAACCCATGCCCGGCATGCGCCATATGCACCCGGATCTGATGTGTCCGCCCGGTTTCCAGACGGCATTCAACCAGCGACACGGTGGGCGGTGTGCCAAAAGCCTCCACCACCTTGGCCCGCGTGATCGCATGTTTGCCGTGACCAAAGAACACCGCCTGCCTTTGCCGGTCCGTCTTGTGCCGGGCCAGATCGCTGGTGATGCGGATCACCGCGCCCGGCTCCATCGACACGCCGCGCACCCCGCGCAGTCGCGGATCGCCCACATCCGGGTACCCGTAGACCAAGGCAGAATACACACGTTCCACCGTATGCGCCGCAAATTGGTCCGCCAGCCCGTGATGCGCACGATCCGATTTGGCGATCACCAGCAACCCGCTGGTGTCCTTGTCGATCCGGTGCACGATCCCCGGACGGCCGACACCGCCCACACCAGACAACCGCCCATCAAAATGATGCAGCAGCGCATTCACCAAGGTCCCGGACGGCGTGCCCGGTGCCGGATGCACCACCATGCCGGCAGGTTTCATGACAACGATCAGGTCGTCATCCTCGTAGCGGATGTCCAGCGCGATCTCTTCGGCGGCAATGTGGCTCTCTGCGACCACCGGCACGGCCACGTCAATCACGTCGCCTTCCGCCACCTTGGCCTTGGGATCATCCAGAACCACGCCACGGCACGACACGGCACCCTCTGCAATCAACCGCGCCAGCCGCGTCCGCGACAGCGCCGCCGCCTCTGGCACGTCCCGCGCCAACGCCTTATCAAGACGCGCAGGCGGTGATGCGCCAATGGTGACGCTCAGAATGGGATCAGACATGGACAACGCCCCCGAAGAACAGACCGAAGAACCGGCCAACCTGCGCTTTCTGCGACGGCTGGTGACGGCCCTGACTGTGACTATGATCGCGGGGGTCATACTCATCACCGCGCTGATTGTCATCCGTTACAATCAATCCGCGACCCCCCTGCCCGATATGATCACCCTGCCCGACGGCACAACCGCCACGGCGTTCACCCAGGCGCGCAACTGGTACGCGGTGGTTACCGAAACGGACGAGATCCTGATCTTTGCACGTGACAGCGGGCGGCTGATGCAAACCATCCAGATCGAAACAGAGTGAAGATGGTACCGACACCCCGGCTCGAACGGGGGACCTCTTGATCCACAATCAAGCGCTCTAACCTACTGAGCTATGTCGGCACTGAGGGGCGAAATAACGGGACGGTTCCGCCATTGCAAGACCCATCTGCGTCTATAACGTGACTTCCCACGCCTGTTCGACCAGATCAACACCGAAGCTGTGCACCGGCTCGGAAGACGTGCAGGTCCATCCGTATTTCTGATACAGCGCGCAGGCTGCTTCGTGGCTTTCATGGGTCCACAGCCGCATCTGCTTGAACCCGCTCTGCCGCGCAAAATTCATGCAAGTCTCCAGCAATCGCTTGCCCAGACCCAACCCGCGCGCCTCGGGTGCAAGAAGAAACAGCCGCAGCTTGGCCGTCCGGTTGTCCAGCCGCACGCAAAACACGCTGCCCAGCGGCACGCCATCGCGTTCGGCTACCCAACCCCGTTCACAATCGGGATTATGCTGGCGTTCGAATTGGCTCAGGATGTCATCGACCAAATCACCGAAACTGTCATCAAACCCTTCGGCCGCGGCGTAATGCGACCGGTGTAGCGTCACGAGCCAATCGTGATCCGCGGGTGTATAAAGGCGCAGCATGGTTTTTTGCGTCATGTGTCCAGCATAGCTGGCGCAACTTGCAAAACAAGCGGGCCGGGTCTATGCCCTCGACGCTGAACGTCAATCCGTCGGAGACCGGTCATGGGCATCAACACTGAACGCGACATCGAAGCCAATCTTCAGATTGGTCCAACCGATCTGGGGATGGTGCGCCTGTTCGTGCTGGCGGACGGGATCGAGATCCCGATGGACTTCTCTCCCGAGGAGGCCGAGGAAATCGCCGAAGAGATCAAGCTTGCCGCGCAGGCCGCGCAGAAGGTCAAGCCCAAGCGCTAAGCTGCGCATCCGGATCGCGCAGCGCATGCAGGCGGCGCGCGGCATGGGTGGCAAATTTGCGAATCAGCTTGTTGCGCCGCGCCGCTGCCAGTTTGTCTTCCGGGGCCATCCGCACGATTTCGGCGTCATAGCCATCTGCAATGATCAATCCGGACTCCAGTGGCAACAATTCCGTCGGAAACTCCAGATCCACCGCCCAGAAGTAGCGGTCACACCAATCCAGGTAGCCTTCCCATTTCTGATCCGCCTGAAAATCGGCGCGGGAGGATTTGCACTCGACCACCCACACCTCGCCTTTCGGACCCAGCGCCATCACATCCACGCGCAAGCCCCGGTCTGGCACGAATTCCTCGATCACCGAAAAGCCGTGACTGGCCAGGTGGCGGCACACACCGCGCGCTAAAAACTGTCCGGGAAGAAGATCGTCTCGCATGGCAAAAGCATGAACAAAGTGTGAACAAAAATCAAGAAAGATCACACATGTTTCGTGTCACACCCCTTGTCGTGGGCTACCTCGCGGCTTAGGTGTGCGTCAGGCGGGTTCTGCCCTTCTCGTGACAGGTTGCATTCCGGTGGCCTTAAGCAATTCCGAGGGAGTTGGCTCTGTCCGGATCCTGGTCCGGTTACCCGACGCCCACCTGTATATACAGGTCCTCGGGAATGAGAGAACCGCACGGTTGGTGTGGTCCCGCCGCGTTATCCCTGGCGTACCCCGGTAAAGGTCCGGCGCGGCGCTGTTGCCTCGACCGGGATCGGGGTCAGGCCAACGGGATGGCCCCGGTGATCGTCGTCATCATCATCGTCGTCATCCGACCGCATCAACGTGACCGCGATGCCGAACTGAACCCCCGCAAAAACGATACCGTTAAACAGCCAAAGCAGGAAAACAGCCAGAAATCCGACATCCGAATGTGTGACCAGGTGCCAAAGGTTCACGACGTTGAAATACAACAGCATCGTGACGAAGACTGCGGACAGGATAAAACCAATAACGCTGTGTCGAATGTACATTTTGACCAGATCGGGCATGATGATGTCCCTCGCTTCCTGATCTGAAGATAGGACACCCGCAGGCAAATTCAAAGCGGCGCACCCGCTCTGAGCGTCAAAACGCCTCTGGCCGTGCCTCGCGCGCCATGTGATCCAGCACCGCATTCACAAAGCTGGGTTCTTTTCCCTCGGGAAAGAACGCGCGTGCCACGTCAACATATTCCGAAATAATCACCTTGGGTGGTGTTTCAGACGCCACCAGTTCCGATCCCGCCGCCCGGAACAGCGCGCGCAGGGTTGGGTCGATCCGCGCGATGGGCCATTTCGCCACCAATCCGCGGTCTGTCATCTGGTCGATCTTCGCCTGATAGTTCACCGCTTCGTTGGTGATCCGGCGAAACAGATCCACATCGCCTTCAACCAGTTCTTCACTGTCGCCCTGCGCCAGCCCGAAACGGTGGTCCAGAAACTCTACGGCGACCTTGTCAACAGATTGGCCCGACTGTTCCATCTGGAACAGCGCCTGCACGGCGTAAAGCCGCGACGCGGACCGCATCTGGCGTTTCTTGTCGATTTTGCTTTTCTTCGCAGAAGAGGTCATGCGATGTCCGGATCCTTCGAGGCGCTGGCGATCTGGTATTCGTCGCCATGCGGCACGAACCCAACACCTTTGCGTTGCGCGCCCCACTTACGGCTGAGCGCAATCAGGTGCAAGGCAGCAGCGGCCGCCCCACCGCCTTTGTTTTGCCCCGCAACCTCGGCCCGCGCCTGCGCCTGCGCCATGTTCTCGACCGTCAGGATACCGTTGCCGATGCACAGCCCCTGCAAGCCCAGCAGCGTGATCCCGCGCGAGCTGTCGTTGCAGACGGTTTCGTAATGCGTCGTCTCGCCCCGGATCACACAGCCCAGCGCGACATAGCCATCGAAACTCGACAGACGTTCCGCGATGCCGATGGCGGTGGGCACTTCCAACGCACCGGGCACTTCGATCAGGTCATGGGTGCCACCACAGGCTTCGATTTCGGCCCGCGCCCCGGCGATCATCTGGTCCGCGATATCCTTGTAATAGGGCGCCACCACGATCAGGATTTTGACCGGCTTGTCAAAGCTGGGCCGGTCAAGTGTGTAATGTTCAATCGCTGCCGCCATCAGCCCAGCTCCGAAATTTTCTGCGTGCCGACGATTTCCAACCCGTAGGCATCCAACCCAACAACCTTGGGCGTCGGTGAGTTTGTCAGCAATGTCAGCTTCGACAACCCAAGCGACGACAGGATCTGCGCCCCAAGCCCGTATTGCCGCAGCGTCTTGGGGGACACGTCATCGCCGGTGTCCAGCTTCATCGAGGTGTCCCGCAAAAGCACAACCACGCCGCGCCCGGCCTCACCCACCACCTGCATCGCATGCTGAAACTCATGTGCTCGCCCGTTCGGGCCGGTGCCCACTACGTCCAGCATCGGATCCAGCGCGTGCATCCGCACCAGCACAGGGTCGTCGCCGGACAAATCGCCCTTGGTCAGAACGATATGCTCATCGCCGTGGGTTTCGTCGGTGTAGATGCGCATGTCCCATTCGCCGCCGAACTCCGACCGGATGGTTTCCTGCTGGCGCACCCGCACAAGGTTGTCGTTGCGACGGCGATAGGCGATCAGATCGCTGATCGTGCCGATCTTCAGACCGTGCAATTGCGCAAAAGCCACAAGCTCGGGCAGCCGCGACATAGAGCCGTCTTCGTTCATGATCTCGCAAATCACACCCGCCGGGTTCAGACCCGCCAAGCGGCTCACATCCACAGCGGCTTCGGTGTGACCGGCCCGCACGAGAACACCGCCATTCTTGGCGCGCAGCGGAAAGACGTGGCCCGGCGTCGCAATGTCCTGCGCGCCCTTGGTGCCGTCAATCGCCACGGCAACGGTCCGCGCGCGATCTGCCGCAGAAATCCCCGTGGTCACCCCTTCGCGTGCTTCGATCGAAATGGTGAACGCGGTTTCATGCCGGGACGAATTGTTCGTCGACATCAGCTCCAGCCCCAGCTCCTCGATCCGCGACGACGTCATCGCAAGGCAGATCAACCCGCGCCCGTGCTTGGCCATGAAGTTGATCGCATCGGGTGTCGCCCATTGCGCCGGGATCACCAGATCGCCTTCGTTTTCACGATCTTCGTGGTCCACAAGGATGAACATCTTGCCGTTGCGCGCGTTTTCGATGATTTCTTCCACCGAAGAAATCGCATCGCGCCAGTTTTCCTCGACCGGACCGGGGTTTTCAAATGTCGTCACGCGGGGACCTCCGTCTTTTCAGGGTCGCACTTAAATCACCCAACGCAGCTTGACCAGCGCAACGTCGCGCGGATGCACGTCAATCGGGGGGACACGTCCCCGTCAGTCAAAGATGTCTTCAATCACGTCAAACGCTTCCTCGAAGAACCGTTTGGCCAGGGTTTTACGTTTCTTCTTTTTCCCAGCGCCGGGTTTGCGTTCCCATGCCGGCAAAGGCGTCACGCCCGCCTTGCGCTTTTTCGGCTTGGGCCGGTTCGGGGCGTAATCGCGGCTGGACACCGGCGTCTCCACCGCGTCGGACCGCAGCATCTTCATGTCGTGCAACGGCGCACCACAGGCCGCACAGGACAGTTCGTGCCGCTCTTTCCCGCGCAGAACCAGCGCCGCGCGCGTTCCGCAATAACAGCATGTCGCGATTTTCGTGCCTTGGGGCATAGCGTCTCCTTTGCTCAGGATATTGGCACGCACTGCCCGGATCGCAAGTTCACTGGCGTGTGGCGTAAAGCGCCACCGCTGCGGCATTGGACACGTTCAGCGACCCGAAGGCCCGTTCATACGGGATCTTCACCAAGGCATCGCAGGTATCCTTGGTCTTGGGCCGCAGCCCCGGCCCCTCTGCCCCCAGCACGAGCGCGATGGGCCGGTCCCGGACATCGGCAATCGCGTCTTCCAACGTCTGCTCGGCCTCTCCATCCAGGCCGTAGATCAGATAGCCCAGCGCCCGCAGACGCTCCATCGCGTCCGCCAGGTTGCGTTCGCGCAGGTAAGGCTGGCGTTCGAGTGCGCCCGATGCTGTCTTGGCCAAGGCCCCGGTCTCGGGCGCGGAATGGTGCAACGTGCCCACCACCGCCGACGCGCCGAACACCTCGGCCGAGCGCAGGATCGCGCCGACATTGTGCGGATCGGTCACCCGGTCCAGCAGAAGAATCCGTGGAACCCCCTCGCCTTCGCTGACGGCGATGTCTTCCAGCCGCCCCCAGTTCAGCGGCTTGACCTCAAGCGCGGCCCCCTGGTGGACCGATTGCGGATCAATCGGGGCGGCGAATTTGCGCGGATCGCTCATTTCGGGTTCGATCCCCGCTTCGGCAATCGCATCGGCCAGCTTGTCCATCGCGTTGCGTGTGACCACCAGACGCAACCGTTCGCGTTTCGGGTTCATCAGGGCATCGCGAACCGCGTGCAGGCCAAACAGCCACACGGTTTCCGCCGCAGCCGCTTTTCTGGACTGCTCCTTGGCCACCACCCATTTCGGTTTTTTGGCCATATCAGCCCCCTTAATTCCGCTGCGAAAATCGCTCTGCGCTTGATGGGATTTTCCTGTTGACGCCGCAAGGGGGCAATTGTAATCACCCGCTCACGCCAAGGGCCGGGCCTTTGACGTCAGTGGGCGACAGGCCGCAAGGTGTGGCAGGGGACTGTAACTCCCTCGCGGAGACGCACGCTAGGTTCGATTCCTAGGTCGCCCACCACTTTCACAAAATCACCGGACACCTGTTTGACTTCGTCACCCTGCTTGCCTCTTTATGTCGGCATGACTGATGTTGCTTCGCTTCGAACCCACGCCCGGCAGCTTTTTGACGCCGCCGTCACAGCGGCCGACCCGGCTGTTGCCGTAAACCGTGGGTTTCAGATTGCCCCACCGCCACCTGCGGCCCCCGACGGGCGGACCATCGTGATCGCCATCGGCAAGGCCGCGCCTGCCATGCTGCGCGCGGCGCTAAATGCGCTTCACGATGTTGGCGCGTCACTGGCGGTCACACATCACGAAAACGCCGAATCCCTTCCCGGTGTCGATGTCCTGCGTGCAGGCCACCCGGTGCCCGATGACGCAGGCGCACGGGCGGCGAAACGGGTCATGGCGCTGCTGTCGGACGCAAAAGAGGGCGACCGGGTGATTGCGCTGATCTCGGGCGGAGGGTCCGCGCTGTTGCCCGCCCCGCCAGGCGGGGTCAGCCTGTCGGACAAGGCGCGGCTGAATGACCTGCTGCTGTCTGCCGGGCTGGACATCGTGCAGATGAACCTGATTCGCCAGCAAGTCAGCCTTCTCAAAGGCGGCGGCTTCCTGCGCTTTGCCGCACCGGCCCGCGTTCACGCCTATCTGTTGTCCGACGTGATCGGTGACGACCTGCGCGCCATTGCCTCTGGCCCCACCGTCAGCCCGATTGGCACAGCCACCGAGGCGATTGACCTGCTGACCACATCGGGGCTTTGGTCCATGTGCCCCGCCTCGATTCAAACCCATCTTGAGCAGGCGGCAAAGCACCCTGCTGCTCCGCTCCCTGACGCGACAAATACGCTGGTTGGATCGAACCGCCTGTCGCTTGAGGCAATGACAGACAAGGCACAAGCGCTTGGTCTTGAAGCAGAAATCGTCAGTGACGCGCTGGTCGGAGATGTTGGCGATGCCGCGCAACAGGTGCTGCGGGCGTTCACATCCGTGACCGCACCGACGGCCCTTTTGTTTGGCGGCGAGACCACGGTGAAACTCACCGGTACCGGACGCGGCGGGCGCAATCAAGAACTGGCCCTGCGGGTGGCCCGCGCGGCAACGGATCAGCCGCAATCCTGGGTGTTCCTGTCAGGTGGCACCGACGGGCGCGATGGCCCGACAGATGCCGCCGGGGGGCTGGTGGACGCGGGAACCATACACCGCGCCAAGGCCAGCGGTGTCGATCTTGAGGCGTTGCTCGCCAACAATGACAGCTACGCAGCGCTTGCGGCGGCGGGCGATCTGTTGATCACCGAAGCCACGGGTACCAATGTGGCGGATGTTCAGGCGCTGCTGATCGCGCCCTGACGGCCTTTGAACTGTTTCAAAGACACACCCGCATCGGCCAGACTTGTCCGGACCGTACGGGCGATCTGTACGGCTGTGGCCCCGTCACCATGCAGACAGATCGTGTCCACCGCCGCCGGGATATGTTTGCCGCTTTCGGTGATGATCGCCCCGGCTTTGACCATGCCGACCATTCGACGCCCCGCCACATCCGCATCATGAATCACCGCACCCGGCAGGCTTCGGTCCACCAGCGTGGCATCGTCGTTATAGGCACGATCCGCAAAGATTTCGCCCGCCCAGGTGCAGCCCAGCGCCTCGACCGCCGATTGCTGCGCGGTGGCGGCCAGCACCATGATGATGATGTCGGGGTCCACCGACAACGCGCCTTCGTAACAGGCCGTCGCCATCGCCTGATCTTCAGACGCCATATTCGCCAACGCGCCGTGCAGTTTGAGATGCCGCACGGTGCCCCCCACCGACGCGGCCATCGCCTGTGCCGCGCCCAGTTGGTAGCGCACCAGATTGCGCAGACTGTCATGGCCCAGCTGCATGCGTCGCCGGCCAAAACCCTGCAGATCGGGAAATCCGGGATGCGCGCCGATCCCGACGTCATTCTTGACCGCAAGCGCCATCGTCTGGGCCATCACGTCCCAATCCCCGGCATGAAAACCACAGGCCACATTGGCCGAGGTGATGACCTGCAGCAAATCGGCATCGGACCCCATCGGCCACGGCCCAAAACTTTCGCCCATATCGGCGTTCAGATCGACATGCATGGTTAAGGCTCCTGTTCTTCGATGTGACCTGCGGTGGCCCCGCTGATCAATTGGTAGCTGAGCAAATCGCGAATCTGCGCCGGGTCGCGGATCAGCGGCGTCACCGCCTTGGGCAACTGCGCCAGATAGGCCTGCATGCGCTCTTGCGCGATCAGCGCATCGGCGCGCGACACCCAGTCAAAGGTGATGCTGCCCCCCGGCGGGGTTTGCACCGCGCGGGACAGATCGGCGGGAATCACCGTGCCGATGCGGGGATATCCCCCGGTGGTCTGGCTTTCGCTCAGCAGCAGGTACGGCGCGCCATCGCCGGTGACCTGAATATCGCCCGGCACGATGGTTTCGGACAGGATATTCAAGCCACCTTTGGCAAAAAACCCATCGCCGTCCGAATTTAACCGGATCCCCATCCGGTTGGCCCGCGCATCGCGGTGAAACGCGGTCTGGCCGAACCGCAGCCGCGTGTCGGCGTCAAACACGTCGGACTGGAAGCTTTCCATAACCCGCAGCACCCCGCCGCTGAAGCGCGGATCAACAGGCAGGGTCAGGCCCACCTCTGTCTTGGCATCCGGACCCACGGGCACATGATCGCCTGCGACAACCGGCTGTCCAACCCCGGCCGCCAGATGCGCCGACTGCGCGCCAAGGCGGGTTTGCGTGGCAAATCCCCCACCCACATGCAGGTATCCGTAACTGCCAGAGGTGACCGCGCCGATCTCAAGCATTGCTCCCTGCGGGAGCATATGAGACGCGTTCCAGGCAAGGGTTTCGCCGTCCAGCGTCACGCGCATCGGTGCCCCCGTCAGGGCAATACGCAGCGGCGCTGTGGCCTCGAACACGCCGCCTGATCCGGGCAATTCCAATGCCGCAGAGGACGGTAACTGGCCCAGCAGCGCCGCCCCTTCGGCCAGCGCCAACCGGTCCGCCGCGCCGCCGCGTGACAGGCCAAAGGCCAGAAACCCGGTGCGGCCCATATCCTGAACCGTGGCCCCCGGCACGATGCGATGCACAATCAGCGCGCGCGTCATCGGATCACCTGTATCTCGGCCCCGCCATCGGGGTCAGAGCGCGCGTTTTCCAGCACGTCACGGTCCACCGGCACAAACTGCACCTCGTCGCCAGGGCGCAGGAAAAACGGATCATCGCTGTCAGGCCGAAACAGCTTTAACGCGGTTTGCCCGACATGCCGCCACCCCGTGGGATTGGTGACCGAAAACAGCACCAATTGCCGGATCGCCAGCACCAACGCGCCTTCGGGCACCGCTTGGGTCAGGTTCGTCTGGCGCGGAATGTTCCACGCCTCGGGCAGCAGGCCCAGATAGGGCTGGCCCGGTGCAAAGCCGATGGTCTGCACCCGCACCCGCGCCTCGGACAGGTCCTTAAGCGCGTCGTCCCGGCTGCGCCCCGCCGCAGCAGCGGACTCGTCAAATTGCGGGGCCAGATCGCCGCCATAGACCGTCGGCACGCGAATGAATCGGCGCCCCTGGGGCAGCGGCGCGGCGTGCCAGTCCTGCTCTTGCAAAAGATCGGTGAGCGCGCGCGTGACCGCATCCAGCGACACGCCCAGCGGATCAAAGCGCACAAAGACCGACACAAGCGACGGCGCGCATTCCTCGATCCCGGCGATGCCTGCGCGGTCCACCGCTGCGGAAAAGGCCAGCGCCGCGCGATTGGCGGGTTCGCTCAGGCCATCACCAAACGTCACCAGAACCCCGCCCAGCCCGGCGGGTCGGATCAGGGGATCAAACGGTTTGGAAAGGGCGTCATCCATGCCCCAAGGCCTACCACGCGTATCGCCCGAGGCAAGATGCTAGTGCAGCTTGTCTTCGGGGGGTTGCGCGGCCTCTGCGGCCTCCAATGCCGCTTCGATGTCGTCCGGATCTTCGGACGGCACCGCGTAGTGGCCGGTCAGCCAGCGGCCCAGATCCACATCGGCGCAGCGTTTGGAACAAAACGGCCGCACCTCGGGGCGCGTGTCTTTTCCACAAATCGGGCAGCTCATGTCAGCACCATGCTCATAGGCAACCTGTCACGTTTGCGTTGCAGTTCAATATGCCCCAGCGGGGTCCATCCAACAAACACCGTTTCGACGCTGTCGCGCTTCAACGCCGCCCGCAGCGCGCTTTCGATCTGACGCCGGTCTTTCTTGGCCGACGGGGCCGGATCAATCACGATCTGGCCGCCCAACCCGCGCAACCGAAGCTGGCGCGGCAGGTCTTTGACCGAGGCCAGATTCGCCTTCAACCCAGCCGCCGGGCTGGTGTCCCCACCGGTGTTCACGTCCACCGCCACCAAGGCGCGGGTCGGTTCAATCGCCATCGACGCAGGCCCGCCAAGAGGCACATCGCGCGATGTCAGCTGGTCCACCGCGTCCAGAACGCCATGGCGCTCGAAACTGCCATCGATGTTGTCGATCTCGGCTTTGTCCGTCCATTCGCGCCACGCCAGCAGGTGCGGCCCATCACCTTCGATCAACAGCTCTGCATCGCCGTCTTTGTCGGCCATCACCTGCGTCGCAAGATCGGCCATCGCGGCAATGTCATCGGCGATTTCGTCCGCGTCCGACCCTTCGCAGGACGACCGCAGGATCAGGCCAAACTGGCCTGCATCCATGATCTCGTGTGCAACGGCCAAAAGCGCTTCGCGCGCGTCGTCATCCTTGATCCGGCGGGACACGTTGATGCCCGGCGCATCGGGCGTCACGATGGCGTAGCGGCTTTTGAACAGCACTTTCGCCGTGACCGGAATGGCCTTGCCCGGTTCCGCATATCCGGTGACCTGCACCAACAGCGGCTGCCCCGGGGACAGGCCCTTGACCTGCCGGACAAACGCGGTGCCATCAGGCGTGCGCAGGAACATGCCGCCCTGCCCTTTCATCGGGCGTTCGACAATCGCGCGATAGATTGTGCCCGGTGCCGGCAGGTCGGTCGCCACAAAGAAATCCTGCAGCAGCCCGTCCACCATCAGCGCCGCGGCTTCGCGGTTGCCGATATGGTCGAGTGCAATCGTCGTGCCCTTCATGTTCGACCCTCATAGAGCGGGTATCCCGCCGCCACCAAAAGCTGCGCGGTCTCGGCCAGTGGCAGGCCGACAACCGCGCTGAAACTGCCGCTGATCCATGGCACAAACGCGCCTGCCGGTCCCTGGATGGCATACCCGCCTGCTTTGCCCTGCCAGTCGTTGCTGGCCAGATAGGCGTTCACTTCGGCGTCGCTCAGGGATTTCATCTTTACCTGTGTGACCACGTCGCGTTCCCACAGGCGGTCGCCGCGCCGGACAGCAATCGCCGTCACCACGCGGTGTCGCCGCCCCGACAGGGCATACAGAAACTGCGCCGCTTGTGCCGCATCTTCGGGTTTGCCCAGAATCCTGCGCCCCAGCGCAACTGTCGTGTCGGCAGACAGGACAATTTCATCCGGCCCAGCCGGGATGGCCATGGCCTTTTCACGCGCCAGCCGCACGCAATAGGGGCGCGGCAATTCACGCGGCCGCGGGTCTTCGTTGATGTCGGGCGGGCGAATATCGTCCGCCTCGACCCCGATCTGCGCCAACAGCTCGCGCCGCCGGGGGCTGCCGGACCCAAGCACGAGCTTCATGGAACGCTTACTTGAAGCGATAGTTGATCCGACCCTTGGTCAGATCATACGGCGTCATTTCAACCTGAACCTTGTCGCCTGCCAGAACCCGGATGCGGTTCTTGCGCATTTTGCCTGCCGTGTGCGCGATGATCTCATGGCCGTTTTCCAGCTCGACCCGAAACGTCGCGTTAGGCAGGAGTTCCTTAACGACACCGGGAAATTCGAGCGTATCTTCCTTGGCCATGGTTTCTCCTTTGTTCATCGTCCCGTCAAACTTCGGGACGCGCCACTAAATGGGGGCAATCGTGCCAATTATCAAGGGCAATTCAGCCCAGATGCTGCGTTGCGACAATACCGTCACGTCCCTCTTGGTCGCTCCAATGGCGCCGGTTCAGCACGACACCGTCGGCGCGCACATGGGCAATGCTGGCCAGATCAACCTCGGCATAGGTCCATCCGGGTGCGTTGAGCGTGCCTTCGGCCAGAACCCCCGTGGCCGGGAATCCGGTGTCGGGCGGGCCAAAAACCCCGCCCATTCCGGTGTTTTCATCCACCGCCTGCGACCAATCACAAGCCCCAACCGTTGACGACATGACCGTCACACACTGGTTTTCCAACGCCCGCGCCATGGCTCCGATGCGCACCCGCGAATAGCCGGTCAGGGCTTCGGTGCAGGACGGCACCAGAATCAGGTCCGCCTCGGCCACCGCGCGGGCCAACAGCGGGAATTCGCTGTCATAACAGATCAGAATCGCGATCTTGCCCAGGGCCGTGTCGAAGATCTTGAGCGGCCCACCCGCCCGCACGCCCCACTCTTCACGCTCGAATCGGGTCATGATCTGCTTGTCCTGATGCCCCCGGCTACCATTGGGTGCAAAAAACCGCGCGCGGTTGACCGGTCGGTCCCCGAATTCGGGATCAAACACCGGGGCTGAAGCCGCAAGAATGTAGACCCCATACTGCGCCGCCAGCCGCGCATGCACATCATCCGCTGCGGGCACGTGTTCGGACACCGCGTGCAAAGACCGCTCCAGATCATACGCGACATCACGCCCGGCAAGCGTGGCCAGCTCCATCGCGCCGTATTCCGGAAACACCAACAATTGCGCGCCGGTCCCGGCCGCCTCCCGAACCCAGCGTTCCAGCGTGTCGGCATAAGCGTCAAAGGACGGCAAAAACGCCATCGGATAAGCGGCGGTTGCGATCTTCATGCGGGATCCTTTTCCAAATGGCGCATCCAGACCTGCAGCGGCTTGGCGGTCTCCTCGGTCTGGTCCACGTCTTTCCAACGGAACTGCGCGACCGCCCCGTCCAACGGTGTGTACCAGCGTTTGCGCCAGAACCCGTGCAGCGATTGGTACTGCTCCGGCTTCAGCGGATGATCGTCAGGCCGCACCACGCTGCAAAACGCCGAATAGCGCGCACCCAGATGCCGGGCATGCGCTTCGCGGGTGTCAAAGAACCGATGCCCAATGCCGTGCCCGCGATACTGGGGCAGCAACACGGATTCGGCACAGTAAAACACGTCGCTCAACGGGATATCTGCCTTGGCAAACGCAGCGCCAAAATCATCGGCGTGATCAGCCATCGGCGTCCCGGTTGACGCACCGACAAGACGCGCACCGTCAAAGGCGCCGACAAGGATCGCATCCTTGCTTTTGCGATAGGTGTCCAGATAGGCCCGCTCGTAGTCGAGATCGCCATCATAAAGATACGGCCAGTCCCGGAACACCGCGATGCGCAAGGCCGCGACATCCTCAAGCGCGACATCCAGCGCCGCCCCGGTCAGCACCTCGACCCGCATCACGAGACCTGTTTGATCCAGTCACTCAGGTTGTAATAGGTCACCACGCGGGTGATCTTGCCATCCCGCATCGAAAAGAACGACCCGGCGGGCAACCGGTACCCCTGCCCCGTCGCCGGCGGCAGGCCCGCGTCACTTTCCAGATAGGTGCCGTTGACCATGAATTCCGCCGCGCCGCGTGTCCCGTCCTCGGCGTCAAAGATCACCAATTCGGTCAATGTCTCGTCATAGCAGCGTGCCATATGCTGGCAAAACGCCTCAAAAGCCTCGCGCCCGATGCGCACGTCGCCTTCGTTTACGTGATGCGCAATATCGTCGGACAGGCAATCCACCATCCCGGCGATATCCTTGCGATTAAAGGCATCAAAATATCGTTCAATCGTTGCACGTGTCATGCGGCTGCTCCCCATTTGTTCCGAAGGCGATCCATCAGTTGGTCCCGTGTCTGCCGATAGGAATTCAGTTTCTGTTCGCGCGTCTCGCCCAGACCCGTCGGATCCATGATCGGCCAGTATTCCACCGACAGATGATAGAACCGCGTCAGATCCAGCGCACGGCGTTGCGATGCGGGCGACAGCGCGACGATCAGGTCAAACCCCGACAGCGCCTCGCCGTTTTCTTCCAACTCGTCAAAGCTGCGCGACCGGTGACGGCTGAGCGCCACATCAATCTCGTCGCAGACCGCAATCGCAAACCCGTCAATCTCAAGGTCGTTTACCACCCCAACCGATTGCACATAGGTTTCAAAGCCATAGAGCTTCTTCATGATGCCTTCGGCCATCGGAGACCGCACCGCGTTATGGTCGCAGCAAAACAGGATCGATTGCGGCAACGCCCCCACGCTTAACCCCCGAAGTGCAGCACGCAGATCAGCGTGAACAGGCGGCGCGCGGTATCATCATCCACCGCGACCTTGCCCTCCAACCGCTCTTGCAGAATGCGCGCGCCTTCGTTGTGAATGCCGCGCCGCGCCATGTCGATGGTTTCGATCTGGCTGGGCGGCAGGGTCTTCACCGCATCGAAATAGGATTTGCAGATCTGGAAATAGTCCTTCACCACCTGCTTGAACGGCGTCAGCGACAAATGAAATTCGGCCGCCTTATCGTGGCTTTGGGTTGTCACATCGAACACCAGCCGTTTGTCACGGATCGACAGGCCCACATTATAGGGGCCCCTTGGCACAGGCCGTCCGTCCCGGTCAGGCAGTTCAAAGGTGTTGTGCTCCATCAGGTCGAACATCGCCACGCGGCGTTCCTGTTCGATCTCGGGCGTTGGCGGCGGCAGGTTGCCGTCATCCAGTTCGATATGGGCAATACGCGTCATAGGCGGTGGTCCTCGTTCTGCGCCCCTCCCTAACGCGCGGTTTCAGATCACGCAATCAGAGCCTAGCTCTCATCGCGCTGTTCGTCGTCTTTGGGCACCAAACCATAGCGCGCGGCAAGTGCCCAGACATGACGCGGCACCATGTTCTTCATTTTGGCAGGATGGGCGCGACGCAGATGCAGGATCGTCTCGATCGCTTTCATCTCGACCCGCGCGCGGGCAAATTCCAACCCGCGCGGCCCGGTGCGCGGCTGCAGCCACGCCACGATGGGCCGCACCCAATCCGGCATCCGGCGCAACGGCAATCCCCCTGCCGCGCGTTCGGTATTGGCCAGAAACCCTGTGACCGCCGCCGCGCGCTTGCCTTTGTCGGTCAGGGCAGAGGTCACCACCCGGTCGCCCAACCGGTCCAACACCGCCGCCCCGCGCGCATTGCGCACGATCAACCATTGATCGCCATCACCACCCATGTAGCCGACGGTGATATCCGCCAACCGGTTGGTGTAATCCACGCAGGTCTTGCAGGTCATCGGAAAGAAATTCTGCGGCAGGTCCGACAGGGGCAGCTTCAGAAACGGCACAAAGCGCGGCGCGCGCCCGTCACTAAAGCGCAGCTCCACCCGGTAATCGGCGCGAAACTCCAGGTAGGACACCGTTTCGGGCTGGTCTTCCAGCAGCCCCAGAAAGGTATGAAAATTCTCGGTTGTGGTGTTGTCCGAACAGGGCGTGCCGATCACCGTGATCTCGTCAAACCCCAGTTCGGCCTCAAGCACCCGCAAGGCATAGATCTGACACGGCACCCCGATCACCGCGATACGCCGCAATCCCATCTCGCGCGCAGGCTCCAGCAGCGCCAGCAAGGGCCCGTAGCCCATGCGCATCCCCCGGCACTGCGCCATCTCGGCCGCGTCCGTGACGATCACCGGCATCGGTTTCCAACGATCCGAAGGGTCCGGCGCCGTGGCAATCACCCCGTCCACCGCCCCTGCCCGCAACAGCTCTGCCGCAAGGGCCGTGGTCAACCCGGTCCATTGCGCCCCCTCTGCTGCTGGCTCAAGCCGCGCACGGTACATGGCATGGGTGACACCAAAAAACGCCTCATCCGCCGCGCCCACCAGCCGCCCGTGGATCCGCTGTTCCAACGTCTCGTAATCCGGCTGAATAAACTGGCAGGCCCGCCCGCAGGCCCGGCCATCGCCTATCCGCGACACGCCACAATCGGTACACAGGCCGGACCGCGGCGCTCCTCCCAGTTCGGGCGCTCTCAGCCCAACGCGTCCGCCATCCATTGTCCGACTCTCCAATCAACCCAATGTGTCAACTTTACTTGACACATTGCCAATTGAACAGCCTGCGCTTCTTCTTTTTAAAAATATGCACACGCAAGGACGCCACAACAGCACGCCCTTGATGGTCCGCGTTGCGACCCCAACCGCGCCAGAAACCAGCGCGCGTCAGCGCACCTTGAGCGTGGCCAGCCCGATCAGCGCCAGGATGAGCGAGATGATCCAGAACCGGATCACGATCTGCGGCTCGGCCCAGCCCTTCTTTTCATAATGGTGATGAATCGGGGCCATCAGGAACACCCTTTTGCCCGTGCGCTTGAAATACAGCACCTGGATAATCACCGACAGCGCTTCGACCACAAACAACCCACCGACAATCGCCAGAACGATCTCGTGTTTGGTGGCCACCGCAATCGCCCCCAACGCGCCGCCCAAAGCCAGAGACCCGGTGTCGCCCATGAACACCGCCGCGGGCGGCGCATTATACCACAGGAACCCCAGCCCGCCGCCGAAGATCCCAGCGGTAAAGATCAGGATCTCGCCGGTTCCCGGCACGTAATGCACATCCAGGTATTCGGTGAAATCGACCCGACCAACGGCATAGGCAATGACGCCCAGCGTGCCCGCCGCGATCATCACCGGCATGATGGCCAACCCATCCAGACCGTCCGTCAGGTTCACCGCATTGGCGGCACCGACGATGACGATCACCGCAAAAGGCACAAAGAGATAGCCCAAGTTCAACAGCGTGTCCTTGAACACCGGGAAGGCCAGCTTGTTGGTCAGCCCTTCGGGATGATACTGCGCGGCCCAGTACCCGGCGAGGGCTGCAATCACAAAACCCAGCAAAAGCCGGACCTTACCGGACACACCTGCGGTGTTTTGCTTGGACACCTTGGCGTAATCATCGGCAAACCCGATCAGCGCAAAGCTCATGGTGACAAAAAGCACCATCCAGACAAACGGATTGTCCAATCGCGCCCAAAGCAGGGTCGAGGTCAGCAACGCGCCGACGATCAGCAATCCCCCCATCGTGGGCGTTCCGGCTTTGGAAAAATGGCCCTCAGGTCCGTCTTCGCGGATCGGCTGGCCCTTGCCCTGTCGCTTGCGCAACACGTTGATCAGCGGACGTCCGAACAGGAACCCGAACAACAGCGCTGTCAGAAACGCGCCCCCTGCCCGAAAGGTGATATAGCGAAAGAGGTTGAAAAAATCGCCCCCGTCCGACAGAGCGGTTAACCAATACAACATATACTCAAGATCCTTCCAGCGCGTCGCGCGGGCCGCCTTCGCCCATATTCCGAATGGCGTCAACCACGCGCGCCAGCCCCATCGACAGCGATCCCTTGACCATCACCACATCCCCGGCATCCAGAAGACGGGGCAATTGCGCCGCCATGTCCTGCGCCGTGTCGCACCACAAACCGCGTTGTGCTTCGGGCAGCGCATCATGCAAATGCCGCATCAGCGGGCCGACACAATGGACAAGGTCCAATTGCTTGGTGGCGTCCAGATCGGCCAACCCGGCATGCAGATCGGGTCCGGTTGGACCCAGCTCTTTCATATCACCCAGCACCGCGATGCGGCGTCCGCGACTGACCCGTCCGATGTCGTGTTGCACCGGTGCTGCCGCCAGAACTGCCAGCGATGCCGCGGTGGATGCCGGGTTGGCGTTATAGGCATCGTCAAACAGGGCCAGCGTCGCGTTCGGGTCCGACCCGTCCAGCGTCACGATGACATGCGCCCCGCGCCCTGCCCCCGGATGCCAGCGCCCGATGGCGGCCAATGACAGCGCGCGGTCCAGATCCAGCACCTCGCACACCGCGAGCACCGCCGCGCCGTTCAGGGCAAAGTGCCGTCCCGGCGCATCGATCTTGTAAAGCAGGCTGGCCGAGGACATCTCGGCTTCGGCCACGCAATGCCCGTCGCCTTCGCGAATCGACGTCACGCGCATGTCGCACGCGTCGGATTCGCCAAAGGAGATGCTGGTCCGCGCCGTCGCGGCGGCTTTGGCCCCAAGGATCGCGCTGGTCGGCAGATCGCCGTTCCAGATCGCGGTGCCGCCCGGTTCCAGCCCGTCAAAGATCGACGCTTTTTCATGCGCGATCCCCTCGATATTCTCGAACGCTTCCAGATGCGCGGGCGCAACGATTGTCACCACCGCCACATGAGGCCGCGCCAGTTTGCTCAGCGGCGCAATCTCGCCGGGATGGTTCATCCCGATCTCGATCACCGCGAAATCCGTCTCTGCAGGCATCCGCGCCAGGGTCAGCGGCACACCCCAATGGTTGTTATAGCTGGCCTCGGCGGCATGCACCGCCCCATGCGCGCCCAGTACGGTGCGCATCATCTCCTTGGTCGAGGTCTTGCCCACCGACCCGGTGATCCCGACCACCTTGGCCCCCGTCCGAGCCCGCGCCGCGCGCCCCAGCGCTTCCAACCCGGCTTGCACATCCTCCACAATCAGCAAGGGCGCGTCGTCCGGCACCCCCTCCGGCACGCGGCTGACGAGGGCCGCCGCCGCCCCGTTTGCCAAGGCCTGCGCCACGAAATCATGCCCGTCGCGTGCGGCTTTCAACGCCACAAACAAATCACCCGGCTGCAAGGTCCGGGTGTCAATCGAAACGCCATCGGCAGTCCAGTCCGTGGTGGATGTCCCACCTGTCGCCGCAACCGCGTCCGCATGTGTCCAAAGCGTCATGCCAGTTTCCCATCCAAGGCCGCGACCGCAACGCTGGCCTGCTCTGCATCATCAAACGGAAACACCGTGTCGCCGACAATCTGTCCGGTCTCGTGGCCCTTGCCGCAGATCAGCAACGCATCGCCCGGTCCCACCGCATCCACGCCGCGCAGGATCGCCTCGGCCCGATCCTCCACTTCGGTGGCCTCGGGCGCGCCTTCCAGCACGGCGGCACGGATCGCGGCCGGGTCCTCGCTGCGCGGATTGTCATCGGTGACAAACACCACATCCGCATGTTCCGCAGCCGCCGCCCCCATCAACGGGCGCTTGCCGGGATCCCGGTCTCCGCCAGCACCCACAATCGCCACAAGCCGTCCCATGACATGCGGGCGCAGCGCCTGACAGGCGGTCGCCACCGCATCCGGGGTATGGGCGTAATCGACGTAAACCGCGCCGCCATTGGTGCGCGTCGCGGCAAGCTGCATCCGCCCGCGCACCGTTTCCAGTTCCGGTAAAACACTGAACACCCGATCCGGTGTCGCGCCGCAGGCGATCACAAGCCCGGCGGCCACCATGACGTTTTCGGCCTGAAACCCGCCCACCAGATTGAGCCGCGTCTGAAAAGTCTCGCCGCCGCATTTGATACGCACGTCCTGCCCGGTGGCGTCGAAGCGCTGGGCCAGCAGCACCATATCGGCGCCTGTGTCGCGGCCCACGGTCATGACCTCTTGCCCACGCGCACGGGCAATCGCCAGCATATCCACGCCGCGCGCATCGTCGATATTGATCACAGCGATCCCGTCTTCCGGCAGAACCCGCGCGAAAAGTCCCGCCTTGGCATCGAAATAGGCCTCAAAACTGTCGTGGTAATCCAGGTGATCCTGCGTGAAATTCGTAAACCCGGCGGCACGCAGATTGACGCCGTCGAGTCGCCGCTGCGCCAGCCCGTGCGACGAAGCCTCCATCGCCGCGTGCTGGATACCCGCCTCTGCCGCGCCCGCAAGTGCCCGGTGCAGGGTGATCGGTTCCGGCGTGGTATGCGCCAAAGGCGCTTCCCAATCGCCTTCGACACCGGTTGTGCCCAGATTGACCGCAGGTTCGCCCAAAAGCTGCCAGATGCGGCGCACGAAGCTGGCGACGCTGGTTTTGCCATTGGTGCCGGTCACCGCGACCATCGTGTCAGGCTGCTGTTCGAACCAAAGTGCCGCCGTAAAGGCCAGCGTCTGGCGCGGGTCCGCCGCGATGACCACGGCCGCCGTGGACGCATCAAGCACATCCTGCGCGATCTGCACGCCCTCTGTGTCGGTCAGAACGGCTGCCGCCCCCATGCGCAGCGCGTATTGAATGAACTCGGCCCCGTGCATGTTGGTGCCCGGCAGGGCCGCAAACAGGTAGCCCTCTTTGACATCGCGGCTGTCGACCGCCAATCCGGTCACAAACGCATCCGCACCGCCCCGTGCGGTCAATCCCAGATCGGCCAGGCTTTTGGCGTCTGCCCCCATGACGCACCCCTTGTTTCGCGGCTCTTGTGACGGATCGGGTCCGTCAGTTCGAGGTGTTGACGATGCCTGTCAGATGCCTTGTTTCGACCTCCGGACGCAAGCCCAGAAGCGGCGCGACGCGGCGGATCATTTCGGCCGCCACTGGAACAGCGGTCCACCCGGCCGTCCGACGCGGTTTCTTGCCACTGGTTTCAACCGGTTCGTCCAGCGTCACGATCAGCACGTATTTCGGGTCGTTGGTGGGAAAGACCGACGCAAAGGTGTTGATGACCTTGTCTTTGTAGTACCCGCCCCCGCGCGCCCTGGGTTTGTCGGCTGTGCCGGTCTTGCCGCCGACATAGTAACCCGGCACCTCGCCAAAACTTGCGGTGCCCTTGGTCACAACTTTGCGCAGCATTTCAACGGATTGCGCGGCGGTGCGTTCGCTCATGACGCGCGGGCCAAGGCGGGGCCCGTCCTGTTTCAACAGCGTCGGCTGCACGTAATGCCCGCCATTGGCCAGCGCGGCATACCCGGCGGCCAGATGCAGCGGGCTCGTGCTGATCCCATGCCCGTAGGAAATCGTCACGGTGGAAATATCCGCCCAGCGCGGCGGCAAAAGCGGCTGTCCGCCCGGCGCTTCGACGATCTCAAGCGGGACCGGTTCAAAAAAGCCAAGGCTCTTGAGAAATTCCTGCTGCCGCGTCTTGCCGATCTGCAACGCCAGCTTGCCGGTGCCCCGGTTCGAACTTTTGACAATGATGTCCGACACCGACAGCGATCCGTAATTCTTGTTCCCAAACTCGCCGATGGAATGACCGTTCACGCGCATGGGCGGCGCTGTGTTGATGATCGTGTTCGGATTGACCAACCCAAGCTCAAGCGCCTGCGCAGACGCAAACACCTTGAAGGTCGAGCCCAGCTCATACACGCCCTGCACCGCGCGGTTGAACAACGGGCTGTCTGATGGTTCTCCTTCTGTCAACGGACGCGGGCGGTCGTTGGGGTCGAAATCCGGCAGCGACGCAATCGAGATCACCTCGCCGGTGTGCACATCCATCAACACGCTTGCCGCGCCCTTGGCGTTCAGCAGCTTCATCCCCCCCAGCAGCACACGCTCTGCCGCCGCCTGAATGGTCAGGTCAATGGACAGCTCCAACGGCGCGCCTTCACGGGCCGGGTCGCGCAGTTCCTTGTCAAAGTACTTTTCGATCCCCGCCGTGCCGATCACTTCGGCAGAATGCACACCCTCGCGGCCAAAGCTGGCCCCGCCCAGGATATGCGATGCAAGCGCACCATTGGGATAAAGACGCATCTCGCGCGGCCCGAAAAGCAGGCCGGGTTCGCCGATATCGTGCACCTGTTGCTTTTGCTCGGGACTGAGTTTCTTGCGCACCCACATGAACTTACGCTTGCCAGTGAAATCTTTGCGCAAACGCTCTTCGTTCAGTTCCGGGAAGATCTTGACCAGTTCCGCCGCCGCCCGAATGGGGTCGATCATCTGCTGCGGATGCGCATAAAGCGAAAACGTCTCCATGTTGGTCGCCATGATGCGACCTTGGCGATCCACGATATCCGCGCGGCTGGCGATGATCGACGCGCCTGTGGATTGCGCGCGTGGCTCTGCCGGTTCAGAGGCGGCCAGCGTGCCCATCCGCGCACCGACGACGCCAAAGGCGCAAAAGAACATGACCGCCATGACCAGCAGCCGCCCTTCGGCCCGCGACCGCGCCTTGTCGCGCATCTGTTCATGCCGGATGCGCAGGTTTTCCTTTTCAATCGCGTCGGGGTTTTCCCCCTTCTGACGCGCCTCAAGAATCCGGGCAAGCGGGCGCAGCGGCGTGCGGATCATGGGTTCGCTCCTGCGCTGGAAATCTCAACCGGCTCGGTGATCGGCAATTCCGGAGGTGTCGGGTAAGCGATCTGGTCCACCCGGCCAAACTGATCGGGCTGCAGCGGCATCAGACCCAACCGTTCGAAATTGATCTCGGCCAGATCGCGCAGCCGGTCGGGACGGTTCAGATAGGCCCATTCGGCCCGGAGCACCGCCAATCGTGCGCGGGCATCGCGGATGTCGGCCCGGATGGCCTGTGCCTCACCCAGCGCCGCCTGTGTCTTGTAATTCTCGTGATAGGCCCAAAACGCCGCGGCGATCACGGCCAGGAAGGTCACAACATACATCAGCGAACGCATCAACGATCCTCCTTCAGTTGGGGCAAAGCGATCTGGCCCGCATCAATCTCACCGGCAGGCGCATCGGTGCGGCGCGCCACGCGCAATTTGGCCGACCGCGCCCGCGGATTGACCGCGACTTCATCGGGGTCCGGGCCAATCGCTTTGCGGCTGACAATGTCAAACGCAGGTGTTTCTGCTTCGATTTCAGGCGCATAGCGGTTCGCACGCCCGGTTTGGCCCGCCCGCGTCTGGATGAAACGCTTGACCATCCGGTCCTCGACCGAATGAAAGCTGACCACCGCCAGCAGACCACCGGGTTTCAATGCCCGCTCCGCCGCCATCAGCCCTTGCATCAGCGCGCCGTATTCGTCGTTCACGGCAATCCGCAACGCCTGAAAGCTGCGCGTCGCGGGGTGGGACTGGTTCGGCTTGGGGCGCGGCAGGCAGGTTTCGATGATGCCCGCCAGCTCCAGCGTCCGCGTGATCGGGCTAACCTTGCGCGCCGCGACAATGGCCTTGGCGATGCGGCGCGAAGCGCGCTCTTCACCGTATGTATACAGAATATCGGCAATATCGAACTCGTCAGCCTCGTTCACGATATCCGCCGCCGACGGCCCGTCCTGCCCCATGCGCATGTCCAGGGGACCATCGCGCATAAAGGAAAAGCCCCGTTCGGCCAGATCCAGCTGCATCGACGACACGCCAAGATCCAGAACCACCCCGTCAACACCCGAGGCGATCTCGTCCATCTCGGCAAAATTGGCCTGATGCAGCTCGATGCGCCCGTCATAATCGGGCAGCCATTTCGCCGCCATCTCATGCGCCAGCGGGTCCCGGTCAATGCCAATGACTTTGTCCGCGCCGGCCTCAATCAGCCCGCGCGCATAACCCCCTGCGCCGAACGTGCCGTCGATCCAGACACCCGATACGGGCGCAACGGCTCTGAGCAAGGGCGCGAGCAGGACAGGAATGTGCGGGTCATGTGAGGGCGAGGCAGCGGCAGCAGACATCGTTTAGCCCCCTGACGGCCCATCAAGGAAGATGAGCGGATCAACATCGTCTGGCAAGTCGTCCAGCCACTCATCCGTGGCGGCCTGCTCTTCGGCCTCAAAGGTCTCGGGTTCCCAGATCTGGAAGGTGTCCCCGGCCCCGATAAAGAACGCCTCGGCCGACAGGCCGATTTTCTGACGCAGCTTGGCGGGCAACACGAGCCGCCCCGTGTCGTCCACGCTGGTCGCGTGTGACTGACCATTGAACAGGCGTTGCAGCATCTTGCGCTCAACCGATCCCCGTGGGAGCGCCTCGATCTTTTCGTCCACCTCTTCGATGGCCTGCATTGTATAACATTCAAGATATTTGCGGCGCTTGTCGCCGTAGACAATGACCAGTTCGGGGTTCAGCCCCTCGGTGTAGTTCGGATCCCCCGCTTCCAGCACACGGCGAAACGAGGCCGGGATGGACACCCGACCTTTGCCATCAACCTTGTGATGGCTTTCACCTCTGAACCTTAGCTTGCGGGTCACTGCCCTACGGGTCCTCTCGTTATCGGATCCGGAAACGGAAACGGCGGGTTGATCTGCTGCCACTGATCAACCCGCCGTCCGAGTCCCGTCTCCGGGAAGTCCAGCTGCGCGCGCCACCTGGGGGGATGTCTGCTCGCCCGCGCGCCGGATCTCTGTGTTTGATGAAAGCGGGTGCCTGTATGAAACCTGCTATTTTTTTATTGTTTGGATACCGCGTTGAGGTCTTGGTGCCTCGCTTGCTGTTCCTGCTCTCATCTCGTGCATTAGGGATGCCATGGGAAAGCATGGGTCGCAACAGTTTTTTATGGGAAAAAGTCACTAAACCTTGTTTCAGAGAAGGCCTTAACACAGCATCTTGTGGGTAAAATGGCGCTTTTTACGGCAGATGATCCACCCCGCTTGCAAATAGCCACAATATCTTGTGCTCCGCGATCAACCTCAGAACGGCCCATAATTTCCCGAAAGCACAAGAAACAAAAGCAGAACATTGTTATGCAGCATCATCCAGACACGCAAAAAACGCTCCGAGTCACCCCGAAACACCCCCGAATCTCCACTTGATTCGACTCGATGCCCCAGCCTTCCCGAAGTCTGTCCCATCATTTCCCATGACCGCGTGATCCCGCCGGTCGCGTCCCATGATGTCCCATCGCGGTCCTTGCATTGTGACCGATGCGCTTGTACGCCAATTTTGTCATGGTCCGGGCAACACCCGGTGAAAAGGGAACGTGGTGCAAACCCACGACTGCCCCCGCAACTGTAAGCGGCGAACGTGTTCGGCATATGCCACTGGGAAACCGGGAAGGCCCGAGCCACGTGAAGACCCGCAAGTCAGGAGACCTGCCGTGACAGATCACCCTACATCCGCGCGGGGCGCGCGGGGTGTAACGGTTCTCCGGCGTGGTGGCGTTCACCGTCCCTGGCATGGCCCGGGACAGACAGGCACACACGCGGGAGACAGGAGCGATGCGGCTCTTTGGTGCTCTGATGGTTTTGACGGGGGGGATGTTCCTGACATCGCTCTTTGTCGGCTATGCCGCGATCCCGCTTGGGGACGGCATGGCCGCGCTGTTCGGCGCGGGCGATCCCCTGTTTGTCACAGTGATGCAGGACATCCGCCTGCCCCGCACCCTGCTGGCGGCGATGGTTGGCGCGTCATTGGGTCTGGCCGGGGCGGCGATGCAGGGCTTTCTGCGCAACCCGCTGGCCGAACCGGGGCTGATCGGCGTGTCCGGGTCGGCGGCGCTTGGTGCGGTCATTGCGCTGCAAACCGGGTTTGCCGCGACCTTTCTGCTGGCGCTTCCCCTCACCGCCCTTGTATTTGCCGGGGCGGCCGTGGGCCTGATCCTGCTTTTGGCCGGGCCGCGCGGGTCGTCGCTGACGCTGATCCTTGCGGGGATCGCGGTGTCGGCCTTTGCCGCAGCACTCACCTCGCTGACGCTCAACCTGTCGCCCAACCCCTATGCCGCGTCCGAAATCGTATTCTGGATGATGGGCAGCGTCGCGGACCGGGCAATGACCCATGTCTGGCTGGCGCTTCCGATCATGGCGCTGGGGTGGCTGGCGCTGGCCACATTGGGCCGGGGCCTTGATGCGCTGACGCTGGGCGAAGACGCGGCCGAGGCGATGGGCATCTCGCTCAGCACCCTGCGTCTGCAACTACTGTTCGGCACCGCTGCCGCTGTGGGGGCCGCCACGGCGGTTGCCGGTGCGGTTGGCTTTGTGGGGCTTGTTGTGCCCCACATCCTGCGCCGCTTTGCCCATGGTCAGCCCTCGACCCTGCTCTGGGCCTCTGCCCTTGGCGGGGCGGCGATGGTTCTTGCCGCCGACCTTGCCACACGCCTGATCCTGCCGGACCGCGATCTGAAACTTGGCGTTGTCATGGCCCTGATCGGGGCACCCTTGTTCCTCCACCTGATTTACAAAACCCGGAGGGAAATCGCGTGACCCTCCTGTCGCTCAAAAACCTGACCGTCCGGCGCGGTGAATGCCCTGTCGTCGATAACGCCACCCTGACAATCAAAGACGGCGAATGCGTTGGCCTGATCGGCCCCAACGGCGCTGGCAAAACCTCGCTCCTGCGCGGTGCGCTTGGCCTACTGCCGCATGAAGGACAGAGCAACCTTGCCCAACTGCCCGCCAAAGACCGGGCCGCCGAGGCCGCGTGGCTGCCGCAAAAACGCGAAATCGCGTGGCCTATGTCTGTTGAACGTGTCGTCGCATTGGGTCGCCTTCCCTATCTTGCCCGTGGCGCATCTTTAGCGCGCGAAGATGAAGACGCGGTAAACGCCGCCCTGTCGCGCATGGGGCTGACCAATTTCCGCGACCGCATCGCAACGCAGCTGTCCGGCGGCGAACAGGCGCGCGTGCTGATCGCGCGTTCTTTGGCACAGGACACGCCGCTGCTTCTGGCGGATGAACCGATTGCCGGGCTTGATCCCGCCGCCCAGATCGCCACGCTCGACGTATTCCAGGGCCTCGCCCGCGAAGGCCGGGCGATCTTTACGTCGCTGCATGATCTGTCGCTCGCTGCACGCTACTGCACACGCCTTGTCGTGATCAGCCAGGGCCGCATCGCGGCGGACGGCCCAACCGACCAAGTCCTGACAAAAGACATGCTGGCCGAGGTCTTTCACCTGCGCGCCGATATCGTGCTCACCTCGTCCGGACCGCTTGTTGAACCGCTGGGTGTGCTCAGATGACGCGCCTGTCCGATAGATTGCCATCGCGGCCCACCGCGCCTCGCGCCACCGCTGACAAGGACATCCCCCTATGATGACCAACACAGTCGACTTTCTGAACCGTGGCGGCCCGGCGCTTTGGGTCATTGCCGGATTAAGCATCGTCACCCTGGGCCTGATCCTGTGGAAACTCTGGAGCCTGTCCCGCCTTGGCGCGTGGCGGCGCGAGGCCACGGAAACCGCCGTGACCCTATGGCAAAGCGGCCATCGCGACACTGCACAGCAAGGTCTGCAGAGCAGAACCGGCCTGCGCGCGCGGGTGGTCAAATCCGCAATGGCGGCACAGCAGGCCATGTCACCGGACGATGCCCGCGAAGAAACCTCCCGCGTGGCGCGTGGCGCGTTGCTGGAGGCCGGCACCGGATTGCGCGCGCTTGACCTGATCGCCACCATCGCACCGCTTGTCGGCCTGCTGGGCACCGTTCTGGGGATGATCGAGGCGTTTCAGGCCCTGCAGGACAGCGGCGCGCGCGCCGATCCGGCGGCACTTGCGGGAGGCATCTGGCAGGCATTGCTGACCACGGCGGCGGGCATGGCCGTGGCGATTCCCGCCTCCATGGCGCTTAGCTGGTTTGACAGCGTGAATGACCGCCTTGCGCATGACTTCGATGATCTGGCCACGCGCGTGTTTTCAAAACCCGGAGCAAGGACCGATGCTTGATCTGCGCCGCAGCGTAAAACGCCGTCGCATCGGGCTGACCCCGATGATCGACGTGGTGTTCCTGTTGCTGGTCTTTTTCATGCTGGCCGCCCGATTCGGGGCAACCGACGCCATTCCGATCACGCTGTCGGCTGGCGGACCCTCCGGTTACGAAGGCCCGCCGCGCCTGCTGACGGTGTCGCCCGACGCGTTGCGCGTAAACGGGATCGACACGCCGGACGCCGTCGCCGCATTGGCGGAATTGATGCCTTCCGACGATGCGGTGATCGTGCTCAGACCCGCCGACAGCGCGTCGGTGCAACGTCTGCTTGACGTGATGAGCCAATTGCGCGCGGCCGGATGGACCAATCTGGTGGTGCTGGAATGAAGGCAGGGCTGACACGGATGCGCCGCCCGCGCCGGACCAGCCGCGAACCGGTTGTGCCGATGATCAATGTTGTCTTTCTGCTGCTGATCTTCTTCCTGATGACCGCCCAGATCGTGCCGCCCGCGCCGTTTGACATCACCCTGCCCACCGCCGGTGGCGAAGACGATGCCGCCCGCGACACGCTCTATCTGGGTGCTGACGGCACGATGGCCTTTGCCGATGCGCGCGGCGATGCCGCCCTGGCGGCGGCTGTCGCTGCCTCAGAGCAATCCCCCCTGCGCGTTCTGGCCGATGCGCAGCTCGACGCCGCAACGCTGGCCCGCACGCTTGCCAGTCTGACGGCGCTCGGGGCAACCGCGATTGACCTTGTGACAGAGGGCGGCTGATGCGGGTTGTCGAAGTCGCCCTGTTTCTGACCCTGTCCGGTGCCCTGCATGTCGCAGCGCTGACGCTGGCCCCCCCGCAGACCGGCGGCAGTGGCGGTGGTGAAGGCGGGACCGCCGATTTGTCCCTGACAGCGGCATCCCCCACCCTTGCGGCGATGGTCGACGCGTGGGATCGCCCGCCCGAGACCAGCACCGCCCCGGTGATGCAGCCGCCGCAACCGGCACCAGAGGCACCAAGGCCCACAGCCGAAAGGGCGGTCCTCACACCACCCGCGCCAGAAACACTGGCCCACGCGGCCCTTGCCCCGATGCCCCCCGATCTGGATACCCGGCTCCCGGCCCCGCCTGTTCCGTTGGCGCAAACCGACCTGGGCCAGTTCGAAGCCCCGGCTCTGCCGTTACCGGCAGCCCTGCCGCGCACAACGCAGACCGAACGCCCCATGAGACACCGGCCGGACGCCGCAGTGCCCAATGCGGCAAGCGATGCCCTGCCAACAGTGGACACCGCCCCGCCGCGCGGCGCGTATGCCCCCACGGCGTCGCTTCGGCCCGAAGCCCGGACCGTTCGCAGGGCGGCCCCCGCAAAAGCCAAACCTGCACCGTCTGCTGCACGCCCGGCGCAAACCGCGCGCGGATCAGGCCAGTCGTCCAGCTCGGCAGTAGCACCCAAGACAAAAGCCCCGGCCGCAGCCGGTCCGTCAAAAGCGCAACTGGCGCAGGCTCAGGCCAGCTGGGGCGCAAAAATCCGGTCCTCCGTCGCCCGCGCGCAGCGCTATCCCAACGGCACACGCGCCCGTGGCACCGTCAAACTTCAGATCAGTGTCAGCCCGGCGGGACGGGTTGTGGGGGTGTCGGTTGTGCAATCGTCGGGGGACCGCCGGTTGGACAAGGCGGCCCTCGCGGCGGTCAAGCGCGCACGTCTGCCGCGCGCGCCCAAGGGACTGACCGCCGCCAGCTACCGGTTCAACCTGCCGCTCTCGTTCAAGCGATAGGCCAGGCGTTACGCCATGCCGCCGCCGATCAGGCGGTCGGCCAGCGCGGCATAAGCGTCTGACATCTTGCCCGAACTGCTGGCGATTGGCGCACCGCCATCTCCGGCAAGCCGCGTGTCCAGATCAAGCGGCAACTGCGCCAGCAACGGAATGCCGCGTTTTTCGGCCTCTTCCGCCACGCCGCCGGCCCCGAACACATGGCTTTCGCCGCCACAATGGGGACAGGTGAACACGGCCATGTTCTCGATCAGCCCAAGAACCGGTGTTTTCAGTGTGTCGAACATATCAAGCGCCTTGCGCGCATCCAGCAGCGCCACATCCTGCGGGGTGGAAACCACGATGGCACCCGACACCTGTGCCTTCTGACACAATGTCATGGCCACGTCGCCGGTGCCCGGTGGCAGATCCACGATCAGAACATCCAGCGTGCCCCAGGCCACTTGCGACAACATCTGTTGCAGCGCCCCCATGAGCATCGGACCGCGCCAGACCACGGCCTTGTCCTCGGGCAGCATCAGGCCGATGGACATCACCGTCACCCCATGCGCGGTCAGGGGTTCAATGGTCTTGCCATCCGGGCTGGCCGGTTTTTGCGACACCCCCATCATGCGCGGCTGGCTGGGGCCATAGATATCTGCATCCAGCAACCCCACGCGCCGCCCGGCCCGTGCCAGTGCCACCGCGAGATTGGACGAGACAGTCGATTTCCCGACCCCGCCCTTGCCAGAGCCAATCGCCAGAATGCGGTCAACACCGGACGGTTTCATGGATCCCGCCTGCGGTTTCGGGTGTCCGCCGATCTTCAGCCCTTTCGGAGGGGCCTTGCCGTCGCTATGGGCGGTCAGCGCAACAGTGACCTGCGCGACACCGGGCAATTCGGACACCACCGCTTCGGCGGCCTTGCGCACCGGCTCCATCAGGCGGGCGATCTCGGGCGACGGCGCTTCGATCACGAAACGCACCTGCCCGCCTTCGACCTGTACCGCCCGCACAAGATCTGCCGATATCAGGTTTTCACCGTCCGGAAGCGCCACACGCGCCAATGCCGAGCGGATGTCCTCAACTGTTATACGCATGCGCGTTCTCCTTGGCTGTCGTCTGCAAGTGGCACTCGACACGCGGTCCTGCAACCGTCCGCCCGCAAATTACCCACCTCTTAGAAGGATTGCTGAAATTTCCACCATTTAGCCTATGCAATTGCTGCATAGCGGCATTGAAGCAAATGGATATTGTGCAGTTGCAGCATTTGCCTATCTTTGGCTCAACGAAACGCAGACGATATTCGAGACAGAGACACACATGGCATACCAGAGCAACATCACATCGATCGCACCGCAAAGCCTGTCTGAACAGCTTTCGGCTTATATCACAGACTTCCGCGCCGCGCTGGCGCGTCGGAAGGTCTACCGCAACACGCTTAACGAACTGCGCACGCTTGGCCCGCGCGAGCTGGATGACCTGGGTCTGAACCGCTCCATGCTCAAGCGCATCGCCTACCAGGCGGCGTACAAAGCCTAAGGCTTACGCAGGTCTGCTGCCACACGCGCAGCCTGCTCTACGGATCGGACGCCCTCTCCTCCTCCCTGGGCGCTCCGTATATGACGGTGACATCTCTCCTCCTCCCTGGTGTCACCGTCACCTTTTTCCGGGTCATTGACCCAATCGAGATCGACACCTTCTCCTCCTCCCTGGGTGTCGTGAACTGGAACGGTGATGCCTCTCCTCCCTTGGCATCACCGTTTTTTGTTTTCTGGGACCCGCTTTGAACGGCACAGGCGGACGGGATTTCGAAATCCCGTGCCCAAGGCCATTCGAATGGCCTTGCACTTTCCCCGCCCCTTTGGGTTTTCCTTTGCCCGCCCATTCGCTAGATGAGGCGCAACAGAACACCTGTGGCCGCCTGTTGCGGCACAAAAGCGGAACCTGACCCATGGCGATGGACAAAAAATTCGACGCGGCAGAGGCCGAAGCCCGGCTTTACAAGGCCTGGGAGGACAGCGGCACGTTCAAGGCGGGCGCAAACGCGTCGCGCGACGACACGTTCTGCGTGATGATCCCGCCGCCGAACGTGACCGGGTCGCTGCACATGGGCCATGCGTTCAACAACACGTTGCAGGATATTCTGGTGCGCTGGCACCGGATGCGCGGGTTCGACACGCTCTGGCAGCCGGGCACCGACCACGCCGGGATCGCCACCCAAATGGTGACCGAACGCGAAATGGCCGCCAATGGTGAGCCGTCGCGGGCAGAAATGGGCCGCGAGGCGTTTCTGGATCGCGTCTGGCAGCAAAAGGTCAAATCGCGCGGGACAATTATTGGTCAGTTGAAGCGTCTGGGCGCGTCTTGCGACTGGTCGCGCGAGGCGTTCACCATGGGGGGTGCTGCGGGAGATCCGGACGCGGGCAAAGGCGCACCGAATTTTCACGACGCGGTGATCAAGGTCTTTGTTGAGATGTACAACAAGGGTCTGATCTATCGCGGCAAACGGCTCGTGAACTGGGACCCGCATTTCGAAACCGCGATTTCCGATCTTGAGGTCGAGAATGTCGAGGTTGCGGGCCATATGTGGCACTTCAAATACCCGCTCGCGGGGGGAGCCACCTATACCTATGTCGAGAAAGACCAGGACGGCAATGTCACGCTTGAGGAAGAGCGCGACTATATCTCTATCGCCACAACCCGCCCTGAAACGATGCTGGGCGACGGTGCGGTGGCCGTGCATCCGTCGGATGAACGCTATGCGCCGATCGTCGGTCAGCTGTGTGAGATCCCGGTGGGCCCGAAAGAGCACCGCCGCCTGATCCCGATCATCACGGATGAGTACCCCGACCCTGATTTCGGCTCGGGCGCCGTAAAGATCACCGGCGCGCATGACTTCAACGACTACCAGGTCGCCAAGCGCGGCGGCATTCCCATGTACCGCCTGATGGCCACAAAGGGCCAAATGCGCGACGACGGTGCGCCCTATACCGAAGCGGCCGAGGTTGCCGGTGCCGTGGCGCGCGGTGAACGGACGTTGGGTGAGGCGGAGACCGATATGCTCAACCTCGTGCCCGATCACCTGCGCGGGCTGGACCGGTTCGAGGCCCGCAAGGCTGTGGTGGACGAGATCACGGCCGATGGTCTGGCGGTGATGACCTCCGCCGATGATCCGCGGTTGGGCAAGAGCCGGGCAGAAGCCCGGCCTACGCAGGACGACGAAGACGAAAGTAGGCCGGGCGTCAGCCCGGCACCCGACATGGTGCCGCTGGTCGAGGCCAAGCCGATCATGCAGCCCTTTGGCGACCGCTCCAAGGTGGTCATCGAACCGATGCTGACCGACCAATGGTTCGTGGACGCGGAAAAGATCGTTGGCCCGGCCCTTGATGCGGTGCGCAATGGCGACGTGACCATTGTGCCGGAATCGGGGGAGAAGGTGTATTACCACTGGCTTGAGAACATCGAGCCGTGGTGCATCTCGCGTCAGCTGTGGTGGGGGCATCAGATCCCGGTGTGGTACGGGTTCGATCTGGCCCGCGAAGGATTCCGCGATGACGAGGGCGACGGCGCGCTTGATCTGGTCGAAATGGCCCGGTTGCTGGACTCGCAAAGCCTGCTGAAAGGCAATGAACGGCATCACGCGGCGGCGGCGTTTGAGGACGTTCAGGCGCAGTTTGCAGACGTGTTGTCAGGGCTGCCAACGCCACTGAACCATGCCCGCGTAATTGAGGTCGAAGACCGCGCGGCGGCGGCGCATGCGCTTGCGGCAAGTCTTGCGCAGTATGAAGCGCATAATCAGGATCCGACGAAACTGGTCTATCCCGTCTGGCGCGATCCCGACGTGCTGGACACGTGGTTCTCGTCCGGTCTCTGGCCCATCGGCACGCTGGGCTGGCCCGAGCAGACGCCGGAACTGGGCAGGTACTTTCCGACCTCGGTTCTTGTCACCGGGCAGGACATCTTGTTCTTCTGGGTTGCCCGCATGATGATGATGCAACTGGCCGTGGTTGATGAGATCCCGTTCAAGGACGTCTATCTGCATGGCCTCGTGCGCGACGCCAAGGGCAAGAAGATGTCCAAGTCGCTCGGCAACGTGGTCGATCCGCTTGAGATCATCGACGAATACGGCGCAGATGCGCTGCGGTTCACCAATGCGGCGATGGCCTCATTAGGCGGCGTGCTGAAACTCGATATGCAGCGGATCGCGGGGTATCGGAACTTTGGCACCAAGCTGTGGAATGCCACGCGCTTTGCGGAAATGAACGGCGTGTTCGAAAACCGCACGCCAAGCGCCGACATTCCGCGTGCCACCGCCACCGTGAACACCTGGATCATCGGGGAGACCGCCCGCGTGCGGGCCGAGGTGGATGCGGCGCTTGACGCCTACCGGTTCGATGATGCGGCGGCGGCGCTCTACCGCTTTGTCTGGGGCAAGGTTTGCGACTGGTATGTCGAATTCGCCAAGCCCCTGCTGGATGAGAAAGCGCCAGAACGGGCGGAAACGCAGGCCGTCATGGGCTGGGTCATCGACCAGTGCCTGATCCTACTGCACCCGATTATGCCGTTTATCACCGAAGAACTCTGGGGGGTGACGGGCGACCGGTCCAAGATGTTGATCCATGCGGATTGGCCCAGCTATGGCGACGATCTGATCGACGCCGAGGCCGACCGCGAGATGAACTGGGTGATCAGCCTGATCGAAGGCATCCGATCGGCGCGGCAGCAGATGCACGTGCCGGTGGGGCTGTACCTGCCGCTGGTTGTCAAGGACATGGACGCCGCCGCCCGTTCCGCGTGGGAGCGCAACGAGGTGTTGATCAAACGCCTTGCCCGGATCGAAGCCTTGACCGAGGTCGAGAGCTTCCCGAAAGGCTGCGCCACGGTTCCGGCGGTTGGGGCAACCTTTGGCATGCCCCTGGCCGACATCATCGATGTCAGCGCGGAAAAGGACCGGTTGGAGAAATCGTTGCAAAAGCTGGCCAAGGAAATCGGCGGGTTGAAGGGGCGTTTGGGCAACCCGAAATTCGTCGACAGCGCCCCGGACGAGGTGGTCGCCGAAACCCGCGCCAATCTGGCCGCCCGCGAAGCCGAAGAAGCCAAGCTGAAAGACGCGGTGGCGCGTCTGGCAGAACTGGCCTGAACCACGCACCAACGCCCCGCGCGGGGCGTTGCCCGGCGGGGTGTGTCGGTGTTGGGGTCGTGCCCCAACGCTTTTGGAAAGAAGCGGCGCCGCCCCGAGGGTCGACCGCCTTTGCATATGTGCCGGGGTTGCCCCCGTGACTGCACTACTGGCCTTTGTCAGTCAGCGTGATCGCCTCACGCCACGGGCAAAGTCTGGTCTGTCGCGGCATGGGAGTGACCCTTCCCGCTCGATGCGCATCGTGGGGGCACTCTGCGCGGCACAAGGTTAACACTCTCTCAGTCGCCCGAGCGTTGCGTGTAAGGGGTTTCGAAACCCCTTGGCCAAGGCCTTTCGAAAGGTCTTGCGATCAGCCCGTGATGTCGGGTGTGACCCGGATGACCGTTGGGACCGGGGCGTCAAACGCCTGCAGAACCGCGTCCTGCATCGCCTCCAGCGTGTCTGGCTGCACGGCCAATGCGCCATAGGCGTTCGCCAGAGCCAGGAAATCGGGGTTGCGCGCGACAACCGCGTTGGGCGCGATCTGGCTGCGGACCATGCTGTCCTCGATCTCGCCCAGCTTGCCGTTGTCCCAGACAAGGATCGGCAGGGACAGGCCCAGTTCGACCGCCGTACCCAGTTCCTGAAGCGTGTATTGCAGCCCGTAATCCCCGGCGATGGCCAGCGTCGGCAAACCCGGTCGGGCCACCGCGCCGCCGATGGCCGCGGGCATCGCGTATCCCAGCGTGCCAAACCCGAACGGATGATGCCAGTGCCCCGGTCTGGGCATGTCCCACACCTCCTTGGCGGCATAGGCAAACTGCGTCATGTCGGAATAGATCATCGTGTCATCCGGCAGGACCGCTTTCAGCGCGTCGCAGACCGGCAGGAGACCGGGCCGTTCGGCGTCGATCTCTGCCCGCCACGCGGCGCGTTGCCGGGCGACCTGTGCCGCGTCCCATTTCGCGGGCTGGTCTTCGGTCCGGGCCGGGATGGCGATGGTCATCGCGCGCAGAAATTCGCCCGCGTCCGCAAGGATCGCCGTATCCTGCGGCGACAATCTGTCAAAGCAGGCGGGGTCGATATCCACCCGGATCATCGGCGCGGTGTGCCCCAGCGTGGGCCGCCACAGATCGACATCCGACAAGGCGGATCCAACGACAATCACAAGATCCGCTTCGGCGGCGATCTTGGCGCAGTCCGGGCGGGCCAGCGCGCTTCCGAAGTAGAGCGGCGCGTCGCCCGGCACCAGACCCCGTCCGGCATAGGTGACCATCGACGCCGCCCCGGTTTGCCGCAACAGATCCGGGATCACATCCGCCGCCCCCCGCGCCCCGCCACCAAACACGATGAGCGGTTTGCGCGCTGCAAGCACGGCGGCAACCGCCGCATAGACATCATCGTGGCGTGCGGCCGGATAGGTGGGGCGCCGTTTGAGTGGCTGTGGTGCCGGATCCGCCAATGCGCCCAGCGTCTGGATGGGCACCTGCATGTGAACCGGACGGGCGCGGGTGCTTGCAAATTCGTTCAGCGCACGGTCGATCAGCGCATAGGCCGAGGCCGCGTCGCGGGCCTCTTCCGACCAGGCACAGACCGCGTCCGCCGCCGCGCGCTGATCGCGCATCTGGTGCAATTGTCCCCGCAGGGCCGAGGTTTCGTCCAGACAGGACGAGATCGCCAGCACCGGCACGCTGTCGGAATAGGCCTGCCCCAGCGGCGTCAGGATATTGGTCAGACCCGGCCCGCTGATCACATAGGCCACGCCCGGCTTGCCCGATGCGCGGGCATAGCCATCGGCCATGAACCCCGCCCCCTGTTCGTGGCGCGCCAGAACATGGGTGATCCCGGCCTGTTCGATCCCGCGATACAGCTCGACATTGTGCACACCGGGAATGCCGAAGATCGTGTCGACGCCCCGGTCCTTCAACATGTGCGAAATTTGCGCCCCAAGCGGTTGTTTGGTCATCAGGCTCTCCAGAAAGTCACGGTGAAGATGGCGTAAACCGCCAGAAGTTCGAGCCGGCCCAGCAGCATCCCGATGGACAGCATCCATTTGGCGGTGTCGTTCAGGCCCGCGAAATTGCCCGCCGGGCCAATTTCATCCCCCAGACCGGGGCCGATATTGGCCAGCGCAGCCGCCGCCCCCGAAACCGAGGTTGTCAGGTCCAGCCCGGTCATGCCCAAGGCCACGGACAAGGCGCCAAGGGTCACGACGAAGAACACGAAGAACGAAATCACCGAGTTGAGGACTTCGTCACTCACCGGGCGGCCTTCGTAGCGCGGCATGAACACGCCATGCGGCGACCGCACCTTGCGCAGCTGCACCCAGATCGACGCGAACAGAAGCTGATAGCGGAAGATCTTGATCGAACAGGCGGTCGAGCCCGCACAGCCGCCGATCAGGCCGATAAAGAAGAACGTCGCCACCGCCATTGGCCCCCAAAGCCCGTAATCCTGCGAGGCGTAGCCGGTGCCGGTGATGATCGACACGACGTTGAACAGGGTCTTGCGGACGGCCTCTTCGTCATTTGCGCCCATCACAAGCATTCGCCAGAGCAGCAACAGCAGCACCAGCACAAACACCGTGGCCAGGAACACCCGGATCTGGCTGTCGCGCAGCAGCGGTTTGATACTGTGGCCCGTGGTCAGCTGCACGTAGCGCACAAAGGGCAGCGCGGCGAGCAGCATGAACACGGTAGCGACATATTCGGTGGCCGGGCCAAACGCGCCGAACGACGCGTCGTAATTGGCGAACCCACCGGTGGCGACGGTGGTCATGGCATGCACGGTGGCGTCAAAGACCCCCATTCCGGCAATCAGGTAAGAGGTGGCACAGGCCAGCGTCAGCCCGACATAGATGCTGGAGATCGAGGCCGAAATCTCGGTCGCGCGGGGCAGGATTTTGCCCATGGTGTCAAAGCTTTCGGTGCGAAAGATCTGCATACCCCCGACCCGTAGTTCGGGCAGGAACACCATCGCCACAACGATGATACCGATGCCGCCCAGCCATTGTAGCAATCCGCGCCACAGCAGCAGGCCTTTGGGCAGCTCTTCCAACCCGGAAAACACCGTTGATCCGGTGGTGGTCAGCCCCGACATGGCTTCGAAAAACGCGTCGACGAACCGGGCCTCTGTCGCGCCCAGCACAAACGGGATGGCCCCGAAGATCGGCAAAGCCACCCACACCCCGGTGGTGAGCAAAAAGGTCTGCTGGATCGACAGACCCTCGCGCACCCCGTTGGCGCAGGCCAACGCGATGAGACCACCGGAAAACATCGTCAAAACAGCGCTTTGCAGGAAGACCGGCCATTCGCCGCGCCCCTCGGCCAGATCCACGAGCAACGGCAGCAACATCGTTGCCCCGAGCACGGTCACCAGCAGGCCAATCACATATGCAACGGGACGGATGTCGAACATAAGCGCTAGCGTTGGCCTTGGATCTGCGGGGTGTCAAGCACATGCGCGGCGTGGTGTGTCACGCGCGGCGCAGTCTGGATTTCAGAAGATGCACGATGCCGCCCAGCACCAATCCCCAGACCGCCGCGCTCAGTCCGAAAACGGCCATGCCGGAGGCGGTGGTCAAAAAGGTCACGGCGGCGGCTTCGCGATAGGTTTCATCGGCGAGCGCCGACGTGGCCGAACTGGTGAACACGCCGATCAGGGCCACCCCTGCCAATGTGCCCAAGAGCAATGGCGGCGCGGCGGCGGCGACCGCGGTGATCACCGCGGCAAACAGGCCGAACAGGCAGTAGAATACCCCGGTGGTGACCGCGGACCAGTACCGTTGTCTAGGGTCGGGATGCGAGTCCGGGTTGGCGCACAAGGCCGCTGTGATGGCTGCAAGGCAGATCGCGGCAGAGCCGAACACCGCACTGACGCCGCTTGCCACGCCCACCGTTGTGAGCAGCGGTCCGGGGGGCGGCGTGTAGCCAAAGCTGCGCAAGACGGCAATGCCGGGGATGTTCTGGGTCGCCATCGTCACAATGAACAACGGAATGCCGATGGTCAGCACACCGGCAACACCCGCCTCTGGCATGACAAGCACCGGGCGGGTCAGGATGTGGTCAGGCATCGGTATGGCAAACCCGGTTGACCAACCCACAAGCGCCAGCGCCACCACCACAGCAGCCGGGACGGCGTAGAGGCGGTTGACCAGCCCCACGACAAACCATGTCAGGACAACCGGAACCGCCACCATTGGGGCCGCTGCCAGCGCCTGAAACGGCACCAGACAAAGCGGGATCAGAACACCGGCCAGCATCGCCTGCGCCAACGGGCCGGGAATGCGTGTGATCAGCCGATTAAGGGGCCGCCACAGACCCGCCAGGATGGTCAGCGCCGCAGCCACGAGGAACCCGAACACCGCTTCGTTGAAACCGCCTGCCGTGGCGGGCGTCACCGCCAGCAGCGCCACACCCGGCGTCGACCAGGCCACGCTGATCGGGTCTTTCTTCCACAAAGACAAAAGTATCCCGGCCAAGCCCATGGCAAGCGCGGCAAACAGCAATCCGGATGCCGCCTGACCCGCAGACGCCCCAACCGAGGTCAGCCCCTGCAAGACAATCGGAAACGAGCTGAAAAACCCCACGATGGCCGCGACAAAGCCGGTGGACACGGTTTGCAAGGGAGGAATGGAATACGCCACGATGGACCGGCACGGCTTTCACGTCAGAACAACCGGGCCTTGGTAGGCCGACGCATCGCCAAGGGCAAGTGCAGCAGCCTCTGTCCTGGTGGGCTTATCCGACGTGGAACAGCGTCGAAAACAGTTTCGGATCAATGCTTTCGGACGCAAACAGATCGCCTTCGGTCAGCACCGACACGGCATCGTGGCTGTGCAGGCTTTCCTGATGGCTGGCCAGAACCCGGTAATCCCCGATCAACGGGTCTGCCTGAAGCTGTTCGGCAAACAGCCGCGCGGCATCTTCGACAAAAATCGGATTGGCCGCGTTCAGTTCTGCAAAGGCCTGTTCGTCTTCGCGCTTGACCATCACCTGCGTTTCGGTGGGCACGGCACGGCGGCACATGTCGATCAGGTCTTCGAACCACAGGCATTTGCCGTCCTTGACCTCGACCGAGATCCGCGCGACCGAGCGCTGCGAATGCGGTGTCGCCAACTGGCCACGTTCGCGGCGGGCATGTTCGGACAATTCCAGCGAACAGGGGCAGGTCGAGCTGTAGACATAGTCCAGATGCATGATGCTGCGGCGCACACCGTCCGTGTCCACCAGTTCCAACGCGATGTCGTAATACTGGTAGCCGGACAGCCCCGACCGCAGGCTGTTCACCTTCATCGGGAAAGACAGCCGCATGTTGATGCGCGCGTCAAAGGACTCCAGATCGCTTTTGTAATCATCCAGCGCCGCTTCGATCACGCCAAAGCTGAAGGTTTTGCCGGCGTGAAGATAGAATGACCGCATGATGCGGCTCATGTTGATGCCTTTTTTGTCGGCCTCGAGGCTGACGGTGCCGGTCACGCTGGTCTCCAGCGTCAGATCGCCATTGTCGCGCGTGTGATAGTTGATCGGCAGGCGGAAATTGGAGATGCCAACATGCTGGATGCCGCGATTTGCGCCCCGGATCAGCGCCGATGGACCGTTCTGCAGGTCCGGCAACGTGTCTTTATAGGCGGGGCTGACGGCGAAATCCTCTGGATAGTCGCGCGCCAGAACCGGGTAAGCCGTGTCCGTTCCCGTCACCAGACGCCGCAGCGCGGGGTCCACCGCGTCGATCTCGGCGTCTTTCGACGTGCCGACCCACTGACGCAGCAGCGCAAGCGCGTTTTCCGCCTCTTCGCGGCTCGGCGTTTGGTCGATCTTGGGTGTATGAACGTTCATGTGCAGGGCCCCCCGCCCGTTGGTCACCTCTCTAACATAGAGAACAGGCACAGGTTTTTCTACCTTAGACATAGACGATAGCGATCGCCCGCTATTCGCCGAAACGGAGCATCGCGTCTAGTTTGCGTCATCCAGCGCCGACAGGAGATCCTCGATCAGGTCTTCGCAATCTTCGATCCCGACCGACAACCGCACCAGACCATCGGTGATTCCCAGCGTCGCACGCTGCTCTTCGCTCAGCCGTTGATGGGTGGTGGTTGCAGGATGGGTGACGATGCTTTTCGCGTCCCCGAGATTGTTGGAAATCACGATGATCTCAAGCGCATTCAGGAACCGGAACGCCGCTTCCTTGCCGCCTGCCAGTTCAATTGCCAGCATGGTGCCGCCCGACCCCAGCTGCCGCTCTGCCAGCGCTGCCTGCGGATGCGACGCAAGTCCGGGATAAATCACCTGCTTCAGCGCCGCGTGCCCGTCCAGCGCCTCGGCGATGGCCTGAGCGGAATGCGCCTGTGCCCGCACCCGCAGATCAAGCGTTTCCAGCCCCTTGACCTGAACCCAGGCCGTGAAGGGCGACATGGAACCGCCGGTGTGCTTCATATAGGGTTCGACCGTCTTGCGGATGTGATCGGTCGTGCCAAGGATCACGCCCCCCAACGTGCGGCCCTGCCCGTCAATGTGCTTGGTCGAAGAGTAGATCACGACATCCGCCCCCTGCCCAAGCGCGTCTGAAAACACCGGGGTGGAAAACACGTTGTCCACGATCACCAGCGCGCCCTGCGCATGGGCGATTTCAGAAACCGATTCGATATCAACGAGTTCCAGCGTCGGGTTCGACATCGATTCAAAAAACACCGCCTTGGTGTCGGGCCGGATCGCGGCGCGCCATTGGTCCAGATCCGCGCCATCCACCAGCGTCACTTCGACGCCAAAGCGCGGCAGGATGTCTTCAACAATGTAAAGACAAGACCCGAACAGCGCGCGCGCAGAGACAAGATGATCCCCCGCCTTGAGCACGGACATCAGCGCGCCGTTGACCGCCGCCATACCGCTGGCGGTGGCAAAAGCATCCTCGGCCCCTTCCAAAAGCGCGATCCGCTCTTCGAACATCGCCACGGTCGGGTTGCCGTAACGCGCGTAGATATATTCGTCCGGACCCGATTTGATGAACCGCTGTTCGGCCTGTTCGGCGCTGTCATAGACAAAGCCCTGCGTCAGGAAAATCGCCTCTGACACTTCGTTCCACTGGCTGCGTTTGGTGCCGCCATGCACCAGCCGGGTGCGCGGTTTTCTATGTTTCATATCGTCATCTTTCCGGGCCACAGCCCAACAAAAAAACCCCGTTCGGCCAAGGCGAAAGGGGCTTTCGTCGGGCCTTTTAGCAGCATGTTTAACGTGGCCCGCAATCCGGTAACAAATCGCCACATGGGTGCCTTAAGACGATTTTAGAGATCGGTCAACTCGCGCGTTGTTTCCGTTAACGGAAACATCCGGACGCGTCGACGCGTCCGGCCCCGTCAGAAGGGCACATCATCTGCAGCGCAGATAAACCGCGCGACGACCTTTTTCAGACCGGCTTTTTCAAATTCGATCTCCAGCTTGTCGCCCTCGATCCCGGTCACCGCGCCATAGCCGAATTTCTGGTGAAACACCCGTTCGCCCAGCGCATAGGCCGAAATGGCGGTGGCGTCGATCACGGTGTTGCGCGCCTCGGAGGGCTGGCTGATCGGGCGTTCGGCTGACCGGGCCTGCAGGCGTTTCCAGCCCGGCGAATTGTAGACATTGGCGCTTGCCGCTTTTTCGTGCAGGTCCGACCCCGCCATCGTCTGCACCGCCGGAGACGCCATGCCAGCCGCACCGTACCCGCCGCCATACAGCCCGGGGGGTGTCAGCACCTCGACATGGGTTTCGTCCAGTTCGTCGATAAACCGCGATGGCAGGGCCGATTGCCACTGGCCAAACACACGGCGGTTGGCGGCAAAGGAAATCGTGCAGATTTCCTCGGCGCGGGTGATGCCGACATAGGCCAGCCGCCGCTCCTCTTCGAGCCCTTTGACACCGGATTCGTCCATGCTGCGCTGCGACGGGAACAACCCGTCTTCCCAGCCCGGCAGAAACACGGCGGGAAATTCCAAACCCTTGGCGGCGTGCAGCGTCATGATCGACACTTTCTCTCCGTCGCCGCCCTTGTCATTGTCCATGATCAGGCTGACATGTTCGAGGAACCCCTGAAGGTTTTCGAACTCTTCCAACGCCTTGACCAGTTCCTTGAGGTTTTCAAGTCGCCCCGGCGCTTCGGGCGTTTTGTCGTTCTGCCACATGCCCGTGTAGCCGCTTTCGTCCAGCACGATGCCCGCCAGTTCGGGATGCGTCACGTCCGTATCCCCCGCCATCCGGCCCCATCGCGCCAGATCCGCCACCAGCTGCGCCAGCTGTGTGCCGCCTTTGCCCTTGATCAGCCCCTGTTCAACCGCAAGCCGCGCGCCTTCGACCAAAGGCACGCCATTGGCGCGCGCCACCGTCTGGATGGTTTGCTGTGCCTTGTCGCCCAGACCGCGTTTGGGCGTGTTGACGATGCGTTCAAACGCAAGGTCATCGTCGGGGGACACAACCACCCGGAAATAGGCCATGGCATCGCGGATCTCCATCCGTTCGTAAAACCGCGGACCACCGATGACGCGGTAGGGCAGACCAATGGTCAGGAACCGGTCCTCGAACGCGCGCATCTGGTGCGACGCCCGCACGAGGATCGCCATATCATCCAGCGACACCGGTGCCATTCCCCGCGTGCCGCGCTGCATGGCTTCGACCTCTTCCCCGATCCAGCGAGCCTCTTCCTCGCCATCCCAATGGCCGATCAGCCGGACCTTTTCGCCGTCGTTCTTGTCAGTCCACAATTCCTTGCCCAGACGGGAAGAATTGCCCCGGATCACCGAACTGGCCGCCGCAAGGATATGCGGCGTGGACCGGTAATTCTGTTCCAGCCGCACCACGTGCGCGCCTTCGAAATCCTGTTCGAACCGCAGGATGTTGCCCACTTCGGCGCCGCGCCAGCCATAGATCGACTGGTCATCATCACCAACGCAGCAGATGTTCTTGTGCCCGCCCGCCAGCAGCCGCAGCCACAGGTACTGGGCCACGTTCGTATCCTGGTATTCATCCACCAGAATGTAGCGGAACCAACGCTGATATTGGTCCAGCACGTCCGGATGGGTCTGGAAAATCTCGACCACGTGCAGCAGCAGATCGCCGAAATCCACCGCGTTCAGTTCTTTCAGGCGCGCCTGATACTGCGCATAGAGTTTCGGACCCTGATGATTATACGCCCCGGCATCCGCCGCAGGCACTCTGCCGGGGGTGATCGCGCGGTTTTTCCATCCGTCAATGATCCCGGCCAGTTGCCGCGCGGGCCAGCGTTTGTCGTCAATGCCCGCCGCCTGCACCAGTTGCTTCAAAAGCCGCAGCTGATCGTCTGTGTCGAGAATCGTGAAATTGGATTTCAACCCCACCAATTCGGCATGACGGCGCAGAAGCTTGACACAGATCGAATGAAAGGTGCCGAGCCAGGGCATGCCTTCGACGGTCTGACCCAACAGCCGCGCGACGCGCTCTTTCATCTCGCGCGCGGCCTTGTTGGTAAAGGTCACCGCCAGAATCTCGTTCGGGCGTGCCCGTCCGGTGTTCAGCAAATGCACAATCCGGGTGGTCAGCGCCTTTGTCTTTCCGGTGCCCGCACCGGCAAGCATCAGCACGGGTCCATCCAGCGTCTCGACCGCCTGACGCTGGGCCGGGTTGAGATCATCCAGATAGGGCTGCGGCCGCGCGGACATCGCGCGGGCCGAGAGTGAGGCGTGCTCGAACGCCTCCATTTCATCAAAACTGCTCATGCCGGGCAAGATAGCGTTGCCGCGCCAAGAGATAAAGATGTTCTGATAATGTTCACATATCCACAGGGGCCTTTCCGTTGACGGAAAGGGTCGGAGTTTTCGAAAACTCCGACGCTGGACAATCCCCGCGGCCTGGCCCCAAATGCGCGGCATGGATCTGCATGCCCGATACCCTGCCCTGAGCGATCTCAAAGCCCGCGCAAAGCGGCGTATTCCAAAATTTGTCTGGGAATACCTTGATTCTGCCACCGGCACCGAAGCCACATTGCGGCGCAATCGGACAGCGCTCGACCAGGTGTTGTTTGCGCCGTCGATCCTGCATGGTGAACTGGAGGTGGACCTGACCACAGCCCTGTGCGGCCAGAGCTATGATCTGCCGGTCGGGATCAGCCCCGTGGGCATGTCCGGCCTGATCTGGCCGGATGCAGAGCGCAAGCTGGCGCGCGCGGCAACGGCGGCCAACATGCCGTACTGCATCTCAACCGTGGCAACCCGCACCCCGGAAGAGGTCGCGCCGCATCTGGACGGCAATGGCTGGTTCCAGATGTACCCGCCGCGCGACGAAGGCATCCGGACGGACATGCTCAAGCGGGCCAAGGACGCCGGGTTTTCAACGCTCGTGCTGACGGTTGATGTGCCGGTGCCGTCGCGCCGCGAACGGCAGGTGCGTTCGGGTCTGACGACACCGCCCAAACTGACCCCGCGCTTGGCAGCGCAGGTGGCGATGCGACCCACCTGGGCGATGGGCACGGCGCGGCTTGGCATGCCGCGGATGCGCCTGATTGATGATTACGCTGGCAAAGTGACCGGGCTGAGTTCCACGCAACACGCCGGGTACCTGCTGCGCACCTCGCCGGATTGGGCCTATGTCGATTGGCTGCGCGATGCCTGGGACGGCGCGTTTTTTGTCAAAGGTGTGCTGAACCCGAACGATGCGCCACGGCTGGAACGGGCCGGTGTTGATGCGATCTGGATGTCCAACCACGCGGGACGCCAGTTTGATGCCGCGCCCGCGCCGATCGAAACCCTATCCGAGATGCGCGCCGCCACGACACTGCCGCTGATTCTGGACAGCGGGATCGAAGGTGGGCTGGACGTGTTGCGCGCCATCGCGCTGGGGGCGGATTTCGTCATGTTGGGACGGGCGTGGCATTATGCGCTGGGGGCGTTGGACACCGACGGACCGGCGCATCTGGTCGATATATTACGCAAGGATATGGCCGCGAATCTGGGGCAACTGGGCGCGGTGCGCCCTGTCGATCTGAGGGGTCGGGCGCTGCAGTCCGGCGCGACACAGGTCGCCATACCCAGTACTACCCATTGAGAATGTAACGAAACCTTACTATCCAGCCGTCACTATCCCTAAGGTCAGGACAGCCACATGCCCGAATTCAAAAAGATCCTTGTCGCCAACCGCGGTGAAATCGCCATCCGCATCATGCGCGCCGCCAATGAAATGGGGAAAGCAACGGTTGCGGTCTATGCCGAAGAGGACAAACTGGGCCTGCACAGGTTCAAGGCGGACGAGGCGTATCGGATCGGCGAAGGCCTTGGGCCGGTGGCCGCCTATCTGAGCATCGACGAGATCATCCGTGTGGCCAAGGAATCGGGCGCGGACGCGGTGCATCCGGGATACGGGCTTTTGTCAGAGAATCCGGAACTGGTGGATGCCTGCGCGGAAAACGGGATCACCTTTATCGGGCCCAAGGCCGAAACCATGCGCGCCCTGGGTGACAAGGCCAGCGCGCGGCGCGTCGCGATTGAAGCCGGTGTCCCGGTGATCCCGGCGACCGAGGTTCTGGGGGACGATTTCAAGGCCATCGCCAAAGAGGCCGAAGAGATCGGCTATCCGTTGATGCTCAAGGCGTCCTGGGGCGGTGGCGGACGTGGGATGCGTCCGATCAATGGCCCCGATGAGCTTAAGGAAAAGGTGCTTGAAGGCCGTCGCGAAGCGGAAGCCGCGTTTGGCAATGGCGAGGGTTATCTGGAAAAGATGATCATCCGCGCGCGCCATGTCGAAGTGCAAATCCTGGGCGACAGCCATGGCACCATCTATCACCTGTACGAACGGGACTGCTCGGTCCAGCGCCGCAACCAGAAGGTGGTGGAGCGCGCCCCTGCCCCGTACCTGTCCGAGGCGCAGCGTGAAGAGATCTGCGAATTGGGTCGCAAGATCTGTGCCCATGTGAATTACGAATGCGCGGGCACGGTTGAATTCCTGATGGATATGGAAACCGGCAATTTTTACTTCATCGAAGTGAACCCCCGCGTGCAGGTTGAACACACCGTCACCGAGGAAGTGACCGGGATCGACATCGTGCAGGCGCAAATCATGATCGCCGAGGGTAAATCGCTGGCCGAGGCCACAGGCAAGGCGTCGCAATACGACATCCGCCTGAACGGTCATGCGTTGCAAACGCGGATCACCACCGAAGACCCGCAGAACAACTTCATCCCCGATTATGGCCGCATCACGGCCTACCGGGTGGCGACCGGCAATGGCGTGCGTCTGGACGGGGGCACGGCCTATTCAGGTGCGGTAATCACGCGGTACTACGATTCGCTGCTGGAAAAGGTGACCACCTGGGCGCAGACGCCGGAAAAGGCGATTTCGCGGATGGACCGCGCCCTGCGCGAATTTCGCATCCGGGGTGTGTCCACCAACATCGCCTTTGTGGAAAACCTGCTCAAGCACCCGACCTTCCTGAACAACCAGTACCACACCAAGTTCATCGACCAGACGCCCGAGCTGTTCCAGTTCCGCAAGCGCCGCGACCGGGCGACCAAGGTGCTGACCTACATCGCGGATATCACCGTGAACGGGCATCCCGAGGTTGCCGGACGGCCCAAGCCTGCCGAGGATTTGAAACCCGCGCGCCCCCCGAAAGCCAGGGCCGATGTGCCCGCCGCGGGCACCAAGACCTTGCTGGACGAAAAAGGCCCGCAGGCCGTCGCCGACTGGATGCTGGCGCAAAAGGGCGTGCTGATCACCGACACCACCATGCGCGACGGGCATCAGTCCCTGCTCGCCACACGCATGCGGTCGATTGACATGATCCATGTCGCGCCTGCCTATGCCGCCAACCTGCCGCAGCTCTTCAGCGTCGAATGCTGGGGCGGTGCGACCTTTGATGTGGCCTACCGGTTCCTGCAGGAATGCCCGTGGCAACGCCTCCGCGACTTGCGCGCGCGGATGCCGAACATCATGACCCAGATGCTGCTGCGCGGCGCGAACGGCGTTGGCTACACCAACTACCCGGACAACGTGGTGCAGTTCTTTGTGCGTCAGGCGGCGGAAACCGGTGTGGACGTGTTCCGCGTGTTCGACAGCCTGAACTGGGTCGAAAACATGCGTGTCGCGATGGATGCGGTGCTGGACACGGGACGCGTGTTGGAAGGCACGATTTGCTATACGGGCGATCTGAATGACCCGGATCGGTCCAAGTACAACCTGAAATACTATGTCCAGATGGGTCAGGACCTGAAAGCGGCCGGGTCGCACGTCCTGGGCCTCAAGGACATGGCCGGTTTGATGAAACCCGCCGCCGCCACGGCGCTGGTCAAAGCGCTGAAAGAAGAGGTCGGCCTGCCCGTCCACTTCCACACACATGACACATCGGGTGCTGCGATTGCGTCGATCATGGCCGCTGCCGAGGCGGGTGTGGATGCGGTGGATGCCGCGATGGACGCGCTGTCTGGCAACACATCGCAGCCCACGTTGGGATCGGTGGTCGAGGCCCTGCGCCACACCGACCGCGCCACCGGTCTGGACATGTCCGCCATCCGCGAGATTTCAAATTACTGGGAAGCGGTGCGCGGGCAGTACGCGGCGTTTGAAACCGGTCAGCAAGCCCCCGCATCAGAGGTCTACCTGCACGAAATGCCCGGCGGCCAGTTCACCAACCTCAAGGCGCAGGCCCGCAGTCTGGGGCTTGAGGAACGCTGGCACGAGGTTGCGCAGACCTATGCCGATGTGAACCAGATGTTCGGTGACATTGTAAAGGTCACGCCCTCCTCCAAGGTGGTGGGCGACATGGCGCTGATGATGGTGTCACAGGGCCTGACCCGCGCGGATGTCGAAAACCCGGATGTCGAGGTGTCCTTCCCCGACTCGGTGGTCGACATGATGAAGGGCAGCCTCGGACAGCCCTCCGGCGGCTGGCCGAAAGCGATCCAGAAAAAGATCCTCAAAGGTGAAAAAGCCTTCACCGACCGCCCCGGCAAACACGCCGCGCCGGTTGATATCGAAGAGACGCGCAGCACGCTGGTCAAAGAGCTTGAGGGCAAAGCGGTCGATGACGAGGATCTGAACGGGTACCTGATGTATCCCAAGGTGTTCCTGGATTACATGGGCCGCCACCGCACCTACGGCCCCGTGCGCACCTTGCCGACCAAGACGTTCTTCTATGGCATGCAGCCGGGCGAAGAGATCAGCCCAGAGATCGACCCCGGCAAGACATTGGAAATCCGTCTGCAGGCGGTGGGCGAAACCAACGATGACGGCGAAGTCCGCGTGTTTTTTGAGCTCAACGGCCAGCCACGCACGATCCGCGTGCCCAACCGCAAGATCAAGGCGACGACCATGGCACGTCCCAAGGCCGAAGCGGGCAACGCCAACCATATCGGCGCGCCGATGCCCGGCGTGGTCGCATCCATCGCGGTCCAGCCCGGCCAGAAGATCAAGGAAGGCGATCTGCTGCTGACCATCGAGGCGATGAAGATGGAAACCGGCCTGCATGCCGAGCGCGATGCAGTTGTGAAGGCAGTGCATGTGACCCCCGCCGCGCAGATCGACGCGAAGGATCTGTTGGTCGAGTTGGAATAAGCGACAAACGCGGGTGACGGCTTCTTGTCCGTCACTCGCCGACTCGTTCAGGCGACCATGTCCGCCGGTGACTAAACCGGTCAGAAATCCGGGGTTCCGACACCGCAGGCATTCGGTCAGTGGCTAGGTGTCTGGACACGCCCCTTGCTCTGGACATGACGACACACCCGACACCGGCTCAGCCGTCTTCCTGCCCCGTCGATCCGTATTCCAGCCATGCCCGATCCTCTGGCGTCAGGCAGGACTGCATCACCGCGTCATAGGCCGCCAGTTCACTATCGCTCAGCTTGCCAATCCACTTTCCGCAGGTTCCGCTGTGGAAAAAATCAGTGTCGGATTTCATGAATCCCGTACCACCTGCCGGGGCATACCGATCGGCATGGGTGCGCATGTGATCAAAGCTGGCTGACTGGATCAGCTGCTCCATAACCGCATCAGAATGCGTGATGTTCAGAAGGCGGGCCACCCGGGCAAAGGTTCCGGGCAAATCACGGATCATATCTGCGTAGTGAAACATCGACACGTTGGATCGGCCGGCACGCGACAGCGCGCATTTGTAATGCCGCAGGATATGCGCAAGCGGCAGGGCATCGCCGTCGAAACCCTCGGGACCGCCATCCAGAAACCGCCGGAAGGTGACGCCGTCCGCATCATCCTCCGGATACCACAGTCCAAACCACGGCATCGGGATGTTCTGCATATGTGTGCGGCATGAAAAATGCGCATCCAGCGGATGGCGGAACACGCAGATATACTGTGCCTGATCGTCAAGCGGCAGCCCGTCCAGCGGTGTGTGGCTTTTCAGGCAGCGCCGATGGGTCATCGCGTCAAGACGTTCGGCCACCTCGGACATTTCGCGCACGCGGATATCGACCCAGGGCATCTTGACCGACAGGTTCGTTTCAACATCCGGATCGCCGGAAAACAGCAACGCGACGATGGTTTGCATCCATGTCGTGCCGCTTTTTGGCGGGGTCACCGCGATCACATCATCGGGACGGATGCTGACCCTGTCCCACCGCCTGCTGTCGGTCAGCGGCCCAAGATAGAGCTTGCGGTCGGGTGTCTCTGTCATACCGGGCCTCCTGCGCCTGTGTCAGGAAAGGCGAAGGATCTTCCAAAATCAAGGGGCGCAGCGCAGACCTACTGTCTGGATCAACCGCTATTGACAGCCCCCGGTTGGCGTTCATCAGCATTTTTCGGATGCACACGGGCCGTATGTCGGAGAAGCGCTCCGCGTTAGGTGTTCGCCACGTGAACAGTCGCGATGCACCAAACCCGCCGTGGCGCCCAAAGCCTCGCGCAACCCTTTTTCCGCGCGTTTGAGCACCCTGTACGTTTCGCGCAATTTTCCCCTTGCACCCGCGCACAACACCCACTAAATCCGCCTCACCAGATTGGCAGCGCGGGCGTAGCTCAGGGGTAGAGCATAACCTTGCCAAGGTTAGGGTCGGGCGTTCGAATCGCCTCGCCCGCTCCAATCCGGTCAAAACTGATGGCAGCGCGGGCGTAGCTCAGGGGTAGAGCATAACCTTGCCAAGGTTAGGGTCGGGCGTTCGAATCGCCTCGCCCGCTCCATCAGGCCTCTTTCTTCAAAGATTTATACATCTCGGCCCGGCGCAGGGTTTCCCCGGACCGGATGACGGTTTCCTGTCGGACAACGCGAAACCCGTGCCGCGCAAAGGCCGGCTGCGCCATCAGACTGGCATGGGTGCAGAGCCCGGCACAGGTCCGCGCGCGCGCGTGCTCTGTCACGGCGTCCAGAAGCTGCGCAAACCGCCCCTGCCCGCGCGCGTCGGGCAGGATATAGGCCAGATCAATATAGCCAGCCGGATCAACGGTCATAAACCCAACGATGTCCGGCCCCTCTGCAGACAGAACCACGTGATGCTGCGCCAACCGCGCGGCCCAGCCTGGCCCGGCATTGACCCGGGGCATCCAGGCCCTGCGCTGCGCGTCCGTGTAGGGGCTGGGCCCTTCGCGGATGGCGCGGAACATGATCTGTCCCAGACAGTCATAATCGGTGCGGGTCGCAACGCGGCAGGTCATGCCCTCTGCTTGGCACGTCCGACACGACGCCGCAATGATGTGCCACAGTGGCTTGGCGCGGCGCGGGCACAGGCCTATAAGGCCGCTGATCTGAAAGGGATATCACATATGCGCAGCGCAACCGTGACGCGGAATACGGCAGAAACCAGGATCACCGTCGAGATCACTCTCGACGGCACAGGCCAGTACGACAACCAGACCGGCGTGGGGTTCTTTGACCACATGCTGGACCAGCTGGCCCGCCATTCGCTGATCGACATGAAAGTGCGCTGCGACGGCGATCTGCATATCGACGATCACCACTCGGTCGAGGATGTGGGCATCGCGCTGGGACAGGCGCTGACCCAGGCGGTCGGCGACAAGCGCGGGATTGTCCGCTATGGCGCGTGCCTCCTGCCGATGGATGACGCACTAGTGCGCGCGGCGTTGGATCTGTCGGCGCGGCCGTTCCTCGTCTGGAACGTCGATCTGCCCGCTTCCAAGATCGGCACATTCGACACCGAACTGGTGCGCGAGTTCTTCCAGGCGTTCAGCACCCATGGCGGCATCACACTGCATGTGGATCAACTGCACGGGATCAACAGCCACCACATCGCCGAAGCCGCCTTCAAGGCCGTCGCCCGCGCCCTGCGCGACGCGCTTGAGGTCGATCCCCGCAAATCAGACGCGATCCCGTCCACCAAGGGTGCCTTGTAAGTGCTGACAGCCATCATCGATTACGAAAGCGGCAACCTGCATTCGGCCGAAAAAGCCTTTCAGCGGATGGCCATTGAAACCGATGCCGGGTCCGTCACCGTCACGTCTGATCCTGACGTGATCGCCAAGGCCGACCGGATCGTCCTGCCCGGCGATGGTGCGTTTCCGGCCTGTGCTGCGGCATTGCGCGCCTCAGGCGCTTTTGACGCGATGGTCGAAGCCGTTGACGTCAAGGCCCGCCCCTTCCTTGGCATCTGCGTCGGCATGCAACTGATGGCGCGACAAGGGCTGGAATATGAACCAACAGACGGGCTGGGCTGGATCGACGGCGTTGTGGACCGGATCACACCCAAGGACACGGCGCTGAAAGTGCCGCATATGGGCTGGAATGACCTGGTGATCGACGCACCCCACCCGGTTCTCGACGGCATCACATCCGGAGAGCACGCCTACTTCGTGCACTCCTACCAGATGCGCGTCGACACCCCGGATCAACGGATAGCCCATGTCGATTACGGCGGCGATGTCACCGCGATTGTGGCCCGCGACACCATGGTCGGGTTCCAGTTCCACCCCGAGAAAAGCGCCGCCACAGGTCTTCGGATGATCGCCAACTTCCTCAGATGGCGCCCCTGAGCGTCTCTGTTTGTCAAATACCTCGGAGTTTGAGGCAGCGCCTCAAAACCGCCTGCCCCACCGGGGCAGGCAAAAACGGCGCGCGCAGCGCACATCTTGATCAGTTGACGCGGGTCCAGGTCTGGCCACGGCAAATGCCCAAAACGCATCCTTCAACCTTCAACCGGTTGCCATTCAGCGTCATCTTCGAATTGTAGGTCTTGTCGCGGTCCGGGGCCCAGATCTTGCCGCCCATATACGCGCCACCGCCTTGCGGTTTCATCGCCCAGATCATCTTGCGCCCGATATTCGGCGACGCGATCTTCTTGCCGTTTGCATCATAGCCCTGCCCCAGCGTGCCGCAGATCTCGGCCCCGCAGGTGGTGATCGTGACAAAGCCGAAATTGCCGTCGTCACCCGGTTGGGTTTTCCACGTGCCGACCACCGGGTCCGCCAGTGCCATTGTCCCGGCCAGTGCAAAACCGGCGGCGAGTGCCATCATCTTCATCGTTCCGTCCTCCCTCAGAGTGGTGCGGCAATCCTGACCGACCCGGTGCAAACGGATCAAGATTGACGCTGGGTCGCGTTGCAAGTGCCGTTCCGTCATGTCAAAGCGCGGGGGGAATTCTGACCGGAGACCAGCCATGATCCTTTACCCAGCGATTGACCTCAAAGATGGCCAGGCCGTGCGCCTGCTGCGCGGGGACATGGAAAAATCGACGGTGTTCAACGATGATCCCGCCAGCCAGGCGATGGAGTTCGTCGAGGCCGGGTGCACCTGGTTGCACCTTGTCGATCTGAACGGTGCGTTTGCGGGCGAGCCGGTGAATGCGGCGGCGGTTGAGGCCATTCTGGCCCGCACCAAGGTCCCGGCGCAACTGGGCGGGGGCATCCGGGATATGGCAACGATTGAACGCTGGCTCGACAAGGGTCTGCAGCGGGTGATCCTTGGCACCGTGGCGGTTGAGAACCCCGATCTGGTGCGCGAGGCCGCAAAGGCGTTTCCGGGCCACGTCGCCGTGGGCATCGACGCGCGCGACGGCCGTGTGGCCACCAAGGGCTGGGCCGAGGAGACCGATGTCATGGTCACCGATCTGGCCCGGTCGTTCGAGGACGCAGGTGTGGCGGCGATCATCTATACCGACATCAACCGCGACGGCGCGATGCAGGGGCCGAATGTAGAGGCCACCGCCGATCTGGCCCGCGCCGTGTCGATCCCGGTGATCGCGTCGGGTGGGGTGTCGTCGCTGGACGACCTGATCGCACTGCGCGACTGCGGGGCTAACCTGAACGGCGCAATCTCGGGCCGCGCGCTTTATGACGGGGCGATTGATCTGAAAGAGGCGTTGTCGGTGATGTCCGCAGCCACTTAGATCGTTGCCGGGTCCCGGACCAGAAGATAGCCGCGACACCTTTGGGTGTTGAAGGTCTTGATCGACACCGTCGCCGTGCCTCCGACATCGACAGGTTCCGGATCGTTGTAGAACACGGTCCCGCCATCGTCGCCTTCAGTACTGCAACCGGTGATGACAACGGCATGGCCGTAGCCTTTCCAAAGCGTTCCCGCCCAGATCGGTCCATAGTTTGACAGCGTGTCGATCAGCGACGCAGCGGTGAAATCATGTGTGGCAGACTGAAGAAAGACCATGTCTTCGTTACGGGCCAATGTGGCGACCTCTTCGAACAAAATGATCCGGCCTTCCTGCCATACGTTGGGCATCCCGTATCGCGGGCCTGCCTCGTAATAATACCCGATCATACAGGCGCTGGCATACCAGCAACTCAACGCGAGGCGTTGCGGGATCAGCGGCACGTTTAGCTTTACTTCAGCCATGGTAATCGGTCTCCGGAAATAAAATGTTTTTGGAAGTTATGTAAAAAGAATGCCCCCGAATCGCGTTTCGATCAACTCTTACGCCGGACTGGAGAGGCCACGCCGCCTGTTATGACCTCGTACGCCCGTCCATTTTGCGTCGTCTGCCAGGCGTCATGGGTGCGGTAATCCAAGGCGATCAAGGGCGCTGGCCGGCCTTGCGATCTCATCCTGCGTCACGACATCAAATTGCGTTTCTCCAAAGGGATAGACACCATCGGCCTCTTTCCTCGCAGGCGGATTGCGACTATCACGCGGGCATGTTGAAAACCCGGATCATTCCCTGTCTCGATGTTGCCGATGGCCGTGTGGTCAAAGGTGTGAACTTTGTCGATCTGCGCGACGCCGGTGACCCGGTGGATGCGGCTCGCGCCTATGATGCGGCAGGGGCGGACGAGATTTGTTTCCTCGACATCCACGCCACCCACGAGAATCGCGGCACGATGTTCGACGTGGTCACCCGCACGGCAGAGCAGTGCTTTATCCCGCTGACCGTGGGCGGTGGCGTGCGGACCGTCGCGGATGTGCGGGCGTTGTTGCTGGCGGGGGCCGACAAGGTGTCCTTCAATTCCGCCGCCGTCGCCAACCCCGACGTGGTGGCCGAAGCCGCAGATCAATTCGGCAGCCAGTGCATCGTGGTGGCGATTGACGCCAAGACCGTATCCCCCGGCAAATGGGAAATCTTCACCCATGGCGGACGCAAACCCACGGGCATCGACGCTGTGGAGTTTGCCAAAACCGTGGTCGCCAAGGGTGCGGGGGAAATCCTGCTGACCTCAATGGACCGCGACGGCACCAAGGCCGGGTTCAACCTGCCCCTGACGAAAGCCATTTCGGACGCGGTGGACGTGCCGGTGATCGCCTCGGGCGGCGTTGGCACATTGGATCATCTGGTCGAAGGCGTGACCAAAGGTGGCGCCAGCGCTGTGCTGGCAGCCTCCATCTTTCACTTTGGCGAATACACAATTGGCGAGGCCAAGGCCCATATGGCAGAGGCGGGTATCCCGGTGCGGCTATGACGTTGGAAGAACTGGAAACCATCATCGCGACCCGCGCAGCGGCCAGCCCCGACGACAGCTGGACCGCCAAGCTGTTGGCCAAAGGCCCGGAAAAATGCGCCGAAAAATTTGGCGAAGAAGCGGTGGAAGCGATCATCGAGGCGGTCAGGAATGACCGGGACAAATTGACGTCCGAAGCCGCCGATGTCCTGTTTCACCTGCTCGTGATGCTGAAATCGCGGAACGTGGCCCTGGCGGATGTGATGGCCGAACTGGACCGCCGTCAGGCGCAATCCGGGCTTCAGGAAAAGGCGTCACGGTCCTGATAGCCGAAAATCAAATCTGTATTCTGAACGCCTGACACCAACTTAGACACCGTTCACACCGTACTCACACGGATGGAACACCCGTTTTCCACAGCCTTTGGTACCTTGGCGATGCGCACCGTTTTTTTGCGCATCGACTGCTGCATTTTCAATTCCTCTTAACCCAAAGGTGTTTCCATGAAAGACGTAGACATTGCATCCCCCGTTCGTGTGACCATGCCTGCCTCGGTTGCCGCTGACATCGGCGTATTCAAAAAGGCGGTTGGCACGATCCTTGATAAACTGGGCTGTCCGGCCTGTTGTTCCGGCCATGACATCCGGTTCGACATCCACCGCGATCTTGTGTTCCGCGATCTGGAATCGCGCGGCATGCCTCGGGCGATGGCAGAGGTAAAACCCCGCCCTGCGGCAAACACCGTTGCGCTGGCCCCCGAAACCGGTGCCCAGATCGACAACGTGTTTCGCGCCATCGACAAGATCGCTGAATTCACCGGCTGCGGCGCGTGTTGCTCGGGCCATGATCTGCGGCTGCAATTCGAGCAGAACTTCCTGCTGGATGAACAGCTGAATGTCGACGCCGCAGCCGTGCGGTTCGGGTAAATGTCCGCGATGTTCCAGCCGCCAAAGCTGGGCATCGGGATGATCTTTTCGGCGGCGCTCACACCATTTCTGCGCCGCCGTCCCGACGCTTTGGACGTGCTTGAAATTGAACCGCAAACGCTTTGGCTCGCCGATGACCCGATCGACGGCCCGTTTGCCGAATTCCGCCCGGCGCTTGAGGCCTTTTCCGAATTGCCACAGGCGAAACTCGTGCATTCCGTCGGCGTGCCCCTTGGCGGCACACGCAGGCCTGATCCGGGGCAGATGGCGTTGCTCAAGGCGACGGCGGATCGTTTGAACAGCCCGTGGGTATCGGAACATTTGTCCGTCGCCGGCACACCGCATCAATCCGCCGGGTTCCTGTTGCCACCGCTGCAAACCGAAGACGGCGTCGCAACGGCCGTGGCCAATATTCAGGCCTTCAAAGCCGGTCTTGGACGACCCGTCGCCGTGGAAACGGGTGTGGCGTATCTCAAGCGTAAAGCGTTCGAAATGCCGGATGGCGTGTTCCTGCGCCGGGTAGCGGAAGAGGCCGATTGCGGACTGCTGCTCGACCTGCACAACCTGTGGTGCAACCATATCAACGACCGGATCGACATTGATGAAACCCTGTCGCAAATCCCCTTCGACCGGGTGTGGGAGGTGCATCTGGCGGGCGGTGAAGAGATGGGAGGCGTCTGGCTTGACAGCCATTCCGGGGCCATGCCCGACGCGCTGGCCGCCCGCGCGCGCGAGGTGATCGCCGAGCTTCCGAACCTGGGCGCGGTGAATTTCGAGATTTACGACACGTTCCTTGAACGGGTGGATGACGCCGAATTCGATCAGATCGTCGAGGATTTGCGCAGCATCTGGGCGCATGCCGGTCAAAGCCGCAGTGACCTGCGCCCGTTTGATATCGTCACACCTGTGGACAGCCACGACACCTCGCCCGCGCAATGGGAGGACAGCCTGACCCGCGCGGTCTGGAAATCCGATCCGTCCGGCCACCTCTGGCCCGAGGATCACCCGCTTTTGACGCTTTATGCGTTTCTTGCGCGGTCGTTCCGGGGCTCCCTGCTCACACGGGCGTTGCCGCGTGCGGTGCGCTACGGACTGCTGCGTGACGGGGACCGGTTTGAACAGACACTGTCGGCTTATTTCGATGCCCAATCGCCGCAGATGTTCGCCCCATTGGAGGCCGCCGCATTCCGGAACTGGCTGATCGCGCAGGGCGAACATGATCCGCTGATGCTGGGGCTTCTGGACTATGACATGGCGTTTATCGAAATGCTGACATCAGACACCCCGAAGATCGTGCGCTTTCCCGGTGATCCGGCCCCGGTGTTCGAGGCCTTGGTCGAAGGCCGTTTGCCTGCGCAACCAAAGCCACCGGAGTGGGAACTGGAGATATTACCCGACGCAACGTCCGACGGGTTTTCTGCTCAATCGGCGGGATAACCTAGAGCTTGGACGAGATCACCCCGGTGTTGAACCCGCCCATGCGCAACTCGCCGAAGAGCCGCTGGTATTCGATCTTGGGACAGCGGTTCATCACCACGTCCACACCGCGCGCTTCGGCTTTTGCCGCCGCCTCCGCGTGTTCGACGCCGATCTGCATCCAGATGGTTTGCAGGTCGGGGAACGCCTCCAGCGCCGCGTCGACGATCGGCGGCACGGCATCGGACCGGCGGAAGATGTCGACCATATCCACCGGCGCAGAGATATCGGACAAGCTGGCGACGATCTCCGCGCCGAAAAGCCGTTTGCCCGCATGGCCCGGATTGACCGGGATCACCGTGTATCCCTTGAGCGCCAGATAACGCGCGACGTAGTAGGACGGGCGGACCGGATTGGTAGACACACCAACGACCGCGACGGTTTTCGTCCGTTTGAGAATGTCGCGCAGGAAGGTGTCTGAGTAGGTCATGGGCTGACCCTAAACAGGTCCTTGAAAAAGAAAAAGCGCCCAAGACTAGCTTGGGCGCAAGTGTTGGAACGAGGGACAGTGAAGGATGCGCGGATGTTCCACTCCCGCGCCTCTGGATATTAGGTAGGGTCTCCCCATGGGGTTTAAAGGGCGCGCCCAATAAATTTGATAACGTTTTTGTCAGGAATTAGGTGGACACAGCCCCCCTAGCCGTTGCCTCCTGTGCCAGCGTGACCGTTTCGTGTATCCGTTCGGACGGATCAGCGCCCACCTTGCGCCGCCGACGGTGCAGGAACAACGATCCCCATCCGCGCCAATTGCCCGAAGACGGGGCGGTGGGATCCTGCTCGAACCGCGTGCGCCAGTCTGCGGGCAGATCAAGCCCAACCGCGTTGGCCCGGTCCAGCATCCAGACCAGCGGGATGTTCGCCAGAGGTCGCGCCTGCTCTCGGCCACGCAACTGGCCCCCAATGTCGCCATGCACACCCTTGAACCACACCTGTTCGACATGCCCGCTCCATCCCGGTGGGCAGGTCCAGAGCACAGGCGCATAGGCCATGCGGGTTTCATCATAGGCCAGCGCATGAAACCCGTGTTCGATGGACGGGCCAAGCTGGTCGTTGTGAAAGGCGTGATGGGCATCTGTCAGACGCCACAGCAGCGGCAGCCGCAATCCAAGCGCCTTGACCGTGTCCCACACCCCGACCACGGCAATCGGCGCGGCGTCGTGGCAGAAGAGTCGGGAAAAATCCCGCGCCGCGTCGCTGTCGGGCGATGACCGGTACAGGCGATAGGCCTGCCGGATATTGCGTTCGATGGCATGTTCCGCGCGCAACAGGCCGATTTGGTCAAGCACCCCGGCCAGCGACCGCACCGCGAAGGCCCCGCGCGAATAGCCGAAGAAATAGATGTGATCGCCGGGGCGATAGCGCGAGGCCAGAAACCCGTAGGCGCGGCAGATCTGGCGGTTGATACCACGTCCGGTCATCACGTGGGGAAGACTGCGCCAATCCGCCATTTGCAGACCGGATTCGTAGTAAAGTGACAGATCGCCACCGACCTCCTGCAACAGGCGGTACAAGCGCCCGGCATTGGTTTCCTCTCCGGGCAGCAGGGACGACAGGGTGCCGTCCAGGATGATGACATGGATCCTACGGCCCCGGCGCACGGAAACCGGGGACTGGCCCGCAGCAAACCGCCTGCGGAACCAGCCGAGGACACGGTTACTCAGCCGCGACGCGCGCATCCTGCAACATGCCCCAGACCCGGTGTGGCGTGAACGGCATATCCGCCTGGCGGACACCTTCGGACCACAAGGCATCCTGTACCGCGTTGGCAATGGCGGCCAGCGCCCCGACGGTGCCCGCTTCGCCGCAGCCCTTCATCCCCATGGGGTTGGTGGTCGACGGCACCGGTTCGGTTTCAAATCCAATCATGGGCAGATCATCGGCCCGTGGCATCGCGTAGTCCATGAACGTTGCTGTGAGCAACTGCCCGTCTTCGCTGAACACCACATGTTCCGTCAGCGCCTGACCAATGCCCTGGGCCACGCCACCATGCACCTGACCTTCGGCCAGCATCGGATTGATCAGATTGCCAAAATCATCCACCACGGTGTAGCGGTCCACGACCACAACCCCGGTCTCGGGGTCGATTTCAACTTCGCTCACATGCGCGCCATTCGGGAAGGACCGCGCCTCAAGCGTTGCGGTGGCGGTGTAGGTCAAAAGGTCATCCCGCCCCGCATCCCGCGCCATTTGCGCAACATCAAGCATGGTTGGCGTGACATTCGACGTGCCGATGCGGAAACGTTCATCATCAAAGCTGACCTCGCCTGGATCAACGCCCTGTGTGTCGGCCAGGAAGGTCGAAAACGCCGTGACGATGTCACTGACCGCCTGCAGGGTCACGTTGGTCTGAACGGTCACCGACCGGGACCCGCCAGTGCCACCGCCGCGCGGGATCAGGTCACTGTCGCCCTGGATGCACCGAATCCGGTCGGCGGGGATGCCGGTTTGGTCGGACAGGAACTGCACAAACACCGTTTCGTGCCCCTGCCCGTTCGATTGCGTGCCGACATAGATGCTGGCCCCGCCATCGTCATCGAACGTCACCTTCACGTCTTCCGACGGAGCGCCCAGAATGCTTTCGATATAGTAGCACAGCCCTTGCCCCCGCAGTTTGCCCGCCTTGGCCGACGCTGCACGACGCGCGGCGAACCCGTCACGATCGGCGACCCGCGCGGCATGGTCGAGAACACGCTCGAAATCGCCAACGTCATAGGTCTCGCCGGTCGTCGAGACGTATGGAAACTGGTGCGGCTTGATAAAGTTCAGGCGGCGCAAGTCCCATGGATCGACACCCAGTTCTCGCGCCGCCCGGTCCATCAGGCGTTCGATCAGGTAAATCGCTTCGGGTCGCCCTGCCCCGCGATAGGCATCGACCTGCGTGGTGTTGGTGTAAATCCCCTCGACCCGCAGCCAGCTTGTCTGCACGTCATAGACCCCCATCAGCACTTTGGCGAAAAGATCGGTCTGGATCGCCTGCGCGAAATGCGAATTATACGCGCCCATATTGGCCACCGTGTGCACCCGGTAGGCGGTGATCCGGTTGTTTTCGTCAAAGGCCAGTTCGGCCCGATGGCCCAGATCGCGTCCGGCATTGTCCGACAGCATCGCCTCGGTCCGGTCAGACATCCAGCGCACCGGGCGGTTCAGCGTGCGGGCGGCAAAGGCCGTCAGGAAGTTTTCCGGATAGGGCATGCCCTTCATCCCGAACCCCCCACCGGTGTCCGGGTTGGTGACGCGGATGTCGTCCTCTGACAGGTTCAGAACGCGGGCAAGCTGGCTTTTGTGCACCCAGACCCCTTGCGCGTTCAGGGCCAGATGCAGCCGACCGTCGCGCATTTCGGCGTAACAGCCGCGCGGCTCCATCGCATTGACGATGATGCGGTTGTCTTCAACCTCAAGCGACACGGTCCGGTGGGCCGCCGCAAACGCCTTGGCGGTCGCGTCTTCATCGCCCTTGCCCCAATCAAAGGCCCGATTGTCCGGTGCTTCGGGGTGGATCGGTGACCCGCCCGCGGCGCGCTCCAGATGCACGGGCAGATCGTCGTATTCGAACTCAATCAACTCGGCCGCATCCTTGGCCTGTTGCAGCGTCTCGGCCACGATATAGGCCAAGGCTTCGCCCACAAACCGCACCCGTGACTTGGCCAGAAGCGGGCGAAACGGGTCCGCACCCTTGGAGCCATCGCGGTTGGGAACGGTTGTGCCCCACAATCCCTTGGTGATGCCCGCCGCTTCAAGGTCTTCTTGCGTCAGGACAAGATGCACCCCTTCGGCGTCACGCGCCGCGCTGACATCCAGTGTTGTGATCTCGGCATGGGCCACCTGAGACCGCAGCACGTAGCCAAACAGCGCGCCGTCGGGCGCAATGTCATCCACATAGCGCCCCTGCCCGGTCAGGAATCGCACGTCTTCCGTGCGCACAACCGATTGGGATTTGCCGAATTTTTCCATGTCGTGCCCGCGCCCCAAAGCCTCATCTCTGAGCGCGACACTAGCCTGCGAGGCGGTCCTGTCCACCATGTTCGTGCAGATCGGTCAGGTCGATGACCTCTGACGCGCCATACCCGTTGAACCCTGTGACCAGGGCCGACGTATACGCGCCCGCCCCTTCGACAAGAATATAGTCTTCCTCGGCGATGCCGACCGGAAGCTGCCATGTGCTGGGCAAGACATCCAGACTGTCACAGGTTGGGCCGAAGATCGAAAACGCCTCAGCCGGGCCCTCTACCGGCTGGCCGATTGTGCCAAGCACGGTTTTCGCACCCGGCACGGCCATGTCCCGCCATTCCCCCAACGCGCCGTAGACGCCGTCATTCATGTAAAGCGCGTGACCGCTGCGTGTCTTGACCCGCAGCAACAGCCACATCGCGTCCGACACCATGGCGCGCCCCGGTTCGCACCAAAGCTGGGGGGCGGTGTCGGGGAAATACCGGGCATGTGCCGCGCGCACCGCGTCAAAGATCGCCGCAAGCGATGGATCACTGCGCGACGCCAGCGCCGGAAATCCGCCACCCACGTTCAGCGATGCCAGGCGCACCCCCGCCCGCTGCGCGGCGTCGGCACAGGCCGCGATATAGCGTGTCCAGGCCGTCGGATCGGTGCATTGCGTTCCGGGATGAAACGTCATGGAGGTGACATGGCCCATCTGCCGCGCCTGTCGGAGAAGCGCCACGGCCTCGTCAAATCGAGCCCCGAATTTCGTGCCGAAATCATACGCCGCCCCGGACATCGGCAAGGTCAGCCGGACCGCAATGTCGCTGCCGGAGGGCAGATCTGCCAATTTGTCCAGCTCTGACGCGCGATCCACCGACCACGACGCCACCCCCATCGCCTTTGCTGCCGCGATTTCACCCCGCGACCGGACGGGGTTGTGGTAATGCAACCGCGCCTTCGGGTGCGCGGCACGGACGGCGTGCATCTCGGCAACCGAGGCGACGTCGAATGTGGTGATGCCGTCTTGCGCCAGAGCCTGCAAGACCTGAGGATGCGGATTGGCTTTGACCGCATAGCTGACCGCGCCGGGAAACCCCTTGAGGAACCGTGCTGCCGTGTGGCGCAATTGGTCGGGCCGAAACAGGAAAACCGGAATGTCCGGTTGCCTGGACTGCACGAACTCGGAAACCACGTTGCGATCCCGCGCGGTTTCGAACCGCGCATGTTTGATATCTTCTGCCCCGGCGACCATGTCTGCCTCCTGAAATGCTGCCTTACCTTTCAGTTTTCCGCGAATTCGTGACAGTGTGGAGTGTCATTTCTTGCCAAAGGGAGTCAATTTGCAGCAGTATGACGACATGACTGAGCATATCGACGAAAAAGATGCACGATTGATCGCCTTGTTGCGCGCAGATGCGCGTGCGCCGGTGGCGGAACTGGCCCGTCAGTTGGGGCTGGCCCGCACCACGGTGCAGGCGCGGATTGACCGGTTGCTGGCGAAAGGTGTGATTGCTGGGTTTACCGTGCGCACCGGGGATGCGGTGGCGGCCCCGATCCGGGCGACGGTGCTTGTGGCCATCGCCCCACGCACCGGCCCTGCGGTGGTTGCGCGGCTGCGCGCCCTGCCCAATGTCGAAGCGGTTGTCACGGTGTCGGGCCGCGCCGATCTGATTGTCGACCTCAGCGCGCGCACGACGCGGGATCTGGATACAACCCTGGACGATATCGCCGAAGCCAAGGGAGTCCAAAGCTCAGAAAGCTTTATTCATCTTTCGACCAAGATCGACCGCCGGGGTTAATCGTCTTCCGCGGTGCTGTATTTCTGGATCAACCCGGCCTGCGCGATAAAGAAGAAAAACAGCGCACCGGTCAGGACAAACGTTTCGAAATAGACCCAGAATTCGGTGGTTTGCGTGCGCCAGACCAACTCGTTCGAAGCCGCCAGCAAAAAGAAAAACGCCGTCATGCGTTTGGTCAGGATCATCCAGCCCTCATGCTCCATCGGAAGCAGTTCGCCCATGACCACCCGCAGGTAGCTTTGCCCACGCAGCAACCCGATAGCCAGAACCCCGCCAAGAAGCAGGTACACCATCGTGGGTTTCATCTTGATAAACCGATCATCATTCAGCCAGACCGTCAGCCCGCCAAACACCACCACCAGCACAGCCGTCACGATCTGCATGCGGCTGATATGCCCGGTGAGCCACCACAACAGGCCCATGGACGCCAGGATCACCGGGATAAATCCGGCCGTGACGATGACAAACCCGTCGTAATCGGTGCTGCCGATCGTGAAGACCTCGTCCTTGAGATAGATATACGCCACGAAGAACCCGATCACCGGGCCCAGTTCCAGCGCCGATTTCACCCATTGAGGAACGTTCCGGTGTGCCACTCTAGCCTCCTACTTCCACGATAACCGCCCCTAGCGCGATCAGGGCCATCAGCGCAATCCTGCGCGGCCCCACGGTTTCTTTCAAAAACACCCAGCCGATGACAGCTGCAAACACGGTCGAGGTTTCCCGCAGCACCGCCGCTTCACCCACCTGGTCCAGCCGCGTGGCCACCATGATGGAGCCAAAACTGAGAAAGGCCACCAGCCCGCCGATCACACCTCGGAGAGCCAATGGCGGCAAGGCGGGTTTGTAGGTCATCGTGCGGTACCGCAACGCGGCCAGAATGGGCATCGCCACACCATCAATCATGAAAAACCACGCCAGAAAGGTGAACGGGTCCGCCGTGGCCCGGATGCCATAGGCGTCAAACGTGGTGTAAAGCGCCACGAAGAGCCCCGTCGCCAAGGCAAAGGCCAAAGCCGCAGGCAGCGTGGCGCGGTCGGCTTCCAGGAAAATCAGGTTGTAGACGGCCAGCCCGAAGATCCCCATCAGCAGAACCCCCAGCCCTGTCCATTGGATCAGGGTAAAGCTTTCGCCGAAGATCAGGTACGCGCCGATGACCGTGAACAAGGGTCCGGTGCCCCGGACAACCGGGTAGACCACCGTGTAGGCGCCCTTGGTGTAGGCCTGCGCCTGCAGCAGTTTATACGCGAGGTGAATGACAAACGCCCCGGCAAAGATCGGCCACATATGCGGTTCCGGCCACGGCACCACGAACAGCGCAAAAGGTGCCGCCATCAGGCAATAGCTGGCATCAATCGCCCCACGCGACAGCCACGGATCGTGACGGCCCTTCTGCAGCGCGCCGAAGATCGCATGCAACACGGCCGCCATCAGTGCGAGGCTCAATGCAACCTGATGTCCCTGCGGCGTGCCTTCGAGCGAGATCAGCCAGTCGCTGATCATGGGTGGGGGACGGATTTTCGAAAATCCGTGTCAGGGGCGCTGCCCCTCGGCGCTTCGCGCCTCACCCCGAGGTATTTTTCAAACAGAGATGCCTTCATTCAGCAGCAAGTCCGGTCAGGGCGGCGGCAAATTCTTCGGGATCGAATGGCGACAGGTCGTCGATCTGTTCGCCGACCCCGATGGCGTGAATCGGCAAGCCGAACTTGTCTGCCAACGCCACCAGAACGCCACCCTTGGCGGTGCCGTCCAGCTTGGTCATCACAAGGCCCGACACATCGGCAAGGTCCTGAAAGGTTTTGACCTGGCTGACCGCGTTCTGGCCTGTGGTGGCGTCCAGCACCAGCAGCGTATTGTGCGGCGCGTCCGGGTCTTTCTTGCGGATCACCCGAACGATCTTGGCCAGTTCCTCCATCAGGTCCTGCCGGTTCTGCAGGCGGCCTGCGGTGTCGATCATCAAGAGGTCCGCGCCTTCGGCCTGGGCTTTGGTCATGGCGTCAAACGCGAGGCTGGCCGGGTCCGAACCTTCGGGGGCTGTCAAAACCGGCACCCCGGCGCGGTCGCCCCAGACCTGCAATTGCTCTACGGCGGCGGCGCGGAACGTATCGCCTGCCGCGATCACCACGTTTTTGCCAGCGGCGCGAAACTGGCTGGCCAGTTTGCCAATGGTTGTGGTTTTGCCCGATCCGTTCACTCCCACCACCAGCACCACCTGCGGTTTGGTGGGATAGAGCGGCAAGGGTCGCGCGACCGGCTCCATGATGCGGGCGATCTCCTGGGCCAGCAGTTCCTTGATCTCCCGCACGCTGAGTTTCTTGCCAAATCGCCCTTCGGCGATGTTGGCGGTCACGCGCAACGCCGTGTCCACGCCCATGTCAGCCTGGATCAGCAGCTCTTCAAGCTGCTCCAGCATGTCATCATCCAGTTCGCGGCGCACCTCGGTCTGCGCGGCCGAACGACCCAGCAGACGGCCGAGAAGACCGGGCTTGGCTGGCTCTGCGGCTGGCACGGTGTCCTGCAGCCGGGGCGCAATGTCCTGGGTGCGGAACGGTGTGGGGGTGGGCACCGGGTTTTCGACCGGAGGCGCGACAGGCGTCTCTTCGACCGGGTCTGGAATAGGATCCGTTTCCTGCGGAATTTCGACCGGCGGCTCGGGTACGTCCGGTTCCGCTGGCAGATCCGGGGCTGGCGGATCGGTGGGCACAGACGGCGGAAGGTCCGGCGCGGGTGTGGGGTCCTGCGGCGGCGGCGCTTCGACGGGCGGCGGCGCGACGGGCGCGGGGTCTTGTGGCGGCAGGTCCGGCGCGGGCGGGGTCGGTGGAATGTCAACCGGTTTGACCGGGGGCGTTTGCTGCGGCGTCTCCACCTCGGGCGTCGGGGTTTCTTCGCCCCCATCCGAGACAATCGCGTCGAGCCCTTCGTCCAGCTTGGACGAGGATTTGAAGAGCTTGTTCTTGAGCTTGCCAAAAAAGGACATGCGCGGCCTATATGTTCCGGAACGTTTCCCTTCAGTTAGTGGGTTGTTGTCCGAGATGGAAGGCTGTCGCGCGCAGAGCGCGGATCCGACGGGTTTTGGAGGCGGGCTCAACAAGGTGGTGCGGATCGGACAGGTCGCGGGTTTCTGCCGTCGATGTCATTTGTGCTGACGGCTTTTATTGGCTACGATTCCGAGCATGAAACAGCTTATGACCCGCGCCGCTTTGATCGGCTTGATGGCCTTTCCCGTTGGGGCGGCGGAACCGTTGTCCGGTGCCGAGTTTGAATCCTATGTCACCGGAAAAACGCTGTATTTCGGTCAGAATGGCGATGCTTACGGGGTTGAGGAATACCTGGATGATCGCCGGGTGCGATGGTCGTTTCTGGACGGCCAATGCAAAGACGGGATCTGGTATGAAGAAGGTGAGCTGATCTGCTTTGTCTATGAGGACAACCCGAACCCGCAATGCTGGTCCTTTTTTCGCGACCGCGACGGGTTGCGGGCGATCTTTCAGAACAATCCAGAGGCAACGACGCTGTACGAAGCCCGGCAGAGTGATGAGCCGATGATGTGTCTTGGTCCGGAGATCGGCGTTTGATCCGTGGCAGGATTATTTCGATCCGCAAAAAGAATTTATTAAACCCGGTGACAGAAACTTCGTACGAAGTTTCTGGGAACGCGCCAGTAAAAATTAAGAGCACCCGTGGCCGACATGGCCGCGCCTTTTGGCGGGAGCACACAAAAAAGGCTGGCCCCGAGGCCAGCCTTTTATCGTCAAACAATGTCTGACGTTATTCGCGATTGCCGAACAGCTGCAACAGGAACATGAACATGTTGATGAAGTTCAGGTACAGGCTCAACGCGCCCATGATCCCGGATTTCGCCATCCATTCGCTGTCGCCATGCGCGGCGTGCTGAAGATAGGTGTTCTTGATATTCTGCGTGTCATACGCGGTCAGACCCGCGAAAATCAGCACACCCAGGATCGACACCGCGAAGGCAATCGCGGGAGACCCGAGGAAGATGTTGACGATCGATGCCACGATCAGACCGATCACGCCCATGATCAGGAACGCGCCCCAACCCGAGATGTCTTTCTTCGTGGTGTAGCCCCAAAGCGACAGGCCAGCAAAGGCGATCGATGTCACCAGGAACACCTGCGCAATCGACATGCCGGTGAAGGCCACGAAGATCCAGCTCAGGCTCAGGCCCATGACGGACGCGAAGACATAGAAGAACGTCTGCGCCCCGGCTGCGGACAGTTTATTGATCGCCGCGCCGAACAGGAACACCATTGCCAGCGGCGCGAACATTACGATCCAGCCAAGGATGTTCGGCTGAAGCGTCGCCGGGTCGCGGAAAACCGCAAGCAGTTGTGGGCTTGTGCCAACCGCCCAAGCGACCGCGAAGGTCAGCAACATGCCAATCGACATGGTCGCATAGACCTTGTTCATATGCGCGCGCAGACCCTCATCAATCTGGGCGGCACGGGCGCCGGCGGCACCGGTCGTCCGGATTGTGTTATACTCAGCCATTTATCCCTCCGAATGAAACTCAGGCGTTTCCCGCACCTGCGAGAAACAGATGCATCAAATATCGGTTGTCCTTCCCCGCATTTCAAGCGTCGAGATGCGGGGGATCGGGTAAAAAATACATTTGATTTGCATTTTTCAGAGGGAAAACGTCAGAATTGGCTGAAATTCAGCGTTTCCAAGGGGCTGTTGTGTCCCAGATCGGCCGCGCGGCTTCTGCCGCTGCGACATCTTGCGCAATCCCGATATCCGCCAGCAGATGCGCGTCAAGCGCCGCCAGTTGCGCGCGGCTGCGCCGCAGGGCCAGAGCGGCATTCACGCGCTCCAGAACGGTTGCTTGCGACGTCCGGGCGTAAGACCGGCCAAATACGTTTTCCATCATGCTCATCATGTCACTACCCTTTCACATCCGTGATGAATTTCACTCAACCCATCGTCTTGCCTGATGCATATGGGCTTGTTATGCTCATTTGTGAAACGAATGTTTTTGAACTCAATCATCAAGGAATGTGATGTATGCGCAATCTGGACATCACGACGCTTCGATCCTTCATCGCCGTTTCAGATTCCGGCGGTGTGACGCGCGCGGCGGCTTTCCTGAACCTCACGCAATCGGCGGTGTCGATGCAGATCAAACGGCTGGAAGAAAGTCTTGATCTGACGCTGCTCGATCGGCAGGGGCGCGGGGTTGCGCTGACCTCTGCGGGGGAACAACTGCTCACATATGCCCGGCGCATCGTTGAACTGAACGACGAGGTTTACGGCAAGCTGACCAATACGGTCTGGGAGGGCGAGGTGGTCCTCGGCGTGCCGCATGACATCATCTATCCCGCGATCCCCAATGTCATGAAAGCCATGCAGCGGGATTTCCCAAGGGTCAAAGTGCAGTTGCTCAGCTCGTACACCAGTGACCTCAAGGATCAGTTCGCGCGCGGTACGGTGGATGTCATCCTCACAACAGAAACCAAACCCGACAGCACGGCCGAAATTCTGATGAAAGTCCCGTTGCGCTGGTACGGCGCGCCCGGTGGGCAGGCGTGGAAAAACTCACCGATCCCGGTGGCGTTTGGCAATCACTGCTCGTTCCGACCGGTGGCCTTGCGCAGTCTGGAAGACAAGGGCGCAACCTGGGATCTGGTTCTCACCTCCGACAGTGACCGCGCCATTGACGTGGCGGTCAGCGCCGATCTGGCGATCACGTCGGTGCTCGAAGGACACGAACCCCCACAATTCGAAGCGATTCCCAGCAGCGCGGATTTGCCCGATCTGGGGCATCAATCGGTTGCGCTTTACCGTGGAACTGCGCGGTCGCAGATCATCGAGCCGCTCTGCACCTTGCTGCGCCGCGAATTTGCGTCGATCTCGGGTGTCGATCTGCGGGCCGCTGCCGAATAACCGTCAGTCCCTGATGCGGATCACCACTTTGCCCGTGGATTTCCGCGATCGCAGCAACTCAAGCCCCTCTGCAACCTGGTCAAATGGCAGGGCGTGGCTGACATGCGGTTTCAGCTTTCCGTCGGCATACCACTCCAGAAGCGTGGCAAGGCTCTTGGTGACGATGTCGGGCCGGAATTGCAGGTATCCGCCCCAATACACCCCCAGCACGGACAGGTTCTTGACCAGCAGATGGTTCGATTTGATCTGCGGAACCGTGCCACTGGCAAACCCGATGGGCAGCAACCGCGCTTCCGGATTGCAGGATCGGAAGGCAGCGTCAAACTGTTCGCCACCAACCGGATCATAGACCACATCCGCCCCGCCCAGGGATTTCATCTCGGCGCGGATATCGGCGGAGTGCGCATCAATCAGATGATCGGCACCGGCGGCCTGTGCCGCCTTGAGCTTGTCTGCCCCGCGCGCGCAGGCCACGACAGTCGCGCCCATCAGCTTGCCGATTTCAACCGCCGTCAGCCCGACACCCCCGGCGGCCCCCAATACCAGAAGGGTTTCTCCCGGTTGCAGGCGGGCCCGGTGGTCAAGCGCCAGATGACTGGTGCCATAGGCGATCTGGAACGCCGCCGCATCGACCATCGGCATGTCATCCGGCAGGCGCACAGCGCGCGCGGCGTCAAAACAGCCAAACTCCGCAAGCCCCCCCTGCCCGCCAAACACCGCGACACGATCCCCGACAGCAAGACCGCTCACCGAGTCGCCGACCGCATCAACACGCCCCGCGACTTCCATCCCCAGGGTAAATGGCAGGTCCGGGGTGTCCTGATATGTGCCTTTGACCATCAGAAGATCGGCGAAATTCAGTCCACAGGCGTGAATCTCGACGCGAATCTCTCCAGAAGCAGGCTCTGGCATTAGGGTTTCCTTAAAGCCTGGCGTGGCATCATGGCTCTGAACTTGAAACGCCTTCATAGGATTGTCCTGTCTGGAATTATCATTTACCTGCGCAGCGTTACGCGCTTGCCGTCGCCGCCGCAAGCGCCCCACACAGCGTCAAATCACAATCGCTGAAAGGACGTCGTTAACGTTTTTTTATCATTTTTGTCGGTTCCCAAGCAAAATTCTTGCTCCAACTCATGTCATGCTATAGCGTCGACGCACCAACAATCGGATAGGTTGTTTCTTGGGGTTACTCTTAGCCAGGATATCCGCAATGCCAACCGACAGTAAAAAAAGTTCCGATTGATCTGACGAAAGGGAGCACGATGGCACATCCTGTTGACATACATGTTGGAAAACGGGTCCGGCATCGTCGGTGGTTGGTGGGCATGACCCAACAACAACTCGCCGAAAAAGTGGGAATCAAGTTTCAGCAAATCCAGAAATACGAAACCGGCGCAAATCGCGTCAGCGCATCCCGGCTTTGGGATATCGCTGATGCGCTCGACGTGCCGGTGGCGTTTTTCTTTGAAGGCATCGAAGAGGCACAACAAGAAGGCGCGGCTCCAGCCACGGCGTCTGATGCGGTCCCCTCTGACCTGTTGGGCGATAAAGAAGCGCTGGATCTGGTCCGGTCGTACTATGCGATTCCGGAAAATCAGCGGCGTCGCCTGTTCGAACTGGCACGCGTTCTGTCGGACGTTGCATGAATTGAACCGTCGCCTAAGGTGGCCCGATCTAACGGGCGACGCTTAGGGGGCGATTCATGACCAGGTTTTCCAGCACCGAAGCCACCGACCTCTGGGCGGTGGCTGAACGTATGGCGGACGCCGCGCGGGATGCGATCCTGCCGCATTTCCGGTCACGCAACCTCAGCACCGACAACAAACTGGCATCCGGCTTCGACCCCGTCACCATTGCAGACCGCGCCGCCGAAACGGCCATGCGCGCGGTGCTGGCCGAACACCGTCCCGATGACGGCATCCTTGGCGAAGAACATGGCAGCGTTGAGGGCACAACCGGCCTGACCTGGGTGCTTGATCCGATCGACGGCACGCGGTCGTTTATCAGCGGCACACCCACCTGGGGCGTCCTGATCGCGCTTTCCGATGACACCGGGCCGTTCATGGGCCTGATCGACCAGCCCTATGTCGGTGAACGCTTCATGGGCGGATTGGGACAGGCCCGCTGGACCGGCCCCGGCCGCGATGATGTGCTGCAGACAACAACCACCGCGACGCTCGCAGACGCCACATTGTTTTCCACCTTCCCCGAGATCGGAACAGAGGACGAACGGCGCGCGTTCCAGCGCGTGTCCGAGGCGGTCAAACTGACACGCTACGGGTGCGACTGTTACGCCTACGCACTGCTCGCCGCCGGGCAAATCGACCTCGTAATCGAAGCCGGATTGAACGCCTATGACATCCAAGGGCCCATCGCGGTGATCGAGGCCGCAGGCGGCATCGTGACGGATTGGACCGGCGCCCCGGCACATCACGGCGGCACCGCGCTCGCCGCGGCAACGCCGGAATTGCACGCTCAGGCATTGAATAAACTTTGCGGTGCATCACAATGAAAACGCTTCTGAAAAACTGTCAACACATTCTGACGATGGATGACGATCTGCAAGAAATGACAGGTGTCGACATCCTGATTGAAAACGGGGGCATTCAGTCCATTGGAGCAGAGACCGAAACTGCCGATGTTCACATCGACGCGTCCCATTGCGTTGTCACCCCCGGCCTGGTGAACACGCATCACCACCTGTACCAAACCCTGACACGGGCCGTGCCCGGCGGGCAGGACGCGTTGTTGTTCGGCTGGCTGCAAACGCTCTATCCGATCTGGTCCCGATTCGGGCCGGAAGAGATGTTTGTCTCGGCACAGATCGGACTGGCGGAACTGGCCTTGTCCGGCTGTTCGCTGACCTCTGACCACCTTTATCTCTATCCCAACGGCGCGCGTCTTGATGACACCATCGCGGCCGCGTCCGAGATCGGGATGCGCTTCCACCCGACGCGCGGCGCAATGAGCATCGGCGAAAGCGATGGCGGACTGCCGCCAGACAGCCTCGTCGAAGCGGAACACGCCATTCTGGAAGACAGCATCCGGGTCATCGACGCGCATCACGACTCATCCGAAGGCGCGATGGTGCGGGTCGGCGTCGCCCCCTGTTCCCCCTTCTCGGTCAGCCGTGACCTGATGCGCGACGCAGCGCTGCTGGCGCGGGACAAAGGGGTGATGTTGCACACGCATCTGGCGGAAAACGACGAAGACATCGCCTACAGCCTGGAAAAATTCGGTTGCCGCCCCGGGCAATACGCCGAAGATCTCGGTTGGACCGGGCCGGATGTCTGGCACGCGCATTGCGTGAAGCTGGACGGAGAAGAGATTGATCTCTTTGCAAGAACCCGGACCGGGGTTGCACATTGCCCCTGTTCGAATTGTCGCCTTGGATCCGGTATCGCGCCGGTGCGCCAGATGCGCGATGCCGGGGTCCACGTCGGTCTGGGTGTCGATGGATCGGCCAGCAATGACGCGGGCAACCTGATTGCAGAGGCGCGGCAAAGCATGCTTCTGCAGCGCGTGCAGAACGGCGCAGATGCCATGAGCGCGCGCGAAGCCCTCTTTATCGCCACGCGCGGCGGCGCAGAGGTGCTTGGCCGCAATGATTGTGGCCAAATCGCGGTGGGCAAACGCGCGGACATCGCCCTGTGGGACGTCTCGGGTGTGGAAAGCGCAGGCAGCTGGGATCCGGCGGCGCTGCTCCTGGCCGGTCCGACGCGGGTCAGACATCTGTTTGTCGAGGGCCGGCATATCGTGAAGGACAGCCAGATCACCACGCTGGACCTGCCGCGTGTGATCGAACGGCAGACGCAGCTTGCGCGCAACCTGATGACCTGAGCGGGGCACGCTTTGCGAAAAGCGTAGCCAGATGCGTCGAAGCATCTGGCACCCGGATGAGGATTTGTTAGTGTCGCTGCAAACCTATGCAGAATTCAGGGGCAGAGCATATGGCGCAGATCAAAACCACCCATGTCGGATCGCTGCCGCGCACGCAGAAAGTCGTCGATTTCATCTTTGCACGCGAGAACAAGCAGGCCTACGACCAAGCCGCGTTTGACGCGGCGATGACGGAAGGGGCCAGCGAAACGGTGCGCCGTCAGGTGGCTGCGGGCATCACCACGGTGTCGGACGGCGAGACGTCCAAGATCAGCTATGCCACCTATGTCAAAGACCGCTACACCGGGTTTGACGGTGACAGCCCGCGCAACGCACCAGCGGATCTCAAGCTCTATCCCAGCTTTCTGGAACGGCTCAAGGATGATGGCGGCACCCCGACCTATGCGCGCCCGATGTGCGTCGGCGAGGTCAAATCCAAGGGTCAGGGGGAATTGGAAACCGATATTGCCAACCTCAAGGCCGCGATGGCGGAACACGGCGCGCAAGAGGGGTTCATGAACGCCGCCTCCCCCGGCGTGATTTCGCTGTTTCTTCAGAACGACTATTACCCGACCCGCGACGCCTATCTGGCTGCATTGGCCGACGCGATGCGCGACGAATACCGCACCATTGTGGACAGTGGCCTGATGCTGCAACTCGACTGCCCCGATCTAGCGCTGTCGCGGCACATGCTGTTCACCGATCTGACCGACGCCGAGTTTGTCAAAATCGCGGACAGTCACGTCGAAGCGATGAACCACGCGCTGGACGGGATCGACCCGTCCCGCGTGCGGGTGCATATCTGCTGGGGCAATTACGAAGGCCCGCATGTCTGCGACATCGACATGGACACGGTGTTTCCGACCTTGATGAAGGTCGGGGCCAATCAGGTTCTGTTTGAAACATCCAATCCGCGTCATGCCCACGAATGGACCGTGTTCCGCGACCGCCAGTCAGAGATCCCGGATGACAAGGTGCTTGTGCCCGGTGTCATCGATTCGACCACCAATTTCGTCGAACATCCCGAGGTCGTGGCCCAGCGGATCGAGCGGTTCGCAAGCATTGTCGGCGCAGACCGGGTGATCGCGGGCAGCGATTGCGGGTTCGGCACCTTTGCCGGGTTCGGCGCGGTCGATCCCGAAATTGCCTATGCCAAGCTGGGGGCGCTGGCCGAAGGTGCCGCCCGTGCATCAGAGCGTCTGTAATCCATGATCGAACCAGTGGTCTTTTTGCCGGGCATGATGTGCGATGCGCGGCTTTTTGAACCTCAGATCCGGGCGTTTTCCGCCACCCATCCGGTGACCGTGGCCCCCATCACGCATGGCCAGAGAATCGAGGAGATCGCGTCGAACCTGTTATCCGTCCTGCCGCCGAAATTTGCGCTGGCGGGGTTGAGCATGGGCGGCATCGTCGCGATGGAGCTGTTGCGGCGCGCGCCGGAACGGATCTTGCGCGTGGCGCTGATGGACACCAATTGCCTGGCGGAAACGCCCCAGATGGCCGCCAACCGCGAACCCCAGATCATCAAGGTGAAGTCCGGCAAGCTGACAGAGGTAATGCGGGAGGAACTGAAGCCCAATTACCTGGCCCCGGGGCCGCGTCGGCCGCAGGTTCTGCAAACGGTGATGGACATGGCCCATACGCTGGGCCCCGACGTCTTCGTGAACCAGTCCCGCGCGCTGCAACGCCGCCGCGACCAACAATCGACCCTGCGCAAGATCCGTCAGCCCGCACTGGTCATGTGCGGCGCGCATGATGCGCTCTGCCCGGTCAAACGGCATAGCTTTATGGCCGAACTGATCCCCCACGCCCGTCTGGTTGTGCTGGAGGATGCCGGCCACCTGCCGACGCTGGAGACACCGGACGACACCAACGACGCTCTCTGGGAATGGCTGCACCAGCCCTACGTGCTTCGGTAAGGCCGCGACCCTTTGCAACCCAACGTCAGTCTGGACACAGGTTTTACGTCGTGACCTACCGGGGCTGGCAAAAGAGGCTTGGCATGACACAGATCACACGCACCGACATCCTGAACATCGTGACCCAGCGGGCCAAGGACCGCATCAAAGGCAGCGTTCGGCTGGAAATGCCGGATCTGTTTACGCTCTATGTGGATGAAACCGGCGCGGTTGAAAGCGACCGCGAGGCGGACATCACGCTGACCGCAAATTCAAACGTCTTCTACGAGATCGCGACCGGGGTTCAAAACCCGGCATCCGCCTTTATGACCCGCAAGCTCAAGGTCGACGGCAATCCGATGCGGGCCCTGAAAATCGGCGAGATTTTAAGCACAGAAGCCTAGCCCCCCGTCACATCCGCGCGCTTGACCGGCACGGGCGTATCGCATACGCCCCGACTGCGCGGAGGGCCGGACGGCCGCCCTGTCACAGGGGAGGAAAGTCCGGACTCCATGAAGCAAGGGTGCCGGGTAACGCCCGGGCAGAGCAATCTGACGGAAAGCGCCACAGAGAACAGACCGCCCTGCATGCAGGGCAAGGGTGAAACGGTGGGGTAAGAGCCCACCGGGGGCCTGGCAACAGGCCCCGCATGGCAAGCCCCACCCGGAGCAATGCCGAATAGGGGGATCGCGCCGCGCGTCGGCAGGGTCGCTTCAGCCCAGATCCCCGGGTTGGCAGCACGAGGCCACTGGCAACAGCGGTCCCAGATGAATGGTCGTCCCTCCGTTCGCGGAGGACAGAATCCGGCTTACAGGCCCTCCGCGCGTTTTTCCTGCCGAATTTGCGACGATCCGCCGGGATCGGGGTTGACTCGTGCGCGCGCGTGGTTAGAAGGCGCGTTCATACCGGAATTCACGAGGCCCCGCCAAAAGGCTGGTCTCGATGCAGGAGACGATCCCATGGCGAAGCCGACCACAATCAAAATCCGCCTGAACTCGTCTGCGGGCACAGGTCATTTCTACGTGACCAAGAAGAACGCGCGGACGATGACGGAAAAGATGACAGTGCGCAAATACGACCCCGTCGCGCGCAAACATGTTGAGTACAAAGAAGGCAAAATCAAGTAAGCCTTCCTCCTTCACGGACAGTGAAGATTTGCCGCGCCGGGCCCCGCCCAGCGCGGTTTTTTTGTGGCAGGCGCTCCTGTCTAGAATGGAGGAGTCGGCTCAAAACGGGCTGTTGGGTTGCCGGATTTATACGACCACTGTTCGCGGCTATTCCGTGTCCCAATGGTCCACTTGAGCGAGTTCCTGTCCTTTCTCGCAATCAGCAATTACGGGAGATTCACGTTGGCCTCCAAATCAATCACCTTAGGCGAAGCGCTCTCCGGAAAACTTGGTCGAAAACCGGGCCGCACCACTGTCGCAAGGTTCTGGTTCTCTCTGATGAAGCTTTTAGGCTTCGGCCTGCTGGCTTGCACACTCGCGTTGTTCGTTGTGGTGTTCTTGAGGCAACCAGCATTGGAGATGGTCCCGGTTTTGATCCTTTTCACGGCACTGATCATTTACTGGTGGCGTGTGAACCGCAGAGTTCGGGAAAGCAAACAGCACTTCCTGTTGAGCAATGATCGTCAAGGTTTCATGCATGATCTGCGACTGGATGAAAAAACGGTCGTCCTTGATGGAAGTAACATTTACCATCTTGGGCATGACAACGGGCTAGACGCCCAACCGCTTGGCGAGATCGCGCACCGTCTTCGTTCCCAAGGATATCGTGTCGTTTGCTTTTTTGACGCCAACATTTTTTACACACTTGGCGAGCACGGGGCATTCCCAAATGGCGAACGACATTCGCCGGCAATGCTTGAAGATATCTTCGGGCTCAACGAAGACGAAATCTATGTCGTGCCCAGCGGAGTTCAGGCAGACAAGTACATTCTGGAGTGCCTCAAACACATGCCAATATCTTTTGCCGTGACCAACGATAAATTCCGTGACTACGCGGACCAATACCCGACGGTGATGAAGGATAGTCTGTGGCGCAAGGGCTTGGTGATTTCAGGCGATGAAATCAAATTGCTTCAGCATCGATTTTCAGACCGAAACGAAGACTGATGGGACGACGGCTCGGTCCGATCTACAGACAATGATCGACGGACAACCCTCACACCCGCCGCTCTCCCATGACCCAGACGCCTGCAATCGCCCGATCATCGCCCATCATGATCGTCGGGAACACCGCCTCCCAGATGTCACTGGCCCGCGCGCTGCGTTGGGCGATGGCCGGAGTGGACGCCAGATCGAGCGCGATGAAATCGGCCTCTGTCCCCGGTGCCAAGGTCCCCACGCGGTCCGCAATCCGCAAGGCGTGGGCCGATCCTTCGGTGGCCAGCCACAGCAAGGTAGCCGGATGCAACGCCATACCACGCAATTGCGCCACCTCATAGGCTGCCGCCATCGTGCGGAGCATGGAAAACGACGACCCGCCGCCGGTGTCCGTGGCCAATCCGACGCGCTGGCCCGCGGTGATCAGACCCGCCATGTCGAACAGACCCGACCCGATGAAGGTATTCGACGTCGGGCAATGCACCAAAGCGCCGCCCACCTCGCGCAGCCGGTCGCGTTCGCGTGGCTCAAGATGGATGGCGTGACCATAAAGCCCGTTTGCCCCCAACAGCCCATGCGCCTCATACGTGTCCAAATAATCCCGCGCTTGCGGGAACAGGTCACGCACCCAAGCGATCTCATCCGTCTGTTCGCTCAGATGGGTTTGCATCGGGCAGTCCGGATGCTCGGCCCACAGCGCGCCCAACGCCGACAATTGCTCCGGCGTCGAGGTTGGCGAAAACCGGGGCGTGATCACGTAAGAGGCCCTGCCCTGCCCGTGCCACGCCTGCAACAAGGCCTTGCTGTCGTCATAGGCCGATTGCGCCGTGTCCCGCAGTCCATCGGGCGCGTTGCGGTCCATGCAGGTCTTGCCCCCCAGCACCCGCATCCCGCGCCGAGCGGCGGCCTCGAAATAGGCGGTCACGCTTTCGGGATGGATCGTGCAATAGCTGCACATCGTTGTCGTCCCATGGGAAAGCGCCAGATCGACATAGCGCGCCGCCACCTCGGACGCGTAACCGGGATCACCAAACCGCATCTCTTCGGGAAACGTGTAGGTGTTCAGCCAGTCGATCAGCCGTTTTCCCCAGCTCGCGATGATCGCCGTTTGTGGAAAATGCACATGGGCGTCCACAAATCCGGGCAAGAGCAGCCGGGCCCCATGATCCTCGACATCCGCCGCCGGATAGCTGCGCCGCAGCTCATCGGCGCTCCCCCGCGCCAGCACATGCCCGTCCTGCACGGCAATCGCGCCGCGGCTGTCATGGCGGACAGTATCCGGGCCTTCGATCATCGGGTTGTCCGAAAATGCCAGCGTCTGACCAAGGTGCAGGGTGATCTTTGACATGGTGTCTTCTTTTTTGTTTTGAGCCGGAGCAACCTATCTTGTCCTTATTCGTTGGTAAATCGAGGATCGGCCTTGTTGCGCCGCCTCAGTCCGACGTAGAAGTGGCGCAAACCGTCAGTTGAGGGGTAAGATGAGCGACGACCACACCATCGAAACACCCGAGGCCGAAGACGGCGATCAGGCCTATACGCTTGACCGCAAAGCCGTGGCCCAGATCCTTTATGCTGTGGATCTGGCGGACCGCGAAAAGCTGATCGCATTGATGGATCCGCTGCACCCGGCGGACATTGCGGACCTTCTGGAACAGATCAACGCGTTTGACCGGATGCGGTTGATCAAGCTGTATGACAAGGAATTCGACGGCGACATCCTGTCGGAACTCGATGAATCGATCCGCGAGGAAGTGATCGGCATCCTTGCGCCGGACGTGCTCGCCGACGCGGTCCGCGAGCTGGACAGCGATGATGTGGTCGACCTGCTTGAGGATCTCGACGAGCCTCAGCAAGAGGCGATCCTGGACGTTCTGGAAGACAGCGACCGGGTTGCCGTCGAGCAATCGCTGACCTTCCCGGAATACTCTGCCGGCCGACTGATGCAGCGCGAGGTGGTGATGGCCCCCGAGCACTGGAACGTCGGGGAAGCTATTGATTATATAAGGAATATCGAAAACCTGCCGGACCAGTTCTACCATGTCACGCTTGTGGACCCGAAACTGCACCCGGTCGGGAATGTCACCCTTGGCAAGCTCATGTCATCGCGCCGCGAGGTGCTGCTCAAGTCGATTGTCGAAGACGTGTTCCACGTCATACCCGTCGATCAGTACGAAGGCGACGTCGCGTATGCCTTCAACCAGTATCACCTGATTTCCGCCCCGGTGGTCGATGAAAACGACCGCTTGATCGGCATGATCACCATCGACGACGCGATGGCGGTCTTGGATGAAGAGCACGAAGAAGACATCCTGCGTCTCGCCGGTGTGGATGGCGAAAGCTCGCTGTCGGACCGGGTCAGGGAAACCACCAAGCGGCGCTTTCCGTGGTTGTTGGTCAACCTGATCACCTCGATCCTGGCAAGCCTTGTGATCGCGCAATTCGATGCGGCCATTGCCCAGATCGTCGCCTTGGCGGTGCTGATGCCGATTGTGGCGTCGATGGGGGGCAATGCGGGGACGCAATCGCTCACGGTTGCGGTGCGCGCTTTGGCGACCAAGGACCTGACAGGCTCGAACGTGTGGCGCGTGATCCGACGCGAAGTACTGGTTGGTCTGATCAACGGGATCGCTTTTGCCATCATCATGGGGATTGTCGGCGTGATCTGGTTTGGCATGCCGCTGCTTGGGCTTGTCATCGCTGCTGCGATGGTGATCAACCTTGTGGTGGCCGGTCTGGCCGGAACGGTGATCCCCGTTATCCTTGAGAAATTCGGAATCGATCCGGCGTTGGCGTCCGGCGCGTTCGTAACAACGGTCACGGATATTGTCGGGTTCTTTGCCTTCCTCGGACTGGCCGTGGTGGTGCTGCTATGACGTTGGACGAACACAAGAAACAGGCGCGCAAGGCCGCGTTCGCCCGCCGCGCCGCCGCCCATGCGCAGGCCCTTCCCGGAGCGGCAGGGCATCTGAGCGAGGTGCTCGCGGGCCATCGCGGCGTGCCGGTGTCAGGCTATGTCCCCATCCGGACCGAGATCGACCCCCTGCCCGCGATGGCCGAAGCGGCTGCGTATGGCCCGGTGGCCGTGCCGGTGATCCGCGCCGCCGGACAGCCCTTGGTGTTTTCGCAATGGGAGCCGGACTGCGCCATGGTGGAAGGCCCGTTCGGAGCCTTTGTTCCAGCCGAAGAACGGCTGATCACACCGGAAGTCCTGATTGTGCCACTGGTGGCGTTCTCTCGCTCCGGGGGGCGGTTGGGCTATGGTGGCGGGTTCTATGATCGCACGCTGGAAGGATTGCGCGCGCAACGCCCGACGCTGGCCATCGGCTTTGCCTTTGCGGCACAGGAAGCCGACGATCTGCCGCTTGAACCGACAGATCAACCGCTGGACATGATCGTGACCGAACGCGGCGTGATCGACATCCCGCGTTAACGCGCCGCTCGGTGCCGCTACCGATCCTTTGGATGAATGTCCTGCAGTCTCGACCGTATCTCGTCGACCTCGGACTGGGACCACCGAGAGGTCTTGCGCTCCTCGCGTGCCGGATGATGCGCAAGGCCAAGCTGAGGACTGTCGCGATAGGCGTGTCTGGGACGGATCGGACGTGGGGTTAATCCGCCGCCACATGTGGCGCAGACATTCCCCAACACGGTCTCGACGCAATGTGCACAATAGGTGCATTCATACGAACAGATGCGCGCATCCTCGGCGTCCGGCGGCAAATCCTTGCCGCACCATTCGCAGTTTGGCCTGAGTTCAAGCATCTCGCACCTCCTGGCGGCGGGACACGCACATCCCGCCCCCTATCCTGAAGCCCGACCGAGACGCCGTCAAAAAGATCAGGCGGCAAGCCACGCTTCGGCGGCCTCCTCGTCATCCAGCTCGAACGCCTTGATATCAATGCCCGGAAACAGCGCGCCTTCAACCTCGGCAGCGGTGCGAATCCAGGCCGCGTCACTCAGCACGGCGCAGCGATCGAACCGGCCCAGCAACCCGAACAACTTGGGCAGCCGCGACATCTCGACCGCGATGGCCCCCAGATCGGGAAAAGCAAAGGACGTGATCCGGTAGAGCATCACCCCGTTGTTGACGTCTTGGGACAAATGCAACAGTTCATCAAGGCCCGACGCCATCGTATCGGCATCCAGCCGTCCGGACAGATCAACATCAACCCGATTCGGGGCAGGTTTGGTGATTTTCAACATTTGGGGGGTCCTCCTTTGGCGGAAGACAATTACACCCTGTTTCGCGGAGTCGCGCCATGACCCACATCAAGCCCGATCACAACATGCGCACCATGAACTCGGCGGGAAAGGTGATCCCGGGCCGCAATTCTATGTCCACCTCGCCGCGCGCAACGAACCCCATGGATTGATAAAACGGCACCGCGGTGCGCGTGCTTTGGCAATGCAGTTGCGACATGCCCGACGCCTGTGCGTGCAGGATCAGATGATCCAGCAAGCGCCGCCCGATCCCTTCGCGCGTGCGCCTGTGATCTGTGACCACATGCCGGATGTGACCGATCCCGCGCATGCCGGGTTTCCCACCCGGCGCCTGCATCGTCCAGCCCCCTGCACCGACGATCTCATCGGCGTCGCACACCACGAAAAACGTACCGGACGCAATCAACGTCGGCTGTGCCTTGGAAATGAGCGGCACAGCGGTGACCAGCACCGACGGCGGGTAATCTGGTTTGAGCAGCACCGGGTAGCTGCGCCCGAACAAGGCGTCGAGCGCGTCAATATCCGCGCTGTCCGCGGGGCGCAGGGTCAGGGCGTCATTGGTCATAAGGCAGGCCTGTTTCTATGTGCACCAGCACTTAGCGCCCTGACTGCGCCGCGCCAGTGTCAGCCCTGCCAGGTTGCCCCCGCCGGATCGTCGGTTGACCGCACCCGGTACATCGACGCTTCGCCCGTCATCGCGGGCACAAGGCTGTGCGCCACATTCGGCGGCATCGCGGCCGTATCCCCGGGGTTGAGCACGGTTGATCCCCCATCCCACGACAACCGCCAATGCCCGCGCACCGGCATCAGCACTTCATGCGACGCCACGCTGTAGCGGTCTTCGGAAATGGACCCGCGCGTGATGAAATCGACCTCGAACCCGGGGCGGTCTTTCAGCTTGCCCTGCGCGCCGATGACATCCGCCGGAGCCGTGTCTGCCAACGCCATCAGATCCCAGTAGCGGGCTACGTAACCGGGAACCACATCGCGGGTGGTCGGTTCGGGAAACGCCTTCAATTCGTCATCCGTCAAAAGCGGCATCGGCTTGATGCCATCCGGCAGGGCCTGACCTTTCTTGGTGTCATAGAGCTTGCCGTTCTCCCCCAGAACCAATCCGTGATCCTTGGCGTCCTCGATCACCTGCGGAGCCCAGATCACACCACCCCCGGCATCGTCGCCGCCGAGGATCGCCATGATCATCCCGTAATCTGTGCCGATGTTCTCGAACCCCCGGAAAATGCCGGTCGGGATATTGAAGATGTCGCCTTCTTCCAGAACAACTTCACCGGCTGTGCCCCACCGGCCCCAGAAGAACCGCCACCGGCCCTTGAGCACGAAAAACACTTCCGCCGTGCGATGGCTGTGCAGCGAGTTGCGGCATTTCGGCGGCTGGCCTGCCGCGCCGATGTTGAACCCCGGCGTGTCGGTGATGTGCACATGCTGGTCAGCACTTTCCGAGACGCCGCCCCCGATGATGGTAAAGTTCTCTTTCTGGTCACTGCCGGGCGTGTGCGCGTCGATAAAGGCCGTGCGGCAGGGTTGCAGATCGCCGTAGCGCACGATGCGGGATTGGATGTCGAATGTCATGGAAATCGTCTTTCTCTGGTCCGGGAATAGGGTTGGCGAAAATCGCCACAGCCCGGCGGTCTGTTGTTCAACCGGCGCGCCCTCAGGCCTTGCCTGTGAACGTGAAATCGTCGCTGCGTTTCAGATTGGCGCAGGTGCGGAGCCCTCTGGCAATCGGGGCATTCAGGGCTGTTGCACACGGCCCCCTGCCCCTGCCCGATCCTTCGCCCCGCCAATCCCATGTGCTGTCACCCTGTCTTTTGCAGGATCTGCGTCCAGATCGCGGCTTCGTCAAACAGCGTCCATTCCCGCCGCAGACCACGTGGCCCAAACTCGGCATGGCTGATCCCCATGACATGAACGTCCGCGCCCGTCGGCGCACCAAACGTGCCCCACCCGTCATGTTTCCCGGTCAGCGACCAACGCACCGCAGCGCGCGGCGGCATCTTCGGGTCTTCCAGGCCAATCTGGTGGTGAATCTCGAAATCGGCAGACGGAAACGACGCCCGCAATCCCAGCCAGAACGCATCCACATCCGCCGTGCCATGCTCCGTCACCCCACCGGGATAATCCGCCTGAACCGCACGATCATACTGATCCGGGATCACCGAAAACTCGGCCTGCATCACACGGGTCAGCAACATGCCAAACGCCTGCCCCCACTGGTTGTCGTTGCCCCGGCCGGTATAGGGCCCTTGTGTGTCAATCTCGGGCCGGAACGGTTGCGTGTCCGGGTCCAGCCCGGCCAGCCGCTCTGCCGCCCAGTCCTTCACGTCAAAGCCCAGCTGACGGATCACCGCGCCATTGTCCCGGATCAGCCACTCATCGCTGATCATGTTGTTCTTGGCATAACAATCGGCAATCGCCCGGTACTTGACCTTGCGCCCGGTGGCCGGTCCGAACATCCCGTCACGGGTATGCGTCGCCGTCGACAGGATGCGGTGCGACGACAGCATCCCAACCTCGGGCGTGCCCGACCAGATCACGTCTTCGCCGAGCAACACCCGATCCGGAAACTCCACCAGCGTCGACATCGTCGCCGCGGTGGACCCCGGCTCTCCGAACGAGATGCCAGAGGGCATGCGCACGATCACCTCGGGATGATAGTAATCCCTCATCCGCGCGCCCAAGCCGCGATTTTCCCAGATCTCTTGCGTGATCCCAAGGATATAGTCCGGGAAATCCGTGAACCGGTTGTCAAAGCCTCTCATCGCAGTCCTTCCGGTATGCGCGCGGACCCCCGCAAAATCAGCGGTCCGTCAATTTCGATAATCCCCGCCTGTGCGGTCTTGTCCTCGATCTGTTCGATCAACGCGGCAACGGTGGTCTTGACCATCCGGCCCACAGGCTGGCGCACGGTGGTCAGGTCATAGCCCGCGAAACTGGCCATCGGCACATCATCATACCCGACAACCGACACATCGCCGGGCACCGAAAGCCCCAGTTCGGACCGCAGATGATCCAGCACCGCAAAGGCCATGTGATCATTGCCCACAAACAGCGCATCCACCCCCGCGTCGACAAGCCGCTGCGTTGCGTCGATGGCCGCCGCGTGATCGTAGCGCCCGTCCTCGACCCCCACCACCGCATGGCCCAGCGCCTCCAACTCGTCCAGAAATCCCCGCGTCCGGTCGCGGCCCGTCGATGACCCCTGCCACCCGCTGACATGGCCGATCCGTTCGTGCCCCCCCGCCACGAGGAACTCCGCCACTTTGCGCCCGCCCTCGCGGTTGGCCGACGTGACCTGCGCCAAACCGCTGCCCTCTTGGCCCCGGTTGAACAGGACAACCGGAATCCCTGCAGTATCGCACCGCCGGGCCAGCGCATCGCCCAACCCGACACTGGCCAGAACAATCCCGTCGACCTGATGATCCAGCATCTGTTGAATGACCCGGTCCGCATCCGCGTCCGTCGCCCCTTCGGCCAGCGTAAAGACAAGCGTATGGTACCCCTCGGCCTGCAACATGCGGCTGAACCGCTCAAGCGCATCCGGATAAAACGGGTTGCCCAGATAGGCGACCACTAGTCCGATAATCCGGCTGCGCCCGGTGATCAGGGACCGCGCCAGCACATTGGGGCGATAGCCCAGCTTGGTTGCCGCGCGCCGCACCTTGTCCGCAGTGTCCTTGCTTGCCGACGCGCCGGAAAACACCCGGCTCACCGCCGATTGGCTGACCCCGGCCAGCGCTGCCACATCAAATGAGGTGACGCGCTTGCTCATCCCGCCGTCCACCCGCCATCCACAAGGATCGAGGTCCCCGTCACCAGCCCGCTCGCGTCGGAGGCCAGAAACAGGCACGCCCCCATAATGTCTTCGACCTGCCCGACACGGGGCAGCTTGATCTTGCTGTCAATCCAGGCGCGCTTGTCCGGGTCGTCAAACGTGGGTTTGCTCAATTCGGTGAGGATAAAGGTCGGACAGATCGTGTTGACCCGAATACGCTCAGGCCCCCATTCAATCGCCATCGACTTGGTCATCCCCTCAACCGCATGTTTCGTGGCGCAGTAGACCGCCCGATCTACGCCACCGACATGGCCCATCTGGCTGCTGATCTGGATGATGGACCCACCGCGCCCCACCATCTGTCGCGCCGCCTTCTGCGCGAGGAAAAACGCCGCCTTGATATTGATCTGTGAAACCACATCAAAATCATCCGGTGTCGTATCGAGGGATGGCGAATGCCGGGCCAGCCCCGCAGAATTCACAAGGATATCAATGGGTCCATGCGCGGCATACACCGCATCCACAGCATCGTGATCCGTCACATCAAGGGATACACCATCCGCGCTGAACCCCGCCGCAACGATATCCTCGGCGGCCTGGCGCACCTGCTCGGCTCCACGGGCCGCAACAATCACATGCGCCCCTGCCTCGGCCAATGCCACGGCACAGCCCAAGCCAATTCCGCGCGATCCACCGGTGACCAACGCCCGTTTTCCATCAAGCCGGAATGACGGCGTTCTGGGTAGGGTCATGGCTGCGGCCTCCGAGTCTTGCATAGGTGTGCAACGAACGCTACTCCCGGCATCCCACCCTGTCCAGCCCTAGATCACGCCGGATAGGCAATCCCCCGAAACGCCGGGAAATCCGCATAGCGCGCCTGCCGCACATCCCGCGCCTCGGGCGGCGCGGTCCCGGCGCGGATCAACGTCCCCCGCGGCGTGATATAGCTGTCGATCCGCCTATCGGGATCGGGCCGCCACGCGATATTAAACGCACAGAGCTTTGGAAAAAACCACAGTTCTGCAAAGGGCAGATGATCATACAGCCACCACGCCAGATCGCGCCAGTCCCGCCCCAGCGCGTACTGATCCGCAAACCACGGGATCACGATGCTGGCCCCGGCCACAGGCGTGTCGGGCAAATCCCAGATGTGGCATTCCAGCGGATAGTCATTGCGCGCGCAGTTCAGCCCGTTTTCATTGCCGAACCGATTAAGCGCCGCCGACCGGAACCCGGACCGCACTGCGATCCGGCCAAAGGTCTCTTGCAGCGGGTCCAGCAGCGTCTCGCAAAACGCCTGTCCCCGCGCAATCGCAAGGTCAGGATCATCGGGGATGTTCTGCATCTGGTGAAAGTTGCCGATCTCCGAATACAGGAACTCCCGCATGAAAAAATGCTTCGACAAACGCACCCGGCCCAGCGTCTCCAGGCTCCACATGCTTTGCGGACGTCTCAATACCCGGTCCAGCGGAAGGCATGGTCACCGTCGCGCAGCGGTGAGAACGGATTATGCGCAACCTCCCAGATATGCCCTTCAGGATCGCTGAAATACCCGTGATAGCCGCCCCAGAACACCTCCTGCGCCGGTTTCAGGAGCGTCCCACCGGCTTCCGCCACCCGGGCCATCACCGCATCCACGTCGTCACGCGTCCGCGTGTTGTAGCCCAGCGTCATGCCACCATGCCCAAGCTGCGCAACGTCCACGCCGATATCGGCCGCCAACTTCTCCAACGGATACAGGCCAAGGGTCTGCCCGATCAGGTCAAACGCGATGACGCCATCCTGCGTCTCCACCCGGGCCCAGCCCAGCGCCTCGTAAAAGGCCGCCACCGCGCCCATGTCGCGCACGCCCAGCGTGATCAGCGATACCCTTTGCTCCATTTCAGCTCCTCCATCCGGTCAAACACATCCACACCGATCTGGGCATACATGTCCAGCAGATCGACAAGGACCCAGTTTTCGCGGATCAGACCGTCCTCCAGCCGCCAGAAATCAAGGCTGCGCAGGGTGATCTCCCGGTCGAGCGGCGGAAGGCCCAACCATCCGGCACCGCTCAGGATCTGGCACATGTTGGGCCAACCCGTCACCCCCACATACGGGCCTTCAGCCATGAAATGATGCGTGGTCTTGTCGGGCCTCTGCCCGCGATCCGGCATCGCATTCAAAAACGGGATCTGGTGAAAGCGGCGAAATTCATCGACACCGCGCGCGGTCCCAATCCCGCAAGGCCCATACCACATGAACTTCGGGTGCCAGAACCGCTCAAGCTCCATCACCTCCGGCCCGCCCTGCATGGGATGCCGGATCATCGCCCCCAACATATCAACCACATGCCTGCCGCTTGCCTCGGACAGCACCGGATCATGGGGCCCAAGGCCGTCTTGCGTCATTGGCGCGGGCGCGTGCAAAAACCGCCCCAGCTGCGGTGCCATCGGCCACACATCCGCCTGCATCATCATTTCAGGAATATCCCAAAGCGCCTGCATCTCGACGCAAACACCGTCCTCAATCCGGTAAAACTCGTGAAAGCGCAGACACGCCGAACGCCCGGTGGCCGGAATACCCAACCAATCGCCCACCCAGGTCCCGGCATATTGCCCGCCAGAGCCAACCCACATCGCGCCATCCGCATCCTGTCCGGCGATCCGAATGAACTCTTGTCGCTCCAGATCCGGCAGGGCGGCGCGCAACGGCTCGAACGCCTGCGCCCAAAGGGCCGCATACCCAACCATATCTCCCAACGGATGGGCCAACCGGCACACCGCATCCGGCGCAAACACCTGCTCTGCATGGCCCGAAAAATCGCGCCACGCGTCAAACACGGGCGTCATCACATCCCGGGCGGACGACACATCAGACATGGGTTCCCCCTGCTTCTCTGGTTTTCAAATACCCTCGGGGGTCCGGGGGCCGAGCCCCCGGTCCTGCGCCCGGATCACTCCGCCGCCTCCCGGTACGGCGCACCTTCCCCGTACGGCACGTTGATCCCGCCATAGCGCCGCACGCGCACGTTGCATTGTTCGGCATGGCCCACAAAGCCTTCCAGCATACACAGCCGCGATCCGTATTCGCCAATCAGCGTCGCCGCCTCATCGGTCGTGATCTTCTGATAGCTGTGGGTTTTCAGGAACTTGCCCACCCAAAGCCCACCGGTGTAGCGCCCCGCCTTCTTGGTCGGCAGCGTGTGGTTCGTGCCAATCACCTTGTCGCCGTTCGACACATTGGTCCGCGCCCCAAGGAACAGCGCGCCGTAACAGGTCATGTTGTCCAGATACCAGTCATCGCGGTCCGTCATCACCTGCACGTGCTCGGACGCGATGTCATTGGCCACCGCCAGCATCTCGTCATGGTCCGCGCACAGGATGACCTCACCGTAATCCGCCCAGGACACCGATGCGGTATCGCGCGTCGGCAGGATTTTCAAAATCCTGTCGATCTCGCTCAGCGTCTCTTCCGCAAGCTTGCGCGAATTGGTCACCAGAACCGCGGGCGAGTTATACCCATGCTCCGCCTGCCCCAGCAGATCAGTGGCGCAAATCTCGGCATCCACCGTGTCGTCTGCAATCACCATCGTCTCGGTTGGTCCGGCAAAAAGGTCGATGCCAACACGCCCGAACAATTGCCGCTTGGCCTCGGCCACAAAGGCGTTGCCCGGACCGACCAGCATATGCACCGGATCAATCGTCTCGGTGCCGATCGCCATCGCGCCCACCGCCTGAATGCCGCCCAGCACGTAAATCTCGTGTGCGCCGCCCAGATGCATGGCGGCAATCACCGCCGCGTTCGGGCGCCCCTGGAACGGCGGCGTGCAGGCCACGATGCGCGGCACACCGGCCACGCTCGCGGTGGCCACCGACATATGCGCCGACGCCACCATCGGGAACTTGCCGCCCGGCACGTAACAACCCACCGATTGCACCGGGATGTTCTTGTGGCCCAGGATCACCCCCGGCATCGTTTCCACTTCGATATCCAGCATCGAGTCGCGCTGCGCCTGCGCAAAGTTGCGCACCTGTTCCTGCGCGAACTTGATATCCGCCAGTTCGCGCGGCGTCAGTTCTGCGATCAGCGCGTCGATCTCGTCCTGAGTCAGGCGAAAGCTCTCCGGCGTGTAATTGTCGAATTTCGCGGCAAGATCGCGCACGGCGGCATCGCCGCGGGTTTCAATGTCGGCCAAGGTCGCTTCAACCACCGCGCGCGTCTTGGCGTCATCCTCGGCGCGTTCGGTCTCGGGTTTTCCGCGTTTCAGATACTCTGCCATGGGTCCCTCCAGATCTGGTGTCGCGCCACAGCATAGCGCCGCCCGGGACCCGCTCAAGCGAATTTTGCATACGTATGCAGATTGCCGCGCCTTTACCCGCCCACGGCAAGGATCGCATCTTCGATCATTTTCAGACAATGCGGGTCGGAAAACCGGTGATCGACATCCCGGACAAGGGTGAGTTGCACATCCGGCCCGTCGATATGATCCAGCAACCGCAACGCCGTCTCGCGCGTCACGGCGGTGTCTTCGGTGCCTTGCAACAGGCGCACCGGAAACGGCATCGGCAACGGGTCCCGCAACACCAGATGATTGCGCCCGTCTTCGATCAGGCGTCGTGTCACGATATAGGGATCGTCGTAATCGGACGGCAACGCGACCGATCCATCACGCATGATCTCGTCCCGCTGCGCATCCGTAAAGCCCGCCCAGAACCCGTCCTCGGTAAAATCAGGTGCTGCGGCGATGCCCACGAACCCGGCCACATCGGACAGCCGCTTGGTCATCAACGCCGCAATCCATCCCCCCATAGAGGACCCGACAAGAACCACCGGCCCGTCCACAACCGCTTCGATCACCGCCTGCGCGTCATCCGCCCAATCGCCGATACACCCATCCTCGAACGCGCCGCCCGATATCCCGTGGCCCGAATAGTCAAACCGCAGAAATGCGCGGCCTGTCTGCTTGGCCCAGGCCTCCAGATGCACCGCTTTCGTGCCTTCCATGTCCGACTTGTAGCCTGACAGGAACACGGTGGTCGGCCCCGTGCCTTTGGTCTTGGCATAGGCCAGCCGGGTTCCGTTGGGTCCATCAATGTATGAAATCTCGGTCACAGGTGTCTCCCTCGGGTTTTGACGCGACTTTACGCAGCGCGCCGAGAAACCCAAGGGCGAAACGTGTCACGCGTCGGTCTGCACCTCATCCAGCCGCAACGCCAGAACCCCGCCCGCCAGCGACAGCGCAGCAAACGCGATCAGCGACGCCATCGGACCGGCAAGCGCCAGAAGCCCGCCCAGCGCCCCGGTCACCAAGAGCAATGTCCCGATCGCCGTATTCGCCAACGCGGCATAGGTGGACCGCGCGTCCTTGGGCGACATGTCGACCAGATACACAGACCGCGCGGACCGCACCCCCTGATAGGACAGCATGAAAAAGAACAGCAGCGCCGGAATAACCCATGCGGTTTGCGCCCAGCCCGTCACTTCCGCCACCACCGCCAATACGGCAAAGAGCGCAGCAAGCAGCCCCGAGACAAACAACACCTTGCGGGACGACCGATCCGAAAAGCGGCCCCAGACATATGAGCCAAGGAATGCCGCAGCGGCAGAGGCCAGCAGTAACGCCCCAAGACCCTCCAACGCGGATTGTCCGTTGCCCAGCAACACGAAATACGGAGGCGCCAAAGCCGTCACCGTCAAAAGCCCCCTGACCGCGATGAACAGGCGAAACTGGCGGTCCTTTTTAAGCGGCGTGAAATCAATGGATGTGTTTTCGGTATCCTCGGACGCCTGCTCTTCGATCCGGGAAAACAGCCCGGCTGCGACAATCCAGAGCACGGAGGCAATCCCGATGGCAATCACCACCGGGGTCACGTCCCGCAACAGTCCCGACAACAGCAACCCGGCAAACACAATCACGGCGATGGACGCCGCTGACCCCGCGACCCCGGTCACAGCCCCCCGGCGCGTCTTTCCAACGGTTTTGCCCAGAATGTCCTTGTAGCTGACCGAACACGCCGCGCGCGACAGCGCCAGCACCGCCAGCGCGCCGCAAAGCGCCAAACCGGCGGTCAGACCCTCCAGCGTCAGCGCGATCAGGACGACGGCCGCCGCGGCGATCCCCTGCCCCAGCGATCCAAACACCCAGGCCCATTTGCGATGCGACATGGATTGCACCCAGCCCGCCAGCGCAAGTTGCGGCAAAAGTGCCCCCGCTTCGCGGATCGGCACCAGCAGACCCGTGACCGCCGCTGGTGCCCCCAACGCGCCGGCCAGCCAACTCAGCACCAGTTTCGGATCAATCAATCCGTCCGCCACCTTGGTCATCGACAGGCTGACCATGTGCCGCACACCGTTGCGCGCCTCGCGGTCGCGGACGTCCTCCTCCGCGCCGGTGATGTCCTCATAGGCGGTGGTAACGGGGCTGCTCATGTCGGGTGATTCCATGTGTCGACGTCAGAAGATTGATCAACGCGGCAAGCGGCGTTTGGTTCCCTTATCAAAAATTTGCGTTTTGAATCAGTGGCTTCCCCCAAAGATCACCGGATTTACGTTACCATATTGTCACGTGACTATATAATCACCTATGGTAAGTCCCATGGACGCGATTTTCAAAGCCCTCAACGACCCTGCCCGACGCGCGCTGCTGGACAGTCTCCGCAGGAAGGACGGGCAAACGCTGACCGAACTGGAAGAGCAGCTCGATATGAGCCGGTTTGGTGTCATGAAGCACCTCAAGGTTCTGGAAGACGCCCATCTCATCATCCCGCGCAAGCAGGGGCGGTTCAAATACCATTACCTGAACGCCCTGCCCCTGCAGGAAATGCTCGACCGTTGGGTCGCGCCCTTCCTGCGCCCCCAGACACAGATGATGAGCGATCTCAAAGCCAAACTCGAAAGAGAGACGATTATGGGAAAACCCGATTTCATGATGCAGACCTTCATCCGCTGCTCGCAGGATGCCCTGTGGGACGCCTTGACCAAGGCCGAACACATGGCCGCCTACCATTTCATGTGCAATGACGTCCGCGGCGACGCCACACCGGGCAACGTGACAGAGTTCATCTTGCCCGACGGCAATCCGATGTTGCGGCAGGTGACCAAAGACCTGGATCCCAAAACGCGGATTGCGATGACCTTTGAACCTTTGTTCATGGGCCCCGACGCGCCTGCATCCCACATGGTTTACCTGATCGAACCGCAGGGCGACACCTGCAAGCTGACCATCGAACATTACGACATGGCCCCCGGCCAGGACGGCTTTGCCGAAGGCTGGGCGCGACTGGCCTCGTCGCTCAAATCCTATCTTGAAACGGGCGTCGCCCTGAAAGGGGCCGCGTGATGGAAAGCTTCCCGACCGAACTGGGCATTCTCACATGCCTGATGATCTTCGCCGCGACCCTGTGGATCCCGTACATCGTCGGCGTCAACAAATACGCGGTTGCGGGGGCCGAGGACCCGTTTGTGCGCCCCACACCGCTGGACCAGTTTCCCGCATGGGTGCACCGCGCGCACCGGGCGCATCTCAACCTGTTGGAACAGGCGCTGCCGTTTTCGGTGCTGGTTCTGATCCTGAATGCGATGGATGGCTTTACGGCCCTGACCTACTGGACCGCCATCGTCTTTTTCTGGGTGCGCGTCCTTCATGCCGTCGGCATGATCGCGGGATTTGCGAAAATGCCGCTGCGGCCCGGTCTGTTCCTGGTCGGCTGGCTGTGCTGCCTGATCATGGCCTACGCCGTGTTCGCAGCACGTTTTTAATTCCACGGTTGCCGAAGGTGCGTTCCGAAACGCACCTTCCACCCATGTGCTTCAGCCAGACACGTATGCGCCAACGCGCGGCCGGTAGAACTGTTTCTGATTGTGCAAACGCCCAAGAAGCTCGGTGATTTTCTTCACGGACGCGTCGATCTCCCGCGCCTCTTCGCCGGGCAGCGACGGGTTTTCGGCCTGGTTCATCAATTCGGTGCTCAGCGATTGCTTCGTATGCCGAAGCGCCGTTTCAATCAGATCCATATCGTCGACCGTCAATTCGAACTGCTTGTTGTATCCGGGCATGGGTTTTCCCCCGTTAAGGTTGCGGCGGTGTGAAGACGTTTCGCCTATGTCGTAATAATTAGACGGAATGCCGCATTCGTCCACTGCTAGCTGACCGCTCAACGCGTTGATTTCAAATCCTTTTCGAAAATACAGTTGTATACCAGCCGCAAATGACGTGGGCACAGGGCCAACAGGTCCGATCTAACCGCGCTGCATGCTCCGGCACATCTTGACGCCCCGCACCGCGCCTGCCAAAAGCCGCGCACACAACATAACCCGCAACCGGGCGTTCCGTGGGCGCCAAACTGACGAGGAGCATCGGCCATGAGCCAGATTTCCCTGACCTTTCCTGACGGCAACAAACGCGACTACGATGCAGGTGTGACCCCTGCAGAGGTTGCCGAAAGCATTTCCAAGTCGCTCTCCAAGAAAGCCATCTCTGCCACCGTCAACGACCAGCACTGGGACCTGCAATGGCCGATCCCGGCGGACGCGTCGATTGCGATCAACACGCTGCAAGACGATGAACCCGCGCTCGAACTGATCCGCCATGACCTCGCGCACATCATGGCGCGCGCCGTGCAGGAAATCTGGCCGGACGTCAAAGTCACCATCGGCCCGGTGCGCGACAATGGCTGGTTCTACGATTTTGACCGCAAGGAACCCTTCACCCCCGAAGACCTCGGCGCGATCGAAAAGCGGATGAAAGAGATCATCAACGCCCGCGACGCCGTGCGCACCGAACTGTGGTCGCGCGACAAGGTGCGCCAGTATTACACCGACAACAACGAGCCCTATAAGGTCGAAATCCTCGACAAGATCCCCGAAGGCGAAGACATCCGCATGTACTGGCATGGCGACTGGATGGATCTGTGCCGGGGTCCGCACCTGCAGCACACCGGACAAGTCCCCGCCGATGCGTTCAAGCTGATGAACGTCTCTGCCGCATATTTCCTTGGCGACAACACCCGCCCGATGCTGCAACGCATCTACGGCGTGGCGTTCAAGAGCCGCAATGATCTGAAACAGTACCTGACCTTCCTCGAAGAGGCCGACAAGCGCGATCACCGGCGTCTGGGGAAGGAAATGGACCTCTTTCACATGCAGGAAGAGGCCCCCGGTCAGGTGTTCTGGCACCCGAACGGCTGGCGCATCTACACCATGCTACAAGACTACATGCGCCGCCAGCAGACCAAGGGCGGCTATGTTGAGGTGAACACCCCGCAGGTGGTGGACCGCAAATTGTGGGAAGCCTCGGGGCATTGGGAGAAGTACCAGGAGCACATGTTCATCGTCGAAGTGGACGAGGAACACGCGCGGGAAAAAGCGGTCAATGCGCTCAAACCGATGAATTGTCCCTGTCACGTCCAGATTTTTAACCAGGGATTAAAATCTTACCGCGATCTTCCCTTGCGTATGGCCGAATTCGGGTCGTGCAATAGATATGAACCCTCTGGGGCCCTGCACGGCATCATGCGCGTGCGCGGGTTTACCCAGGATGACGCTCATATTTTCTGTAGAGAGGACCAGATCGAAGATGAAACAAAACGCTTTATCGACTTCCTATCAGAAATCTACCGCGACCTCGGCTTTGAAGACTTCAAGGTCAAGTTCTCCGACCGTCCGGACACCCGCGCCGGATCGGATGAGGTCTGGGACAAATCCGAAGACGCCCTCAAGGCGGCCACGACTGCCGCAGGTTGCGAGTTCGAGCTGAACCCGGGCGAAGGGGCGTTTTACGGACCGAAACTGGAGTTTGTGCTGACGGACGCGATTGGCCGCGACTGGCAGTGCGGCACGTTGCAGGTGGATTTCGTGCTGCCCGAACGGCTGGATGCCACCTATGTGGGCCAAGACGGCGCAAAACACCGCCCTGTGATGTTGCACCGCGCAACCCTCGGGTCGTTCGAGCGCTTCATCGGCATCCTGATCGAAGAGCATGCAGGCAAACTGCCCTTCTGGCTGGCCCCGCGTCAGGTGGTCGTCGCCTCTATCGTATCCGAGGCGGATGACTATGTGCACGAGGTGGTGGCAGAGCTGACCAAGGCCGGCGTGCGGGCCGAGGCCGACATCCGCAACGAAAAGATCAACTACAAGGTCCGCGAGCATTCGCTTGGCAAAGTCCCTGTGATCCTTGCCATCGGGCACCGAGAAGTTGAAGAAAAAACCGTCACGGTGCGGCGGCTGGGTGAAAAGCAGACGCATGTTACATCCATGACAGAGATCGTGAGCGCCCTTGGAAAAGAGGCGACACCGCCTGACTTGCTGTAACAAAGCGACATGAAACACACGACACGGGGCCTCGTATTGTTACGAGGCCCTTTGTTTTTCTGCGACTATCCCCGGGCAAAGCCGCAATTCCCTCACCCCGTCTCACGCCCGCGTGATGCACATCGCCGTGAGTAGCGCGACGCCGCGTCGCAGGGCATGCTAGGGTCATCGACGTCGCAACCGCGTCGTTCAGACGAATTTACGTTAGCAAAACCAAAAGGATCACATCCCATGTCCAAAACTCTCAAATCCGTCGCAATTGTTGGTGCTGTCGCCGCAAGCCTTGCCGCACACACAACAACAGCCACCGCGCAGTCCAAGGAAAAGTGCTTTGGCATTTCGCTTGCCGGTCAGAACGACTGCGCCGCAGGCCCCGGTACAACCTGCGCCGGCACGTCCACCGTGGATTATCAGGGCAACGCCTGGACATTGGTCGACGCGGGCACCTGCACCGAAATCGAACTGCCCGCAATGGCTGACGGAACAGAGCGGGTCGGATCGCTGGAAGAACTGAACCGCGACCTGCCCAGCTAAGACGGGATGCCGGGCAAATGCCCGGCCTACCCCACCCTCGTAGGCCGGGCTTCAGCCCGGCACACGCTCAAGGATCAGACCGATGCCCGATGCAACTCAGAGCTTCCCCCATCTGCCCAGCGCACCGGGCGTCGGCTACAAGGCGCAGCATTTTATCGACATTTTGAACGATCCCGGCCCGGTGGGCTGGTTAGAAATCCACGCCGAAAACTACATGGGCGATGGTGGTCGGCCCCTCGCGCAGCTGCGCGTTCTGGCAGACCGGTTCCCCATTTCGGTGCACGGCGTTGGCCTGTCGATCGGCGGGGAAACCCGCCTTGATCCGGACCATCTTGCGCGATTGAAACATCTGGTCGGCTGGCTCAACCCCGCCAGCTTTTCCGAACATCTGGCCTGGTCCACCCATGACAGCCACTTCCTGAACGATCTGCTGCCCCTGCCCTATACCGACGCCACGCTCACCCGCGTCGCGGATCACATCGACGAGGTGCAAGAGGTGCTGGGCCGCAAGATGCTGCTTGAGAACCCGTCCTCCTATCTGGCTTTTGACGAAAGCACCTATTCCGAGACCGATTTCCTGCGTGAACTGGTCCGCCGCACCGGCTGTGGCCTGCTTCTGGATGTGAACAACGTGTTCGTGTCGGCCACCAATCTCGACTACTCTCCGCACGGCTATATCGATGCCTATCCGCTTGAAGCTGTTGGCGAAATCCACCTTGGCGGCCATGATGAGGACCAAGATGATCATGGCGCACCGTTGCTGATCGACAGCCACGGGCGCGAAGTGGTGGACCCGGTCTGGGCGCTGCTGGACGACACACTTGCCAAATCCGGCCCCAAGCCCGTGCTGGTCGAATGGGACACGGATGTGCCCGACTGGCCCGTGCTGGCCCAAGAAGCCCGTCGCGCCGATACCGCGCTGACCCGTGTGTTGGCATGATCTCGCAAGACAGATTTCACGCGGGGCTTTTGAACCCGGAGGTTGCGATCCCAGAGGGTCTGAGTGACGGACAAAACCGCCCGGCCGGTCGCCGCTACGGCGTGTACCGCAACAACGTCACCGTGTCCCTGCGCGACGCTTTGGCCGAAGGGTTCCCGTCAATCGTCAGCCTGATCGGCCGCGAAAACTTTGATCACGTGGCCCGCGCCTATCTGCGGCAATCTCCCCCCACATCGCCGCTGATGATGCATTACGGCGCTGAATTGCCTGCCTTTATCGGCGGTTTGGAGCAGCTGAAACACCTGCCCTATCTTGCCGATGTGGCCCGCATCGACGTCGCCATGCGCCAGAGCTATCACGCGGCTGACAGCACGGGCATTGACCCCACCGCATTGCAGGCGCTGGACGAAGAGACCTTGCTGCAGACCCGGTTCACCTTTGCCCCGTCGATGATCCTGCTTAGGTCACAATGGCCCGCCGGGTCCATCTGGCACTACACGCTGCGCGGCGGTGACAAGCCCCAGGGTACTGCCGAAGACACGCTGATCCTGCGTGCGGAATTTGACCCCGAGCCCGTTGTTCTTGGCGCCGGGGCTGCGGAGGTCCTGATGGCCCTTCAGAACGGGACACCGTTCGGCACCGCATTGGACGCGGCACCTGAAACCTTCGATCTGGGCACCCTGCTCAGCACGCTTCTTACGCATCATGCGATCATTGACCTTACCTAGAAAGCCACACCCATGGACCGCCTGACCTCCCTGCACACCGCCATCTTCTCTGCCATCGAACGGTCGCTGGACGGGGTTGTCCCGCTACTGGCCCGGTTTGTTTTCGCCGCGACGCTGCTGGGCTATTTCTGGGCCTCGGCCATGACCAAGCTGGGTGACGGGATCCTTGGGATCTTCGTCCCCTCCACAGGGGCCTATGCGCAGATTTTCCCCAAGCAGATGGAGGCCGTTGTTTATGATGTGTCCCAGCTTGGCATCTTTCACTGGCTGGTGGTTGTCGCAGGCACGTGGGCGGAATTCATCCTTCCCCTGCTGATTGTAATCGGTCTGTTCACGCGGCTGGCCGCGCTTGGCATGATCGGGTTTGTGGTCGTGCAAAGCCTGACCGACCTTTACGGCCATGGCGGCATCGCTCATGCGGAAACGCTGGGGGCGTGGTTTGATCGCGTGCCGGACAGCGTAATCCTGGATCAGCGTGCGTTCTGGATGCTGATCTTCGTGACGCTGGTGATCAAGGGCGCCGGGGCGCTGTCGCTGGACCGCATCCTGTCGCGGCAGATCCTGGGTGACACCGCAAACGCCTGACCCCTTGCACCCTGCGCCGGGACGGTTATCTCCAAGCGCAGGGCAACAGGGGAACCGGCCATGTCAGATCGCACCATCCTCAAGATCAGCGGACCAGATGCGCGGGATTTCCTGCAAGGGCTGGTGACAAACGATGTCGTAAAACTCGACCAAGGGTTGGTTTACGCGGCGATGCTGACCCCACAGGGAAAATACCGGGCTGATTTTTTCATGGTGCCCGACGGCGACGCGGTTCTTCTGGATATCGCCAGCGCGCTGGCCCCCGGCATCAAACAGGCGCTGACGATGTATAAACTGCGCTCTGCAGTGGAGATTGAAGAGACCGACCGGCATGTCACACGCGGTCTGGGCACGCCCCCTGCTGGCGCGTTCGCCGATCCCCGTGATCCGGCGATGGGCTGGCGCGGTTATGATGGTCAGCCGGGGGATGCAGATGTCGATTGGAGCGCGGTGCGCGTGGCCGCTGGTGTGCCGGAAAGCGGTGTGGAACTGACGCCGGAGTCCTACATTCTTGAAATGGGGTTCGAACGTCTGAACGGGGTCGATTTCAAGAAGGGCTGCTTTGTCGGCCAAGAGGTTGTCGCGCGGATGAAGCACAAGACTGTGCTGCGCAAAGGTCTGGCACAGGTCGATGTCGAGGGCACCGCCCCCGTGGGGACAGAGATCACGGTCGGCGACAAACCGGCCGGGACGCTGTTCACCCAAGCCGATGGCAAGGGTCTGGCCTATCTGCGGTTCGATCGGGCCGGGGATGAGATGCAGGCCGGCACAGCGCGTGTCACATGGGACGCGCCCACAGCCGAGTGAGGCGCTGCCGGGACAGGGCCGGTACGCCGTTTTGGTGATCCTGTGCCGCGGTTCTGGCCGAAGCGTTTATGTTCCAGAGAAGAAGCGGCGCCGCCCCGTTTCGGTGACTGTTCTCTCATATATCCCCGGTTCAACGGGCGACCTGTACCTGGGGGTGACCCAAGCCTGTACGGAGACCGGTCTCTCATGGTCAGCCTTCCGGCAGATGAGAGAAGCATCATCATAAGTCGCGGCATGGGAGTGACCCTTCCCGCTCAAAGCGCTTTGTGGGCGGGGGTATGCCGCGTGTCGTGTTAACAAGGCGCAAATGCAGCGCGCGGTGCCAAGACCTTTCGAAAGGTCTTGGCCGAGCCTTTGAAGGCTCGGGGGATGCGCTTTCGAAAGCGCATTAAGCCCGTTCGAACGGGCTTGGCCCGGACTTTGACGTCAGGCGCGTTCGGAATATTCCATGGTTTCGGTGTTCACCACGATCATCTCGTCCTGGCCCACGAAGGGCGGCACCATGACCTTGACGCCATTGTCGAGGATCGCGGGTTTGAAGCTGTTGGCGGCTGTCTGGCCTTTGACGACCGGCTCGGTCTCGGTCACCTGGCACGTCACCTTTTGCGGCAACGTCGCGTTCAGGGCTTCGCTTTCATAAAATTCGACAACGATGGTCATACCGTCCTGCAGGAACGGGCGGCGTTCGCCAAGGATGTCGGCGGGCAGTTCGACCTGATCGTAGGTTTCCGTGTCCATGAACACCAACATGCCGTCGGATTCGTAAAGGAATTGCATGTCCTTTTGCTCAAGGCGCACACGTTCGACCTTGTCGGCTGAGCGGAAGCGTTCGTTGAGCTTGGACCCGTTGCGCAGGTTCTTCATTTCGACCTGTGCAAACGCCCCGCCCTTCCCGGGTTTGACGTGGTCAACTTTCACTGCGGCCCAAAGGCCGTCATTGTGTTCCAGCACGTTGCCGGGGCGAATCTCGTTTCCGTTGATTTTGGGCATGGCAAAACTTTGACAAAAGGTTGATCGAACTTTGGAGGCCCCTATATCTGGGTGACGTGAGGCTGTCCAGCCGACCAGATATCGTATGCACCTGCAGCAAGCTATGCAGAATTCGCATAAAAGGTATGCAAATCTAGGGTATCCGAATCGTCTGGAATGCGTCATAACGGGCCTCACGCCGAAAAAGACAAGACCAATAATCACAGGACGGATCATGAAGGATTTCGTTGACGGTACCGCTTTCAACGCGGAGCAAGGTAATCGCGCACGCAAGCTTTTTGCTGCTGTGGTCCTGGCCGCATTGGACGATGCGATTGCAGACGACAAGAAATACGGAAACGGGCCAGAGCAGATTGCACGCTGGGCGCGCTCGCGTGATGGACGCGAAGTGCTGAGCTGTGCCGGTATCGACCCCAATGAGCGGGTTGTGTCGGGCTTGATGGAATTCGTGGGTAAAGGTGTTCGCACCTCCGTTGCGCTGTCGCGCGAGGAAAGCGAGCGCCGCAATGCAGCTGCCCAACAGGCAGAAGCCGCGTAACATCCTGTTCTTCAAACAAAAAAGCGCGCCCATTCAAGGCGCGCTTTTTTGTGTCTACCGGTTGAGATCCGCCAGATTGGCGGGGATCGGACCGCTATTCCAATTCTTGCGAAATCAACATGCGATGGATTTCGCGGCGCACCAGCTTGCGCACGTTGCGCGTGATGCGTTCCCCCAACGCACCCTGCAATTCCTGTCGCACAATATCGCCGACCAACGCGCGCAGCTCGTCTTCATCAATCTGAAACGCCGCGCTTTGGGATGGGTCCGTCAGCGCGTCGGGTTGGTTTTCGGACATGTCGTCCTGTGGGTCATCGGCCAGAAATGGCGCATCGCCCTGATCTGCGGGCTGCGCCGGGTCTGACGACATATCTGCGTCAGAAGCTGACGCCACGTCACGCGGATCCATATGTGCTGCAGGTGCAGCATGATCCGCCTCGGGAAGCCACGCGACCGGATCAGGAGTGACCGTTTCTGCGGCCTCAATCGGGGCATCGCGTTCTTCCTCGAACTCCCCGGTATCCCGCGCAACCAGCCGTCCAAGTGCGGCAACCTTGTCTTCGAGCGTTTGTGGAGGCTGTTCAGGTTCGGCACTGGCAAAGACCTCTGCGCTGTCTTCTTCTGCGAGGGCCTCATCAGTGGCGGTCATGTCCGTGTCTTCGCCCGCTATCTCAGGATCTGGCTCAGGCTCGGACGGATCCTCCGGAAGTTCCAGCGCGTCCCAATCAATGTCGTCATCGGAATCGTGGAACGACGCGATCTCCTCATCCGCGTCCCCCTCAGCATCCTCATCGGACTCCGGTTGCCCCACTGCCAAGGCCGCCGCCACTTCCTGTTCAATCATGCGGCCCAGTTCAACGCGGTCATGCATCTCTGATACCGGCTCTTCAGCCGTGTCCAATGATGTGTCTTCCGGCGTTTCCTCTGCATGCTGCGCCTCGAATACGTCGATATCCGGAAACGCGCCCTCGACGTCGCCATATTCGGCCAGCCGTGCATCTCCGGGAATGTCGTCAATGGGCCGTTCCGCAACCGGCTTGGGCGCTGGCGCAGCCTCATCAATGCGGTTGGAGAGAACAACAGGTTCGGCTGGTTCGGCTGGTTTGGGTGGTTCCTTCACACGCTGTGCCGGCGTCAGCACAAGACGCTCAGGCTCTGCCGGTTTGCGCACAGCAGGCGCTGTCCGCGATTCCTCGGCCACGAGTTTGCGGATTGACGACAGAACGTCCTCAATTTCCACGTTTGTCACGGGATCAGACATGGTTCACCACTGCTACCTCTGCGCAAAGGTAACGCGACAAACCGAGTCACACAACAGATGCGGAAAAACTTAGTTTTTTCCTAGTGACTTCAGAACACGATCAAGCTGCTGGCCTTGCTTGCTTTTCTGCGCGGGCGAGTCCTTGACCAGGTTGTAATAGCTCACCGGGTCATATTGCTGAACGTTAAGCCGCAGATCGGTCGCTGTCAGACGCCCCAAGGTAGACAAAACGCGGTACGCGGCGATGTTCTCGTCGACCTGCGCGGAAATCCGGGCAGATCGCGCATTCAGCAATTCCTGCTCGGCGTTCAGAACGTCAAGCGTGGTGCGCGCGCCAAGGGCGGCCTCTTCGCGCACGCCGCGGAACGCAACCGTGGCCGCACGAACCTGACGCTCGCTTGATTCGAGGCTGGCGCGCGCGATGCGCAATTGTGCGTAGGCGTTGCCCACGGCCTGCGCGGTCTGGTCGATCACCTGGTGCAACTGGCCCCGCGACGCATCCCGGTTGGCCATCGACTGGCGCACGATCGAACTGAGCCGCCCGCCCTGGTAGATCGGCCCGCCCGCTTCGACCCCGATGGAGCCACCCCGCGTGAAGCTGTCGCTGTTGGTGCTTTCCGTCACCGTCAAGCGCCCGGCCAGACGCACGGTCGGTTTCATGGCCGCCTGCGCCCGCAGAATGCTCAGTTCGGCCGCAGCCACCTGATGTTGCACCGACAAGACCTGAGGATGTTCGCGCACGGCAATCGCCTTGCCCGCGTCCACCGATCCCGGCAGGTTCGGCAGGCTGCGCGGGGGCTGCAAATTGCCGGGCAGACGCCCCACAATGGCAAGATACTGTTCGCGGGCGACAGTCAGCGCGCCTTCGGCCGCGGCAAGCTGGCTGCGGGCGGCGGCAAGACGGGCTTCGGCCAGGGACGTATCCGTCCGGGTCACTTCACCGACTTCGAACCGTTCCCGCGCGGCGCGCAGTTCCTGCGTGATCAGGCGCACGTTGTTCTGGCGCAAGGCGACATTCTCGGTTGCGCGACGCACTTCCATGAACGCTTCGACCGCGGATAACAGCACCTGCTGCTCAATGCTGATCAATTGCTGCCGTGTGCCAAGCACGGCCTCTTTCGTGGTTTCGATCGCAAGCTGGTTCTGACCGTTGTCAAAAAGCGTCAGCTCGGCAATCAGGCTGGCCGACACCGTGTTGGACACCGTGTCCACGATGGTGCCGCTGGTGGATCCACTGCGGGTGGTTCCGAACTGACGCGTCGCGTCGGCAGACCACGAAATCACGGGCCGCAGCGTCGACACCGCCTGCGCCACGTCTTCGTCTGCAGCCCGCAGGACCGCACGGTTCTGCTCAAGCAACCCGCTGGAGTTGTAGGCACCGATCATCGCATCCGCCAGCGTCTCGGCCTTGGCGACACCTGCTGCCAGTCCGACGCCAATCGCAAGCGCCAATGCGGTCGCTCTCATCCGTTTTGCCATGTCTGCGTCCCCCAAGACCCGTGACGTAAATACCGTTGTGTGGCGCCGCAGATTACAGAGCAAATGCCGCCTGTTTCGCGAAGCCCGGCACAACCGGCGCAGACGCGTTGAACGCATACCGCCAGGAAATGTCACCATCGATTTTATAGCCGATTCGCACAACACCTAGTGCGTCTTCCATAAAGACACACCCGATACGCCCCCCTTCTTTGAGTTGGGCCAGAATATTTGCAGGCACTTCGGCAACGCCGCCCTGCACCAGGATGACGTCATAGGGGCCATGATCCGGCGCGCCCTCGGTCAGGGGTCCGGCATGCACAACCACGTTGTCGGCATTCTGTTCCATCAGGATGGTCTGCGCCTCAGCGGCCAGCGCCGCGTCTTCCTCGACCGCGATCACCGCTTCCGCCATCCGCGCCACAACCGCTGACGAATAGCCATAGCCCGCGCCGATATCCAGCACCAGCTCATCGCCTTCGATGTTCAGCGCATCAAGAAGCTTTGCAAATGTCCGCGGTTCGAGAATCACGCGGTTCTCCGCAATCTCGATATTGTCGCTGACATAGGCCGCTTCGATCTGTTCGGTCGGGACAAACAGTTCACGCGGAACCGTCAGCATGGCCTCAATGATCGGAAACTTGGTCACATCAGACGGACGCACCTGGGTGTCGACCATCATCGTCCGGCGGGCAGCAAAGTCGCTCATGTCCTAAACTCATTCGTTCAGTTGTCTGCTGGACTTCTGCCATAGCTGGCCGCGTACAGCAATGCGCAGAACGCGCGAAATACTGCCACATGACGCGCGCAGGCAAGTTCATGATAACCGCTTGACGCGCCGCCCGCGACATCCTAAGCAGCACGCCACTCTGGCGAGTTGGCGGAGTGGTGACGCAGCGGATTGCAAATCCGTGTACACCGGTTCGATTCCGGTACTCGCCTCCAATAAAATCAATGGGTTATGAATATTTCTGCTCATTGGGTATCACCTCTGGTATCAGTTTCACGTTCTGTGCCTGTTCTGTTCGGGTTCATTTGCGCTTTGCCGCTGCCTGCCGCGCCCGCATGATTTGCCGCGCCTCCCCCGCATATTTGATGATCATCGCTTTGGATGTGTGGCCGCTGTAGCTGGCGATTTCATCGTCTGTGCAGCCCGCCCATGCCAATTCCATGACGCCGCGATAACGCAGCGCGTGCTGATCATAGGCCATTAGGTCTAAACGCTTACGCTCGCGCACCATGACGCGGGCCATCGCATGATAGTCCATCTTCGACCCATCAGCGCGGGTCAGAATGTGGCGCGATGGATGCGGCGCGAACCCCAGATCAGCTTTCGCGCCATCCAGCGCAGCCTTGAGCGCAATTGTGCAGGGCAACGAAAGCGCTGTGTCAGTCTTATTCTGGCGCAGCTTGAGGGTGTCGCCGTCATAGTCGCCCCATTGGAAGTCCACCCAGTCACCAGGGCGTTGCACACTGCCCACGCCGATCTCAAAAATCAAACGGGGCAAGTGTTCGCCCTCTTTCCGCATCTTTTCCACCGCCCGATCTGTCCAAGGCAAATGCGGCTTCTGGCGGTCCTTGGGAACTCTGAGCGGCTCGATATCAATCGCAGGATTGTCTTTGCGCCAGCGCCTGCGGATCGCCAGCTTGGATAGCATGCTGATCGCAGTCGGGATGTAGTTGGCAAACCGGACGCGATGCCGGTTCTTCTCCATCGCATCGTATATGTCGGCTTGGGTGAGGCGTGCCACATCCGCCCGCCCTATCTTTTCAATCAAATATTCAAAGACTTGCTCAAGGTCGTTGCGGTAACGGGGGGAATAGCCCGCCCATTTGTCTGTCTCGCGCAGCGCATCAATTAAAGCTCCCCATGATGTCTTTGCGACCGCTTTCTTCCCGCTGACAATCTCCCAATACTGCTGATCGAACTCAGCCGTGCCTTCCTCCGCCGTAATCCGCCCCAGATAGAACATCTTGCCGTTGACGCTCTTGCGCACATACCAACGGCCGGACGGATGCTGCCAAAGGTACTTCTTGCGTCGGCCTACCACTGAATTTGATCCCATAATCCTGTCACATCCCCACCTGAAATTCGCTTAAGCGTCTCAGTATCCCAACGAACAACGCCGGGCGCAATTTCATGCCCCGGCGGTAGGTGGCCTTTATCGACCAAAGCTTTGAATTCGTTCGTGCGCAAATCGAGCAACCGCGCGGCGGTCGTCTCGCTGGCCATAATGGGGGTGTGGCGCGTCATTTGTCCGCCCCCACTTCTTCACCCGCTTTGCGCAACGCACCCTTTTGCGCTTTGACCGTGAACTGAGACACATACTTCTCCCAAGCGCCGCTCGGAATCTTGGGGTTACGCTGTCCAGGCGCGGTAAAGATATGGTCCAACATGTCCTCGCGGATCAGATATCGGATATTGGTCACAGGCAGACCTACTCGCTCGGCCAGCTCCTTTGGTGTTTCGAGAAGTTTGGTCACGTTTCACCTTTCCGTTGGATTTCAGTTGAAAACACTGCAAGAGTGAACAGAATTGCTCACAACTCACCATAAGTGCAGCTTTATACACTTTTAGTAACTCAAGGTGCATCTTGTCAACGGACTTATCTGGAATAGGCCTTCGCCTCCGAGAAATTCGCAAGAATAACGATCTGACCCAACCGGTCATGGCTGCGGCCATCGATGTGTCAGATCGGACATACAAGTATTACGAGCAAGAAAAGCGCGAACTACCGGCCCTAGCGGCCGTCAAGATAAGCGAGGCATTCAGCGTCACTCTTGAATGGCTGCTCACAGGGCGCGGCAAGGTCCATAAGAGCGACGATCCCGAACTGGCTGAGGCTTGCGCGATAGCTGTTTTGTCCGAGGCTGACGGGCGAGGAACGCATCTGCCCATCGCCAAGATTGGAAAGATAATCGGCTTTGTCGCCGCGCAATCTGCGCAGACCGGCGAAACACCCGCACAGGTGGCCAGCCACTACTTTGACACGCTTTAACCGGGAGAACCCCTATGACCGACACATATCAGCCGCTGAAATCCACCAAGTCCGACTTGGACCCTTGCGACCAGGAGGTCTTCACCTTCGCCCGCCAGATCGGCGTAGCAGGCGCGATTTCGCTCTTGGTCGGCGGCACTGGAATGATTGCGACATCAAGTCAGCCCGATTGGGACATCGCGCGGTCCCTTTACCTCGCGCTGGTCGTACTCGGCCCGATGGCCATCCTAACCGCACAGAAATTCCTGCGGATTTTGATGAAGCATAGGCGGAAACACTTGTCAATTTTTGAAGGTTAGAAGTCGGTTAATCGCAGCTTAGCAGTCCCGGGCGAGGATGGTACTGTCTCCTAGTAAATTGAACTGGAACTACCGCGGGAACATAATTGGGTCCTGTCGCAGCATAAATTCAAGACACTTTACCATGGCCTTCCTAGACTGAGACAGCTCAACTTTATTTATAAGACCGCCTTCTCCAGCAGAAATTTCAGCGTAGGTTCGTCCGTCGCCAGTATCGGGAATGAACACGGTGTCCCAATAAAATTCGCGCGAGCCTTGTGGTGTGTGGGAAAACTTTCCGCTGGTTTCACCGACAAACGTGTTAACGTTCATACCATCACAGTAGCCGACCACTGCCCTCGCTGTCACCTTTTCCCCAGCCCAAGTTACACTGCTAAGAAATCCCTCGGCTCCTAGAGCATCCCACATCGGTTGCGTAAGGCCGCCGGGATAACTCTTTTTGCTGTAGCTCTCGAGGATCAAGCCAGCATGTTCAACAATACAAGGTTCCAGTATACGCTGATACGCCGAAATGGCCTTGTGGCGCACCATTGCTTCAAGGTCGCGTTCTAACGGCTCATTTGTGGAGACCTTGGGGAACATCACCTCGAAATGATCATTGGCATTCACTTCGGCTCCGAAACGGTTACTGAGCTTCGTGGATAGAATGATCTGTTTCACTTCTTGTTGCTTGAAGCTGCTCTGGGTCGCATATTTGACACAAGTCTTTTTCATCAGCTTGCCATCCCCTCCAAAAGGCCCGCAATGTCCTCTTCTCGTTGATTTCCATCGATTGAGATGACCTCAATGTCTCTTGCGTGAAACAAGCGCCGTTCAAAATCTGATGGATTAGAATACGCTATGTATGCCCTCTTGCCGACGAAAGACTGTGGAAGTTTACCGAAAACATCGTTCAATCGTCTAAACAAGTAAGCAACATTTGCATCATTAAAGCTGTATCCAATGAAAAGGATCACTTTTCCCAGAACGTCCGAACGCATTTTGAGGTCCAGCGCATCTTCGAACATCATTCTTCGATCATAATCTGACTCGGTAAGCACCATAGCTTCAGGTCGATTGAAATCGCCGTGGAACTTCACAACTTGCGTCTTTTGGTGCAGCGACTGGCTTAGTTCGTGTTCTGAGGAGACTGTCACAACCTCTCGATTGGACAAATGAAGGGCCCGCTCGAGAAAATCGTCGTAGTTTGTAGTATAAAAAAGATTGCAGTTTTCGAGACCTGCCAATGCGCCATGAATCCTTGATGACAATAAGGCCGTATCAGGCGGCTCCATATTCTTGTTGAGCCAGTTGATGAGAGGCTGCATGCCGTCTTTTTTGGACTTCACATATTCAAGAATTTGAAGGTCAGAACCGCGCATCCTTAGTAAAGACGGCTCATTTGCACCAACAAGCCTAGCTGCTTGATCAACAAGTTGTCCCCACGACGGGCCCCGCTTTGTGACGCCGCCATCTTCCCAACTCACAGCCATCGATGTTCCGGCTCCAAGAAAAGGGATGACACGCCCCTCTTGATACAATCTTCGAAGGTCTTCCGGGCATTGCGTCATCTTTTGACCTTTCTTGCGATAAGCCTCGTCATCGAATGCACATGCGGGATATTGTTGTGCGGATGGGTTTCATGCAGATCTTCGTCACTACTGAAAGTGACCTCCCAACCTTGATAGTGCCTCAGGTACGCCGAATGTGGTATCAGACATGGATCGAAACCGGGATGCGCAGACAGGTCATGTTGTCGATCATTAAATGCGCAGATGATGTTCCAACCATCTACTTCTGTTAATTCCTGCAGACGGTGCACTAATGATGCTATCTCATCTGCGGACGGCATGCAGTGCAACAACCCATAAGCAACCACTACATCGAACGGCTTCACTCCTGCCTCAAGGTTTCGAACATCAGAGCACTGCCAATGCACGCTATTGCCGCCAAACGCGTTTTGTGCATTATGGAGGGCAACTTCAGAGCAATCTATTGCGGTGACGTCGGCCCCCAACTTTGCAAGGGCAACAGCGTTTTTCCCCTCACCGCAACCAGCATCCAAAATCCTGCTGCCTTCCACCTTATTTTCTTCAAGAAATTTCATAACTAAACTGCTAGGCTCTTTCCCCCAAAAACAAGGGCAAGCACGATATCCATCGTCATATCCACCATCGTAAATGTTCAAATACTTAGTCCTTTTCTATCGGCTTCAAACCCAGAATGTTGGCCATTGAGGAAATAGCCCTTTCATAATTAGCCTCTCCCGACCAATTATAAATCACCGCGTCAGCATCATTCATCATGACACTCACATCAGATTCCACCTCAGCCCCAATGGCGTCAAAGAAAATGGCCTCATGTTCAGTTTCATCCAAATGCTCTCTTTGACAGTAGAGCCGCAGAGCCAAGTCTGGCGTTGCGTAGACATACAATAGCGCCAGTGCTCCGTCCGCCTTTGTTCGTAAGGCCTCTAACGTGGACTGCTGTCGGATTCCGTCAACAATCACACGCTTTTCACCAAGCGAAACGGCTGCCGTAAAGAGCGCATTGGCTAATTTTTCTGGCCCAGTTTCTTGATTGATAAAATCCCAGGCACTCTCCTGAAACTCCTTCCGAGGTGTTGTGGGTACTGCGGGAATCCCCATGAGTTTGGCGAGGACTCGACCGCTGTTGACTTTGCTGTATCCAAACTTCTCTTCGAGAATGTCAGTGGCGGAGGATTTTCCGGACCCAATTCCCCCAACTACCACCAAAATGTGCGGTGCCTGGAAAGGCTTTTTTCGAAAAATACGGAACTCAGCTTGAGCTTCTACCATTTCAGGCGACAGAGTTCGCCAACAAAGCTGTGACCAGTATTCAAACTCAACAAGGTTAACGGAATCGGTTTCCGTATTGATCCATCGAAGTTCATTAATCGATAGCTCATGTTTCGAGACTTCCAACCACTTGTCCCAGTCACTACTAGGGACTTCGTATTGATAAACTACGGCAAGATGCTTGCGCCCCAATGAAGTGGAATTGTCATTTATCAGGCCCAGAAAACGCAGCTGTTCCGCTTGAATGGCCGAGTCTAGCCCATCAACCTTGATTTCCTCCGTCAGCTCTCTGACTGCGTTTGCGCGAATCCCGAAGTCCTCACCGGTAAAAAGTGAATAATCTTCATCTGTTACGTGGCCTCCAAAACCAATGCACAAACTTCCCCGAAGGAACTGCGCAGCCCTGTTAAATCGACCACGCCTGAAAGACAAAACGTGCTTTTTATGAGTTATGAGTACGTAAGTAATTACCTGTTTAAACTCTTCCGTTTCCTCAGCGGTCGTTCTCGCGATGTGCTTGACATTACTGTGAATCAGTTTTTCGAGATGGGGCTCAGTTTCTTGCCTAAGACCCTGAAAATTCATAATTTCTCGACAGGCCGCACTAGGTATGACGAGAACGTTTTCCTTTGTTTGTCGCGGTCGCCTAGGCTTCGCTCGATATGGTTTAAGCTCCCCTGTCGGCTTCAGCGTAAGTGATCCATCTTCGAGCTGGCTTCCGCTACCCTCAGTCAACAGAGCTCGCAAAAAGAATACGCCCTTTCCTGTGCGTACAAAAATGGACTCGTCACCATTGTTGACGATCTCCATACTGAGGCGAGCCTGCATTGATTTTTGCGGTGTTCGACTGAACATTTCATCGGAAAACAACCCAGCCTCTTGTGCTTGCGCAATAATATCTTGCACTCGCATTGGCCTATTTTGTGATCGAATTATCTGCTCAGCAGCCCAAAGGTATGTCGGTTTTCCAGTCAAATTTATTCCAAAGAAATGGTTGCTTTGTATGCTCAGGCGTTAGCTGCTTGAAGGCCGCGTTCATGCGTTAAGTCCGTTATCCTGTGTCAGTGTAAAAGCCATGCCTTCGCGCTGCTTCAACCTCGAGACCATCGCCAACAAATTATCAGCGCGCGGGTTTCCTTTAGCGCTGAGCATCCGCATCAAGCTTTTGGGGTCTTTGTCCATGTCTTGAGCCAGAGCCTCGAACCCCACCGTGGCGTTGACGTAATCGCGCAAAAGCACCTTGCCGGTCTCCAGATCGTCGCTGAGCATCGCCTCGATGGCTTCGCGGAACAACCCTGCCCGAAACTCGGGATCGCGCTCAGCGCGGGCTTTGATCGTGTCTTTGAAGTCTTTCGTCAGTGGCATGTCAGTCGCCTTTCTCTTTGCGGGCCTTGTAGTCGTCCCAATATGCTTTTGCCTGCTCGATGTCTTTCGATTGGCGCTTTTTGGTCCCTCCACAGAGCAGGATCACAAGCGTATCGCCGTCTTTACCAAAGTAGACGCGGTAGCCGGGGCCGAAGGTGATGCGCCGCTCTGACACGCCTTGGCCCACTGGCTTCACGTCGCCAAGGTTTCCGGTCTCGATCCGTGCAAGCGCCGTTCGCACCTTCAGTGCCGCCGCCGTATCCAGACCATCGAACCAATCGTCGAACGGTGTTTTCCCCGCCTCAGTGACATAGACAACAAGCTTATTCATTGCAGCCATTGGTGACATATACGTTACCAATTGTCAATCGCCTTCCATCCCATAAAGCGTCATAAATTGCACCGTTCGACCCTCCATAGCCAAAAAAGGAGAATACGCGCAGAAAGAAGCACAGAAAAGTTAGTCAAAGCGTTGTTCCACATCGGTTTTTTCCGATAACGCATTAAAGGTGGCAGAACAGAACAACTGTTTTCGGCGAGGGCTTACGTTTGGTTAGAAGGTTTAGCAGCGCTTTCTCGCGCTCGGGCAAAAGCGGCCTTCGCACCTTCCAAAGTTAGCCGCTTTTTGTCACCGTAAACGCTAACGGTCTCTATTGTACATTCTGTCTTGAAGCACATGGTGTCTTGAAACTGAAAAGTGCGACGGCCAGTACCGTCAAACGACACTCCAAAGAGAATCCTTCCTTCGCCGGCGGCGATTACCTCATCATGTTTCAAAACCGATAGAAAAGTGGGTAGGTTGTTTTGTGGCTCGCCCAAGAAAGATTGGGTGTCTTCTCGTAGAAGTTCGATGGCTCTGGGATCGCCTATGTCAAAGCCGCCATATGTTAGGTTAAAATCCTTAATGATCGCTGGGCCAGTACCATTGTTCTTTAGGTAAACCCCATAGTAAGTTACATCCTCCTGATTTGACCGTATTTTACGCATATCAAGATCAAGCAACGGCATGACTGACTGTTTATTGTGTTGCCGCATGTAAAAGGTATTCATTACTGAAACAGCCAGAGCGCATAGCGCTACTGCAGCTGCTGCACCGCCAATGACTAGCTCCATTTACTTCCTCCAATGTGTTTAAAATATATGGGCGTTGTTCAAGAGTTTTTCAAATGGACAGAGTTCTGTATTGGTTGATGTAGCAGATGAAGACCACTGATTTTGACAGCCTACGGCAAGTAGCTATTTTCAAACCTGACGTTAACAACACTAGTGATCTTAACTGCCCCTAATGCGTCAGCCCTCGATCCATCTCGACCTCCCGCTCTTCTAGCTCAGTTTCAACCTCTCTTCGGCGGCTTTCACTAATTTCAAGCTGGTCTCGAGTTGCCTCCGCAGATTCCCGTAATTCGAGCCCTCGCTCAGCAAGCCGTGCAACGCAGCCACGGACGCCACTTGCGATTGAATGAGCACCGACACGCAGGCGGCTAATCCATCGATCTGGCTCTGCATCCCCTTCGTCGAGCGTGCCTCTAACCCGCTCAATTCCTTTGCTGAGACTTCGCAGGCCGTCACCAACCGCTCGACGCAGGCGAGCAAGTCGCGTTCCAAGGCTGTCGGGGGTGTCGTCATCTAGTTCTCCTCGATCTTGATGCAGGTCACTGATCTGCCGCCCAGTGTACAGGTCCTCAGGCGCGTCTTGGTCGGGTCCAGCACCAGCCAGGTCCCGTCCTCCCTGTCGATCCGCGTCAGGCCCAAGTCCGTCATCTCTGAGCTGGCCAACATCAGCGTCCAAAGCAAGCTCGCGGCCATCATCGAGACGATCCCCGCCAAGAACGTCCCCGTGATCAGCCAGGGCGAGATCGTCAGCCAGCTCTTGTTCTGTCGCAGAAAGGTGCGGGTATCGATCTCGATTGTACGCTGCGCGCCCATTGCAATGCTGTTCAAATCGGTCCTGAAGCTCTCCAGCTGGGATGTCATCGAGGCGGCGTAGTCCTGCCGGATCGTGTCCAGTTCCGCGTTCAGTTTCTCGCTCAGCCGTGTCGGCTTGCCAGTCTTCATGGAAAATCTCTCCTTTCAAACGCCAGCGCTCGCCGGTGTCGGGGTCTTGTGCGGTCAGGTAGGCCTTGCCCGCGCGCGGGATATCAAAACCCGCGTTGGTAAGGGCGTCGAACATGCTGGCGCGGTCGGTGATCAGGCCTACGCTGACCTGATCCAGAATCCACGCGTGCAGCTCATCACGGCCTTGCGCGCGGGTTGGGGTCTCGATGGTGTCGCGAACCTCTTGGGTGCGCTCCAGCTCCATCGGATCGGCCCACTTGTGGCGCTGGTTCATCACGTTGCGCAGACTATCGAAGGCCTTCTCGTAACCGGGCGGCGCGATGTTCAGGCTGCGGCCCGAGGTCAGTTCCAAGCGCGGTGTGCAGAAGTGGAGCTCGACGCGGTCTTCGTGGGTATGTCGGACCCAGAGCACGTCATATTGCGTCGGGTCCAGCCCCGCGAAGGCCAGACGCTCGAAGCTGTCCATGACCTCGGCCTGCTGTTCCTCGGTCGGTGCATCCTCGGCGGCAAAGCTGATCACGCCCGCGCGGTAAGTCCACTGGTGGCGGCTGGCGTCGATGAGCGCTTCGGTGCGGTCGGGATTACCGCGCAGGACCTCGGGCAGTGGTTCGCGTGTGACCGTCATCGGCTGGCTGTCGGCATCGCGGATCAGGTCGCGGTTGTCGTCGTAGGCCAGCACCTTGTCCGCGACGAGGTAACCGACCGGACCAGCGCCCGCGCCTTTGCCGTTGCGGAAGAACTTGATCAGCATCGGCGCGCGGCCTCGATGATCTGTGCAAGCTGGCGCTCGATGGTCAGCAGGCGGCGGGCAACGGTGAGCGCGTCGAGGTCAACGCGGCCCACCTGCATCGCGCGGTTCAGCCAGCGAGCGATCTGGTTGAGATTGCCGCCGATGCGCCCGACGGCCAGCACCAGCGCGGGATCGACGCGGGGGATGGGTTTGCGACGGCGGGCCTCGGTCAGGCCAAGCGCCTCGCGCAGCAGGGTCGCAGCGGGCAGACCAGCGGCCTCGGCCTTGGCGCGCAATTGGGCCTTCTCTGCGGCGGTGCACCGAAAAACGAACGTTTCGGTCAGCGGCTCTTTGGTGCGGGCTTTTCCCGCGCCAGTGGGGTTCGAAGGGGAGGCTTGCCGCCCCTCGCAAGGTCCCGTGTCAACAGCGCCAGCGTATGACATGGGTCGCCTTGCTGTTTGCTCTTCGGTGGGATCGGTTGCGGTCATGATCTGAGGCCTGCGGCTTGGATTTGGGCCTGCGTCACCATCTTTGAGGCGAGCAACGCCGTCACTTGGGTGCCCGTTATGTGTTTGCACATCGGGCTGCGATCACTGATCCAGCAGGCTAGCCGAGCGTGGTGATCGGCTTGCAGCGTTGCTGTCTTTTCGCGGTCTGCCGCTTGCTTCTCGACATAGGCCTGCCACCGCCGCGACTGGAACCAGTTGTCGGAAAAGCAGACCTTGGAGCGGGTGAAGCCAGCGCTGTCGGTGGCGTAGGCTTGGACGGCTTGCAGTAAGTCCTCCGGCCTGATCCCTTCCTTCATGGTCCCTTCGATCTGGGCAAGGCAGACTGCTTTGCCCCGCAGCCGGTCGGGCGGATACGCCTTCAAAATCATCTCAGCCTCCACCGCCTCGCGCTCGCGCGAAGGAGGTTCTTTAACAGGTTCAATGGTAAGGTTCCTGTCCCGATTTGAGACTACCCCCGTCTCACCGTTGAGACTTTTCCCCCGTTTTTTTGAGACGTTTCCCCCCGTCTCGTTTTGGGACTCAACCCCATTGGGCCCCCTGCCCCCACCCTTCGGATGCGAACTAGGGCCAAGGCTGATATCGAGGTGCAGCTCATACTGATTAGACCCGCGTCCGCCATCGCCGTCACCACGAGCATGACGCGTGACAAGGCCGCATTGCTCTAAGGTGGTCATGTGCCGAAACAGCGTTGCGCGGCCCATCTCGCATTCGTCCGCCAAGCGCTGTGCGCTTGGGTTGCACTGGCCCGTCTCTTTATTGTGGAAGTCCGCCAGTTGGATCAGCACGATCTTGGCGGCTGGCTTGAGGCCTTTGACGTTCGCAGCCCAGATCAACGCCATTCCGCTCATAGCTTTGAGCCTGCCAAAACACGGGTATCAGGTTCACAAGATGTTCGACAAAAGTCCTGATACTTTTCTGGCCCTAAGGGATTGTTTTTGTGGCGTAATACACTGGATTGCAAATCCGTGTACACCGGTTCGATTCCGGTACTCGCCTCCATCACCCAAATTGATGAAATTGCCCGCGCGGGATTGCGTTTGGGCGTTATGGGGTGTGCGCATCAATGGGGCCGCGTTCGGCGTCGATCAGGGCGCCGAAGAGGACTGCGAAGGCCGAGAGCCACAGCCAGGTCAGCAACACGATCACTCCGCCGAGCGCGCCGAAGGTTTCGTTGTAGGACGCAAACGACTGGACATAGACGCTGAATCCGTAGCTGACCGCGACCCATGAGCCGCAGGCGATCAAGGCGCCGGGTGTCAGCCAGGGGCCGCTGACCTGTTTGCGGTCCGGCCCGTACCGGTACAGGATCGCGATTCCGGTGGCGGCCATGAGGAACAGGATCGGCCAGCGCAGGTAGAGCACCAGGTCCCCGAGCCAGCCGATGCTTCCGAAAACGGACGCGATCACGGGCAAGGCCGCGACGATGCTGATGGCCAGCAACAATCCAACGATGATCACAAGTGTCAGCAGAATGGTCAGCGCCTTGACGACGAAGAAACCACGGGTCTCTTCCCGCGCGTAGATCACGTTGAGACCGACGATAAAGTTCGCAACCGCTCTTGAAGCCGAATAGACCGCCACGATCAGGGCAAGAATCGCGGCAAAGCTGAGCGCGGAATTGTCTGTCTCGGCCACCGCGCGCAACTGTCCGATCACGATCTCGGCCGCGGCGTCCGGCAGCATCCCGGCGATGTCTTCGCTGTTGTTGACCAGCATTTCGGGCTGCAGAAAGAACCCGGCCAGAGCAACCGCAGAGGTGATTGCCGGAAACAGCGACAGCAGCGCGTAAAACGCGATGCCTGCCGCGATCAGGGCAAGGTTCAGCGACGCTTGCTTTGAGATGACACGCCACGCCAACCCCACCGGCCCCGTTTGCAGCCGCCTTGTGATATGTTCAAACACGCGCCCTTGCCGCCTTTTCATTCCCGGTCACCAGACGATCAGAAGACGAAGCCGCTGTGGCGAAGTCAAGCTGTTGTCCGGCACGGATTTGCGGACGGGGCCGCGTGATCAGCGGGTGATCCTGAGTGTCACGATCTCGAACGGTGCGATGTCGAGTGTGACGTGGTTTCCGGCATGGTGCACCCGGCCCGGTGTGTTCTGTCCAAAGAAATCCTGTTTTTGCACGGCGGAGGGAGGGTCCTGGAACACGAGCGCGACGCGGCGCGCTTCGCCCTGGGCTTCGAACAGGCGCAGGTCGAACGAGGCGCCTGCGTTGGATGGGACCAGCGTTTCGATCAGCACCCCCGGTGTGTCACAAATCACGAATGGCGCGGCCTGCCCGGCATCGCCATTGGCGCGGGGGCGGGTCACCCGGACCGGCAGGTTCAGATCATAGGCGGCGTGATCCAGCACCGCGCGGTCGGCCCCGTCATAGGGGAGCAGCGCATAGGTGAAGCGGTGATGCCCCTGATCGGCCTGCGGATCCGGAGAGGTGGCGCTTTTGATCAGCGTCACGCGGATGGTGTTGCGGTGGATGTCATAGCCGTATTTGCAATCGTTCAACACCGCGACCGCCCCGCCCGGATCGGCCAGCTGCGCCCATTTCTGCGCCGGCACTTCGAACCGCGCGGCGTCAAATGCCGTATCGCGCGAGGTTGCCCGTTCGATCGTGCCCCATTGAATGTCGAACTGCGCCTTGGGCGCCGAGATTGCCACCGGGAACGCGGCTTTCAGCAAGGTGTGGGTTTCGTGCCAGTCCACCTCTGTGTCGAAGTCGATGCGCCGCGACCCGGCGGTCATCCGGATTGTCTGGGTGACGGTGCTGCGCCGCCACTGATGCACCACGCGCAACGCGGCGCGAATGGGGCCGCTTTCGATCAGCTCGATGTTCGGGGATGTCGCAATCACCTCTTGCCGGTCTTCGATATGCGGATCGATATCCCATGCGTCCCAGCAGATCGGGCGATCTTCAAAGACCTGAAGCTCGTTGCCCAACGCACCCGGCGCAAGGATTTCGCGCCCGGTCGCCTTGTCCATCACGCTCGACAGCGCCCCGGTCGGCAAGACGTCAACGCGCAGGAATTCGTTTTCCAGCACCGCGAACCCGTCCCGCATCTGCGCAACCGCTGGCGCGTCTGGCAGGCTGGCTGAGGACAAGGGTGTTTGCGAATAGCTGGGCACGTCGCGCAACAGGTAAAGCGCGCCCTCTTCCGTGACCTGGTGCGGCAGGTCGGCGTGGATGTCGGCCTCGACCACCCGGTCACCACATGTGGGCAGCGTGCTCAGGACCGTTGGGTCCGGTCCGGACAGGCGGCGTGCCGCGCTTTCTGCAGCATCCTCGACGGCGCTGAAGATGGCGTGGAAATCCTGTTGGGCATCGGCATAGACCGCGCCGATGGAGGTGCCGGTGACAATGTCGTGGAACTGGTTCAGGCACAGCAGTTTCCACGCATCCGTCAGGTTCGGAACGATACCCGCCATGACGGCGAGCGCCTCGGCCTCGTGCAGCGCCGCCTCGGCTTTGCGGTTGGCGCGTTTGATCCAGGCCTGAGAGGTAAAGACGCCGCGATGGCCTTCCATGTAGTGTTCGCCGCGCCAGATCGGCATCGTGTCGCGCGTGCGGGCGATCTCGGTCATGGCGGCGCGCACCGTGCTCATTTTCAGCTTGGGCATGCCGGGCATCGCCGCATAGGCGTGGGCCTTGGCCAACAGGTCTTCGGTTGGACCGCCCCCGCCATCGCCGTAACCATAGCAGATCGGCAGATTGTCTTTCAGATCGCCGGTTGCGTGGGTCAGCGTGCCCATCACCTCTGCCGCGCTGAGATCGCTTTTGTAATTCGTCGGGAAGGGCAGATACTGCACCTCGCGCGGGGTGGTCAGGATATGCGCTATGACCTGGCTGCCGTCGATGCCTTCCCAGATGTGGCTGGACCACGGGACGCGGTTGATCTGGTTCCAGTTCAGCTTGTTGGTGACAAACCAGTCCAGCCCCGCAAGTTTCATCAATTGCGGGATCTGCCCGGGAAACCCGAACGTATCGGGCAACCACAATACCGGCGTTTCCACGTCGCCGAAGACTTGTTTGAAGTAATCGCGCCCTAGGGTGAGCTGCCGCACCAGCGCCTCGCCGCCCGGAATGTTCAGGTCCGGCTCGACCCACATGCCGCCCATCACCTCCCATCGCCCTTCGGCGACGCGGGCTTTGATGCGTTCGAACATGTCGGGGTAATCCTGCGCCATCATGTCATAAAGCGCCGGTTGCGAATGGCTGAACCGGAACTCCGGGTCGCGGTCCATCAGACGCAGGACGTTGGAATAGGTACGTGCGTTTTTCAGGCGGATCTGGTCAATCGTCCACAGATACGCGATGTCCATATGGGCATGGCCAATGCCGTGCAGCGTTATGTCGAGCGGCGCGCCCGCGTCGGCAATGCCCGCTTTCAGCAATTGCAGCGCCTCGGGCACAGAGGCATAAAACCCCTCGGCCATCGGGTCGCGGGTGTCCAACGCCTGAAACGCGTCGTTCAGCGCGTCCAGAAGCCCCGCGCCTTCGGGTGTGTGCACCCCCAACACCCCCAGCGTGTCAAAGGCGGCGGTGGCGGTGCGCAGAAAGGCCACGGTCTCGGGACAGCGTTCGACCAGCGCCGGTTTGCCCATGAAGAGCTTGGCCTTGTGGTCGGGATCGGGGGGCCAGCCGGCCAGACCGGTCCAGCCATGCAGGGACACAAGATGCTCGGCCCCATCCGCCAGCGCGGGGTCCAGCGGGATCGTGTGGTGATAGCGATCCGCCGACGCCACGGGCAGACGGTCGATATACACAAGCGCTTCGGGATGGTTGAAGATATCCCCCAGCACGCCAAGCGGCAGATGCAGCGCGAGATGGGACGCATCCCAATCCGGCGGCACAGCGAAATTGCTGGTCATGACAAAGTTGAGGTCCGCATGCCCCCAGTAGCTGTCATGCGGGATCGCCTCGATCCCGTCGGGATCATGGCAACGCGCGGCATCGACGCGGGCCGACGGCAGCGACACCAGCTTGAACGGCGGCACCCGTTCGGTCCGCCGATGCACCATCGGGGCAATCAGTTTCAACCGCGCGCCGATCTTGTCTTTGGTCAGGCGCCATTGGTGATGAGTTGCGGCCACTAAGGTCATCCCTGCGTCAGCGCGAAACCTGAAATGTCACCGCGCAGCACCGTCCGGGTTTGCGCCGCCGCCGCTTCCTGCGCTGCGGGATCCCAACCAGATCCGCCCTGCCCCCAACTGCGGTTCAGGTCGGGCCAGGGGATCGAGTCGATCAGAAGCTGGGTGTAGGGGTGCTGCGGCGCGCCGATCACCTCTTTCGGCGGCCCGGCTTCGACCACATGGCCCTTGTAGAGGACCATCACGTAGTCGCTGACGTGATAGGCGGTGGCCAGATCGTGGGTGATGTAGAGGATCGAAATCCCGTATTTGTCTTTCAGATCATAGATATTGGACAGGATTGTCGCGCGCAGGGACGCATCCACCATCGACACCGGTTCATCCGCGATCAGCAGCTTGGGCGACAGCATCAGCGCGCGCGCCACGATCAGGCGCTGGCGTTGGCCGCCGGACAATTGGTGCGGATAGCGCGACAGCACAAGATCGGGGTCGAGCCCCACGGCCGCACAGGCCTCTTCCATCGCCTGTTGAGTATGCGCGTCGGATTTGGCCAGACCGAACTGCTTGAACGGGAATTTCAGCGCATGGTTCACCCGGTAAAACGGATTGAAACAGGCATAGGGGTCCTGAAACACCGCCTGCACGTTCTTGCGGAACTCCAACGATTGCGCGGCAGTCATCCCGTAGATATCGCGCCCCTCATACAGCACCCGGCCCTGCGATGGCGGGTTGAAGCCCAGCATGATCGACCCCATCGTCGACTTGCCCGACCCGGACTGCCCCACGATCGAAATGATCTGCGGTGTGTCGCCTTCTAGGGTGAACGACAGCGGATGCAACGCCGTGACATCGCCGTAGTCCTTGCGCACGTTTTCAAACCGCAACAGCGGTTCGGAACTGTCCCGCCGGGGCGCATCGGCGTTGCGTTCGGGGTTCAGGAAGCTGTCGCCGCCCACAAGTGGCACCGAGGAGATCAGATCCTGCGTGTAGGGGTGCTGCGGGTTTTCGATAATCTGCTGCACCGTGCCATGCTCGACCAGTTCGCCGTCTTTCAACACGGCCAGTTCATCCACCGATTGCGCCATCAATCCCATGTCATGCCCGATCAGGATCAAGCCCGATCCGATCTTGGCCTGAATGTCCTTGAGGGTCTGCATCACCTGTCGCTGGGTCACGACATCCAAGGCCGAGGTTGGTTCATCCGCGATGATCAGATCCGGGTTCAGGATGATGCCCAGCGCGATGCACACCCGTTGCTTCATACCGCCGGACAATTCGTGCGGGTAAAGTTGCGCGGTGTGGGTCGGCAGGCCAACGCTGGCCAGCGCCTCGTCTGACCGGCGCTTCAACTCGGCCCGGTCAAGAGTGCCTTCATGCGCGATGATCCCGTCCCAGAGTTGCGGCTCGATCCGCATCACCGGGTTCAACGAGTTCATCGCGCCCTGCGGGATGTAGGCAATGCGCGACAGGCGGGTCAGGCGCATCTCTTCCTCGGACAGCGCCAGCACATCGACCCCGGCCAGATCAATCGTGCCCGACGCCACGCGCCCCGGCTCGGCCAGCATCTGCATCACCGCCAACGCGGTTGTCGTCTTGCCAGACCCGCTTTCACCGATAAAGCCAACCCGTCGGCCTTTTTCGATGGTCAGGTTCAGGTGTTTGACCGCCTGCACGATGCCCTTGGTGGTGGGAAACTCGATAGACAGGTCCCTGAGCGTGAGAACAGGTTTGTCGGTCATGCGACACCTCCAATCCGGGCGCGAAGGCTTTTCGAAAAGCCTTTGGAAGCGATTTCGAAATCGCTTTCCAGCGCGCCATGGTACCGAGCGCGACCGCGCATTGCTGCGCAATGCGCTGCCTCACGCGCGGCGCGCTCTGCGAACACGCCGATCATGACAGCTTCCTCAGACGCGGGTTTGACACTTCGTCCAGCCCCAGATTGATCAGCAGCAGTCCGATGAAAATCACCGCCAGCAGCAAGGTCGGAATGCCCCACCACCACCACAGGTTCTGGATCAGCGCGCCTGCATTGATCGCCTCATAGATCGTGCGCCCAAGGGTCGGAATCCGCTGAGGACCAAGGCCCAGAACCTCCAACCCGACAGCCGTGACAATCGACGTGGTCACCGAGGCGATAAACGATCCAAACAGATACGGCACAAGGTTCGGCAACATCTCGCGGAACATGATGTGTCCGGTTGAAGCACCCGACAGCTGCGCCATCTGCACATAGCCCGATTGCTTCATCGACAGCACCTGCGCGCGGATCAGGCGCGTGGGCGATTGCCAGACGAACCCCGCGATGAGCAGCGCCATCATGGTCAGTGTCACATCGCCAAAGGCCGACTGGAACACCACGAGGATCAAAAGCGGCGGAATGGTGATCATCACGTCCGCCAGAACGCGGATGGTGTCGTCGATGCGACCGCCCAGAAACCCGGCAGAAAAGCCCAGAAAGATGCCAATCGACATGCCGATCAGCGACGCCAGAAGCCCGACAAACAGCGTGTTCGGCGCGCCCACGATGATCATGGCCAGCATGTCGCGCCCACCGCCATCGGTGCCCAGGGGATAGTCCCAGATGCCTTCCTGCCGCCGCAGGTTTTCAAACCCGACAGGGGGCAGCTTCAACGGGGCGGACCCGGTGAACACCAGGTCAGGATCCCAGAAAATCCGCCCCAATAGCCCCAGCGCAACAATCGCCAGCAGCAATCCCAAACCCCAGAGCAGCTTTGGATTCATCCACGGATTGTCGAACCGTTTCAGACGCTTGGCCTGCTGTTTTTCCGCACGTGTCATCGGGACATTGTCTTGAGAGGTCATGTGAACGGCCCTCCTAGGATTTCGAGGGGGTGTCGCTGCCACATCGACAGGCGATGAGGCCTTGCACACGGCATGATCTGTTGTCTGTGCGTCATATCACGCGGCCTCGTGCCGAATGCGGGGGTCGATAAAGGGATAGAGCAGATCCACCAGGAATACGCTGAGCGCCGTCATCAGGATGATCACGTAGCTGACGCCCTGAATGACCGGGAAATCCTGATTGAGGATCGCGTCATAGAGCAGCTTGCCCATGCCGTTATAGGCAAAGATGCGTTCAACCAGCACCTGCCCGGCAATAAGCAGTCCGATCTTCAGCGCAAAGGCGGTGATCTGCGGCAGGATCGCGTTGCGGATCATGTAGCGGTAGAGAATGTACCGGGGCCGCAGCCCCTTGGCCTCGGCCAATTTGACGTAATCTTCGCCCTGCACCGAGATCATCAACCCGCGCATGCCCAGCGCCCAGAACCCGAAGGTTACGATCACGATCGAGAGGGCCGGCAGGAAGCCGTGATGCAGGACCGACAGGACAAAATCCCAGGACCAGCCCGGCTCTACCATGATCCCGTAGGCACCGGTGAGCGGGAACCACTGCAGCTTGGCCGCAAAGATCCACATCAGCAAAAGGCCTGACAGGATTGGCGGGATCGAGGTAAACACCATCGCCGCCGGAATCGCCACGCGCACCAGCTTGGGCGACCGGTCCCAGACCATCAACGCGCCCAGCAGGTTACCGATGAAGAACGTGATGACCAGCGACAGGATCATCAGCCCCAGCGTCCAGGGCAGCGCGTTCAGGATCAGGGTTGACACAGGCGTCGGAAAGGCCGCTGTCGACAGGCCAAAGTCAAACACCAACGCGCCGGTCAGGTATTTGATGTATTGAACGATCAGGGGCTGGTCGATCCCCATATTGGCCCGCAATTGCGCCAGGATTTCTTCGGAATTGGCCACCGACCCTGCCCCGGCTGCCATCCGGCCCAGCGCAATTTCAGCCGGGTCCACCGGTGACAATCGCGGGATGATCCAGATGATCGTTGCGGCGATCAGGATGGTCAGAAACAGCGTTACAACACGGTTGATCAAATAGGCGCGCGGTATGCGTCCCATGGGGCAAACCTCCGGGGCAATCGGTGCGTGCGGGCACACACCCTACGGCACAGGTGGGGTGCAGGATAACCCGCACCCCGGGAGCGTTACATCATTCAGCCTTTTCGAGGTTGTGAATGATCTGGTGCGTGTGGTTCCACCAGAAGAACGGATGGTTGTAATAGTTGTCCGCCGTGGGCCAACCCGTCCAGTAGGTGGTGTTCATCGGCAGCAGCTTGGCGGCCTGCACCAGCGGGATAAACGGCATTTCGGCGTCCAGATACTGGTAGGCTTCGGCCACCAGTCCCGGCACTGCCTCATCCCCCAGGGGACGCGCCGCGATATCGGCCATGATCGCGGTATAGGCCTCTGCCGCTTCGCCATCCCAACGGGCGGTGTTGTTGAAGCCGGGGCTGCGTTCGCCAACCGGTACGACATCTGCCGTGGTGTAGCGGCCCATGGACGCCCACGGTTCGTTCACAGACCCGCAGGACAGCCAGCTATAGGACATCTCGAAGGATCCAAAGGGCAGAACCTCGCCCCAGAACACGCCATTTTCCACCGGCACCGCGCGGGCATCAATCCCGGCGCGCTGCAACTGTTCGACGATCATGTCGATGGTGCGCGTGTATTCGGTCGAGGCCGAATTGACGTGGATGTTCACCGACAGGGTTTCCCCGTCTTTGGTGTAGTAATCCCCGTCTTTCGCCCAGCCTTCGCCTTCAATCAGCGCCTGGGCCGCCGCAGGGTCGGCATTCGGTGACAATCCATAGCCCGCATCCACAACCGCGTTGATAAACGGATCCATCGACCCGTATTGCGCAAACATCGTCTGGCTGGCTTCGGTTGTGCCTTCGTAAGCGATGTTCACGATCTGAGTTCGGTCGATCAGATGCGCCACCGCTTTGCGCATATTGGCGTTGTCCCAGGGTGCGACGGTGGTGTTGATCTCAAGCTGGCGTGCACAGGGATCGGCAGCAGCATAGGGGTAGTCGTCGTGCCACGCGATCACGTTGGGGTTCTGCGCCTGTATCGCTTCGAACGTGCCGATGGTCACGTTCTGCGCCGCGTCCAGCTGGTTGGACAGCATCAACTGCGCGCGGCTTTCCTCCCCACCCGATCCCAGGAAGATCACCCGTTTCGGCGCAGGCAGGTCCTGGAAGCCGGTTTTGGCGCCCCACCAATTGTCGTTGCGATCCCAGATCGCCCGGTTCGAACTGGCCGAGGCAAAGGTGTACGGCCCGGTGCCAATCGGTGGATTAAACGCAAAGGTCGCCGCGTTCTCGCCGCTCCAGATGTGTTCCGGCATGATCAGGAAGGACCCAAAGATCCGCACCCCAAAGTTCTCGACAAGGAACCGCGGGTTCGGGTTCTGCAGGGTGAATGTCACCGTCAGGTCATCGACCTTTTCCACGCTGGCCACCTGGCTGCGGATGGTCGACGCTTCACGGGATGAAATCTCTTCATTGGTCATCGCCAGATTGACCGTGAACACCACGTCATCGGCGTTGAATGCCTCACCATCCGACCATTCGACGCCGTCGCGCAGGGTGATGGTGAATTCGGTGCTGTCGGCATTGGCTTCGAACCCGGTGGCCAGCCACGGGTCCAGATCGCCAGTGCCGTAATTCAGGATGAACAGCGGCTCCCACATGGTTTGATGCGCCCCGTGCATCCGCTTGGTGCCGGGGGTCATCCAGTTGAAATTCTCGGGATCCTGAATGGTGCGATCCAGGTCAAAGATGACCGTGTCCTCGCGCGCCACATCCTGAGCGAGCGCCATCCCCCCAAAGGCAGCAATCGCCAGGGCAGAGGCGGCCATCCGCAAAACAGGTGTTGTCATGTTCTTCCTCCGTGTTGTGGGGTCGTTGCCCCTTTGATCGCGCCCTTCAGAGGCCGCGTGTTATCGAACGTAATCCATCACCAGAACGCGGGTGCGGTCTGGCAGCGTGTCCTTGGTGATCTGGGCCGTCGGTCCAAAGCTGAAATCCACGTCTTCATCTTTGAAATGGCTCAGGAAACTTCCGATCCACATCGTGTTGCGGGGCCTGTAGGTAAGCGTGCGAAAGTGCATCGGGATCACCAGTTTCGGTTTGGCGCGATGGATCATCTCCATCAGGTCCGGCAGCTCAATTGTCAGATACCCACCCGCCAAGGCAAAAAGCACATCCACATCCTCAAAGAACGCCTGCTGCGCCTCGGTCAGCGGATTGCCCACATCGCCCATATGCGCACATTTTATGCCATCGACGGTAAAGCGATACATCCCGTTCTGTCCGGGCACTTCGTGCTCCGGGTGGTGATCCCACTCCGCCGCCTCAATCGCGGTGATCTCGATGCCCTTGGCCGTCTGCGCCCCGCCGTTCTGCGCCACGGTCAGCGCATTCACGATCTCGGGCGCGCCGCTGATCAAGTCGCCCCGGCAATGCGCAGAATCGTCATCGGACGAGATGATCACCAGATCGGCGGGGTCGGTGATCGGCGCATAGCCCACACCTTCGGGTGTGTAGGGATCGGTGATGATCCGGGGGCCCGTTTCCGGGTCAATCCCGAATGCCGCATGTCCGTACCAGGTGACTTTCATCAGTTGTTCCCAACCACATGCGGGCTTTGCGTTTTCGTAATGTCGTTATTCTCGGGCCGTGGATGCGTGGTCCACGCGCCAGCCTCGCCCCGACACAGGATCGCCTCCACCCCGTTGGCCCAGACCGGATCGGTGATCTGCACTTCTGGCGGGCAATAGCGCAGCGTCAGACCACAGCGGCGGCAGTCGCTGGCATTGGCCAATGACCCATGCACCAGCATATCCGCATGCATCGAAAACTGCCCGGCTTTCAACGCGTTGGTAAACGGCGCGCCCATGTCCTCGGCCCCGGCGGTTTCCTTGTGAAAGACGTTGCCTTCCCCCGTCGCCTGCATCGCCAAAGCGCCCTTGTCATGGGTGCCGGGGATAAACCGCATCGCCGAATTGTCCGCATCGGCATCATCAATCGCCAGCCAGACCGTGACCGTGCGCGCCGGGCTTAACGACCAGAAGCCCGCATCCTGATGCCACGGCACGGCCTTCGGATCATGCGGCTTTTTCGACAGGATCGCCGACGCCCAACACAGGATGTTCGGCCCCACCAAATCTTCAACGTAGTCCAGAATACGAGGATCGGTTGCGATGTCATACAGCCCCGACAACCGCGCCTGATAGCAGTTGATCCCGTAAGACCCCTGCTCGCCCATCGCGTCCATCAGCCCGTCCACATAGGCCCGGATCTCCGACATCTCGCTGGCGGAAAAGGCGTCAAACGGCTGCACATACCCAAGCGCATTATACTGCGCCACCTGATCCACGCTCAGCCGCCCCGGCGTCGCGTTTTCAACCGGCTGGAACCGCAGGTCCACATCCGAATCAAGCATGATGGTCGTCCTCCCTGCCTCAAACGCTAGGCGGCGCTGCACGCGTATGCAGCGTTGCGCTTTGATATTTTATTGTACTATTTTGATATTTCGGGTCAGATGCGCGCCATTCCTTTGCGAGAATTGGCTCAGAGGCGCGCAATGCAATCCGAAACCTTCCATCTCAGCAGCTATATCTCGGCACATGAGGCGTTCCACTACGCGCGCAAGAACCTCGCCCGTCGCTATCCGCGAAATGCGCATGATCACGATTTCTTCGAGGTCTTTCTGATTGTCGAAGGCCGCACCGCGCATTGGATCAATGGCGTCACACAGGTCCTTGAACCCGGCCAGCTGGTGTTCATGCGCCCCACCGACACCCACGCGTTTCGCGCCGATCAGGCGCAGGGCTGCGAGATCATCAACATCATGTTCCGCGTCGAATCCGCCGAACACCTGATCAAACGCTATGCGGATTCGCTGGCAGGCCGGTTCTTTGCGTCAAAATCCGACATTCCCGAATTGCACACGCTGGGCCCCACCCGGTTCAAACGCGCGCTCAACGTGGCCACGCAATTGCAGACCGCCGACCGTTCTCTGGCCCGGATCGAGGAATTTCTGCTGGCGCTCATAAACCGCGTCGCCGTGCCGGAAACCCGCGCCATCCGCACCGCGCCGCGCTGGTTCTCGGCCGCGTGCAACGCCGCACAGCACCCCGAGGTGTTCCGCGACGGTGCAGCGGGCTTTATCGCCGCCGCCGGGCGCAGCCATGAGCATGTGTGCCGCACCTGCAAGGACGTTCTGGGCGTGACGCCCACCGACTACATCAACCGCATCCGCATCGACCACGCCGCCCAATTGCTGCGCACCGAAGACAGCTCCATCGAAACGATTGCTGCGGCCTGCGGATTTCAGAACACCAGCTATTTCTACCGCCTGTTCGACCGCGCCTTCCAGACCACCCCGCGCCGCTACCGGTTCGACCACCAGCGCGATCCGTTTGATGCAACGCACCGTTCCTGATCTTCCTCTTGCTAAAAATACCGCGGGGGGTTTGGGGGGCTGGCCCCCCAACCGGTCGGACCGCGCAGCGGTTCGACCAGATCAGCGCTCTTGCTGGATGCTCTCGATATATTCCAGAAGCGCCACCAGCTTGCGCGGCGTCGGCGTCATGACGCCATCGCCTGTATCCAAGGGCACAAGATCGCCCTGCAACAACGCGCCGAATTCCGGCATGTCCGGACCGCTCATATCCGACCGTGCATAGCCGTCGATGGTCGACAGGACCTCAACCTCGGGGAACACACCGCCATTGCGCACCGCGATCAGCGTCAGATCCGCAGGTGCAGGTTGCGTCGCCCGCGCCATCGGGCCGTTGCCCTTGCCATCGGCCCCGTGGCAAACCGCGCAATTCTCGATAAAGAGCGCCCGGCCATCGGTGGGTTGTGGCATTTCGTCCGGCGTACAGGCCGCCCCCGCGAGTGCTGCGGCGCAAGCCATCATCAGGCGTGTGGGGAATGCGGGCATGTTTTGGCCTCCTTGCTCGATTGCGCGCAGAGTGCCTGTCTTTTGAGGCCCGCGCAACCACGCGACGCCGGATCGGCCCGTGTCTGCTGACGCCGGTCAGTTCACCTGCAATCCGCTGATTGACGCGCGGATGCGGCTGTCGGTGTCATCGCTGTCACCGGACAAGGCAACACCGACAAGTGCTGCACCACCTCCGCCAAAGGCATTGGCATAATCACGCGCAAGATTGACGTTCTCCCGGGCCGCCCCGGTGCCCGCCCCGCGCAGGACGACGGTCTTGCCACGGTTCCCAAGATACGGGCTGCTGAGCACCGCGCCGCGGTTATGCGCACCGCCCCAGACATAGACCAGCACGCGGGCCGCATCATTGGTCAGCAGTTTGCGCACGCTGGCCCCCTGCAACGCCTTGGCCTGACCTTCGGGCAGGAACACGAAATACAGGGCCAGGTTGCGATCATCGCCACCTTTCTTGCGCAGATCGGTCGCCGGGACCCCTTCGTCCACGCGCCACGACCATTGCGCAGATGTTGCGCCCCAATAGGAGGTATCCAGCGGTCGGTAGGCCAGCGACACCGACCCGTTCGAGGCCACAGTCACCGAATTGCCGTTAAACCCGTATGTGTTCGACGAAAACAGCGAAAACTTCTGTGTCTTCCAGGACCCGTCAAAGGCCACAGGTGCGGCAAGCGCCGGAAGGGTGATCAGGGACAGTGCAAGAGTGGCAAGACAACGAAACATGGAGCGACCTTTCATTCAACGCCCTGTCCTAGCAAGAACCGCCCGTTTGCCGCATCAAACGTTCGCGTGAGCCGGATGTCATCGCGCCGCCAGCTGGCGTGTGGCCTGCCACAGCGCGTCCGGCACGTCGACCGCTTCGCGCGGGGTTTTGCCCTGCCCCGGCATCCGCGCGCCCGCGTCCTGCGCCACCGCCTCTGCCAGCCCGGCAACCATGGCGTGAAAGTCGGGCCGCAGACCGGGATCAATCAGCACGAAACAATGTCCCAGATCATGCGGCGGTCCTTCGGGTGCCTTCAGGGGCTTCACGTCGCGGCTGGCGGTTCCCCCGGCCAGCCCAGCGGCAAGGATTTCGACCATCAGGCCCAATCCCCAACCCTTGTAGCCTCCGACGCTGCACAGCGATCCGGACAACGCCGCTTCGGGGTCGGTGGTGGGGTGGCCGTCCGTATCCACCGCCCAGCCTTCGGGGATCTGCTCTCCGGCGGCCTTGGCCATGGTGATCCGGCCCAGTGCCACGGTTGTGGTGGATTGATCGAACATCATCGCCACACCGCCGGACCCGTCGGGCACCGAAAAGGACATCGGGTTCGTGCCAATCATGCGCGTCTTGCCGCCCGGCGGTGCCACGATGGGGGACGCGTTGGTAAAGCCCAGGCCGATCAGCCCGGCCCGCGCGATGGCTTCTGTGAACCAGCCCAGCGCGGTACAGGTGTGCGCATGACGCACAAAAATGCTGGCCAGCCCGTTTTCGCGCGCCGCATCGATCCCTGTCTGCACTGCGGCGGAAAACGCCGGTTGCGCAAAGCCGTACCCGGCATCCACCTCGACCGCGCCCGACCTTGGCTTCGACACCTCCGGCACCGCCTGACCGGCGACCCGTCCGGTGCGCAATTGCTGGCAATAGCTTTCGAGATAATACAGCCCGCAAATCCGGTTGTCGCGCGCCTCGGCCCAGGCAACGGCGTCGGCCATGATCGCGGCGGTAGTTTCGCTGGCACCATGCGCCATCAGCGCCTGCCGCGTGATCTCCTCGATCTCTGATATCCTGATTTCTGCCATGTCCTGCCCTCCCTCAGCCGGGCCACTTTGCCCACAGCACGCAGCGGGTCAAGCAGAAGACAGCTGGCCGTCCTCCAGTCGCAGCTGCCGATCCATCCGCGCTGCCAGCTCCATATTATGGGTGGCAATCAGCGCCGACAGGCCGGTTTCGCGCACCAGCCGCATCAACGCCGCGAACACCGTGTCAGAGGTCGCAGGGTCCAGATTGCCCGTCGGTTCATCCGCCAGAAGCAGCGCGGGCGCATTGGCCAAGGCCCGGCAGAACGCCACGCGCTGTTGTTCGCCGCCAGACAAGGCGGCGGGTCGGTGATGCCCGCGTGCAGCGATGCCAACGATTTCCAGCAAGTCCTCGGCGCGGCGGCGGGCCGCGGCTTTGTCAACACCTGCGGCAAGCTGCGGCAGGATGATGTTTTCCGTCGCCGTGAACTCTGGCAGCAGGTGATGGAATTGGTAGACAAACCCCACCTGATCGCGGCGCATGATCGTGCGTTTGCGATCCGACTGTCCGGTGACATCCTGCCCCGCGATCTCGACACGCCCGTCGTCCGGCGTGTCAAGCAGTCCGGCAATGTGCAACAGGGTTGACTTGCCCGCACCGGAGGGGGCGACCAACGCGACCACCTCGCCCTTGGCAACGCAGGCATCCACCCCGCGCAGCACGGTGACGGCCCCGGGCGACCCGGCATTGTAGGCCTTGGTGATCCCCGTCAGGCGCAGCGACACGTCATTCATAGCGCAGCGCCTCAACCGGGTTCATGCGTGCCGCACGCCGGGCCGGAAAGATCGTCACGATAAAGCTCAACCCCAGCGACAACGCCACCGCGCTCAGCACGTCTGGCAGGTTCAGTTGCGCAGGCAGCTGGTAGATGCCTCGCACCGCCGGATCCCACACGCCGCCGCCTGCAACGTAGTTCACGAAAGAGAAAATCGGATCGATATAAAGCGCAAACAGGCACCCCAGCACGACCCCCGCCACAGTACCCAGAATACCGGTAAACGCGCCGCAGATGAAAAACACCCGCAGGACAGAGCCTTCGGTCAGCCCCATGGTGCGCAGGATGCCGATATCGCGGCCCTTGTTCTTGACCAGCATGATCAGCCCCGACACGATGTTCATGGCCGCGATCAGGACAAGGATCGACAGGATGATGAACATCACGTTGTCTTCGATCTCAAGCGCGCGCAAAAAGCCGCCGCTGGCGTCCTGCCATGTCCAGACCAGCGCCCTGTCGCCCCCGGCCCGCACGATGGGCAGGACCATGCCCTCGACGCGGTCGGGCGTGTCGACCATCACTTCGATCTCATCCGCCACATCTTCGCGGTTGAAATACAGCTGCGCCTCGGCAAAGGGCATGTAGACACGGGTGCGATCAATGTCATAGCGGCCCGCTGTAAAGACGTAGACCACCTCGTAGGCCTTCACCCGTGGGCTGGTGCCAAAGGCGGTGCGCACCCCATCCGGGGAAATCAGCTTGACCTTGTCCCCCAGCGCAACCCCCAGTTCGCGCGCCACGCCAGAGCCTATGGCGATGCCCTCGGAAAACCGCTCCAGATCGCCCTGCGCCGTCGCGGGATCGGCGATGCGCGGAAGGGTGGCAAGATCGGGCGCGGCGATGCCGAACACCTCGACCCCGGCGTTGCGGCTGTTGGCGGTGGCCATCACCTGCCCTTTGACCAACGGCGCGGCACGGGTCACGCCGGGCACGGCGGCCACGGACTCGGCCAGACTGTCGTAATTGGCAATGGCGCGCGTCACACGGCCGGACTCGCCGCGCTCTGCGGAGTAGTAGACCGTGACATGTGCGTTCGATCCAAGGATCGTGTCGACAAACTCTGCGCGGAATCCTGACCGCACCGCCAATGTGGCAATCAACGCAAAGACGGCCAGCGTGATGCCGATGAGACTGATCCAGGTCATGACACTCACGCCGCCTTCGGCCCGCCGCGCGCGCAGGTAGCGCCACGCGATCATCCATTCGAACGGGGCAAAAGGGGGCGGGGTGTGGGCCATATCGGTCTCGTTTCTGCTCTCAGCGATAAGTGGCGGCTTGCGAACTGCGGGTCAAGCGCAGGTCTGCGTATCAGCGTCAGGGCGCGCGTCAATCAATCGGACGGGGGTGTGGGGCGTTGGCGGTGTGCGGGAAATGGTGCGCCCCATCGTTGCGCGGCGACACAGGACAAAAAAAGAAACGCATCTTTAACGGTATTCTCAGAAATTACTGGCGGGGCTCAAGATTCTTCGTACGAAGAATCTTTTGCAGAACCCGCGCGCCAAGCGCAAAATCCGCGGCAGGCCCGTGCGACGGCTTGTGAAACAAATCCACGCAGGCCATAGACAGGTCATGACCGGACCTCGCTACCCCAAGCTTATCGCCCAGCTGCCCTCTACCGTGCCCTTTGTCGGGCCTGAATTGCAGGAACGCCACCGCGGTGCCCCGTTCCGCGCGCGTCTGGGGGCCAATGAAAGCGTGTTTGGCCCGTCTCCTGACGCCATTGCCGCCATGCAGGATGCGGTGGCTCAATGTTGGCAATATGCCGATCCGTCAAACCATGACCTGATCCAGGCGCTGTCCTCGCGCCATGGCACACGACTCGACAATATCATCGTCGGAGAGGGCATTGACGGGTTGCTTGGATACCTGGTGCGCCTGCTTGTCGCCCCCGGTGATCCGGTTGTGACGTCTGATGGGGCCTATCCCACCTTCAACTACCATGTCGCGGGCTATGGCGGAGTGCTGCACAAGGTGCCGTACCGCGACGACGCGGAAGATCTGGGCGCGCTGATCGAACAGGCGCGGGAGGTCGACGCGAAACTGATCTATTTCGCCAATCCCGACAATCCGATGGGCAGCTGGCACAGCGGAGCCGCCATCGAGGCCGCGCTGGACACCCTGCCCGACGGCACGGTGCTGTTGCTGGACGAGGCTTACATCGAATTTGCCCCGGCCGGCACCGCCCCCCGGATCGATCCCGACGATCCCCGGGTGATCCGGTTCCGCACGTTCTCCAAGGCGTATGGCATGGCCGGGGCGCGTGTCGGATATGGCATCGGAGCCCCGGAGCTGATCAAGAGCTTCGACAAGGTGCGCAATCACTTCGGCATGTCGCGCATCTCTCAGGCAGGGGCGCTGGCCGCCCTGATGGATGACGCCTGGCTTGAAAGCGTTGTTGCGCAAGTGGTGGACGCCCGCGCACGGATCGCGAATATCGCCACGGCACAGGGTCTCCATCCCCTGCCCTCTGCCACCAATTTCGTGACAATCGACTGCGGCCGCGACGGTGCGTTCGCGCGCGCCGTACTGGCTCACCTGGTCGAGGACGGCGTGTTTGTCCGCATGCCATTCGTCGCCCCCGGAGACCGCGCCATCCGGGTCAGCGCAGGTCGGGGTGCCGATCTGGACATCTTTAAAGCCGCGCTTCCCCGCGCGTTGGACAAGGCGCGCGGCTAAGACCGGCCCGACCTTCACGAAAAATTTTGATCTTTGTGGCAAATTCCATCTGACAAACCCGCACTCTGCGCTATTCTGTCGCAGACAACCGCAATGCGTGTCGGAGAAACTGATGGATCAGCGCCATCCAAAACGGGTCGAGGATTACACCACGGCCAATCTGATTTTGATTTTCGTGAACCTGCTTTGGATCTTTGGTGTCATCTGGGCCACGTTGGGCCTCGCCGCCGTGATCCTGACCGGGTGGGGTCTCAATCACCTGATCACGCGGCTGGAACAGTATCGCGCAAGCCGCGAAATCCAATGGTCCAGGTCAGACGCCTGAAATCACCCGCGCCGCCGCAGCCACCCCGCCGGGGCGATGCGCAATATCGAGCGCGCCGAACCCCGCCTCGACCACGCCCAGCACACCCAGGACCATATGCGCATTCACATGCCCCATATGGCCCAAGCGGAAATAGCCATCACTGTTCGGGTCGGCCTCGCTCTCCATCCCCAACCCAATGCCCAAGGTGACCCCAGCGGTTTCAGAACACCACTGACGCAGCTGTGTGCCCAAGGGTTTGCCAATCGACAGGGCCGTCACGGCATTGCTCCGCAAGGCCGGGTCAGGCACCGTCAGCCGCAACGGCCCGTCCTGCCCCCAATGCTCGCACGCCGCCCAGACCGCGCGCGCCAGCGTGGCATGCCGCGCCCAGATCGCGTCCAGACCCTCATCATGGATCATGTCCAACGCGGTGCGCAGACCGTACAAATGATGCGTCGGAGCGGTGCCGCAGAAATACTGGTAGAACATCTCGGGCGCGGCGCGGCGGGTCCAGTCCCAATAGGCGCTGACGATCTTCAGCCGCCGTCGCTGCTCTGCGGCGCGGTCGTTGAAGTACACAAAGCCAAGCCCCGGCGGACACATCAGCCCTTTCTGAGACGCGGTCATCGCCACATCGACACCCCAGGCATCCATCTCGAACCGGTCTACGGCGAGTGCGGCAATGCAATCCGCCATCAACAGCGCCGGATGCCCCAGATCATCCAGGATCGCACGCAGGGGCGCAAATTCGTTGCGGTTCGAACTGGACGTATCCACATGCACCGCCAGCACCGCCTTGTAGCTGTGCGCCCCATCCGCCGCGAGCGCATCGCGGACCCGTTGCAGATCAAACGTGCCGCCCACGTCAAAGCGCAGCACATCCACCTCGATCCCCCGTGATTTCGCCATATCGGCCCAGCGTTCGGCGAAAAACCCGGTCGACAGCACCAGCACTTTTTCGCCCGCCGCCACCGTGTTGGCAAACGCGGCCTCCCACGTGCCGTGACCGTTGCAGATATAGATCGCCACATGACCGTCTGTCCGCGCCACCCGTTTCAGGTCGCGCACAAGGTCCGGCATCATGTCGGGCAGTTCCCCGTCATAGATATTCGGCGACGCACGGTGCATGGACCGCAGCACCGCGTCCGGCACCACGGAGGGTCCGGGAATGGCAAGGTAAGTGCGACCATTGGCAAGCGACATGTGAGACCTCAAGAAACGGAGAAAACCCGGCGGAATACGCAGAGTTCGGGCAACCTAGCCAATTGTGCCGCATCGTCAACAACCCCACAGCGCTTGCCAGCGCGGGCCGCAATCTCTACATCCGCGCCTGACGTGAAAGGGACCGCATGCTGGGACGGCTTTGGACAAAGATCGAAGATGCGGAACGCAAGCTGCGTCGGTCGTTCGGGAAAGACATCACCGACCCCCGTGCGCGGCGCTGGTCGACCTTTCACTACCACGTCTTTGATCATGCGTTCCTGCGCACCTTCTGGACCAATTTCTTTGAAATCGCGCCGGGGGTTTATCGGTCAAATCAACCAACCCACGCGCGGTTTGAAAAATACGCGGCCATGGGGATCAAGACCGTCGTGAACCTGCGCGGCGAAGACAAATACGCCCATTACCTGTTTGAAAAGGAAACCTGCGACGCGCTTGGCCTGACCCTGTTGAATGCCAAGCTGCAGGCGCGCAGCGCGGTCAGCCGCAAGAAGATCGTTCATGTGATCGACACGTTAAGACAGGCAGAAAAGCCCTTTGTTTTCCACTGTAAATCCGGGGCCGACCGCGCCGGGTTCGTGGCCGCGCTGTACCTGATGATCTTTGAAGGTCAGCCCGTCACCGAGGCGCGCAAGATGTTGTCGCTCAAATACATCCACCTCGATTTTACCGCGACCGGGGTGCAGGACTACATCCTTGATGTCTACGAGGCCCGCATCACTCGGTCCCCGATCGGGTTCGAAGACTGGATCCGCACCGAATATGACGGCAAAGCCATTCAGGCCGGGTTCGACGCCAAAATCCCGGCGGACAAGCTGACGCTGACGCCTGCGCTGGTGTCATGACCGACGCCGCGATCAATCCAAGGGGCCTGCTCCTCTGGGTCTGGCGCGGCTATCTGGCCAAGCATTGGCGGCTTTTGATGGTGGCCATGGTCTTCATGGCGCTCGAAGGCGGCATGTTCGGCGCGCTCAGCTACATGATGAAACCGATGTTCGACCGGGTGTTTGTGGGTGGAGACGCCGATGCAATTGTCTGGGTCGGTCTGATCTTCTTTGGCATCTTCATCGTGCGGGCGCTGGCTAGCATCGTGCAAAAGGTGATGCTGACGCATATTTCGCAGCTATCGGTGGCCGATATCCGGCAGGATTTGCTGGCCCATCTCATGGTGCTCGACACCCAGTATCACCAATCCCATTCGCCCGGATACCTGATGCAGCGGGTTGAAGGGGACGTGGATGCCATCAGCAAGGTGTGGCGCACGATCATCACCGGGGCGGGGCGCGATGTGATTGCGCTGATCTCGCTCTTTGCGGTTGCCATTTCGGTCGACTGGCGCTGGACGCTGGTGGCGCTGATCGGTGCGCCGCTGCTGGTGGCCCCGTCGATGATCCTGCAGCGCTACGTGCGCAAGAAGGCCCGCCGCGCCCGCGATGTGGCGGCCAAGCTGTCGGTGCGGTTGAACGAGGCCTTTCACGGCATCATCCCGGTTAAGCTGAATGCGCTGGAAACCTACCAGTCCGAACGCTACCGCGTGCTGACCGAAGAGCGCGTCAAGGTGGAAACCCGCACCGCGCTGGGTCAGGCGACCATCCCCGGCATGATCGACATCATGGCCGGCCTGGGCTTCATGGGGGTGCTGTTTTACGGTGGCAATGAAATCCTGTCGGGCGACAAGACCGTTGGCGATTTCATGGCGTTTTTCACCGCCATCGGGTTGGCCTTTGAGCCGTTGCGGCGGCTTGGCAATGTTTTCGGTGTCTGGCAGGTCGCCGCCGCCGGGATCGAACGCATCCGCCAGATCCTCGACACCACACCCGAGATGCGCAGCCCGGCGCAGCCGGTCTCGCCGCCCTCGGGCGTGCCTGATATCGCATTTGAAGACATTGCGCTAAGCTACGGTGACACAAGCGTTTTGCACGGATGCAGCTTTTCAGCAGAGGCCGGTCAGACAACCGCGCTTGTCGGGCCATCCGGCGCTGGAAAATCAACTATTTTCAACGTCCTGACGCGCCTTGTTGATCCATCCTCCGGGTCGGTCCGGATCGGCGGCGTGCCGGTGGCCGACATGGACCTTGGTGCGTTGCGAGGGCTGTTTTCCGTGGTGTCCCAAGAGGCGCTGCTGTTCGACGACACGGTGCGCGAAAACATCCTTTTGGGCCAACGCGATGTGCCCGAGGCCGATCTGAAGAACGCGCTGGAAGCTGCGCATGTAACTGACTTTTTGCCACAACTCTCTGACGGTCTTGATACGCCCGTGGGTCCCCGGGGATCAGCCCTGTCAGGAGGCCAACGGCAACGCGTGGCCATCGCCCGTGCCCTGCTGCGCAACCGTCCGATCCTGCTGCTGGACGAAGCGACATCGGCGCTCGACACCGGGTCCGAGGCCAAGGTTCAGGCCGCACTTGACGAGCTGTCCAAGGGACGGACAACGCTGGTTATTGCGCATCGCCTGTCAACGATCCGCGATGCACACAAGATCGTCGTGATGGATCAGGGCCGCGTCATCGAACAGGGGTCACATGATGCGCTGATCGAAAACGCGGGCACGTACGCTGCGCTGCACCAGATGCAGGTGCGCAGCTAAACCCCCAACGCGGCTTGCGTGGCCTTGTCCCACCCCAGATAGAGCGTGCCGTCGTGATCAATCAGCGGTCGCTTCATCAGCTTCGGGTGCGTCACCAGCAAATCCCGTGGGTCTTTGGCACGTTCGGCGTCGTCCAGCCCCCGCCATGTTGTCGACCGGGTGTTCAGCAGTTTCTCACCGAATTGCGCCAGCGCCGCATCCAGTGTCTGAGCCGGCACCGGCGTGACCGACACATCCACCAGCGTGACATTTGGCAACGCCTTCAACGCCTTGCGGCAGGTGTCACAGGTTTTAAGCCCATAGAGGATCATGAGGCGGTTCCTTGCTCTTGCCGGTGCAGCCCGCCGGGACGTTGGAATTTCCTGTCCCAGCCCTTGTCTTCGCCGCTTTCCGGCCAATGTCTTTACTGTGACAGCACGTTGCACAGCACGGCGCCTGTCGCAAGTGAACTGGACCCGCAAGGGTCAAGACGTGACGATAAGAGGAGACACGGACCCATGCCCAACGGCACCGTGAAATGGTTCAACACCACAAAAGGCTATGGCTTCATTTCGCCCGACGACGGCGGCAAGGATGTGTTTGTCCACATCTCGGCCGTGCAGCAGTCCGGTCTGGAAGGTCTGACCGACAACCAGAAAGTCAGCTTCGAAATGACCGAAGGCCGCGATGGCCGCATGATGGCCTCCAACATCGAAATGGCCTAGGCTCACTGGCTTTGCAGCTTGGTTGCCTCCTTGCGCGCAAGTTTGATCAGGTCCGACACAAACGGTTTGTCCGTATCCACCGTTCGCGTGGCCGCATAAAGGCGGCGCGTGATGCCGGTTTCGGTCAGCGGTCGCGTGACATAGTCCGAGCTGTACTTGACCTCGCGCACCACCCAGTCGGGCAACACGGCCACGCCCCGGTTTGATGCAACCAAGAGCAGGATGACGGCCGTCAATTCGACCTGCCGTACCGAGGCCGGTTCCACCTTGGCCGGTGTCAGAAGCTGGCTGAACACATCCAGCCGCGACCGTTCCACCGGGTAGGTGATCAATGTCTGCCCGCGAAAATCCTCGGCCTCGACATAGGGCTTTTCCGCCAACGGATGGGACGCGGACGCGACGAATACCGCCTTGTAATCAAAGAGTTCCGTGAAGGTGACCCCCGGTATCTCTTCGGGATCGGACGACACGACCAGATCAACCTCTTCTTTCTGCAACGCCGGCAAGGCGTCGAATGCCAGCCCCGGACGGATATCCACATCCACATCCGGCCAGCTCTTACGAAACGCCTCCAGCACCGGAAACAGCCATTCGAAACAGGCATGGCATTCAATGGCGATATGCATCCGCCCTGATGACCCGTCGCGCAGCCCCTCGAATTCCTCGACCAGCGCCTCGACCTGCGGCAAGACCTGATTGGCCAACCGCAGCAACCGCATCCCGGCCGCCGACAGTTTCATCGGCTTGGAGCGCCGCACGAACAGTTCCACCCCGGCCTGATCCTCCAGCGCCTTGATCTGGTGGCTGAGCGCCGATTGCGTAATGTTCAACTGATCTGCAGCCCGGGCCACCCCGCCACATTCATAGATGGCCTTGACCGTGCGCAGGTGACGAAACTCGATGTGCATTATCAACCATCTTCATGTTAGTGATTAGATTTATGAGTTAGTCTCACATTGGAGGCTGTGCGACAAGTCCCCGAACTTAGTTGGGACAGCATCATGACCACACCGGCCATTTCGTTCGAATTCTTTCCTCCACAAAACCTCGAAGCTTCTTTCCGGCTTTGGGACACGGTGCAGGTTCTGGCACCGTTGAGCCCCCGGTTCGTGTCCGTCACCTACGGTGCAGGCGGAACGACCCGCGATCTGACACGCGAGGCCGTGGCGACGCTGCACAAATCCTCCGGCCTCAAAGTGGCCACGCATCTGACCTGCGTGAACGCAACCCGTGACGAAACCCTGGGCATCGCCAAGGGTTTTGCCGAAGCGGGCGTGACCGACATTGTCGCCCTGCGCGGCGATCCCCCCAAAGGCTCTGACGGGTTTCAGCCGCATCCCGACGGCTTTGGCTCAAGCGTCGACCTGATCGCGGCGCTGAACGACACCAGCGATTTCACCATTCGCGTCGGTGCCTACCCCGACACCCACCCCGAAGCCTCGGACCCGGCGGCGGATGTTGCCTATCTCAAGCGCAAGTTCGATGCGGGCGCGTCCGAAGCACTGACGCAGTTCTTTTTCGAGGCCGACACCTTCTTCCGCTTCCGCGATGCCTGCGAAAAGGCCGGGATCGACAAACCAATCACCCCCGGAATCCTGCCCATCGAGAACTGGAAAGGCGCGGTTCGCTTTGCCAAGCGTTGCGGCACCCATATTCCGTCCTGGGTTGTGGATGCGTTTGAAAAGGCCGAACGGGACGGGCGCGAAGATCTGCTGGCCACCGCGATCTGCACCGAACTGTGCTCGGACCTTCTGGATGGCGGCGTGGACGCCCTGCACTTCTACACCCTGAATCGGCCGGAACTGACCCGCGAAGTCTGCCATGCGCTTGGCGTAGATCCAAAGGTCGATCTGAAAAACGTCGCCTAAGGCGTGACACCGCCCAGCGCTGTGGTCAATTGCGCGGCTGTCGATTTCACAACATCGGCAAGGTCTTCGACACGATCATCCGGAATCCGCGCTGAGGGTCCCGAGATCGACACACCGGCAACCGGTTCGCCGTGCATGTCGAACACAGGCGCCGCGATGCAACGCATTCCGTCGTTCTTTTCCTCCGCATCCAGCGCATAGCCGCGCACCCGCGTTGCGTGCAGATCAGCGGCCAGCGCCTCAAGCGTGGCAAGCGTCTGGTCGGTAAAGGCGGGCAGCTTGTGCTGACGCACGATCGCCGCCACGTCCTTGTCCGACATCTGCGCCAGCAAAGCCTTGCCAATCCCGGACGCATGCATCGGCGACATCGCCCCCGGAGGGAAAAACGCCCGGATATTGTGGTGCGTCTCGACCTGGCTGAGAAACAGAACCTGACCGTCCCTCGTGATGCCCAGATTGGCGGTTTCCTCTGTTTGCTGCATCAGCGTGCGCAAGAACGGACGCGCCCGTTCGACAAGCGAGGTCCGCCGCAGGAACTGGGATCCGACGTGAAACGCCCCTGCCCCGATGTGCCAGGTCTGGGTGGCAGGATCGAAATCCACCATCCCGCGCGCCTCGAACGTATACAGCACCCGGTAGACCGTCGCAGGCGATTGTTTCAGGTCTTCTGCCAGTTCCGTCAGCGTCGCGCCGCCATGGGTGCTGAGCCGTTCCAGGATCACCAGCGCCCGATCCAGCGACTTGATCTTGTTCTGTTCGCTGGTGTCGCCCCAGGCGCGGGGGCGTCCCCGCGCGCGGCGTTCCGGTGTGGCATCTGCGGTCATAATTGTCTCGATACAAAAAACACTTTTACTATTTGAAAAATTCCGAGTTGATATGCAACCCGGAACGCACCATTCGTGAATTTCGGTAAGGACGGGTCCGATGCGCATACTCATTAACGGATTTGGACGAATTGGCCGGGTGATCCTGCGCCAGATCCTCACCAATCCGGCCCATGCCGATATCGAGGTTGTGGCCATCAATGACCTCGCCGCCCCCGAAACCTGCGCCTACCTGTTCAAATATGACAGCGTCTTTGGCCCCCTGCCCGGCGGTGCTGACTATCGTGACGGAGCGCTTGTTGCCGCGGGGCGCAGCATCCCGCTGCTGACCGGTGTGGCCCTGGCTGACCTGCCACTTGATGGTGTGGACCTTGTTCTGGATTGCACAGGCGCGCTCAAACAGCGCGCAACAGCCGAGGCCGCCCTGACCGCCGGGGCCCGTGCCGTGCTGATCTCTGGCCCGTCCGACATCGCCGATGTGACGGTTGTGCTTGGCGCAAACGAGGATCAGATCGGCGCGTCGACCATCGTCTCGAACGCCTCCTGCACAACAAACGCCGTCGCGCCGTTGCTGCGCGCGCTTGATGATCGCTTTGGGCTGGTGCAGGGCCATATGACCACCGTGCATTGCTACACCGGCAGCCAGCCCATGGTGGACGCCCCGCGCGGACCGGATCTTGCGCGCAACCGCGCCGGGGCGGTCAGCATGGTGCCCACCACCACAAGTGCGGCCCGTCTGGTGGACCGCGTGCTGCCGCATCTGGCCGGCCGCGTCACCGGTGCCGCGATCCGGGTGCCCGCGATCAGCGTCTCTGCCGTTGACCTGATCGTCCGGCTGGACCAGCCGCCAAGCGACGCCGCCGACGCGCTGCGCAACATCGCCGACGCCAACCCGGTGATCGGGCTGGTCGAAGACCCCTGCGTGTCCGTCGACCTGCGCGCCCGGACCGAGTCATTGGTGATCGCGCCTGCCGAAACGCTCGTCACCGGGGACCAGATCCGCATCTTTGGCTGGTATGACAACGAATGGGGGTTCTCTGCACGGATGCTCGATGTCGCCCGAATGATGCACAAACGCGCCGATTGATCCGCGATTTCTTGCCAGATTGCCCGAATTGACCTCTAATGTGCGGGAAACAACAGGCGAAAACGCCGCCAGAGGCCATCGGAGCAGAAGATGGGCGCACAAACAGAGACCCGCATCCGCGACGGCGTTGCACATGTCGTGCTCGACGCAGGCCCGACGGCACGCCTGACCGCATCTGTCCTGTCCGCCCTGCAAGACGCGCTTTCCAAGCTCGAAACAGACGAAACGATCGACCTTGTTGTGCTCAGCGGCACCGCAAGCGGGTTTCCATCCGGCATCACCACGCCCAGCGGTGGGGGCGATGACCGCAGCAACCTGCTGGCCGATGTTTGCCTGACAATCGAAACCCATCCCAAACCCGTTATGGCTGTTCTGACCGGCGCAGTCGTGGGCGGCGGGGCCGAACTTGCGCTGGCCGCACATTACCGGCTGGCCCACAACGCGGCCCGCATCGGGTTCCCGAACGCCCGCTTGGGTCAGGTGCCAAACGCCGGTGCAACACAGCGACTGCCCCGCCTCGCCGGCGCGGGTGTCGCGCTTGATCTGCTGCTTGGCGGGCAATTGCTGCCGCTTACCTCGGACAGACTCAGCCCGCTGGTGGATCAGATCTTCGACGGCACAATCGACCACGCCATCCGCCAGTTCGTCGCGCCACTCGACGGGCACCCCGCCAAACTGCGCCCGACGGCCAACCTGCGCAGCGGGTTTTCTGACACCGCGGCGTTCCAGGCGGCCATCGCCAAGGCGCGCAAGGATCCGGCCACATCCTCGGAAGTGGCGCATCAGAAAATCATCGCGGCGGTCGAAGCCTCCATCGTTCTGCCAATGGCGGCAGGCCTCGCATTCGAAGAGGCCGCCGCCGAAGATTGTGCCGAAACCGATCAGGCCCGCGCACTGGCTCACCTGTTTCATGCCGAACAAGCCGTCGCAGCCACAACCCGGCGCGCCGACCTTCCCCCGCTCGACACGGTAGGTGTGCTGGGCGGCGGTCCCCACGCAACCCAGATCGTCATGACCGCCCTGACAAGCGGGCTCAGGGTCAACTGGCTGATCCGCAACCCGGACCAGCAGCGCGACAGCGTCGGATATCTGCAAGCGCTCTTGCAGGACGCCGTGGTCCATGGCCGCTTCAGCCCCGACCGCGCCAAAACCTATCAATCCGCGCTGCGCTACGGGGCGGCACCGGACACATTGGCCGGATCAGACATCATCCTGCGCGCCGCGCGGGGTCAGCGTGGCCTCGACCTGCCTGCAGAGGTTCCCGTGGCGCATTGCCTGCCCGGCACCGACCCGCGCGTGCTGCTGAACTTCGCGTTCCCGGTGATCACGGCGCCCTTGGCCGAAATCGGCTTTGGCCCCGACAGCACCGACACCGACCAACGCACAACACTGGCGTTAATGCAGCGCATGTCCAAACTGGCGTCTGTCCAGAAAACGGATGGCCCGGTTCTGTCAGAGCGTTTGAAATCCGTCTTGTGGCGCGCAGCGGACGCGTTGGTTGACCTTGGCCAATCCCCCTATTTCATCGACGCCGCACTGCGCGACTGGGGCATGGCCCATCCGCCCTTCGAACTGGCCGATCTGTCAGGACTGGCCGTCGTCGCCCGTCAGGATCGCGCGCCCGGCTGTAAGAACTGGTCAGCGCGCCTGGTCGAGGCTGGCCGCGACGGCAAACCCTCTCATCTGGGGGTCTACCAGTATGACGACGCGGGCCTCGCCAGCCCGGACCCCGATGTCACCCAGATTCTCAACACCGCACGCGCGCCGCAGTCGGATATGCCGCCTGCGGTGATCATTCGTCTGATCATCGGGGCGCTGGCCAATGAAGGTGCCAAGATGCTGCGCGATCAGATGGTGACCCGCGCGGGCGATATCGATACAGTGTCTGTCTTCACACGGCTTGTTCCGCGCAGCTGTGGCGGCGTCATGCATGCGGCGGGGATCGACGGGTTGTTGCAAACCGTACAGGCGATGGACGCGCTTGATCATCCCGACACACCGCTCTGGACGCCCGACCCGGTGTTCCGCGAGCTCATCAAATACGGTCGGCGCTTTGATGACCTGTGACCCTCAGCCCAGAAAGATCCCAAGGATCACCATCATCAGCCCCAGCACCGACACGAACAGAGAGCCAAGGTTGATCGGCATCACCGCCTGAACAGCCGCGCGCAGCTCATCATCGCTCAGCCCGGCTTTGCGCACCCGTGCCACGCGCACGATGGAATAGACGAGGCCACACAGACCCAGCAGCGACACCGCTGCACCGGACCAGATCAGAATGTCCATGTCGGGCTCCTTTACGCCATTTTCCCTGCGGCGGCGGTAATTCATCGCCCGTGGCATGACAAGCCCTTGAAGGCCCGCGCGCCCATCGCTACGACATCGCGGACAGACAACAGGAGCCCCGATATGGACGACAGCGCAATCGAAGCCAACTACCGCGTGACCGCAGACGAACTGCGCCAGTTCATCGAACGCATCGAACGTCTTGACGCCGAAAAGAAAGACATCGCCGAGCAGCAGAAAGAGGTGATGGCCGAGGCCAAGGGTCGGGGCTATGACACCAAGGTCATGCGCAAGGTGATCGCGCTGCGCAAGCGCGAACCCGATGACATCGCAGAAGAAGAAGCGGTGCTTGACATGTACAAGGAAGCGCTTGGCATGCAGTAACCGTCAGGGGGTGATCAGCGTCACCCCCGGCATCCGGCCAATGTCAAAGACGTCGTCTTCGTATTCGTCGGTCAGGTCCTGCACCATGGTGTCATCCCATCCCGGCACATCCAGTTCGTGTTCGACCTTGGCCGCGTCCGCATATTTATCAAGAAACGCCACCATGACCCGGCGGATCTGCACCTCGGTCAGGTCCGGCCGGTCCGCCAGATAGGCGCGGAACCGGGTCATGCCTTCCTTGGTCATGATATCCGCCAGCCGCGAATACGCCCCGATCAACGGATGCGTCGGCGTCACTCCGACAATCTCGCGCACCACTTCGCCCCAGATCAGCGGGCTGTCCTCGTCACACCAGACCGTCACCGGCACATCCGGCACCGCGTCCTTGATCCGGGCAATCAGACCCGACCAGCGAAGATCCAGCGGATCCATCCCGTTCAGCAGATGCGCCATATCCTCATGCGGCGTCGCGTTTAACAAGGCAGGCAAAAGCGTTGCCGGGTTGCGAATGGCAATAAAAACCTCAACCGCATCGCCCGAAAACAGCGCCCGGCAGGTCTGCAACCGCTGCTCGGCCTTGCGATACACCACCCCACCCTGAAACGCGATCTTCGGCACGGAGAACAGGTTCTCATGGGACAGGATCAAACGATCCACGTTTCCGCTGTCCTCGTCCAGAATGCTGTCGAGCAGCACATCCCGCGCCCCCGGCGACGGCGCACCGCCCCCCAACGCGTTCAGCATCTCGGAGATCAGCCGGCGATACTTCCCCGGCCCGGGAATCGCTGTCCCCAACGGGCGCACCCCATCACGGTTGCGCAGCAACGTCTTGAACAGCCGATCACTGTCGGTCGCATGAACACCTGTGTGAAGGACAACCTGCATGGGTTTTCGTTTTTCTTGCTGTCTGCGCGCCACTATACGCGCGCAGGCGGCGAAGAAAACCGCGATTGCGGGCGCTGCAAAATTTCCCGAAAAAATCGCAAGATTGCCTCTTGCACAGACGATCAAGTGAAAGTAATCACCCGCGCAGTGCCCCTATAGCTCAGCTGGTAGAGCAACTGATTTGTAATCAGTAGGTCCGCGGTTCGAGTCCGTGTGGGGGCACCACTTCACTCACAGCTCCGAACCACGCCACCACTTGCGGCGACGTTCCTCTCCACGCCGTGCTGACACGACTACTCAGAGGCGCACCGGCCTGATGCCATGATGTCCTGAACGCGCGAACCGGCATTGATCCGGGCGGTTCCTTTGCCATCCGTGTAGACGCGAAAGCTCATTGAGACGTAGTAGCTTTGGCCACGGCTGTCCCTTTCTTGGCTTCTGGTCACATATGTCAGGAAATTGTGGGATTTGGTGATGCTGGTGATCGGTTGCGCTTTGTACCAGCCGTTCGAAAAACCGCGCTGGATGAGGTTGCGTCGCGGGTCGATCAGCACTTTTTCGCCGGTCCACGATTTGCCGATTTTGCTCGACGCGCCGCGCCAGCTGCTGAAGTCACAGATCATTTGTTGGGCCCCCGCTTGCGAGGCAAGGCTTGCAATAAGGGCGGCAGCAAAGAGTTTTTTCATAAGACGATTTCCTTTGCCGGTCAAAAACTTCTGGTCCGCCCTAGAAGCACAAATCCGATGGGCGCGATTGCGGCAGGTCTTTGTCAAATTCAGGAAAAGACCCTCAAAACGTGCAGTGGCTGGCCGAAATTCTCCTTTCGCATGCAAAGGTCTTTGCGATAGATCGTTTCGCGTCCATGATCACGGTATGCCCGATCCAAAGGAGTGACTGCCATGTTCCGATCCATTTCCATTGCTCTTGTCCTGTCCACAACCGCGTTTCCGGGGCTGTCCCAGCAAACCGCCGACACGGTTGCCCCCGAAGCAGAGGCCGACGCGGTGTCCGCCTTCGATGGGATCTCGCCCGAGCTGCAAGCCTCGCTGGCGGCCAAGCAGGACGGCGTTCCCGCCGAAGCGCAGACCTGGATGATTGCTGCGGCCAATCCGTGGGCGGTTCAGGCCGGGGCCCGCGTGTTGCAAAACGGCGGCACGGCAGCGGATGCGATGGTGGCGGTTCAGGCGACGCTTGGGTTGGTTGAGCCGCAATCCTCGGGTCTGGGCGGCGGGGCCTTTCTTGTCTGGTACGACGCCGCAACCGGTGCGGTCACAACGCTGGACGGGCGCGAAACCGCGCCGCTGGCCGCGACACCGACACTGTTCCAGGACGCGGCGGGTGAACCGCTCAAGTTCTTCGATGCGGTTGTCGGCGGGCGGTCTGTCGGCACACCGGGCACACCGCGCCTGATGGAAACTGCGCACCGCATGTGGGGCCGGGCCAACTGGGGCAGCCTGTTTGACGACGCGATTGCCCTGGCCGAAGACGGGTTTCCCGTCTCCCCCCGACTGGCCGCGCTGGTTGAAGGAGATGCAGACCGCCTGAAACGGTTCCCTGACACAGCGGGCTATTTCTTTCCCAACGATGTCCCTGTGCAAGTTGGCGACCTGCTGATCAACGAGGCCTATGCCGACACGCTGCGCCAGATCGCGGCGGACGGAAGCGCTGCGTTTTACACCGGGGCCATTGCCGAAGACATCGTGTCTGCGGTGCGGACCGCATCGGGCAATCCCGGCGTTTTGTCCACCACCGACCTTGCGCTTTACCGGGTGATTGAACGCCCGGCGGTCTGTGTGCCCTACCGCAACCATGACGTCTGCGGGATGGGTCCGCCCTCCTCGGGGGCGCTGACCATCGGGCAGATCCTTGGCACGCTGGAGCCCTTCGCGCTGGCCGACCGGGACCCGATGGATCCGGACACGCGACGCCTGATCGGCGATGCCTCGCGCCTCGCCTTTGCGGATCGCGGTCGCTACATGGCCGACAGCGATTACGTCCCCGTTCCAACCAAGGGTCTGGTGGCCCCGGATTACCTCAAGACACGGTCGGACCTGCTCAACGGTGACACCGCCCTGGAAGAGGTCGCCCCCGGTGAGCCGGAGTTCGATCACGCGCTGATCTGGGCCGATGACGACAGCATCGAACTGCCCTCCACCTCTCACATCTCGATAGTCGATGCAGAGGGCAACGCGCTCTCGATGACCACCACCATCGAAAACGGGTTTGGCTCCCGCCTGTTTGTCCGGGGATTCCTGCTGAACAACGAATTGACGGATTTCTCATTCAGAACGCATCGCAACGGTGTGCCGATTGCCAACCGTCTTGAGCCGGGCAAGCGTCCGCGTTCCTCGATGGCCCCCACCATTGTGCTCAAGGATGACGCGCCGGTTCTGGTGATCGGAAGTCCCGGCGGCAGCCGGATCATCGGCTATGTCGCACAATCCATCATCGCGCATCTGGATTGGGGGATGGACATCCAACAGGCGGTCTCGGCCCCGCATCTGCTGAACCGGTTCGGCACCTACGATCTGGAAGAAGGCACCGACGCGGAAACACTGGCTGAACCGCTCGAAGCGCTGGGGTTCAAGGTCAACACCCGCGCGCTGACATCGGGTCTGCATGCCATCGCGGTAGGCGACACGCTGCGCGGTGGGGCCGATCCCCGGCGTGAAGGTATTGCTTTCGGGAAATGACGTCTCTGGCGGGGCACCCCGCCAAAGACACCCCCACCTTCAGCAGAAGCTCACACGGCGAGCCGCTGTTCGGCCAGGCTCACCCAGTAAGAGCACCCGGTCGGGATCACGTCGTCGTTGAAATCGTATTCTGGGTGATGCAGCCCCGGGCGTTTGCCGATGCCAAGCTGGATATACGCGCCCGGACAGGCCTGCAGCATATAGGCAAAATCCTCGCCCCCCGTGGTGCGCGGCGCGTCTGTTGTGCAATCCCCGGCCACTTCTAGGGCGGCCTTGATGCAATGCTCGGTCTCTGCCTCGTGGTTCGACATCACGGGATAGGGTTCTTCGTCGAACCCGAACACGGCTGTCGCGCCATAGCTTTCCGGGGTCAGACGGGCGATGGTGTTGATCCGCTCCAGCACCGCCGCGCGCACCTCCATGTCAAAGCTGCGCACCGTGCCGCGCAGGGTGGCATGTTCGGGGATCACGTTGAACGCGTCTGACTCCGTGCGGAACGACGTCACCGACACCACCACCGCCTGCTGCGGGTCGGTGTTGCGCGACACCACCGATTGCAACGCCATGACAATCGCAGAGGCCGCAAGCGTGGTGTCCACCGTATTGTTTGGGCGCGCCGCATGCCCGCCCTTTCCGGTGACGTTGATGTGGAAACTGTCGACGGCGGCATAAAACGCACCGGGCCGAATGGCGAAATGCCCTTCGGGAAGAAGCGGCGAATTGTGCAGACCGTAGATCTCGGAAATGCCGAAGGTCTCGATCAGCCCGTCCTGCACCATCGCCTCGGCCCCTGCCCCGCCTTCCTCGGCGGGCTGAAACACCACCGCCACGGTCCCATCGAAATTGCGCGTTTCGGCCAGGTATTGCGCCGCCCCCAGCAGCATCGCGGTGTGCCCGTCATGCCCACACGCGTGCATCTTGCCCGGTGTTTTCGACGCATGCGGCACGCCAGAGGCTTCAAAAATCGGCAGCGCGTCCATATCGGCGCGAAACGCAATCGTCTTGCCAGACCTGTTGGTCTTGCCTTCGATCAACGCAACCACACCGGTCCGGCCAATGCCTTCGACCACCCGATCACAGCCAAACGCCCGCAGCTTGTCCGCCACCAACCCGGCGGTGCGCGGCAGGTCATACTGAAGCTCCGGGTTTTCGTGCAGGTCACGACGCCACGCCGTGATCTCGGGGTGCAGTTCGGCAAATCGGTTGCGAATGGGCATGGGACGTCCTCTTTTTGGCTGAAGTCTCGGGTGTGTTACAGTCCGGAGCGGCCGCAGGAAAGACGGCAGTCTTCCGGGGTCGGATCACCGCCCAACGGCATAGGCCTGCATCAATCGCGGCGTCGCGGCGGCGCGCAGCATGCCATCCGGGGCGCGCATCGCGGCGGTCAGGCGGCCCACGGTCCAGGGCTCTGCCACAACCACCTTGTGCCCCCGCGCGCGCAGATCGTCGATGACGGCCGCGCCGACATTGGGCTCGATCATCATTTCCCCGGCCCGCACGTCGCGCGGGAAAAACGACCCCTGGAAATGCATCGAATGAAACAGCGGCTGATCCATACATTCCTGCAATCCCATCCCGAAATGCACAAACCGCAGGAACCAGATCAATTGCCACTGGTCCTGCTGGTCGCCACCCGGCGTTCCGAACACCAGTTGCGTGCCGTCCTTTTCGGCAAGGCTGGGTGTCAGCGTGGTGCGCGGGCGGCGTTTCGGGGCCAGCGAGGTGGGCAGGTCCGGCTCCAGCCAGAACATCTGCGCGCGGGAGTTCAGCGGAAATCCAAGCCCCGGGATCACCGGGTTGCTTTGCAGCCAGCCACCGGACGGCGTGGCCGCCACCATGTTGCCCCAGCGGTCGATGACATCCAGATGCACCGTGTCCCCGCGCTTTTCGGTCAGATGCGACATGGTCGGCTCTTGCGCGGCCACGTTCCCGACCTGAAAATCCCGCGCCGCGCGCGCCACATAGGCGTCCGCCAGATGCTCAAACCCCGGCACACGCCCCGGTCTTTGCTCAAATGACGCCGTCTCTCCGATCAGCGCCCGGCGCTCTGCGTTGTAGGCATCGCTTAACAGCACATCCATCGGGATCTCGCTGAAATCCGGATCGCCGTAATAGGCCTCCCGATCCGCATAGGCGAGCTTCATCGCCTCGATCACCGTGTGCACGAATTCGGCCCCGTTCGGGTCCATCGCGCCAATGTCGATCCCCTTCAACAGCGCAAGCGTCTGCAAAAACACCGGCCCCTGCGACCAGGCCTGCGTCTTGTGAACGGTCCAGCCGTGATATGCGTAGGACAAAGGGCGTTCATAGGTCGCGCGCCAGTCGGCCATGTCCGACCGCGCCAGCACAGCGGCGTGTTTTGCATCCGACACATCCATGACCTTGGCGTCCCTGAGATAGTCAAAGATCGCATTCGCCACGAACCCTTCACGCCACGCGCGCCGCGCCGCATCAATCTGCGCAACCCGCGTGTCCCCGTCCGAAGCTGCAAGCCGGTCATACGTTTCGGCCAGATCGGGGTTCTTGAACAATTCATGTGGTTCGGGCGCTTGGCCACCCGGCGTCCAGACCGCGGCAGAGCTGGGCCATTCACGGGCAAAGAAATCCGCCAGCCCCGCAATCGTATGCGCCACGCGCGGCAGCACCGGATGGCCGTGGCGCGCATAATCTATGGCCGGCTGCATCACGTCGCGCAGCGTCATGGTGCCATGATCGCGCAAAAGCCGCATCCAGCCGTCAAACGCACCGGGCACCACCGTCGCCAGCAACCCGGAGCCCGGCACTAATGTCAGACTCTGTGCGGTGTAATGCTCAATCGTTGCCGCTTCGGGCGCCACACCTTGCGCACAAAGCACCTCGACCTGCCCGGTCTCAACCGAATAGAAAATCGCAGGCATATCACCTGCAGGCCCGTTCAGATGCGGCTCCACCACTTGCAGCACCAAGGCTGTCGCAACCGCCGCATCAAAGGCATTGCCGCCCTTTTCAAGGATCCCCATCCCCACCGCCGAGGCGATCCAATGGGTGGATGTACACACACCAAATGTCCCGCGGATTTCAGGACGGGTTGTGAACTCTGACATAAGCGCTCCGGATTAACAGGGTGCAAACGGGATGAGGCTGTTTCTCCCCCGCCACACCTTCCATCATCCCGGCCCCGTTCGAAAGTCAGAAAACCCTATCCTGCCGCAGCCGCCCTGGCGTCTTTGGCCGTGCCATAGCTGGGAAGGTCCGCCGCCGTCTTGCCATGTGCGGCCATCAACGTGTCGCGGACAAAGGCGATATGCGCGGTTTCTTCAATGATTTCCGCCAGATATTGCGCCGCCGTCAGCGTCTTGCCCACACCAATCGTACCATGGTTGGCCAGCACAGCCGCTCGCACCGAGACATCCCGGAACACCGGGCTGATCTCCACTTCGGTCTGCGGTCCGCCATTCGACGACAACGGAATCAACGGCATCCGCCCGATCTTTTCAATCGTCTGCACGGTCAGGCACGGGATCTCGATCCCGGCGCTGGCATAGCCCGTCGCCCACGGGCTGTGGCAATGCACAATCGCGTTGATATCCGGGCGGATCAGGTACAGGTCGCGGTGAAAATCCAGATCCTTGGACGGCTTGAACGCCGATGGTTCTATCGTTCCGTCCAGATGCACCACCTGCAGATTGTCCCGCGTGCATTCGGCAAATCCAACGCCGGACGGCTTGATCACAATCGCATCGCCGGATGACAGCCGCACCGACAGGTTGCCCCCCGCGTTGGTCTGCAACCCAAGGTCAAAGCACCGCCGCGCCGACCAGATCAGCGCGTCTTTCTTGGCTTCGATATCGGAAGGGTCAAGCATGTCAGATGTCCTTTGTAATCTCGGCCAGCGCGTCTACCGCAGCATGCGCAACCGAAGTGTCGTTGATATGTCCGTCAAGCCGGGTCACCGGCACATGGTGTTCCAGGGTGTCGGCAAACGCCGAACGCAGTCCGGGATGCTCAATCGCCCCGCCGGGGCGATCCTCGGAGGAAAACCCACCCATCGGGATCAGAACGCGCGTTGGAGCCGTCGCAGCGGCCAGCGCCTCGCCAAGGATATTGGCGCAAAGACCGATTTCGTCTTCCGTGCACTGCACATGGGTGAAGAGCGGCGAATGCGCGTAATGCGGGCGTGTGTGATAGTCATCGGGCATCAGGGGCGCTTCGCCCACGCCGATGAAATTCACGCCCCCCGGCACCACGACACGCGGCAGATGCCCCATCGCGGTAAAGCGCCCGGGCATTTCGGCATGCACCCCGGCCACGTAACAGCGCGTCAATTCGTGTGGGGTATAATCGATCACCGACTGGAACGCGCCGATCTTGGCCCAGCGGGCAAAGGCCGCGCCGCCGAACCCGTTGGCGTGAAACACCGTCACCTCATGCCCCTGCGCCTGCAACCGGTCGCGCAACGCGTCCGTCCCCGGCCCGGTCACGCCCAGCGCCGTCACACCAATTGACGGCGTCAACGGCCTGTCACCATCGGGCGGCAGTGAATGGCGCAAGCCCGCTGCAATGGCCGCAGCACGGTCCAAGGCGTCGCGCGTCGTGGCATTCAGCCCGCACAGATCGGCAATGGTCGGCACCAGCACAATCGAATTGTCGGCAATCACGTAGCGCGGATCAAACGGCAGCGTTGTGACCAGCAGTTTCGGCATCATCGCCGGCAAGGATTGCAGCACCCGCAGCGCGATCTGCCCGCCGGTTCCGCCGCCCATCGCCACCACCAGCCGTGGCCCGTCCAGCGCGGATTTCGCAATCTCGGCAATCGCCCGATCGGCGGCGCGTTGCATGCCCGACACCTTGTCCTTGGGCGACCATTGCGCGCCCTCGGCGTGCAGCGAGATATCGCATTTGCGCACCCTCAGCCCGGCCTGCTCCATCGCCGCAATCAGGTACTCGGTCTCGTCCCGTTTGGTGTCGAAGGTGGCCAGCAGCAGAACAGACATCAGCCTTTGACAGCTCCTGCGGTCATGCCGGTGATGATCTGACGGCTGGCGACAAAGGTGAAGATGATCGGCGGAATGGCCAACAGCATCCCCGTCGCCATGATCACCCCCCAATCGATATCAAACTCGGTCAGCGAGTTCACAATCGTCACCGGCACCGTTCGGCTGTTGCGATCCGACAAAGCATTCGCCAGCAGAAATTCGTTCCACGCCACGCGGAAGGTAAAGATCGACGCGGCGGCAATCCCCGGTTTGATCAGCGGCAACACCACGAGGAAGAACACCTGAAACGGCCCGGCCCCATCCATGCGCGCGGCCTCTTCCAGCTGGATCGGCACCTGCACGATAAACGACTGCAAGATCCAGATCACAAACGGCAGGTTCAGCGCGACATAGACAAGGATGATCCCGCCCCGCGACCCGTCGATGCCGAACTGGAACGTCCAGATACCGAACACCGGCACCAGCAAAACCGCAGGCGGCACCATCCGCATCATCAGCGTCCAGATCGACACCACATCGCGCCCCATGAACCGGAACCGCACCAGCGCATAGGCCGCCATCGTGCCAATCACCAAGGTGATCGCGGTCGAGATCAGACCGATGATCAGCGAATTGGTCAGCGCCCGCCCAAAGGTCGGATCACACCGCCGGATATGTTCCGGCTCGTACCACAGGAAATCGCACAACGCGGTCTCGTAATTCCGCAGCGTCGGCATGAAAAACAGCCGCGATGTGTCGGACATGATGTCCACGTTCAGCTTCAGCGATGTGACCAACATCAGGTAAATCGGGCCAACGGCCATCAGCACCAACGCCACGAGCAGCGCGTAAAATGCAGGGTTCTGCTTGTCGTAGGTCTTGTTCGACGGACCGCTCATGCCTCTTCCTCCACCGCGCGCAACCGGGCGGCGCGGGCGTCTTGGGCCTTGTTGTAGATGAACATCGCAAACGTCAGGATCAGCAACACGATCAGCAAAAGGTTCGACATCGCCGCCGCCTCGCCCAGTTCCCGAAACTCCGACGCGGTGCGGTTGATCCTGAGCGACAGGATTTCGGTCGACAGCCCCGGCCCGCCATTGGTCATCACAAGGATCACCTCAAGCACCTTGAAACTGTCGATCAGCCGCAGAAGCAACGTCACGATCAGAACCGGCAGCATCAGCGGCAGCTTGATATAGATGATCTGCTGCCAGCCGGTCGCGCCGTCGATCTTGCTCGCCTCGATGGCCGAGGATGGCAAAGACTGCAACGCCGCCAGCGACAGGATGAAAATGAACGGCGTCCACTGCCACACATCCGCGATGATCACAGACGCAAAGGCCCAATTGCCGTCCGACAGCCACGGGATCGTGTCGAACCCCAGATTGGTCAGTGTCTTGTTAAAAATCCCAACCGTCGGATGGTACATGTAGCGCCACATCAAACCCACAACGATGGGCGCGATCATCATCGGCAGAATGAACAGCGTCCGCAACACCGACATGCCGCGAATGTTGCGATCCAGCAAAAGCGCCAGTCCCACACCGATAAACATCTCCAGCGTCACAACGATGCCCGCGAATTTCAGCGTCACCCAAAGGCTTTCGCGAAAATTCGGATCGCCAAACAGTTTGATGTAATTCCGCAGGCCGACAAACTCGGCCTCCCCAATCCGCTGGCTGGGGTTCCAGTCCAGGAAACTGGCGTAAATCATATAACAAATCGGATAAAACAGCGCGACGGCCAGCACCAAAGCAGCGGGTGCAAGGAACATGTACGGTGTCAAACGGGCGGCGCGCGCTACAGACATGACTTAGGCCTTTCAGGGAATGCCCCCGACCGGGATGGGATCCGGTCGGGGAGAGAGAGGTTACTGCCAGGTGTAGTAACCCGCCTCGTCCATGGTCGCGCGCGCCCGCTCTGCCACACCGTCCAGCGCTTCCTGAATGTCCAGACCTTCGGTCAGAACCTGGCTCAGCGTTGTACCGATATCGGCGTTGATCTTACCCCATGTCGGGATGATCGGACGCCAGTCCGGATCAGCATATTTCAGCGCTTCACCAAAGGTGGCCGAATAAGGGTATTTCGCATTCAGTTCGGCGTTCTCATAGGTCGAGAACCGGCTTGGGTTGCCCCCTGCCATTGCGACCGCCAGATCACCCTCTTTCGACGTCAGCCACTGCATCAACAAGAACGCCGCTTCCTTGTTCTGCGCGTTCTTCGGAATGGCGATCCCGAAACCACCAGTTTGGCTGCCGCGACGCACACCTTCGGGGTGCAACGCATATCCCACCTTACCGGCCACGGTGGACTGGCTTGGGTCTTCAAACCCGGCGGCAAAGGCAATCGAGTCCATGAACATCGCCGCTTGACCCTGCTTGAACGCCGCCGCCGCTTCGGCTGGGCCAAAGGTCGTGCTGCCTTCCGGGCCGCAATCGACAATGGTCTTCAACGCTTCAGCGGCTGCAACACCGGCTTCGTTGTTGATGATCGGCTCCCAATTGTCGTCGAACACGCGTCCGCCCAACGGGGCCAGGTGCAACAGGAACGCGTGGCTCGCCTGATGGCCAGACGCCGCGCGCGAGGCCATCCCACCCATGCCCGGTTCAACTTCGGGGATCTTGCAGGCCGCATCCAGCAACTGGTCATAGTTCATCGGCACATCAATGCCGTGCTTTTCAAAGATGTCCTTGCGATACGCGAGCACCGATGTCTCGGACCCGAACGGGATACCAAAGGCCGACCCAAGCTGACCCGGCAGATAGCCCTTCTGACCACCGGCAACGCCGATGTTCTGGACATAGCCGTCAATCAAATCCGCCTGATCGTAGTTCGGATCCGCCAGTTTCGGGTTCATGAAGTACTTGGCAAGGTTCTCCAACTGGTCGGCATAAACGTAATCCGCCTTGGAAAAGACCACGTAAGCGATCAGATCATAATCGCCCTCATCCTTGGTCAATTCCAGCGTCTGACGCTCGCGCATTTTCAGGTACTGAAGCTGGTCCACCTCAACCTCGATCCCGGTCTGCTCCGTGAACTGGTCCAGAACCTCGATCGCCGCGTTGTAATGCGGGTGCGCCGGGAAGTTCACGACAAGCGTCGTGCCTTCATACTCCGCATAGGGGTTGGCCAAGGCCGCACCCGCCGTGAATGTCAGGGCAACCGCCGCAGCAGCAGACCAGACCTTTGTGGTGTGTGATGTCATGTCATCCTCCCAGATGTTTGTGGGCTTGTGGTGCCGCCCGTGTTCAAACCGCCGTTACAGCGCGGCTTCGGTCTTTGGATCAAAGAGATGCACTTCATCCCCCTGAACAGTGAATTCCCGTGTTTCCCCGGATTTGATCGGGACCACGGTATTCACCTCAATCGCCACGCGCTGGCGGCCGATTTCGGAAATCAGAACCGACTGCGCGCCGATATATTCGGACAGGATAATCGGCATCGCGATCCCCCCCGACCCTTCGCTAAAGCTCGACGGGCGAATGCCCAGATGCACCTGTCGGTCCCTATGCGCCTGCAACTGCGCCTTGCGCGCCTCCGGCAAGGGGATCGAAAACCCGTCGCCGGTTGCAGACAACACGCCGCCCTCTTCGCGCAATTCCGCGTCCAGAAAATTCATCGTGGGGGACCCGATAAAGCCCGCCACGAACTTGTTCGCCGGGCTGCGATACAGCTCTTCGGGCGTGCCCGCCTGCATGATTTCGCCGAACTTCATCACCACGATCTTGTCGCCCAGCGTCATCGCCTCGACCTGATCATGGGTCACGTAGATCATGTTCTTCTTGATCCGCTGCGACATCAGTGCAAGCTCTGCCCGCATCTGGCCGCGCAGCTTGGCATCCAGATTGGACAGCGGTTCGTCAAACAAAAACGTGCCCGCATCGCGCACCAACGCCCGTCCCATTGCAACGCGCTGACGCTGCCCGCCAGACAGTTCCGCAGGTTTGCGATCCAGATAGGCGGTCAGGTCCAGCGTCGCCGCCACGTCCTTCACGCGCTTTTCGATGTCCGCCTTGTTCATCCGCGCCAGCCGCAGCGCAAACGACATGTTCTTGGCCACGTTCATATGCGGGTAGAGCGCGTAATCCTGAAACACCATCGCAAGGTCACGTTCCTTGGGCTCCAGCCGCGACACATCCCGATCCCCGATCAGGATTTCCCCACCGGTCACGCTTTCCAGCCCCGCGATCATCCGCAGCGTCGTTGACTTGCCACAACCCGACGGCCCGACAAGAACCGTAAACTCTCCCTCCGCCATCTCGAGATTCAGGTTCTCGATCACCGTCACCGCGCCGTAATCCTTGCGCAGGTTTTGCAGACGTATTTCAGGCATGGACGGTTCACTCCCCTACTTCCGAAGCAAGGAACAGCACTTTGTATACAAACGCAACAAAAAATATCCATAATCTGGCTTTTGATGGATTTCATCGAATTTCCATGATAGAGACAGGCTCAGAATAGGAATGTCAGGACTGCCCATATGGATCGCCCCACCGGTACACCCCGCGAATCGTCGAGCCATAGAATCGAAAGCGAATTGCTGGATGATATCGCGGCAGGACAACTCGAACCGGGCGAACGTCTTGACGAGGTCAAACTCGCCGACCGCTTCGGTGTCTCGCGCACGCCCGTCCGCGAAGCGCTCAATCGCCTGACCGCGCAAGGCGTGTTGGTTGCAGGCGAAAAACGCGGTGTGCGCGTGGCCACGTATTCGCGCGAAAAACTCGCGCAAATGTTTGAAGCCATGCAAGAAATTGAAAGCATCTGTGCCCGGCTCGCCAACCAGCGCCTGACCCTTCTTGCCCGCTCCGAGATCGAGGCCGCCCAGGCCGAATGCGCCGCGGCTGCGGCGGAAAACAACCGCCTGCGCTACATCAAGGCCAACGAAGCGCTGCATATGGCCATCTACCGCGCGACCGAAAATCCGTTCATCTACGAACTCGCCTCCGACTTCCGCCGCAAGACCGGCCCGTTCCGCGCGAAAAAGCTTCAGACTCAGCAGGATCTGGTCAATTCCGTGGACAACCATGTCGATCTGCTGGCCAAGATTTTTTCCGGAGACTCGCAAACCGCGGTGGACGGCATGCGCAAGCACATGACCGAAAGCTTCATGCAAGTCTTGGCTGTAAACGGCTAATTCGCTGGCGCCTCCGGAAAAATCATCCCATTATGTAGACATGTCGCAATTTATGTATACAAAAGTTGCGACTCGCATGTGGAGGACCCGATGGGCGTTGCAGAAACCAAGATCTATCCAATCAACACCGGCTGGCTCGAAGCCGACCTCGGCACGTATATCTTCTGGAAAGGCCCCGCCGGACAGAAGATCTGGAACCCGGTGTATTGCCATTATGTCGACACCGGTGAGCACAAGATCCTGATCGACACCGGCCTGTGTGACGAAGAGCGCGCCACCAAGTACCACCACAAATGCGACAAGCGCGGCTGCCTGCAGGTGCACGAGCATCTTGAACAGAAACTCGGCGTGCACCCCGATGAAATCGACGCCATCGTGTTCACCCACCTGCACTGGGACCACGTGCAGAACATGAAGGAATTCAAGAACGCCCGCTACATCGCGCCCAAGGCCGAAATCGAAATGGCGTTCAATCCGCTGCCGCTCTACTACCGCACCTATGAAAGCGGCTATCTGGGCATTGATCCGGCCTATTCCGGATGCGTGTTCGAAGCGGTGGACGACGAATGCGAGGTTCTGCCCGGCATCACCATGTTCCACACGCCGGGCCATTCGGTCGGCCACATGGCGGTGTCCGTCGCCACCAGCGCAGGTGACATCGTGGTTGCGGGCGACGCGATCTTTCAGGAACGCAACATGGAGCCCAACCCCGACGAAGGCTGGCGCTACTGGGTGCCCGCCCGTTTCGTGAACAGCTACGACGGCTGGAAATCCGTCGAAGAGCTCGACAAACGCGCCGACTACATCCTGGCCTGCCATGACAAGGTGGCCAATGCCCGCTCTGACGTCTTCCCCTATGACGGCATGCCCCTGCGCAAACGCCGTCAGGTGATCCCCGGCTACCAGTTCTACTTTGGCGACATGCCCGCTGGCAGCGTTGGCAAATCCGCCCCCGCCCTCACCAAGGACGAGGCCGAAGCCTACATCGCAAGCCTCGTGCCGCCCACGCCGGACCCCACCTGACAATGCAGGTGATCGACAGCATCCTCACGGTCGCGGACCAGTTTGATGCCATCGTCTTTGACCAGTTTGGCGTGCTGCACAACGGCACGTCACCCTATCCGCACGCGATCCAAGCGCTTGATCGCCTGCGCCAGACCAGGTGTCAGCTGGCCGTCCTGTCCAATTCCGGCAAGCGCGCCGATCTAAACCTCCAACGGATCACCGCCATGGGGTTCGAACCGGGCACCTTTGTGCAGGTCATGACCTCTGGCGAGGCGGCCTGGCAAGACCTGCACGCGCGCCAGACTGGCCTGACGCTGTTCCCGATCACCGCCTCGCAAGAGGATGCGCACATCTGGGCCGGAGACCTGACGGTCACGTTTAGCCCCGATATCGCCAAGGCCGACGCCATCCTGCTCATGGGCCTGCCCGATCATGGCGACCACACCGCCGCCCATGCCGCCCTTGATCACGCATTGGCGCACGACCTGCCCGTTCTGTGTAGCAATCCCGACCGCGCCGCGCCACGCGCAGACGGAAAAACCGTGATATCGCCCGGAACACCCGCCCATGCGTTCCGCGACAAAGGCGGCACCGTCACGTTCTATGGCAAGCCGCATTTGCCCGTGTTCGATGCCCTTCAACGCACACTCAACATCAAAAACCCTAAAAAAATTCTAATGGTTGGCGACAGCCCGGAACACGACATCGCGGGCGCGCACACCGCTGGCTGGTCCAGCCTGTTTATCAGCGGCGGTCTGCATGCCGGATCATCGGGCAACCTGTTCTGCGACATCGCACCGCCGACCTATACGCTGGACACTCTGAAATGACACATGCCCCACCCCCGGATTTCCGCGCCCTCAGCGCCCGCTTGGGCAGCGACCCGCTTCAGGTTCAGGGCCCCGGCGGCAACACGTCGATCAAGCGCGACGGCGTCATGTGGATCAAGGCCTCCGGCACCGAACTGGCCGACGCGACGCGCAAGGACATTTTCGTCGCCGTTAGCCGCGAAAAAGCAAGGGCCGAAGCCCACGGCGCAGGCGATGGCACTTGTAAAGCCACCGTGCTTGACCCCGCCATTACCCTGCGCCCGTCGATCGAAACCACCTTTCATGCGTTGCTCGATTGGCCTGTGGTGGCGCACACCCATTCCGTCGCCACATTGGTCCACGCGATCTCGCCCCAGGGCCGCACATTGGCGGCGCAAAAGCTGAAAGACCTGCCGGTCATCTTCGTCCCCTACCGCAAACCCGGCCTGCCCCTGACAAGCGCCATCATCGAGCGCCTGACGGCGGACGTTCAGGTGATCATCCTCGAAAACCACGGGCTGGTCTGCGCGGGCCCCTCGGTACAGGCCGTGTCCGACCTGATCGCCGTGGTCGAAGACCGGCTCGCCCTGCCCGCGCAGGTGCCGCCAAACCCCGCCCCGCGGGCCGACCCGCCCGACGGCTACGCGTGGGATGCAGCTGCGACGGTTCTGGCCACCACCCCCCGGCTGACCACGCTCGCGCAAGCCGGATCGTACTATCCCGATCATGTCGTCTTCCTTGGGCCCGCCCTGCCGACAACGCCCACCGCCCCCGCCTGTCTGGTGCAAGGCATCGGCGCAGCGCTTCGCACCGATGCCACGTCCTCGCAAACGGCCATGTTGCGTTGCCTTGCCGACGTACTGACGCGCTTGCCCGCAGATTGGGACGCCACGCCCATTGGCCCCGGCGCAGAGGCCGAATTGCTTGACTGGGACGCCGAAAAATACCGTCAGGCTTTGGCGGCCAAAGGCACGCCATGACGGCCTTGTTTCTTGGCGTTGATCTTGGAACCTCCGGCATCCGGTGCGCCGCCACGGACGCGCAGGGCAAAGTGATCGGCATGGCGCGCGCGCCCTACCCCGACGCCTCCGCACAGGGGTGGTGGCAGGCCGTATCGGACGGGTTGCACGCCCTGCGCACCGACATCGGCCCCGACGCCATGCGCGCCATCCGGAGCGCGGCAGTGGGCGGCACCTCCGGCACCATGGTCTTGGTGGATGCCGCGCTGAATCCCGTGACCGCGCCGCTGATGTACAATTCCAATGGCTTTGATGCCGAGGCACAGGTGATCGCGGACTGCGCCCCCCCGGATCACATCACCCGAGGAAGCGCCTCTGCCCTGGGCCGGGCCTTGCGCCTGCAATCGCAAGACAGCGCACACACGGCCACGCACCTGTGCCATCAGGCCGATTTCATCCTCGCCAAACTCGCGGGCCGCGCCGGGCATTCGGATGAAAACAACTGCCTGAAAACGGGCTATGATGTGGTCAACACATGCTGGCCCGACTGGTTCGCCAGAACCGGCCTCAGAACAGAGCTGCTGCCAGACGTACACCCGGTTGGGACCGCCATTGGCCAGGTCGACCCCGCCATCGCGCAAGAGTTCGGCTTTGCCCCCGAACTGATCCTCCGGGTCGGCACCACCGACAGCATCGCGGCGTTTCTGGCCGCCGGGGCCGACACTATCGGCGATGTGGTCACGTCCTTTGGCACGACGCTGGCGATCAAGATGCTCAGCGACCGACGCATCGACGATCCCGCACGCGGCATCTACAGCCATAAACTGGGCGCCATGTGGCTGGTGGGCGGCGCCTCCAACACCGGGGGCGGCGCGTTGCTGGCGCATTTCACCCCGGACGAGATGACCACCCTCAGCGCCAGGATGGATCCCACCACCGACACCGGGCTGACCTATTACCCCCTGCCGCGAAAGGGTGAGCGCTTTCCCATAGCTGACCCGGATCTCGAACCAAGCCTCACACCGCGCCCGCAGGACGACGTTCTGTTCCTGCAGGGCCTGTTCGAAGGGATCACCCGGATCGAAGCCCAATGCTATGACGCCCTGCGCGACCTTGGCGCGCCGCCGATCACGCGGATCCTGTCAGCGGGGGGCGGTGCACGCAACGATGCGTGGCGGGCAATCCGGCAAAGGCATATCCCTTACCCGATCACGGTGTCGCACAACACCGAAGCCTCGGTCGGGCTGGCTCTGCTCTGTGCCAGCCACGCAAACGCATCCGCCTAGGCCGCTGCCACGCGCGCGCTGCGCATGAAGAACGCATAGTAGAATACCGGCGCGGCCACCAAGGTCAGGATGGACGCAAACGCCAAGCCCCCCATGATGGTGATCGCCATCGACTGAAAGAACGCGTCCCAGATCAGGGGCAACATCCCCAGAATGGTCGTCGCCGCCGCCAGGACCACCGGCCGCAAGCGCGATGTTGACGCCTCAACGATTGAATCCACCAGCGATTGCTTCGGTTTCTCGGCGCGCACGATGTCGATCTCTTCCACCAGCACGATCCCGTTCTTGATCAGCATCCCCGAAAGCGACAACAGCCCCAGCAGCGCTGTAAAGGTAAACGGTGCGCCAACACCCAACAGTGCAAGACTGACCCCGTTCACCGACATCGGCACCAACAGCCAGATGATCAACGGCTGCCGCAACGCGTTGAACAGAAGCACAGAGATCAGGATCATGATGATCAGGCTCAACGGCAATTGCTGCGCAAGGCTGGCCTGTGCATCGGACGAGCTTTCCAGCTCTCCGCCCCATTCCATCTTGTACCCCGGCGGCAACGGCATGTTTTCAATCGCCTCCAGCACCTCGGCCTGCACCTGTGCGGCGGTCATCCCTTTGACGATATCTGCACCCACGGTGATGGTCAGCAACCGGTCCCGGCGCATCAGCAACGTGTTCTGCGGATCAAAGGTCAACCCGTCCGTCACCTGGTCAAAGGGCAGGAAACTCTGCGCGTTCTGCGAATACACAACGTGATCCGTCAGCGCCAAACCCGCATCCGGTGCGGTGCGCAGCACAATCGGGATCTGCCGCTCGCCTTCGCGGTACACGCCCGCATCAATCCCTTCCGTCGCAAAGCGCAGCGTCATGGTGATGTCGTCGCGCGTGATGCCGGCCTCCTGTGCGCGGTCGGTCGCATAAACCGGGCGCAGCACCTGTTCCTGTTCGCGCCAGTCGATGCGCGGGGCCACGATATTGTCGGACGCCGCCAACAACCGCGCCATCGCCTCATCCGCCAGATCGCGCAGCACCTCCGGGTCGGGCCCCGAGAACCGCGCCTGAATCGGATCCCCGCCGCCCGGCCCGAACGCCAGCCGCTTGGCGCGGAATTCCCCCTGCGGTAGGGTGCTGGCGGCAAATGTCTCAAGGTCGGCAATCAGCGGCGCAATCTCGTTGATCGTTTCGGTGCGCACGATGATGTGGCCATAGCTCGGATTGGGGTCTTCCGCCTGATAGGTCAGCATGAACCGGTCCGCGCCCTGCCCGACAAACGCGGTCGAAGACACGACATCCTCCCGCGCCAGCAACCAGTCTTCCAGCACCGCCAGATCGCGCGAGGTCTGCTGGATCGACGCGCCCTGCTCCAGCTTGTAATGAACAAAGAACAGCGGCGTGTTGCTGTCTGGAAAGAACTGCTGCTTGATCTGACCAAACAGCATGAAACACACCACGGTCACGCCCACCAATCCCAGGATCACAAGCCACCACGCCTTCAGCGCCGCGCGCAAGCTCTGGGCATACAGACGGAACATCAGCCCGCCATAGGCATCATCCGCGCCCCCGGCCCCCTGCTTGAAAAAGTAATGCCCCAGAAGCGGCGTCACCGTCAGCGCCAGAACCCAGGACAACAGCAGCGAAATCGCGATCACCGCGAACAGCGAAAACAGGAATTCGCCCGTGGCATCCGGGCTCAGCCCGATCCCGGCAAAGGCCATGATCCCGATGACCGTCGCACCCAGCAATGGCACCTGCGTCTTGCTGGCCGCTTCATCCGCCGCCTCGCGCGAAGCCTTCCCGCGCCGCATCGAAATCTGCATGCCCTCGGCCACCACAATGGCATTGTCGACCAGCATCCCCATCGCAATGATCAGCGCGCCAAGGGAAATCCGCTCCATCTCGATCGAAAAGATCGCCATGAAAAACAGCGTGCCCACAACCGTCAACAAGAGCGTCGTGCCCACAACCAACGCCGCGCGCCAGCCCATGAACACCGCCAGAACGATCACCACGATGGACACCGAAATCGCGAGGTTCACAAGGAAATCGTTGGACGCCTGCTCGACCACCACATGCTGCTGGTAGATCGGATGCAAACCGACACCCAACGGGATCTGCGGCGCAAGAGCATCCAGCTTTGCATCCGCCCGTTTGCCCACGTCGACAATGTTCTCCGACCCGATCCCGGCCACCCCAAGAGTAAAGGCTTCCACGCCGTTATACCGGATCATCAGGTCCGGCGTCGCATCCCGCGCCCGTGTCACAGACGCAAAATCAAACAGGTTGAGGATCTCGCCCCCGACGCCCACCGTCAGACCCGCGATCTCCTGCACCGTGTCGTTGCCCTCCGGCCCCTGGATCAGCGTGCGTCCCTCAACGCTCTGCAACGACCCGCCATCAACAACCGAATTGGCATTGGCCAGCGCGCTTTGCACCGCCAGCGGCGGCACGTTCAGGTTGGTGCTCAGAACAAGGTTCGGCTCCACATAGATGACCTCGTTGGGCACCCCCGACAGGCTCACATCCGCAACCCCCGGCACCGTCAGCAATTCGCGCCTCAGAAACGTCGCCAGACTGTTGATTTCGGCATCGGTGTAGCCCGGCGCGGTGACCGCATAGTAAATGCCGAACACATCCCCGAACCCGTCATTCACAAAGGGCGGCTTTGCCCCCGCGGGCAATCGCGCCGCCGTCACCCGGTTGCGCAGCTTGGTCCAGATCTCGGGAAGCTCTGAGCCGTCATACTGGTCCTTCATGTCCACCGTGATCCGGGACAATCCGGGTTGGTTCACAGACCGGACTTCCTTGACCTCCGACATCTTCTGGATCTCGGATTCCAGCGGCTCCGACACCTCCCGCGCCACCTGCTGTGCGCTTGCGCCGGGATATTCGGTGACAACAACCGCAGACTTGATGGTAAAGGCCGGGTCTTCCAGGCGACCCAGCGAAAAGAACCCCCAGATCCCGCCCAGCAAGGCCCCCAGTATGATCAGCCATGTCAGGATCGGCTTGTCGATCGACGCGCGTGCAATATTCATGGTCGAGCTCAATTCGCAAAGCCCGAGAACCGCGTCACACGGTCCCGGTCACTCAGTTGCGTCGCGCCGCTCGCCACGATTTCCTGCCCCGGCTCCAACCCGGCCAAAACGCGAATCTCGCCATGGATACCGGGTTCAATTTCAACCGGCTGACGGCGCACAGTGCCAAGTTCAGCCCCGTCAGGCGTAAATACCATCACATGCGCGGACCCGTCATTGGCCGTAATCACAGCCGAGGCCGGGATCGTGATATCACGCTCCGGCGCACCCAGCTTTGCATAGACCGTGACCGACGATCCCGGCAAAATCACAAGGCTGTCGGGCGGGGTCATGCCCAGCGTGATCCGGAACGTCTGACCGACCTGCGACGTCTCTGCGTTGAATTCGCGCGGCGTCACCGTGAACCGCGTGTCCGAGGTGGGAAACTCTGCCCAAAGCTCGATCTCCGGGTCACGCCCGGCGGTTTGAAACAGGATCTCGGGCACGTCGATCTCGATCCGCAGATCCGACATGTCATGCAACCGCGCAATCGGTGTGCCCGCCGCAATCGTTGAAAAATTCGCCACGTTCCGCGTTGCCACCAAGGCGTCAAACGGCGCGAGAAGCGTCGCGTTCTCCAGCGACCGCTCGGCATTGCGCACCGCGATATCCGCCAGTTTGAGCGCCGTATCGGCGTCATCCACCGTCACCTGGCTGACCGTATTGCCCTGCAGCTTCTGCAACCGCTCCAGCGTCCTTTGTGCCTGTTCACGCTGCACCCGCGCCTGATCCAGCGCCAGTTCGAACGGCTCAAGGTCAAGCTGGGCCACCACCGTGCCCTTGGCGATCCGGTTGCCTTCAATCAGCGGCAATTCGACAATCTGCCCGCCCACCTGAAATGCTAGATCCACCGTTTCCTTGGCCACGACATGCCCAAAGAACTGCCGTGTCAGGTCCCCGTTGACCTGCTGCACCTCGATAATTTTCGCCAATCGCGCCTCTTGCGCGGTGGCCAGAACCGGCACCAAAAGCACACAGAGAACAGCAAGAATACGAACCATGATCCCACTCCAATCGGACATCGCACCTGTCGGCAGATCGCGCACGACTGGCGCGGTGACTACCACATTCCGTGCCAATTTAAACCGATCAGTTCAGTTTTCGAGGGCAAAACCTGTTCACCCCCTGCAACCGGCTGTGCAAACGGGCGCTGTCCTGCGTAAAAAGCGCATGAATGACATCCTTCAGCACGCCAAAGGAGCCCTCACATGACCACCGACATGCGGGACTGGATCGGCAAAACCGAAACCACCACCGGCACGATCAGCCCGTTGCAGGCTGACATGCTGCAGGCCACGCTCGGCGCAGCGGATCACCCCGCCCCCGCCCTCGGCGATCCGGCCCCGTATCTGTGGCACTGGACCGCCTTCGCACCGACCGTGCCGATGTCCGACCTGGCCCCGGATGGCCACCAGCACCGGGGCGGTTTCCTGCCGCCGGTGCCACATCCACGGCGCATGTGGGCCGGCGGCACGCTGACCTTCCACGCCCCCATCCGCATCGGCGACCCGCTGCGTCAGGTCTCAACCATCCAAAGCATCGACCGGAAATCCGACAGCATGGTCTTTGTCGCCGTCGCGCACGAGGTCTATCACGCCGACACCCATCTGCTGTCCGAGGTGCACAACATCGTCTACCTCGACATCCCGCCGTCCTACTCACCGCCAAACCCGAAACCGGTCCCGGACAGCCCGGTTTTCTCCATCGACGAACCGATGCCGATCACCCGGCTGTTCCGCTACTCCGCCGCAACCTTCAACGCGCACCGCATTCACTATGACCTGTCGTACGCCCGCGACGTTGAGAACTATCCCGGCCTGCTGGTGCACGGACCATTGCAGGCCACGCTGATGCTGGCCCACGCGGCCCGTCACACCGGTCGCACCCCCCGCAGCTTCGCCTATCGCGGCGTTCACCCGATGTTTCACGATGACCCGATGCAGATCATGGGATTCGACGCAACCCACGATAGCCTGTCGGTCTGCACCGTCAAACCGGGTCGCCATCAGGGCATGCACGGCACGATCCGCTGGGCGGATTAGTACAGCCAGAACAGCGTGATCGCCGGGAACAGCATCAGCAGGATCACCCGGATAATATCCGAGGTCACAAACCAGATCACCGCCTTGTAGGTCGCCATCATCGGCGTGTCCTTGTCCATCGAGTTGATGATGAACAGGTTCATCCCCACCGGCGGCGTGATCAGGCCCACCTCGACCACGATCAGCACAAGGATCCCGAACCAGATTGCGACCCATTCCGCCTCAATCCGGTTCGCCATACCCTGCGTCACCCGGATATCCAGCGCGCGCATCTGCTCGCGCGTCAGTTCCGCACCCGACGCAATCGCCGCCTCGATCGACGACAGCATCTCCTGCGTCATGCCCTCGGGGATACCCGCCGCCAACGCTTCGCGCGCCGCATCCGCCTGCATCAGCGCCAGATCGACAAAGCCGAAATCCATGACCGAGATCACCGGGAAAAAGATCGGGATCGTCAGCAGGATCATCGACAGGCTGTCCATCAGGCAGCCAAACACCAGGTAAAACAGCAGGATCAGCGTCAGCACCATGAACGGGCTCAACCCCATTTCCAGCACCCAGTTCGACAATTCCTGCGGCACCTGCGTCAGCGCCAGAAACCCGTTATAGAACGACGCGCCCAGCACGATGAAAAAGATCATCGCGGTGCTCACCGCCGTCTGGATGATGCTTTGTTTGAACACCTCCCAGCTAAGATTGCCCGACGCCAGCGCGATCAACCCGGTTCCTGCCGCACCCACAGCGGCCCCTTCCGTGGGTGTGAACCAACCGGCGTAAATCCCGCCGACAACAAGACCAAACACCAACAAGACCGGCCACACGTCAAACAACGCGCGCCAGCGCTCCGCATACGGCACCGGCTCCCGATGCCCGGCCGCCTCCGGATGCCGTCGGACATAAAGTGAAATCGTTAACATATAGCCAAGGGCCGCCAGAATACCGGGGATAAAGGCCGCCAGGAACAGCTTGGCGATGTTCTGTTCGGTCAGGATCGCATAGATCACAAGGATCACGGAGGGCGGGATCAGAATGCCCAACGTGCCACCCGCAGCCAGCGTCGCCGTCGAAAACCCGCCGGAATATCCGTTACGCTTCAATTCCGGCAAGGCCACCCGGCTCATTGTGGCCGCCGTCGCCAGGGAAGATCCACAAATCGCGCCAAACCCCGCGCAGGCCCCAACCGATGCCATCGCAACCCCGCCCTTACGGTGCCCCAACCACGATTCCGCCGCCTTGAACAAGGCCGAGGACATGCCCGACAGCGTCGCAAACTGCCCCATCAGCAGGAAAATCGGAATGATCGACAGCGAATAGCTGGAAAAGGTCGAGTACGTCTCGGATTTCAGCTTCGCCAGTACGATATCCGGGCTGCCCAGCGCCAACCAGAACCCGCCAATTCCGCAGAGCATCATCGCCAGCCCAATCGGCGCCCGCAGGAAAATCACAATCAGCAAAATCGGGAAGGACCAGATGCCCAGTTCCAGCATACTCATCAGGCGTCCGCTCCGGATGCAGGCAGGATGGACCGCCCTGTGGCCGCAAATGTCACGCGCCCCACCGCGCAATACAGCGCCGTGATCGACGCCACCACCGCAGCGGCAAGGCTCGCCGCATAGGCCCACCAGATCGGGAATTGCAGCAAGAAGGTGGTCTCTCCATTGCCGATCTTGTCCAGCATCCCGGCAGTCAGCCGCCAGGTGATCAGCAAGATCACCAAGGTCAGCACCACATCCCAGAACGCCGCAAGCCAGGCGTTGGTTTTGGCCGACAGCGCCGAGGTAAACACATCCACCGTCGCATGCCCGCCATAAAGCTGGCAAATCGGCAGAAACGCAAAAATCGCAAAGGCAATCCCGGCTTCCACGATCTCGAAATCTCCGGTCACCGGCCCGACACCAGCGGCGATCAGCCAGCCCGCAAAGCTCTCGGACAACCCGACAAGCCAGTCAGAATGCCCCATCGTGTTCAACCCGCGCCCCAAAACCGACACACATGTCAGGATCACCAGAAACGTCAGCACGACGCCTCCCATCACTGCCATGGTGCGCGCAAGGCGCTCAATTGCCATCTGCATGTTGCCCGTGCCCCCGCACATTGGCGACGGTGCCGGGCACAGGCCCGGCACCCTCTGTCACGCCTTACTGCGTGTTGTTTTTCTCAAGCAGCTCCGCCGCCCGCGCGATCAGGGCCTCCCCGTCGATGCCCTTTTCCGACATCTCGGCAATCCACTCGGCCGTGGTAGCCGCCGCCGCATCGCGCCAGGGTCCGGCATCCGCGTCGCTGATGGTGATGACGTTGTTGCCCGCATCCAGCGCCGCTTCGCGCGCCGGGCCGTCATCCATCTGCATCTGCGCCCCCGCCATGCGGCTGAACTCGGCGCCCGACTGGCTGTCAATCGCCGCCTTCAGATCATCCGGCAGCGCCTCGTAGGCCTCTTTGTTCATCGCAAAGATAAAGGTGGTGGTGTAGATCGCGTTGCCTTCGAATTCGGTATGGTTTTCAACCAGTTCCGCGACCTTCAACGCGCCCGTGACCTCCCACGGGATCACCGCGCCATCGACCACCCCCTTGGACAGCGATTCCGGGATCGCCGGAACCGGCATGCCCACCGTGGTCGCCCCCAGATTGGTAAAGAGCTTGTTGGTCACCCGCGTCGGCGCGCGCAGCTTCAACCCGTTCAGATCCTCCGGGCTTTCCACAGGCTCGGAGGTGTGAATCACACCGGGGCCATGCACCCAGACACCCAGAACTTTGAAATCGGCAAAGTCCTGATCCAGCATCTGCTCTTCCACCAGCTCCCAATATGCCGCCGACATGTCGCCCGCATCGGTCATCAGGAACGGCAGTTCGAACACCTCGGCGCGCGGGAACCGGCCCGGCGTGTACCCGGCAACGGTCCAGACAATGTCCGCCACGCCATCAATGGCCTGGTCAATCAACTGCGGAGGTGTCCCCCCCAACTGCATGGACGGAAAATGCTGGATCTCGATCCGCCCGCCCGACGCTTCCATCACCCGGTCCGCCCAGGGGATCAGTACGTTCTTGGGCACATTGGCCTGCGCTGGCAGAAACTGGTGCATCCGCAATGTGACGTCCTGCGCCAACGCCCCTGTCGCCAGGACAGCGGCAACCGCCGTGGTTCCGGCGAGTTTGAGAAACGCGCGTTTGATCATGAGTTATGTCCTCCCTATTCGACTTGCGCCATAAACGCACAAAGCTTGCGCCGAATCCAAGCGGAATCTACCCGCGCCCGATATAGGGCATCTTCGTCGCCATCACGGTCATGAACTGCACATTCGCCTCCAACGGCAATGACGCCATGTGCAACACCGACGACGCCACATGCGCCACATCCATCACCGGATCAAACTTTTCACCCGCCGCTTCGGCCTGCTGGCGCAGATTGGCGACGATCTCGGTCTCTGCATTGCCGATGTCGATCTGGCCACAGGCGATGTCAAAGGGCCGTCCATCCAAAGACAGCGACCGCGTCAATCCGGTGATCGCATGTTTCGACGCGGTGTAGGGGATCGACCCCCAGCGCGGCACATGCGCCGAAATTGACCCGTTATTGATGATCCGCCCGCCCTGCGGCACCTGCGCCCGCATCCGCGCAAAGGCCGCCCGCGCACAGATAAAACTCCCCGTCACGTTCACATCCAGACAGCGCCGCCAATCCTCCACCGCGATCTCGTCAATCGTGGCCCCGACAACCGCCATGCCCGCATTGTTGAAGAGCGCGTCAATGCGCCCCCACTGCGCCACCCCCGCGTCAAAGGCCGCGTCAACCGCCGCCGCGTCGGTCACATCGCAGGGCAGAACCAGCGCCCCATCGAACCGCGCCGCAATCGCCTCCAGCGGCTCCGCCCGCCGCCCGATTAGACCAACCTGCCAACCCGCCTCCAGAAAGGCCTCGGCACAAGCCTTGCCAATACCGCTTCCGGCCCCGGTGATGATGATAGACTGCCCCATGCGCGCGATCCTGTCGTCTCTGTTTTCCAAATACCTCGGGGGAGCGCCAAAGGCGCGGGGGCAGCGCCCCCCACTCCCTCGGCCTAGTGATTGTCCCGCGGCAAGAATTGCGCGACCCGCTGATACGCCGTCGCCAGTTCCAGACAGCCGCCCTGCGCCAACTGCCCCACATGCTGACGATACATCTCCTGCCAGGGCGTCTGGTTGACAATCTCCGGCGGTGTCCACGCCGCCTTGCGCGCGTCCCATTCGGCCTCGGGCACAAGCGCGTTCAGCGTCGACGCATTCAGATCCAACCGCACCGTGTCGCCGGTTTGCAGATAGGCCAATCCGCCCCCCACAACCGCCTCGGGCGACGCGTTGAGGATCGACGGGCTTTCCGACGTCCCCGATTGCCGCCCGTCGCCCACCGTGGGCAAGTGATTGACCCCCGCCTGCACCAACGCATCGGGCGGCTGCATGTTCACCACTTCGGCCGATCCGGGATAGCCCACACAGCCGACGTTCCGAATGAACAGAATGCAATGATCGTCAATCGCCAAGTCCGGATCATTGATCCGGTCATGGTAATCCTCGGGCCCCTCGAACACGATGGCGCGCGCCTCGAACACGCCTTCCTCACCGGGTTTCGACAGGAACCGCGCCCGGAAATCCTCGGAAATCACCGAGGTCTTCATCAACGCGCTCTCAAACAGGTTCCCCGACAAAACCTTGAACCCCGCGTTCTGGCGCAGCGGCGCGTCATAGGTCGTGATCACATCATGATCCAAGCTTTCCCACGTCGCCAGCACGTCCCCCATTGTCCGCCCCGAGGCGGTCCTCACCCCCTCGTGCAACCGCCCCGCCTTGCGCAACTCGCCCATCACCGCAGGCACACCGCCCGCACGATAGAAACTCTCGCCCAGATATTCCCCCGCAGGCTGCATGTTCACCATCAGCGGCACGTCAAACCCGATCGCCTCCCAATCGGTCACATCGAGGTCCACCCCCGCATGCCGCGCAATCGCCTGCAAATGCGGCGGCGCATTGGTCGACCCGCCAATCGCCCCGTTGACGACGATTGCGTTCTCGAACGCCTCGCGGGTCAGGATGTCCGACGGTTTCAAATCCTCCAGCACCATCTCGACACAGCGCTTGCCCGTCTCATAGGCCATCGCCATCCGCTCCCGGAACGGCGCCGGGATCGCCGATGACCCGGGCAACGTCATTCCCAACGCCTCAGCCATCGCGTTCATCGTGCTGGCCGTGCCCATCGTGTTGCAATGCCCCAGTGACGGCGACGACGCACAGGCCAATTCCATGAATTCTTCGTAGCCAATCTCGCCGCGCGCCATCATCCGACGCCCTTCCCAGATTGTCGTGCCCGATCCGGCCCGTTTGCCCTTATACCAACCATCGAGCATCGGCCCGCCATTCAGCGCAATCGCCGGAATATCCACCGTCGCCGCGCCCATCAGCTGCGCCGGCGTGGTCTTGTCGCACCCCGTGGTCAGCACCACCCCGTCGATGGGATAGCCATGCAGCACCTCGACCAAACTCAGATAGGCCAGGTTCCGGTCCAACGCCGCCGTTGGCCGCTTGCCGGTCTCCTGAATGGGATGCACCGGAAACTCCATCGGAATACCACCACCATCGCGGATACCCGCCTTGATCCGGTCCATCAGGAACACGTGGATCTTGTTACACGGCGCAAGATCCGACCCGGTATTGGCAATCCCGATGATCGGCTTGTCGGCCTGCAACTCGCCTTGCGTAAACGACTGGTTCTGATAGCGCTCAAGATAAAGCGCGGTCATGCCCGGATTGTTCGGATTGTCGAACCATTCCTGCGACCGGAACCGTTTATTGGCGCGCGTATCAGACATGTCTGTCCTCCCCCAAACCTGCCCCAGCGTTCTGGACAATCCGGAACCAAACAGCAAGTGTCAGCGCAAACATCACAAGAGGAGCCCCCCATGATCACGCGTATGGAAACCGGCCAACGGATGAGCAAGATCGTCAAGCACAACGGCGTCGCCTACCTCTGCGGTCAGGTCGGCGCAGGTGAGACGATCACCGAACAGACCGAAGACTGCCTCGCCCGCGTCGATGCCTTGCTCAAACAGGCCGGATCGTCGCGTGAACAGATCCTTCAAGCGATCATCTGGGTGTCGGACATGAAATACTTCGCCGAAATGAACGCCGTCTGGGACGCCTGGGTCCCCGAAGGCCACGCCCCCGCCCGCGCCTGCGGCGAAGCCAAACTCGCCCGCGATGTGCTCAAGGTCGAAGTGATCGTAACGGCGGCCTACGAATAAAGCCCCGCCGTCCGCGCCCGCAATTGCACCAAAGCCAGCACCGTATCAATCGTCGGTGTCGGCACCCCCACGATGCGGCCCAGTTCCTGCACGGACCCAACCAAAGCATCGATCTCCATCGGTCGCCCCTGATCCAGGTCCTGCAACATCGACGTCCGGTGCGCCCCAACAGCCGCCCCGCCATCAATGCGCCGCTCCACATCAATCGGAAACTTCACGCCCAGCGCCTCGGCAATCTCCTGCGCCTCGACCATCATGCCCTTGGCCACCCCCCGCGTGCCGGGATCGGTACACAGAACATCCAACGTCGCATGGGTCAGCGCTGAAATCGGGTTGAACGACAGGTTCCCCCACAGCTTCACCCAGATCTCGTCCCGCAATCGCGGCCGCACCGGCGCTTTCAAGCCCGCCGAGGACAACGCCTTCGACAACGCCATCGCGCGGTCCGATTTCGATCCGTCGGGTTCCCCCAGCGAAAACCGGTTGCCCTCGATGTGCTTCACCACACCCGGCTCAATGACTTCCGCCGCCGGGTAGACCACACAGCCCAACACCCGGTCCGGCCCGAACCCGCCCCATTGCGCATTGCCCGGGTCCACGCTTTCCAGGCGCGTGCCTTCCAGATCGCCGCCTAGCTTGTGAAAATACCACCACGGCACCCCGTTCACGCCGGACACAATCGTGGTGTTCGGCCCAATCAACGGCTGCATTTTCTCAACCACCGGCGGCACCGAATGCGCCTTGAGCGTGACAATCACGTAATCCTGCACACCCAGATCCGCCGGATTGTCCGAAGCGGTGACGTCAACAACCGTCTCGACCCCACCCTCTTCGATCAACTTCAACCCATTGGCCTGCATCGCCGCCAGATGCGGCCCGCGCGCCACAAGGCTCAGATCCGCCCCGGCCTGCGCCAGCTTGACCCCCATATAGCCGCCAATGGCGCCTGCTCCGAACACGCAAATCTTCATCGTTCACATTCGCACCCCGGCCTCCCGCCAAAGCACGTCCCCTGTTTCTTCTTTTTAAAAATATGCAATCACCCGCCTGGACGCGTCGGCCGGGCTTCAGCCCGGCACACCGTCACGCAGGCTCCCCCAACCCCAGCTTCTCGGCCAGCCCGATCCGCTGCATCTTGCCGGTCGCCCCTTTCGGGATGTCGTCCAGGATGACCACCTTGCGCGGCACCTTGAAATCCGCCATGCGGCTGGCGGCGAACTCGCGGATGTCGCGCTCCGAGGCCTCCGACCCTTCGGCCAATACCACCGCCGCGGCCACCTCTTCGCCCAGCTTGGGATGCGGCACCGCAAAGGTCACAACCTGCGCAATCGCCGGATGGTCCAGCAACACGCCATCCACCTCCAGCGGCGAGACTTTCTCGCCGCCGCGATTGATAATTTCTTTCAATCGCCCTGTCAGATGCAGGAACCCGTCTGCGTCAAACGCCCCCTGATCCCCCGTCCGGAACCATCGCTGGCCCCCGGCTTCAAAAAAGTTCTTGGCATTGGCCTCCGGGTTGCTCTCATATCCCGGCGTCACATTGGGCCCCGAGATTACAACCTCGCCGGTCCCGTCGATTAACTGGTTTTCCGCCTCATGGGCAATGCGCACCTCTGGCCCGGCGGCCACGCCGACGGCACCCGGCTTTTGACGATCAAACGGGTTGCAACACATCTGGTGCGCGGCTTCGGTCATACCATAGGCCTCGATCACCGGGGCCTTGAACGTCTCCTGCAACGCCTCCATCACCTGCGCGGGCAGCGATGCCGAGGACGACCGCAGGAACCGCAGTGGCACCGCGTCGATCACATCCTGATTGCGCTTGGCGCGTGTCAGGATCGCCTGGTGCATCGTCGGCACCGCCGTGTACCACGTCGGCTGCGCATCCTTCATCCAGCCAAAGAACCGCAACGCATCAAACCCCGGCGCACACCAGATCGACGCGCCCACCGACAGGGACGCCGACACCGCGGCAACCAACCCGTGAATATGAAACAGCGGCATCACGTTCAGACAGCGATCCGCCGCTGTCAGGTTCAACGACGCCGCGATGTTATGCGCAGAGGCCGCCACGTTGGACTGCAACAAAGGCACGATCTTCGGACGCGATGTTGTCCCCGACGTATGCAGGATCAGCGCCACATCGTCATCCGTCGGATCACTGGCAGGCACGGCCGACCCCGCCGCGCCATCTGCGACCAGCTTGAATGTCCCGGCGGGCTGATCCGGGTCCACCACCGTCCGCAGCACCATCAACCCAAGCGACTGCGCCGCCGCCAAGGCAGGCCCGTCATAGCCGCCCGCCAGCACAACCGCCTTCGCCCCCAGATCCTCGATGTAAAACCTGTACTCGTCCTCACGGTAAGACGGGTTCAACGGCGCGGTGGTCGCCGCCTGCGCGATGGTCACAAAGGCTGAGGCCATCTCCGGCCCGTTGGCCAGAACAATTGCCACCCGGTCACTCGGACCGATCCCGACATCCCGCAGGCTTGCACGCACCTCCGCCGACAAATCGCGCAACCCGCCATAGGTCAGCCACCCGCGCCCCGGCGCGCCAATCGCCAGACTGTCCGCATCATGTCCCTCAAGCAAAGCTTTGACATTCGTCGCCATGCGCTCCGTCCCTTTCTTCAAAGTCTTAGTCTTATTCCGCCGGAGCCACGCTCTGACGTCCACCCTTGCGCAGATACTTAACCAGCGGCAGCACAAAGAACAGGGCCGCAATGGCAATAAATGCCCCCGACAGCGGCCGCTCTACAAAGGCCAGCACATTGCCCTGCTCGGAAATCAGCGTCTGGCGGAAGCTGCGCTCCATCAACGGCCCCAGCACCAGCGCCAACACCAACGGTGCCAACGGATAATCCGCCTTGCGCAACAGATAGCCCGCAACACCAAACCCGGCGATCAGCCAGACATCATGCATCTTCTGGCTCGGCGCAAAGCCCCCCACGATGCACAGCACCATGACCAGCGCACAAAGCACGGTAAACGGCATCCGCAACGCCCAGACAAACAGCGGGATCAGCGCGATGTTGATCAGCACCGCCGCAAAATTCGCGGTATAAAGCGACGAAATCAGCCCCCACACGAAATCCGGCTGCTCGATAAACAGCATCGGCCCCGGCATCAGCCCCCACATCACCATACCACCCAACAGCAGCGCCGTGGTGGGGGATCCCGGAATGCCCAGCGTCAGCATCGGCAAAAGTGACCCGGTCGAGGCCGCGTTGTTCGCGGTTTCAGGCGCCGCCACCCCTTCGATATTGCCCTTGCCAAAGCTCTCAGGCACTTTCGACGTGGACCGCGCGATCCCGTACGCCATGAGCGAGGCAGGCGTCGCCCCCGCCGCGGGCAACATGCCCACGAAAAACCCAAGGAAGGACCCAAGGCTCATCGTCTTCCACATCCGGTTCATCGCGCGGAACCCCGCGCCCAACTCGCGCAGCGTGATCTTCGCCGGTGTCACCGTCGGTGCCGTGCGCGACGTCTCGATCGTGTAAAGGATCTCCCCAATCCCGTAGACCCCGATCGCCAGCACCAAGAAACTGATCCCGGCATAAAAGCCCGGCAAATCGCCAAACACCAGACGCGGTGATCCGGATATCAGGTCCAGCCCCACCGTGCTCAGCACCAGACCCAGACAGATCATAACAATCGTCTTGAGCACATCATCACCGCCCAGACCCACAAAGGTGGTGAACGCCAACAACACCAATGCGAACTCCTCGGCAGGCCCGAACGCCAACGCCAGATCCGCCAGCGGCACCGCAAAGAGCGTGAACAGCACAACCGATATCGTGCCCCCGACGAACGACGCCACCGCCGCTGCAATCAGCGCCAATCCCGCCTTGCCCTGTTGCGCCATCGGGCGTCCATCAAAGGTGGTCGCCACCGCCGTCGACGCCCCCGGTATCCCCAGCAAGACCGATGAAATCGCGCCGCCATACATCGCGCCGTAGTAGATCGCACACAAAAGGATGATTGCAGAACTGGGCGGCACGATGAATGTCAGCGGCAAAACAATCGCCACCCCGTTCACCGACCCAAGCCCCGGCATCGCGCCGATAAACAACCCCGCCGTGACTCCAAGGATCACGATCATCAGGTTCAGCGGCGACAGCGACGTGGCAAAACCTTCGCCTAAGAGTGCAAGCGTTTCCATGTCCCGGTCCCCTTAGAAAAACATCGCGTAAAGCGGAAAGAACCAAGGCTCCGTGATGCCCTTGGGCAGCAGGATCTTCAGCGTCACTTCAAAGAAAAAGAACAAAAACACCGGCGTTCCCACGGTCAGGCAGGCCGTCAACAGCCACGAATGCCCTCCAAAAATCCGGATATACCAAAAGATGAACAGCGGGATCGCCACATAAGCCCCCACAACCGGGATCAGGCCAATGGTCACAAACAGCGCAACCACCACCACGATCACACTGCGCAGCATGACACCGTCAAAAAACTTCTGATCCGTCGGCTCCGCCCCGAGGCTGCGCACCAGAATGCCCGCAGCCGACAGCATCATGATCAGCGACAGCCAGAACGGAAACGCGCCACCGCCAGGGCCGCCGGTCATCCCGTTCCACCCAATCGGCAACGCAACCGCGTGCCACATGAAATAGGCCGAAAGCCCCATGATCGCGATCGCAATGACCCTGTCCGCAACAAGCATGTCCTGTCCCCTGCCCTGAACGGTTCAACCGGTCACAGCCGGTCTTGTGAAAACGGGGCCGGAACATGCGCTCCGGCCCATGGTCTTTGAAAAATCGTGGACGTTTCGGGTTACGACGACCCGTCACCTTCCATATCGGCCAGGATCGCCGCATGCTTGGCGCGCTCTTCCAGGAAATACGCCTGAAGCTCGTCCCCGGTCAGGAAATCCGCCATCAGCGCCTTGTCCGTCGTGTATTGCTGCCACTCGGCGGTTTCCGACAGCTTCTCGAACATCTCGGTGTAATAGGCGACCGCCTCGGCAGGCATATCCTTTGGTCCAACAAACGACCGCTGCATCCAGTAGACGATGTCATGGCCCAGCTCTGTCGCGGTTGGCACGTCGGGGAACACATCCAGCCGCTCGGGCGTGAAGGCCGCAATCGGGCGCGACTTGCCCGCCTGCCAGAAGCCCATCTGCTCGGACGGATTGTTCACGGTGCTGTCGATATGACCCCCCACAAGGTTCTTGGCCACGTCACCGCCCCCTTTGAAAGGCACATAGGTGATCTTGATCCCAAACTCTTTCTCCAGCATCGCGGTGACAAGGCTGTCTTCCTGCCCGGTCCCGGTGCCGCCCATTTTCCATTCGCCACCCGACGCTTTCACGGCTGCGACCCAATCCTCCATGGTCTGGATGTCGCTGTCCGCATTGACCCACAACACGAACGTGTCCAGCGCCATGCGCGCGATCGGCGTGAACTCCTCGATATCAACACCAATGTCATTGCGAATGGGCGTGGTGTAATAGCTGTTCAGCGTCGCCATGATCTTGTGCGCGTCAGCTTCATTGTCCTTGAGATAGCGCAGCGCTTCCGCCCCGGACCCACCGCCCTTGTTCACCGGCAGAACCGGCATGGAGGCCAGGTTCTCTTTTTGGATGATCGACTGGAACAAACGCGCCAAACGGTCCGCACCGCCGCCCTGACCGGCCATGATCACCATTTCGATCGGCTTTTGTGGCTTCCAGCTGTCTGCCAGGGCAGAGGTTGCGCCCGTTGCCAGCAGGGCAAGGGATGCAACCCCGGCCAATGCTGCACGACGTGTCATCTTGTTGATCATGTAATATCCTCCCATGTGCCTTACCCGCAAGTCCGGGCAATCTCTGCCGCGGCTCTCCCGTCGGACTTGGGAAGATAGATACCCTGAGGAAATTTTATTTCACGAATAATAGGGTTTGCTTGTTAATCCTTGCCTTAACAAATCTTCTTTTTGTAAAATTGTAACTATGAGCAAGACCTTTATCGGCCCCCAATTGCGCCAGTTGCGCCGTCAAAACAAGCACACGCAGGCCCAGATGGCCCAGCGCCTTGGCATCAGCCCGGCCTATGTAAACCTGCTGGAAAACAACCAGCGCAGCCTGTCGGTGCAGGTGCTTGTGGCACTGACGGAAGCCTACGGCGTCGACATGCGCAGCCTCGTCACCAATTCCGAAGCGACCAAGCTGGCAGACCTCAGAACCGCCGTGCGCGACCCGGTCTTTGCCGATGATCCCCCCGATCTGACGGAACTGCGCTCGGCCCTCGATCATGCCCCCACGCTGGTGGACCGATTCCTGCATCTGCACCAGACGCATCGCGCCATGACCGACCAGTTCCGCAGGCTGGCGGGGCGCTCCTCCGGCAACGACCTGCAGCTGAAATCCCCCGAAACCGCGATCCATGACGTGTTCCGCGCCAATGAAAACCATTTTGCCCCGCTCGAAGATCAGGCCGAAAACCTGCGCGCGCGTCTGGGGGGCGACAATGACGATATGTATGCCCTGCTCAAACGGCATCTGCGGCTCGAACACGGGATCGCCTCAAGCGTGCGCAAACTCTCGGACATGCCTTCCGCCTTTCGCCTGTTCCGCGAAACCGACGGCGTGGTCTACCTCTCCGAAGCGCTGGATCATGCCAACCGCATCTTTCAGCTCGCCCATGTGATCGGCCTGCTCGAAGCGCGCGACACGGTGCAGGAATACGTGTCGGCCAGCGGCATCACCGAAGATGCCGGTCGCGCGCGCCTGACGGTCGAGCTGACCAATTATTTCGCCGCCGCCGTGCTCATGCCCTATTCCGAATTCCTGTCGCTGGCCGAGGCCACGCGCTACGATATCGACAGGGTTGCGGCCGGGTTCGGCACAAGTTTCGAAATGGTGTGCCAGCGGCTCACCACCCTGCAACGCGACGGTCAGCGGGGCATCCCGTTCTTTTTCCTGCGCGTGGATCGCGCCGGCAATGTCTCCAAACGCTTCAACGCCACAACCATCGCTTTGGCCGAAGAAGGCGGCGCCTGCCCGGTCTGGGACATCCACGGCGCGTTCCAGGTGCCCGGACAGATCCTGCCGCAATTTGTCGAAATGCCGGACAAGGGCCGGTTCTTCACATTGTCCCGCACATCCGACCGCCCCATGCTCGGCCCCCGGCTTCAGGCACGGCGGCTGGTGGTTGCCATCGGCTGCGACACCGACCACGCCCCCCGGATCGGCTACGCGCGGCGTTTCAACATGTCCGACACACAGCTTTTCGCGCCGATTGGCACAAGCTGCCATGTCTGCCCGCGTCAGGCCTGTTCGCAACGCGCGCACCAACCCTTGCACGTCACCCTGCCGGTGGATGCCAACCGTCGCGGACAAACCCGTTACGAAAGTTGATCACCCGTCGCATTGGGATGCCCGGTTCCGCGTGCTAAGCCCGGGCCAACCAACAAGGACCCGACGATGCATCACCCGCTGCCACTCACCCAAGACCTCGTCCTGATCGGAGGAGGCCACACACACGCGCTGGTCCTGCGCAAATGGGCAATGGCCCCCCTGCCCGGCGCGCGGCTGACCCTGATCAACCCCGGACCAACCGCGCCCTATTCAGGCATGCTTCCCGGGTTTGTCGCCGGTCACTACAGCCGCGCCCAGCTTGACATTGACCTTGTCAAACTCGCCCAGGCCGCAGGCGCGCGGCTCATCATCGGGTCTGCCACAGGCATCGACCTGGCCACCGGCACCATCGCCATCGACACCCATCCGCCCATCGGCTTTGACGTCGCCGCCATCGACATCGGCATCACCTCGAAAATGCCAGACCTGCCGGGCTTCCGCGACCATGCCGTGCCTGCCAAACCGCTTGGCCCCTTTGCCGCCAAATGGGACACGTTTCGCAATCAGGACGGACCCGCCACCATCGCCATCATCGGCGGCGGTGTTGCCGGGGCCGAACTGTCCATGGCCATGTCCCACGCGCTCAAGACACGCAACCCCGCCGCGTCGGTTCACATGATAGATGCCCAAACCGCCTTGTCCGCCCTACCAGACAGCAGCGCCCGGAAACTGCGCACCGCCCTGCAAACCGCGGGCGTCACCCTGCGCGAACACGCCACGATCACGCATCTTAGCCAGAACACCGTTCATTTTGCGGACAACACCACCCTGCAGGCCGATTTCATCACGGGTGCAGCCGGCGCGCGCCCGTATGATTGGCTGACTGAAACGGGCCTCACCACGGAAAACGGCTTTGTCACCGTCGACAAACACCTGCAAAGCAGCGATCCACGCATCTTTGCCGTCGGCGATTGCGCCCACATGGCCCACGACCCGCGCCCAAAGGCCGGTGTCTACGCCGTGCGGCAAGCCCCAATATTGCTACATAACCTGACCTCCTGCCTGACAAATGGGTCGCTGAAACCCTATGTGCCGCAAAAAGATTACCTAAAGCTTATCTCGCTCGGCAAAAAATCCGCGCTTGGCGACCGTTTCGGGCTGACATTCACCGGTCCGTGGGTCTGGCGCTGGAAAGACCGCATTGACCGCAAATTCATGGACCAGTTCGACACGCTGCCCAACATGCCGGTCCCACCCCTGCCGGATCGCCGCGCCAGGGGCATCGAGGACGCGCTGGGGCCCAAACCGCTCTGCGGCGGGTGCGGAGCCAAGCTCGGGCGCACCGCTCTGACACGGGCCCTGTCCCAACTCGCCCCGCCGCAACGCCCCGACATCCAGCCCCTGCCCGGTGATGACGCGGCCCTGCTGCTCACCGGCGGCACCCGACAGGTGTTCACCACCGATCACCTGCGCAGCTTCTGGGCCGACCCCGCCGTCATGGCGCGCATCGCAACGCATCACGCGCTTGGCGACATCTGGGCCATGGGCGCAGACCCGCAGGCCGCCACCCTGTCGATCACGCTGCCCCGGATGGCCGACCGTCTTGCCGACCGCACGATGACCGAGATCCTCACAACCGCCGAAGAGGTGCTCACCGACGCAGGCGCGGACATCGTCGGTGGCCACAGCACCATGGGGGATGAGCTGACCATCGGGCTGTCCCTCACCGGGCTGTGCACGGATGCCCCGATCACACTCAACGGCGCCAAATCCGGCGCTGCGCTCATCCTGACCAAACCCATCGGCACCGGTGTGCTCATGGCCGCCACCATGTCCCGCGCCGCCTCGGGCGCAGACACCGCAACCGCCCTTGCCGCAATGATGCAGGGTCAGGGCAACGCCGCGCGTCTCCTGCGCGCCGATGCCCAGGCCATGACCGACGTCACCGGCTTCGGCCTGGCCGGACACCTGCAAAATATCTGCGCCGCATCACAGCTCTCCGCCACGCTCACGCTTGACGCAATTCCAATGCTGGACGGGGCCGAAACTCTCTCGGAACAGGGTGAATATTCGTCGCTCTACCCAAGCAACCGACAGGGGTTCGACCACATCCCCGACACGCCCCGCAGCCGCCTGTTGTTTGACCCGCAAACCAGCGGCGGTCTTCTGGCCGCTGTCCCCGAGGCCAAGGCCGACACGCTTGTCGCGGCGCTGCACGCAAAGGGCTACACCCACGCTGCCCGCATCGGCCATCTACATGACGGACCGGCCGGTCAGGTTTCTATCGTCTGAAGCACCTGCGCGATGCGCGCCGCGACATCCCTCAGATGCGCCGCGTCCAACCCGGCCGCCTCGATCCGCGCCACAACGGTCGGAGACAGCGCGCGCATCGACTTGGCATAGGCAAGGTCATAGTGATCCTCCATCAGCGACCGCGTCAGCGCCCGCTTGTTGCCCGCCGCACTCAACCCGATCCAGCGCGCCACAAGCGCCTGCCCGCGATGCGCCGCCAGCGGTGACAGCTTTGCCTGCAACCCGTCACTATCCGACAGGATGTCATCATAGGCCCGCACAAGATACGCGGTGCGCGCCTCGATCGGTGCGCGCAGTTCAATCCACGGGGCCAGCTTCATCGCGTCCCAAAGACTGGGCGGGATCAGAACATCCCCGATCTTGCTGCTTTCCGCCTCGACCAAAACAGGCCGCGCCGGATCCAGACGGATCAATTCCCGCGCCAGCGCGCTTTCGAACGCTTTCTGCGACGGCTGCGGTCCGATGCCCCCCAAAAGCGACCCCCGGTGATTGGCCAGATCCTCAAGATCAACCACCTGAACCCCGCGCGCCTGCAGCAATGGCAATAGCGCGGTCTTGGCCGTCCCGGTATAGCCGCCAAGCTGCACAAATCGGAACGCCAGCGGGTTCCGGTGCAGCATGTCAGCAACCAACCGCCGGTAGGTCTTGTACCCACCCGAAATCACGTCCGAGCGCCAGCCGATCTCTTTCAGAAGCCAGGCAAACGTGCCCGACCGTTGCCCGCCGCGCCAACAGTAGACCAAGGGTCGCCAGCCCCCGTCATGCTGCGCCAATCGCCCTTCGATATGTGCCGCTGCATTGCGGAACACCAGCGCAGCCCCCAGCTTGCGCGCATCAAACGGGCTGACCTGTTTGTAAAGCGTGCCGACACGGGCACGCTCTTCATTGTCCAGCACCGGCAGGCTGATCGCCCCCGGCACATGATCTTCCGCATATTCCGCCGGGCTGCGCACGTCGATCACCGTATCAAACGTGTGATCCAGCAGCTCGGTCAAAGACGAGGGGGATAGGGGCATACGACCTAGCGCAAGAGCCCGATCAACTCGTCCGCCAACAGGCCAAGCGCACGTCCCTGCGCCTCTGTGACCGCCGCGGCCGTCACCTCTGTCAACGGGGCCGTCACCTTGAACCGCTCGACACGCTCGCGCGGCCGACCGTCCACCGCGCTGACCGCCGCCTGACCGGTGATTTCGAACACGCCACTGACATCCGCCAGCATCTTGTCGATCCGCACATCCAGCCGCGCCGAAGGCCCATCCAAAAGCGGCCAGGGTTCCGCCGAAACCGTCGCACTGCTGCGCTCGTCCAGCAACTGCGCCAGCGTGCCGGTCACCGCGCGTTCCGGATCGTCCGCCCAGACCGCATCGCCCAGCGCCGTCAACGCGCCGGTCTCATTGCGCACCAGAATTTCGCTGCCCGAGGCATGGCTCGGCAACGACACGTCGCGCAGTTCCACCGTCCGCACAGACACCCGCGTCTGCGCCGCCGAAGCCGCAGGCGCGTCGATCAGGTAGCGGGCACTGTCGCCGGATCCGCAGGCCGCCAAAGGCAAGGCCATCACCATTCCCAAAGCGCGCCATTTCCCCCACATCATACCGCTCGTCCTTTTTGTTCTATCGCCCGAAGATCAGCGAATTCGGGCTGCGCTCGATGGCGCGCGCCAGTTCTGAAATCGACTTCGCCGCGTTCTGCACTTCGCGCAGCGCCGACAAGGTCTGCGTGTTGAAATCCGACCGCGCCCCATAGGACGCAACCACCGCTTCGGTCTCGGCCACCAGCCGCTCCAGACGCGCGGTCAATTGCGGCAGGTCTTCCACCGATGCAGCGACCGATCCGGCGGCATCCGACGCCGATTGCAGCGTCGCGTTCAGGTTCTCAACCACCCCGCCCTCGCGCAGTTCCGCCAGCGCCAGACGCATCTCGTTCAGCGCATCATTGATCGTGCCCGGCATCTCCATCGCGTCGGGGCTGCCGACCAGCGCATCCACCCGCGTCAGCGTGCCCGTCGCACTGTCGACCAGCGCCTGCAACTCCAGCTCATTGGCGGTCTTGGCCACCGCTTCAAGCTCGGTCAGCAGCGCCGGGATATCGGTCTCGGTGATGGCGCGCAAATTCTGCGTCAAAAGCGGCGCGTCCTGCGACGCAACCGAGATATCCGCCATCGCCCGATCCAGATTGCGCAGCGCACTTCCCAGCGCAGGCACAGCACCCTCTTCCTCGACATCCGCAATCACCTGCCGCACGTCCGTGATCGCCGCTGTCACCGCTGCAGGAATGGCCTGCACCGCTTCGTCGACAATCAGCGCTTCAATGGCGTTCAGTGTCTTCGTTGCGCTGGCAACCAGCTCATCCAGCTTCAACTCCTGCGTCGCCGCCGCCACGCCTTCGATTTCCGCCAGCACGGCGGGGATATCTTCCTCGGTCAGCTTGGTCAGGTTCCGCGCCAAGGCAGGCGCGCTTTTGGACGCCTCGTTGATGCCGACCATGGCTTCATCCAAATTGGCCAACGCGCTGTTCAGCGCGTCCACCGCGCCACCGGTCCGCACATCCGCCACCATCTGGCGCAGGTCGTTCACCGCGTCCTCGATCTGCGCCGGAATCGCCTGGATCGCCTCGCTGCCAACCAAGGCCCGCGTGTCATCCAAAAGCGCAATCGCCGACCCCGGCACACGCTGCAGATCATCGTTGCGCGCCAGCGTCTCGATCGCGTTCATCAGACTGATCGCCTGCTCCATCACTTCCTCGATCGGCAACGCGTTGATCCGCTCCAGAACTCCTTCGGCGGTTGCGGTGAAATCCGACAGGTTCGACTCGATGCTCGGCAATCGCGGCGCTTCGCCCTCGATCTCCAGCAGGTTGGTCGTGGACGCATCATCCAGCACCACAAGCTCGACCCGCAGGTCACTGCTCAGCAGGCTTTCCGTCGCCAGCCGCGCGCGCATGCCCGTCGCCACCGCGAACCGGAAAAACTCGACCGTCTCCGCCGGTGTCGTCTCGGGCGGCAGGCCCATGCGCAGCGGATCAATCGACACGTTCACCAGCAAGGACAATTCCGGCCCGAACGGCGTCTCCACGATGCGCGACCGCAGTTCGGTCACCACCCCGACATCCAGACCCTGGTAGGTCACGTCGTCGCCCGCCTCCAACCCGTCGACGGACTCGTCGAACAGGATGGAAAACGGCACCCCTTGCGCTGGCCCGCGCACCAACCGGTTGCGCCGCGCCTCTTCTTCATCCTCGAACAGCGTGAACACGTAGCCCGGCCCGATCGGTTCCCCATTGTCGTACAGGTTGTCAAACTCGATCCCCCCCGACAGCAGCGACGAGATGGAATCGAAATCAACCGAGAACCCCGACGCCCCGAACGACACCTCGAACCCCGACGTGTCCCAGAACCGCGTCGCCTGGCTCAACCGCACATCATGCGGCGCGTCGATAAAGGCATCGACCAAAACGTTGCGCCCATCGGTCGACAATCGCGGCGTCTCAAGCCGACCCACTTGCACCCCGCGATACAGAACCGGCGATCCGGACGAAATCGTGGTGCCATCATCCGTCGTCAGCGTGATCCGCCGCCCCGGACGTCCCGGCTGCGTCAGCGGGGGTGTATCCGACCCGACGAAATCGCGCAGCGGCTCACCCGGCACGTTGTCCCACGCGCCTTCGATAAAGACACCCGACAACACCGTCGACAACCCGGAAATCCCGCTGGCCGACACCTCGGCCCGCACCACCCAGAAGGTGGCATCGGCATCCATGAACGGCACGACTTCGTTGTCGACCCGCGCGGTCACGATCACCCGTCCCAGATCTTCGGTAAAGCTCAGCGATTCGACCTGCCCCACAACCACATCGCGGTAGCGGATAGTGGTCTCACCGGCGACAACACCGGACGCATTGCCAAACGAGATCTGGATCAGTGTCCCGCGATTGGCAAAATTCTGCCATGCAATCCCCAGCGACACCGCCAGGGCCAGCAACGGCACCAGCCAGACAACGGACAGGTTGCGCCAAAAGGATTTCCTTGGCGGCGTGACCTTCATTTCGGCTGCAGTTGGCTCGCTCACGCGGGTTTTCCTTCGTGGCTGTCCCAGATCAATCTTGGATCGAAGCTATTGGCGGAAATCATGGTGAATGCAACCGAAAGCGCAAAGCTCACCGCGGCAATGCCCGGATTGATGCTGGCGACGAAATCAAGCTGCACCAAGGCCGACAGGATCGCCACCACGAACACGTCGATCATCGACCAGCGGCCAATGAATTCGACCACCTCGTAAAGATGGAAATGCGTCGTCGTTCCCGGCAGACCGCGCTGCACCCGAACCGCCAGATAGGCAATCGAAATGAACTTGCTGATCGGGATCACCACCGACGCCACAAAGACAATCAGCGCCACCCCGTAAGAGCCGTGCTCCATCAGCTCGATCACGCCGCCGACGATGGTGCTTTCCTGCGTGTTGCCAAAGGTCGATGTGCGCAGCATCGGGTACACATTCGCCGGGATGTAGACGACCATTCCGGCAAACAGCCACGCCCAGACTTTCTGCAAACTCGCCGTGTCGCGGCTTTGCAGCGCAAGGCCGCAAAACGAACAGGTCTGAGTGCCGCGCGGATGCACCCGCCCGCATTCGGCGCAGCCCACCAGGCCTGCGTCGCGCGCGGTCAGGACGGGCTGCGTGCGTTCAGCGTTTGCCATACAGTCACCCGACACATGAAACTATCTTTCAGAACGGTGACAATCACCAATCCCACAAACGCCCAGAATGCCGGACCCAGCGTCACCTGCGCCAGCCCCGCCACCTTCACAAGCGCCACCGCCACACCGATGATAAAGATCTCGGCCATCGCCCAGGGCCGGATTTTCTCGGCCAGCAAAAACACCGCCCGCGCATTCCGCGCCGGGGCCCAGCCCAGCGCCATCGGCGCAAACACATAGACCAGCGCCATCAGCCGCGTCACCGGCAACACCACGATCAGCGCCGCCACCGCAAAGGACAGCGGCAGCATCAACCCCTGCGAAAACGACAGCACCGCATCAAAGACCGAGCTTTTGTGCTCCAGCCCATGCGTATGCAGTTCAAGAAACGGAAAAAACACCGCCCCCACCATCAGGATCAGCGCCGTCAGCGCCAGCATCACGATCTGCGTCATCGCCCCCTGTCGCGGCGCCACCAGCACCGTGCCACAGCGCACACACCGCGCCTGTCCCCCGATCTCAACCTTCGGAATGCGGTGCAGCGCATCGCATTTCGGGCAGGCAATCAGATCAGCAAGCGACTCAGTCATGCCGCCAAGATAGGGGATGCCGTACCCGAGAAACAGGTGAATACGCAGCCGGGCAAAACACGCTGCGCAAGTTGGAAAAAGAACGCTTGATCTCAACCTAACTTGAGCCTCTAGCGTGCGAAGTCTACACCACCCTCATGTCGCAAGGCCCTATGATCCCGCGTTCCCAACTTCCCCGTTTCATCATCGCCAGTGGCGTCACCAATCTTGCCGATGGGATCGCCGTCGTCGTCTGGGCGTGGATGGCCACGCTGCTGACCCGCGATCCGTTGCTCGTGGCGCTCATGCCGGTAGCGCTGCGACTGCCGTGGTTTCTCTTTGCGCTGCCCGCCGGGATCATCACCGACCGCGTGGACCGCAAGCGGCTGATCCTGTCGATGGACATCCTGCGCGCCATCGCCTTCGGCATGGCCGCCCTCAGCGTTCTGCTCTCCCTGCCCCTCGCGCCCCCGGTCGAGAACGGCACGGCAATGCCCGGCCTCTTCGCTGCGCTGATGTCCTGCGCGCTGATCGTCGGCACCGCCGAAGTGTTCCGCGACAACGCCGCGCAAACCATGCTGCCCGCCCTCGTGCCTCACGACCAGCTTGAAAAAGCCAATGGCCGTCTGTGGAGCGTCGAACTTGTCGGCAACACCCTGCTCGGCCCCGCCATCGGCGCTTTCCTGATCGCCGCGCTGGTCTGGCTGCCCTTTGCCACTAATGCCGTGGCGTTTGCGCTTGCGGCGTTTCTCATCCTTGGCATGAAAGGCACCTTCGCCCCGGAAAAACGCGCAACGCGGGATTGGCGGGCGGAACTTGGCGAAGGGCTCGGCTACCTGCGCGACGCGCCACTGCTGCGCCTGCTGGCGGTGATCACCGGGCTTTGGAACCTGTTTGACCAGATGGTTGTCATCGCGCTGGTGCTTTACGTCCAAGAGGTGCTTGGCCTCGGCGCACAAGCCTACGGCCTGATGCTCGCCGCGGCCGCGTTCGGCGGTATCGCCGGCGGCTTTTGCGCCGACAGCATCGTCCGCCGCCTCGGGCCGGGCCGCGCGGCACAATGGGCGCAGCTGTTCTCCGCCGTAACCTTTATCGCCATTCCCTTTGCACCCAACGCCATTGCATTGGCAGTGATCCTTGCGTCGTTCGAATTTGTCGGCCTTGTCTGGAACACCGTGTCCGTGTCCTACCGCCAGCGCACAATTCCAAACGCGCTGCTGGGTCGGGTCAACAGCGTCTACCGGCTTCTGGCCTGGGGCATGATGCCTATCGGCCTGCTGATGTCCGGGGCGCTGGTCAGTGGCGCGGACCCCTTCCTCCCCCGTGACACAGCGCTCACCCTGCCCTTCATCGTCGCCGCCATCGGCGTCACCCTGCTCAGCCTGCTGACATGGCGCGCGCTCGGACGGGGATTCTCCGGGTCTGGCGAATAGAGCCCTTTAAACGGCATCATTCGTTAAAGTGAACGAACCTCAATTTCCATTCACTGCAGATGAACGAACAGAGTAATTCGATTCGCAAATCACACCGTACAGTTCAACCGTACGATCCGTACAGCTACCGCTGTTTCGTCTGCCATTCAGGGTGAATCCACGGCTCAAGGTTACCCGTGGGTAACCCCGGTTTGCCCAGAATGTGGTCCGACGCTTTTTCCCCCACAAGGATCGACGGCGCGTTCAGGTTGCCATTGGTGATGCGCGGAAAGATCGAACTGTCCGCCAGCCGCAACCCATCGACCCCGATCACCCGCGTTTCGGGATCGACCACCGCCATCGGGTCGTCCCGCGACCCCATCTTGGCGGTCCCGCAGGGATGATAGGCGCTTTCGGCATGATCACGGATAAAATCATCCAGCGCGTCATCGCTCACCGCGTCGTCACCGGGCTGAATCTCGTGTTTGTAATAAGGCTTGAACGCGTCCTGCGCGTAGATTTCCCGAACCAAACGAATGCCTTGACGGAAATCGACCCAGTCGGACTCGTGGCTCATATAGTTAAAGAAAATCCGGGGATCGTCCTTCGGATCCGCCGACCGCAAGGTGATCTCGCCCCGCGACGCAGACCGCATCGGACCAATATGCGCCTGAAATCCATGCCCCTCCGCCGCCGCCTGCCCGTCATAGCGGACCGCGATGGGAAGGAAATGGATCTGCAAATCCGGATACTCGACCCCGGCCCGCGACCGCAAAAACCCTGCACTTTCAAACTGGTTTGACGCGCCCGGCCCGGTTTTGGTCAGCAACCACCGCGCCCCGACATAGGCCTTGCCCAACAGGTTCCAGTACTTGAACAGGCTCACCGGCTGACTGGCCGCCGCCTGAACATACACCTCAAGGTGATCCTGCAGGTTCTGCCCCACCCCGGCCCGATCCGAGACCACGTCAATTCCGTGGCTTTTCAGATGCTTGGCAGGCCCGATCCCCGACAACATCAGCAGCTTCGGTGAGTTGATGGACGACGCCGCAAGGATAACCTCGGCACGCGCTTCGATCACCTCAACCGCCCCGTTGCGGTCAATTTCAACCCCCGTCGCGCGGCCGTCCTTGATCGCAACCTTGCGCGCAAACCCCCGCACCAGCGTGCAATTTTCGCGCTGCAAAGCCGGACGCAGATAGGCTTTCGCCGCCGACCAGCGCTCGCCGTTCCAGACCGTCATGTCAAACGGGCCAACGCCCTCTTGCCTGTGTCCATTGTAATCACCGGTCACACCATATCCGGCCTGCGCGCCAGCCTGAACAAAGGCTTGCGTCAGCGGATTGTCCCGCGCCCCGCGCGTGACATGCAGCGGACCACCCGTTCCCCGCCAGGACGGATCGCCGCCGTGGCCGCCATCATGCCAATCCTCAAGCCGTTGGAAATACGGCAAAACATCCGCATATCCCCACCCGGTTGCGCCTTGGTCGCGCCAGTGGTCGTAATCCTTCGCATGCCCGCGCACATAGATCATTCCGTTGATGGACGACGACCCACCAATCACCTTGCCGCGCGGACAGGCCAGCCGACGGTTGTTCAGATGCGGTTCCGGTTCGGTCTGATAGCCCCAGTCATACCGGGTCATATTCATCGGAAAGCTAAGCGCGCCGGGCATCTGGATGAACGGCCCGGCATCGCTTCCACCATGCTCAATGACAATCACGGACCGTCCCGCCTCGGACAGCCTGTAGGCCATGGCACAGCCCGCGGACCCCGCGCCGACGATGACATAATCTGCAATCATATCAGGCGTTTAAGTATCCGATGAGCAATGAAATAAAGGCCCCGACATGGACCACCATGATGGCCCGGTCCTTCCACATCACACCCACGGCGAACCACAGGAAAATGCCGATGAAAAACGCAAACACGTTCCACGGCACCACGTTCAAGCCGGTCAGGCCATAGCCCACCAGCTGGATCGCTGTGGCGACCCATTTCACGATGTCGACGGGTTTCATACCCGCCTGTATGTCATCAGGATGTGTCATCAGAACGGAGCCTCCACATCGCCCATGCGCACATAGACGGATTTCAATTCACTGTAATTGTTGATGGCGTCTTTGGAGTTTTCACGCCCCACACCTGACAATTTCGTTCCGCCGAACGGCGCTTCGACCGGGGCGTCGTTGTAGGAGTTGATAAAGCACGACCCCGCCTCCAGCTTGGCGATCACCCGATGACCCCGTGACAGGTCAGAGGTGAACACACCGGCGGACAACCCGTATTCGGTTGCATTGGCGCGGATAATGGCTTCGTCTTCGGTCTCGAAATCAAGCACCGCCATCACCGGGCCAAAGATCTCTTCGCGGGCAATCGTCATGTCGTCGGTGACGTCGGCAAAGACCGTGGGCTGCAGGTAAAACCCTTCGCGATCAATACGCTCACCGCCCGTGACCAACCGCGCGCCTTCCGCTTTGCCCTTGTCGATATAGCCCAACACGATGTTCATCTGGCGCTCGCTGACCATCGGACCAAAGCTGGTGGCCTCATCCATCGGATCGCCGATCACCGCAGAGGCAAGACGCTCTTGCAGTCGAGAAAGAAAGGCTTCCTTAATCCCTTTCTGCACAAATACCCGTGTCCCGTTCGAACACACCTGACCAGAGGAGTAGAAATTTCCCAGAATTGCCCCGCCAACCGCGTTCTCCAGATCCGCATCATCGAAGATCAGCAACGGGGATTTGCCCCCCAACTCCATGGTGACATGCTTCATCTGCGCCGCCGCCGCAGCGTAAACCTTTTTGCCGGTCGGCACGGACCCTGTCAGCGACACTTTCGCCACGCGCGGGTCGCACACCAAGGATGCACCCACGTCGCCCAAACCCTGCACAACGTTGTACAAACCGGCGGGCAAACCTGCCTCGTGCAGGATCTCGGCAACTTTCAACGCGCAGAGCGGCGTTGTTTCGGATGGTTTGAACACCATCGCGTTGCCACAGGCCAGCGCTGGCGCACCTTTCCAACAGGCGATCTGCGTCGGGTAGTTCCACGCGCCGATGCCCACACACACGCCCAGCGCCTCGCGGCGGGTGTAGACCCAGTCTTCACCCAACTGGATGTGTTCACCTGTCAGGCTTCCGGCAAGCCCGCCGAAATATTCCAGGGCGTCGGCCCCGCTTGTCGCGTCAACGGCAATGGTTTCCTGATAGGGTTTGCCCGTGTCATAGGTTTCCAGCACCGACAGATCATGGTTGCGCGCGCGCATGATGTCCGCCGCCCGTCGCAGGATGCGACCCCTCTCAGTTCCACTCAGCGCGGCCCAGGCCTTTTGCGCCCGGTGCGCCGCTGCGACGGCCTGTTCCACAATTGCCGGGGTCGCTGCGTAAACCGTTGCGATCTGTTCACCGGTCGCGGGGTAGATCACGGGGATCGGGACACCAGCGGTGTCTTCGACATAAGCACCGTCAATAAAGTGACTGGCTGTCGGCTGGGTCGGGTAGGTCATGTGGCGGTGTCCTTGCCAAAGGATTTCAATTCGTGGTCAAGCAGGGTCAGCACCTGCCGTGTCGGTTCGTCTCCAAGCGAGGCACCCCGCGTCAGCGCTTCGCGCAGGTACAGCCCGTCGATCAATCCGGCGATGCGGACAGCCGCTTCACCAGCCCGCGGACCGATCAGGGGCTTGAGGTTAAACACCAGATTCGAGTGCAGCCGACGCTGATAAACCGACAAAAGACGCCGCGCCTGATCGTCAGATTGCGCCAGAACGTAGAAGTTGAGCCAGGCAGCGATCACGTCACTGCGGAAATTCGACCGGTTAAACCCCGCCCGGATGATCGCTTCGGTCCGCGCGCGCGGACCGCGCGCCATGGCCAATGCACCGCGCACCTCGGCCCCGTAAAGGCTGAGCGTATGGCGCATGGCTGCAAGGAAAATCTGGTCCTTGCCCCCGAAATAGTGATGCGCCAGCGCTGATGACATTCCGGCACGGCGCGCGATCTGGGCGACCGTCACGTCGAGTGACCCCGCCTGCCCGATCTCGTCAATCGTCGCTTTCACCAACGCCGCGCGGCGTATAGGCTCCATCCCGAGTTTCGGCACGTTTGACCCCACTTGGTTGACGGACGGAGCGTATGGCGTTTTTAATTGACTCGTCAATCAACAAAAAGAACCATGTCTTCAGGGAGACTGCTCATCATGCTTAAAACTTCACTTTCCGTGCTCGCGATCTGCGCCGCGAGCTCTGCGGTCGCGAATTGCGACTCTGTCACCTTCTCGGATGTGGGCTGGACCGACATCACCGCCACAACCGCCGCAACCACCGTTGTTCTGGATGCGCTTGGCTATGACACCGACATCAAGGTGCTGTCCGTACCGGTGACCTACACTGCACTGGCCGAGGGCGATGTTGACGTGTTCCTGGGCAACTGGATGCCGACGATGGAGGCCGATATCGCCCCCTACCGGGAGGCAGGCACTGTCGACACGGTGCGCGCGAACCTTGAAGGTGCGAAATACACGCTGGCGGTGAACAAGGCAGCCGCAGAGCTTGGCATCAAGAGCTTTGCGGATATCGCAACACACAAAGACGCGCTGGACGGCGAGATTTACGGCATTGAGCCGGGCAATGACGGCAACCGCCTGATCATGGACATGATCGCGGACAATGCGTTTGGGCTTGATGGCTTCGAGGTTGTCGAAAGCTCGGAACAGGGGATGCTGGCGCAGGTGGACCGGGCCAGCGATCGCGGCGAGCCGATTGTGTTCCTGGGATGGGAGCCGCACCCGATGAATGCCAATTTCGAACTGACCTATCTTGAAGGGGGTGATGACTGGTTCGGCCCCAACCTGGGTGGCGCGACGGTCTATACCAACACCCGAGCGGGATATGTCGACGAATGCACCAATGTGGGTACGCTGTTGAACAATCTTGAATTCACGCTGGCCATGGAAAACGAAATCATGGGTGCCATCCTGAATGACGGCGAAGAGCCGCGTGATGCGGCCGAGGCGTGGCTCAAAGCCAATCCGGACGCGTTTATGGCGTGGCTTGACGGTGTGACCACGAAAGACGGCGCAGATGCGGTTGCTGCGGTGAAGGCTGCGTTGAAATAACTGTGGGCCGGGCGGCCTTCGAGGCCGCCCACCCGATGAATTGTATGAAATACAAAGGCGACGCATGGATTGGCTGACCGAGAACAAAATCCCCGTCGGTCAAATCGCCGGCGACGGATTCGACTGGCTTGAAAGCAACGGGGCGTTTTTCTTTGATGCGCTGGCCGACACGCTTGAGGCAATGATCGACGGGTTTTTGTGGGTGTTGCAGACACCCCATCCGCTGGTGATCGTGGCGCTGTTTGTGGCGCTGACCTATTACCTGCAGCGCAGTTGGAAGGTCGCCTTGTTCGTGGCGCTTGGGTTCTTGTTCATCATCAATCAGGGCTATTGGGAAGAAACCACCGAAAGCCTGACGCTGGTTCTGTCTGCCTGCGTCGTATGTATGGGTGTGGGTGTTCCCATCGGGATCGCGGTGGCGCACCGACCCAGACTGTATGCGTGGATGCGGCCGGTTCTGGACCTGATGCAGACCCTGCCAACCTTTGTCTATCTTATTCCAGCGATTGTGTTTTTCGGTATCGGCATGGTGCCAGGGCTGATTGCAACGGTGATCTTTGTGCTGCCCGCCCCGATCCGTCTGACACATCTCGGGGTCAGTTCTACGCCGCTGCCGCTGATTGAAGCGGCGCAGGCCTTTGGTGCCACCAAACAACAGCTTTTGTGGAAGGTGGAACTGCCATCCGCCCTGCCCCAGATCATGACCGGGCTGAACCAGACCATCATGCTTTCGCTGTCGATGGTGGTGATTGCGGCGCTGGTGGGGGCTGACGGGCTTGGGGTTCCGGTAGTGCGGGCGCTCAATCAGGTGAACACGGCCAAGGGGTTCGAAAGCGGGTTCGTGATCGTGGTTGTGGCGATCATCCTTGACCGCATGCTGCGGATGGAGCGCAACCGATGACCGCGCCCCGCGTCGATTTTGAGAACGTGTCGATCGTGTTTGGCGACACGCCGGAAAAAGCCTTGCCGCTTATGGATGCGGGCCAGAGCCGCGGCGAAATCCAAAGCGATACCGGGCAGGTTCTGGGGGTCCATGATTGTTCGCTGACAGTGCATGAGGGCGAGATCCTTGTGCTGATGGGGCTGTCCGGGTCGGGCAAGTCAACGCTGCTGCGCGCCGTCAACGGGTTGAACCCGGTTGTGCGCGGTTGTGTGCGGGTGCATGACGGATCGGACATGGTGGATGTCACGCATGCCAGCGCGGATGTGCTGCGTCAGGTGCGGCTGCGCCACGTGGCCATGGTGTTTCAGCAATTTGGCCTGCTGCCGTGGCGCTCGGTGCGCGAAAATGTCGGGCTTGGCTTGGAATTGGGTGGCCAATCCAAGGCCGAACGGAAGGATCGCGTCGAGGAACAACTGGCACTGGTGGGTCTGTCTGACTGGGCGGACCGCAAGGTGTCCGAACTGTCGGGCGGGATGCAGCAACGGGTTGGTCTGGCTCGTGCCTTTGCCACAGACGCGCCTATCCTTTTGATGGACGAGCCGTTTTCAGCGCTTGATCCGTTGATCCGGACGAAGCTGCAAGACGAATTGCTTGAGCTGCAATCCCGGCTGAAACGCACCATCATCTTTGTCAGCCACGACCTTGATGAGGCGTTCAAGATCGGCAACCGGATTGCCATCATGGAAGGCGGGCGGATTGTGCAATGTGGCACGCCGCAGGATATTTTCCGGAACCCGTCAAACAGTTACGTCGCGGATTTTGTCCGACACATGAACCCCCTTGGCGTGCTGCGCGCGCGGGACGTCATGCGCGCCGGAGCGATCGGCGCGGGGCCAGATGTCGTGGACGCCGATGCGCGGGTGCAGGAGGTTATGACCACACTCGTCAACAGCGCGCAGGACCTCACGGTTCTGGAAAACGGCCGCCCGATTGGAGTGATCGGCAAAAATGACGTGCTGGCTTACCTGTCGGATCCGTCAGGCGGTGCGGTCAGCGCGTAGCGATTGAGTTCGTGAAACCACCCTCCTGCGTCTTCGCCCACCAGCGAGATGTGATCGAGCCGGAAGGGCTGCGTCAGCGGCGCGACACTGGGCAATGCGGCGTCAACCGTGCCCCGCTCTGATTTGTGCAACCGGTCGGTCAGCGTCAGATGAAAGCGGAACGCGTCGAAGATGTAGGGATATCCCCAGCGTTGCAGGTTGTCCTGTAATGCCGGATTGAGCCCGCGCGAGGCGTATTTCGCGCGGTCCTGCGATGTCGGCGCGGCGCGAAACCGATCCAGTTCCGTGACACATCTTGCTGCCAGATCAGACAAGGGCTGGCTCTGCTCAAGCGGCACAAGGGCCAGGAACCGCCCCAACCATCGCGGCGCGAGGCCCTCCAGCGGGACCGGCGCTGTCTGCGCGGCGAGGCGCGCTGCCGCGGCTTCCAGTGTGAACTGCGTTTCGGTGTCTGCCAGCCGGAACGGGGCCTTAAGCGTCGCGTGAAACCCGTAGCGCCGTGCGCCGCGCGTCCAACCGTCGGACACGGGGTTTGCGACCGGCACGCCGCTTCGGCAATCCCAGCCAAGCCACCCTGCCCCAAGATCCCCGAGCGCATCGGACGGCACATGATACAGCGCGTAACGTTTGAAGTGGCTTTGCGGCATGTCGTGTCCTACGCTTGGCGGGCATGCAGTTTCAAGGTCACGCCCATTTCCCTTGCAACGTATTCAACTTTGCTTATATGTTTTTTGAAATGAGAGGGAGCCTGACCATGACACCCATTGTGACCGGATTTTTCGACGACGCCACAAACACCATCTCTTACGTGGTGCAAGACCCCGAAGGCCGCGCCTGTGCGATTGTCGATAGCGTTCTGGATTTCGACTATGCCTCGGGCCGCACGGATACCAAAAGCGCGGACGCGGTCATCGCTTTTGTCAAAGAGCATGATCTTGATGTGCAGTGGCTTTTGGAAACCCATGTGCATGCCGACCACCTGAGCGCCGCGCCCTATCTGCAAGAAGCGCTGGGCGGCAAGATCGGGATCGGTGACCGGATCCAAGTGGTGCAGGACACCTTTGGCAAGGTGTTCAACGAAGGCACGGAATTTCAGCGCGACGGCAGCCAATTCGATCAATTGTTCCACGATGGCGACAGCTTTCACATTGGTCAGATGCGGGCGGATGTTCTGCACACGCCGGGGCACACCCCTGCCTGTCTGACCTACGTGATCGGCGACGCGGCCTTTGTGGGCGATACGCTTTTCATGCCCGATTTTGGCACCGCGCGATGCGATTTCCCGGGCGGGTCGTCTTCGGATCTGTATGACAGCGTGCAGCGCATTCTCGCCCTGCCGGATGAGACACGGATTTTCGTGGGCCATGACTACAAGGCCCCCGGGCGCGAAGAATTCGCGTGGGAAACCACGGTGGGCGAGCAAAAGGCCCGCAACGTCCATGTCGGCGGCGGCGCACCGAAAGAGACCTTTATCGAGATGCGCGACAAGCGCGACGCATCGCTTGCCATGCCGAAACTGATCATCCCATCGCTTCAGGTGAACATGCGCGCGGGGCAGATGCCGCCTGCGGATGAGGATGGGCACGTCTTTCTTAAAGTTCCAGTAAACGGATTATAAAACAATGAACCCAGATTGGTTGTATGGCCTGATCGGCGGCATGCTGATCGGCACAGGCGGGGCTGTGTATCTGCTTGCGAACGGGCGCGTGATGGGGGCCAGTGGCATCATCGGCGGTCTTGTCGATGGCAGCGGGCGCAACACGATGTCCGAAAGACTAAGCTTCTTGGCTGGCGTGGCATTGGTTCCGCTGATCCTGTTGGGGATCCTGGGACCGAAGGACACCCATGTCACCAGCAATATCGCGCTTTTGATCGCTGCCGGGCTGCTGGTGGGCTTTGGCACGCGGCTTGCCAACGGATGCACCTCCGGTCACGGCGTTTGCGGCATTTCGCGGCTGTCGTTGCGGGGCATGGTGGCCACCGTGTTTTATATCCTGGCGGGCGGGCTGACCGTTGTCGTCTTCCGCCATCTGCTGGGGGTGATCTGATGCGTGCGGTGTTTGCGTTTCTCGCGGGTAGCCTGTTCGGCGCCGGTTTGTTCGTGTCGGGCATGACCGACACGCGAAAGGTTCAGGGCTGGCTGGACATCTTCGGCAATTGGGACCCGACACTGGCCTTTGTCATGGGTGGGGCGATCCTGCCGATGGCGATTGCGTGGCGGATTGCGGAAAAACGCCGGTTTGCGCTGCTGGGCGATGCGATGCCCCCGGCTCCGACACCGAAGCTGGGGCGCAACCTTGTGCTGGGGTCGGTGATGTTCGGCATGGGTTGGGGTCTGGTGGGCCTGTGCCCGGGTCCGGCCATCGCATCGCTGAGTTATGGCGGTTTCGAGGGGCTGATCTTTCTGGCCGCGATGCTGGTCGGGATGGCGACCATGCCCAGCGTACGGGGGTGGCTGGACAGGCCCGCAGAGGCGCAGTAGGACATTTTCATGGATATTCGTCACATCACCGACCGCTATCACGTCTCTCCGCAGATCAACCCCGAAGACGCGCCTGCCATCAAGGATGCGGGCATCGCGATGGTGATCTGCAACCGCCCGGACGCCGAGGTGCCGCCATCGCACCAATCGGACGCCATGCGCGCGGCGGTTGAGGCCGCCGGTCTGCGGTTCGAGGTTCTTCCGCTGACCCATCAGACGATGACACCGGACCGGGTTGCAGAACAGGCCGCGCTGGTTGCGCAAGCAGAGGGTCCCGTGCTGGCCTATTGCGCATCTGGCACGCGCTGTTCGATCGTCTGGGCCCTGAGTCAGGCGGGGCAGATGGATGCCGATGCCATCCTCGACGCGACCGGTCGTGCCGGCTATGATTTGAGCGGTATGCGCCCGACACTTGACGCACTGGCCGCCGGCGCGCGCTAGGTCGCAAGCGGGTTCATCGCGTCGGCAACGCCATCCATCGACGACGGCAGGGTGTCCAGCACCGTGGCATCGGTCGCGGTCTGTGACCCCTGATCGACCGGTGATGGTGCATCCGGCCCGGACAAGACGGGATCGGACGGCGCGGCGCGCGGCGCGCGGGGATCTTCCGATCCGATGCGCAATGCCCTAAAGCCGTTGAGCTGGCCCAGCTTTCCCTGCGCCGCAACAAAGCCGCCATCGACGACAAGCGATGCCGTGGTCACCGCGCCCGGTGATATCTCCAGCACATCCCCCGGCCGCAGCGCGCGGGCCTTTGACAGCGGCAGATGGATGCGCGTCAGAACCGCATGCATGCGTGTGGGCACCAGTTGAAGCACCGCGCGATACTTGCCCTGCTGCCCACCCTTGGCATCCATCGCGTCTGCCACGGGTTCCGGAAAACAGAAGACCGCGCGCCCGGTTCGCGTCTCCCCCTCCAGATTGATCGTGTAGACAAGGACCTGATACGCGTCAGCCTCAAGCGCCAGTGTGGCCGCCTGAAGATCGTCCACCAAGGCGCCAAAGGCAAAGCCGTGCAGGTGCGCCATGTCCGGTTGGGTGGACAACATGGACGCACAGCGTGGCAGCGCCGCGTTCAGCAACGGCGCAACCATCGCGGCATCGGTGGGGGTAAAGCGGCGGTCGTCCAACGGAAATTGCGTGACCTTGCCCAGGGTCTGGATTTCAATCAGTCCAGTCAGCAGCGACCGGTCAACTGCCACCAATCCGCGCGCACCGGTTTCGGTTTCCAGCACCAGCAAAAGCTGATCCGGCGTCACGTAGCGCAGCGCGCGGTCGGCGGCAGAGCTGTCATGGTGCACAAGATCGCAAGACAGACCCAACCCCCACAACGCATCCGCCGCAATCGACAGGCTGCGCGCCAGTGCCCGCGGGACCGACACCGCGCCGACGCCCAACGCCTTGCGCTGCGCCTGCGCCTTGCGTTCCAGAACGGAGTCAGGTGCGTCGTCTGTCATGGCCACTTGTGATCCCTTGTCGCCGTCATCCCACCGTTATTGCGGGAATTGGTTACCAAGGGTTTAGCGCCGCAGTTATTCGCCCGGTTACTGCGCCGCCATCGCCAGCCGGTACGGCAACACCACACGGAACGTCGCGCCGGTCTGGGACGGAATGTAATCGACCGAGCCGCCCAGACGGGTCATCACCTGGCGGCAAATGGCCAACCCAAGCCCTGCGCCCCCCGCTTTCTGATCGCTGACGCGGGCGAATTTTTCAAAGATCATATCGGCGGCTTCGGGGGAAATGCCCGAGCCGTTGTCATGGAAATCAATCACCACGCGATCTGCCTCTTGCATGACGCGAATGGCCAGTTTCGGGCAGTCCGCATCACAGTATTTGCGGGCATTGGCGATCAGATTGATGAACACCTGGCTCAGGCGGTCAAGATCGGTCTCAAGCATGAGATCTTCGCGCTGTGGGACACGGGTGATGTCCAGATGCACGCCGTCCTCTCCGATCCCGGCTGAAGCCACGGCCCGATCCAGAGCGTCCTTCAGCGTGCCTTCGCGGATGTTCAGGTTCACCTGTCCGTTTTCCACCACGCTCAGATCCAGAAGATCATCGAGCAACCGTGTCAGACGCTGGGCTTCGTCATGGATGATGGACGCATAGCGCGACTGGTCTTCAGGGTTCATCTGGTCGGTGTCGCGCAGGATTTCCGAAAACGCGCGGATCGAGGTCATGGGCGTGCGCAATTCATGGCTGATCTGGCTGAGAAACGCATCCTTCTGGATCGAAAGCCGGGTGAGTTTCTGGTTCGCGTTGCGCAATTCCAGCGCGGTGCGGCTGAGTTCTTCGGACTGTTCCTTGAGCCGGGCCGAGTATTCGAGCATCTGCGCCGTCTCATCCGCCACCGCCATCAGGTCTTCGACCGACACCGCCATACCGCCGGTGATCTGCCCCACCATCGCATGGGCCGTGGCCGCACCGACCGAACTGCCCAGTTCGCGCTCCAGCACTTCAAGGAAATCCGGTGTCGGGTCCGGCAGATCCCCGCGCACACCCTGCTTTGCGGCATATTCCGCAAACAGCACCTGCGCTTCCTTGGCACCCAGAATGCGCTGCGCCATGATCATCAGTTCTTCGGCCTCGGCCCCGCCGCGCGACCAGCTTCGGGCATTGGTGGAGCGATCAAAGATATTGACGAATTGCGCCGCCTGCAGCCGTTCAAGCGGGGACGGGAATGTCACCAGCGACACCAGCACAAAGCCAGAGACGTTGAAGGCCATGCTCCACAACAATGCATGCATCAGCGGGTCGATGCCTTCGATGCCGAACAGCGCATCGGGTTTCAACCAAACCAATCCGAACAATCCGTTTTCGACCAGCGACAAGGGTAGAACCGTCCCCGCGCCAAAGCTTGGCAGGAACAGTGTATAGAGCCAGATTGCAAAGCCCAGTGTCAGCCCGGCAAACGCCCCAAGCCGGGTTGCGCCGCGCCAGAACACGCCGCCCAGCATGGCGGGCAAGACCTGCGCCAGTCCGCAAAAGGCCACAAGACCGATGGCTGACAGGGCCTCACCGCCGCTTGACATGCGAAAATAGAAATACCCCAGCATCACCACTGCCACGATCGAAATACGGCGCGACAGCAGAACCGTATGGCGCACATCGCCCGACACGCTTGCGCCACTGGGCAGCAATTTGAGCCAGATCGGCATCACGATATGGTTCGACACCATCGTCGACAGTGCAATCGCCGCAACGATCACCATGGAGGTGGCCGAGCTGAACCCGCCAAGGAAAGACAGCATTGCCAACCCGTCCTGCCCCAGCGCGAGGGGGATGGTCAGGACAAACAGGTCCGGGTTCGACCCGTCAGGCAGCACATCAAGGCCAACAACCGCAATCGGCACGACAAACAGGCTCATCAACCCGAGATACAGCGGAAAGGCCCAACTGGCGGTGCGCAGGTGGCTTTCGTCGTCGTTTTCGACCACCAGCACCTGGAACATACGCGGCAGGCAAAGGACGGCGGCAGCAGAGAGGAAGATCAACCCCGCCCACCGGCTGCGGTCGGTTTGCCAGTGCCCGAACTCGGACACCTCGATCCGGGCCAAAGCCTCGGACACACCGCCGGTGACCCCCCAGACAACAAAGATGCCAACCGAAAGCAGCGCAACCAGCTTGACCACAGCCTCGATCGCGATGGCCATGACAACCCCGTCATGGCGTTCCTTCGCATCAAGGTTCCGGGTGCCGAAAAGCACCGTAAACAGCGCCATCCCAAGCGACAGCCACAGCGCCAGATTGCCATTGCCATCCGCGGACGCGCCATCCGCATCGGTGGCGAAGACCGAAAACGACAAGGTGACCGACTGCAATTGCAGCGCGATATAGGGCGTTGTGCCGATCACGGCCAATATCGTGACACCGGCGGCCAGCAGGCTGGATTTGCCGTATCGGGACGAAATCAGGTCAGCAATCGAGGTGATTTTCTGGGTGCGGCCAATACGGATCAGTTTGCGCAGCAGCCACCACCAGCTGACCATGACCAGCGTTGGCCCCAGATAGATGGTCAGATATTCAAACCCCGTCCGCGCGGCCGACCCGACCGCGCCGTAAAACGTCCAGGCGGTGCAATAGATCGACAGAGACAGCGTGTAGATCAGCGGTGAGCGCAACCACGCCTTGCGCCCCTGCATGGCCATCCGGTCTGCGGCAAACGCCACGAAGAACAGGAACGACACATAGCCAAGGCACACGATCAGCAGAAGGTTGAGCGTGCTCATCTGTCGTCGTCCACCTGTGGGTCCATCGACTTTGCCAAGGCGCGCGACAGGCCGAAGGTCAGCAAAATGACACCGGCCCAGACGGCGAAGATATAGATCAGCGCCGACGCGCTGCTGACCCGGTCTTCGCCGGTTTGCGGCCAGACCAGTGGAATGCTCCAGAGAAAGACCGTCAGGAATGGCGCAATCCGGGCCGCATCAATGACCCTGCGGCGACGATAGGTCTTTCGTTCATGAAAGACTGCTGACGCAACGGGCCTGTCGGACGGTTCGGTCATTTGGCGGCCAAGGTTCTCACGGTCTCCAACATGTCGGCGTTGGAAAAGGGTTTGGTCATAAACGCGTTGCACCCGGCGCGTTCGGCGATTTCCCGGTCCTTGGTTTGCCCGCGCGCGGTCAACATCAGAACGGGAAGCTCTGAATGGTTGGGATCATCGCGCAGTTCGCGCAGGATGTCGTAGCCGCTTTTGCCCGGCAGCATGACATCAAGGATCAGCACATCCGGCTGTCGTTCCTTGACCTTGTCAACGGCATCCGCCCCGTTCGAATGGGTTTTGACCGACCAGCCATCGCGCGACAGAATAAAGCTGATCGCCTCGATGATGTTTGGCTCATCTTCGATCAACAACACCTGTTTCGACATCTGCCCCCCTACCGGTGCAATTCATCACCGGTCGTCTTCGTGTTACGTCACCCGTGTGCCTAGACTAATACGCTGAATGGGCAATGTGTCAAAAATTCTGGCCTTTTGTCGCCACCAAAATCGACAACTCGCGCCGGACCTCGCAATCGGGATGAGGGCAGATGCGACAGGTCAGCCCCACTTCATGCACCGGTTCGGCGGTGTTCGTCCTGGGTTCGGGCACAATCAGCATGTGGCTTTCGAAATGCACCTCTTCGCCCAGCTTGCCGCGGCGGATCGGTTGCGCCACGGCGATTGCGCGATGCCGGGATGCGGCGCGCGATGATTGTTCCAGCAATTGCGAATACACCAGCATCGGGCGCGTCAGCGCACGATACAGCGGCCAGAGCGAACATCCGGCGCCCAGACGCGGCAGCGGGAATTCCGGCAGCGGCTTGCGGAACGTGGTCACGCCCGCCCCGTCACAGATGGCAAGTCCAACCGGATCGGCAAGGCCCTCGTCCGGCATCTGCGCCAAGCGGCGCATCGCGGTTGGGATATCAGTGTCGAACGCATCGGCAAGGGCCAGCGGATCGGCCCCCGTGCGATCAATAACCTCTGCGCAGGCGTTCAGCGGGATTTTCGCCGCATCCTGACGGTATCGCGTCAACGCCAAGTGCAACAACCAGCGTGCCGATTGCGATAGGTCTGCCCCGAAATGCGCAACCACGCTGTCGACATCGGCCTCGGCGGTTTCCAGCATCGGGAAATGGAATCCGGCTTGTTGAAACACGGCGTCGATTTCATCTTGCGGCGCGTTGGTTTCAGACGCCTCGCTGTCTACTTCTTCCAGATATTGCGCCAAAGAGCGGCTGGTATCGGCCAGACGGGCGCTGTCTTCGTAGATGTTGCGATTGAAGCGGCGTTGCCATTCCGGTTCGATATCCCCCGGCTCCGCAAGGATCGAGGCCGCGGACCGGATCGCGGTGACCGTGGACAGCATTTCGTGCAGCGATGCCGCCAGATGCGGGTCATGCGTCATGCGATCGGTCAGGGTTTCAACGCTGCGCTGCAGGGTTTCCACCTTTCGCTGGGTGTCGGCCAAAAGCTGTGCCCAGCCGGGAAACCGCCCGGCGAATTCCTCGACCCGCGACAGTTCTTCCGCAGGCAGGTCGGTCTCTGATGCGGCCTCGCGCAGGGTGGCCAGAAGCGCCGTTTCCGCCCCTTCGGTCAGGGACGTCGGTTCGACCCCAAGCGCATAGGCAATATCGACCAGCAACTTCCCGCCGATTCTGCGACGGTTGTGTTCGATCAAGTTCAGATACGAGGGCGAGATATCCGCACGTTTGGCAAGCTCTGACTGTTTGATGCCCGCCATCACGCGCCGTTCGCGGATACGGCTGCCTGTCAGAGTGTCGCGGGGCATCGGTAAATCCTGTGATGAATCAAGCGCTTTCTGCAACGCAGAAGAAACTTTTTTACAGATTTCTGCAATGCATTGTGCATTTATTGACAGAAAAATCGTTTGGGTCAAAGCGCTTATTGCTATGTTTTCCATGCATAGCCGATAATCAATTTGCACATATGTGCGGTATTGGCGGCGGGAGGATTGCTGCCAGACCCTTAAAGACATTGGGAGGATAATATGTCCAAAGGCAACCTGACACGCCGTGGCGTGCTGAAGACCGGCGCAGTCGCAGGCGCTGGCCTCGCGCTTCCGACGTATCTGTCGGCGCAAGACAGCGGTTTCACAAACGCACCCACGGGATCGACCGTGACACTGGGTTTCAACGTACCACAGTCCGGCCCCTACGCGGACGAAGGCGCAGACGAACTGCGCGCCTATGAACTGGCCGTAGAGCACCTGAACGGTGAAGGCGACGGCGGCATGCTGAACACCTTCTCGTCGAAGGCACTTCAGGGCAACGGTATCCTTGGCAAGAAAGTCGAATACGTCACAGGCGACACGCAGACAAAGTCTGACGCGGCGCGCGCATCGGCCAAGTCGATGATCGAAAAAGACGGCGCTGTGATGATCACAGGCGGCTCGTCCTCGGGTGTGGCTGTTGCCGTTCAGGCGCTGTGCCAGGAAGCCGGCATCATCTTCATGGCGGGTCTGACACACTCGAACGACACAACGGGTAAAGACAAGAAAGCCAACGGCTTCCGTCACTTCTTTAACTCATACATGTCCGGTGCGGCACTTGCGCCTGTTCTGGCGGCAAACTACGGCACCGATCGTAAAGCCTACCACCTGACAGCGGACTACAACTGGGGCTACACCACGGAAGAGGCTGTCAAATCCTCGACCGAGGCGATGGGCTGGGAAACTGTCGGCACGGTTCTGACACCGCTGACACAGACGGACTTCTCGTCCTACATCACGCCGGTTCTGCAGTCGGATGCGGACGTTCTGGTTCTCAACCACTACGGCGGCAACATGGTGAACTCGCTCACCAACGCGGTGCAGTTCGGTCTGCGTGACCGGATCGCCAACGGCAAACAGTTTGAAATCGTTGTTCCGCTCTACTCCCGCCTGATGGCGAAGGGTGCGGGTGCCAACGTTAAGGGCATCTTCGGTTCCACAAACTGGCACTGGTCGCTGCAGGACGAAGGCTCCAAAGCGTTCGTAAAGTCCTTTGGCACCAAGTACGGCTTCCCGCCAAGCCAGGCGGCACACACATGCTACGTTCAGGCGCTGCTCTATGCAGACGCGGTCGAGCGTGCAGGCTCCTTCGCACCATGTGCGGTTGGCGAAGCTCTCAAGGACTTCGAATTCGACGGCATGGGCAACGGTCCAACATTGTACCGTGGCGACGATCACCAGTGCTTCAAAGACGTGCTGGTTGTGAAAGGGAAAGAAAACCCGACCTCCGAATTCGACCTTCTTGAGATTGTCGAAGTCACGCCGGTGGATCAGGTCACATACGCCCCCGATCACCCGCAATTCGCAGGTGGCCAGTTGGGCTCCTGCAACAACGGCGCCTAAGCCGCTGTTTTCCGGGGCGGGCCTTTGGGCCTGCCCCTTCTCTGCCTCAGCCCGTGGCCTAAGCCGGGGCTGTCTGCACTTCCACACTTCTGACCGCAAAGGGTGGGGCAATGGACGCCATAATTCTGCAAATTCTGAACGGGCTCGATAAGGGCTCTGCCTATGCGCTGATCGCGCTGGGCCTGACACTCATCTTCGGCACGCTGGGCGTGGTGAACTTTGCGCACGGCGCGTTGTTCATGATCGGCGCGTTCTGCGCTGTGACCCTGTCGCGCCTGATCAGCGTGAGCCACAAAGTTGAAATCCCCGGAGAGGTCGATTTCCTTGGCAACCAAGCCACCCGGGATGTGCCCTATATCTACAGCATCTTCGGGGAAACCGCCGGTGCCACGATCATTGACTGGGCGGTGCCGCTGTCGATCCTGCTGGCCATCCCGGTGATGATCCTGATCGGTGTGATCATGGAGCGCGGGCTGATCAAGCACTTCTACAAGCGCCCGCACGCGGACCAGATCCTCGTGACCTTTGGTCTTGCCATCGTGCTTCAGGAGATCATCAAGTATTTCTACGGCGCGAACCCGATCCCGACCCCGGCCCCCGAGGCATTTATCGGATCGTTCGATTTCGGCGCGCTCATTGGCTTTGACCCGGGGACGATCATCTATCCGTACTGGCGTTTGGTCTATTTCGCCTTTGCCGCTGTGATTATCGGCGCTGTCTTTGCCTTCCTGCAATTCACCACCTTCGGGATGGTTGTCCGGGCAGGCATGGCGGATCGCGAAACCGTGGGTCTGTTAGGCATCAATATCGACAAGCGCTTCACCATCATGTTCGGCCTGGCGGCAGCGGTCGCTGGTTTGGCGGGCGTGATGTACGCGCCGATCACCTCGCCCAATTATCATATGGGGATGGACTTCCTTGTCCTGAGCTTTGTTGTGGTTGTTGTCGGCGGCATGGGGTCCCTGCCAGGGGCGGTTCTGGCCGGTTTCCTGTTGGGCATCCTCGAAAGCTTTGCATCCATGCGCGAGGTTCTCGACATCCTGCCGGGCCTCAACCAAATCATCATTTATCTCGTCGCCATTGTGATCCTTCTGACCCGTCCACGCGGTCTGATGGGGCGCAAAGGCGTGATGGAGGATTAAGCCATGTTTGGATTGAACAAGAAAGACGGCTCGCTCCTTCTGCTCGTCGTTGCACTGGTGGTGTTTGCACCGTTTCTGCTCAACCCGTTCCCGGAAAGCTCTGGCTGGGCGCAGTTCAACGCGGGATACCCGGACCTGATGCAGCGGTTCGTGATCTTCGGGATTTTTGCCATCGGATTTAACATCCTGTTTGGCCTGACCGGGTATCTGTCCTTTGGCCACGCGGCCTTTCTGGGTGTCGGATCCTACGCCGCCATGTGGATGTTCAAGCTCTTTGGCATGAACGTGCTGCCAGCGCTGGCTTTGTCCGTTGTCACCTCGGGGATCTTTGCGATCCTGATTGGCTACGTCAGCCTGCGGCGGTCGGGGATCTACTTCTCGATCCTGACACTCGCCTTTGCAATGATGTCCTACTCGCTGGCCTATTCGGTTCTGGCGACCGACATGGACGGCCCCGATAAACAAGGCCTCCTGCAAAAAGGTCTGACGGGTGGGGAAACCGGTCTGCAACTGACGCAATCTGACCCGCGCATCTTTGGCGCACAGACAACGGCAGACGGCAACATCCCTGTCCCTAGCCTCTTCGGCCTTGAGATGCGCAGTGCCACGGAACTGAATGTCGGCGATTGGGTCTTTACCTTCTCGGCGGGCTATTACTTCAGCGCCGTGATCATGCTGCTCGCCTTCTACCTGTCGATCCGCATTTTCCGATCCCCGTTCGGCATGGTGCTCAGGTCGATCAAATCAAACCAGCAACGTCTGAACTATACTGGCATGAACCCCCGTCCCTATATGCTGGCCGCGTTCGTGATCTCGGGCATGTATGCCGGTCTTGCCGGGGGCCTGATGGCCGCGATGGATCCGCTGGCCGGCCCCGAACGCATGTTCTGGACAGCCTCCGGCGAGGTGGTGCTGATGACCATCCTGGGTGGCGTTGGTACGCTGATCGGCCCGGTTCTGGGGGCTGGTGCGATCAAGTACATGGAAAACATCATTTCCAAGATCAACTCGGACATCCTGCACAGCTGGTTCGCCTTCCTGCCCGACGGGCTTGAGGACATTGTCGTGACAATGATCTACCCGTTCATCGGCAAAGGCTGGCACCTGACACTTGGCATTATCTTCATGCTGGTGGTGATCTTCCTGCCCGGCGGTCTTGTCCAGGGTGGTCAGAAACTGGCCGCGATGGTGCGTCGCAAGAAGACCGACGACACCAAAACCGCCACCACTGAACCTGCAGAATAAGGAGACGTTGAGATGGGAATTCTTGAAGTCAAAGACGTCAACAAGCGGTTCGGCGGGTTGCAGGCGCTGGGGGATGTGAACCTCAGCGTCGCGGAAAACACCGTGCACGCGATCATCGGGCCCAATGGTGCGGGCAAATCGACCTTGCTCAACTGCCTCGTCGGAAAACTGATCCCCGACACGGGTTCGGTGATGTTTGACGGCCAGTCGGTGCTCGGCCGCACCCCGTTCGAGATCAACCAGATGGGCATCAGCCGCGTATTCCAGACTCCCGAGATCTTCGGGGATCTGACGGTGATGGAAAACATGCTGATCCCCTGTTTCGCCCGTCGGGATGGTTCCTTTGCGCTGCATGGCATTCGGTCCGTGACCTCCGAAGCGGAATTGCGCGATCAGGCCGAACAGATGCTTGAAGACGTGAACATGCTCGACAAGCGGAACATGCATTCCGCCTCCATGTCACGCGGTGACAAACGGCGGCTGGAAATGGCCATGTGCCTTGTTCAGAACCCCAAGCTTCTGCTGCTCGATGAACCGACAGCAGGCATGGCGCGGGCGGATACCAACAATACCATCGATCTGCTCAAAGAGATCAAAGAGACACGCGACATCACCATCGCGATCATCGAACACGACATGCATGTTGTGTTCTCTCTCGCTGAACGGATCACGGTTCTCGCACAGGGCACCCCGCTGGTCGAGGATTCACCCGAGAACATCAAGGGCCACCCGAAGGTCAAAGAGGCCTATCTCGGCGAAGCCGCCTAAGCGATCCCGTGTGCCGGGCGGATGCCCGGCCGACACCGCAACCCGTAGGCCGGGCTTCAGCCCGGCACCCGCCAAGGGGGATACAAATATGAACGTAAGACCAGACTTCTCAAAAGGCCGCAACATGGCCGAAACGGCCCCGGCCTTCCTGTCCGTCTGGGACATGCACAGCTATTATGGTGAAAGCTACATCGTACAGGGCATCTCCTTTAATGTGCACGAGGGTGAAATCCTCGCTCTTCTGGGTCGGAACGGGGCGGGCAAAACAACCACTTTGCGCTCTATCGCACGGATGGATGAACCACAGGTTAATCACGGCGAGATTTGGCTGGATCACAAGCCGCTGCACAACATGACCTCGTATGAAGCCGCCGGTGTCGGCCTTGGGCTTGTCCCCGAAGACCGCTGCATCATTCCTGGTCTCACGGTCGAGGAAAACCTGCAACTGGCCCAGATTGCCCCACCCATCGGCTGGTCAATCGAGCGTCTGTACGATCTCTTCCCGCGCCTTGGCGAACGCCGCAAGCAGGAAGGTGTGACACTTTCGGGGGGGGAACAGCAAATGCTGTCCATCGCCCGCGCCCTCGCCCGTGACATCAAGGTACTGCTGTTGGACGAACCTTACGAAGGCCTTGCTCCGGTGATCGTCGACGAGATCGAAAAGACTCTGCGCCTCATCAAGGAACAGGGCATGACAACCATCCTTGTCGAACAGAACGCCGTGCGCGCGCTGCAGCTGGCGGACCGGGCCATCATCCTTGATACAGGGTCCATCGTGTTCGACGGCAGCGCCGAAGAGGTTCTGGAGAATGACTCTCTGCGGGCCGAATACCTGGCGATCTAAGCCCGGCTTCGTATGAGACGCTGCGACTATTGCCGCCCTTGCCTTTTTCCAGGCAAGGGCGTTTTGTTTTGACCAAACAGGAGGATCCCAAATGACAGCCAAAACCTATCCCCCCTCGTCCGATCTGGTATCGCGGGCGCATGTTGATGCGGCGCGGTACGAGGAGATGTATGCGCGGTCGGTGTCTGA
>NZ_JALKAO010000020.1 GCF_023015985.1 Marivita sp. S6314
CCATGCACGAAGGCCGGGTTGTTTTCCAGCGTCTGCACCAGGTTCGGCTGCATCGCGTCCTTGAGCAGAACCGTCATCGCGCCCTGCGCCTTGATATCGCGGCAGAACACCGGGCTGCGGTCGCGGCGGTAGGCCACGATCATGTCGCCCAGGCGCTTTTCCAGGTCCTTGAGGTCATTGGCCAGGCACAGGATCGCCATGACTTCGGACGCCACGGTGATGTCAAACCCCGCCTCGCGCGGGAAGCCATTGGCCACACCGCCCAGAGACGCCGTGATCTGGCGCAGCGCCCGGTCGTTCATGTCCACAACCCGCCGCCAGACCACCCGACGCACGTCGATCTCGGCCTCGTTGCCCCAGTAGATGTGGTTGTCGATCATCGCCGACAGCAGCGAATGCGCCGATGTGATGGCGTGGAAATCGCCGGTGAAATGCAGGTTCATGTCCTCCATCGGCACAACCTGCGCATAGCCGCCACCCGCAGCGCCGCCCTTCATGCCGAAGTTCGGCCCCAGCGACGCCTCGCGGATACAGATCATCGCCTTCTTGCCGATATGGTTCAGACCATCCCCCAGACCCACGGTCGTGGTGGTCTTGCCCTCGCCCGCCGGCGTCGGGTTGATCGCCGTCACAAGGATCAGCTTGCCATCCTTGCGGTCCTGCACCGAGTTGATGAACGCCTGGCTCACCTTCGCCTTGTCGTGCCCGTACGGCAAAAGATCATCCGTCCCGATCCCGATCTTCTCGCCAATCTCCTGAATCGGACGCTTCGACGCCTCACGCGCTATTTCAATATCTGACTTGTATGACATGG
>NZ_JALKAO010000021.1 GCF_023015985.1 Marivita sp. S6314
GGATCGTTGCGTAGATCGCTCAAGGACGGACTGAGGCCCGGAATTGCCCTAATTCAGGCGGCCCGATCGAACAGCTCGGTCAGAAGGCGGACTTTGCCGGTAACTTTGGTCGGAGGATCACAAACATGGCCACCTTTGATCATGCGAATGGCCTCGATGCCTTGCAACATTGCTTTAAGTGTTCGCAATGACTGGAAACCACGGCTTGGGTCGGTGATGCGTTTGAGCGCCGCATGATCGCTCTCAATTCGGTTGTTTCGCCATATTCGATCCACTTGCACGAATTCGTCCCTTGAGAACGAGTAAGCGTTCATCTCACCGATGACACGCGCGTAGGTTGGAGTCTTATCAGTTGTCACCGAGACCGGCCCGTACATCCGCACTGTCTCGCGTGCTTGTGGAAAGAAGGCGCATGCGGCTTTCGCATCTCTTCGCGCAGTCAGATGGACATCGATCACTTTGCCGCTCTGATCGACGGCTCGTCTGCGATAACGTCACTTACAATCTACTCGGACATAGATCTCACCTACGTGCCGGTTCAGACCACGGGGCCTACGCCTCGCGAAGGAACGTCTGGCGATTTCGGGCCCGAACTTGACGACCCAGCGTTTCATCTTTGCAGGATCGACAGTGATGCCGTGTTTGCCCAACAGATCGCGAACGTCTCGGCAGGCAAGCGGATACCGGTAAAAACAGCGCATCACCGCAAAGGATGATCTCCGGTAGAAACGATGATCCTTGAACGGATTGCCGGGTATGAAATACCTCGTTGCAGCTAAATTGGACCGATCATTCCCTCGTTGATC
>NZ_JALKAO010000022.1 GCF_023015985.1 Marivita sp. S6314
TCCTTCGGCGTGCCGGTGGTTGTGGCGATCAACCACTTTGTCACCGACACCGATGCCGAAGTGGAGGCGATCAAGTCCTACGTGGCCGAACATGGTGCCGAAGCGGTGCTGAGCCGTCACTGGGAGCTGGGCTCGGAAGGCTCTGCCGACCTGGCGCGCAAGGTGGCCGAGGTGGCGGAAAAGGACAGCGCGCATTTTGCGCCGATCTACCCGGACGAGATGCCGCTGGCCGAGAAGATCCAGACCATCGCCAAGCGCATCTACCGCGCCGACGAGGCGCTGATGGACAAGAAGATCCGCGACCAGCTGAAGCTCTGGGAAGAGCAGGGCTACGGGCATCTTCCGGTTTGCATGGCGAAGACGCAGTACAGCTTCTCGACCGATCCGAACCTGCGTGGCGCGCCGACGGGGCATTCGGTGCCGGTGCGCGAAGTGCGGCTGTCGGCGGGGGCCGGGTTCATCGTGGTGGTCTGCGGTGAGATCATGACGATGCCGGGCCTGCCACGGGTGCCCTCGGCGGAGAACATCCACCTGAACGAAGACGGGCAGATCGAAGGTTTGTTCTGACGCACTGGCGAAGGCGGTTGTCTTCGCCAGAAATTAATATCCGGCTGCGAGAATCTTCGTACGAAGATTCTCGGGCCGCTCCAGTAAATTCTAATTGCGAGGCTGGATGCGGCGCTGTGGTGCTCCGACATAGACCACCGCTCACCATCCTGACCCACAGATCACCAAAAGGAGCATGACCATGTCAGCACAGGTTATCGACGGAAAGGCTTTTGCC
>NZ_JALKAO010000023.1 GCF_023015985.1 Marivita sp. S6314
TACATGCCGACGCGCTGCAAAGCTTTGCCGATCCGCCCCCAAACCCCCTGTCTTTCATGGCCCGCACCGTCCCTGTGCACCCATGCGCAGAGCGGTTTCACGCCGCTTTTTCGTCAAGTCCACTTTTGCGAGAGCCTCTGTGCACAGCTCGTGAATTCAAACACCGCGCTTCGGCCCCTAGCTTGATTGGTGTCGGACAGACAGCCCGGCAACAGACAAAACATTCACCGCACCACACCGGTGCACAGCAACATCGAAACCCGCGCCGCAGTCAGGCGCATCACATTGAAAAGGACCACCACAATGAAAACCCTCATCACAGCATCCGCCCTTGTTCTGACCGCTTTCGCAGCCTCCGCCTCCGTCGACACGTCCGAGTTCGACACCTACGCCCCCGGCGTTGACGTCTCGACCCTGAGCGATGCCGAAGTGAACACCATCCTGTCGATCATCCACTCGGGCGACAGCGAAGGCGAAAAGCGCGCCGTCATCCAGGCGCTCGTTAAATAAACCCTCCCTCTTTCAAAGGACCAAAGTCATGAAAACTCTTATCGCATCCACCGCCCTCGTTCTGACAGCCTTCGCCGCAAGCGCCTCTGTCG
>NZ_JALKAO010000024.1 GCF_023015985.1 Marivita sp. S6314
CGACAGAGGCGCTTGCGGCGAAGGCTGTCAGAACGAGGGCGGTGGATGCGATAAGAGTTTTCATGACTTTGGTCCTTTGAAAGAGGGAGGGTTTACTTAACAAGTGCCTGGATGACGGCGCGCTTTTCGCCTTCGCTGTCGCCCGAGTGGATGATCGACAGGATGGTGTTCACTTCGGCGTCGCTCAGGGTCGAGACATCAACGCCGGGGGCGTAGGTGTCGAACTCGGATGTGTCGACAGAGGCGGAGGCTGCGAAAGCGGTCAGAACAAGGGCGGATGCTGTGATGAGGGTTTTCATTGTGGTGGTCCTTTTTAATGTGATGCGCCTGTCTGCGGCGCGGGTTTCGATGTTGGTGTGCACCGGTGTGGTGCGGTGGTTTGTGTGTCTGTTGTCGGGCTGTCTGTCCGACACCAATCAAGCTAGGGGCCGGGGCGCGGTGTTTGAATTCACGAGCTGTGCACAGAGGCTCTCGCAAAAGTGGACTTGACGAAAAAGCGGCGTGGATCCGCTCTGCGCATGGGTGCACAGGGACGGTGCGGGCCATGAAAGACAGGGGGTTTGGGGGCGGATCGGCAAAGCTTTGCAGCGCGTCGGCATGTA
>NZ_JALKAO010000025.1 GCF_023015985.1 Marivita sp. S6314
GTCCCGCGGCCAGAGATCGAGAACACGTCTTCGATCGGCATCAGGAACGGCTGGTCAATCGCGCGCTCGGGCTGCGGGATGTACTCGTCCACGGCCGCCATCAGTTCGCGGATCTTGTTCTCGCCGATTTCGGGATCACGGCCTTCCATCGCCGCCAGGGCGGAGCCTGCGATGACAGGAATGTCGTCGCCCGGGAAGTCGTACTCGGAGAGCAGTTCGCGGATTTCCATCTCGACCAGCTCAAGCAGTTCCTCGTCGTCAACCTGATCCACCTTGTTCATGAACACGACCATGGCAGGGATACCCACCTGCCGGCCCAAGAGGATGTGCTCGCGTGTCTGTGGCATCGGGCCGTCCGCTGCGTTCACCACGAGGATCGCGCCGTCCATCTGCGCCGCACCGGTGATCATGTTCTTCACGTAGTCGGCGTGGCCGGGGCAGTCGACGTGGGCGTAGTGACGCGCGTCGGTTTCGTATTCCACGTGTGCCGTGGAGATCGTGATGCCACG
>NZ_JALKAO010000026.1 GCF_023015985.1 Marivita sp. S6314
GTCCCGCGGCCAGAGATCGAGAACACGTCTTCGATCGGCATCAGGAACGGCTGGTCAATCGCGCGCTCGGGCTGCGGGATGTACTCGTCCACGGCGGCCATCAGTTCGCGGATCTTGTTCTCGCCGATTTCCGGGTCACGGCCTTCCATCGCCGCCAGAGCGGAGCCTGCGATGACAGGAATGTCGTCGCCCGGGAAGTCGTACTCGGAGAGCAGTTCGCGGATTTCCATCTCGACGAGCTCAAGCAGCTCTTCATCGTCGACCTGGTCCACCTTGTTCATGAAGACGACCATGGCGGGGATACCGACCTGGCGGCCGAGCAGGATGTGCTCGCGTGTCTGTGGCATCGGGCCATCCGCCGCGTTCACAACGAGGATCGCACCGTCCATCTGCGCCGCACCGGTGATCATGTTTTTCACGTAGTCGGCGTGGCCGGGGCAGTCGACGTGGGCGTAGTGACGCGCGTCGGTTTCGTATTCCACGTGTGCCGTGGAGATCGTGATGCCACG
>NZ_JALKAO010000027.1 GCF_023015985.1 Marivita sp. S6314
ACATCGGGCTCGACCGGGCAGCCCAAGGGGGTTGTGCACTCAACAGGTGGATATTTGGTTTACGCCGGCCTCACCCATGAGGTTGTTTTTGATTACCACGATGGCGACATCTACTGGTGCACCGCCGATGTGGGGTGGGTCACCGGGCATTCCTATATTGTTTACGGGCCCTTAGCCAACGGCGCGACCACGCTGATGTTCGAAGGTGTGCCGACCTATCCGGATGCGTCACGTTTTTGGCAAGTTTGCGAAAAACACAAGGTAAATCAGTTCTACACCGCCCCGACCGCGATCCGCGCCTTGATGGGCCAGGGTAACGAATTCGCAACCAAATGCGATCTATCGTCCTTGCGAATCCTCGGCACGGTGGGCGAACCGATCAACCCCGAGGCGTGGAACTGGTACAACGACGTCATCGGTGGCGGCCGCTGCCCCATCGTGGACACCTGGTGGCAGACCGAAACCGGCGGGCACCTGCTGACCCCGCTGCCCGGCGC
>NZ_JALKAO010000028.1 GCF_023015985.1 Marivita sp. S6314
CGCAAAGGCGACCGGGTGGTGATCTACCTGCCGATGATCCCCGAAGCCGCCTATGCCATGCTGGCCTGCGCGCGGATCGGTGCGATCCACTCGATCGTGTTTGCCGGCTTTTCTCCCGATGCGCTGGCGGCGCGTGTAAACGGGTCGGACGCCAAGGTGGTGATCACCGCCGACGAAGCTCCGCGCGGGGGCCGCAAGACACCGCTCAAGTCCAACGCCGACGCGGCGCTGCTGCACTGCAAGGACAGCGTGAAGTGCCTTGTCGTCAAGCGCACCGGTGGCCAGACCACCTGGATCGATGGGCGCGACTATGACTACAACGAAATGGCGCTTGAAGCGTCAGATGTCAGCCAACCTGCTGAAATGAATGCCGAAGATCCCCTTTTCATCCTGTATACATCGGGCTCGACCGGGCAGCCCAAGGGGGTTGTGCACTCAACAGGTGGATATTTGGTTTACGCCGGCCTCACCCATGAGGTTGTTTTTGATTA
>NZ_JALKAO010000029.1 GCF_023015985.1 Marivita sp. S6314
CGCAAAGGCGACCGGGTGGTGATCTACCTGCCGATGATCCCCGAAGCCGCCTATGCCATGCTGGCCTGCGCGCGGATCGGTGCGATCCACTCGATTGTGTTTGCCGGCTTTTCCCCCGATGCGCTGGCGGCGCGAGTGAACGGGTCGGACGCCAAGGTGGTGATCACCGCCGACGAAGCCCCGCGCGGGGGCCGCAAGACACCGCTCAAATCCAATGCCGACGCGGCGCTGCTGCACTGCAAGGACAGTGTCAAATGCCTTGTCGTCAAGCGCACCGGTGGCCAGACCACCTGGATCGACGGGCGCGACTATGACTACAACGAAATGGCGCTCGAGGCGTCAGATGTCAGCCAACCTGCTGAAATGAATGCCGAAGATCCCCTTTTCATTCTCTACACATCGGGCTCGACCGGGCAGCCCAAGGGGGTTGTGCACTCAACAGGTGGATATTTGGTTTACGCCGGCCTCACCCATGAGGTTGTTTTTGATTA
>NZ_JALKAO010000002.1 GCF_023015985.1 Marivita sp. S6314
CAGTGGGCCCCCGGCCTGCCGAAAACCCGCTCGGGAAAGATCATGCGCCGCATCCTGCGCAAGATCGCAGAAAACGACTACGGCGCGCTTGGCGATACCTCAACACTCGCTGATCCCTCCGTCGTCGAGGACCTCATCAATAACCGGATGAACCGGGGGTAAGGTCATGATGGACGGCACAACACACCCGACAACCGCCCCTGTCCTGATCCTGCTTGGCCCCCCGGGGGCCGGCAAAGGCACGCAGGCCCGGATGCTGGAAGAGCAGTTCGGTCTTGTCCAACTGAGCACCGGCGATCTTCTTCGGGCCGCAGTGGCTGCAGGCACAGAGGCCGGGAAAAGCGCCAAGGCCGTGATGGATGCGGGCGAACTGGTGAGCGATGACATCGTCATCGCCATCCTGCGCGACCGTCTGGCCGACGACGATTGTGCGCGCGGTGTCATTCTGGATGGGTTCCCGCGCACGACAGTTCAGGCGGAGGCATTGGACACGCTGCTGGCGGAGACAGGCCAAAAGATCAACGCAGCGATCAGCCTCGATGTGGATGACGCGGCGATGGTGACGCGGATTTCGGGCCGTTTCACCTGTGCCGGGTGCGGCGAAGGCTATCACGACACGTTCAAGGCCCCGGCAACCGCAGGCGTCTGCGACAAGTGCCAAGCCACCGAGTTCAAACGCAGAGCAGATGATAATGCGGAAACGGTCGCGGCGCGGCTTGAGGCATATCATGCACAAACATCTCCCCTGATTGCATTTTACCAGGCGCAGGGCGCACTTGCCCGCGTGAATGCCATGGGAGCCATCAACGACATCGCAACCGAATTGGGCGCGATCGTGAAGACAGCCACCGCCTGACGGGTGGTGGCGGTTCACGGCTCCGACACAAGGGGCCGGGAACGCGGGACGCGCATACCCGTGTGGGTATGTGTCACTGGAGGAAAAGGAGGAGCCGCAACATGGCGGACCATTCATCTCAAACGGCGCAGGACACCGCAAAAAACGACGCGGGATACTGGGCGGCAAACGTACGTATCATCTTGATCAGCCTCGTTATCTGGGCGCTGGTCTCATTCGGGTTCGGCATCCTGCTGCGCCCCATGCTGTCGGGCATCGAAGTCGGCGGCACGGACCTTGGTTTCTGGTTCGCCCAGCAGGGATCGATCCTCGTCTTCCTGGCGCTGATCTTTTTCTACGCCTGGCGGATGAACAAGCTCGATAAAGAATTCGGCGTCGAGGAATAAGCGCAATGGATCAGTTTACAATCAACCTGCTGTTTGTCGGCGCGTCTTTTGCGCTCTACATCGGCATCGCGATCTGGGCCCGTGCCGGGTCCACGTCTGAATTCTACGCCGCCGGTCGCGGCGTTCACCCCGTTACCAACGGCATGGCGACCGCCGCCGACTGGATGTCGGCAGCCTCGTTCATCTCGATGGCGGGCCTGATTGCCTTTACCGGCTACGACAACTCGACCTTCCTGATGGGCTGGACCGGTGGTTACGTGCTTTTGGCGCTGCTGCTTGCCCCCTACCTGCGCAAGTTCGGCAAATACACCGTGTCCGAATTCATCGGTGACCGGTTCTACAGCCCGACAGCCCGTGTGGTTGCCGTGATCTGTCTGATCGTGGCGTCGACCACCTACGTGATCGGTCAGATGACCGGTGTGGGTGTTGCGTTTGGCCGTTTCCTTGAAGTGTCCAACACAGCCGGTCTTCTAATCGGGGCCTGTGTTGTGTTCGCCTACGCCGTGTTCGGCGGCATGAAAGGTGTGACCTACACCCAGGTGGCACAGTACTGCGTTCTGATCATGGCCTACACGATCCCGGCCGTTTTCATCTCGTTGCAGTTGACGGGCAACCCGATCCCGGCGCTTGGCCTGTTTGGCGAGCACACGGCGTCCGGCACGCCGCTGCTTGAAAAGCTCGACCAGATCGTCGTTGAACTGGGCTTCAATGAGTACACCGCCCACCATGGCGACACGTTCAACATGGTTCTGTTCACGCTGTCCCTGATGATCGGCACCGCGGGTCTGCCCCACGTCATCATGCGCTTCTTCACGGTTCCCCGTGTTGCGGATGCACGTTGGTCCGCTGGCTGGACACTTGTGTTCATCGCCCTGCTCTATCTCACAGCGCCTGCTGTTGGTGCGATGGCACGCCTGAACATCAGCGACATGATGTGGCCAAACGGCACATCGTCTGAACCTGTCTCGGTCGAAATGATCGAAAACGATGCGCGCTATGATTGGATGGCGACGTGGCAGAAAACCGGCCTTCTGGGTTGGGAAGACAAGAACGGTGACGGTCGGATTGCGTATTTCAACGACAAGAACCCCGAATCCGTTGCCAAGGCAGAAGCCGCTGGCTGGGGATCCGAGAACGAGTTGACCAACTTCAACCGGGACATCCTTGTTCTGGCGAACCCCGAGATTGCCAACCTTCCGGGCTGGGTGATCGGTCTTGTGGCGGCGGGTGGCCTTGCGGCGGCCTTGTCCACGGCGGCGGGTCTTCTGTTGGCGATTTCCTCGGCTGTGTCTCACGACCTGATCAAAGGCTCCATCAATCCGGGTATCTCGGAAAAAGGCGAGCTCTTGTCAGCGCGGGTTGCAATGGCGGTGGCGATTGCGGTGGCGACCTATCTGGGCCTCAATCCTCCGGGCTTTGCGGCGCAAACGGTGGCCCTTGCCTTTGGTCTGGCGGCGGCGTCGATCTTCCCGGCACTGATGATGGGCATCTTTACCAAGGTGAACAACAAGGGTGCGGTTGCAGGCATGCTGGCCGGTCTGTTGGTCACGTTGCTCTACATCTTCCTGCATAAGGGTTGGTTCTTCATTCCTGACACGAACAGCTTCTCTGACGCTGATCCGCTGCTGGGTACCGTGAAGTCCACGTCCTTCGGTGCGATTGGTGCGATGATCAACTTTGCGGTTGCCTTCACCGTGTCCAAGATGACCGAAGCGATCCCGCAAGAGATCGAAGAGCTGGTCGAAAGCGTTCGTGTCCCCCGTGGCGCAGGCGCGGCGCAGGACCACTAAACATCGCAATGCGCCGCCGGTATGGCGGCGCATCTGTTTCCAGGGGGTTCCGCGCCGAAGATTTCGGGCGGAACCTCTTAATTTGAAGGGAAAGTGCCTCCATGACCCCCGATGCCGCGACGCTGGCTCAGTTTCTGTCGGCCATTCATCCATATGACGCGATGGAGCCCGCCGCGCTTCACACGCTGATTGACGCGTTTTCCGTTCAGTCCTTCGTGGCCGGTGAAGATGTCTACGCGCTCGGCAAGCCGTTGGATGGGCTGTTCGTGGTGTTTGAAGGCGAGGTCGAAATCCGTGACGAACATGGCGTGCCCCTGTCCCTGCTTGGGCCGCGCAACTCTTTCGGTGAACGTGGTTTGCTGCGTGACGGGACCAGCGTGACCTCGGCCCGTGCCGTGGTCGATACAATCCTGTTGCTGCTTCCGGCACGGCAGTTCCATCAGACGATGCAAGGCGATCCGACCTTCAAGAAATTCTTTGATCGCAGCCGCGCAGACCGGCCGACAAAAGCCGATCTGGCCACCACCCGGGTCGAGGAGTTGATGGCGCGGTCGCCGCTGACATGCGCACCCGACACACCCGTTCAAGACGCCGCGCGCCTGATGCGGGACGCGCATGTCTCGTCGATCTGCATTTCCGACAGCGAAACGCTGCGCGGCATCGTAACGGTGCGCGACCTGTCAGGAAAAGTGGTGGGCAATGGCCTGCCCTTCGACACACCGATCTCCGACGTCATGACGCCCGATCCCGTCACTCTCACCCCTTCGGCCATCGGGTCGGATGTGTTGCACATGATGATGGAACGGCGCATTGGCCACGTGCCCGTCACGCAGGCCGGTCAATTGGTCGGGATCGTGACGCAAACAGACCTCACCCGGTTTCAGGCGGTCAGTTCGGCCGAACTGGTGTCGGAAATCGCGCGGTCCACCAGTGCAGAGGAGATGGCCAAGGTCACAGCCCGCATTCCGCAACTGCTGGCGCAGCTGGTCGCGGGTGGCAATCGGCACGAGGTTATCACACGCCTGATCACCGACATCGCGGACACCGCAACACGCCGCTTGCTGGCCTTGGCGGAAGCCGCGTTGGGCGCGCCACCGGTGCCCTATTTATGGCTCGCTTGTGGAAGCCAGGGGCGTCAGGAACAAACCGGCGTCAGCGATCAGGACAATTGCCTGTTCATTGACGACAGCATGGCGGATGCGGACATGGCGTATTTCGAAGCGCTGGCCCGGTTTGTATGTGACGGGCTGGATACCTGCGGGTACGTCTATTGCCCCGGCGACATGATGGCGACCAACCCGCGCTGGCGGCAGCCGGTGCGCGTGTGGCGCGACTATTTTGCCGGCTGGATCAAGACGCCGAACCCCGAAGCACAGATGCTGGCCAGCGTAATGTTCGACCTGCGTCCCATTGGCGGCACCGTGCGGCTGTTCGATGATCTGCACGCCGAGACGCTTGCCAAAGCGTCGGCCAATTCGATTTTCGTCGCGCATATGGTGTCCAATTCGCTCAAGCATACGCCGCCCCTGGGTTTGCTGCGGGGCTTTGCAACCATTCGCTCGGGCGAACACAAGAACCACATTGATCTGAAACATAACGGCGTCGTTCCGGTGGTGGATCTGGGCCGCATCTACGCGCTGCAAGGCCAGCTGACCCCCGCCAACACCGCCGCACGTCTGGACGCGGCGATGGCCGCCGGTGTTCTAAGCGCGTCGGGTGGGCAGGACCTGCGCGATGCCTATGATCTGATTGCGGAAACGCGGCTGGACCATCAGGCCGCACAGGTGCGTGCCGGACAGGCCCCCGACAATTATCTGAGCCCAACAAATCTGTCCGATTTTGAGCGAAGTCATCTAAGGGATGCGTTTGTGGTGATAAAGTCCATGCAGTCCGCAGTGGGCCACGGGCGCGGAATGCTTGGGTAACGCGGCGGACAGGGAGGAGAACTCATGTTTCTGGAATTGATCGGCGTGATCTTCGCAGGTCTGGGTGGTGCGGGTGTGATGATGCTGATCACGCGCCTGACCGGCAACCGCTTGCCCAAATGGATCATCCCGGTTGCCGCAGGTGCCGCGATGCTGGGCACCACGATCAGCAGTGAATACAGCTGGTACGCGCGTACCTCGGGCAATATGCCAGAGGGGCTAAACGTCGTGCAAACGGTTGAATCCACGGCGGTCTATCGGCCCTGGACTTATCTCGTCCCGTATATTGATCGGTTCGTGGCCGTGGATCAGGACAACATCCGCCCCAACGCGGACCAACCCGACCTGTTTCTCGCCGATCTCTATTTCTTCGGCCGCTGGAGCACCGTGCAGGCCGTTGAAATCATGGTGAATTGTGCCACGGGCCAGCGCGCAGATCCTGCTCTGGGCGATGAAAGCCCGCCTGTCTGGCGCGACGTGCCTGCCGACGATCCCATCGTGACCGGAGTGTGCCAAAGGAGTTGACCCCATGTTCGCCAAACTGAGCCTGCGACTGCGTATCTTCCTGTTTTTCTGCCTGCTGGGTTTGGGCGGGTTGGCCTCTGTGGGCGCGGCGCTTTGGTTCGGGTATGCGCGCGCGGTCGAAACCACCACCGCCAACGGGTTCACTCTGGCCGCGATCCTTGCCGCGTTTCTGATCCTTGCATTGACCGTCACCATCTGGCTGTTGTTCGATGAAAACGTCGCCAAGCCGATCGAACGCCTTGCCGCCGACATGCGCACACGCGCCCATGCCGGGGTGGATCGCGACATGGATATGCGGGCCGCGCGCTATCTGGGTGATCTGGCCCCTGCCGCATCAGCCGTGGCCAAGCAATTGAACGAAACCGCGCTGAACACCGCGCAGGCGGTTGCGTCGGAAACGGCGCGGCTGACCGCTGAAAAGGCGCGGCTGACCGCCCTTTTGACCGAAATCCCGGTGGCGACCATTCTGGTGAACCCGGATGGTCAGATCGTTCTGTACGACGGTCAGGCGGCAGAGGTGCTGGCGCTTATCGGGGTGCCCCGTTTGAACGCACCAGTGACCGAGTATTTCGACGCGTCGACGCTGACCGCATCGGTGCGCACGCTCCAGAAAACCGGCAAGGACGTGACTTTGACCGCGCCGTCAAAGGACAAGTCCCGCACCTTTGACCTCAAGCTGAAGCCGATGGAGGGCGGAGGCTACCTGATGGTGATCGACAGCCAGACGCTGGACATATCCCCGGATGCCGCGCGCCCCTTGGTTTATGATTTCGATTTGCTGGACCGGACCACCCGAGACGCCGAACGCCATCTGCACGATTGCGAGCTGCTCGATCTGTGTTTTTCGGTCTTTGACACGGAAACCACGGGGCTGCTGCCGCATAAAGACGATATCGTGCAACTGGGCGCGGTGCGCGTGCTGAACGGCAGGATCATTGAAGGCGAAACCATCAACCAGCTGGTCGATCCCGGACGTCCCATTCCGCCCGCTTCGACCAAGGTGCACAAGGTCACCGATGCCATGGTGCGGGGCCAACCCAATATCCACGAGGTCGCGCGCCGCTTTCACAGCTTTTCACAGGATGCCGTGATCGTGGCCCATAACGCGCCTTTCGACATGGCGTTTCTGCGACGGCACGCCAAGGAAACCGGCGTGGATTGGGATCATCCGATCCTCGACACCGTTTTGTTGTCCGCTGTTCTGTTCGGCGCAAGCGAAACCCACACGCTGGACGCGCTGTGTGACCGGTTGAACGTCACCATCCCGCCAGACCTGCGGCACACGGCGCTTGGGGATGCCTATGCCACGGCCGAAGTGCTTGTCTGCATGTTGCCCATGCTGACAGCTCGCGGGTTGACCACGTTTGGTCAGGTGATCGAAGAGACACGCCGCCACGGACGTCTGCTTGAAGACCTCAACTAAGCGGCACGCGTTTGCGCAGGGTGCTGCGGGTGATCGCGAAGACCGTGATAAAGGTTAGTGTCCAGAAGAACCACGTGATCGGCCCGCGCATCAGGATGCTGGGATCACTGCCTGACATCAACATGGACTGGCGGAAATTGTCTTCCAGCAAGGGCCCAAGGATAAACGCGATCAGGAACGGGGCCGCCGGAATGCGGTGCCGCATCATCAGGTATCCGACCCACCCCATCGCGAACATGACGCCCACATCGAAGATGTTGTTGTTCACCGCGAAGACGCCGTAGATGCACAGAACCAGAACCGCCGGCATCAACAGCCGTTTCGGCACATCCGCCACGAACCGGAATCCCCGGATCGCGACAGAGCCGACGATCAGCAGGAACACCGAACTGACGATCAGCCCAATGAACAGGCCATAGATGATGTCCACGTTCAGGATAAACATCATCGGACCCGGCTGAAGCCCGTGCACCATGAACGCACCGATGATGATCGCGGTGATCACGTCTCCGGGCACGCCAAGCGCCAGCAGCGGGATCAGCGTGGCCCCCGCCACCCCGTTGTTGCCCGCTTCGGACGCCGCAACCCCTTCGATTTCCCCTTTGCCGAAATTGTCCTTGTTCTTCGATGTCCGGCGGGCCTCGGAATAGCTGAGAAACGCGCTTGGCGCGGCCCCGATGCCGGGAATGGATCCCAAGAAAACGCCGATCATGCTGCCGCGGAGGATGCTTTTGAAACTGCCGATGTAATCTGCCAGCGTGACCTTGCTTTTGCCCAGGGCCCGCGTCTTGCCCAGATGCGCCACCGGGTTCCACGCCATCGCGATGATTTCCGGGATCGCAAACAGCCCGATCAACACCGCGATGAAGTTCAACCCGCCCATCATGTTCGGATCACCAAAGGTGAAGCGGTTTGTGCCATAGACCAGGTCAAGCCCGATGGTGGCCAGCAACAGCCCTGCCAGCGCCGACAATGCGCCGCGCAGCAGGCTTTCGCCCGACACCCCTGCGATAATGGTCAGGGAAAACAGGATCAGGGCAAAGAACTCGGGCGGTCCGAAGTTCAGCGCAAACGAGGCCAGCCAGCCTGCAAACAGGATCAGCGCGAGGTTCGACACCGCGTCCGCGGTACAGGACGCATAGAGCGCCATGCCCAGCGCCCTGCCCGCCTCGCCCCGTTCGGCCATCGGATAGCCGTCAAGGATCGTGGCCGAGGACGCCGGTGTGCCGGGCGTCTTGATCAGGATCGCGGGAATAGAGCCGCCAAAGATGCCGCCCTTGTAGACCCCCAAGAGCAGAAGGATGCCGTTGATCGGGGCCATCGAGAACGTGAAAGGCAGCGTCAGGGCAACGGCCATGGTGGCCGACAACCCCGGGATCGCGCCGCCGATCACGCCGATGACCAACCCGCAGAACAGCATGAAAAACGCTTCGACATTGCCAACCAGCGCAAACCCGGCGGCCAGGCTATCCATAAGGCTCATGGCAGCCTCACAAAATTGCCCTGCGGAATCGCGACACCCGCGACATGGGCGAAGAACGCGTATAGCAGAAGCGGGACCACAACCGCACAGACAAGCGCCGCAATCGGATGGCGGGTGCGGAACAGAAAGGCGCAGGCGACAAAGGCCAGCATACAGGTCCACACCATACCCAACCGTGGCAACCCGACCATCACAAGCCCCATGATCACAGCCAGCGCCGCCAGCCGGAGCCAAGGTGCGTGTCCGACCGGGATGGCGATCTCGTCCCGCGGATCAAACACGGTCAGGTCACTGAACACCGCCGTCAGGACAAGACCAAACCCGACGATGCCGGTCAATCCGGCCAGCACATATGGCCAGAACACAGGTGACAGGATGATGTTGCCAACATTGGACGGCGACGAGACATAGTTCGGGATCGCAACGGCTGCCAGAAAGGCCGCCCCAAGAATGGCGGCAATGCCGATACGCAGATGCAGGGACTTCGTGGTCATGGAAATGGGCGCTCCGATGGAAAACGCGCCGGGGCGCATTGGCCCCGACGCGATATCAGGTCTGGTCAGACAAGGGCCTTTACCCTTCGATGCGCATGCCCAGGTCGTCAACCAGCGCTCGGAAGACCTCGTACTGCCCCTGAATGAACGCGTTTGCGGCCTCCGGGTCCATCAGTTCGATCACCGAACCGCGCGCTTCCATCGTCTCGCGGAAGGTCGCGTCCTCTGTTGCGGCCGCCATCCACGTGCCCCATTTCTCGGCCACGTCATCAGGCAGACCATCTGGCCCGGCGATGCCGGTCCATCCGACAAGCTGGTTCAGCGCCGGTTTGCCAAGATCGTTGGCCGTCGGCACGTCAAAGCCAACGACAGGTTCTGCGGTCGTGACCATCAACGGCTTGAGCTGGTTGTTGGACACAAAACTGGCCAAGGCCGAAGAGTTGGTGCACAGGAACGTGGCCGTCCCGTTCAAAACGGCCGTCGCAGCCGCGCCGCCACCCTTTTGCGGGATATGCGTTGCCTGGGTCAGCGGATCTTCGACGCCAAATTCCTTGAGCACCATTGCGCCCGCCAGATGCAGCAAGGACCCCACCCCGGATGAGCTGTAGCTGACACCCCCTTCATTCACCTTGGCGATCAGATCCTCCATGGAGTCGATGCCAGCGTCCGGGCGCACGGCGCAGGCAACAGGGTTAATCTCGTAAACGGTCACAAAGCGGAAATCGTCCAAGGTGTAGGGCAGCGTCGCCTTCATCGCCGGGTTGACCGAGTGCGAACCCACGCGCGCAAACAGCATCGTGTAGCCATCGGCTTTCGCGTTCTGCACCGCGACAGATCCGGTCGCGCCCCCCGCGCCGGTGACGTTGGCCATCACAAGCGCCTCGCCCACAGCGTTGCCCAACGGTTCTGCAATTGTGCGCGCTGAAATGTCAGTCGCCCCGCCCGCGCCGTATGGAATGATCATGTTGATGGGGCGTTCCGGATACTCGGCCATCGCGGCACCAGCCGTCAGTCCCAACCCAAGCGCAAATACCGACCCGAATGTCCGAAGTTTCATAATTTCCTCCCAATTAAATTTTGACCCTGTTGCGGGTTCTTTATTTACGTTAACTTTAAGTAGAGCTTTGACGAAGAAATAAAATTTTACAAGTTCCGTAAGTAATCCCTACACAAACGGTCTCATGTCCATAAGATTGCTACGATCGCTGGTTGCGGTTGCCGACCATAAAACCTTTAGCGCGGCCGCCGATGCGGTGTTTGTCACCCATGCCGCCGTCAGCCAGCAGATGCGCACATTAGAGGCCGAATTGGGAATCTCCCTGTTTGATCGCAGCCACCGGACCCCCGAATTGACACCGCTGGGCCGCGCCGTGGTCGCGCGCGCCCGCGTGCTGGTGAAGGACTATGACAACCTTGTCCCTTCCGTGCTGGGCGATGACGGCCTGTCGGGCGACGTGATCTTGGGCGCGGTGCCGACCACATTGATCGGGCTGGCGCCCTTGTCGATGTCGATCCTGCGCGCCGAATATCCCGACCTGCGCGTGCGCATCCGGCCTGCGCTGACAGCGGCGTTGTTGTCGGGGATCAACCGGGGCACCTATGATCTGGCCATCGTGACCAAGCCCATCCTGATGCCGCCGGGCATGGAGTTTCTTGAGATTGCGGACGAGCCGCTGCATCTGATCACCAGCGAGGAGATGGATGAAACGGACCCGATCAAGATACTGGAAACACAGCCCTTTATCCGGTTCAATCGGGATGCGGTTGTCGGCACAACAATCGAAAACTGGCTGCAGGAAAACAATATCCGCGTGGCCGAAGCGATGGAGCTTGAGAACCTCGAAGCCATCTCAAGCATGGTCCATGCCAATCTCGGCGTGTCGATTGTGCCCCGCTCCTGCGTGAAAAATGTCTACGGACTGCCACTGAAACGGATGGCGCTGGGGCCGGATGTGCCGTCGCGGGTTCTGGGTCTGGCCTACCTGCGCGAACACCCGAAACTACGCGTGATCGAAGAGATTCACACCGCGCTTATTCGCGCCATCGCAGACAACCCTCCGCAGGTTGGTGCGGATCAGGCAGCCAGTCAGACATGAGCTGGAGCGCTATTCTTTTTATCCTGATCGGCGCATCCGCTGGCGGGTTCATCAACGGGCTGGCCGGGTCTGGCACGGCACTGTTCGCGCTGGGGTTCATTCTTGTGGCGCTTGACCCGGTCAGCGCGGTGGCGCTGGTGACACTGATGTCAGTGGTGACCGGGTTCCAAGGGCTGTGGGAAGTGCGCAGCGCGCTGTCACGGAATGTGCCACGGCTGATGCGGTTTATCCTGCCCGGCATCGCCGGGGTGCCGGTTGGTGTTGGGCTTTTGTCGCTGATCGACGCCGAAACGCTGAAACTGATCATTGCGATCTTTCTGATCCTCTACGGCGGTTTTTTCAGTTTCCGCGCCAATTTGCCCAAATTTGACCGGCGGACCCCGGTGATCGATTCCACCATTGCCCTTGTCGGTGGCGTCTTGGGTGGCATGGCGTCGCTTTCAGGCGCGCTTCCGATGATGTGGCTGTCGATGCGCCCCTGGCCCAAGGCCGAGACCCGGGCGTTGTTGCAACCTTTCAATATGTCGGTGCTCGGATCGACGACACTGATGCTTTGGTGGCGCGGCGCTTATGATCCGCAGACGGTCACAGCGTTTCTGATCGCTCTGCCGGTGTCCTTGTTGTCCGCGCAGATTGGCCTGATGGTGTTCCGCCGCATCACGGATGACATGTTCAGACGCCTGTTGATCGGGCTGTCGTTGCTCTTGGGATTGGGCATCCTGATCCGCGCACTAGTTTGAATACAGACCATAAGGGGAGGTTCGAGATGCTGACATTGTACTATGCCAAAGGCAGTTCCGCCTTGGCATCACATATCCTGCTTGAGGAAGTGGGGGCAGATTACGCCGTGCATGAGGTGCCAATCCAGCACGGCGCACATAAGGAGCCGGCGTTTCTGGCCGTCAATCCCAAGGCCCGCGTGCCCGCCTTGCAAACACCAGAGGGCGTGCTGACCGAAAATCCCGCCATTCTGAATTATGTGGCCGCAACGCATCCACAGGCGGGGATGCTGCCTGACACGCCGTTCCAACGCGCGCAGGCGGATGCACTGAACGCCTATCTGTGCGCCACGATGCATGTCGCGTTTGCCCATAAACTGCGGGGCGCCCGGTGGGCCGACACCGAAGAGGCAAGAGCGGATATGGCCAACAAGGTGGCCGAAAACCTGGCTGATTGCTGCGCACTTCTGGAAGAGCATTACATCAAGGGGCCGTGGGCCTTGGGCGATCAGTTCACGGTCTGTGACGCCTACCTCGCCTTGGTCCCCCTCTGGTTGGGCAAGGCTGGCGTCGACATTTCGGCCTATCCCAAGCTGCAGGCCCATAGCGACGCGATGAAACAACGCCCGGCGGCGCTGACCGTGATGGCCATCCACGGGATTTGATCGCGGGCAAGCGTCAGGTCACAACCGGGGCGGCCAGTCCTTCGATCCGCACGTTGATACAGGCCGGTTTCTGTGAGGCAATCGCGGCCTGCAGCGCATCTGTCAGCTGGTCAAGCGTGGTCACATAGGCCCCAAATCCGCCCAGCGCAGTCACCGCAGCGTCATAGCGCGCCGTGCTTAATCCGCAGGCATGGACACGGTCCGCGCCGAAATCACGCATCTGGATCTGATGTTCTGCGTTCCAGCGTTGATCATTTCCAACAATCGCAATGAAGGGCAGGTTTTCCCGGACGGCGGTTTCAAACTCGGCAAGGTGGAACCCGACCGTCCCGTCGCCCATCACCGCAAAAACGGTGGCCGTCGGATCAGCGGCCTTCGCCGCCATCGCATAGCACAACCCACCGCCAATCGCGCCAGAGACACCATTGATGATGCGCCTTGGCGCGGTCAGCCCCGCCTGTGCCCATTGGCCAATCTCGCCGCCGTCGCAGACAAGGACCGGGTTGGGTGCGGATGTCATCACCTCTTGGATCGCACGACACATATCTGGCGGCGAGATTGCGGTGCCCTCGCCCGATGCATCTGTACGCTTCGCAATATGCGACTGTACGTCCGCGCGCCACGCGTGACGGCTCAAAGGTGATGTCCCCCCAGCAAGGGACAGCGCAAGGGCTGATGGGTCTTGCAGGATCGACAGCTCAAGGCGCGTGGCAACATTTCTGAATGCGCGATCCAGTTCATCTTGATCCGCATTAACGACAGCCCAGCGCGCCCGTGGGGCCGCCGCGCCGCGTTTGAGCGTGAAATCCAAAGGCTTGCCGAGAAGCAGGATCCGGTCGGCCTGTTCCAGAACGGCAGACACCGCGCCCAGCGCCGGGTCATTCGCACCGCGCGGGCTTTCCATGCAGATCACGGGCGCATCAAGGGCTGCTTCCAGCCGCGTTGCCAGACCCGGTGCCCGCGTCGCATTGAGCGCAGGCCCAAGAACCACAAGCGGTCGGTCGGCTTCGGCCATCCATGCGCTAAGTGCAGCCGTGTCAACCGGTGCATGCTCTGCCGCAACCTCAGGCAGCAAGGGCGCGCCGGCCTCTGCAGTCAGAACATCCGCAGGCAAGCACACATGCACAGGTCCGGGACGCCCACTTGCCGCGACCCTCAGGGCCTGATCAAGCGTGTCGGCCAGCGCATCCGCCTGTGTCACCCGCACCGACCATTTCGTCAGTGACGCAGTCAGCGCAATCTGGTCCATCTCTTGGAAGGCCCCGGCCCCATCCAACGCGGCGGGACTGTCACCGCTCAGCAGAACCAAGGGCGTGTCAGAGGCCCGCGCGGACAGCAGCGGCCCGATGGCATTGCCCAGCCCGGCCCCGGCGGTGACAAGCGCAATGCCGGGCTTGCCGCTGATCTGGGCATAGGCTTCGGCCATGTAGACCGTCGCGGCTTCGTGGCGGGTGTGAACCAGACGGAGACCCGCATCAAGCGCGGCATCAAACAGCGGCATGATCTGGTTGCCCGACAGTGCAAAGATGTCGGTGACACCGCGCGCGGCCAGAACCTGCATCACATGATCCGCGCCTCGCCTCATTCCGCGTCCGCCACATGCACTTCGATCCGGTGGACCGAGTTGTTGCCGAACCCGGCGACATCGTAAGACGCCTGCATCGGTTGCGTGTGGCCATCGGCGTCGGTGGCGCGGCACATGATGTGGTGAACGCCCGGCGTCGCGTCCCACGCGATACGCCAGCCCGTCCAGGCGTAGCGCCCTGTGGCGCCGGTCAGGTCCGCCTCGTGCCAGTCGCCATTCAGGAAAACCTCAACCCGCGCAATCGGCACAGCACCGCCGGACCACGCCCGTCCGTCCAGCTCGACCTGCCCAGCCTTCAGCCAGCGCTTGCGCGTCACCCAATCGGGCACGCCAGGCGGGCGCATCAGCGACTTCACCAGAATGCGCTGGATCGGCAGGCCTGCGTCACCGCTTTGCGTGCGGTAGTGATAGCCCTGCTGCTGTTGGTACCCTTGAAAGCGCTCGGTTTGGGCGTCGATCCGCGTCAGCCATTTGACCGATGCCATGCCGTACCACCCCGGAACGATGATCCGAAGCGGCGCGCCGTGCTGCGGCAATAACGGCAGCCCGTTCATGCTCCAGACCAGCATCACATCCAGTTCGGCGATCTGATCCGGCGTCAGACTGCGCGCGAAATGATGCGGATGGCCTTTGTCAAAACCGTAATCGGCCCCGGTGAACACGAAATCCTGAACATCCGCGCGGGGCTGCGCCGCCTTCAAGAGCGGGGCCAGCAATGTGCCTGTCCACTCGGACGTGCCCACCGCTTCGTACATCCACGGCATGAGATGGGCGCGTGGGCTGACCCCTTCCCGTCCGTTTCCGGCGCATTCCATGGTGACCGGCTCTGTCACCTCGGGCATCGCGCGAATGTCATCCATGCCAAGCCGCATCGGCGCGTCAAACGCGCCGTCCAGCGACAGCTGAAAGTCACGGTCATCAAGGATCGGAACATCGAAATGGGTCAGCAGGTAATGCGCACCGGTTGGGGTGATATCCAAACCCAGCGTTTCGAGCAAAATCCCGGAGTTCCGGTTGGCCAAAGCCACCTCTTCACGCGAGAACACGCCATCTTGCGTCTCTGGGCGCGGCGCGCCGGAAAGAAACGGAGTGCTGGGCATAGCCTATCCGATCACCTCATCGCTGCGATCATCGCTTTCGCCATAGCGTTTCAGAACCGCAGGTTTCGTGCCCTCATAGACCCGTCCGATGTTCTGCGTGATCTTGGCGTTCTCGCGTTCGAACAGGCACTCTCCCTGCATGTTGGAGGCCACGATAAACGGGCCCATCTTGTTGCACTTGATGACCCACATGGCCTGCGCCAGACCAAGTTCCTCGTTCCAATGCACCGCTTCGACATTTTCAACACCGCGTCCCAGCAATGCCCCAGTGCCGTACCCGACAGTCGACAGGTAAATGGCACCGTTGGGGACGAAATACTCTTTGTAGTCTTTCGACGACATCCCGCCCTTGCCGATGATCAGCTTCGCGCCGGTTTTCGCCATCCATTCCGGCAGCCATTTGGCAAATCGGAACGACGCCGTGGCCGTCACGGCGCCCATTTCAAACGTGCCATCCGGGTTGATCCGCGCGGCGGGGGAGCAATGGAAGTTTGCAGCACTTTCGGACGGCAACTCCATGGGAATATTCGCCTTTTCCTCAAGCGCCCGCATGTAGACGCCTTCGCGCGCAGTGTACATGAGGCCGTCCAGGTAGACGATATCGCCAAGGCGCAAGTCTGCAATGGCCTCGTCGGTCGGGGTCGTGGACAGCCGGACTTCGCGTATTTTCATTGCCGCAATACCTCCCGTGCCATGCTTCTGAGGTGCCGCATATCCGTTCCGCAGCAACCGCCAAAGACAGAGATTGCAGGATTATCGCGGATCAGCGCGGCAACCTCCGCCCCCAATTCCTGCGGATCGCCTTCATCCAATGTGTCTGCCTCATCAAGCTCTGCGTGGGAGCATTTGGACGCGTTTACGACGACACCTTTCAGACGATCATGGGCCGTCAATGCGTTGGCAAAATGACTGGGATGCGCGCAGTTGACCATGAAGAACAGGGCAGCGGCGTCCGTATCCCGATCGACTTGCTCTATCGATGTCTTGAGCGGCGTGCCATCGGCAAGACATCCATCGGTCTCCACGACGAATGACAGTATGATCGGCAAACCGTGGTCTCCTGCTGCCTGAACAACACCAACAGCCTCGGTCAGCCGATTGAACGTGTAAGCAGTTACCAAATCGACGGCCGAGCCCTTCAGACTTGCCATTTGTTCGCTGTGATAGGCGCGGGCGTCTTTGGCCGACATGGGAGCAATATCTGCGTAAGGATCATAACGCGGCCCGATGCAGGCCGAGACAAGCACATCCTGACGCCCCGAGGCGATCCGAACCTCATCCATCAACGCCACGGCGTCTTTGTTGATAGCGTCAAGGCTCTCCGGCGCATATCCCAAAGGTGCTGCGCGGTCACGGTTTGCAGTCCATGTCGGTGCATCCAGAATACAGCCGAGCCCCATTTTACCGGACAAAGCAACAAGATCAGCCATCTGGCCCGCCAAAACAGCGCGTGTCTCCGGCGTTTCCAAAAGCGGGAAGGACGAGAATCCCGGCAACTCAATTCCATGATTGAAGATCAAATCGGTTCCCGTCCCCGCATAAACGAGAAAGGGCGTGTCACTTTCATGCGGGAGTACGCGGCCCATCTATTCTGCAGCCTCTCGCACGGGGTTCCAGTCCACGGTCTCGCGGCGTTGGTAATCGGTGAACCAATCGGGGTCGGTCCGGTGTTCGACGCGGCCATCCGGGAAGATGCGCGCCACGGCGCGGCGCGAGGACAGGCAGAAGGCATGTACCGACATCGGCATGCCCCCCGTGTGGCAGTAGCCAACTTCAATGTTGCAATCTATCACCATGTTTTTGCCGACAAATCCCATGGCCCCCATGCCAATCGAGTTGCCCAGTTCCTTGAACTCATCCTCCATTTCCGCAATGCGCGGGTCGGAATTGCGGCTGCCGACGGTGCGCAGGATCGACGCGCGTTTGCCTAGCACCATGCAGGTGTCTTTGCTGCCGCCCAGACCGATGCCGATGATCGCAGGCTGACAGGCCAGGCCGCGTTTGCCGAAGGCCATGAGGCTGTCGAGGTAGAACCGTTTGATCCCCTGAATGCCATCGCTGGGAAACAGCATGCGGTAGTCGGTGCCAAACAGCCCGCCCTTGTGGACGGTGATCAGGTCGATCCAGTCGCCCTCGGGTTCAAACCCGTATTCGATCTCGGGTGCGCCGATGCCCACATTGTTGTCGTGGTCCGTCCGCCACAGGGGGTGCACGCGGTTGGGGCGCAGAGGCACGCCGTTGGTGGCATTGGCCGTGGCGCGTCTGAGGGCGGTCTCCAAGGCGCACATGCCGCCTTCAACGCGGGCGTCGTTGCCCATCTTGACGAACCAGCGCGGCACGCCCGTGTCGCCACACATGGCGCGGCGGTCTTCCTTGGCCGCGTCGTAATTGTCCAGCATCGCCTTGAGCACGAAACTGGACAGGTCGCCGTCTTCGGTCTCGGACGCTTTCTGGAGGCCTTGCAGGTAATCCTCGGGGATTTCGATGGCGGCTTTGTCCATCAGGGTTTCGGCGGTGGACTGGATAAGGGACAGGGGGATCATTGGCCAACTCCCGAATGAAAACTGCACCGTCCGGCGTATGCCGGACAGCCCCCGACCGCCCCCCCGGGCGGGGGCTTCACCCCCACCCGCGGCCGGGGGCCGTCCGTCACCTGCGTTCCGATCTTTGCAAACCAGTTCATTGCGCCGCCACCAATGTCTCTGGCTCGCCCTCGGGCAAAACCGTTTCGCCCGGCCGCACGATGGTAAAGGCCACATCCTCACGGCCCACGTCCACAGCCCCACCAACCTGCCGCGCGACGGTGAAATAGCTGTCCTCCATCGCACCCGGATCGGGGAAGTCCTCGCGGTAATGGGCCCCCCGCGAATTCTCGCGGGCAAGCGCCGCCTTGGTGATCACTTCGGAGATATCGCAGAGCGACCGCATGTTGAGCCAATCATGCCAGGTCAGATTAAACGCCAGCGTGTCAGCCGCCACGCCCACATCCATCAGCGCGGTCGAAATATCCGCGATGCGCGTCAGACCCCGGTTCAGGCCCGTTTCGGTCCGCATGACGCCCACCTCGTCCCACATCGCATTCTGCAGCGCCTTGCGCAGCGGCTGCACCAAGGCCGGATCGCGGGTCAGCGGATGGCAGGCGCGCGCCAATTCGGCCTCCAGCACGGTTTCATCCGGGTCACGCAATGCCCCCATTGACCGGATGTCTGCGCCCATCACATCCCCGGCAATCCCGCCATAGACGGTCGAGTTCGCCACGCCATTCCCGCCCAACCGGTTTGACCCATGCGCGCCGCCCGCGTCTTCGCCAGCGACGTACAAACCCTCCATCGCCGTGCGCGTGTCCACGTCCACCACGACGCCGCCCATGAAGTAATGCGCGGTGGGCACCACCTCGACCTTGCCCGCCGCCAGATCAAAGCCGCTATCGGCACAGCGTTTGACCATGCCCTTGAACTTCTCACGTACAAAGTCGGGGCCCAGATGGGACATCGAGATAAACACGCCCTCTTGCTCTGGATTGTTGTTCTTGCGCATTTCGGCATAGATGCCCCGGCTGACCACATCGCGGGTGGCGCGTTCCCCCTTGCCATCATAGTCGAACATGAACCGCTGACCGGCATGGTTGACCAACTGCCCACCTGCCCCGCGCAGGCCCTCTTCGAGCACCGTGCCTGTCATCCGCGTGTGATCCCCGGCCAGCAACCCGGTGGGATGAAACTGCACCATCTCCATATCGCGCAGCGGTAGGCCCGCGCGCAGGGCCATCGCCAGCCCATCCATCGTCTTATCACCGGATGGCGTATGGTACTTGTACATGGTCGGGCCGCCGCCCGTGGCCATCAGCACCGTCTTGGCACGGACAAACCGGAATTTCCCGGTGCGCATGTCGATCATCAGCACACCGGCCAAGGCCGCGCCGTCCTTGGTGGGGATCAGCCCAATGGCCCGGTGTTCTTGCAACTTCTCGACCGGGCGCGACAGCACCTGCTCCATCAGCCGGTTGATGATCTCGATTCCCGTCAGATCACCCTTGTGCACCGTGCGATCCGCCGTCTGCCCGGCAAACGCCTTCTGGTGCAAGGACCCATCGGCGTTGCGGTCAAAGAAACAGCCGATCTCGTTCTCCAACTCGCGGATGCGCACCACCGCCTGTTCGCACAACCGCCACGCCATGTCCTGATTGGGCAACCATTTGCCGCCCTCGATCGTGTCCATGAAATGCCGCTCGACACTGTCGCCACCGCCCAGCGCAACGTTGTAGCCCCCCTGCACCATCCGGGTGCAGCCGCATTTGCCGATCAGGCCTTTGACCGCGATGGTCACCTTGGTGTGTTCGGGTGCGGATTGCAGCGCATGCAGCGCGGCGAACAACCCGGCCCCACCTGTGCCCAGGATCAGGATGTCGGTGTCGTGCCGGTCGATGTCTTGCGTCGAAAACATATCAGATCGCCTGCAAAAAGAAGGTACCAGAGATAAACAGCGACACCGCCACCGCGGCGGCCGCCCATGTCTTTTGCGGCGCGGTCCACGGCAGCCATTCCAGCGCCAGAAGACGCAGCCCGCCAAACATGTGTACCGCCAACAGGAAGACCAGCCCAAACTCCGCCAGCTTTACAAAGGGCAACTCTGTCAGTGTCAGAAACGCATCCAGCCGCGCGGCATCTGTCAGCGCCAGCGACAGCACCCAGAAATGCAGCGGCAGGAACAGGGCCAACCCGATACCCGACAGCCGGTGGAGAATATAGGCCAACCACAAGGGGTGCGCGCGCGCGACTTTCATAGGCCGCCCCCGGCTGTGACGGCCCAGACCGCTCTGGCCCCCATCAGGAACAGAACCGCCCCGATCCCCCAGCTGGTGACGGACAACGTTTTGCCCTTCAGACCGGCCCATTCGAACAAGATCACGCGTAGGCCTATCGCGGCGTGGATCGACACGGCCACAACGAAGAGGCCATAAAACAGAAACCAGAACACCGATCCTTGTGTCCGCCCAAGAATTTCCGCCGCTGTCAGCCCCCCCTGAATGGCGTAGATCATGACGGCGATATGAACGACCACGAAGGGCCCCATCACAAGGGCACTGAGCCGTTGGGCCATGTACAGGCGCATGTCGAGCATCAGTCGCGCCCCCCGAAAAACCGCCGCGTCGTGGCCCGTTTGAGACCCAGAATGGCGGACAAGGGATCAAGCTCGTTCGGGCAATAGGCCGTGCAGGACCCCATCGAGTGACAGTTGTGGCAACCGCCTCTCCCCGAAACCGCGTCGAGGATCGCCCCTCTGTCCGCGTCTTTGGCGTCGTTATACAGCGTCCACGCGCGTTGCAGCGCGGCAGGGCCAAGATAGTCAGGATTGCCCGTCACCGTATCGCAGGCCGAATAGCAAATCGAACAATTGATGCACTCAATCCCGGCGCTGGCGGTCTGGCGGTCGTGCGCATCCGGATCAATGGGGGCGATATCGTCGTGCCGGGACCGGGTCGGATGGTGACGTCCTTCGGCCGCCACCCATTTGTCGAAGAATGGATCCATATCGGCGGCCAAGTCCTTGATCACCGGCAGATTTCGCAACGGCGCGATGTCGATCACGTCGCCGTTCATCACCTTGCTGACATGGGTCCGGCAGGTCCAGCGCGGCACACCGTTGACCATCATCGCGCAAGACCCGCACATGCCGACACGGCAGGCAAAGCGATAGGTCAGTGTCGGATCAGCGTTCTGCTGAATCCACGACACAACGTCGAGAACGGTCTGATTGTCATAGGCCGGCACATCGAAGCTCTGCTTGCCGGATGGAGTTCCCGCACCGCCCCTTTGAATCGTGACATTCAGGACTTTGTCTTGCTCGGCCACGCGCCATTCACCTTGCTGCGATTGATGATCCCATGTTTCAGGTTAACCGTCAGCTTTGGTATCCAAAAGCCAATTCTGATTTTGATTTCTGTAAGGGTTCTTTACAGCCCTACCGCGCGCTGGTTCGCGCTGCTCATGAAGAAAGAGGCCCGCGAATTGCGGGTCTGTGACTGCTGACAAACCCTGCACCCTTACGATATGGGACCGCTCTGCGGAAGAGTGTTCTTTTCCCGACGCGTGAGCAATGCACCAAGGGGCGCGCCTGACCCTGGGTGGGCGCTGCACACCCTCCGGCACCGGGCGGTTTATGGTGCAGGCTGCTGAAACGGTTGATCATATTGCAGCGTCGCAATGCGCCCTCCCATGGGGAGGGTCGGGCGCGGCCCGGGGCTGATCGCCCCGCGCCAAAGGCGTTTCCCGCAATGGAGAGTGAACGCCCTTGTTGGAGGGACGTTTCGTACAACTTGCATGTTCGCCAAGGAATGAGGCCCGCGAATTGCGGGCCTCGGGACTTGATCGGATTATGCCGCCTGCTGGCCGCCGCCACCGCTGCGCCGTCTGCGTCTGCGGTTGCTGTTTGGCTTGGCCTTTGCCCCCTCGGGTCGCGTCGCCTTTGCCGGACCCCGGCCTCGACCGCGCGTATTTGTTTTCCGCGCAACGGGTTCGGACGGGGCGACGCCACTGGCGACCGGAACGGTCATCTTCATGACCTTTTCGATCTGCCACAGCAGGTCCAGTTCGTCCGGCGCACAGAATGCAATCGCTTCGCCTTCGCGTCCGGCGCGGGCGGTCCGGCCAATACGGTGCACATAGTTGTCAGCGACTTCCGGCAGATCATAGTTGATCACATAGGCTACCCCCGGAATGTCGATCCCGCGTGCGGCGACGTCGGTGGCGACCAGCACGGTGATAGTGCCATCCCGGAAAGCCTTGATGGCGCGATCCCGTTGACCCTGGCTTTTGTTGCCGTGGATCGACGCGGCGTTATACCCATCCGCCACCAGACCCTTCATGAGCTTTTCTGCGCCATGCTTGGTCCGCGAAAACACAAGCGTCAGCGCGTCCATATCCTTGGACAGGATTTCGCGCAGTTTGCCCGGCTTTTCCGCCTTGCTGGCCAGATGGTGCACCGATTGTGTCACCTTGTCCGCCGCCTTGCCCGGAGGGGCCACCTGCACTTTTTTCGGGTTGGTCAGATAGGCTTTGCTCAGATCTTCCATCTGCTTGGGCATGGTGGCCGAAAACAGCATCGTCTGGCGTGGTGTGCCCAGTTTTGGCGCGATTTTGCGCAGCGCATGGATGAAGCCCATGTCGAGCATCTGATCGGCTTCGTCCAGAACGAGGTGACGCACCTCGGACAGCAAGACGGCCCGACGGTCCATCAGGTCAATCAATCGACCCGGCGTCGCCACGAGAATATCCGTGCCGCGCTGAAGCTGGTGGATCTGCTTGTTGATGGACTGCCCACCAACAACAACGGTCACCCGCAGATTGGTTTTCCCTGTCAGCGTCCGCAGGTTGTCGGCGATCTGGTTTACCAATTCGCGGGTCGGCGCGAGGATCAGGGCCTTGGCTGTCTTGGCGGCCGGACGGTCCGGCATATCCAGAAGGTGATCAACCAGCGGCAGACCAAAGGCCAGCGTTTTGCCGGTGCCCGTCTGGGCAAGCCCAAGCACGTCATGCCCGGCAAGCGCCAGCGGCACGGCCTTGGCCTGAATTGGTGTTGGTGTCTTGAGGTTCGCGCTGCGCAGCGCGTCGTTCAGTTTGGGCTTCAGGCCCAGTGTGTCAAATTCAGACAAAATCTATCCTTTTAGTCCGCGCACCCAAACGGTTCGCGGAACGAGTCTTGCCACATCACCGTGGCAAACGAGGGTGTCGCAAGACCTCTAGACAGTGCGGGCGGACCCCACGCAATCCGATCATGCGTCAAGAACCCTGCGTGATGGGGAACTGCGAAAGACTGTCGTTGTGTCCAAAATGACGGACACGGCAAGCTCACGCGGCTGCACGACATGACAGCCAAATGGGCCCGATGCAGCGTATTGTCAACAGTCTGCGTCGGACCCAACGGTGTTTTCAGTGGCAGTGGCGCATTATGCCACAGCGATGTCCGTCGCAAAGGGATCGCCGATGACCCCCACCAACTGGATCAGCAGCTCGCCGCCATTTGCAGCTGTAGCATCGCCGAACGCCTGGTCTGTGGCATCAATTGCCGCCTGGATCGAGCTTTCATCCCCGCGCACATAGGCATTCATAACAGCCGCGGCGTCGGTCGTGTCGGATAGTCCCCGGATCACCGCGTAAAGCGTCCCGATATCGGTTTTGTCCGCCAGATAGGCCCGATCCGCCAATTGCAGATCAATGAAGGCCTGTTCCGCATCCGGCGCAGGATCGGCTTTTGCACCGCGCAGGACCTCAAGGATAAACTGGTCGCGGGTGACTCCCCCGCTGTCGAGCGCACGCACCCAGAAGTCGAGCCCATCCTGATCCGGAAGACGCCCCAGAACATTGCCATAGACCTGCGTTGCGAAATCAAGATTGGTCGCTGATGCGGGATATGCAGCCTGCGTTTCCGGCTGATCAAGGAATTGCGAGGCGATGGTTTCAAGCGTGAAGCCATTGGCAAAGGCCGACCCCCAGAAATTCAGACCGATCGCATCCGGCGCACGGTTGAAATAGGCGATGTACAACTCGACAAATGTGCCGATGTCCGCCTCGCTCAGCGACGCGATCCCGGTCTGGCGCGACAGGTTGAAGGTATCCTCCCCGGCAAATTCCAGAAATTCGATCCCGGTCAATGTATCTGTGCCGTCCCCACCGTCGGATCGGTCCGACACAACCGCGGTGCCGTCAGCACTGATCTGAACCGTGTAGTTGCCCCGCGCGGAGGAATAGACCGACACGTCTGCATCGCCCGCACCGCCCAGCAGCGTGTCGTCATCGGCCCCGCCAGTCAGGCGATCATTGCCGCCCTGCCCGAACACAAGATCGCTGCCGACACCGCCATCAAACACATTGTCCTGATCGTTCAGATAGAACCAATCGCCCTCTACAGACCCCTGCACCGTGCCGTCCAGATTGACCACAAAGGTTGGATCGGAATTCCGCGACCCGAGGATCAGCTGGGAAATCTCACTGCTGAGCGCGGGCAGGTTTGCGACAATCGCGTTGACGACAGCCTGATACTGCGCCAGCCCATCGGTTTCGATCTGGGCCAGATTTGCGTTGCCCGGACCAGTCACCTCTGCGCCGAAAGACTGAAGGTTTTCCAACGCAACCGCCGCTGCCGTTTCAACGGCCGTGCTTGCAGCGGCAAAGCTGTTTGCGGTCGCACCGCCATCAATCAATTGCTGCAGCAAGGTCGCCTGAGAGCTGAAATACGACAGGATCGCGTTTCCTGCCGCCTCGCCGACAAGGCTCCACAGGCTGGCAATAGAGTCCCCGCTGAAGGCAGGCGTCACGCCGTCAAGGCTGAACCAGTTGCCCGTGTCGGGATCAATCGAAAAGGTTGGCGATGTGAAAAGCCCCGCGTTGCTGTCCCATAACAGGTCCGCAAGCCGCAGTTGGGCATCCAGAAAGGCCTGCGCGATTTCATCCGAAACCGACCCGCCACCCCCGGTGTTTGACGCATCCACCAGCAATGTGCTGCGCGGGACACCGGAAAGCTCGGCCCGGATGGTATCGAAACCGGCTGTGATCAAATCGGTGTTTCCGGATGCGATATCCTGCAAGGCCGACAAAGCCTCGGGCGGAAGGTTCGCGGTGAATTGGGGGGAATTTAACTGGGCCTGAAGAACCGGTCGCACATCGACGAAGGCCACTTCAACCGCATCGATAATATCAAGGAAATTCCCAACCGTTAATTGCAGCACGCCGTCCAGCGATGTGGGCACTGTGAGCCCGGCAAATGGAGCAATGCTTCCAATCGGTCCCAGGACGCCAGCAAGCACCGCTTCAAATTCGTCATCCATTTTTTGATATCCGTTCTAATTTCAAAGAAATTCAATACGGCAAATCAAAACGAGCGAACAATCCGAGTCAATTGTCAGACGACATGGTTTGGTAAAATCCTTAGAATTTTTCTGTACGGATCATCCGGTCAAAGCTTACCGTCGCGCACCCATTCTTCCAGTTTCTGGCGGCTGACCTCAAAATGCATGCTGTCCTCGCGCCGCCAGGACGCGCCCCAGACCCAGCCTTCTTCCTTGAAGAAATCGGCCAGGATGGTCAGGCCCAGTTGGGTTTTCCCATCACCAAGCGTGTCCAGTTTCCCGTCAATGTTCAGATCAACGGCAAGCCCGTAGGAATGCGTTGACGCGCGGTTTGTTGTGCCGCGGATGGCGCGGACGCACAGGGACCCGGCGGTGCTGATGCGGTCATAAAGATCAGGATCGGTGGCGCGGACTTTTTCAAAAACGCGGGTGAGCGAGTCGATTGCAGGTTGCAGCATACGCACCCGGATCGGCCCGACATTCTGCAAACGCAATTTGTCGGCCAGCCGTTGGTTGGTCATCTCGCGGCAGGTCTGGTCCAAGGATTCGCGCGGCAGGCCAAAGGTGGCCGCAAGCCAGCGGGACCCTGCAATGGTCAGCCCGTCATTGACGTTTCGCCGGTCGGCGATCAGCACGACCTGCGCATAGGCGTCGATGATGTCATTGGGGCCATCTTGCTGAAATGGCTGGTTGTTGTCCGGCGCAGGTGCCTGAAACACTTGACGATCTGCCACCACTGGCCGTGAGGCGAGTTTGGTCACTTCCGTTGTCAGCGTATCGACACGTTCGCGCAGATCCTCGATCTGCTGGTTGAGCATTTCAATTTCAATCCGCGCGCCCGAGTCGATGGCCGGGCCTTCGAAAAATTCTTCTTCCTGCAGCAGCATCGGAACGAAGACCCAGATTACCGAGGCAAGAAGAATTGCAACTCCGATAATGACTGCGGGCAACACGCGCATTGGGCAGGATCCTGAAATTGTGCTGTCTAAAAAATCTTCAAATCCCACTAAAGCGTGTTTTCCGTTCGACGCCAAGCGTTAACCCGTCAGACCCGGCGATGAAATTACTCGCAAAAATGTTGTCGCGTGTCGATCTGTGCGGTAGTCTTCGCTATAGTCAATTTCAACGCATTTAAGGACACGATTAGACATGACACGATATCCAGTTGTTGCAAGCGTTGCCCTTGCGTTCGCGCTTGCCCTTGCGGCGCCCGCGCCAACATCAGCGCAGTCCGCCGAAAACATGACGGCCGAGGAAATCACCAAGGCCTTCCAGAAGCAAAAGACGCGTGGTCTGGTACTGGTTCCCGCCGGGGATGAGTCCGCAGCGTCGACTGGCACGACCGCAGCAACCACCACGACCGAGACCGCAAACACGACAACGGTTGCCGCAGCGGGTGACACATACGAACAGGTCGACAAGGCCGATCAGGTCAATATCAAAATCAAGTTCGATTTTGACAGCGCGACGCTTCGGGACGACCAAAAACCGCAATTGGCGACGTTGTGTCAGGTGATGAAATCCGTTGACGTGCAACTGTTCCAGATTGTTGGCCATACCGACAGCTCCGGGTCGGCCTCTTACAACGAGAAACTGTCACTCTTGCGTGCACAAGAGGTCAAACGCCATCTGGTGAACGATTGCGGCATTGCCGAAACGCGGCTCAAGGCCATCGGCATGGGCGAAGCTGCGCCGTTCAATGCGAATGATCCCAGAAGCGACGAAAATCGTCGTGTGGAATTTCAAGCGCTTGGTTAATGACTTCGGTCGAACTTTGTATCCGGAGACATTATGACTGACTCTCGTCCGGGAGACCTTTTTCAGCCTGGCGATTTGGTGAACAACACCTACCGGGTTGAAGCCATTCTTGGACGAGGCGGAACGTCCGATGTTTATAAAGCCCGGTCCGAAATATCGGGCCGGATTGCAGCGCTCAAGGTGCTAAAAGCTGAATTTTCCGACAATGACGACTTTCTTCTGCTGCTCACGCGCGAAGAAGCCATGCGCGAAATCCGGCATGATGCCGTTGTACGCTACGCCGAAACGAACCGTACGCCTGACGGGCACGTGTACCTGCTGATCGACTATGTCGATGGACCGGGGCTCGACAAAAAACTCAAGGAAGGGCCGATGTCGGCAGAGGACCTGCTGGTCATTTGCCGCCGTGTCGCCGAAGGCCTTCAAGCCGCGCACAGCCGCGGGATTTTCCACCGCGATCTGTCCCCGGACAACATCATCCTGCGCGATGGCGACCCCGCACAGGCGGTGATCATCGACTTTGGGATTGCCAAGGATACCAATCCCGGCGCTGAAACCATCGTCGGCAACGAATTTGCCGGGAAATACGCTTACGCGGCCCCGGAACAACTGGCGGGGAACACGGACGCCCGCACCGACATCTATTCGCTGGGCGCGTTGTTGCTGGCGAATTTCCGGGGCAAGTCACCCAATATCGGGAACAACCCGATGGAAGTGCTTCAGAAAAAAGCCGAGCCGCTGGATACCGAAGGGGTGCCGGAACCGCTGAAATCGCTTCTGGACAAGATGACCGACCCCGAACCGGACAACCGGTTCGATAGCGCATCGGCTGTTCTAGCGGCGCTGAATGGCGACGCTGGTGCGACCACGCCTGAGCCCGCAGAAGAACCAGATGCATTGTCGGACGCGACCGTGATCGCGCCAGCCATTGGAAAACGTGCGGAAGAGACCAAGGCACCTGCGCCTGCCCCCAAGGCAGAACCCAAGGCCAAGAAAGCGCCGAAACCCGACGCCAAACCCAAAAATGCGTCCGAAAGCAAATCGAACAAGGCGATCATTCCCATCGCCATTGGCGGTGTCTTGGTGGTTGGATTGGCCGGCGCGTTCATGTCTGGCGTCTTTACGTCGGCCCCGCCCCTTCCCGTGGCCGATCCTTATCGGCTGTCGATCGCGAAAGCCAAGGACTCTGTGCCACGTGCAGTCGGGTTTGTCCCGTCCGAGGACGTCGCCGAGGCCTTGCGTCAGCAAATCCAAGGGCAAAACGGTACATCTGATTTGACCCTTGCCACTGGTGATATTGCCGAAAACTGGGGACAGGACGTGTTGTCGGTTGTGGATGCCGTGGACGAGATGGATGCATGGCGCGTGTCGATTTCAGGCAATGTCGTCGAGATCGAAGGCGAGACCACCAGCAAACCGATCTTCCGCGAGGTGCAGGCCGCCTTTGATGCCGGTGCCCTTGGTGCTCTGAGCGGTGAGCCGGACCTGTCCTTGAACGAGATCATCATCGCGCCAGAACGGATTGAAGCCATCCTGACCGCATTTGCGGACTGTGGACCCTTGACCCTGGTTGACGCCCCTCTTGGCGGGTACGGACCGGGCAGCACGGTAGAAATCGCCGGCAACGTTGCGACCAGCGCCAGCCGGGACACGCTGTTTGACGCGTTGAGCAGTGCCGTCGGCGAGCGCACGGTGCGTGTGCGCACGACCGTTTTGAACCCGACGCTTTGCCTGATCGAAAGCGTCATGCCCAAAGCGCCGACAAGTGCAATTGATGTGGCGTTCTACCAAGGCGATCAGAACAACCAGCCAAATCCCACCGGCGAATTTATCGTCGGGGAAAACCCGGTGATTGACGTCGAAATTCCCGCAGAAGTCACGGACGGGTACCTGTCCGTGTCCGTGCTGGACGTGTCAGGCAACGTGTTTCACCTTCTGCCGAACATCAACCGGCTGGACAATTCGGTTGAGGGGTTGCGTGACGGTCAGGACGGGGATCTGTCGATCCGGGTCGCTTATTCCATTGCCGAGGCGCAGAGCAATGGCGGCCTTGCATTCCGGGTGGATGATTCCACGCTGGGAAAGACCAAGATCCTCGTGATCCATTCCAGCGAACCGCTGTTTAACGAAATGCGGCCCACCAGTGAATCCGCGCTGAGCTATTCCGAGGCGTTGATCGCAGAAGACCGCAACGTGGCATCGCGCATCTATTCACTCGACAGTCGTATTTTGGAAACCTCGTCCCGGTAAACACCGTCTCGGCACGTGGTTTGACGTCATCGCGGGATCGCACCTGTTCGCGCGACCCACATGTGATTATGGAATGTCGACCACGATCACCGTGATGTTGTCGGCCCCGCCGCCATCCAGCGCGATCTGGATCAGCCGGTCCACAACCGTCTCAAGCGGCTCTTTGGCCAGCACGGTTTCAAGCATGCCGAAGGTCGCGTATTTGGTCAGTCCGTCCGAGCAGACAAGAAACCGGTCCCCCGGCTGAACCTCGCCCCGCACCTTGTCGAGGTCCAGTTCGTCCCCCACACCAACCGCCCGCGTGATCGCGTTTGACTGCGGATGATGTTCGGCCTCGTCCCAGGACATCTGGCCGGATTCGACCAATGTGGCGACAAGGGAATGATCCGAGGTCAGCATCTGAATTTCGCCATCCCGCAGGCGATAGATGCGGCTGTCGCCCGCCCAGATACCAACAAAATGCGAATTGGCCAGCATCAGACTGGCCACGGTCGCGCCGATCACCGACGCGCCGCGTGTCTCGGCCTCTTGCCGGATCAGGGTATGTGCCTTCTGAATGGCATGCCGAAGGGCGTGCATCCGGTCTGCCGCAGGCAGCCCCGGTTCAATCGAGGCAATCAGATCGGTGATCAGCTGGCTGGCATAGTCACCGGCTTCGTGGCCACCCATGCCATCCGACACGACCCAGATGCTTTGCTCTGGAAGGGCAAGCACAGAGTCTTCATTGACCTTGCGCTTCAATCCCACATGGCTACGGGCGTTATAACGAACCCGTGGGACAACAGTCATACGCAGCCTTCTTTCCAAATTTCGGCGTCCAGATCAAACAATCCTTGCATGTTCGGACCCTCCGGCAAACCGTCACACAGCATCAGCCGCGTGTCGCCATCCATCACAGCGCTCCAGATCGAGGGGGTCTGAAATGTCGGAGCAAGCACTTCAGAGGCGAGGATCGGGGCGATGCCGTCTGCACCGGCCTCATGGCACAGAACAACGGACCGGCCATTGACCCTGCATTTGTCGGCCTTGGCACGGGTCGGCACCGCAAGCGCGGCTAACTTTTCGGCCAACATGTCTTTGCTGAAATCATCGTCCAATGCGGACAAGGCTAGGTCTTCCATCTGCGCAAACACGGCATCCTGCACCAGGTGTTCGCGGATGACGGATGTGTCGTCAGCCATGGGCACCATCAAGGTCAGAGGAAAACGCCGCCCCACCCGATCAACCGAGGGCATCACCACGCCAATCATCGATTGTGATCCGGCAAGTCCGGGCGACAGGCAGAACCGCCAGATGGGAACCGACATATAGAGCGCATCCCAATCTGCGCCGTAGGCATGTGCGCCCGACACAAGACAGCGCTGCAACCATTCATCCCAGGCCGACACGAATCCGGGCGGCGCATTCACACGGAAAAAATCCCCAACCGAGGGGATCTTTCCGAACGCTCCGTACCCTTCGACCGTCATCAGAACGTCTTTGGGCAGCTGAACTTGGACAGCGCGGGTAAGGCGAAGGGGTTCAGGACAGAGCCGGACTGCAACTGGTAGATGGCAATGCGGCCCCCGACATTGAAAATCACGCGTTTGCGGTCCGAGACATTGGTGCGCCGCACTTCGGCTGCATCCAGCAAACGGAACCATGCCCAGGGCCCATCTTTCTGCAACGTGCTTTCGACATTCCGGGCGGGCGGATCGAACGTGATCCGGGCAAGCCCAACCCCACCGGGCCAATCCAGCGCAACCGGCGTCGGCGCGCCGCCGCGATGGGCAAAGGGCACCTGTTTGCCATGCGCCTCAAGCATGACCGACTGTGCCTTGGGATCAAGCGCCTGCGGCATCAGTTGGAACTGAATGCTCGGGGTGCTGGACCCGCCGAAAAAGGCTTCGCGGATTTCGGCGGCGTATTGCAGTTGTTGCAGAACGGCGGGGCTGATCCCAAGGTCCACATCATTGACCTGTTTCCACGACCATGGCCGTGTCCGCGTGTCGATGAACTCCAGCAGGCTTTCGTTGACGAAACTGTCAATCAGACCCGCCGGGCCGAAGAGTTTCTGGAAATCGGCCACCGCCACATCGGCCTGTGCACGCCGGTTGAACGGATACCGATCCCCCAACGCCTGTTGACAGAAGGGCAGAACGCTGGACTGCCAGCGTGCGTTGATCGACGACCGGGTGTTGTCCGATGTGATCCCGGACGATCCGGACGCGATCTGCGTGGCCCAGCGTTCGAGCGGGCCATCGGCGCGCGCTGCCGCTTCCTGGAAGCGCTGGATAGCCGCCCCACCCTCGCCGCTGCCGGAGGACCCGGAAAAGCTCATCTTGTTCAGCTCTTGGTACAGCTCGGTCAGCAATCCGATGAGTTCATCAAGCTGCGACGGCAAACCCGGTTCTGCGGCCTCGGTCAATTGGTGCAACCAGGCGAACCGCTCTTCCACATAGGCGCCGGGTGGTTTGGAGGCACCCTCTTCAGACCCGCCGCTGGACCGGGCCAACGCTTCCATCAAAAGCCGGGTGCGTGAGCTGACATTGCGCTGCACGTCGCTTTCGGCAATATCGCCCAGATCATTGGCCAAAGCAGCGGAACCGCCGCCGGACCCATTGCCCGTCAAACGGGTTTCCGACGCGATTGCCTCTAGCAGATTGACGATGGGGGACGTCGGGCCAGACAGCACGTTTGTCACTTCGACCGCGTGGCTGAGCGACTCCAACGGAATGATATCGACATCGGCAAGGATCCCGTCATAGGCGGCCACGAAATCATTGTAGTAAAGATCCAGAACATCCCGGCTCAACGCCGCCAATGCCTGTTCCGTTTGCTCCGCTTCGCCGCGTGGGCCAAGCACCCAGCTTTCGCGCTGGATGCGGGCGGCAACGCCCAAGGCTTCGCCAAGGAAGACGTTGTTGAACCCGTCATAGGTGAAAATGCCGTCGACCCCATCGGTCAATGGATCCCCGGATGATCGCACAAGCACGCGCCCGACCGCTGGACCCGCCGCATCCGTGACCCGCCACTTGGGCAAAGACACCGCCGCCGGGCTGTTGATGATGCCGTTATAGACGCGCTGCGCGAGGGGCATTTCAGACAGCAACGCCTGCACCTGTTCCACGAGCGGCCCGTTCAGGGCGATCTCCTGCATCGGCTGGTTCAGCAATGCGTCGAGATGGATTTCAAGGTCGGCGCGGAACTCTTCGCGCGCGGGTCCGGGATAGGACAATTCCCAATCCAACAGCATCCATTCGGCCACGAGATCCTGATTCATCGGGCCCTGAAGACCCAGCATCAGGTAAATCTTGAGCGCCTCGTAGAGGATGTCCGGGTTGTTCATATTGCCGCTGATCTGTTCTTCAAGACGCAGAAGAAGACGCGGCAACATGCGTTGGTTCAATGCCCGGCGATAGGTTTGCGTCGCCTGTGAGCCGATCACATCCCCCTGATAAAGCCCGTATCCAAGGCTGCTGTCCGGGGCGGGAGAAAACACGGTTGGATTGCCGGGCATGTCGCGCAGAATGTTCAGGGCCTGCACCACCGGCACCAAATCGGTGTCACCGATTGGGCTGCTTGGCAACGTCGCTGCCGCAGCACTATAGGCCGACACGTGGTCATTGGCGTCCGCAACCAAAGCGCTATTGCCTTGGAAGGACCGGAAAAACAGCGTGCCAGCCCCGGCGGCGACCATCAGAGTCGCGACAATGGCGGCCCATTTGGTGATCTTGTAGCGGCGTTCCACCTTGTCGTCCGCCGACACAAGCCCCGCTTCGGGAAAGATGACGCCTTCAAACAGACGTGTCAGGAAATAAGACCGTCCGGCCCCCTGCCCCGATCCAATCGCCTGACGGCCAATCCCAAAGGTCCGCGCCATGCTCAGCATCAGACGGTCAATCGGCGTGCCTTCTTGTGTGCCAGAGGTAAAGTAGATGCCGCGCAGCATCTGGCGGTGTTGGAAGCGGTTTTCCTGAAACACCTCTGTCAGAAACGCCTTGGCGACACCGCGAATAGACGCCACCTGTGACGGGAAGCCGGCCACCAGCGTGCGACGCTGGGGATCTGTTTCCGCCTGCATCCGCTCCAGAGAATGGGTGTTCAGACGTTCCAGAAGGGCCGCGAATTCTTCGTCAAAACCGGCAATCGGGGAGGCTTCGCCCTTGGCGTTTTCAATCGGAAGCGTGAAGCCCCAGACCTGTTCGCGGTCTTCCTTGCCCAGATTGTCGTGAAATTCGGTGAACCCCGCGATCAGGTCCGCCTTGGTAAACAAGACGTAAACCGGGAACCGCACCCCCAGCTTTTCGCGCAATTCGGTCAGACGGGCGCGCACGGCAGCCGCATGACCTTTTTGGGTGATCTCATCCTGCAGCGCGAGATCGCTGAGGCTGATCGCGATAATCGCGCCATTGATCGGCTGGCGTTTGCGAAACTTCTTGAGCAAGCCCAGGAAACCAAGCCAGGAGGCATTGTCGACCTCCGCATCGCTTTCCTGCGTCGTATAGCGCCCGGCGGTGTCGATCAGGACGGCATTATTCGTGAACCACCAATCGCAATTGCGGGTGCCCCCAACGCCCCCGATGGCGGTTTTGCCCATCTCTTCTGCCAAGGGGAACTGCAAGCCGGAATTGACAATCGCCGTGGTTTTGCCAGCCCCGGGAGGGCCGATCATGATGTACCACGGCAATTCGTTCAGGTGTTTGCGCCCGTTTTTGGATTTGCGCAGTTCCGACATCGCGGTCTTAAGCTTGTCGCGCAACTCGCTGATTTCGCCGGAAACAACTTCGCCGCCCGCATCCACGCTTTCGGCGATTTCCTCGGTCATCGCCTTTTCGCGGCCGCGACGCATCAGGAAAATCGACAGCGCTATGGCACCAAAGATCAAGGCAAAGGTGCCAACGGTCAGTGATCGGATCATCACGGATTCGAACGGTCGGCTGACGTCGTTCCCGATCAGTGGGCCCAGATACCAGACCAGCAAGGACAGGACGATGGCCGCAAAAAGCAGGCCAAAATAGATCGACGTGAAGAAACGGAGAAACTTCATGCGTCTTGCTCCCGCACGAGGACAACTTCGATACGGCGGTTGGTGGCCCGTCCTTCCCGCGTTCCGTTGTCGGCAATGGGTTCGGCGTCTGCGCGGCCTTCGGCGCTCAGACGGGTGTCATCATCAATATCTCCAGCCATGGAATTCATCACCGTCTTGGCCCGCGCCAAAGACAGGTGCATGTTGGACGGAAACCGCGAGGACCGGATCGGCACATTGTCAGAGTGACCAACGATGATGACTTTACCGGGTTCATCATTCAACGCCTTGGCGACCCGTGAAATCGGGGTCTTGAAGCTTTCGACAAGGCTGTCGGACCCGGATCCGAACATCCCCGACCCGGCGATTCGGATGACCAGCGTATTGCCTTTGCCAAAGACCTTCACCAGACCCTCGTCAATCTCGGGCTGAAGGAAGGCGACCACCTTTTCAAGCTGGACTTCCTGCGTGTTGACCGGCGTCGGAGGCGGCGGGGGTGCGCGGCGTTCAAGCTCCGCCACGGGGCCCGCGTCGATGATGGAGAGTTGCCCAACCAGGTTTTCCGTCCGGTTCGACAGCAGGTAGCTCAGACCGCCAAATTCGCTGATCAACAGCAACCCTGTGACGCCCAGTGCAATCCAGACGGGTTTCCATGCCGACAATGCGCGGTACGGCTTATCGACGCCTTTCCAGTTCGGCGAAAGGTCCCGTTCGATCTGTCCCCGTTGCGCGCGGATCAAGGAGGCCAACCCTGCCCGGATGCGCAGGTGTTTGTCCGGACCGCCCTGTTCCACCCGCAACCGCCCTTCAAAGCCCAGCGACAGGCACATGTAGATGAATTCCAGCAGGTCTAGGTTGTTCCCCGGGTCTTTTTCAAGCCGGGCCAAAAGATCGTAAAACCGATCCCCGCCAACGGTTTCGCGGTGAAACGTGCCGACCATGGATTGCAGGCCCCAATCGGACTGCCCACCCCATGGCGTGTTCAGGACCACATCATCCAGCGTCGCGCACAACGCATAGCGCGCGGCCTTGACCGTTTGCGCCGGGATCCCCGCCTGCAGGGCGCGGTTTTCAAAGGCGCGGACTTCGGACACAACGGATTGCCGCAGCTTGTCCACATCCATGTGCTGTGCCCGGTTGCGCACCCGGCTGATCAACGAAAACAGCGGCGCAGCACAGGCGTTCAGCCGGTTCATGCCCGTCAGGACGATTTCAGGTTCATTCGGTTGCGGGCGGGCGGATGGCGCGGCAGGTTCACCCTGCGGGGCCGGAATGCCAAACGCGTCTAGCCCGGGATCGGCGGGTTGTGCGGGGGCAGCCGGTTGCGGCGCAACGGGTTGCACCGGCGGCGCGACCGGTTGTGGTGGCGGCGTCGCAGACATGGAACGACGCCCTCCGGGATTGGGCTTAATGACGGTACGGTCTGTATCATCAGGTTCGGCAAACGGATCGTCGTCAGACATTGCAGAAGCCCTTTCTTAACTATTTCTGATCGCCCACAGCTCCATCGAAAGACCCGGATACTGGCCTGACACGTGGACGGCGATGCCACCTGACGTTGTCATCTTGCCCCAGTACGGGCTGTCGGCGTCGAGTTCAAAATACACTGTTCCCGCCTGGTACGGGACCTGCCGCGGCGCGACAGGCAAAGGTCTTAGCGTGATCCCGGGCAACGCCGAGTTCACCAATTGACGGATTTCTTCGACCGGTCCGATCTTGGACTGGCCCGAGAAATGCCGGCGAACGTCTTCGGCTGGCACATCGGCTTTGACGGCAAGCACGAACCCGGCCGTCGACAGCAGTTTGCGGTCAGCAATCAGACCCACGCTGATGCCGTATTTGCGTTGCTCCAGCGCAATCAGCACGGCTGTTTGCTCAAGAACGGCACTCAGATACTGCCGCAACACTCGGAAAACAGGCATGAATGTTGCCGGTTGATCATCGTGTTTATAGGGCGGAAGCTGCGGCGATTCCTTGGAGTCGCTCATGAAGGTTGCCAGTTCCCCGGCCAGCGTCACACAGGCTTTGTACACCGTTTCAGGGTGTACGTTTTCGATGCTGGCAAAGTGCCGGAAGATGGGCAACGCGCGATTCACGGTCATCAACAACAGGAAGTCGGAAATATCCGCCGTGCCTCGGGCCGGGCCACTTTCGGACAGGCGCCCCGCGAGCGCCTGCATCCGGTGGGACAGCAACCCTTCCAGTTCGCTGACAAACCCGGCAAGCGCGGGGGCCGCGCGCACATCGACTGTGCTGGGAATGAATGCCCGATCAAGGACGATTTCCTTGTCCGGTCGGACCTCGATAATGCGCGCGATGGGGATGGCCAGCATGTCGGCCAGGTCATCCACCTCAAGCGCGAATTGCAGACGCAGCTTGCCCACGCCAATTGTCACTGACTTCTTGTCGGCGCCCATGACATCGGTGATCTCGATCTCGGCGGGACGCAGGCGGCTGGCGGAATGACCGCTATCGGTCAGGTCCACCTCGGTGGCGCCCTGCCGACGTTGCGGGATCGTGAGCAGGACAACGCAGTCCTTGATGTTCTCAGGCACCTCAAGTGAGGGCGGATGATCTTCGGTTTGGGGCACACGAAAGACGGTGCCGTCATGGGTCAGTCCCGCACAGGATTTGACCGCGAATTTGCCGATTTTCAGCGCTTCGTCGTCGATCTCAAGCGCACTGAACCCCCAGGCATAGGGCGTCAGCCGCCGCGCCAACCCGGCGATCAGCGCCTCGTTGTAACGGTCAGATTGCTGGAAGTGATGAGGCTGTAAAAACAGCCCCTCGGTCCAAAGCACTTTGTTGTCCCAGGACACTTGCAGATCCCCCGTCTTTTATTGCGCGCGAACGCGTTATTTTAGTTTATCGAGCTGCTCTTTATACGCACGAGCGAACTCGCGGCTGAACAATTCATGAAAATCGTTTTCGGCCTGATCGGAAATCTGGGCGTACATCTTTTCGTAGACTTCCCAGTACCGGGCCTTTTTACCCTTAAACATGCTGCCAATGGCGCTGGATGTTTCGATCTGTCCCGCAAGCACCTCTGGATCAAGCTTGCTGAGCACACCCTTGATCGCCGCCTCCATGCCCGTGACCATGGCAATTTCATGCGCCTTGATGTCGTCAAGCGCCTGTTCAACGGCTGTTTCGGGGCTCAGGTAGCCTTTGGCCTTGGGTTTGACCAAGGCCTGCACGGCGTCATCCTCGCTCAGCGAGAATTTGAGCGGGTTGTTCCCGCCAGAACTGATCATGGTCTGGTCAATCCGAAACTCGGATTTAATCGACGTGCGCGTCATCAGGATTTCGCGCAACCCGACGATCATTTTGCGCATGACCCGGCCCATGCGGTTCATGGTGTTGTCCAGATCCGCATCATCCACCACAAGGCCATCCGCGTCGAGCGACGCGACAAACGCCTTGGCAGCGGACTGGTCCCCTGTTGAGACAACAGACGCTACAGAAGGTTGCGGCACGGCCTGTACGACATCTGGCACGTCTGGCGTGTCGGTTGGGATGGGATCCTCTTGCGCGGGTTCGGCCACAGGTGCCTGTTCGACAACCGGTTCCAGCGGGTCCTCCGCGACCGGCTCGGGCGCTGGCTCAGGCTCGGGCGCAGGCGGTTCGATCGTGTCGGGTTCATCCGGGGCCAGCAGATCGTCCCAATCATCCGGGATCAGCCCCGGATCACTTTTGCCCGCGGCGGAAAAGCTGTCGGAAACGGACGGGTTGTGCATCGGCAAAGACGCGCCTTCGCCTTCGCGCCCGTCGGAGGCTTTTTTGAAAAACGGGTCTTCCTCTTCGCCCAATGGCGGTAGCAATTCGTCAATGGGATCGGTGACGTTCAATTGGCCGGGTCCCGTCGGCCCCGCTTCTGCCCCCAACAGATCGTCAAGAAAATCGCCCTCGCCCCCCGGCTCATCCAGCATCGCCAACGGGTCGGGCGCAGATTGGGCATTGCCGTGTGATATCCCGCTTTTCGCCGGCGCGGTCGGGATCAGATCGTCCAGATCGGGAAGATCCTGACCGATTTCAACAACAAGCTCATACCCACCGGCAGACAACACATCGCCGTTGTTCAGGGTCGTCGGCGTCCGGCCCAGGGGAACTTTCGAATAATTCAGAAACGTCCCGTTGGTCGAGAAATCGACAATCACGATACGTCCATTGTGGTCTTCAATCACGAAATGGCTTTTCGACAACATCCGATCCGGGTCTGGCAGAACCAGATCGTTGTTCGGACCGCGCCCCACGGTCAGGCTACCCGCCTGCATGACAACGGGCCGTCCATCACCCGGCACCATTCCGGAAGACTGGAATTTAAGACTTACAGCCATGTGCCTCGCTTATCCTCCAACCAGAACAGTGGGTTCACCTTTAACGATCACACCCCCGCAAGCAACGGAGTCGGTGACACGGGCGGCCGGAACATTTGTGATCAACACCGATGTTGAACCTTTCACGATCGGGTGGGGAAACGCGGGTGTACACAAGTCCATGAATGCGCGCGCCGCTGGAAGTTTGCCAACCAGCACCGTTACACAACAAGGCGGCAAAATCGGCATCGGAACCGGCACCGGCGGTGGAGGCGCAGGCGGCGGAGCCGGTGTCACGCAGGTGTGCATGTCCAGAACCCGTGCTTGCGGAAACCCCATTATCCAACCCCCTTCGTGCCTTTGCCGCTTCCGCCGCGTGCGATGTCAAGCGCGCGGTCGACCAGCACGTCCAGATGCGCGTCCCAGATGTCCTTGTTATGCGCAAGCGCTTCGACATTCATGGCAAAGGCCACAATCTGCCCCGCACCGGGCGGCGCATCCATCTGAGCCAGATCGCCAAGACCCAGCTTTCCATCGCAATACATCACGCCCATGGCACAATGCACTGTAAGATCGTCCGGATCGGCCTGTTCCAGGCTCATGATCGCGTCTTCGCGGTGCTCATCGGTGGGCCGGAACACCCAGGTTTCAGCGGCCTTGAGGCATTTGGTTTCGTTTTCAGGTTCGGTTCCGACAATGTCGCGCGCGGCAAGGCAGGACCACCAGATCCGTTCCCGCGCCGGCAAGATCGCGGCCATGACCCGCAAAAGATCAAGCCCCGCATCGCGGTTTGCCAGTTCTGACAACACCGCATCAATGGGCGCGCTTGCCGGTGCTTCAAGCTGCGTTTGAAGCTTCATATTGGCCAACGCCATAAGCTTGGCGGCGGGTTCGTTTGGCACTTTGGTCAGATTGCTGAACCGTTCCATTAATTCCACCGCCTCAATTGATCTTCACAAGAGCGCCCTGGAGGGTCAGTATGCCACCGGCCTTGACGGTCGTGGTCGCGCCGCCCTCGACATTCACTTGTGCGTTGCCTTTCACGTTGATCATCGTGCTTTTGACCGTGATGGATGTGGGGTCCATAAAGATGGACGACCCACCGACCTTGAACTCGATTGATTTCATCGCTTTGACGGTGATTTTGCCCATCTTCACGTTGATGTCCAAATCACCCATTTCGACAAGCGTGCTATGGTCACCGGTTTTCACGATCTCGGACAGGTTTTTGTGCACCGTCGTCTTCAGATTACCGGGGTCTTTCTTTTCGAGACCCACGGTGATGGTCGAATTGTTTTTGACGATCTGCTCGTAGTCTTTTTCCGCCTGGAACCGGACGAGCTCGTCGCCTTTCTTGTCTTCGAACATCAGCTCGTTAAAGCCGCCACCCCCTTTGGAGCTATTCGTTTTCACGCCGGATTGCGTTTTGTTGTCCGGCAATTTGTAGGGCGGCATCATCTTGTCATTGTAGAGCATGCCGATACAGAGCGGACGATCCGGATCGCCCTCTTCGAACTGTATCACAACCTCTTGTCCGATCCGTGGGACAGCAATCGCGCCCCAGTTCTTGCCCGTCCACGGCATCATGGTGCGTACCCAGCAGGATGTGTTTTCGTCCTCTTTGCCATCCAGATCCCAATGAAACTGGACCTTGATGCGGCCATACTTGTCCGTATGGATCTCTTCTTTTGCGGGGCCGGTGACGAAGGCCGTGTGAATACCACCGATATTGGGCCAGCGCGTGGTCTGCGGCGCGCGGTACTGCTTGTCAGATTCAATGGCCTTGAACCGCACCATATGGGGTTCTTCATGATCCTCAGACACGCCGCTCGTGCTTAGGGCATCCGCCCCGCCTGCGGCTTTCATCGCCTCGTCAAGCGCCTCAAGCTGAACGTAGTCATGGTGACATTCGATCAGCATCACGTCTTTGGGTTCGCTGTCCCGGACCAGTTTGTTGACTTTGAAGGTTCGTCCAACGGCAAGGTTGACCGCATCGGACAAGCCCGAAATGACATGATGCTGGATCGCGTCTGCCTCCATCCGTATCTTGGCGTATTTTTCACCCAGAGATGCGACACGGTAATGGCCCGGATAGTCGTATCTGTTGTCATCGGCCCGGGTGTAGTCACCCGCCTTGATCGCGCTTTCGACCTCAAGATCGGCGGAGATGTTCTCGAAATCGAAGTCTCGCAAGGTCACCTTGCCGCTACGGATCTCTTCGTTCGCGTTCCATTCGAAAACCTGTGGCTCAGTCCTTTCGATGGTCGAACGGATCATGTTGTTATTGAACTGCAGTTCAGACGGTGCCGCGACAGGAACATGCGACGAGTGAATGTCGGCCAGCACCATCGTCTCTGTGCCGCCGTTGTCATGTTCGAAGTAGTAATAAATGCCTTCTTCTTCCATCAGGCGGCTGATGAAGTCGAAATCCGTTTCGCGATACTGGGTGCAATAGGTCCGGGTTTCATAGCGTTGCTGAAGTTTGGCATTGAGGTTCCCGGAGAAGCCATGCTCCTGCATGACCTTCTGAATGATGTCCACAACGGTCAATTCCTGGAAAATCCGCAGGTCCGTGCGTCGGGTCAGGAACCACAGCCAAGGGCAGACCTCGGCCCGGTAGTGCCCGCCGACATCCCATCCGCCCATGAATTCGGCAGACACGCATGTCCCGCGAAACCAGCGCTTCTTTGAGGCGTCATCGCTTTCGGCAACCAGATGCATGGTTTTGCCGACGACCTCTTTCAAGGGCAGCTTTCCGTTGCTGCAAAAGAAGTCAACTTCCATGACCGGGATGCGGCTGATGCCTTCTTTCACCCGCGCCACGATTGGCAGGAACTTTTTGTCCGCGCATTCCCCTTCAAGACGAAGGGGAAAACCGGATGGATCAAGGTTCGACAGCATTTTAATTACCTTTTCCCAATGATCCGAGCCTAGCCCAGAAGTACAAGTCTTTCCAACACTCTATCACAAACAGCGTCGAACGGTCGGCGGTGTCGCTTTAGTCAAATCCGTAGGTGAAGTCCCCGTCCTTGGCATCAATCGCAACCTTGCTGACGGATTTGCCCTCCATCATGCGTCGCAGGAATTCCGCCGAAATGTCAGGCAGCATGGTGTTTGTCACAATCGCGTCGATCATCCGTCCACCGGATTCCAGTTCCTGGCACCGGGATACAATCGTATCGACCACCGCATCCGAATATTCGAACGGCACACCATGCGCTTCGGTCACCCGCTTCTGAATGCGGTTCAGCTGCAAACGCGTGATTTTGCCAATCATATCCGGGCTGAGCGGGTAGTACGGAATGGTCACCAAACGCCCAAGCAACGCCGCCGGGAAGATTTTCAGCAATGGATCGCGCAACGCTTTGGCAATGCCCTCGGGTTCCGGCATCAGGTCCGGGTCCGAGCACATGTCCATGATCAGGTCCGACCCCGCGTTCGAGGTCAGCAGGATCAGCGTGTTCTTGAAGTCGATCAGCCGTCCTTCGCCATCCTCCATCACGCCCTTGTCGAAGACCTGGAAGAACAGTTCGTGCACATCGGGGTGCGCCTTTTCGACCTCGTCCAGCAACACCACCGAATAGGGTTTGCGCCGCACAGCTTCGGTCAGAACACCACCTTCGCCATACCCCACATATCCCGGAGGCGCGCCTTTCAGGCTGCTGACGGTATGGGATTCCTGGTATTCCGACATGTTGATGGTGATCACATTCTGTTCGCCTCCATACAGTACCTCGGCCAGAGCGAGGGCGGTCTCGGTCTTACCCACGCCGCTGGTCCCGGCCAGCATGAAGACCCCAATCGGCTTGTTCGGGTTATCAAGTTCTGCGCGACTGGTCTGGATGCGTTTTGCGATCATCTCCATCGCGTGATCCTGACCGATCACACGTTCGGCCAGATGCTCTTTGAGGTTCAGGACCACGGCCAATTCATCACTCACCATGCGGCCAACGGGGATGCCGGTCCAGTCGCCAACCACACTAGCCACGGCTTGTTCATCCACGATAGGCAGGATCAGGGGGTTCTCGCCTTGCAACTCCGTCAGTTCGGCGTTTTTGGCCTTGAGCTGCTCCAGCAGGTCCGCGCGTTCCTCGGCGGTCATGGGGCTGGCTTCGGCGGCTTCTTCGCCATCGGCATCCGGCGCATCCACAGGCGCGCCGCCCTCGCGCAGCTTGGCGCGCAGATCAAGGATGCTGGCCACAACGGCTTTCTCGGCTTCCCAGCGCTTGTCCAGTTCGGCAAGACGCGCCTCTTCTTCCTCTTTCAGCGCAGTGATCGCATCGCGGCGGGCACCCACCTCCATTCCGGCGGTTTCATCGCGTCCGATGATCTCAAGCTCGGTGGTCAGGGCGTCAATTCGCTTGCGACTGTCATCCACTTCGGCAGGGACGGCGTGCTGGCTGACGGCGACACGGGCGCAGGCGGTGTCGAGCACGCTGACCGACTTGTCAGGCAACTGACGCGCCGGGATGTACCGCGCCGAAAGCGACACCGCCGCCTCAATGCCCTCGTCCAGAACCTGAACCTTGTGGTGGCTTTCAAGCATCGTTGCGATGCCGCGCATCATCATGATGGCTTTGGGGATATCGGGTTCGTCAACCTGCACGACCTGGAAGCGACGGGTCAAAGCAGGGTCTTTTTCGATGTGCTTCTTGTATTCGGCCCAGGTGGTGGCCCCGATTGTGCGCAACGTGCCGCGGGCCAAAGCCGGTTTGAGCAGGTTCGCCGCATCCCCCGTTCCGGCAGCGCCCCCTGCCCCAACCAAGGTGTGGGTTTCGTCGACGAACATGATGATCGGAACGGTTGAGGCCTGCACCTCGTCAATCACCTGACGCAACCGGTTTTCAAATTCGCCTTTCATCGACGCCCCGGCCTGAAGCAGGCCGACATCCAGCGTCAGCAAACGGGCCTCGCGCAGGGCGGGTGGGACATCGCCCCGTGCGATCCGCAGGGCAAAGCCTTCGACCACAGCCGTCTTGCCGACACCCGCTTCACCGGTGAGGATGGGGTTGTTCTGACGACGGCGCATCAGGACATCGACAATCTGACGGATTTCTTCGTCTCGGCCGACAATCGGATCAATCTCTCCGTTGCGGGCTTGTTCGGTCAGGTCCGTACAATACTGGGCCAGAGCCTCTTCTTTGCCCATGGCACCGGGCGACATTGCGCCGGACGCTTCGCCCGGAACCGCACCACCACCGGTTTGCGAGCCGTCTTGCGGGCGCAGGCTGTCTTCGATCGAGCCGTCAACAACTTTTGCAAAATTGTCCGAAAGATCATCCGCCCCGACTTTTGAAAACTCTTTCGAGATATTCATCAGGATCGACCGCAGTTCGGGCGTTTTCAACATCCCGAGGATCAGATGCCCAGTGCGCACCTGATTGGAGTTGAACAACAAGGACCCGTAAACCCACGCGCGCTCCATCGCGTCTTGCAGATGTGAACTGAGGTCGGAGATCGAACTTGCACCGCGCGGCAACGCATCCAATGCGCGGGTCATGTCAGCAGACAGCTTTGCGGGATCAAGATCGTAGTGCTGGATGATCTTTTGAATGTCGGAATTGTCGGTCTGCACCAACTGCGCCAGCCAGTGAATGATCTCAACATATGGATTGCCGCGCATCTTGCAGAATACGGTGGCACCTTCGATGGCTTGATAGCCAACTTTGTTCAGCTTTCCGAAAAGGGCTACGCGGCTAATCTCAGTCATTTTAGTCTCCTTCGCACAGGTGCGACACAATTATTCGTCAGGCGGCAAGCGCCTCGTTCAACGGAATTTGAAGCAATGGTATCAGGTACAAATCCGCCACTTCCGGCGGGTGGTCTTCCGAGCCGACCCAACTGGTCAGACCCAACTGGGTGGTGCTGCCCAACTGGGCTTGCGGAACGTCTTCCCCTTTCAGAACAAGGTTCACGTCCCAATCGAATTGATCTCCGATATAGTTCTTTACGATGGCACGCAGGCGGTTGAGCGCAGGTGTGCCCGGCAGGAATTTCTTGTAGTCTTCAAGCGACAGGGGCCCGATCCGAAGCCTGAATTTGGAGGAATGCGACCACACCCGTTCCCCGACACAGGTCGTTTGGCCCAATCCCCCGGCCCCGCTGAGGATCCAGCGGTCATCAGGTTCCAGAGTGAGCCATTCACCCACAAATTCTTCCAGCGACACATCGGCATCAAAGAAGCCGTTCAGGATCGCCACGAGTCCCTCTGCATTTCTGGGGCCCGCAGAGAGCAACCCGGCATAGTGGCGTTTGGCCAGATCCGGCATGGCATCGCGGCTTCTGAGGTGTTCGCCGTGATACCCGCCAAGCGCTGCAATCTTGGTTTCCGTTTCGGAATTGTCGCCCCGGTCGAACGCCGCCGTCGGATGTCCGCGCACCCAGGCCCGATATAGCAGGCTCATGACCCGATGCGTGAGCATATCCGCAAAGGCCACAAAGGTCGGATCCCTGTGGTGCACCCTTCGGCTGCGCGCGTATTCGGTCAGGTGCAGCGGGAGCGGACCATGGGGGCCAAAGAACCCGAAGAACAGATTGACCAGCTTTTGCGGCTGATCGCCTTTTTGCGGTTCAAGATCAGAGATCGTGGACGGCGGAAACCCAAGGTAGGGTTCCTGCCCGAACCGCACCTTGTCCTGCCGCGGACGACGCGATTCACCGAACCGTGGTGTGTCTCCGAGCTGCGCCTCAAGGATACGCATTGCTTGGAAAATATGATGAGATTTCGGGTCGCGGACCAGCCCCTCAAGATGGGTCAGATCACGCGGTTCGCCCCCATCCTTGGTGACCATCTCGTGATCTCTCCTCTCTGTTGGGATTTCAACACCGTTTCGGTGAAGCTGTTTATTGTGGAATACTTCTGGAAGAAGCGCTCCAGGACCGTCGCAAGGGCAAAGACCGAACTGCCCTCGAACAGGGTTTCGTCAAATTCCAGCGTGATTTCCTGCCCGCGCACGGCTGTGGACAGGACACCGTCATGCATCCGGCGCACAATTGGCCGGGTTGTCACCGACACTATGCCCTCGATCTGCTGTTCCAGCGCGCGGTCGCCGATGGGCGTGTACAGCCCGATGATCTCGCGCAGCGCGGCGGCCCCGCCCCCTTCTGCGCCGGCATCATCCGAAATTGACAGGTAGTTCAGGCTCAGATGGCTGATGGCACGCCAGGCAGCATCGCCTTGGGCAATACAAGTGCGCGGCTTTGTCGGCCCGATCAGCGTGCGGATATTGGACACCGGTCCGCCGTCGGGCAGGTGAAAGACATTGTCCACACCGTTGGGCAGCAACATGGGCAGATCCCGGTTCGTGACCATCGCGTCCACGGCAAGTTGGCTGAGCTTTGCCGGGTACGGTGCCTCGTTTGCGTCGACAACGGACAGGTAGCTTTCCGAGCCCAGGTAATTGGTGCGCATGCCGCGCAATGTCTCGGCCTCGCTGCGCTGCCGCAAATGGCGCTTGTGCGTGAAATACGCACTGCCCCCGCCACCTGCTGCGGTCAGTTCGTCGGACGAATAGAACGCGGTGAGGTCGATATCGTCGACGCCCTCTCGGCTCATGCCGGTGACGCTCGAAATTGAAAAAACCTCGAAGTCTTTCGGGGCGGTCCTGTCCGGCACAAGATGGTATTCGGTCACGCGCGGCGTCACCGGAACGCGGTCACACCGCTTGTGAAACAGATTGATCGCCGGCACACAGTACGGCCGGAACGCTTCGGGAGAGATATTGGGCGCGATGTCCGGTTTGTTTTCGCGTAGCAACAGGTACACGTCCACGCTGTTCCCCTTCGCCCGGGATACAGCGTCCTGCAGGCCCGACACCTCGATAAAGAGGTTCCGTTCGGGCATGGCAAAAAATTCCTGCAGCAAACGGTAACCGTCGAACGAAGGCCGGGGTGTAGGAAGCAATGCCTCGTCCCGGTCCAACCCGCGCAAACGCACCGGCGTTTTGAGCGGCACAACCCAGTCATCCCGGCGATCAATCGAACGGGCCACCACGGTTGCCGGTTTCGCGCACAGCATTTCCAGCAAGGTCCAGCCGATACTGCCCTGCCCTCCGAGGAACAGCGTCAGTTTGTCGATCGGCAATTCCGCAATGGGCATGTCGCCATGACGTGTCAGGCGCAGACGGATTGCGGCGCGGGCGGATTTGTCCACCGCGATCCCCGCCGCAACAAGCGCCCCGCGACCGTCGACATATTCCGCCTCGGAGACCTGCAGCGGCCACAGGTCCACGTCTTGCGACGTTTTGAATTGGCAGGCCTTCTGCGCCCCCGGAACTTTCTTGGACCGCAGCGTGGACTGCCTTGGCAGCGTGTACCCATCGACCAGATCCGCGTTTTCAATGTCCGGGGTCAGTTCCGCGATGGTCATTGACGGGGTTGGTGCCAGAAAATGCGGGAAGACGACATCCAGCAGATGGCTTGTGAACGCAGGATATTGCTGTTCCAGCTCAAGCTGGACGCGCGCGGTCAAAAAGGCGGTGCCTTCAAGAAGACGCTCGACATACGGGTCAAGGATTTCAAGCCCATCCATCCCAAGACGGGATGCAATCTTGGGATAGCTCTTGGCAAACTCTGCGCCCATTTCCCGCAGGAAAGCGAGTTCGGTTTCGTAGTGTCTGAGCAGCCGGGTATCCATAATCGTCAGGACCCGCGCTCAAGGGTGATTTCCCCGGTGGTCGTGTCGAACTGACTTCTGAGGTACAGTTCGGCGGGCAACGGTTGGGCCCACATATCCGCAAGGATATCGAACACGATCACCGGTTCGTCTTTGGCATCGTCGGTCCGGCTGACAACGTTCAGGCTCCCGTTGATGATGCGTGGTTCAAACAGTTCGACCGCCCGCTGGATTGCGTCTCGCACATCCTCGGCACGCCGCTTGCTCGCGAAATCGCCGGTCGCATCGGGCACACCGTAGTTCAGGACAGAGCGGCGCGCATGCGGGTAAGCTTCGGGATCAATTTCAGAGTCGAGGTTACCGGTGTTCAGCAGCCAGGACAGATCCCTTTGAATGATTTCCCTCAACCGGCGGATGTCAATCACGCGTTCCGACCCGCTTTCTTTGGTGTCGGTGGGGTCTTCGTCTGTCAATCTGTCAAGGATGGAAGGCTGCAGACGCTCTGTGAGCGTACGGTCAGCCATCCGCGGCAGCTCCACCTGTGTCTTCGGCTTCGGTCGTGTTGAACCTGAACAACCGCGCATCCATCAAGGGCACATCGGCTTCGTTTGTCGTCAGCAAACGCTGCCCGAGACCGGCAAAGGTATCGTGACCCAAATCTTCCCATTCTGTGACGCGCGACAGGCGCATTGCGTCGGTCCCGCGCTCTGCCGTGCCTGCGTACCGCGTGGGGATCAACCCCACCAACTCTCCGCCATTGGCGAGTGTCAGGTTGGCAGCCGTCCAAACCGTGTCCCGCAGATCTTCGGGCGGATCCAGTTGCAACGTTGCCAGCGCATTGAACGGCATCCAGAAGTATTTTCCATTAATAATGATTTCGAGGATCGGACCAAACCGCATATCTGCATCGGCGATCCACTCGAATTCTTGTCCATCAAGCTCGCCCGAGGTCGCGGGTGCCTTGTCAAAAGCGTCGTCGCGCAGCCGTGCCGCATGTTCCGCGTTGCCTTCGGCTTGCGCCTTAAGAGCCTCTGCCAGCAACGCCACCCAATCCTGCGGTTGGCCAAAGATCAGCGGGTCTTTTTCTCCTGCGAACACTTTCTCGCGGAACACTTCGCAGATGATTGCCTCGCGGTAGGTTTGCGCCATTGGAAGCGCCGAGGCGTCCAGTTGGGCGCACAGCTTTAGCTGTGTGATCGCGCGCTTCCAGTCGCCCATGACGCAGAGCAACTGGAAAAGAAAGATACGCAGTTTGGCATCTTCGGGTTTGGCGCGAATAAGATTCTGAAGGCTTGTAAGAGTGCCGTTGAGGTCTCCGGCCTTGAGGAAGTCCTGGGGTGTGTCTGTCAACGGAACTCTCCGAATAACCGGCGTGTCCCCGCTGGCGAAAAGCCAGCGGGGCTTGCGTTAGCTCTTGTCTTCGTTCGTTTCGATATTGTAGGCGAACTTTTTGTCAGCACCGCCGCTGCCGTCATCCATTTGCTCTTTGTAGAGAACCTCGACTTCGGCAAAATTGAGCGTCATATTTTGTGTCAGACGCTCTTCACCGCCAGATCCGCCCAACGACACGGATGTGACCATCACCTTCTTCATCTTGATGATGAGATATTCCAAAGGCTTTTTGCCGGCTTTTCGAACGGTCAGTGTAGCGTCTGCGAAATGATCCCCGTTTCCGCATTTCTGCATAATACCGGCCGTTCCGTTTTCGATGTAACATGTCACCGAAAGATCCTGGAAATTGGCCTTGCCTGCACCGCCACCGCCACCGGTGTGCCAGCTACCAGTTTGGCTCATCCCCCACGACCACGCCAGGACGTCAATTTCACCCTTCTTTTTTTGGTCCTTGGATTCACCTTTCAGGGCACCAAGCTTTAAAAACTGATCAACAGCCATGATAATTTCCTTTCTCTAGGTGCGGATGTTCTTCCGCTGTCAAAATAATACCCGAGGCACCACCGCGCCTCGGGCGCCGCTTTATTCCTTTTCAGATGGCAGCTTGGAGACCAGCCGCAGCGAGACTGACAAACCTTCCAACTGATAATGGGGCCGCAGGAAGAACTGCGACTTATAGTACCCCGGGTTTTCTGGATCGGCCTGGACCACGACTTCAGCAGCCGCCAACGGTTTTTCCGCTTTCGTCCGCTCGGTCGAGGTTTCGGGGCTGCCGTCAACGTATTGGGTGATCCATTCGTTCAACCAACGCTCCATGTCGGCACGTTCTTTGAACGACCCGACTTTGTCACGCACCATACATTTGAGGTAATGCGCAAACCGGCAGGTTGCAAAAAGATACGGTAGGCGCGCGGCAAGGTTGGCATTCGACGTTGCATCCGGATCGTCGTACACCGCCGGTTTCTGCAGCGATTGCGCGCCGATGAACGACGCCACATCGGTGTTTTTCCGGTGCAGCAACGGCATCAGACCCGCCTTGGCCAATTCGGCTTCACGACGGTCGCCAATGGTCACCTCGGTTGGACACTTCATGTCGACCCCACCGTCATCGGTTGGGAAGGTGTGGGTTGGCAAACCCTCAAGCGTCCCGCCGGATTCAACGCCGCGGATCCGGCTGCACCAGCCATACTCTTTGAACGACCGGTTGATGTTCATCGCCATGCCGTAAGCCGCGTTGACCCAGGCAAACTTCGAAGAATCCCCATCGCCGACATCTTCTTCGAAGGCGAATTCCTCGACCGGATTGGACTTCGCGCCATAGACATTGCGGCCCAAAAACTTGGGCATTGCGAGACCGATGTACTTGCTGTCCTCGCTGTCCCGAAGGCTCCGCCATCCGGCATATTCCGGCGTCTGGAAGATCTTTGTCAGATCGCGCGGATTGGACAATTCACCCCAGCTTTCGAACTGCATGAGTGACGGTGCCGCCGCCGAGATGAATGGCGCGTGTGCCGCAGCACCGATTTTCGCCATTTCCCCCAGCAATTCAACATCAGGCGGCGTGTGGTCAAAGTAGTAATCCCCGACGAGGCACCCGTAAGGTTCGCCCCCGATCTGGTCGTATTCTTCGCCGTAGAGCTTTTTGAAGATCGGCGACTGATCCCAGGCCGTGCCTTTGAACTTGCGCAGTGTCTTGTGCAGTTCTTTCTTGGAAATGCTCATCACGCGGATTTTCAGCATCTCGTCGGTTTCGGTGTTGTTCACCAGGAAATGCAGACCACGCCACGCGCTTTCAAGCTCTTGATACTCGTTGTGGTGGATGATCTCGTTGACCTGTTCGCTCAACTTCCGATCAATTTCCGCGACCATTGCTTCCAGTGAAAGCAATACGTCTTCTGAAATCAGAGAGGCGTTTTCCAGTGCTTGCTGCGCAAGCGTGGTTACAGCGGATTCGACGGCAGATTTTGCCGTGTCCGTCCGCGGTTTGAACTCTTTTTCCAGAAGACTGGCAAAGTCGGAATCGGATGTCTGGGTGGCCTCTGCGCCGCCTTCGACTGCTGTTGCTTCCTCAGCCATGCTTTACTCCTCGTCCTTGGCGGCATCGCCGTCATCCGAAGGCGCTGCTTGCGCCGCCAGCGTTTTGAGCAGTGCCGGATCATTCATCGCTTCGGAAATCAGGTTTTCCGCGCCGGGCTTGCCGTCCATGTATGTCATCAGGTTCGACAACTCGTTGCGCGCATCCAGAAGCTTTTTCAGTGGCTCGACCTTTTGCGCGATGGCCCCTGGTGAGAAATCATCCATGCTTTCGAACGACACATCGACCGAAAGATTGCCCTCTCCGGTCAGCTTGTTCGGAACAGAAAACGCGACGCGCGGCTTCATGGCCTTCATGCGGTCGTCGAAATTGTCGACATCGATTTCCAGGAACTTCCTGTCGGCAACACCCGGTTGCTCGACTTCGGATTTGCCAACCAAATCCGACATGACACCCATAACAAACGGCAACTGAACTTTTTTCTGCGCTCCGTACAACTCGACGTCGTACTCGATCTGCACCCTTGGGGCGCGATTTCTCGCAATGAATTTTTGTGAACTGGACATATGGTCTCCCCGTTACGACTGGCTAAATTTGTTATTCGTTTTTCGGCCACACAGGTGACCGTGCACCAACGCAATATCTATTCGTAGGCTTCTTCTTCCTCTTCGACTCCTCCGACTAGCTGTACGTTTTCGACACCAAGTGGCGCCATATCGTTGATAATCGTCATAAAATCCGCGCCGATCAGACGCCGTGCCCGTTTCAACAAGACTGGAATCGGGCTGGACGGTTCGTTGCGCGCATAAAATTCGATGATCTTGTCCAACGCGGCAGCCACATCCGAGCGTGTCGTGATCTGCCCCGGTGCGCCGCCCGCCGCCTTGGCTTGCGGCCCGGCGGGTGCGTCGCCTGCGTCACCTTCGGCTTCGTCCTCGGTGACCTCTGCACCGACGGAATTGGCCAGAGTGTCGACGATGGACTTCAAAGTCACCTGAAGCGCGTCAAGCGATGGCCCGTAGCCCGGGGTGCGTTCCGAGAAAATCGCGTCAATGGCCACGACATCCTGAAACGCGGCTTGCGCCGCTTCGTGAAACGCTTTCAGCTTTTCATCGTCCGTATCCATGAACGCGGCTTCGATGTCGCTCGTGGACCGGATCTCTTCTTCCTCACCGGCTTCGGCCAATCCGTTTGCCACTTCGATGTCGCGCAGGGTGATCCGCCCAAAGGCGCGGCTTTCCGTGAGTGGCGTTGCCCGCTGGAGGCTGCGCAGAACGGTGGCACGTTCAGCGAGATTGGTGACCGCGTTGATCCGCATGGTCGGATCATCGTCATCTTCGTCGTCAAGTTGCGGGTGGCACGTGTCCCAATGATCTTCGAGGCAGAAGCGGATGTACTTTACCGTTTCAGCAAACCCTTCCAGCCCCGCCAATCTAAGTTGACTGTTCGCCAGATGAACCGCGGCGCGGATATCGTGGCTTTGCTCCAGAACGGCGCGCGCTTTTTCGGCCAGGTCTTTGAAATCCGGGTCTTTGCCCTCGACAATCGTGTCACCCGCCTGCCGTTCCTCTTCGGGCTGCGCCGCGAGTTCCATCGCGGTGAAGGCGGGATCATATTCAAGATTTTCCCCACTCGGGCTTTCGTCTCCGTGGGTCACAAACAGATCAGACAAAGTGGTCACTTCCGGTACAAAAAAATTTGAAAAGTTGAATTCACAAACTAACGCTACGGAATGCTATCAAGTCCTCGTGAAAAATCTAGAAAAAAGAAGCATCAACGAGACTCTTTCCGGATACGCCCCTGACCAACGGTCGTCGCAGGCCTGAGAAAAAGGGCGCTGAAGCCGCTGCTGGATAAAAATCCGAAGTGGCGCAAAACGGACTTAGTATCTCGGTTTCTTGTACGCCCCGCGAAGGTCATACCCGTTCTGACGCGACACGTCTGCAATCGGACTCCAGATCGTGCGCAGCGGGGATTCGGGGTCTTTCAAAACGTACTGCCCGATCAATTCTGCCTTTCGCCGCCATACGTCTGCCTGCCTTTGGCTTGTGTGCGACAGGTACACGTGCCCATCTACTTGCCCACATCCCAGGTCTTCGAAACGCGACGAAAACCGTTCGTAAGGCGCGATCAGAACCGTGCCCGGCTTGGACAGGTCGACAATCCGGTCTTCCATTTCAGACAGCACATCGAAATCGCGCGCGGGACGATAGAAATAGATCACGTCGAAATCCGCGTAGCTGTCGTAAGTCAGCGCGTCCTGTTCGAAAATCTCCGCGTTCGCCTCATTGTCCAGCGCGAGAAACCGCTTGCCCGCCTCGACATAGCCCGCGTCAAAATCGAACCCCTGTGCCTCGTCGAAATACCGAAGGGCGGTGTACACTTTCAGCCCTGCCCCACAGCCGACATCCAGAAACCGGATCGGGCCCTGACGCCGCTGCGCCAGCAATAGGCGGTAGGCGGCATGCAGATGCTGGTGGAACACACTATTGGACAAGCCGATATCCGGAAAACACGCGTGATCCGAGGCGGCATCCGATTGCGGCTGCGGATTGATCATCGCGTGCAGCTTGTCGAAGATATCATCGCTTGCCAGCGTTTGGGACAGCGTGTTGCCGTGAAGCTTTTCATCCGGATGGTACAGCTTTGTCCGCTTGGGTTTGATCTGCTGGTGCACCAGTTCCCTGTATTCACGCCAGCGATTGATCTCTTGCTGAAACAGACCGGTCCGCGCTGTGACCTCTCCCCAGGCGTGGCGCATCGACAGCAGATCCCCCCGGTCTGAACAGGTTGCCTCTTCCCGGACCCGCAAGGCGCTTACCTGCATCATGAACGTCTGGTAGTCCCGGCACAGTCCGTCAATTGTCGTGCTGGCGGCGTGCAGCGTCGATGTATTTCTGCGGGATGTTTTGGTCAGCTCCTGAACGATCCTATCGACTTCCGTCATCAATCGGTCTCGCAAAACGTCGTAGTGAACGCGCACCGCGTCCAGGGTATCCAACTGAGGGTGCATGCTGCGGTCATCCTTTCGATCCGGTTCTGCGGCACCTGCAAAGGTCACACACTAAATCGTTTTTCACAAACCCCGTGAACCACGCGCCTCGTACATCGCGAATGCCCAGCCTTGACCGACTCTGCGATCTCGCGTTTGCTGCACGGCATTGCAGAAGAACGCATTGAGCCCCAACCGACCATTCCCGCATGGCGCTTGGAATTGCCCTCTCAGACGTCCCTTCCTGTAGAACGCACAGCATCGCACCCGGCACCTGAATGACGTGCCTCGCGATGCCAGAAGTCGAAAAATGGGAGAATTTCATGAACCGAATTTTGTCGATCACCTGCGCCGCGCTGATGAGCCTTCCCGCATCTCAAACCGTTGCGCAATCGGGAACGCTGGGCGTGGAGTTGAACAAATTCGAAACCGCGGATGGAGGGGGATGCCAAGCCTATTTCCTGTTTCGTAATCAGACCGGTAAGAGTTTCGAAGGCTTCGAAATGAGCCTGGCCGTTTTGGACGCGAACGGCGTGATCGACCGGTTATTGTCAATTGATGCTGCGCCGCTTCCGGTTCAGCGAACAACCCTGAAACTCTTTGCGATTCCCGAAACGGACTGCGCGAATATTTCCGAAATTGTTCTGCACGACATGCCGGTGTGCAAACCGCAGAACGAACCCGATGCCGATTGCTTTGCGTTCATTGAGCTTGGCAGCAAAACCAACGCAGCGCTGGTCAAGTAAGCATGGGTGCCATGTTTGAAAACATCGGGACCGGCGGGCCGATCATCTTGCTGCTGCTGGCTTTGTCCCTGCTGTCGCTGGGGCTGATCGTCATGAAGGTCCTCCAGTTGCGTCCTGTCACCTCTGGCGAAGCGGGGCGGGATGCGGCGCTCAAGCTGGTCGAAGATGGCGACTTGGCGGGTGCCGAAACCAAGGTCAAGTCCGGCACGGCTCCGGCCGACCGGGTTCTGGCCTATGCCATTCACGCAACCGGCAAGGGGTATTCCGGGCAACCGCTGATGACCGAACTTCTGCGGCGCGGCAATGAAGAGCTGACGCAGATGACCAGCAAGATCAGGGTCCTGGAACTGATCGCCATGATCTCGCCACTGCTTGGCCTGCTCGGCACCGTGTTGGGCATGATCCAGTCCTTTCAGGAACTGGAACTGGCCGAAGGCGCGGCGAATGCGTCGGTTCTGGCTGGCGGCATCTGGCAGGCCTTGCTGACCACGGCGGCAGGGCTGCTTGTGGCCATTCCTGCAGCAGTGGGTGCATCCTTGCTCTCTGCACGGGCCGAACGGGGGGCGCAGCTGATTGAAGGTGCGGTTGCGCAGCTAATGTTGATCGTGGATCAACCGCAAAAGTGAACGGGGCCAATGTCTGATCCAAGCGTCGTCACGTTGTCCAGACCGAAACCGCCAAAAGCGGTCATCTCGCTGGTGCCGATGATCGACGTCATGCTGATCTTGCTTGTGTTCTTCATGGTGACCTCGACCTATCTCAATCTGGATATGATCCCCGCCGTCGATGCAGGGGACGACTCCCTGTCCCAGCCCCAAAGCGCAGAGACCGCCCCCGGCAGCGCCGTCATGATCCGCATTGGCGCGGATGGCCTCCCAACCATTCGCGGGCGCGCCTTTGGCCTGTCTGACCTGTCGCGCATGATCGCCAGCAGACTGGACGCTGACCCGAACCTGCGCATCCTGATCCTGCCGTCCGGCGCGGCTGATATGCAGGCGCTGGTGTCTGTCATGGACAGCGCCACACAAGCAGGCGCGCGCAATGTGCGTGTCGTGCGGCTTGAGGCGCTGGAATGAAACTGACCCGCGCCCCGTCCCGGCAACCGCCCGAAACAATCGTTGCGCTGATCGACGTGGTTTTCTTTCTACTGGTCTTTTTCATGCTGATCGGACGGATGGATGCCACGGCCCCGTTTGACGTCACGCCGCCCACGGCAGGCAGCGGTGCGGATATGCCCGCTGGTGGCGTCACGGTGTCCATCTCTGCAGATGGTACCCTCGCGTTGGACGGACAGCTTCTTGACCGCGTGGCGGCGGAAGACGCTTTGGCGTCGGTAATCGCCACAGATCCCGGCGTTCTGATCCGGGTCAACGCACACCGCGCGACGGAACTGCGCCACGTCTTGCCGCTGGTGTCCCGGATTGAGTCTCTGGGTGCGCAGGATGTTGTGCTTGTCGTCACACCAGAAACCGCGCCGCCGGTGCAATGAAGACGTCACCGCTGATATGGGCGGCCTCCGGGGCAGCATCCATCGGGCTTCACGTGGCCGCCGCAGGTGTCTTGATCTGGGCGATTGATCCCGATGATGTGCCGGTGCAGCCCACCCCGCAGACCGAATTGCAATTGTCAACCTATCAGGTCGAACGCAGTCAAGCAGAGGAAGCCACACCAGACGGTCAAAGCGTGCAGAACAGCGATCTTGAGACCGCACCGGCAGGTCAATCGAGCATCCCTACATCGCGGGTTACGCCCCTCGATGCGCCCGCCGCTGACCTGTCTGCGGTCGACACGCCAACAGAAAACGCGGCGGCGCAAACACTGGCGGGAGCCGCGATCCAGCCTGAGCAACCCGACCTTGCCGCGACACAACCGCTGAACGCGCCGCAAACCACACCATCCGAAATCGCGTTTGCCGCGACATCCTTAGCCGCCACAGACGCCCCTATAGGTGACGTGCAGCCAATTCTTGCACCCGAGACGTTGAAAGCCGCGCCATCAGATGCGCCTGCCGTGCCGGTCGGTGCGATCCAACCGGACCTGGCGGTGCTTGCCTCTGTCGCAGCATTGCCGACGATGGCGGTTTCGGTGCCGACCGACAGGCCAACAGCGGTGACGGTCGCCATGCCAACCGAAACCCCGTCCGAGGTTGTGTCGCCGTCCATCGAGGCGGTCGCAGTGCAACCCGATGCGCAAGCCGTTGGGCAGGCAGACACGTCGCCCCAAACCGCAACGTCCGTCGCACCACCACAGACTCGTGCCAAGGCGGCCCTTGCCTTTCCGGGGTCGGAGAACGGACCGGTCGATCCGGTCTCGCTTCAGGCGTTTCAGAGCTTCATGGAACCTGACGATCCAACCGGGTCCGCCGCCGAAGTCCGCGACGGCATTTCCAACGCCCTGAGCGCCGTTCCCTGTTCGCGTGTACAGGCGCGGTTTGATCCGGACGTCAACGCATTGATTCTGACCGGGCACGTGCCCGAAGACGCTCTGCGTGGAACCGTTTTGTCGGTCATGCAACAGCAAATGGGTGCGGATATCGCGGTGCAAGAGGACTTGTTGATCCTGCCGCGCCCGCAATGCGGCGCGCTGGCGGGCATTTCAACGGTCGGCTTGCCGCAATCCACCGACCAGATCACGAACCCGCTGCTGGTGGGCGACGATACGCACGCGGTCGAATTTAAATATGTGGATGGACAGCCCTTGGTGCTTGACCTGCAAGGCGCGGATTACGACGCCTTTGTCTATGTGGATTACTTTGATGCGGACGGAAACGTTCTGCATCTTGTGCCAAACGAGTTTACCCCATTGACCAAAACCACGGCCAAAGCCGCCCTGCGCATCGGGTCAGATCGTGCGTTGTCGCCCGGTGAGCCGGGACTGTTCATCAAGATCGGCCCTCCCTACGGTCAGGAAATCGCCGTCGCGTTTGCCTCATCCGTCCCGCTTTATGATGGCATCCGCGCGCTGATCGAACCCGCCGATGCATACCTGGATTGGCTGCGCGAGCAGGTTCGGATTGCCCGCGACACACACGCGGATTTCAAAGGCGAATGGGTCTATTTCTTTGTCTCGACGTCTGCGCAGTGACCCTGTGTCTGAGGAGTGTCGGGCGACCACCGATTAGCCCTGACAACACCTTCAACACCGCCGGCGCAGAACTGCAAACTTGCTTTGATCCCAAGCGCGCCATAGCATCGTGACCCAAGGGCAACGACACCGGGGTGACCCACACCGCCCGAGACGGCCCGTTTTGCCGTTTCTACCGACACGCACATAGAAAGCGCGAAGATAATGAATTTCAAAACCAAAGCCATTCGATTGATCGGAACACCGGTGGTATTCAGCCTGATATCCACACCATTGCTGGCTGCGACGCAAACGCATCTGGACGCCCCGCGCCAAACTGCGCCTGCGACGACCCTGGAACTGCTTTACCCGCAATATGCGCAGGTTGGCGGGGATGACATTGGTGGCGGAGGTGGCGGCGGCGATGATGGCAACTTTGCCAACACCGGCGCAACCAGCGGCCCTGCCGTGGCTGCCTCATCCGCCCGCACAAGCCAGGTCGTCAGACAGATCGAACAGATCCAGCGCATTTGCGAATTTATGGGTGACGAATATCGCGTGTCCTGTTTTGCGACGACCTATCGCGAATTGGCCAAGGATATTCCCAACAATGGCGATTACAAAGAGGCGCGCGATGCGCTGTTGGACGCCGCGAAAAAGCTGGATCGGTTGACCCGTCAGAACATTGACCGTCAGAAACCATCGTTGCGCGCCCGTTTGACAACCGACAGTGGACAGGCGGTCTCCACGCCACCAATTGCTGCGGTCCGTGCCCCTGCGGCACCGCAGATCAACCGCCAGGCCGCCAATATTCTGGAAGAGGCAGAAACCGTCTTGCTGCGCTCCGCAAGTTCGGACGCGGCGCGTGCGATTCACTACCAGCGCATCGCAGCGGCGGTCGGATCAAACAAAGTCTTGCTGCGCTCGGGGTAACAGCCGAAACGCAGAAGATCGGATCAAGGCACCCGCTGTCCGCGCGCCTTTTCTATTCCAATCCGTATCTATTCCAATCCGTAGGCCGCGCGAATGCCCCGCTTGGTGCCCGGGCCGATGTCGCCGTCCAGCGATCCGTCATAGAAGTTGTAGGCCTGAAGTTGGGCTTGCAGCTCGCGCCGGGTCTCCGGGGCAAACATGGTTGGCCGTTCCAGCAGCAGGTTCAACACATCCTGACTGCCACTGCGCAACGCCTCGTAAAGATACCGTGCCGCGTCTTTCGGGCCTTTATCCGCAATCAGGCCATCGTCGATCAAAGCGGCAAAATTGAACTGCGCCTCAGGATGCCGAAGTTCTGCCGCACGTTCAAAAAACTCTAGGGCTTTGGTCGGGTTCGGACGCAAGCCAAGCCCGCCCTGATAATGCAAAAATCCCAGATCATTGATCGCATCCGCGAAGTCCTGCGCGGCAGCGGCCTGATAAAGCTCAAGCGCCCGCGCCTCATCGACCTGGACACCGATGCCCTGCTCATAAAGCTTGGCCAATTCCATCTGTGCCTCGGGCGATCCCTTCGCCACCGCACGTTCCAGAAATTCAACCGCCTTGGCGGGATCAAAGCGCTGATCATCGGGGTTCAGCCGAATATAAGCCAAGCCGATCATCGAGCGTGTATCGCCCAGATTGGCCAGCGCCATCAGTTGCGATTCCTGGTCCGGGCGCAGCTTCGACCACGTCTTCGACGGCTCTCCGCCAGAGATATCCGGCTCGCCCTCAAGCGACGCGTTCAGGTAAAACGGCTTTCCGGTCAGCGATCCATAGGTGTAAGGCTCCTGAAGGTTGCCTGTCTCCTGCAGGACCGCATCGCGCACTTGCCGGAACATCAGGCTGATTTCCAACCCCGGCTTGGACATCTTTTCCATCAGCGCCCGCGCATATGGGCTGTTGCCGCGTGTCCCATCCAAGGCAACCTGCCCGTCGCGCGCCGCAAACGCCACCAGCGTACCGCGATCCGGGTTGGCAGGCGCCAGCCCCCCTGCCCCGCGTGTGGCCTGATCGGTTTGCGCGAGCGCTTCGGCCACGACAGCTTCGGTGTCGATATTTCCGCCAAGCGGATTATCGCGGCAACTGTCGAGGATCACGATCCGCATCACACGGGCTTTTTCGACAACCTTCAGCAGTTCTTTCAGCGACACCGACTGCCGCTGGACATCAAGGTTCGATCTTGGACGCGCATCAATCGGAATGAGGAAGTTTTCGCCCTGCACTTCGATCCCATGGCCTGCAAAATAAATCAGGGCCAGATCGGCGGTTTCGGACCGGAACGAAAAATCCTTCATCATTGCCCGAAGCTCGGCTTCGGTGAGGTCGATCCCAAGGGTGACATCAAACCCGATCTCCGTCAGCGTTTCGGCCAGATCCTCGGCATCGTTGCGGGTGTTGGTCAGTGGCGTAATCGCCTCGTAGTCCGCCATCCCAAGCACCAAGGCCACCCTTTCGGGGCCTGCAACTGCGATCACGGTTGAGGACAGCATGATAATGAGCGGAAGAAAAAGCAGTCGGCCGAAATGAGTCAGCATCTTTTGAGCTCCGGAATACATTGCGCGTAACACAATCATCATAGCCAGAACTGCGCCTTGAAGCATTCACTATTTCGTACGCAGGCCGCAGCCGACAGCACTTACAGCCGTGCCGGAACACAGTTCGATACCCAGGCTGGACGCGATTTTTGCAAAGCAATTCAACACGCAGCTTGACTCAACGTCAGGGCAAGCGCCAAGCTGATACTGGAAACCTACTCTGCTTACTCAATTTCCGCGCGGCAGACCCAAAGCCTGTCCATTGGGCGGCACATCACGCACCACCTGTCTGCCGCCAAGACGAACATACTTAAAGAGACTGACGCCTTAAGCGCAGCACCAATGGGGATATTGGATTTATCATGGACGATTTTGACGACTTTATAGGGTTCAACGCCGTTTACGGAAACCTTCTGAACGGTGTCGCCTCATTTGGCCGCATAGAGTTTGGCGGCGACGAGGATTGGTTTGAAGCGATCTTGGTCGAAGGACATGAGTACCGGATCGAAGTCCGACCGGATTTCGGGAACGATATTGGCGAGTTGACAGACCCCCTACTTGTCGGCGTGTATGACGACCAAGGCTTCCTCCAGTCGGGAACCCGCGATGACAACAGCGGTCCGGGCTTGAGCGCGGAACTGATCTACCTTGCCGACTACTCTGGAACACATTATTTCGGCGCAGGTGCCGCAGCTGGTTCATTTGGGACCCAATTGCCAAATACAGGCTTTTATCAAATTGAGTATACTGATCTTGGTCCCGTAGTCGGGGTTCCAAACCCGCCCATTATCCGTGATGAAGCACTGAACGAGGGTCAGGTATTCGAACTTTTTTTGGGTCAAACATTTCCCAGCATCTTGTCGGCAAACGATGGAGGTTTCCCATCGGACCCGGATGCAGTCATTTCCGATTTTAACATTACCGCTGTCGCCACCTCGAACGATGCGATTGAAGGCGAAGACTTTACGTTTACCTACAGTTACTTCGGTGAGAGTGAAATTCTGTCGGTCGAAATTCTCAATGATGACATCGTTGAAGATGACGAAGAATTTTCGATTGAAATCTCAGGATACATAGACTGGATCGTCCCTCCTGAATCAGGGAGCAGCGGCTCCCCAATTGAGAATTTGTCCGGTGATATCGTTCTGGGCGAAACATTCAGAACCTCTGAAAATTTCATTCTCAACGTCGAAATCAACTCAGCGCCGGAAGGGGCACCACTGCCTATTGTGGACTATAGCTTCAGCGGTCCCGAGATTATCGGCAATGTCTTGGATACGTTCAGCGATGGCAGCTTAGAATCTTTCACAGCCATACCTTTCTCATTTTCGGAAGAGCTCCTTAGCGGCGAAATTCTGGAAAACGGTGATTTGTCGATTACGGCGTCAAGTGCCGCACCCGGCCAGACAATCATCCTCAGGTTTGACGTCATCGACGAACGTGGCGCAATTACGCAAGGCGAACAGGAAATCCGCTTCGGTGCCTTGGCGGATGATTATCTTCCGGGCGACACAGCGCTTGAGTTCGGTAGTATTCTTCCCGGTACACCGGAAATCGGAAATATTGAACGGGCTGAAGATCGGGATCGGTTTGTTGTCGAACTGGAGGCCGGCCAGCTTTATTCAATCGCTTTGGACCCGATTGCAACGGCGAGCGGCACATTAGCGGACCCGGAAATTTTCGGGCTCTTTGATGACGAAAACACACTTGTTGCAGGAACGTCCGACAACAATGGCGGACCAGGTCTAAGCGCCCTCGTCGCGCCCTTCGCGATCACAGCAAGCGGTTTTTACGAAATCGAGGTGGGCAGTCACACGCCATTTGGCATCGGTGGCTATTCTCTGTCGGTCAATTCTCTGGGTGCGGCCGACGACTTCTTGCCCGGCACCTTTGCGTCCGATTTTGGCAGCGCGGTGGTGAATGTCCCAACCACGGGTGTCATCGAATCCGAAGGTGATCGTGACCGCTTTGACGTGTCGCTTCAGGCCGGGATTTTTTACGACATCTCGCTTGAAGGTCTGGAAACCGGGGGCGGATCGAATCCCAACCCGGAAATCATCGGTGTCTTTTCAGAGACCGGCCAATTCGTCGCCAACAGCGCGGACAACAATGGCGGTGCCGGAACAAACGCGTTTGTCGATGGCCTGACGGTTGCCAGCGATGGTATCTACCAGATCGAGGTTGCGGGCGCGCGGGATCTCAATATCGGGGATTACACGCTGACGGTTGAATCCGCCGGTTTCGTCGATGACTTCCTACCGGGTGTTGCCGGCGGGGTTGGCACGGTTTCCGTGGGCGGGCGCGCCACGGGTGAGATTGAAACATCGGGCGATCTTGATGCGTTTCGTGTGTCATTGCAGGCCAATACGACCTACGAAATCAACATCCTTGGACGCGACTCAAACAATGGCACATTGGTTGATCCGGATCTGGTCGGGATTTTTGGATCGAGCCTTCTGAACGGCACGCCATTGTCGTCCGTTCAGACGCTGGACGTACAGTTTGTTGGCGACGACAGCACCTCCTATTTCACACCACGATCTGCCGGAGACTTCTTTATCGGCGTTCAGGATCAGTTCGGCGGTGTCGGCACTTACGCCGTGACGGTGAACGATATCGGGATCCGGGATGATTTTTCGGCGGACATCGAGACAACCGGGTCAATCACGTCTGGCGGAACAGCTGCGGGTCGCATCGACTTTATTCAGGATGAGGACTGGTTCGAGGTCAATCTGGCTGCGAACCGGCTCTATGAAATCGAACTCGTGCCCACCGGTGGCGGCAACGCGCTGGCTGATCCGTTCTTCCGCGGCGTGTATGACAGCGATGGCATCCTGATCCAGAACACGGAAAACGATGATGGCGGTCCGGGCACCAGCAGCGCGCTGCAATTCGTGACCGACGTTCCCGGCACGTTTTATCTTGCCGCTGGCGGCTTCGGAGACACGACAGGGCAATATCGGCTTGAACTGAATGATCTTGGCCCGTTGGATGACGGCCGGTTCGACATCACGATTGAATTCACCTCTGACGACACGCCGAGCGCGTATGTGAACGCGTTCGAGGATGCGGTCGAACGGTGGGAAGACGTAATAACCGGCGATCTCGATTACGGATTTGTCCAAGGCTACGGGTTTGTCGACGACGTTCTGATCGAAGTGTCGGTGCAGGACATCGAACTTCTGTTTGCCGGGGTGGAACAGACCATCTTTGCCATTTCGAGCGTTCTTGATCAGCGATCGGATGCTCTGATCGGCACCGGCGCGCTTCCGACCTATTCGCGGATCGTGCTGAATTCAGAGGAAATCGGCACCCTTCTCAACCTCGATGAACTTGCGCAGAACACCATCGGTCGGGCGCTTGGGTTCGGCTCGCTTTGGGAAGAATTCGGGTTGGTCCGTGATATTGACGGGATCGCAACCTACACCGGACCGAACGGGCTGCGCGAAATCGAGGAGCTTTCGGACGACCTCAATGGCCAGAACGTTCTTGAAGACGGCGAAGATGGCGCGCTGGCGGCAGAGTATTGGAGCGAAGCAAACCTTAACGCAGAGCTTATGACGCCGCGCATTGAATCGCGTCGCCCGGAAGACGGGCCTGCGCAATTCGGCCGTCCGGACAACCCCATCAGCGCACTGACCATCGCGGCGATGCAGGACCTTGGCTACCAGGTCGACTACGACGAGGCAGACGCGTTCTTTCTGCCGCCCGGCCCTTTGACGCGCAAAGCCGCAAACATCAATGCGTCTGACCAGCCATCGCAAGAAGCATCCGCCGCCTCCGCGAAACGGGTGGTTGCGGATCTCGCCGACAGCGAAGAGATCCCGAACGGCGCGGCGCTCATCTATGTCCGACCAAATTCACTATCGGAAAACCCGGCAAGCTTTGCCATCAACAATGGCAATAGCGAGTTGTTGATCGCGACAGGGACAAACGCTGTCTTCCTTGAAGGCGTCACGGGCGAAGGCCTAAGCGTCGAACTCAAGGGAACTTTCACCAAGAACAACCCCACATCCGTCAATCAATTGTCGGGGACCGTGGACTCGATGGATGTTTACTCATTGACGGGCCTGTTGCTCTTTAGTGTGGACTATTCGCAAAGCCCCGTCCCGGTGGGCCAGGTGATGTCGCAATGGCCAAACTATCCGATGGACGGCGAGAACGTGATCATTGTCGACACGTTGGACGGCGCATCCGCCCGGATCAATCCAAACGGTGGATCACCAGACGCCAGCCGCATCTTCACAGGCGCAAGCGACGACTATGTGCGCGGCGGAGAAACTGCCGAATTCATCAATGGCGGTGCCAACAATGACAGCCTTCAGGGTGAGGCTGGAAATGACACGTTGATCGGCGAAAGTGGCAACGACGTGCTGGAAGGCGGTCGCGGCAATGACCTTGTCAATGGCGGCGGTGGCACGGATACGGCGCAGTTCTCGGGCGCACAATCCTCTTACACGCTGACGCTAAGCCCACAATCCACGGTCATCGCGGACCGTCGGGGCGGCGAGAACGGCACCGACACGCTGGCCAATATCGAATTCCTCGACTTCGATACAAACTTTGGCGGCGGCGGAGCCTTCAATCTTCAGATCTTCGGCGGGCCGACCGGTTTGGGCGTGTCGGAATTCGAAAGCTTCATTGAGCTTTACATCGCGTATTTCAATCGCGCGCCAGATGCCGTGGGTTTGTATTTCTGGGGCACGGCCTTTTCCAAGGGCACCTCATTGGAGCAGATCGCAACCCAGTTTGTCGGCCAACCTGAAACGCAAGCCGCTTATCCGGCGGGCACGTCTTCGGTCGTGTTTGCAGAGACGGTCTATAACAACGTATTGGGCCGCACCCCGGATCAGGCCGGGATCGATTTCTGGGTCAACGCACTGGATACAGGGCGCGTGACGCGGGACCAGTTTATCCTTGATGTGCTCAGGGGTGCCAAGTCAGATCTGAAACCCGAAGAGGGTCAGGCCTTTGTCGATCAACAACTGGCGGACCGCGCATATCTGGAGAACAAGACCGATCTTGGGGCCTATTTTGCCGTCCACAAGGGCATGTCCGACACAGACAACGCGGCGGCTGCGATGGCGCTCTTTGACGGCTCACAAGGAAGCATCAACAGCGCGGTCGCGGCGATTGACACCTTCCATGATGCGGCGCTGAACCCGAATAACGGTGAGTTCCTCATGCCTTTGGTCGGGGTGCTGGACGATCCGTTCGCGGGCTGACACCACCCGTCATCAGCCCAGAAACACAAACGAAAAAGGCATCCCAAAGCGGGATGCCTTAATCGTTTCGGCGCATTGTCTGCACCGTTTTGCTGTGGCCTTAATTCACCGCTGTGAATTCGATCCGACGGTTCCGCGCACGGTTCTCGGCGGTGTCGTTGTCGACGATGGGACGCGTTTCGCCATAGCCAACCGCGCGCAGACGGTCCGGCGAAATGCCCTTGTCACTCAGCCATTTGCGCACTGATGAGGCCCGACGTTCGCTGATCACCTGATTTTGCTGGTTGCTGCCAATCGAGTCCGTGTGACCCGCGATTTCAAGCCGGAAACCGGGGCAGCGATTGACAATGTCGTAGATGTTTTCAAGCAACGGAACGCTTTTGTCATCCAGACGTGCACTGCCGGACGCAAAGAAGATGTTGCCGGTCTTGGACAGGATCTCGAACCGGCCAAGGCAGGCTTCTTCCGACATTTCGCCCTGGGTTTCCAACGCGACCGAAGCTGGCAGGAGCATCGCTTCGGGCATATCCGGCGGTGTGCCCTGCTGGGCGCGGTCAAACACGAAATTGAAGCTCACCACACCCAAAGGCGTAATGTCGACATTTGCGGCTTCCTGAAGCTTCATGCGCCCTTCTTCAAGGTCAAGTTCTTCGAGCGTAAACGCCAGCGGCGTGATCGACGACACAACAACCCGGTCATTGTCGATCAGGGTCACGGCCACATCAGTGGTTTTTTCAAGTGTCACACCTCGCAGCGTGAAGGTGTAGGACAGATCAATTTCCTTGCGCCGTGTCACGTGCAGATCTGTCAGCAGTGCTGGATCCAGCTGCGCCGTGATGATGGCTTCGGGGTACTGAAAGGTTTCAAAGAAAAGAAAACGCATCCGCACGTTGCGCAGGTCCACCTTGGTGTCGACCGAGTCGAGCAAAACCCGGACTTGCGCTTGTCCCTCTTCGGTGATCACGCCCGACAGCGTCGCGAAAGAGCTGGATTCAGCAATTTTTGACTTTTTGACTGACAAAAACCTCAATTCAGACGCGTCGGCATCCAAATTCCAGCCATACTCGAACGGGTCGGCGCTTTGTGCAGATGCGGGCGTGCTGACCCATGGAAGCAAAAAGGCACAGAGGAAAAAAATGTGGATAACTGCAGTTCTCATTGTCACCTCGCTGTTTAAAATACAAGATTAGTCGGTTGACCGCGCTAAATTCGGATACGGTGATAGTTATTAATAGCAGAAAACTTGCATGGCTGACCATGAAAAGCGATAAAAAAAGATTAGTACTAAAAACACATTTTGACGCGCCACGTTCGGCGCGTGTCCGATCTGGTGAAGTTTTAGAGGAGCCGTCCGTGTTGGGACCGTTTAAGACGTCGCGTAAATCCTTCTCAATGAGCACTTTTTTGTTTCTGGCAATGTCGCTGCTTTGGGTGACGGTCGCCCATGCCCAAGATCGCCTTGCGCTTGTGATTGGCAATTCGAATTACAGTTCGGTGTCGCCGCTCGACAATCCGACGCGCGATGCGCAGCTTATCGCAACAACGCTTCAAAGCATTGATTTCGAAGTGACCCTGCTGATCGACGCCACACAGGAACAGATGAACCGCGCCTTGTCGCAGTTCGGGCGGAGCCTGCGCGAGAAAGGCCCCGATACAACCGGCCTGTTCTATTACGCGGGCCACGGTGTTCAAAGTTTTGGCAGCAACTACCTGCTGCCGGTCGATGTGTCCTTGCGGGATGCGGCGGACCTTGACCTTGAAGGGGTCGAGGCGCAGTCGGTGTTGCGCCAGATGGCGTCTGCCCGCAACCGGACAAACTTTGTGATCCTGGATGCCTGTCGGAACAACCCCTTCGAGAATATCGCTGAATTCGATGATCCCGGCCTGGCCGAGATGAAAGCCCCAACCGGCACTTTCTTGGCCTATGCGACCGCTCCCGGCGCGGTGGCGCTTGATGGAACCGGACAAAACAGCCCGTTCACCACCGCGTTGGCGCAGGAAATGGTCAAGCCCGGTCTTGCCGTGGAGCAGGTGTTCAAACAGGTGCGGGTGTCGGTTCTGGACAAAACTGCAGGCCAGCAGACACCATGGGACACCTCGTCCCTGACCAGCAATTTCCAGTTCGTAAACGCGCCCGCAGAAGATCCCGAAGCGCTGGCCGCGCGCCAGCTTTGGGAATCGGTGCAGGCCACCCGTGACCCGGTCCAGATCATGTTGTTCCTGAGGGGCTACCCCGGGAGCGTGCACGCCAATGAGGCGCGCGAGTTGCTGGCGGCGGTGATCGAGGAAGAGCTGACATCGCCGGAACCGCAGGCCCCGGCCGCTGTGACCGCGGGCCCCTCTGCCGAGGAACAGCAACTTTTCGAGACCGCGCAATCAAACCCGACGGTCGCAGGCTACCAAGCCTATCTGGACAGCTATCCCACCGGGACATTTGCCGAATTCGCCAAACAGGAAATCGCCGCGCTTTCAACAAACACAGGCGCCGATCCGGTAGGTGAAGGGGTCACCGAAGAGGAAGAAAACATCGAAGTGGCCGCCGTACAGGAACGTGCCGCAGCACCAAATGCCGTCACGTTTGGCGGACCGCTGCAAGCGCCCGGATCCCCGATTGACGGAGTCTCAATCGCCGACCTGTTTGATATGTCTCCACAATTTCCGCCCATCCCGGAACTGCCGGAGGAACTTTGGAAATCCGCGACCTGCGCAAGCTGCCATGAATGGAACCGGGACCGCCTGTGCGAGCAATCCAACAACTACCTGACGCTGAGCGGGCAGAAGTCACTAGAAAAGCCGCATCCGTTCGACGGCGCGCTCAAGCGCAATCTGCGTCAGTGGGCGGCTGGGGGTTGTCAGTAATCTTTAGCTGATGTGACGCTTCGGGCACTTCGCAGGACAGGTCAGCACGGCTCGAGCAGACGACCTAAACCCGCTCGCCTCAGGGGCTGCCCCGCAAGCCTGACCAGGTGCCATGCCAGCACCTGATTGCTCGACAAAACCGGCTTGTTGATGTCCGCCTCTACGGCGCGCAGAACGCGCAAGGTCCTCAGGTTTGTGCAGGACAGGAAGACCGCGTCACAAGACGTCGTGCGCCCGATCTCAATCGCAGCCGCAGCGACCGAATCTTGCGCGATCCGCACAACCTTGGCCTCGACCGGTTCTTCAAAGCTCGAAAACGCGGGAACGGAAATGCCCGCGTCTACCAGAACCGCGAACAGCTTTTGCGATACCTCTTCGACATAAGGACTGATCACCGCCAGCCGCGTCACGCCAAGATGCCGACAGGCAGCAATCAGAGCGCTGACAGGCTCGGTCACATGGGGCGTCTCGACCCCCACTTTGATCAGCTCGGCAATCCTGTCCGGCCCAATTTCCGCACTGGCAGAGGTGCAACCGTACCCCACTGCCGAAAACGCGGCACCGCGCGGCAGAAGCTGTGCCGCCTCGGTCAAGCGCATTTCCATCGCACGGAGGCTGTTCGATGACACGACGCTGGACGATGCCACCCGCGCCACAAGGTATTCCAGCTTGGGCGGCATCAAGACACGAAAGTCGGGTTCTAGCGTTTCATCTGATTGCAGAACAATCATACCAATCTGGGTGGGTCGATCCGCTTCGAATTCATAAGACAATCGCATCAGATCACACGGATATCCGGGCCTTGCGCGGGTGACAAAAGCGCCGCGCCTTCGGCTTGGATGACGATGTTTTCTTCGTGCACCATGATCTTCCCCTCGCGCACCTGCACAGACGGCTCCAACGTCAGAACCATACCCGGTTCCAGCACTGTGTGATCCGTCGGGATGATCGACGGCCATTCGGTAAGTTGCAGTCCCAGTCCATGCCCCAATCGACCTGCGTCCATCGCCGTGCGCTCTGGGTTAACAATAGCATCCATGGCGTGAAACAGGTCAGAGATCAAAACACCCGGCTTTGCCATGTCCAAGGCTGCCTGCGTCGCCTCAACCAGCCGCGCATGCGCGGACCGCACATCGTTGCTGGGTGTCGCGATTGAAAAATTGCGGTCGTAGTCGCAAAAGTAGCCATCCCACACCAACCCGGTGTCCAGCATCAGCACATCACCGGCCGCCAGCGGCGCATCGGACGCGGGCGAGATGACATCGGCATATCCCCCCTGCTCTGCCGCACCGGCAAGATAAGGCACCCAATCCGCACCTTCCTCAAGACACACCATCTGGAACGACCGAAACACCTGAGACAGCGATGTGCCGGGCATGGCAATCTCAGGCACCCGATCAAAGGCCCGGCCCGCGATGTCGGCGGCGAAACGGATCTTGTCGATCTCGGCTGCCGATTTGATCATCCGCAAGCGCCGGGTGATCGTCGCATCCCCCACGATTTGACGTTTCGCCAAGCGCGACGTCAGATCCCGCAGATGCGCAAGCGGCATCCGGGCGTGGCTTTCCATCTGATCGGCAAGCCCGATGCGCCCGCCATCCGGCACGCATGCGCACAGCGTTTCGGCCAGCAGGCCCACCCCGTCATCGTCATAATCCGGGGCCGCCCATGTCCGGATATCGCGCACCCAGGTCTGCCCCATCAAATGCGCTCCGATGGACGGGATGACGGCGATCGGATCACCGGACAATGGCACAACAACAAACCAGGGGCGCGTCGGACTTTCCCAGAACCGCGTCAGAAACCCGGTGTAATACCGGACCTCCGGTTCGGTGGTCAGAAGCAGGGCCGCAAGGCCTGCGTTTTCCATCATGTGTTGGGCAGACCGGGTCCGGCGCTGGAACTCCTCATCAGGAAATCCACGCATCGGCGGTGTCACGTGGCAGCCTCGCTCAGGACAACCAGCACTCTTGAGTCACTGGTCAAACCCAGTTGCAGTCCCGATTGCGTCGCGCAGATCAGCCCGGACAGCCCCCCGGCACCGGACGGTGTGGTGGGCATATCAAAACGCGCACAGATCTCGCTGCCCGCAGCCCCTTCGTCTTCTGTGATCAGCATGAAGTCATCTGCATCCAGCGCCAGACCCTTCAGGGCAATCAGCGACGGTTCCTTGCAGTCCAGCCGTCCCATCGCGGAACTTGGCCCTTCGGTGACCTGGGGTGTACCTGCTTGAACCGACGCAAAAAGCGCCGGGGCCACTTCGGGTTCGACAACGACGATCCGCGGCTCGGACCCCCACGCCTTCCGTGCGTAGGCGGCACAAGATGCGGCCAGCCCACCGACTCCGGCTTGCAAGAAGATATGTGTGGGGACATGCGGCATCTGGTCGACCGCTTCCTGCATCAGAACAAGATACCCCTCCATCAGCGTGTGGGGCCGGTCGAAATACCCGGGCCAGGAACTGTCCGACAGCAAGACCCACCCGTGGTCTTCCGCCGCCCTAGCCGCGCCGGCCATCGCCTCTTCGTAGATCGCGCCGTCGCGCCGGACCTCTGCCCCGATCCCGCGAAGACGGTCCGCAAAACTTTCGGGAACGGTATCGGCCAGAAACACAACCGCATGTGCGCCGAACGCTTGTGCCCCTGCAGCGACCGACAAGCCGTGATTGCCCGCACTGGCCGTCACGTAGGTCTGTCCCTTGGCGCGGCCCTGTTCGGCGTCCTGCGCGATGACATAGGCCGCGCCCAGCGCCTTGAAACTGCCAAGCCCCATGCGTTGCCGTTCGTCTTTGATGTGCAGATGCGCCACCCCGAGATGGGCCGCCAGGGCATCCGCCGTGACCAAGGGTGTCGGGGACGCCGCGGGACATCGCTGCAAGAGAGTTGCAGGACGGTCCGCATCAACGCTGGGCTCCGGAACATCGCGCAGAGCCGTTTGCAGGCTGTCTGGAACGGGTTTGGGTGTCGCAAGAATTTTCATACGATCTTGTAGCGACTCTCAAAGCGCTTCCAAAGATGGAAACGCGCAATTGGTCAAGAAACTTGACGATGCTCAAGCCACCGCGCGCCGCGTATTGCCCGTCGCGGTGTGGTGCCGCGCTTTAATCCCGTGGCACCCAATCCATGTGAAGGCACCGTGAAAACCGGATCAGTTTTGCAGATCTGCGGGACCCACCCGATCCATGATCAGGATCATCGTTTCAAGCAGTTCGGCTTCCTCGTCCGTCAGGGATTTGGTTTTGACAACGGCCATCAGTTTTTGCCGTTCCTCCGGCCAACGATCAAAAAAATCAACAAGATCGAGAAACCCCTTACCTGATGCCATGTCACGCCTTTCCCGGTCCGATACACTGGTCTCAGGCTACCCGTCCGACGCCGACGGGTACTGTGAAATCAGTGTGAATCCCTTGGCGGAGCAAAGGCCCGGTGCTAGCGTTGACGTTAGGAAAGGCGCTCATGCAAGCCAGTTTGGAAATCAATTTGTTCGGCACATGCTCGGTCCGGCTTAGCGGGGACGACCCTCTGGATGTGCGCGGCGCGAAACACCGGGCGTTGATTTGCATGCTGGCCACCGCGCCGTTGGGGCGGCGGACCCGCACCTATCTGCAGAACACGCTGTGGGGGTATTCCGGATACGATTGCGGACATCAGAATTTGCGTCGTGCGCTGGCCGACCTGCGCAAACAGTTCGGTCGCGATTTCGATTTCTTCTTTCATACCACCAATTCCGACGTCGAACTGGATCTCGAACATGTCCGGTTTGTCGGCGATGTGAACGCCGGCCTGTTTCTGGAAGATCTGAACGTCAAACAACGCGATTTCGAAGATTGGGTGGCCTCGATCCGGGCAAATCCCGCGCAGATCGCAGCATTGCACCGCTCCCCTGCGGCAAGCGCTGTGCGCCGCCCGCGGCCCCGGGTTGTGGTTCTTCCCCTGAATTATCTGGGGGATGATCCGGTCTTGCGTGCCTTGGGCGACTGGATTGGAGAACAGACCTGTCGCATCCTGTCGCGCTCAAAACTGTTGAGTGTGATCTCGCATCTGTCTGGCCGTGCGATGGTCCAGAACCCCATTGTCATTTCTGACGTGCGACAGACGCTGGATGTGGATTATCTGGCCAATGGCACGATCCGGCGGTCAGGCAAGGGTGTTGTCTGCGATATTGATTTTATCGCTGCGGCAACCGGTCAGGTGCTCTGGACCCGGGAGCTGTATCTTGAGGATGCGAACCATCTCGACAAACTCAACGAGTCCCTCAATGCGATTGCCTTTTCCATCGCTCGGTCCATCGCCCATTCGGCAGTGGCCGCCGTGCAGGCGCAGCAAATGGATGATATCGAGGATCACAACCTGACCATCGCCGGGGCGACCCTGATGCACCGGCGCACGTTGCGCGATTTCCTGAAGTCCCGCGATTATCTGATCGAGGCGCAAACGCGCATGGACGGGATTGCCGAACCTTTGACGTGGCTTGGCAAATGGTACGTGCTGAACGTGATGAAAGGCTATTCGCTTGACCGTGCGCGCGACGCGCAGATGGCCGTTGAGTGTTGCGCCCGCGCGCTCGACATTGACCCGGAATCCAGCCTCGCCCTGACAATTGACGGGTTCGTTCACACGATCCTAGACCACAACGTCGAAACGGCAGAGCGACGGTTTGATACGGCCCTTCAGATCAACCCCAATGAAAGCCTTGCCTGGCTGTTGAAAGGATCGCTCAAGGCATTTACCGATGACGGCGCGGCGGCAGTTGATGCCACCACCCGCGCGCGCCGGTTGTCGCCGATTGATCCGTTTGGGTACTACTATGACAGTCTCGCCAGCACCGCGCATCTGGCGGCCGAGAATTACCAGAACGCGCTGGATTACGCCGACAAGTCCCTGCGCACAAATGATCGCCACTTGTCGACACACCGCGCCCGCATCGTTGCTTTGCACCATTTGGGACGCGGCGAAGACGCGCGCAAAGCGGCGCAGATGTTGATGAAGAATTTCCCCACATTCAGCCTTGCGCAATATCGCAAGAGCCACCCGGCCACCAATTACAAGCTTGGACAACAGGCCATTGCGGCCCTGTCTGCATCCGGGATCGACTAACAGCTCAACTCAAAAGGACATTATATGGCACAGTACGGCGGGATCGGCGGCATTGGGGGAATTGGCGGCATCGGAGGGATCGGCGGTATTGGTGGCATCGGAGGCATAGGCGGGATAGGCGGGATCGGGGGTTTCACCGGTCTGGGCGGTTTCCTGGGCGCAGAAGACACCGGCGGATATGACGGCACCACAACCTACGGGCTGCAAACCACGGCGGACGGCCTGCAACACCTCAACAGCACGGGCCCGGCCCCGGCTGGGACGGCACTGCCCTTCAATGACACGTCGAACAACGACCGGTGGGCCAGTTGGGTCCGGGGCTCATTATACCTGTCAGAGTTCCTGACCTGCATCGGCTATGAAGCGGTAAAAAGCGCACACGAGAAATCCGTGCGCCTGACGTTCGGGGGCGACGCGCTGGCCCATATCGTGCTGCCCGGCAATGATCTGTTGGCCAGCCAATGCACCCTGGTCAGGAATTACGCCGACCTGCGCGCCGACCGCACCGCAGAAATCACGTCGCAGCTTGGCTTCCCAACCGAATACTTCGCGATGATCCTCGGGATGCATCTGGGTCAGCACAAGAATACGTTCGAACTGATCACGGCGACGCAGGTGATGGCCGCGCATGTCGCAATGATCGTGAAACACGCCCTGGCCGTTCGCCGCCCGGACCAGATTGACGGACGCATCCTGCCGATGATCCCGACGCCGGGCCATGGCAGTTTCCCATCCGCCCATGCAACCGAAGCCTACGCTGTTGCCACGCTGTTATCTGGGTTGGCCACCGAATGGGGCGGATTTAACGATCTGGACAACAGGCTGGCGATGTTGCGCGGTCTGGCGGAACGCATCACGGTCAACCGCACCGTTGCGGGCGTCCACTATCCGATTGACAGCTGGGCCGGGGCCAGCCTCGGCGTGGCGCTTGGCCAAGTGATCCTGAAAATGTGCGGTCACAGTGCCACGGTCGCGCAAGCCATCAAGTACGAGCCTGCCGACCACGATTTCAACGACTACGATCTGGTGCATTCCGCGTCGGACAAGGGCGTGCAGATCACCGGCACCGTGAACGTCCCGAAGACCGATCATTTCAGCTGGATCTGGAAAAAAGCGTTAAAAGACACGCAGAGCGTGTGATCATGGCACATGTTGAGCAACACTGCATTGACCGCTACGCTGGCCCCTACGAACGATGGGTGTTCACCAAGGAACTGGGCCGCCCCTACGCATTCCCACTGATCGCGCGGGGACCGTCCAAGCGCTACACCGCCTTGATGGAGGGCGGCGCGGTGTCCGCGCTGAACGGCGTGGTAAACGTGCGCGTGCCGCCCCTGTGGGAGCCCGACAAAACGACCCGACACATCACACCGTTTGTCTTTGAAGACGACGCACCGCAGAACGATACGGACGCACACGAAGACACCAGCCTTGCGCGCTGTCTGGGGTCGCTGCGCACGTGCATGGCAGCGTCACAAGACGCCGCATCCACCCTGCCCGCCCGGTTTCGCGTCAACTTTCCGGTGGTGGATGAAACCTGGGTCCAGAACTACGATCCGGACGGCACAAATACATCTTGGTCCAAACCGCTGACACAGCCCAAAGCAATCATTGCGGTCATTGATGACGGCCTCCCCTTTGCGCATCGCGCCTTTCTTGACAGCCACGGACACAGCCGGATGAGCTATTGCTGGCTGCAATCGGGCATCGCGGCGGATACGGCAAACGTGCCGTTCGGACGTGAATACACCAACGCTGAAATCGACCAGTTGCGCCGCACATATGGTCGGGACGAAACCGCGCTGTATCGCGCGGCGGCCGCCATCGATTCAGGCGTTTCCGAACTGGGGGATCACTTGCGTCGGAGCGCCACCCACGGGTCGCACATCCTTGGCCTTGCAGCCGGGAATGACAGCCTGTTTCTGGATCACATTTTGGGTGATGACATCCAGATCATTGCGGTGCAGTTGCCCAATACGATTGCCTGGGACACGTCCGGGTTTGGCAAAGAGATGTATATGCTGTCGGCCATGCACTACGTTTTTGAGCGTGCCAGCCGAATTGCCTGCGCGTTTGGCATCGGCGAACTCCCTCTGATCCTGAATTTCTCCTATGGCTGGAGCGCAGGCCGCCACGATGGCGCGTCCGAAATGGAGATCGCGGTGCGCGATTTGCTTGACGCGCGGCAGGCCATACAACCGGTGACAGAAATCGTCATGCCCACGGGCAATAACTTCGCATCTGACATGCACGCCCGGATGGACGAAACATCGTTTCATGATCACAGTGCGCGGATCCATTGGCAGATCCAGCCGGATGACCAGACTTCGAGCTATCTGGAACTGTGGTTTCCTGCAGGGTTTGATCCGTCCGATTACCATCTGTCTCTGACCCCTCCGGCTGGCACGTCACTGGACCAACCGGTCGACATCGCCTTTGTGGCGGATCCCGCTCTCGACGATGACGGCGATCCGCGCCGCTTTGTCGAGGTGATATCAGGCGGCAAGATCATCGGTCAGATGTCAGTCGACAAACACCGCCGCGACCGATGGCGCGGCATGATCGCGGTGATCCCGACCGTCTACACCCGCCATCAGGACCGGCGGTTGGCATCCGGGGCCTGGACCGTCACTCTGTCGCGCTCAGAGAACGCGATGCCCCTGAGTGACGATCAGGATATCCTGATCTGGGTGCAGCGCGATGATGACCCAAGCGATCTGAAATCCAACGGACGGCAAAGCTACCTGGTCGAAATTCAGGACGCTGCCGTGCTCTTACCTAAACCGCCGCAATCACCGGTTCAGGACATCCCGGAAAATATTGCACAAGTCGCCGGATATGGCGCTCTGAATGCTGTGGCGTCCACGCCAAGCACAACCCGTGTGGCCGGCTACACCGCGCAAACCGGACGCATATCCCCCTATTCCGGGGCGGGCGGTCTGCGTACACGGGTCGATGGCACGGTCGAGGTCTGGGGCGCGCAGGCAGATCTTACCGCAGTTTCGGATCACAGCCCCACTCTACCGGGAATTTCCTCAATCGGAGTGCTGTCGGGTGCCCGCGCCCGTCTGGTGGGCACCAGTTGCGCCGCACCCAGCGCCGCGCGGATCATGGTGTGCAATGCCGCCGCCGGTCGGGACGTGTTTGACGGGTTCGGTGATCCGCTGGACTTGTATCGCACGGAGTCTTCGTCTCCTTCGGTCGAATCCCAGCACAAGGCCCGTGTCGGTCATCGCACCGCGCCGCCGGTGTCCAAGGGCGGTTGATGGGGACCGCCTTTGCGATAAGCAGCCCCGCTTTGAGATCGTCAGCGCGCTTGGATTTGCAGCCAAGCGCGCTGACATCTCAGCCAGCTTTTGCCTTCTTCAACGACTTCTCCAGGTGCCGACGAACAACATGACGATACCGGGAATCCTGCCCCAGATTTGCCAACAGGCCCGCGATTTCATCGAAACTGGTGTCGTCAAACTCCTGCTCTTTGAAGGCGCGCATCGCATGGCTGATCGCCCGCTCGTAGCCTGCGATCGTGTTTTCCGGCGCAAACATGTCCTGCGCGATGGTTGCCGCCGCGGTGCGCGTCGCCCTTTGATCACAGTCGAACAATGTCCATGCCAGACCGTCGGCAAGATCATCGGTGTCAAACGCCCGGGCGGTGTATCCATTGACCTTGTGATGGATAAAACAAGCCAGACCGCTGGTTTTGAAACAGGTTACCGGCGTGCCGTTGCGAATGGCGTCAGACGCGATCACGGACAGCGATTCCTGAAGCGACGGGACAAGACACACATCCGCCGCCTTGTAGATTTTCGCTTTCTGCTCTTCATCCGAAATGAACCCCAGGGGGACGACCTTGAACGGAAGCGCCAAGTCCGACAGCGCGTTCTTGTCGACACTCCCAAGTATCGCGACACAGATATCCGCCCGGTCGGCATGTGACACCGCCAGTTTTGCCAGCGCCTGTGCGGCCAGAGAAAACCCTTTTCGCTTGTTTGACGCCTTGTGCACCGCAAGCAGAATGACCTTGGTCTGCGGGTCGATGCCAAGCTCTTCGCGGCACGTTGCCCGTGGCGGCACAGATGCAGTGGGGATCGGGTTGTTTACGGTAAAGATCGCATGGTCCCGCGTCAAAGGCGCATCCCGAAGCATCTGTGAAATCCACTCCGATATGCCGCAAAACACGATGTCCGGACGTCGTCGGTAAACCATCTGGCGCAACATGTAAGAGGCCGAAACCTTTGAGTTTTCCCGCTTGTCGATCACAGACGGGCAATCTCCACATCCCAGCTTGAACTGGTCGCAGGTCAGCGAGGCCAGAAACTCTTTCTGATGGTCGGGGTATTCATCAATTTGTGTGTCATCGAGCTTGAACAAACACCCGCCGGTATGCAGCCAATTGTCCCGCGCTATCCAGACGATCGGAAACTTCAGTTTCAGCAAGTCTGGAATGGTCAGAATGCTTCGGTCGATTGCGCCCATCACGATGCAGTCGGGGCGATAGCGCGTGACATCCTCGACCACATTTTCGGAAATACTGGTGCTGCCCAGGGACACCCAGGTGGGCAGATGTACGCCCTTGATTGGCTGATCACTCGATTCCGTTCCAACAACCGGATAATCATCAAGCGAAAACGTCCGAATGTCATACCCGCGTGATTTGAACAGGTCTCTGAGCCGGGAAGACGAGGCCGCCGCCCCGGCACCGCGTTTGACATTGAAACTGGTGCCGATCATGGCAATGCGCAGCGGTTTGGTTTGCCCGCTTGTTGGCAAGCTGATCACGTTCGACCGAGGAGCCCGATGCGCCCCTTCAACCAACCGCGCCTGTTGAAACGGGGTTTTTACCGGCTTGGGCTTGGGTTTGTTCGGCAAATACGTGTCGACCCAGTTAATCGGGTCAAACTGAGTTTCGCTCAACAGCACGGCGGCGTCTTTCAACTGTCGCCGCAGAATGTGATTTTCGTTCGCCAGCAACGTGGCACTGTGCACATTCGTCAGACTGTTCGCGGCGTCCGACTTTCCGTAGAAAAACGTGTCCGTGTCCGTGCAGATCGTACATTTGTCGGTTTCCAAAGCAATGTCACAGGCCTGACGATGATTGCTTTCAACAAAGAGAATATCGTCACGCCCGGCAAAGACGCTTGCCTTGAACGGCGCATGCGCTTTCAGGCGCCGCCGTTCTTCGGCTGACGGCAAGTCCAGCATGATCAGCTCTTTATAGGCGACCCCATGCGCGTCGAGCCATTCAACCGTTGGCGCGCGGTATTTCTCAAGCCGGGACGTGACAATGGCGCTGATCTGTTTTTGCGGGATGAACAGCGGCTGCGCCGTGCGCAGAAACTCCAGATAGCGCGGTCCGTCGTCATTGTCTTCGGCGGTGGGATCGACGCACAAGACGCCGTCCATATCAAAACACGCGCTTTCGGCGATGATGTGGTTCCGGTAATTCCACTGGAACACCCGAGGCTGCGCAATCCGGTCAAGCACCACATGCCTGGGGGCGTTCTTTGTCCGGTCCGGCAGGCCGAAAATGGCGCAGAAGGTGACATCGAAATCCTGCTCCAACGTGCCCAACCGCCGCTGCACGCGGCGAAACTCTGCGCCGGTATTGACCGAGTCGTCGACAATCAGCACCTTTTGGATTTCTGCCAGTGACCGATCCGACTGCGCCCTGCGGCCCTTTCGCCGCGATTGGGTGAAGAGAAACGAATCCAGATCTAGAAAGGTGACGTTCTTGATCGTGGCGATCATGGTGGCTGGCACTATGCCCGATTTCGGGATGCCCACCACGTAGTCGACATCCGGAAGGTGATGAATGTTCTCCGAAATGATCCGGGACATATCGGCATAGGAGCGATAACTCAGCGTCATTGTGAAAATCCGATTTCAAAGGGAAAGAAGCGGGGTGGAAGCCGTCATCAGTGCGTTTTTGGCAAAGCGATCACGGCATGTTCTTTGAACAGGTTCGGTGCGACTTTGCGGACCTGAAATTCATAACCGGGCAGCGTTTCGATCATGAATGGAAGCGTGTCGCGAAATTCGTCCGGGGTATGGTAGAACGAAACGATCAGCACCGGTTGGTGCGCGCGGATTGTCCGGAGCGCTCCGCGCAAGACCGGCACCGCATCGCCTTCAACGTCAAGCTTGATCAGGCCGATATTGGCCTGCGGATGCGCCTGCATCACCGCATCGAGTGTCGCGGTTTCCACAACGATTTTCGGCTCGAACGCCAACTCTGCTTTTGCCCGTGATGTGCCTACGCCCGCAGATTGCATGGTGGCCAGCCCCTCGTGATCTGACAGGGCAATGTTTGCATCTAGGATTGCGCCCGAGTCCCTCTCGGCCTGCGTGTTGACGCGCAGCATCTGGTAATTGACCGGATCCGGCTCAAAGCAAAAAACGCATGACGGAGAGTACGTCTTTAGAAAGAACTGCGCGGATGCGCCGTCGTAACTGCCTGCATCCACAATATCCGTGTGACGCAGTTTGCGCGTCTGTGCATCGCTCAGGTATCGCAGTCCGTAGTGGCTGAGCGTCTCGTCACTCTCTTGTACAGACGAAGTGCCCGTACCGTCCGTCTGGGCGAGATCGTATCCAAACTCATGCAGGGCGTTGCGGGTGTCTTCCGGCAAAAGCGCCATTGCTGTTTGCGTTTCACATTGCAGAAACGGGCTCAAATTCGGGTCGGACACGTATCGGGACAGATCCACCGAAAGCTTGAGAAGCGCGCGCGACTGGTCGTCTAGCCGCGATAAGATCCGTTCGGTCAAAAGCGACGCAAACCCCTGACGCGCCTCTGCGTCCTGGGCCCAAACGGCGCGGTACGCCTGGCTTAACCCGATCACCTGATCAAGGGACATGAGCATCAAGTACCTTCCTTCGTATCAGTTCCTGTTCGATCACTGCGCACGGCTTTCCGCGTGTCGGAAGTGATTTGAATATGACCTAAATCGTATTCGTTTACGGTTCATTAAAACGGCTGCGCCTATACCCGCTTCATCGAAAATGTTTGGAGCGCTCTCACATGAAGAAGCTGAAAATCGTCCTGCTATCCTCTGTCCTTGCCATCGGATTGGGACAAGCGGCTCACGCGGTCTATTCGCAGGATGACCTGACGACCCTGCAAAACCTGGTCGAAGCGGGCGACACGCAAGGCGTGCTTGCCTTTATCAACGCAAATCCAGAGGTGATGGTCGGAATCGATCCGCTGGCCGAAGCCCTGCGTGAGTTCGTTGCCAGCCGCGAAGGCCTGTTCGGCGGCTTCTTTGGCCCGCGTGTCCCTGAAATTTCGGGCGTGCCTTCACTGCCGGACGGTGTGTCATCGGAGGATGTTTTCGTTTCGGGATCGCTATCCGATTTCGGGTCGTAACCCCCGGAAAGCGGAACGTTATCCTCAACAGATCGCTTTGAAACGGCGCTAGCTGGAGTCGCGTTTGACCAGCGACACCGGCGTGCGCCGTTCAGGTGGCGGCACAATCCCGTCTTGCAGCCAATGCAACATGTTTTGGGACACGGTCTGCGCAAAATCCGGGATTGCGCAGCTGATGGACGAGAGGGATGGAAAGCTTTGCTGACATCCTTCGATGTCATCAAATCCAACAACCCGAAGTCCGGACCCAACTTGTCGGCCTCGCGCCGTGCTGCCCGCCACAAGACCCAGCGCAACGAGGTCATTGAAGCAGAGCACACCATCAACATCCGGGTGATGCAGAACCAAAGTCTCCGCAGCCTCCACTCCGAAGCGGTGGCTGGCTTCACCGGTCAACAGGATCGGGTCCTGCGCTGCCCTATCGGTCATCTCGAGATATCCGGACATGCGTTCGCGGGTGACCGCCCGTCCGTCAAGACCACCGACAAAGGCGATCTTCTTGCAGCCACGGCCCCTCAGATGCTCCATCGCCAAACAGCTACCAGCGAGGTAATCCGGTGCCAGAAACGGAAACAGGTCGCTTCGTGGATCGACTTTTCGGAACACCTGCAGCGCGGGCAATCCCGCGTTTGCGATCAATTGAAGCGGCGCTTCATCAGGACCGTAAGCCGGGGAGACAATGAACCCGGACACACCATGTTCGATCAACGCATTGATCATGTTGGACTGAAGCGCCGGGTCTTCGTTGATATTGGCAAGGACAACGGCGTAGCCCTGATCGGCCAGAGCCATCTGCAGACGCGCGGCAAATTCAGTGAAAAACGGATTGCGCAAGTCATTGATGATCAGGCCGATCAGCCCTGTCGACGTTGACCTGAGGTTCGCGGCGGACCGGTTATACACATAACCAATCCGCGTCATCGCGTCCTGCACCTGTTGGCGCGTGCTGTCTTTGACCAGCGCGCTGCGTTGCAACACCAAACTGACCGTGGATTTTGACACCCCGGCCTCTTTGGCCACATCCTTGATCGTGGGTCGGCGGTCCATCAGCCGTCACGCAATCCCGTGGCAGGCCAGCAGCGCGCTCATACGCGCTTCGGCAAGATCAGGCTGGGACAGCAGACGCGCCTGATCGGCCAGGCGATATACGTTGGCGTAGTGTGTGATGTCTCGACTGGAGTGAAACCCACCAGGCATGATGAAATGAGACTGCGACCCGTTCAGCCAGGCGAGAAACGCAATCCCCGCCTTGTAATACCGGGTTGGCGCCTTGAAGATCTCTCGGCTTAACGGAACGGTGGGCGCCAAAAGCGCATGAAACGTCTCTGTGTCGTCTTGCGCCAGCGCGTCCAGCGCCTGTGACGCGGCCGGGGCGATGGCGGCAAAGATCCCAAGCAGGGCGTGGGAATAATGCGTACCGTCTCCGGCAATCAGGTCCGCATAATTGAAGTCATCCCCGGTATAGAGCCGAACCCCCGTTGGTAGCCGCTTGCGAAACGCTTCTTCATGTGCCTGATCCAGCAGGGAAATCTTGATCCCGTCCACTTTGCCGGGGTTTTCGGCAATCAAATCCAGCACAAAATCGCTTGCGCCCTCTAACTTGCTGTGCCCCCAATACCCCGTCAATGCCGGGTCAAACATGTCCCCCAGCCAATGCAAAATGACGGGTCGAGCCGCCCCGTCGATCAGCTTGCGATAGACACGATGGTAAAGGTCGGGTGTGGCTTGGGTGGCAGGAAACGCCCGGGAGGCCATGAGGATCAATTGCCCGTCAGCGGCCTCGATTGCCTCGGCCTGTTCCTCGTAGGCGTGAAAAATGGCGTCCGGCGTCAAGAGCGTTTCGGGAGACGTGTGATCCGTCCCGGCCCCGCAGGCCACCCTTGGTTTGCGCGGATGCGCCTTGGCCGCCTGCATTGTGCGTTCGATCAATTCACGCGCGGTCGGCCAATCCACGCCCATCCCGCGCTGCGCGGTATCCATCGCTTCGGCCAGATCAAGGCCCTGATCCCATAAACCCTGCCGGAAAGACAGTGTCGCATCCCAATCCACCGCAGGACGGGAATTCCATGGATCGCGTTCGCGCAAAGGGTCCGACACGACATGCGCCGCCGCAAATGCCGTCCGCGTCAAAACCCCTTTTGGCGCACGGGGGACCAAAGGGTCCCCTGTCAGGCTGTAGGGAACGATCTGCCCGTCATCGGTTGGAAGTTTCAACATGGCATTATCCCGGAACTGAACAGTCGATATCGAGGACCAGCACCCCGTCTAATCCGCCTTCGGCATGTGCGACGATCTGGCCGCCCAGCGCCTTGTGATCTTCATTTTCAGAGTAGCTTTGCAGGTCAGACCACGTGTCAAAGTCCATCGTGAACCCGTGCAGATACCCGCGTTCGATCTGCTCGGGGCTTTGGGATCGCCCCCCGACAAACCCATTCGCCCCTGGCATGGTGGCGGTCAAACGGGCCAGACCCGCGTAAATCTGGGCGATTGTGTCCTCGGACACGTCCGGACGAAACCGCGTGAGTACGATATGGCGGATCATATGTGATATCCTTGGTCCTGTTTGATCATGTCGGCGGCTTTTTCACCGATCATGATGGTGGGGGCATTGGTGTTCGATGACACAACCTTGGGCATGATGGACGCGTCCACGACCCGCAGATTGTCGATGCCGTTGAACCGTAGGCGAGGGTCCAGGACGGCGCCGGGATCAGTGCCCATTCGGCACGTGCCTGCGCAATGATGGGATGTCTTGGAATGCTGGCAGATAAAGTTGAAATAGTCGTCCTCTGTGTGCACATCCGGTCCCGGCAGACGTTCGGCCAGAATGTACGGTTTGAGCGCGTCCTGTGACAGGATCGTTTGAACCAGCTTCAAGCCCCGAATGGACATTTCGCGGTCGTACGGATCCTCCAGATAGTTCGGATCAATCAACGGCATATCAGCAGGATTGTCGGATTGGAGACGCACGGTGCCACGCGACCGGGGACGCAGGAAACAGGCGTTGAGCGTCACCCCCCCGTTTGGCATCGCCGCGACACCGGCTTCGATCCCGGTGCCAAGGCCCAAATGCATCTGGATGTCCGGTGACTGTGCAGTGTCATCCGCGTACCAGAACCCGCCGGTTTCAAACAGGCTGGAGGCGACGGGCCCTTTGCGCGTCAGCACATATTGAAGCGCGGCGAGACCCGACAGATGCAGCTTGGCAAAGCGGTCATAGGTGTAAGGCCCCGACACCTCGCTGATGGCGTAAAGGTCAAGGTGGTCCTGAAGATTGGCACCGACATTCGGCTGGTCCAGCACGACGTCGATGCCGAGCCTGGACAGTTCGTCCGCCGGTCCGATCCCGGATAGCTGCAACAATCGTGGTGACCCGATGGCACCCGACGACAGGATCACGTCGCAATCAGCGGATATCACACGGCCATCGGCCAGTTCGACACCCGTAGCCCGCCCCGCCTGCACCACGATACGCCTGACCTGCGCATTGGTATGCACGGTCAGGTTCGGGCGTGCCTTGTTCGGCGCGACAAAGGCCATCGCCGCCGAGGAGCGGCGGGCCTTGCGTTGGGTGAGTTGGTAGTAGCCTGCACCCTCTTGCACCCGGCCGTTGTAGTCTCCCATCCGGGGAATGCCCAACTGACCCGCGGCCTCGATATAGGCGTCACAGATCGGCAATGGGGCGGCGGGTTGGCTGACGCCAAGGGGGCCTCCTTTGGCATGATAGTCATTGTCGTAGGTGTCGTTATCCTCGGTTTTTTTGAAATAGGGCAGAACGTCCTCATACCCCCAGCCCGTGCAGCCCATCTGCCGCCAGTCATCGTAATCCTGCGGCGTGCCGCGTGTGTAGATCTGTGCATTGATCGACGACCCACCACCGATGACCTTGGCTTGCGTGTAGGTGAACACTTTGTTCTGCATGTTGCGCTGCGGGACGGTGCTCCAGCCCCAGCTACCGATCCCCTTGGTCATTTTGGCAAAGCCTGCGGGCAAGTGGTAGAAGGGATGCCAGTCGCGACCACCGGCTTCCAACAACAGCACACGCGCGCTGTCGATTTCGCTCAACCGCCCGGCCAGAACCGATCCGGCCGATCCGCCGCCAATGATGATGAAATCGTACCCGTCACGCATCATGTGATCCTAAAGGCGGGGGATTGAGAGGCCGCCGTCAACTGGAATGGTCGCGCCGGTGGCGAACTGCATGTGACCGTTTGCCAAAGCTGCGGACACCTGTCCAATGTCGCTGGGTTCCCCCCAGCGTTTGGCGGGGACAAGACCCTCCTTGATGCGGGGCGCATATGTGTCCTGCACCGGCTTGGTCATATCGGTTGCGATGATGCCCGGGCGCAGTTCAAAAACACCGATGCCGCTCTCGGCGAGACGTACCGCGAACAGGCTGGCCATCATCGCCGCGCCCGCTTTGGAAACGCAATACTCGGCGCGGGAGATGGAGACCATCTCCGCGCTCACCGAGGTTACGAACTGAATCGAACGGTAATGCGGGCTGCTGTGTTCCAGCATCCGGCGCGCGACTGCTTGGGTCAGGAAAAACGCACCGCGCAGGTTGACGTTGTGGACATGATCCCAATTGCCCGGTGTCACGTCCAGAAGATCCCCCCGCTCCGGCGCGCCGATGCCTGCGTTGTTGATCAAGGTCGTGACCGGGCCCAGGTCGGCCTCGATTTGATCGAGCACGGCAGAGTGGTCTTCGATGTCGGTCACGTCATGCTGATAGTATCGGGTATTCGGGCCAAGATGGGCCAAGGCTTTTGCAACCGAAGTGTCGTCTGCCTTGGGCAAAGAAGCTATCGCCACGGCAAATCCTTCGGACTGTAACGCGCTGGCAATGGCAAGTCCGATCCCTTGCTGCCCCCCTGTGACAAGCGCAACCCGGCTCATGCGGCGAACTCCGTCTCTTGAATGTGCCGCGCCGTTCGGATGGCCAGCGCAGCAATCGTCAGCGCCGGATTGACCGCTGCGGATGTGGGCAACACCGACGCGTCGACGACAAAGAGGTTGGGGTGATCATGCGCACGGCAAAACGTGTCCACAACGCTTGTGCTGCGATCCTGCCCCATACGCGCCGTGCCACATTGATGTGACGGGGTGCGACGGTCGAAAGGGCGTGAGAAAACAATGGGAAAGCCCGCCTTTTTAAGGCAGGCTTTCAACTTTCGAACCAGCCCATCATGGGCATCCCAGTTTGACCGCTTCCAATCCAGCCGGATCTGCCCGTCTGACACCGTCACGCGACTGTCGGGGTTGGGCAGGTCTTCGGACATTGCGTAGAAATCAAAAGACCGGGCGGCAATCAACCCGGCCAGCCATTCCGGCACAGCCGAAGTTGCCGCAAGGATCGGTCCAGAAATCTTGCCCAGCAATTGAACGTTGCCCAAAGGTGGCCCACCTGCCCCGTCCGACAGATAGAAATCGTTGATCATCAACGTTTTCTGATAGACCGCCCGGTTTCGACGCAGCGGATGAAGCGCCAGCACGGCCGAGCAATTGTGGTTCATGAAATTGCGTCCCACCTGATCAGAGCGATTGGCCAGCCCTGTTGGGCAATTGTCATTCGCTGAGCTGAGCAAAAGCGCGGCGGATTGCACCGCTCCGGCGGACAGGATGACCAGCGGAGCGTTCACCGTGAACGTTTCCTGCCCGCGCGCGCACCGGATTTCGGTGATGCGCCCGTCAGCATCAGATAGCAGCTGCGTCGCGCGGCAGCCGGTCATCAGTTCAACATTCGGAAACGCCAAAGCCGTTTTGATCCCAATCGTTTCGGCATCCATTTTGCCGCCACATGTATCGGGATGCGCGTCCCACGGGTGATGGCCTGCACCGAGCCAACGATCAAGATCAACGCCCAGCGGCAAGGATGCGGGGGTCAGGCCGGCCTTCTGCAAACGCCGCCGCAAATCCACGATATCGGGTTCATCCGGAACCGGTGGAAACGCAAAACCCCCTGATCTGGGTGGATCGGTCGGGTCTTCGCCCGGAACACCGCGCACCTGGTAAAGTTGCTCTGCCGCAACGTAATCTGCTTCAAGGTCATCATAGGAGATTGGCCACCCCGGCGTGCGGCCCCCCTTGTGCTGGATGGGTGAGAAGTCCTCTGCCCGATACCGAAGCAACACCGCGCCGTAGAATTTTGAATTCCCCCCGACATTGTAGTAATTGCCCGGATTGAACGGACGATCACAGCCATCCAGCCAAATCTCGTCGGGTCGGAAGACGCCATCGCGGAAAATCGCCTGTGGGTCGCGATCGTGAACCGTTGGATACAAGGCCTCCCCGCGTTCAAGGATCAGGATCTTACGGCCAGACGGCGCAAGCGCCGCCGCCAGTGTAGCGCCGCCCATCCCCGAGCCGATGATGACGACGTCGGGGGCCATCAGGGAAGGATGCGGGCTTCGGTTTCAGGATCGAACGCCACGGCTTTTTCCATATTGACCATGAAGTCGAAATCCTGACCCGGGCGCACCTCTGCGTCTGACCGCATTCGCGCAATGACGTCCTTGCCTCCCAACGACATCGACACAAACGTGTCCGATCCGGCCGGTTCGGTCACGACGATGCGGTTGTTGAGCGGCGCGATATTGGCGGATTTGCGATCCGCACCATCGGTGTCGGTGATGGTTTCGGGGCGGATACCGAGCAGAATCTCGCGCCCGTCCCATGCGGCCAGATTTGCCTGACTGAAAGGAAGATGCGCCAATGATCCGTCATGCCGCGTGATCTCGGCCTGTGGGACCCCGCTTTGCAGGCGCACTATCGCCGGGATCACGTTCATTGCAGGGGAGCCCATAAAGGTGGCCACAAAGATGTTTGCCGGGCTGTCGTAGATTTCTTGCGGCGTGCCCAGTTGCTGAACATACCCGCCGTTCATGACCGCGATGCGTGTCGACAGCGTCATTGCTTCGATCTGGTCGTGAGTCACGTAGACGATTGTGGTGCCCAGCTTCTGGTGCAGTTTCTTGATCTCGGTCCGCATGTCGACGCGCAGCTTCGCATCAAGATTGGACAACGGTTCGTCAAACAGAAATACATCCGGATTGCGCACAAGCGCGCGCCCCATCGCCACCCGTTGCCGTTGACCACCGGACAATTGGCCCGGTTTGCGGTCCAGCAACTGTTCGATCTGAAGAAGCGTGGCCACCTCCTGCATCGCCTTGTCGCGTTCGGGTTTCGGCACGCCATGCATCTCAAGGCCGAAGGTGATGTTCTTTCCGACCGTCATATTCGGGTAAAGCGCGTAGCTTTGAAACACCATGGCGATGTTGCGCTTTGACGGATGGACACCGTTCATCACGTCGCCCTTGATCCGGATCTCTCCGCTGGTGATTTCCTCAAGCCCGGCGATCATATTGAGCAACGTGGACTTGCCGCAGCCGGACGGACCAACCAGCACAAGAAATTCACCTTCTTCGACCGAGATGTCGACATTGTGCAGGACCTGAACCGATCCGTAGGCCTTGGTCGTGTTGTCGATATCAAGAAAACCCATTGCGATTATCCCTTCACGGAACCCGCCATCAGGCCGCGGACGAAGTAACGCCCCGCGACGATGTAGACGAGCAGAGTTGGCATGGCGGCTAGGATCGCGCCGGCAAAATGAACGTTGTATTCTTTGACGCCTGTGGATGACTGAACAAGGTTGTTCAGCGCCACCGTCATCGGCTGACTGTCCGCCCCGGCAAACGACGCGCCGAACAGGAAGTCATTCCAGATATTGGTAAACTGCCAGATCACCGACACCACGGCGATCGGGCCGGAGGATGGCAGCAGGATACGCCAGAAAATCTGGAAAAACCCGGCCCCGTCGATCTGCGCGGCGCGGATGAGTTCGGTCGGAAACACCGCATAGTAGTTGCGGAAATACAGCGTGGTGAATCCGATCCCGTAGACGATATGCACCAGCGCCAGCCCCCATGTCGTGCCCGCCAAGCCCATCAGTCCCAGCATCCGTGCCATTGGGATGAGCACGATCTGAAACGGGATAAAGCAGGCAAACAGCATCAGGCCAAAGATGATCGTGTCATATTTGAACCGCCACTTGGTCAGAACATATCCGTTGAGGGCACCAAGAACCGTCGAAATGATCACCGCCGGAACGACCATCTTGATCGAATTCCAGAAATACGGCGCAAGCCCGGTCGGATCGACGCCGATTTGCGCCGTCGACCACGCCTTGAGCCATGGCTCTATGGTGAACTCCTGCGGCAGGTTCATCATGCCGCCGCCGGTGATTTCATCCAGCGGTTTCACCGAGTTCACCAGCATCACGTAGAGCGGCAACATGTAGAACAGGGCGAACAGGATCAGCACCAGATAGATCAGCGTGCGCGTCACGCGACCGGTGCGGATGGCGGTATCCTGAGTGGCTGCGGACATCACTTCTTCTCCCGCAGTTCGGAATACAGATAGGGGATCATGATCGCGGCTATTGTCATCAGCATGATTGTTGCCGACGCAGCACCGATCCCCATCTGGTTCCGGGTGAAGGTATAGGAATACATAAACGTCGCGGGCAGTTCGGTTGCCCGCCCCGGCCCGCCACCGGTCATTGCGATGACAAGGTCAAAGGTCTTGATGGCCAGATGTGACAGGATCACAAAGGCTGACAGGAAAGCGGGACGCAATTGCGGGATGATGATCCGGCGATAGAGGTTCCAGTTGCTGGCCCCGTCCATTTGCGCCGCCTTCAGAATTTCATTGTCGATGCCCCGCAGACCCGCAAGGAACATCGCCATGACAAACCCGCTGGTTTGCCAGACCGCCGCCAGAACGATGGTGTAAATCGCGTAGTCGCGGTTCTTGATCCAATCAAAGCTGAAATTCACCCAACCCCAGCTTTGCATGATGTTCTCAAGCCCGATGCCGGGATCCAGAAACCATTTCCAGGCGGTCCCGGTAACAATAAAGCTGAGCGCCATCGGATAGAGATAGATCGGACGCAGAAAGCCCTCGCCACGAATTTTCTGATCAAGGAAAATTGCCAGCGTCAGTCCGATTGCGGTGCAGATCAGGATATAAAGCGCTGCGAATATGCCCATATTCGTCAGCGACACCTCCCAATGGCTGAGGCGCCAAAGCTTTGAGTAGTTTTCGAACCCGACCCACCCAAAGCTGGGCAGCAATCGACTGTCGGTAAAGGACAGATACACAGAGAATAGGATAAAGCCGTACACGAACACCGCCATCATGGCGATGGTGGGCGACAGGACGAGCTTGGGAATCCAGTTCTGCAGACGTGTCTTGAAATCCGCGTCGGCTGTGCGAGCCATCGCGTGTCCTCCTCATTCGCTGGACAAGATATACGCGGCGATGCGCAAGATGGTGGGGCAGCACATGCCGCCCCACCGAGGGGAGGATCACTTTGCGATCGACACCGCGTCGACAAGTTCCTGCACAGCGGTTTCGCTGTCGTACTCGCCGTTAAAATGTGCGGTGACAACGTCATAGACCGCGTTCTTCACCGATGCGGGGGCTGCGTGGCCGTGCGCCATTGACCCGAACAGGTTGCCGGATGCAGCTGCTGCCGCAAGGTCTTTCATACCTTGCTTACCGCAGGCGTCGAAATCCGCATCGCTCACATCTGTCCGTGCCGGGACAGAGCCCTTGACCACGTTAAACGCGGACTGGAAGGACGGCGACAGGATCGCAGAAGCCAGCTTGGCCTGCTCGTCTGACACCGATCCGCCCTGATCGAACATCATAAACTGGTCGGCGTTAAAGGTCACCTGGTCCTGTGTCCCGGGGAACCGGAAGCACAGGAAATCTTCGCCCGGCACCTTGTTCGCGTTCAGGAATTCGCCTTTGGCCCAGTCACCCATCATCTGGAAACCGGCTTCACCATTGATCACCATCGCGGTGGCAAGGTTCCAATCGCGACCCGAGAAGTTGTCGTCCACATTGGCACGGATCACCGCCATGCGATCAAACGCTTCTTTCATGGCATCAGAGCCAAGCGTGTCTTCGTCAAGATCGACAAATGCGGCCTTGTACCCATCCGGGCCAAGCACCGACATCGCGACGGCATCAAACACGGTTGCGTCCTGCCACGCCTGACCACCATGTGCGATGGGCGTCACGCCTGCCGCCTTAAGCGTTTCCAGCGCGGCCGTGAACTCTTCCCAGGTTCCCGGCACACCGATTCCATTGGCATCCAGAACAGCCTTGTTGGCCCAGACCCAGTTTGTGGAGTGGACGTTCACAGGCGCGGACACCCATTTGCCGTCAACTTTGGCAAACGCCTTGAGCGCATCTGGAACCACCTCGTCCCAGCCCTCTTGCGCGGCCACTGCGTTCAGGTCTGCCAGTGCGCCCTGATTGGCCCAGTCCAGAATATCAAACCCAAGACCCTGCACCGCGGTTGGCGCGTTGCCTGCCGTCACACGCGCGCGCAGAACAGTCATCGCCTGTTCACCGCCGCCACCTGCAACCGGCATATCCGTCCAGCCAACGCCCTGACCTTCCAAATCCTGCTTCAGAACATTCAAGGCAGCCGCTTCGCCACCTGATGTCCACCAGTGCAGAACTTCGACATCCGCCGCCTGCGCCGCACCTGCGGACAGGGCTACAGCAGCAGCCGTCATCTTGAGCGATTTCATAATTGTCATTGTTGCCTCCCTAGCAAAGTGTCCCTTTTCGGACTGGTCAAATTAAAACGTTATAAATAATCATCTTGTCAACTCGCAATTACGACCACCACATCAAGCATCTGTAATTGCATATATTTTTACGATTCACCACTGCGCCTTCAAGGCAAAACTCCGCAATCAAACAAAAGTGTTGCAACGTTTTAAATTGTCGCAATACTGCATGCCCGAACCAACAAACACTGGATCTTGTGTCGAATGTCACCCCAACGCACCCGTGAAAGACCGACCCTTCGCACCATTGCCGAAGAAACCGGTTTCGCCGTCACAACGGTGTCGCGTGCGCTGAAGGATGACCCAAGAATTGCAGCCAAAACGCGGAAAGCCGTTGCCGAAGCTGCTGAAAAGCTGGCCTATGTTCCGGATCGCGCGGCGCAGCGCCTGCGCACCGGGCGCACCAAGGTGATCAGCGTTCTTTTGAATCTCGAACATGAATTCATCGGGTTTGCAGACGAGCTTCTGGGCGGGATCATCGAATCCCTTCACGGCACCGATTTCGCCATCAGCATCAATCCCGACCTCAACAATCCCGACCGTCTGGACACGATTCGCAATGTCCATCGCAACAAGCTGGCGGACGGCGTGATTCTGACCCGAACGGAACCGTTCGACGACCGCGTACGGCTGCTGCACGAGGCAGGATTGCCGTTTGTCACCCACGGGCGGACCGAATTCACCACCCCGCATGCCTGGGTGGACTTCGACAACGAGATGTTCGCGCGAAACGCCGTTCAAAGGCTGGCCGAAAAAGGGTGCAAGCGCGTGCTCATGGTGATGCCGGACACGCGGTACACCTTCGCCCAACACCTGCGCTACGGGTTCCAGAGCGCCGCCCGCGACGCCGGACTGGCCTTCGAGATCCCAGAGGCGGTCAACCTTGAATCCCCGTCCGAGCAGATCGCGGAATTTCTGAAGACCCGTTACAGCACCGACAATCCGCCTGATGGGCATGTTTGCGTGGGTGAAGTGGTCGCAATGGCGACCTTGTCCGCACTCTATGACAGCGGACTGACGCCCGGACTGGACGCGACGGTTCTGGCCAAACAGGCGTCTCCAACCTTTAAACACGTACGTCCGCGGATCGAGACAGTGTCCGAGGACCTGCGCGAAACGGGGCGGCATCTCGGGGCTTTGCTGCTGCGCCAGATCAATGGCGAATCCCCGGAAGGTCTGCATGCGCTGATGCAGCCCGACCCGGTTTTCCGAATATCTGGCTAGGCCGGTCATCCGCGATCTTTCACCCAGTTTTCACGACTGCGTCCAACGCGCATGACAACCGATTTGACCTCGAAGTACTCTTCAAACCCATATTTCCCGATCTCGCGCCCCTGCCCGGATTGCTTCATTCCGCCAAAGGCCAGTTCGGGGAACCCGTCCATCCAGGTATTTGTCCAGACCGTGCCCACTTCGGCGCGGCGCGCAAACTCAAGGCAGGTGTGCACGTTCTCGCTCCAGACACCGGCGGACAGCCCGTAGGTGGACGCATTGGTCAACGCGATGGCGTCCTCCATGCTGTCAAAGCGCAGAACGCTCAGCACGGGCCCGAACACCTCGTCGGTTGCAATCGCCATGTCCGGGGTCACATCCGTCACGATGGTCGGCTGGTAGAACTGGTCTCCCAAACCGGGCACTGCCAGCCTGTCGCCCCCCAACACAACACTGGCGCCTTCGGCTTGTGCGGCTTTGACATATCCATCAATCTTGGCGTTGTGATCTGGAGTGACGATCGCGCCGACCTGCGTTTCAGGGTCAAGCGGATCGCCGAACTTTACCTTCCGCGAAAGCGTGACAACGCGCGCCACAAAGTCATCGGCAATGTCGGCGTGTACGATGATCCGGCTGGAGGCGTTGCAGCACTGACCGACGTTGAAATAGACGCCAAACACCACCGCATCGACGGCACTGTCGATATCGGCATCGGGAAAGATCACTTGCGCGTTCTTGCCCCCAAGCTCCAATGCGACCTTCTTGAGAGTCCCGGCAGAGGCCTCGGTGATCTTTTTGCCCACGGTCGTTGAGCCGGTGAACGTCACCATGTCGACATCGTCATGTGTCGACATAAGGCTTCCCACGGGATCACCGTAGCCCAGCACGATATTGCACACGCCCGCGGGCAATTCGGCCTCTACCAGAAGTTCTCCCATCATCACGGTCGACGACGGCGTGACCTCGGAGGGTTTGACAACCACGCTGCATCCCGCCGCCAAAGCAAACGGCAGTTTCTGGCTTAAAATCCAGAACGGGAAATTCCACGGCGTGATGATCGACACGACGCCGATTGGCTGCTTAAGCACGACACCCAGCATATCTTGGCCAAGCGTGTTGTGGCTGTCGCCATGTGTGCTGCGCGCCAAAGACGCCGCATAGCGCCAAAGATCGGCCGCCCCGCCAACCTCGCCCCGCGATTGGGAAATCGGTTTGCCGCTTTCCAGCGTCTCGAGAACCGCAATCCGGTCGACATTGGCCTCAATAAGATCCGCAACCCGAAGCAGCAGCGTCGCCCGCTCTTTACCGGAAATGCGGCTCCAGACACCGGTATCGAATGACCGGCGCGCTGCGCCGATGGCGGCGATGGTTTCGTCTGCTCCACCTTCGGCCGACTTGCTGACGACCACGCCATGCGACGGCGAAACACGCTCGAACGATCCGGGGCTCGTCACCCATTGTCCGTCGATCAAATGACGCCCCGTGAACAGGTCGGGCAGTTCCGCATTGATCGAACCGGTGATGGTCAGGTCTTTCATAGTTTCAGCGCCCCGAAAATTCTGCTGGTCGTTTGTTCAGGAAGGCGGCGACGCCTTCCGCGCGGTCCTCTGATGCAGCGATCGCCGCACTGCCCAGCGCTTCGATCATTGCGGCGCGGTCTTCGTCTTGGGCGGCGTGGATCATCGCTTTGGCCGTTTCCGTCGCGCGCGGCGACAATGCAGTCAGGTCTGCAAGAATGCTGGTTCCGCTGGCTGTCACGTCTTCGGAAACCTCGGCCACGCAACCAAGACCAAAGGCCCGTTCCGCGCTGATGCGTCGTCCGAACAGGGCCATTTCCTTGACAACGGGCTCCGGCATCAGGCGCAACGCCCGTTGCGTCCCGGACCAACCGGGGACAATGCCAACCCGCGCCTCGGGCAAGGCCAGCGTGGCACGCGGGGCCATGATCCGCATGTCGCAAGCCGCTGCCAGTTCAAACCCACCGCCAAAGGCATGGCCGTTCACGGCTGCCAGCGTGGGAAGATGCAACCGCGCAAGCCGGTCAAAGACCCGGTGCCCTTTGCGCACCCAATGACGGGCGAAATCAGCCGGTGACAAGGGCCCCCATTCGGAGATATCCGCACCACAGCAAAACGCTTTTGGTCCAGCCCCGGTCACAAGCACACTGCGAACCTCTGGATTGACCTCAATCGCATCCAGATGCGCCGCAAGCTGATCCAGCATGCCCACCGTCAGCGCATTCAGCTTGGCTTCGTTCTCAAGGGTGATCTGGGCAATACCCGACGCAACCCGCAATGACACATGGCTCATAACACCAACCCCATTGGGCCTTCGGACAACAACGACCTGTCCATCAGGCTTGCAGTCTCGGCCACCCGCACACGCCCGTCCGAGGCCGCCACGATGTCCTCGGCCGGTCGGATGCCCGGCATGATTTCGGTCGCGACCAGCCCGTCATCGGTTGATCGCATCACACATCGCTCGGTGACATAAAGCACATTCTGGCCCAGTTGCCGCGCCCGACTGCCCGCAAAGGTCACGTGCTCGACCGCCTCCACCATCTTGGTAAAGCGGCCCGGTTCGGCCACGGTGATGCCGTCTTCGGTCAGATCGATCTTCGCCCCGGCTTCGAACCAGCCGGAAAACACGATGTTCCTGGCGCGTGCCGTGATGTCGACAAACCCGCCGCATCCGGCAGTCAGATACGGTTTCTTGCCAAGCTTTGACACGTTCACATTACCCTCGATGTCGACCTCAAGGAACGACAGGAAGGACACGTCAAACCCTGCGCCCTGGAAGTAGATGAACTGCTGTGGCGACGGCACAAACGCGTCCGCATTCGAAGCACATCCGAAGGCAAACCCGGTCAGTGGCACGCCACCCACGGCACCTTGCTCAATCGCCCAGGTCACGGCATCGCGATGCCCTTCCTCAAGCAGAATACGCGGGACCATCGCGCTGATGCCAAAACCCAGATTGGCGGTCATGCCCGCTTTCAACTCTTGCGCAGCGCGACGCGCGATCACCTTTTCGACGCCGTGTTCGGCCAGGGCAAAACTGTCCCAAGGCCGCATGACCTGACCAGAGATCGCAGGATCGTACGGTGTTTCGCAGGTCTGTTTCTGGTCCGGGTCGATCACAACCACGTCCACCAAATGGCCGGGCACCCGCACATCATGGGGCCGCAAACTCCCGGTCGCGGTGACCCGTTCGACCTGCGCGATCACCACCCCACCGTGGTTGCGCACGCAAATCGCCTGTTCCAACCCGCCCAGATACGCGCCTTCGTGTTCATAGGTCAGATTTCCACGGTCATCTGCCGTCGTCGCGCGCAGAATGCACACATTTGGCACAACATTCGGGAAATGAAGCCAAGTATCCCCGGCAAACTCGACCCGCGACACAATCGGCGCTGCCGCGCCGCGCGCATTCATGGCACAGCCCTCGCGCAGCGGATCGACAAAGGTCTCCAACCCGATCTGCGTCAACACCCCCGGCCGACGCGCCGCCGCTTCGCGATGCATGTCGAACAGGATGCCGGACGGCACGTTGTAGGCGGCCACACGGTCATCAACGATCATCTTCCAGATTTCCGGCATTTCAAGGCTGGACGGACCGGACGGGTATGACCCCGCAAGAACGCGCGACAAAAGCCCGTCCTGCGCAAGGTGGTCCATACCTTTCACACCGTACATATCACCTGCCGCAATCGGATGAAGCGATGTGATGTTCCTGGGATGACCTTCTGCAGCGAACCGCTCTCCAATGGCCTTCAGCACGAAATCCGGGCACCCAAGAGACGAAGACGACGAAACGGTCACCACCGCTCCGTCCGGGATTCGCGCAGCGGCGTCGGCGGCGGATACGACCTTGCTCACGTCACATCCCCGTAATCGACTGTGACCCGCCTCCCCGTCTGCGCCGCCTCGCGAACAGCCAAGGCAACGGCCAGCGACTTCACTCCGTCCAAACCATCCGCTGCGGGCCGTCCCTGCCCCGCAATGGCCGCGACGAAATCCGCCACGCCCTGCTCGTAAAGCGAATGATCCGAAAACGAGAGCGCTTCGCGACCCACATCTGTCACCAATTCAATCTCGCCGACGGGCTCCTGTGTCATGACACCGCGCGCGAAAATAGAGCCCTTGTCGCCATGAACCTCGACACCGCTGCCCGCATAGGGATGGGTAAAGCTTTCATGTGACATAACCATCGCGCCGGATGGCATGGACCAGACCGACATGGCGGAATCCTCAACACCATCGCCCATACCTGACACCCCCATCTGCGCGACCACATCAACGGGGTCCTCCCCCAGAAGGAACCGTGCGACATCGGCATCGTGGACGGTGATATCGGGAATAACACCACCCCCCGCACTCGCATCATTGATGCGCCAGCCCTGAAGATGTGGCGGCAAATGCACCGCATGAAAAATGCGCAGAGACAAAACCCGCCCGATCCGTCCGTCGGCAATGACGTCCCGCATCGCGCGATGCGCACCTGAACACCGAAGGTGATGATTTGTCCCGAACACCAGACCGGCGGTCTGCGCCGCGCTCATCATGTCCTGAGCTTCGGCAACCGACATACCCAACGGCTTTTCACACAAGACATGCTTGCCCGCCGAAATCGCCGCCAGCGCCTGTGGGTGGTGTTTTTCATTGGTCGACGAGATGTAAACCGCAGAGACCCTGTCATCCGCCAGCGCCTGAGCCAAATCCGTGGTCGCATTGGCAATGCCATGCGCATCTGCCCAGCCCCGACCCCGCTCGGCCGAACCGCTCACAACCCATGTGACATCATTCCCGTCCTGCGCTCTGACCGCCTCAAGCACATATTGAGACGCGATGGTACTGGCTCCGACAAATGCCCAATTCACGACTCACCTCCAAATTTGGATCGTTCCAAAATTGGTAGAACAACATTTCAAACCAAGCAAGACTTCTTTGTCTGGTCGACCATGACAACCATCGCTCCGCAGCGAAGGGCGCGGTCGAATATCATCGTTTTCTATGGTGTTAGTGGCGGAGGCTCAGGGATTCGAACCCTGGGGACGCTCTCACGCCCAACGGTTTTCAAGACCGCCGCATTCGACCACTCTGCCAAACCTCCGGTTCCTGCCAAATAGCCGCAGTTTTGCGATTCTGAAAGCGTCAGATTGGGAAAATCTGCGCAGACCTGTCGTCGGACTTTTCTTGTGACCCTCAAGACTGTAAGCTTCGCTGCAAAACAAGAGTGGCGGTGGGCCTTTTGGCCAAGTCGGCACCGGATGTGGCGAAGCAGAAGGTAAGCAGGCAATGGATTTTAGAATGACGACTCCGCAAGCATGGCGGCGCTCCGTTTCGGCACTGGCGGCTGGCGCGGCAATCCTCGCGCTGTCAGGGTGCGAAGGCGCGAACCTTCCTGCATTTCTGCAAGGGGGCGGCGCATCTGCAAGCGCGGATGGGGCAGCGGCGGGCACGCAACGGGCGACCCGGCTGGTCGAACGCGATGTCGAAGCGCCGGAAGTCTTCCAGATTGCCGAGCCCGGTTTGTGGGATGGTCGCCCCTCTCTGGGCGGGGTCTGGGCGGCACATCCGACAGTATCGGAACCAGAGCGCGTGATCATCCGCAATGACGCGAACGGAAAGTTCGTGATTGGTGCGTTGTTCCGCAAGGAGCGTGAAACGCCCGGCCCGCGCCTTCAGATCTCGTCGGACGCTGCGGCGGCTTTGGGGGTTTTGGCCGGTGCGCCAACCGACCTGAATGTGGTGGCGTTGCGCCGCGAAGAGGTGCCCGACGACGCGGTCGCGGCCCCGACCCAGGATGCGCCGACGACAGACACAACGCTGGCCGCGCCAGCAGACGTGGCCGAGGCAACGCTGGACCCGATTGCCGAAACTGCCGCCGCCGCACTGAACGACACGCCCGCGGCGGCCCCACCGGCGCGGCCTGCGACGTCGTCCTTGGAGAAGCCCTTTATCCAGATCGGCATCTTCAGCGTTGAGCAGAACGCCAACAACACGGCGACCGCGATGCGCCAGGCCGGCATGATCCCTACGGTGCTTGAGCAATCCTCCAGCGGCAAGAAATTCTGGCGCGTGGTTGTCGGACCGGCGCAGACCCGCGCAGAGCGCAGTTCGCTTCTTGCGAAGGTCAAAGAGACGGGCTTTACAGACGCCTACGCCGTCACGAACTGATCCTCCGGACGAGGTATGACAGGAGACCTGCCATGTTCCGCCACTCCCGTTCCCTGATTGCCGCCAGTGCTGCGGCCCTGCTGCTTGCGGCCAACCCGCTTGCAGCCTTTGACACAGATGCAACCGCTGCCTTTGTGCTGGATGAAAAGACCGGCACCGTGCTGCTGGCCAAGAACGCGGACATGGCGTTGCCGCCCGCGTCCATGTCCAAGCTGATGACGTTGTACATCGCGTTTGAGGCGGTCCGCGACGGGCGGCTGAAGCTGGACGAACGGCTGCCCGTGTCCGCGCATGCAAATTCATTTGGCGGGTCAACGCTGTTCCTGCGAGAAGGCGAACGCGTGTCGGTGGAAGACCTTATTCGCGGCGTCATTGTTTTGTCGGGCAACGACGCCTGCGTTGTGTTGGCCGAAGCGTTGTCGCCGGATGGCAGCGAACGGGGCTTTGCGCGCATGATGACACAACGCGCACAACAGCTCGGCATGACAAATTCGACCTTCAAGAACTCCAGCGGTTGGCCCGCGGATGGGCACCGCATGTCGATGCGCGATCTGACGCTGTTGGCGCAGCGCATCATTGAGGACTTCCCCGAGTTCTACCCGATGTTTGCGGAAAAAGAGTTTCTGTTCGATGAACAGGAATCTCAGAACCGCTTCAACCGCAACCCATTGCTGGGACTGGGCATCGGCGCCGACGGTCTGAAAACCGGCCATACCCAAGAGGCCGGTTACGGGTTGGTCGGGTCCGCAAAACAGGGCGACCGGCGCGTGATCTTCACGATCACCGGCCTGGGCACAGCCGCCGCGCGCGCGCAGGAATCGGAGTCGATCGTCAACTGGGCGTTCCGGCAATTCGCCGAACGTACCGTCACCAAGGCCGGTGCTGTGATCGCCGAGGCCGATGTCTGGATGGGGGCGCAAGACACGGTTGGACTGGCCGCAAAAGACGACGTCACCTTGCTGTTGCCCAACACGCCGGGAAGCTCCGTCAAGGCAGAAGTGGTTTATACCGGCCCGATTGAGGCACCGATTGTGCAAGGCCGCCAACTGGCTGAACTGATCATCAGCCCCGAAGGGCTGCCCGAACACCGCATCCCGCTTTTTGCGGCAACGGAAGTTCCGGCAAGCGGCTTTGTGGCCCGCATGATGAATGTCTCTCAGGTTTTGTTGGGACGGATGCAAACATCCCCCGAGGATACGATGTGAGCCAAACCGGGCTGTTCATCAGTTTCGAGGGCATCGACGGATCGGGCAAGTCCACACAAGCGCGTCTTCTGGAAGACCGCCTGCGCGCATTGAACCACGACGTGATCGCCACGCGGGAACCCGGTGGCAGCCCCGGGGCCGAAGAAATCCGCGCCTTGGTGTTGCAAGGCGATCCGGATCGCTGGTCTGCCGAAACCGAGCTTTTGCTGTTCACCGCGGCGCGCCGGGATCATCTGGAACGCACGATCCGCCCGGCGCTTGACGCCGGAAAAGTTGTGATCTGCGACCGCTTCGCTGACAGCACGCGGATGTATCAGGGATTGTCGCGGGGCGATCTACGGGCGCAGGTGGACAAGTTGCACGCGTTGATGATCGGCATCGAACCGGATGTGACGATCCTGATCGATATGGACCCGGAAACCGGGCTGCGCCGGGCGAAATCGCGCAACACGGTGGAAGAACGGTTCGAAGATTTCGGTCAGGACCTGCAGGTCGCCATGCGCAACGGATTCCTGTCTCTGGCCGATGAATTCAAAGACCGGTTTCGCGTGATCGACGGTGCGCAGCCCCCAGACAGTGTTGCAGAGGATGTCTGGGCTGCGATAAGCCCTCATCTGAAATGAGCGACACACAGCTTCCAGAACCAGATCGTCTTGATGGTGCCCCACATCCGCGCGAAACAGCCCAGCTGTTTGGACAGGACGCGGCGCAGGCAGATTTTCTGCAGGCCTTCACCTCGGATCGGTTGCATCACGGTTGGCTGATTACCGGCCCGCGTGGCGTGGGCAAGGCCACACTGTCCTGGCGCATCGCGCGGTTTCTGCTGGCGACACCACTGGATCAGGATGATGGCCTGTTCGGCGCGCCCCCGCCGCCAACGGATCTGGAGATTGATCCCGAACATCCCGTGGCGCATCGCCTTCTGGCCGGGTCCGAACCGGGCCTGTTTGCACTGAAACGTCCCTATGACGACAAGGCAAAGCGGCTCAAGGCGCAGATCACGGTGGACGAAGTGCGCAAGCTCAAGAATTTCTTCGCGCTGTCCGCGACTGACGGGGGACGTCGCGTGGTGATTGTGGATGCGGCCGACGACATGAACGTCAACGCCGCCAATGCGATCCTGAAACTGCTGGAAGAACCCCCTGCCCGGACAACCCTGCTGCTGGTCAGCCATCAACCGTCGCGCCTGTTGCCGACCATCCGGTCGCGCTGCCGCGAATTGCGTCTGGATCCCTTAAGCAGTGAGGATTTGTCCCGCGCTTTGCAGGCAGCCGGGATCGACGCGTCTGACGCAGACCCCAACGCGCTCGCCGCGTTGTCGGGCGGGTCCATTGGCGAGGCCGTCCGGCTATTGCAGCAGGATGGGCTGGAACTCTACGAAGATATCGTCAAGCTCTTCTCCACCCTACCCGACCTGAGCCGCCCGCACGCCATCGCCCTCGCCGAAAGCGCGGCGGGGCGCGGCAAGGAAAACCGGTTGGATCTTGTGCTGACGCTGCTTGATCGGGCGCTTGCCCGTTTGGCCCGCACGGGCGCAATGGGTGCCGCGCCAGAGCCGCCCACATCCCCCGCCGAAGCCGAGACCTTTTTGCGGTTGTGCCCGTCGCAACACGCGGCGCAAAAATGGGCGCACCTTGCCCAAACCGAAGGCGACAAGCTGCGCCATGGTCGCGCGGTGAACGTGGAAGCGGGATCGCTGTTGCTGTCCAGTTTCCTTGCCCTGCGGGACGGCTGCCCGCGCTGACGCCGGGATGTCTTGACGCCCCTGCCCGCATCCCCGATACCACGCGCATGTCTATACCTCGGATCACCGACAGCCATTGTCATCTGGATTTCCCGGACTTCGACGAAGAACGCCCGGACGTTGTCAGCCGTGCGCTGGAGGCAGGCGTGCATCGCATGGTCACAATCTGCACCCGGCTGCGCCTCGAACCCCAGGTCCGTGCGATTGCCGAAGCGCATGACCCGGTTTTCTATGCCGCCGGAACCCACCCGATGAGTGCCGCAGACGAACCGCTGGCCACCGTGGATGAATTGATTGCGCTGGCGCAGCATCCGAAATTCGTGGGCATCGGCGAAACCGGGCTGGATTATCACTACACCGCCGAAAGCGCCGATATTCAGAAACAGTCCCTTCGGGTTCATATCGAAGCGGCGCAAGCCACCGGGCTGCCGCTCATCATCCACGCGCGTGCGGCGGATGATGACATGGCGACCATCCTGCGTGACGGCTACGCGACCCAACCCTATTCTTGCGTGATGCACTGCTTTTCGTCGTCAGCCGACCTTGCCCGTGCCGCATTAGACCTTGGGTTTTACCTGTCCATGTCCGGCATCGCCGCGTTTCCCAAAAGCCAGGACCTGCGCGATATCTTTGCCGACGCCCCGGTCGACCGGATCCTGGTGGAAACCGACAGCCCGTACCTTGCCCCGCCGCCCCATCGCGGCAAACGCAATGAACCGGCCTATACCGCACATACCGCACGCGTTGGGGCCGACGTGTTTGGCATGGACTACGAGGCGTTCGCCCGTCAGACTGAAGCCAATTTCGACCGCCTGTTCTCCAAGGCCGCCCAGTACAAGGCTGCGGCGTAATGGCTGAACTGCGCTTCACAATCCTGGGCTGCGGGTCATCCGGCGGCGTGCCACGTCTGGGAGGCATCTGGGGTGCATGTGATCCCAACAATCCCAAGAACGTGCGACGCCGCTGTTCCATGCTGGTCGAACGGGTGACGGATAGCGGCACCACACGGGTTCTGATTGACACATCGCCAGACATGCGGGCCCAGCTTTTGAGCACGGGTGTCGGAGAACTGGACGCGGTGGTCTACACCCACAGCCACGCAGACCATGTTCACGGTCTGGACGACCTGCGGATGATCGTTTTCAACATGAAGAAACGGCTTCAGGTTTGGGCCGATGGCGATACGCAAAACGATCTGTTCTCGCGGTTCGGCTATGCCTTTGTGCAACCCTCCGACAGCCCCTACCCGCCAATCTGCGAAATGAACACGATCCGTGGCTCGTTCACCGTAGACGGCGCCGGGGGCACGCTGACGCTGACCCCGTTTGAAGTGAACCACGGCAGCATTGACGCGCTGGGGTTCCGTATTGGCGGCCTGGTCTACCTGCCCGATGTCGCCACGATCCCGAACGAGGTCTGGAACACCCATTTGCAGGATCTTGATGTCTGGGTGCTGGACGCTCTGCGCCGCGACCCCCACCCCACCCATGCGCATCTTGCCAAGTCGCTGGAATGGATGGAGCGCGCCAAGCCGCGACGTGGCGTGCTGACGAATATGCATGTTGACCTTGATTATGCCACCGTGGATGCCGAAACGCCGGACCACATCACACCTGCATATGACGGCATGGTGATCACCCTGCCCGCCTGACAGGATGTGTTTGCGCCCGGCTCCCATTCTAATACAGTCTGCCGGTATGCGCCCGATTTCTTACTTCCGCCGATCCCTTTGACATGCAGGCGCTGATTGACGTCATCCTGCCCGTTTTTATCGTCATCGGCTTTGGCTATCTCGTGGCGTGGCGCGGTTTGGTAAGTGAGTCCGTTGTCGACGGGGTGATGGTTTTTACGCAAAAAATCGCCATCCCCTGCCTGCTCTTCCGCGCGATCTGGATGCTGGATCTTGGCGACAGCTTTTCGATCCCGCTTTTGATCAGCTTTTACACCGGGTCGCTGACCTGTTTCTGCTGCGGCCTGTTTGGGGCCCGATACCTGTTCAAGCGATGCTGGGAAGATTCGGTTGCCATTGGCTTTTGCTGCCTCTTCGCAAATGCCGTTCTGCTGGGGCTTGCCATCACCGAACGCGCCTATGGTCCTGACGCGCTGACGGCGAATTATGCGCTGATCGCTCTGCATTCGCCCTTCTGCTATGGGCTTGGCATCACCGTGATGGAATTCGTGCGTGCGCGCAGTTCCGGCACATCGGATCGTGATGTGCCGCTGATCGTGATCAAGGCCATGTTCCGCAACGCGTTGGTCATTGGCATTGTCCTGGGCGCAGTGTTCAACGTGTTCGGGGTGACCCTTCCAACCCCATTTGGCACGGCGCTGGACATGATGGTGCGCACGGCTTTGCCTGCCGCGTTGTTTGCTTTGGGTGGGGTTCTGTATCGTTACCGGCCCGAAGGTGACATGCGCGTCATTCTTTTTGTCTGTGCAATCAGCCTTGTGCTGCACCCAACGATCACATGGACACTGGGCACCCAGTTTGCGCTGGATGACGACGCCTTTCGCAGTGCTGTCATCACGGCCTCAATGGCACCCGGCGTAAATTGTTACGTGTTTGCAAGCATGTACGGTCGGGCCAAACGTGTCGCCGCCTCCTCGGTTCTTTTGGCAAGCGCCCTGTCGATTGTCACTGCGTGGCTGTGGCTGGGAACGCTTCCCTGATTCCTCGTATCCTGCACTTTGACAGCCGGACCATACTGGCCTAAAGGATTGTATCCAAACGGATACAAAATGACACACTCTTCCCTATCCGCGAAATCCAGCGGCAATGCCGCCTACGATGCGTTGCTTGATTTGCTACGCAGCGGGGCGATATCCCCCGGGGACCGCCTGCGGGAAGAGGATGTTGCCCAGCAGTTGAACCTGTCGCGCACGCCGGTCCGCGAAGCGCTGCGCAAGCTGGAAGCAGGTGGCATCGTTGAACATCGCCCCCGCATCGGCGCCGTGATCCGAAGCCTGTCGCACACCGAAATCGTCGAGCTTTACGAGATGCGGATCGTGCTGGAGCGGACCGCCGCCCGCATGGCGGCGCAGCACGGATCGGACGCCGAATTCGACACGCTCGACGCCATGAACCGGGAAATCGACACCCGCCGCGATGCACCGTCCGTCGGAGCAGCGATCAATCAGGATTTCCATCGCACGCTGTATCTGGCGGCGCGCAACAGGTTCCTGCTGTCATCCGCCCAGACCATCAACAGCGCGTTGCTTTTGCTGGGGCGCACGACCTATCTGGACCCGGACCGAATGTCCGTTGTGGTGGACCAGCACAACGACATCATCACCGCGCTGCGCAATCGCGATGGCGCCGCCGCAGAAGCCGCTGCCGAAGCGCATTTGCAAACATCCCTGCGCTACCGACTGCGGGGCCAGTCGCGTTGATCCCCGTCGCCACCACGTTTGCAAGCGCTGCCTTCGGTGTCGCTGTGTTTCACGTTTTGGCACTGCCGCTGCCGTGGTTGCTGGGCCCCATCGCCGCGTGCCTGATCACGGCACTGGCCGGGTTCGACATGGGCGGAATCCGGCTCTTGAACGAAAGCATGCGCACCATCCTTGGTGTAGCGGTGGGTGCCACGCTCACTCCTGCCGTTCTGGCAACCTTTCCGGCGATGTGGCCAACCCTGATGCTGGTTCCGGTCATGATCGCCTGCATTGGCGTCATCGGCGTGCCCTATTTCCAGCGCATCTGCGGCTTTGATTTTCCCACCGCCTACTATTCCACCATGCCAGGCGGTCTGCAGGACATGATCGTCTTTGGCGAAGAAGCCGGTGGCGATGTCCGCGCCATCAGCCTGATCCACGCGACACGGGTGATGGTGATCGTTGTGGCCCTCCCCTTTCTGCTCATTGGCGTCTGGGACGCGGATTTGTCCAATCCTCCGGGCGAACCGGTAACGGACATCCCGTTGCACGAACTGGGCTTGATGTGCATCTGCGGCCTTGTTGGCTGGCGCGTCGCGAAACGCATTGGCTTGTTCGGAGCGTCCATACTAGGCCCGCTGATCCTGACCGCGCTGTTGACCCTCGCCGATGGCCTGCATCATCGCCCGCCTGCCGAGGCCATTTGGGCCGCGCAGTTCTTCATTGGCATGAGCATCGGCACAAAATACGCAGGAATCACGCTAGACGAGGTCCGCCGAGACCTGACGGCGGGATTGGGCTTCTGCCTGATCCTGATCGTCCTGACATTGATTTTCGTCGAAGCGATTTATGCCTTGGGTCTCGCGTCGGGCATGGAGGCCCTGCTGGCCTTCGCGCCCGGCGGGCAAGCAGAGCTCACCGTTCTGGCGCTGATCGTCGGTGCGGACATCGCGTTTGTTGTGGCCCATCACATCCTGCGGATCTTCGCAGTCATCATCGGCGCACCATTGGCCGCACGCATCTTCGACAGATGGTAACGCCGCAATCTTAGCCAGCTTTTCAGGAAAATGGTGCGGTCGAGAAGACTCGAACTTCCACGGGAGTTACCCCACAGCGACCTCAACGCTGCGCGTCTACCAATTCCGCCACGACCGCACTGTCTTGACTTGGTACGCGGCTCATTAGCGAATGGGACAAACAGGGGCAAGCACAAAAATGCGGGTTCTCTCATGTGCGCAGACCAAACCCGATGCGCGGTCCGAAGACACGTATGGCAACCAAACCAAGAAGCCCCGCGATCACCAGCCAGCCAAGGTGTGACGGCTCACCAAAGACCATCTGATTGATCGTGCGCCCGGGAAGAAACGTGAACGCGCCCGCGATGATCAACCCGTTGGTATACAGGCTGCGAAAGACCGCCTGATGCGCATCGAAATCGCGCTGTATCGCATAGCGCACCCCTGTCCAAAGCGACCAGAGCGTGATCATCGCAAATAGATGCAGCGGCCCGATCCCGATGGGCGTGAAAAACGAAGGGATGGCGAAAGAGCTGATCGCAAGCACCGCCATCGCGCTGACCCAGACATAGCCCAGGACCTTGTGGACCCTATCGCGCCGACTGCGGTACAAAACGAACGGTCCAAGGCTTAACCCTATAATGGCACAGACCATATGAACCTGAATCTCGAACGGTGCGGAAAGAAACGGTGTAAGCGTCATGGCGTCCTCTTGTTGTTTTGCCGGGGATACGGCACCACCTTTTTCAAAACGCAGACGGCGAACAGAGGAGATGCGCCAGTGACAGGAATGCGTTCGTGACCAACGGCCCATTGCAGCTCACGCTTCGTGAATGGCGGCAGCATTTATTGCATCCGCTGACGCTTACGGCGCAGGCCGGGGTCACCGCTGTGCTGGCATTGGTGGGCCCTTTCGGAACACTCCTGTCGCTGTCCTTGCCGGAACGCGCTGCCTATTGGGGCCTGCTCGTGGTGGCGGGCTATGTGGTCGGATACGCGATCAGCTACGCCTTGCTGCGCAATTCCACCGATTCTTTTGCCCGGATCATGCGCGTGTGCATCGCCGGCGTGTTGACCGGCATCGCAATGAGCACACTGGTCATCCTTCTGAACGCGGTTGTCTTCGGATTGCGGCCCACGTTGCCTGACCTGCCGATCAGTGTTGGAACCACGGTTGCGATCTCGATGATCGTCATGGCGGTGATTGATCTGTTTAACCGCCACCTGTCCGTCGCCCCGACACCGCCCCCGGCCCGCGACGAGGTGCCCCCGCTTCTTGATCGGCTGCCCTTTGACAAACGCGGGGCGCTGGTGGCGCTGTCTGTAGAAGATCACTACGTCCGCGTGCGGACGACAAACGGCGAAGACATGCTATTGATGCGACTGGCCGATGCGATCCGGGAAGTGGGCACAACCCCCGGCACACAAGTGCACCGGTCGCATTGGGCGGCGTTCGACCAGATCGCCAAAGTCACGAAACACAATGACCGCGCGACGCTAACGATGAAAACCGGGCTTGATGTGCCGGTCAGCCGGTCAAACCTACCGAAATTGAAAGAGGCAGGGCTTTTGCCCTGAATGACATGGTTGAATGGCGAATCTCTGACGGTCTGACGGATTACGACGACGCGGTCGCAACGATGGAGGCGCGAGTCAACGCGATTGCGGCAGGTGAGGCGGACGAGCTGATCTGGTTGCTTGAACATCCGCCGCTGTACACTGCGGGCACCAGTGCAGACCCGCAGGACCTCAAAGACCCCGACCGTTTTCCCGTTCACGCCACGAAACGCGGTGGGCAATACACCTATCACGGGCCCGGCCAGCGGGTGGTGTACACGCTCTTGAACGTCCGCGAACGCGGGCATGATGTACGGTGCTTCGTGCAGGATCTGGAAAACTGGGTGATTGCCACCTTGGGAGAGTTCGGCCTGACCGGCCATATCCGAGATGGTCGCGTGGGTGTCTGGATCGAACGCCCTGATCGGCCCAAACTTCCAAACGGTCAGGTTGCCGAAGATAAAATCGCAGCAATTGGCATCCGGATGCGCCGCTGGGTAAGCTTTCATGGCCTGTCGATCAATGTCGAACCGGATCTGAGCCACTTCGACGGGATCGTGCCCTGTGGAATCACCGACTACGGCGTAACATCATTGGTCGATCTGGGCATGCCCGTGACGATGGCGGATGTGGACGTCGCCCTCAAGCGCAGTTTCGACACAACCATGCGCAGGACCACTGGTCAGCCACTGGCGTGTGACACGTCTCCACCAGCTTAGCCCTTCACAGATTTGCGACGCGACGTGGGTCCCGTAAGGGTCGAAAAAGCCTCCGGGCATGGAACGGAGGGGCGCCTGACGCTTTGAATCACCGCAAGAAAAGATGTTGCGGCAGGACGTGGATGGCCCCGTAAAGGGCAGAAAAATTGCTCCTGCCAGACCCACAAAATTTTGGTCAAATTCACGATTTTGCATGAATAATCATAGTCAAATAATTGAAATAGTTCGAACAATTCCTACAAGTAGTCGCCTGCTGCAACTTTCGAACTGCGACAATAAAGTTTGATCTACGTCAATTACATCCGTTGCTGACAACACGCCGACCTCTTACAACGGCGTGGGAACAAAGGTGCAGCCTGTAAGAGCTGTGCCTTATCGACAGTCACATTCAGGAGGCAGATATGGCAGACGCCGCCATTCACGGCCACGAACACGAGGACAACCGCGGGTTCTTTACGCGCTGGTTCATGTCCACAAACCACAAAGACATCGGGATTTTGTACCTGATTGCAGCCGGTCTTGCCGGTTTCATCTCGGTTGCCTTCACCGTTTACATGCGCATGGAGCTGATGAACCCCGGGGTTCAGTACATGTGTATGGAAGGTGCACGTTTGACCGCCGCTGCGGTTGGCGATTGTACGCCGAACGGCCACCTTTGGAACGTTTTGATCACCGGTCACGGCATCCTGATGATGTTCTTCGTGGTGATCCCGGCCCTGTTCGGGGGTTTCGGCAACTACTTCATGCCCTTGCAGATCGGCGCGCCGGACATGGCGTTCCCGCGTCTGAACAACCTGTCTTTCTGGCTCTTTGTTGCGGGTACGACGCTGGCGATCTGTTCGGTTTTTGCACCGGGCGGCAACGGTCAGCTTGGCTCTGGGGTGGGCTGGGTGCTCTATCCGCCGCTGTCGACCAATGAAGGCGGCATGTCGATGGACCTTGCGATCTTCGCGGTCCACGTGTCGGGTGCCTCTTCGATCCTTGGTGCGATCAACGTCATCACCACCTTCCTGAACATGCGCGCACCGGGCATGACGCTGTTCAAGGTGCCGCTGTTCGCATGGTCGATCTTTGTCACAGCCTGGCTGATCCTTCTGGCTCTGCCGGTTCTGGCGGGTGCGATCACCATGCTGCTCACCGACCGTAACTTCGGGACAACCTTCTTTGACCCCGCAGGCGGTGGTGACCCGGTTCTCTACCAGCACATCCTGTGGTTCTTTGGCCACCCGGAAGTGTACATCGTGATCCTGCCGGGCTTTGGCATCATCAGCCACGTGATCGCAACCTTCAGCCGCAAGCCGGTCTTTGGCTACCTGCCAATGGTCTGGGCGATCATCGCGATTGGTGCTCTGGGCTTCGTCGTGTGGGCGCACCACATGTACACCGTGGGTATGTCGCTGACACAGCAGTCCTACTTCATGTTGGCCACCATGGTGATCGCGGTGCCAACAGGGGTGAAGATCTTCAGCTGGATCGCCACCATGTGGGGCGGCTCGATCGAGTTCAAAACGCCGATGCTCTGGGCCTTTGGGTTCCTCTTCCTCTTCACCGTTGGTGGTGTGACCGGCATCGTTCTGTCACAGGCTGGCGTGGACCGTGCATACCACGACACGTACTACGTGGTTGCCCACTTCCACTACGTGATGAGCCTGGGTGCGGTGTTTGCGATCTTTGCGGGGATCTACTTCTACTTCCCGAAGATGACCGGCAAGATGTACCCGGAATGGGCAGGCAAGCTGCACTTCTGGACCTTCTTCATCGGCACAAACATCACGTTCTTCCCGCAGCACTTCCTGGGCCGTCAGGGTATGCCACGGCGCTATATTGACTACCCTGAAGCATTTGCCTTCTGGAACTATGTCTCAAGCTGGGGTGCGTTCCTGTCCTTTGCATCGTTCCTGTTCTTCATCGGTGTGATCATCTGGAGCCTTGCCAAGGGTCGTGCGGAAACCGCGAAGAACCCATGGAATGAGTACGCGGACACGCTGGAGTGGACCCTGCCGTCCCCTCCCCCGGAGCACACCTTCGAGCAGCTTCCAAAGCGCGAAGACTGGGAAAAGACACACGCGCACTAAACGGCGTGATCTGAACTCCGAAAAAGGCCCCAGCACAGTTCTGGGGCCTTTTTTTCATCGCCAGGCGCATTACCATCCTGTTCACCCGTCAACACCGATATGCACATGCCCTACACCTGGACCAAAGACGCGGCCGATACGTCCGAACTTCGGCTGTGGCCTCACAGATCTCTGCCCGCCCACGGGTTCGCCGCGACCATTCTGGGCATCTTCACGCTCTCCACGATCCCGCTTTATGGTTTGATTGGGACGGTTCTGCTGTGGGGGGTGCTGCCTTTCATGCTGCTTGCCTTGGGTGCGATGTGGTACGCGCTGCAACGCAACAACCGCGATCTGGACATCATCGAGGTGCTTACCCTGACACCTGACGATCTGCACCTGACCCGTCAGACCCGCAAAGGCGACGCGCAGGAATGGCGGTGCAACCCCTATTGGACGCAGGTGAACATGCATCAAAAGGGCGGCCCCGTGCCCCATTATGTCACGCTGTCCGGTGCCGGAAGAGAGGTTGAGATCGGCGCGTTTCTGAGCGAAGACGAACGTAAGTCGCTTTACGCAGAGCTCGATGAAAAGGTTCGGCGCATCGCCCGCCCCTGATCCGAGGCCCCATGGCACAGGTACCCGCCGTTCCAAAGCTCAAACGCGCGCAGCATTTGCTGCGGGCCTCCGTGTTCGGCAATCATGCCCCAACCCCGGATATGGTCGCGTCTGAAAAAACCGCGCTTGCACTGCGCGCAATCGGCATCGAACAGCAAACGTCCGAGCAGGTCACCTTCCTCATTCCGCTTGTCGGACCGCATCATGTGGGCGACTGGCCCGCCGTCGTGGCACGGCTGGCAACCACGCTTCAAACCTTTATCATGCAGGACAATCCGAACTGGATCGCGGCGGTGTGTTGTCAGGAGAAACCGGATCTTCCCGACGATCCGCGTATCGTGTTTGTCCCGTTTGACGACCCTGCGCCCGGAAATGACAAGTGGCGCAAGCTGCGGGTCCTGGGCGAAACGCTCCGACGTTTGGTTCAGCGTCCGGGTTACGTGATGTCCTTTGATGCCGACGATCTGTTGCGGCAAGGCGTCGTGTCCGAAATGCTCCGGCGGCAAAAACCGGGGGGGTACCTTGTGCAATCCGGGCTTGTGATGGATGTCAGCACCGGTGACATCGCTCTTGCCGATAGGCGCAGTTTCAGCGCGCCGATGCGCAAACCGTTCTGGAAGCTCTGCGGAAGCTGTGCCGCGCTCTACCATGCGCCAAATGAACACGCCTCAACCCGGTTCCTCACCGAGATGACCCAGCACGAACACAGGATGTTTCCCTATCTGGCCAAATTGGCCGGGCAATCGCTTGCTCCGCTCTCGCAACCCAGTGTGCTTTACATGCTGAACCACGGCGAAAACTTTGGCGCGCGGCGTGGGCGCGTGGGATACAAGACGCGGTTTGTCCAACGTTACAAGATCACCGATGACGACCGGCTACACACCATTCGAGCCGATTTCGCGCTTGCGCCTTAGGCTCCGCTAGGCGTTCGCCAACCGGTCCTTGACCATCGGGCCCACGGCCCCGAAATCCATCTGACCAGTGTATTTCGCCTTGAGCGCGCCCATCACGCGGCCCATGTCGCGGATCGAAGACGCGCCCGTTTCCGACACAGCCGTGTCGATGGCACTGACGACCTCGTCATCCGACAGTTTTCGCGGCAGAAACTCTTCTATGATGGTGATCTCGGACAGTTCGCGTTCTGCCAGATCAAGCCGCCCCGCCTCTTCATAGGTCTTGGCCGTGTCCTTGCGCTGCTTTACCATTTTGCCAAGAATACCAAGCACTTCATCGTCGCCGACACCATCCTCAACGCCCTCCCCGCGGGCGGCAATGTCGCGGTCCTTGATCGCCGCATTGATCAGCCGAAGCGTCGAGAGACGCGCGCTGTCCTTGTCGCGCATGGCCTGTTTGATCGACGAAGTGATCCGAGTGCGAAGGTCCATGATGTCCCATCCTCATGGTTAAACGAGCGGGCACAGTACGAAAGCTGGCTGCAAGACGCAAGCTCTTGCAGGAACAGCTAAACCACTGAATTCAAACAATAACGCAATTTCAACCTTCCCTTGACCGCAGGCCGACACAGCCGTAGGTTCCGGCAGATTTTACCCATCGGAGTCGCGCCATGTCCCAGCTTTCAAACGACACACCGACGGCATGCCTCGCGCTGGCGGATGGCACGGTTTTCTACGGTCAGGGCTTCGGGGCCACGGGCACATCGGTGGCCGAACTGTGCTTCAACACCGCGATGACCGGCTATCAGGAAATCATGACCGACCCGTCCTACGCCGGACAGATCGTCACCTTCACATTCCCCCATATCGGCAATGTTGGCGTCAATCCGGACGACGATGAAACGGCCGATCCTGTGGCCGAAGGCATGGTGGTGAAATGGATGCCGACGCAAAGTTCGAACTGGCGCGCCGTGCAGGAACTGAGCGATTGGCTGGCCGCCCGTGGACGGATCGCAATCGGGGGGATCGACACGCGCCGCCTGACCCGCGCAATCCGGCAGCAGGGCGCGCCGCATGTCGCGTTGGAGCACAATCCGGACGGTAAATTCGACATCGCCGCGTTGGTCGAAAAAGCCCGCGGATTCCCTGGGCTGGAAGGCCTGGACCTTGCCAAGGACGTCACCTGCGCGCAGTCCTATCGCTGGGACGAAATGCGGTGGGCCTGGCCTGAAGGCTACAGCCGCCAGACAAACCCGCAGCACAAGGTCGTCGCCATCGACTATGGTGCGAAACGCAACATCCTGCGCTGCCTTGCCAGCGCCGGATGTGATGTCACGGTTCTGCCCGCCTCCGCGACGGCGGAAGAGGTTTTGGCCCACAACCCGGACGGTGTATTCCTGTCCAACGGCCCAGGCGACCCGGCCGCAACCGGCGCGTATGCGGTGCCGATGATCCAGCACATCCTGACCGAAACCAACCTGCCGATGTTCGGCATTTGCCTGGGCCACCAGATGCTGGCGCTTGCTTTGGGCGCAAAGACAATCAAGATGAACCACGGCCACCACGGGGCGAACCATCCGGTCAAGGACATGGACACCGGCAAGGTCGAGATCACGTCGATGAACCATGGCTTTGCGGTCGACAGCCAAACCCTGCCTGACGGCGTTGTGGAGACCCATGTGTCGCTGTTTGACGGGTCCAATTGCGGGATCCGCATGTCGGACCGCCCGGTGTTTTCGGTTCAGCAACACCCCGAAGCCAGCCCCGGTCCGCAGGACAGCTATTACCTGTTTGAACGCTTCGCCGCGTCGATGGCCGACGCGAAAGCCGTGTCCGCCTGACCCGCGTTAACAACCGCTTAACCGTTTAACGGTTTATTACCCCCGGACCGCATCCGAGGGGCTTATGGCGCAGAACACATCACCGATCGCTGATTTGCCCTTCGTGCAACCGCGTCGGTCTACACCTGCAAGCGACCCCACCGAACGCACGGTGCAAAGCGCAACACGTCTGGCCGTCAAGGCCCGACGGCTTGATCCGATCACCAACCCGCCTGATCCTGATGTGTGCGATCGCTTGCCACCAGAATTCTGCATCGAACACCGGGTCCTGCCATGGGGACGGCTGGGACAGGCGCTGCTTGTTGGTACAGCCCATGAAGGTGACCGCACCCAATTGCGGGATATGTTGGAACATCAACTGGGCCCGATCCTGTTTGGCGATGCAAGCGAAGCGGATATCCATGACTTTGTCACCGCGCGCCACGCCGACAGGCTGGCCGAATTGGCGGAACGCCAGGTGCCCGATGATCTGAGCTGCCGGGACATCAACAAGCTCACCTGGCGGCGCGGGATCATGGCCAGCCTGTTCTTTGGCGTGTGCATCGGCATCTTCTACGTCTTTCCGAATGCGTTTTTTGTCGGCATCACAGCCGTCGCTGTCACCAACCTGATTGCCTGCCTGATCTTCAAAATCTGCGTTTTTCTGGCGGGCTACAAGAAACCTCCGAAGATCGTCGTTGATGTCCCCTTGTCAGAGCGACCGGTGGTCAGCCTCATGGTGCCGATGTTCCGCGAAGCGGCCATCGCCAATACGCTGGTCCAGCGCCTGTCGCGCCTGACCTATCCCAAGTCCTTGCTGGACGTGGTTCTTGTGCTCGAAACCAAGGACACGCAAACCAGACAAATGTTGGCCGCGCAATCTTTGCCAAGCTGGATGCGCGTGATCGAAGTGCCGGATGCCGATCTGAAAACCAAACCTCGGGCGCTGAACTATGCACTGAAATACACGCGCGGCGATATCATTGGCATTCTGGATGCCGAAGATGCCCCCGCCACCGACCAGATCGAACGCGTGGTCGATGCCTTTCACGCGGCCCCCAAGGACGTGGTCTGCGCGCAGGGCATTCTTGATTTCTACAACCCGCACGCAAACTGGGTCTCCAGGTGCTTTACCATCGAATACGCCACATGGTTCCGCATCGTGCTGGCCGGGGCTGCGCGCCTTGGCTTTCCCATCCCGCTTGGCGGCACAACCGTGTTCATCCGCAGGTTTGCGCTTCAGCATGTCGGCGGCTGGGACGCTCACAACGTCACGGAAGACGCTGATCTCGGCATCCGGCTGGCGCGGTTCGGGTATAAAACGATCCTCTTGCCGACCGTCACCCGCGAAGAAGCCAACAACCGCGTGATCCCGTGGATCAAGCAACGGTCCCGCTGGCTCAAGGGGTATATGATCACCTACCGTGTCCACATGCGGCGACCCTGGCGCTTGCTTAAGGATCTTGGCCCACGCAAGTTTCTGGGGTTTCAGTTCTTCTTCCTGACCACGATTTTGCAATTCACCCTGGCGCCGGCGCTCTGGTCTTTCTGGTTGGTCTGTTTCGGCATCGCGACGCCCTTTACCGAAATCCTGCCAAACGGGGTGACAGGAGGCCTTCTGGGCCTCTTTCTTTTTGCCGAACTGGTTTCCTTGCTGATCGGATTTGTGGCCGTCGCCCGCACGCAGCATGACAAGCTGATGCAGTGGGTGCCAATGATGATGTTCTATTTTCCGCTCGGGGTCTTTGCTGTCTACAAAGCCCTGTCAGAACTGGTGATAAAGCCATTCTACTGGGACAAGACCCAACACGGCGTGTCAGAACCCGACGTTATCGGCGGCGACATTCACACGACGCACGAACCCTAATCTGACGTTTGCGAATCCAGCTTCAAACGGGTCACAAAGGCCACAGAAATGTGGTCACGCAGCGCTTGGTAAGCCGCGTCTTCGTCGCGCGCGGCGATCGCGTCCACGATTGCCTGATGCTCTGCCAAGGCAATCTCTCCCCGGCCATCTGCTGCCAGTGACGTGGTCGCCATCAGCGCCATGGAGCGGTGCACCAAATCTAGTTGCTGCACTAGAAACCGGTTATGCGACGCCAGATGTATCTGCTTGTGGAACCGTCGGTTGGCGCGCGCCAAAGCTGACGGGTCGTCCAGCAAGGCGCGATCATCGTCGACCATGCTGCGCAGCACCTCAACCTCTTCTTCGGTGGCGTGACGGGCCGCCAAACGCGCGGCCAGGCCTTCAAGTTCGGTGCGCACGACGTAGAGTTCCGCCATCTGGTTGTGGTCCAGCGATGCCACGATCAGTGACCGTCCGTCACGTGTGAGCAAAGACTGCGTCTCCAGCCGTTGCAGCGCTTCGCGGATCGGCGTGCGCGACATGCCAAACCGTTCCGCCAGATCGCTTTCAACCAGCCGATCCCCGGGGCGGTACACACCGACATCAATCGCCTCAAGGATCGAGGAATACGCGTCTTTCTGAGGCGCTTTTGCATCTTTCATGTCGCGGCTTCCTTTCTGATTTGAAGAACGATAGCGCCCTCGGGACAAAAGACGCAAGCAACCCCATTGCCGCGCCGGTGTCGCGACCCTAGGTTGCCACGCATGGTAAAAGAAGCTTTCGATCACGTCCGTCATTGGGTGTTTGATCTCGACAACACTCTGTATCCCCCTGCGGTGCGTCTTTTCGATCAGATCGAGCTGCGCATGACCCAATACGTCATGGACTCCGTCGGGGTGGATCGGGATGAAGCCGATGCGCTGCGTGTAAAATACTGGCACGCATACGGGACAACCCTTGCCGGACTCATGCGCGAACACGACGTCGACCCTGCACCGTATCTGCATGATGTGCATGACATCGACTTTTCGGTCCTTCCCGAAGACCCGCATCTGGCTGAGCTGATCAAAGACCTTCCGGGCCGCAAGATTGTCTATACCAACGGGTCAGCCCCCTATGCCCAAAGCGTGCTGCGCGCGCGCGGGCTGGATGGGCTGTTCGATGCCATCTACGGCGTGGAACACGCGGACTTTCACCCAAAGCCGGAACGCTCGGCGTTTGAAACGGTGTTTGGCAAGGACGGCGTGACGACGTCCGAAGCGGCCATGTTTGAGGATGACCCGCGCAATCTTGCGGCCCCCCACGAGATGGGGATGCGCACGGTGCACGTGGCCGACGAAGCGGTTAAGGCACCTCACATTCATCACCACACGGATGACCTGAACAATTTTCTTGAACGGCTGATGCGATAACAATCTGCCGCATTGCGGCAATTTGACAGTTTTTGTCAGGCATTTCGAACTTACCTCCCAAGTACATAAAGAGGAGTTTCAAATGTCTGTTTCCGATCCCAACCTGACCACCACGCGCACGCCGATATTTGCAGACGCGCTTAAGGCGGTAAAAGACGGCACACCGGGTGCCATCTACCTCCTGCTGGCCGCGTTTCTGTCGCTGCTTGTCATGGCCGTTATGACATGGGGCGTGGTGGCGTTGGCGATGACCGCGCTGGCCTTTGTGCCAATTGTCATGGTGACCCTGATCCTGATCACGGTCGGAAAGTAAGCCACCGGGAAACCTGCCGCATCGCCCTTCCCCCGCGTTCGCGCTAAATCAGGTATCAACGACGCGCTACATCCGAGGACAGACATGGACTACGACATCGTTGTTTCAGGAGGCGGCATCGCCGGGCTTGCGGCGGCCGCCGCGTTTGGTGCCGAAGGATACACGGTGCTGTGCCTTGACCCGGCCCCACCGGTGACACGCCGCGATGACGACGGCGCGGATTTGCGGACAACGGCGTTCCTGCAGCCTGCGCGCGATTTTCTGGACGAGATCGGCCTTTGGGCGCGTCTGGAACAGCATGCCATGCCCTTGCAGGTGATGCGGATCGTCGATGCAGGCGGCGAAACGGCAGAGCCACGGGTGACAAAAGCGTTCAACGCCTCTGACATTTCTGACCTGCCTTTCGGTTGGAACTTGCCGAACTGGCTGCTGCGCCGCGAATTTGTCGCGCATCTTGACGCACTGCCCTCCGTGACCTTCCGCCCCGGAACAGGCACCACGGCGCTGTTCACGCGCAACGCCGAAGCGCGGGTCACGCTCAGCGATGGCTCAAAGGTCAGGTGCCGACTGGTGATCGCCGCAGACGGGCGCGGCTCCCCGATGCGCCGCGCTGCGGGGATCGACGTGCAAACCACCCGTTTCGGTCAAAAAGCCCTGGCCTTTGCGGTAACGCACCCGATCCCGCACGAAAATGTTTCGACTGAAATCCACCGCACCGGAGGGCCGTTTACCTTTGTACCTTTGCCAGACTTGGATGGATCCCCCTCGTCTGCCATCGTCTGGATGGAAGAAGGCCCCAAGGCCGACGCACTTGCCGCACTCGACGTGGACGCGTTCGAAGACGCAATGAACCAGCGGTCCTGTCACCTGTTCGGCCCCCTGAAACTGGCCTCGCGGCGCACAATCTGGCCAATCATCAGCCAGCAAGCCGACCGTTTGAGCGGCGAACGGATCGCGCTTGTCGCCGAGGCCGCGCATGTCGTGCCGCCCATCGGGGCACAGGGTCTGAACATGAGCCTGACAGACATCCGCGTTCTGCGCGATCTTGCGCGCCTCGACGGTGCGGAGCTTGGATCGCGCAAGATGCTGGATGCCTACCACCAGAAACGCATTGCCGATATCCGGGCGCGGGTTGCCGGGATCACCTTGCTAAATCGGACGTCCATGCTCAGCGCGCAACCGCTGCGGGATCTGCGGGCCAAGGGTCTGGACGCATTGTACACGCTCAAACCTGTCCGCAAGACGCTGATGCAGCTGGGACTGGGCGCGCGTTAAGCCGCGCGAAAGGTCAGGCTGACGCCATTGATGCAATGCCGCTTTCCGGTCGGTTGCGGGCCGTCGTCGAAGATATGGCCAAGATGACTGCCGCATCGGCGACAATGGCACTCGGTCCGCAACATGAAAAACGACCGATCTTGCTTGGTGCCAATCGCATTGGCCTGCGCCTGCCAAAAGCTGGGCCAGCCCGTGCCGCTGTCGAACTTGTGTTCCGAGGAATACAGGGCCAAGTCGCACCCCTTGCAATGAAACATGCCGCGGCGGGTTTCCCGGTCGAGCGGCGAACTGAACGCGCGTTCGGTGCCGTGTTCGCGCATCACTCGGTACTCAGCCGCGTTCAGCATCGCCTTCCACTCCGCGTCCGAGCGTGTGATCTCGAAAGACCCTTTGGATGCGGACACCGCCTTGGCGGATGCCGAAAAGCCCAAAGCGGCGGCGGCGGTTTGCAAAAACTGGCGTCTGATCATCGGATCCTCCTGTGGCAGGTCCAACATGGGTGCTGCGCCCCCGTGATCGCAAGCAAACCCTGCACACAATTGCGCGATCTGAACCGGTGGTCACTGCAGCGGAACAAGCACATCCGTAGACACCGCGAACCACAACACGAGCGCAGCAATAATACCGCCAATGGCATAGGGCCAAAGCTGCTGCCAAAGCGTTTCGCGCCGCTCGCTGAACAGGCTGGCCTGCAACCTGCGCGCCAATTGCGCCGGAGGAGGCGTTTCCGGGATTGAAGCCCGAAGATAATCGGACAGGCCCGCGTGCCAAACCGCCACCTGCCTGGCCAGATCCGCGTCATCGGACATCTGCGCTTCAAACATGACCGCCTCGTCCTCCGGAAGCAGACACAGCGCGTATTCCGCGGCTGGAACAGACGGCTGATCTTCGGTCATCAAAGAACACCCAATGGTCTGCAGCGCTTTTTGCAACGACCGCCGCACCGTGGGCGCGTCCACGTCGGACGCCCGCGCCAGATCGTCATACCCGTCCCCGTTCAGACACACCCGCCGCAACAGCGTGGCGCGGGCCGGTTGCAGCGCCGAAATGCTGGCTTGAAGGCTGTTGTCTTGCTCTGTCGGAGCATCCGAAAGTCCCGCCACACCAAAAAGTTCGCGCGTATCGACCCGGTCTGGCGCGCTATAGCGCACACGCTTTCTTGCGATCGCCGCTGCCCGGATATCGGTCACCACCCGCGCCATTGGCGACAGGTCCGGGCTGCGAAACAGGTCGGCATCGTCCCAGAGGGCTGTAAACAATTCGTGCAGACAATCCTCTGCCTCGGTGTGATCCCCCAGAACGCGCAGCGCCACGGCGAAGAGCTGCGGCGCGGTCAGGTCATATAATTGCTGAAACGCCGACCGGTCGGCCATCGCCACCCGTGCCATCAGCGCGTCAATCTGGTCCGGCAAGTTCATGAGTGAATTCACGCGCCCTTTCCCTTGCTCCTTCCGCAATTATGTTGCACCACACACGCGCAACACGCCCAGTACAGAAGGATGTCCGCAACATGGCCGACGGGACGATCGACATCAACGCCAAACCGACCGAGGAAATACTGGCTCGCGAGGTCTTTGGCATCGATACGGATATGATTGTGCACGGCTTCCCCGAGCGCACAGAGCGCGTGCCGGATATCGACAGCACCTACAAGTTCGACCCCGACACGACGATGGCGATCCTGGCCGGTTTCCGCAACAACCGCCGCGTGATGATCCAAGGCTATCACGGCACCGGTAAGTCGACCCATATCGAACAGGTCGCCGCCCGCCTGAACTGGCCCTGTGTGCGCGTCAACCTCGACAGTCACATCAGCCGCATCGACCTGATCGGAAAGGATGCGATCAAGCTTGTGGATGGCAAACAGGTCACCCAGTTCCAGGAAGGCATCCTGCCCTGGGCGCTGCGCAACCCCACCGCCATCGTGTTCGACGAATACGACGCCGGCCGCGCCGACGTGATGTTTGTGATCCAGCGCGTGCTGGAAACCGACGGCAAGCTGACGTTGCTCGACCAGAACGCCGTTCTGACCCCGCACAAGTACTTCCGCATCTTCGCCACGGCCAACACCGTGGGCCTTGGGGATACGACCGGCCTCTATCACGGCACCCAGCAGATCAACCAGGGCCAGATGGACCGCTGGTCGCTGGTGGCTACGCTGAACTACCTGTCGATTGACGCCGAAACCTCGATCGTGCTGTCCAAGGCACCGCATTACAACACCGAGAAGGGCCGCAAGACCGTACGCCAGATGGTGACGGTCGCGGACCTGACCCGGACCGCGTTCATGTCGGGCGATCTGTCCACGGTCATGAGTCCCCGGACGGTGATTGCCTGGGCACAGAACGCCGAGATTTTCCGCGATGTGGGTTATGCGTTCCGCGTGTCCTTCCTCAACAAATGCGACGAGCTTGAGCGCCAGACCGTGGCGGAGTTCTACCAGCGATGCTTTGACGAAGAACTGCCCGAAAGTGCTGCCAGCCTGAGCATCGCCTGATGGGCGTCGGATCGGCTGCGCCGATCCGATCCGCGCGCGCCTGCGGCGCGCGCGATATGCATATTTGGAAAAAGAAGATGCACTGCAGCGATCCATTGGGGATGGCTGAACTTGCGTCTTGTGGCGCTGCCTGCTTTGCGAAACGATACCCGTTATGAACAAGCCAACAGACAATCCCGCCGATCCGTTCAAAAAGGCATTGGCCGAGGCGACCAAGGTTCTGGCGGACGATCCTGAACTCAGCGTCAGCTATTCGGTGGATCCATCCGGCCTGTCGGGGGATGCCATGCGCCTGCCGCAGGTCAGCCGACGGCTGACCCGTGACGAGGTGATGCTGGCCCGCGGCACCGCTGACGCGCTGGCGATGAACCGTCGCTACCACGATGCAGGCACACATGCGCGTTATGCGCCGCAGGGCGACATGGCCCGAGAGCTGTATGAAGCGATGGAGACCGCCCGTTGCGAGGCGATGGGCGCGCGGGATATGCCCGGCACGGCTGGCAATATCGATGCCAAGATCGGCCACGACGCGCTGCGGCGGGGGTATGACACCATCAAGGAGGCCTCCGAAGCGCCGCTATCGGCGGCTGCCGGATATCTGGTCCGGCATCTGGCCACCGGACGCGACCTTCCTGACGGCGCACAGAACGTGATGGAGCTGTGGCGCGGCTTTATCGAAAACCAAGCGGGTGGAACGCTTGAAAACGTTCAAGACGTACTGGACGATCAGGCCGCCTTTGCCCGCTTCACCCGCGCTGTGATCACCGATCTGGGTTATGGCGATCAGCTTGGCGATGATCCGGACGAACTGGATGACGAGGCCGAGGATCAGGCCGAGGACGGGGCTGACGACGAACAGGAACCTGACAGCACCGGTCAGGATGACGATCAGGATCAGGATGCCGAAGCCAGCCCCGAATCGAGCCAGGAAGACACACAGGATCCGTCGCAGGCACAGGTCTCGATGGACGAGATGGCCGATCAGGAGATGGGCGAAGAAACAGAAATGCCCGAGGGCGAAGCGCCGCTTGAACCGCCGCCCCCTGCCCCGGTCTCTGAGGCCGATCCGGACTACAAGGTGTTCGACGCCACCCATGACGAGGAAATCCTCGCCGAAGATTTGGCCGAGCCGGTCGAGTTGGAACGCTTGCGCGCCTATCTTGATCAGCAGCTTGAGCCCTTGAAGGGTGCTGTGAGCCGATTGGCGAACAAACTTCAGCGTCGTCTACAGGCGCAGCAGAACCGATCCTGGGAGTTTGATCTTGAGGAAGGTATTCTGGATGCCGGGCGACTGGCGCGCGTCGTCGCCAACCCGACGACGCCGCTGTCGTTCAAGGTCGAGAAAGACACCGAATTCCGCGACACGGTTGTGACGCTGCTGCTGGACAATTCCGGGTCCATGCGCGGGCGCCCGATCTCGATTGCCGCCATCTGTGCCGATGTTCTGGCACGCACGCTGGAGCGGTGTTCGGTCAAGGTGGAAATCCTTGGCTTCACCACCCGTGCTTGGAAAGGTGGACAGGCGCGTGAGAAATGGCTGAACGAAGGCCGCGAACAGCAACCCGGACGCCTGAACGACCTGCGCCACATCATCTACAAAGGGGCCGACGCCCCGTGGCGGCGCACGCGGCCCAATCTTGGGTTGATGATGAAAGAAGGTCTGCTCAAGGAAAACATCGACGGCGAAGCGCTTGAATGGGCGCATAAGCGGATGATCCACCGTCCCGAGGCGCGCAAGATCCTTATGGTGATTTCGGACGGTGCGCCCGTAGATGACAGCACATTGTCGGTGAACCCGGCCAATTACCTTGAGAAGCATCTGCGCGATGTGATCGCCATGGTGGAACGCCGCAAACAGGTCGAGCTTTTGGCCATCGGGATCGGCCATGACGTGACCCGGTACTACGAACGCGCGGTCACCATCACTGATGTCGAACAACTTGCGGGTGCCATGACCGAACAGCTTGCGTCGCTCTTTGACAGCGATCCCCGCGCCCGCGCGCGTCTGATGGGGATCAAGCGCGCCGTCTGAGACACCGGTTCCGTGGGTGTGCGACCTCTGATGCTGTGACCGGCAAAAGGAATGACGAAAAAGGCCACCGCCATGTTTCAAAGCTTTTCGGAAACCTCCTCTCCCGCCCAGGGCCCGGCCCGGCTGGCCGCATTGCGGGCTGTTCTGACAGACGAAGGTCTTGACGGGTTCATCATCCCCCGCGCCGATGCGCATCAGGGGGAATACGTGGCCCCAAGGGACGAACGTCTGTCCTGGCTGACAGGATTTACCGGATCGGCCGGGTTTTGCGTGGCGCTGCGTGACAAGGCCGGCGTGTTCGTCGACGGGCGCTACCGCGTGCAGGTGCAGGCCCAGGTGGCCGATGTCTATACCCCGGTCCATTGGCCCGAAACCGGTCTGGGCGAATGGATCGCAGACAACGCGCCGTCAGAGGGGGTGGTCGGGTTCGACCCATGGCTGCATACCGTCAGCCAGTTGCGCGAGCTGGAAAAGACCTCCGGCTCGGTGAGCTTGCGGCGGGTCGACAACCTGGTGGACCGGATCTGGCAAACCCAACCCGCGCCGCCACGCGCGCCGGCCTTTGTGCAACCTGTTGAACTGACCGGCGAGGCCCATGATCGCAAGATCGCGCGTCTGGCGAACGACTTGGGCAAAGCGCAGCACTCTGTTCTGACACTGCCTGACAGCATCTGCTGGCTGCTCAACATCCGCGGCGAAGATGTGCCGCGCACGCCGTTCATGCACGGGTTTGCAATCCTGCATGCCACGGGGTCGGTTACATTGTTTGCGGATCCTAAGAAATGCGAAGGGCTGGGGGATCACTTTGGGTCCTCAGTGACCCTGCAGCCGATTGCAGATTTTCTCCCCGCGCTGGTTCAGCTTGAAGGCACAGTGCAGATCGACCCCGCCAGTTGCCCCGTGATCGTTGCGGACACGCTTTCTGCGGCGGGGCTTGAGATCAAGGAAGCGCAAGACCCGTGCGCGTTGCCGAAAGCCTGCAAAACAGCCGCAGAGTTGCAGGGCGCGCGCGAAGCACATCTGCGCGACGGGGCAGCCATGGCGCGGTTCCTGCACTGGCTTGACACGCAAACCCCGGGCACATTCAGCGAAATTGACGTTGTGACCAAACTGGAAGCCGAGCGCACCGCAACAAATGCGCTGCGGGACATCAGCTTCGACACGATCTCGGGCGCAGGGCCGAATGGCGCAATCGTCCATTACCGTGTGACGGAAAAGACAAACCGCACGGTCGAGGACGGGCTGCTGTTGGTCGATAGCGGCGGGCAGTATGTCGACGGCACGACCGACATCACCCGCACCATTGCCATTGGAACCGTGGGTGACGAGGAACGCCGCGCTTTCACGCTTGTGTTGAAGGGCATGATCGCCATTTCGTGCCTGCGCTGGCCCGTGGGCCTTGCCGGCCGTGATCTGGACGCGCTGGCGCGGGTTGCGTTGTGGGCGCATGGCATGGACTACGCCCATGGCACAGGGCACGGCGTCGGTTCGTATCTGAGCGTACATGAAGGCCCACAGCGGCTGGCGCGCGCGGGCACCGTGCCGTTCATGCCGGGTATGATCCTGTCCAATGAACCCGGCTTCTACAAAGAAGGCGCGTTCGGCATCCGGATTGAAAACCTGATCGTGGTCGAAGAAGCCCCCCGGCTCGACACCCAATCGGTTCCCGAAATGCTGCGGTTTGAGACGATCACCTTTGCCCCGATCGACACGCGTCTGGTCGACGTTGCGCTTCTGACGCAGGACGAACGGACCTGGCTCAACGCCTATCACGCGCAGGTTCTGGACCAGATCGGTCCGCTGGTTGACGGTGCCGTGCACCGCTGGCTGGAAAGCGCCTGTGCCCCGATCTGATCACAACCGCTTACAATTGCTCTGTAACTCCGCTACATCGCACAGAAATAGGGGGTGGAACTATGCATAAACACATAACAATCAGACCAGCCGACGGCACATGGGTCGTGCGCGCTGGCGGTGCCGTGATTGCAGAAAGCAAGAACGCCCTTGAACTGACCGAAGGCGACCGTCCCGGCGTCATCTACTTTCCGCGCGGGGATGTGGCGATGGCGTTCCTCGACACTTCGGATCACAGCTCGGAATGCCCCCACAAGGGCACAGCCAGCTACTACGATATCGTCTCCAAAAGTTCGACCTACGAGAACGCCGTCTGGAGTTACGAGTCCCCCAAGGACGACGTGTCAGAGATCAAGGGCCACCTTGCCTTTGCTCTGCAGGATGGGGTCGCCGTCGAACAGGTGTAGCGTCGCGGCGTTGTTCCTTAGCTGTGTTCTTCCTCAGCGGTGGCTGCCAGCGCGCGGTTATAGGCCTTGAGCGCATCCACATGGAACAACGCCCCTTGCAGCACCGGAGTGTCGTCGGGGCCTTCCAGCCGAACAACCGGCAGGAACGCGACCCCGGATTTGTCAAACAACGGCAAAGCGGTTTCCAGCGTTGCCTGCGCTTGCACGTATAGTCCCTGTTCAATCATCGTGAGGCACGCTGCCTCGTCTGCGGCATGGGCATCGGTTGGCTTGCGCATCACCCCCTGCACCCGGAACATCGCCAACAGATACGCCTGCGGTCCGGCGGCAAGATGGACGTTCCGCCGTTCCAGTTGCGTCAGAAAGAACGACCGATCCACCAGTCGCGCCGACACCGCTGTCGACATCGACACCGACACCATCACCGCAAGCCCGGTTTGCCAGTCACCTGTGAGTTCAAACACGATCAGCGTCGTGGATATCGGCGCACCCAGCACAGCGGCCGCCACAGCGCCCATGCCTGCCAATGCGTAAAGCGTCGATGCCCCCGAATTCTCCGGAAACAATCCTGTCGCAATCAGGCCAAAGGCCAGCCCGGTCAACGCGCCCAGCATCAGCGAGGGCGAAAACACCCCGCCACCCATGCGCCCGCCCAGCGTGATTGCCACAGCCACAACCTTGAGCATCGCAAACACAATCGCCTCGTGCCACAGCAGCGCGCCGGTCAGCGCGCGCGACGTCGTTTCATACCCGACGCCGATAATATGCGGGAACCAGATCGCCAAGGCGCCCAGCATCACACCCGCCACCGCCGGGCGCAGCAGATGCGGCAGATCAAGCCGGTGTTGCACCCGCGACCCCAGATCATCGGCAAGGAACACGGCGCGCATCATGGCAACCGCCACCAATCCACAGACAAGGCCAAGGAGGAAAAATGCAGGCAGTTCCAGATAGAATTCCACCGTTGTTGTGCCCGGCAGGGTAAACTCGGTCACGTCTCCGAAAATCAGCCGGTTGATCACTGTCCCGGCTGCACTGGCCACCACGATGGGCGCAAAGGCATGCACCGCAAAGTGCCGCAGCACCACCTCAAGCGCAAACAAGGCCCCGGCGATGGGCGCGTTGAAGCTGGCCGACACCGCCGCCGCCACGGCGCATCCCAGCAGATCGCGCCCGGTGATCCCATCCGCGCGGATCACGTTCGACACCCACGATGACATCATCGCGGCGATATGAACAACCGGCCCTTCGCGCCCCGAACTGCCTCCCGTGGACAAGGTGATCCACGAACACACCGCAGAGGCAATCCCGGCCCTCTTTTCCACGCGACCATCGTTCAGCGCGGCGCCCTCAATCACATCCGACACCGACCGCACCCGCCCGTCCGGCGTGAAATAATGCAGGATCACACCAACCGTCAGCCCCCCAAGCGTTGGGATCACCAACAGCATCCACCACGGCAACGTGGCGGCATAGCTGTGGATCTCGGTCACGCTGGGTGTGCCGTAAGACGTGGTTTGCAGGAACGTAATCGCCAGACGGAATCCCGTCGCTGCAAGTCCCGCCGCGATCCCGATCAACAACGCGATCAACCAGAACTGAAACTGCGACGGCCCCTTGTGCCGCAGCAAATCCCAGCCGCGCCCGCACTGTTTCTTCATTTCCTGCAATTGCGCTTTCAGCAGCGACGGCATGCCGGGCGGTCCTTTCGACAGGCGCAGCGACGCCACGAACTCTGTGTTTTTCAACGCTTAGCCGAAGCGGTGTCTGGCTCCAACCCTTTGGCGATCAAAGCTTGTGACCGTCAGTGTCAACACCCCCTACCAACGCGAGAAACCGGGCTTCGGCCTGTTTCGCGCGTTGCGTCACAGCATCCTTGGTCAACATTTCAAGCGCACCGGTCGCGCGCCGGATTTGCAGGTCCCCCAGAAGCAGATCGACATACAGACGGGCGTTTTCATTTGGCGTTCCCCTGACAACACCGTGGGCCTGCAAGAGTTCGAAAAGCTGCACGATCAACGGAAACACCCTCCCGCGCCCTTCTTGCGCCAGCACCTGTCCCAGCGCACCGGTCGCATCGGCGCAGGCGGCGCGGTTCAGGGCAATGGCACGGTCGCTCAACAGCATCTCAAGCAGCAAAGGACCAAGGTTCGAGAGCGCCGCGCGCGGCGTTGCAGCCCCATCCAGATAGGTTTGCAATTCGACCGCAACGCGCTCTGCATTTGAAATGATCAGCGCCTCAAACAAACCGGTTTTGTCCCCATACCACCGGTACAACGTTTCATTCGACGCCTTGGCTGCTTTCGCAACGGCCAGCATCGACATGTTCTGAAAGCCCTTGTCCGCCAGCACGCGATACGCCGCTGCTTCGATTTCCGCCTTGCGTGCCGTCCGTGCCGTGTCTCGCAAAACTCATTCTCCGTTTGAGGCTTGACAGCTATCCGTAATCAAATGTACGGATATGTAAAGGCGTACACTTAATTACGGATATTGACAGGAGTTTGAAAATGATGTCCCTGCCCTCGGCCTACGAGGCCCCACCCCGCAGTTTCGAACACGCAACGCAGTTTGCAGCGCGTTTTGCAGCGCTGTGTGCGCTTATCTCCAGCGGTGCGATCTTCGGGTTTTTCTATGCGTGGATCTGTTCAACGATGTGGGGACTGGACGCCGCCGATCCGCGTGTCGCCATTGAAGCGATGCAAGCGATGAACGCCTCGGTCCGCAACGCTGTCTTTGCACCTGCGTTCTTCGGAACGCCGGTCTTCATGGCGATTGCAGCGATCTTCGCATGGCGCGTGAACACGGGCAGCGCCGCGCTGGCGTTTGGTTTGGGGGGACTGATCTATGCTGTGGGCGGTATCGTGCTGACCATGTCGATAAATGTCCCGATGAATGAAGCCCTCGCCGGCATCGTTGTGCCAACGGATGTGACCGCTGCGCAGGATATCTGGACCGCGTATTCGGGTGACTGGCAGATGTACAACATCATTCGAACGGTATTCAGCGGCATCACGCTTGCTCTGGCTGGCGTAGGATTGATGAAGCTCTAACCGGTCAAGAGCGCCCGCGCCGCCGCGCGGGCCTCTTCTGTGACCGTATCGCCCGACAGCATCCGGGCGATTTCGCCCTCTCGGGCTGGCGCATCCAGCGGCACAACGGTTGACGTGGTCTGCGCCTCCGACACACGCTTTTCGACCCGCCAGTGATACGCCCCCAAAGCCGCCACCTGCGGCGAATGCGTGACCACCAGAACCTGCCCGCCATCCGCCAAGGCCGCCAAACGCCGCCCGACCGCATCGGCCGTCGCGCCCCCAACCCCGCGATCAATCTCGTCAAAGATCATGGTCAGCCCCGCGTCGCGCTGTTCTGACAGGCAAACCTTCAATGCCAGCAAGAACCGGCTCAGTTCCCCGCCGGATGCGATCTTGCCAATCGGCCCGGCAGGTGCGCCCGGATTGGTCGCCACTGTGAATGCCACCGCTTCCGCGCCGTCGGGGCCGGGTGTGCCGTCCGAGATATCCGTGACAAACACCGCACGCTCCATCTTGAGCGGGGCGAGTTCAGCACAGACCGCCGCATCCAGCCGCGCTGCTGCCGCAACGCGGCTCTTGCGCAAGACCTCTGCCGCTTCGGCATAAGTCGCTTCGGCGTATGACAGCTCAGACCGAAGCGCAACCATGCGGTCTGCCCCCTGATCCAATGCCGCCAATCGTGTCCGCAGCGTTTCGGCAAGACCCGCCAATTCATCGGCGGCCACGTTGTGTTTGCGCGCCAAAGCCCGCAGCGCGAACAAGCGTTCCTCTGTGGACTCAAGCTCATAGGGATCGAAATCCAGCGCATTCAAACATTCCGACACACCCCGCGCCGCGTCGTCCAATTCGGCCATCGCCCGTGCCAGGGCCGCCAGCGGGTCATCCAAACGGCCCTCGGCAGCGTCGCTGACCCCTTCAAGCCACCGCAACGCATCCGACAAGGACCCTTCTGCCCCATCCTGCCCCATGACCTGCGCCGCGCGCGAGATATCGTCCCGAATCCGTTCTGCGGCCTGCATCATGCGCCGCTTCGCATCCAGGTCCGCATCCTCGCCCGCTTCAGGAGCCAGCTTGTCCAGTTCCTCAACCGAATGGCGCAGGAAATCCTCTTCCGCCTGTGCCGCCTCATACGCCGTTTCAGCCGCAGCCAAGGCCTTGCGCGCAGACGCCATCGCGATCCAGCTTGACTTGACCTTTGACAAAAGATCATCGTGACCCGCAAACTCATCCAGCAACGCGCGGTGTCCCTTGGGGTTCAGAAGACCGCGATCATCGTGCTGGCCGTGCAATTCAACCAGCGTGTCCGACAGCGACCGCAACATTTCGCCGCTGACCCGGCGGTCATTGACCCAACCGGTTTTGCGTCCGTCCGCCGTGTTCACCCGCCGCAGGATCAGTTCATTGCTGTCTTCAAACCCGGCATCCGTCAGAACGCCCCGTGCCGGATGCGCCTGCGGCAGATCAAACACCGCCGTCACTTCGCCCTGCGACGCACCGCTGCGGACAAGCTCCGCCCGACCGCGCCATCCCAGCACAAAGCCAAGGCTGTCCAGAAGGATCGACTTGCCCGCGCCGGTTTCACCGGTCAGCACGTTCAGACCCGGCTGGAACTCAAGCTCCAGCCGGTCAATGATCAACATGTCTCTGATTTCAAGCGCGCGCAGCATTCTGTGCCGTCGGGTGCGGGATCACCCGCACCACTCTCCGATCAAAGCCATTCGCCCTTGACCATCTGGCGATAGACCTGACGCAACCAGTTGTCGCCGGTCGCCTTCAGCTCAAGGCCCCGCCCGGTCAAAAGCTTGAAGCTGTCTTCGTACCAATCGGTCGACTGGTAGTTAAAGCCCAGAATCGCCCCCGCTGTCTGCGCCTCGTCGGTCAGACCAAGCGACAGATACGCCTCAACCAAACGGTGCAGCGCCTCTGCGGTATGGGTTGTCGTCTGGAAATCCTCAACCACAACACGGAACCGGTTGATCGCCGCTGGATAATGGTCGCGGCGCAAATAGTAGCGCCCGATTTCCATCTCTTTCGCAGCAAGGTGGTCAAAGGCCAGATCGAACTTGAGCACCGAAGACCGCGCATATTCACTCTCTGGGTACCGTTCAATCACCGTGCGCAAGGCTTGCAGCGCCTGGAAGGTCAGCCCCTGATCGCGCCCCACCTCTTCGATCTGGTCATAGTAGCTCAGCGCCAACAGGTACTGGGCATAGGCCGCGTCTTCGTCAGTGGGGTAAAAATCAATATACCGCTGCGCCGCGCTGCGGCTGTTTTCGTAGTCTTTGTTCTGGTGATGCGCATAGGCCTGCATGATCACCGCACGTTTCGCCCATTCCGAATAGGGATACAGGCGTTCGACCTCGGAAAAGTAAAACGCGGCATCCTCGGGATCGCTGCGATCCAGTTCGAATTCGGCGCGTTCAAAGATCTGTTCGGCAGTGAAATTCTCAATCGGTACGCCACCCGGCCCAAAGCCCGGACGTTCTCCATTGCTGCAAGCACTCAACGTCACCGCCAAGAGCCCCGCTCCGATCACAGCTCTTGCGTATCTGCCCGCTGCCATGCCCGTCACCTTCGTAAAACCGCCGTGGCTATATGTGCCACTTGTCTGCATTTGGTCCTAGCACAGAAAATCCCAAGGCAAAACGCCTTTGGAGTGCAATAGTTTGAGAGCTTGGAATGCGTGGCGCAACTGCTCAGGCAACGGCGGGAATTTCGTGTGCCTCAACGCCCGCACCCGGCAAACGCGCCGCAAGAGATGCATCGGATTCGACAATCCGGTAGCCATCCTTGGTTGCGAAGAGTTCCCGCAACAACATGTTGGTCAGCGTATGCCCGGCCTTGTGACCTTCGTAATGGCCAAGAATAGGAGCGCCCGCCAATGCCAAATCACCCAAAGCGTCCAGCATCTTGTGCCGCACAGCTTCGTCGGCATGGCGCAACCCACCGGGGCTCAGTACCGTGTCGCCATCCACCACGACCGCATTGTCCATCGTCCCGCCAAGGGCCTTGCCCGCAGCGCGCATCGCTTCGACATCGGACGCGCGGCAGAACGTGCGGCTGTCGCACAATTCGCGCACAAAGGTTCCATTGGCGAGGTTCAAAGACTTGCTTTGTTTGCCAATCGCCTTGTCTGCAAAGTCGATATGGAAATCCATGGTCAGACCTGTGCCCGGACCAAGACGCGCCCAGCCTTGGGCAGTATGGACTTCAACGGTGTTCAGAACCTCGATCACACGGATCGGTGCAGACAATGGTTTCACGCCCGTTGCCATGATCTTGCGTACAAACGGGGCCGCGCTGCCGTCAAGCACCGGCACCTCGGGTCCGTCGATCTTGATCAGCGCGTTGTGCACGCCACATCCGGCAAGCGCCGCCATGATGTGTTCGATTGTCGACACCGACACACCGGCATCATTCACGATCAATGTACACAGCGGGGATTGCTCTGCATGGTCAAACAGCGCCGGAATGCGCGCGTTGCCAAGGCGGATATCGGTGCGCTGAAACACAATGCCGTGGTCCGCGGGTGCCGGACAAACAACCATCGACACGGGAAGGCCCGTGTGCAAACCGGTTCCTTCGAACCGAACAAATGATTGAACCGTTGTTTGCAAGCTGACCTCAAGCGATAACGTGCGCACCCCCCAGTAGCGCACTTCGAGGACGGTAATACAAACGGACCGGTTTGGCCTCAAATCAAAGATTGTAACGGGCTGAAACACGGCGCTTCTCAGGATCGGCGGAATCTCGCCATTACGTTTAAGCCCTTGAACAAAAACAAAAACGCCCCCGAAAACCGGAGGCGTCCTGTACGCGGATTGTCGCGTTTTTAGTTGGCTTGTCTGCGAAGGAAGGCCGGTATTTCGATCCGTTCCTGATCCGCATCCGCCTCAGGTTCCGCCGCCGGAGCGGCTGCACCGCTCTGAACCGGGGGCTGGGCTGTCCGGCGAACCGGTGTTTCCTGACCGTGCCCGGTCATGCGATTGATCAGCGAATTGATCCCGAAACGCGGGCGTTCCGCATCGGCTGGCTCTGCCTCGGCCGGGGCCGAATGTGCAGAGGGACGCGCGCGCGATGCGGCGGCCTGCAACCGGGCCAAAGCCTCGGCGCTTGGTGTGCCGGGTGCCGGTGCGCGTGGCGCAACGAACTGCTCGGGGTCCGCTTCTATGCTGTCTTCGCTCGGGCTGAACTCGGCAACCTGCGGCCGGTAGGCTGGTGCGGGCAATCCGTCGTCATCCATAGCGTCGTCGGCCTGAGCGTCCTGAGTGTCGAAGATGGTTTCCATCTGCTCTTCGGCCGCTGCACGCTCTGCGTTCATGGACCCAAACAGCGATGGCTCTTCTGCAGCTTCTGCAACGCGCGCCGCAACAGGCTCTGGCATCGGCTCATCGCGCTCGGAGCGCGCATCTTCTTCCACCTGCGTGACCTGCGTCAGTGGTGTTGCCAGCGACCGGCGCGGGACCGGGATATCTGTGTGCACCTCGGAGGCGTCGATGCCGGTTGCAACAACGCTCACCCGCATCATGCCCGCCATGCCGTCGTCCAATGTGGAGCCCACGATGATGTTGGCATCCGAGTCGACCTCTTCGCGAATGCGGTTCGCCGCTTCGTCGAGTTCGAACAGCGTGAGGTCGTGACCACCTGTGATATTGATCAGAACGCCCTTCGCGCCGCGCAAGCTGATTTCGTCCAGCAGCGGGTTCGCGATGGCTTTCTCTGCCGCCTGAACCGCGCGATCTTCGCCCTCGGCCTCGCCGGTGCCCATCATGGCTTTGCCCATCTCGTCCATCACGGCGCGCACGTCCGCAAAGTCGAGGTTGATCAGACCGGGACGCACCATCAGATCGGTGACACCCTTTACGCCCTGGTAAAGAACATCGTCCGCCATCGAGAACGCTTCGGTGAAGGTTGTCTTTTCGTTGGCCAGACGGAACAGGTTCTGGTTCGGGATGATGATCAGCGTATCGACCACCTTCTGCAGCGCCTCGACACCGTCTTCGGCCTGCTTCATCCGCTTGCCGCCTTCGAACTGGAATGGCTTGGTCACAACACCAACGGTCAGAACACCCAGTTCCCGTGCCGCCTGCGCGATGATCGGCGCGGCCCCCGTCCCGGTGCCGCCGCCCATACCAGCGGTAATAAAGCACATATGTGCGCCCGCCAGGTGATCCACGATCTGTTCAATGCTTTCTTCGGCCGCAGCGGCACCCACTGTCGCGCGCGCTCCGGCACCCAGACCTTCGGTGACTTTCACACCAAGCTGAATGCGGCTTTGCGACTGGCTTTGCTGAAGGGCCTGCGCATCGGTGTTTGCAACCACAAAGTCGACGCCTTCCAGCGCCTTGTCGATCATGTTGTTGACCGCGTTCCCACCAGCACCACCGACACCGAATACGGTGATGCGAGGTTTCAATTCTTCCTGTCCGGGCACCGAAAGGTTCAATGTCATGTGTCTGTCCGCCTGCTACTAGCGCTCAATTCAGAGCTTTTTCTGCACCTATTGCGTAATTAATACCGGGCAACCGCCCGAAGGTCACGTAAAAACCTTTGTTATCCACAGTTTCGGCACAAAATCTGCTCATTCCCAAAAGGGACGAAACGGGATTTTGTCGAAACGTCAACATCTTGCGATCACCAGTTATCACGGAACCATTTGACCGCCCGCTTGAGGGAACGCGCGGGATAGCGGTCTACGGGGATTTCAAAGTCCCACCATTCGTCCTGTGGATGGGCCGCAAACAGGCACAAACCAACCGCACTTGCGAATCCCGGTCCGGTTGCAGCCTGCGGCAGGCCATGCACCCGCATCGGACGGCCTAACCTCACCTGCTGGCCCAGAATTTTCGTCGCAAGGCCATCCAGTCCGGGGATCTGGCTGGCCCCGCCTGTGAGGACAATTTGCTGGCTGGGAAGGTGTTCGAACCCGGCCGCATCCAACCGCGCGCGCACCTCTTCCAAGATCTCTTCGACACGGGGGCGCATGATGCCGATCAGCTCCGCGCGGCTGACCGAGCGTCGGTCATGATGCCAATCGCCGGTATCGCCACCGATTTCGATCATGTCGCGGTCATCCATTCCGGTCGCGACAACCCCGCCATGAAACGTCTTGATCCGTTCGGCCACGGCCATCGGAACCTGAAGCCCCATGGAAATGTCGCTGGTCACATGATCCCCACCCATGCGCACCGCATCGGCATAAATCATGTGCTTTTTCATAAAGATAGACAGGCCCGTTGATCCACCGCCCATATCCACACAGGCCGCACCAAGCTCTTGTTCGTCTTCCACTAGCGCCGAAACGCCGGACACGTAGGCCGAACTCGCAACGCCTGCGAGCTCCAGATCACACCGCTTCATGCAATGCGCAAGGTTCTGAACCGCCAGCGCATCCACCGTCAGCATGTGCATATCGGTTGCCAGTTCCTGGCCGATCTGTCCGCGCGGATCAATCAACCCGCTGCGGTGGTCCAGTGCAAAGTTGACTGGCTGCGCATGAAGCACTTCGCGCCCGTGTCCGAAATCCGGCACGTCACAGGCTGACAACACGCGGGCCACATCCTGTTCGTCCACCGTGGTCCCTGCCACCTCGACTTTCCCGGCCAATCCATAGCTGCGCGGATCGGCCCCGGCGAAACAGGCGATGACGTGATCCACCCGGATCTGCGCCATTTTCTGGGCCGCCTGAACCGCCGTGCGGATCGCACGTTCGGTTTCGCCCATCGAATCGATCTCGCCAAAGCGGACGCCGCGCGATCGCGTGGTCGCTGCCCCGATGACTCGGAACCCGGACTGTCCGGCCAGAGACCCGATGGAATCGCTTTCCAACCCGCGATCCGTGCCATCGAACCGCAACACCAGACAGGCAATCTTGGAGCTGCCGATATCGAGGATCGCAATCACACCCCGCTGCATCGCCACCCGCCGGATGTTCCGCATGGCCCGTTGAGACTCGTATAGCTCGATCATTCTACTGGTTCCCCTGCCTCAATCGCACGGATGCGCAGCAACTCGCGCACCGCTCCGTCTGTCATTCTAAGTGTCGGTCGGGCGGGCAGTCGCAGATCAATGCCCACGATATCCCGCTCCAGCATGTCGACCGCCTGATCCATCGCGATCACGCGCTCCAAAGCCTCGATAGCGCCGGTCTCGGGCAGCATGATCCGCTGATCCCGGTCCAGCACCACGTCCCACCGCCGTTCGCCCATCCGCACAAATCCGCGCAACCGGTCTGCCAAGGGTGCTGCCGCGTGCATCAAATCCAGCGCTTCTTCGACGCGTACATTCGCACCGTCGCCCACGATCAACGGCAATTCCGGCCAATCGGCCCGCAGAAACGCCGGACCCACAAGCACACCTTCGTCATCCAGAAGCTGCAACCCCCGGTCATTGCGCCACAGCACCACCGGCACCCGTTCCACGATATCAACCTGAAGCACATTGCCCTGCCGCACGTAAAGCCGCGCAGATTTCACCGGGTCCAGAGACGCGACCGTTTCGCGCATGGCTTCGAGATCAAGATCGAAAGAACTGACCGGGAAATCGACCGGCAGCAATTCCCGCACACCTTCCGCAACCAGATCGCTGGCCCCGTCCACAGCCATCATGTTGACCATGAATTCCGGGCGGCTTTCCACGTCGGACCGCAATTCCGTGTAGGTGTCGACGATCAGCTGGCGATTGCCCTCCACCGACAGCCACCAGGTCGCCAGGCTGAAGGTCAGAAAGAAGGGCAACCCGAAGCGCAGCAGCAGCCGGAACAGCGGCGTCAGCATGAGCCGCTCCATCCGGTACTTCAGGCGCGATGGCGCGGGATCGGGGCGGACGCTCATCTGTGACATGACGCGTCCTCGATCATCCAGCGGCACAGCGCGCCAAAACTCATGCCCACATAAGCGGCCTGCTCGGGCGTCAGCGATGTGGGCGTCATGCCCGGTTGCGTATTGGTTTCGAGCAGGATCAGCCCCTCAAGGCCACGCGCCTCGTCCCAGCGGAAATCCGTGCGCGTCACCCCGCGACACCCCAACGCCCGATGTGCCCGGACCGCGTAGCCCAGGCAGGCTTCGGTGATCTCGGCCGGGATCTCGGCCGGCACCACGTGGCGCGACCCGCCCGTTTTGTATTTCGCGTCGTAATCGTACCAGCCGTCGGTCAGGATATCGGTGACGCACAAAGCCCGGTCACCCAGCACAGTCGTCGTCAATTCCCGCCCCGGCGCGAACGCTTCGACCATCACGGTGTCCGGCATGTCGTCCGACAGCACAGGTGGTGCATTGGCGGCCTCGTGCACCAGATAGACGCCCACTGAAGACCCTTCATTGTTCGGCTTCACCACGTAGGGCGGCGCCATCACATGGGCGCGGGACACGTCTTTCTTGGCCGCCAGAACGCTGTCCACAACGGGCAACCCATGGCGGCGATACACGTCCTTGGACAACTCCTTGTCCATCGCCAGGGCCGAGGACAGCACACCCGAATGGGTATAGGGCAACCCCATCCATTCCAGCATGCCCTGCACGCACCCGTCCTCACCCCACCGACCGTGGAGCGCGTTGAAACACACATCCGGAGAAAGCGCTGTCAGGACATCTGCAAGATCACGGCCGGCATCGACCTCGTGAACCTCATACCCTTCACCCCGTAAAGCGGCGGCGCATTCGCGCCCCGATGACAGGGACACCTCGCGCTCAGCCGAGAGGCCACCCATCAATACTGCCACTTTCGGGCTTGTCCTGCTCGACATACCCAAAACCGCCTCAAATCAGGGGCGTGCCCCCGTTTCTGCCTGGGCCTTTGGCCCTTATGATTTTGTGCAACCTGCTCGCTGCACCGCCTCAATCCGCGAAGGTTTGTCCTTCGTCAGACGGCGTCGGATATCACGCTGGATCCCCGACACGTTTGATTTCCCATTGTAACTCTATTCCAGAGTGCAAGAAAACCTTTTTTCGCACTTCTTCGCCCAATCCTTCGAGGTCCGCCGCCGTGGCCCCGCCGGTATTGACCAGAAAGTTCGAATGCATGGGCGACATCTGCGCCCCGCCCCGCGTCGCCCCGCGCATCCCGGCGTCGTCAATCACCTTCCACGCCTTGAAGTCATGCACGTCATCGGCTTTGCCGGTCGACGAAAACCCGGCTGGGTTTCGGAACGTGCTGCCCGCCGTGCGATCCTTGGTGGGTTGCGTCTCGTCGCGCTTTTTCAACTGCGCGGCCATCCGCGCATGCAGGGTTTCGGGATCGTCCAAAATGCCCTCAAATAGCGCCTCAACCACCACCGCCCCCTCGGGCAAGGCGCTGGAACGGTACGCCAGATGCAACTCTGCCGCGTCGAGGGTCACGATGTCACCAGTGCGCAGAACCACGCGCACGCTGATCAAATGATCGGCGACGTAAGACCCGTAGCATCCCGCATTCATGCACACCGCGCCCCCAATGGCGCCGGGGATGGTCCGCAGGAACGTCAGATCAACACCCGCGTCCGCCGCCTTGCGCGCAACATGCGCATCCAGCGCCGCCGCCCCTGCGGTCACCCGCGTGCCTTCAACGGAAATGCCGTTAAAGCCCCGCCCCATGCGGATCACCACCGCCCGCAACCCGCCATCGCGCACGATCAAATTCGATCCCACACCCATCGGAAACACCGCGATATCGACAGGCAAATCGCGCAGAAAACTGCTCAGATCCTCAGCATCAGCAGGCTGAAACAGCCAGTCCGCAGGCCCGCCTACGCGCAACCATGTAAGGTCTGACAGGGGTTTATTGGGGATCAGAGTGCCCCGAACGTCTGGTAGCTGTGTCATGCCGCGCGTTGTGCCTCGACAAACGCGGTGCGTAAAGCCTCATTCCGCGCGCCGCGAGACCTGTCGCAGCACCCACGCCAGCAGGTAACGCAGGGGCCATCGAAACACGCTGGTCGCCGCTGCCGTGATCAGAAGCCCGGCCAGAATACCGTTTTCGACGTAGACCCAGACCAGCAATGGCGCACCCAACGCCATCAGGAAATACGCCCGCCGCCAGTGATTGTCATTGGACGGCAACGCCGCAAGGATTGCGGCAAGGATGATCCAGCAGCACGCGGCACTCATGGACATCGTCATTGCGGAAGCTCCACCTGTTGTCCGGTCAGTTTTTTCCAGAAATATTTCAACGGATTGCGATACATCGACACAAAGGCCGCAAGCCCGGCAAGCGCAGGCCAGATGCCCACCGCCTGGCCAATCAGCCCGATCAGCACCGGCGCGGCCAGCAACAACGCCACGCCGGGCACGTATTGCCACCGCATAGGCAGCATCGCGACGACCGTCGACGCGAATACCCAAAGAATGCAAAGCCACAACACCACGCTGACCTGTCTCCAAATGCGTTGCTCGATCTGGAGCAGAGATTAACCGTCGCAATCTGGCCAATTCTGGGCGCGCGGATGATTATCCTGCGACAAATCCAACGACCAGGGCAGCAGCGCTCAAGACCAGTCCAAGCACCGGAACGCCCATCGGAACCGAAAATCCCTGTTTCTCAAATCCGCGTCGTTTCGCAAAGATCAGCGCACCATTGACCAGAACAAACACGCCGAGGAGCACCGTCGACGTGACCTCGGCCAGGGTTGCCACCGGCAACAGCAACGCGCCGACAATAACACAGGCACCGACAAGCAATGTCGCCCGCACCGGTGTGCCAAAGCGGTGATGCGCGTGGTGAAAGCCCGCCAAAAGTGGTGTCCGTCGGCCGAGGCCAAACAGCACGCGCGCGGCCATCACGTTTTGCGCGAGCACGCCGTTCAACGCCGCGAACACCGCGATCACGGACAGAAATGCGCCTTCTGTGCCCCGCGCCGTCTGCCAGACCAACGCAAGCGGTTGCTCGGACTGCGACAGCGCGTCAACCGCCACGCCCCGGATCGCGGCAAAGGCAACCACCGCATAAATCACGCTTGTGACCAGCAGGGCAGAGACAATTGCAATCGGCAACGTGCGCGTCGGATTTTTCACCTCTTCCGCCATGTTCACGATGTCTTCGAAGCCGATAAAGGCGAAAAAGGCCAACACGGCCCCGGCCATGACCCCACCCCAGACCGGCGGTGGCGCAGCATCTAGAACCGGCAAGGCCGGGACAGAAAATCCAGCCCAGACCACCAGCGCGAGACCGATCAGTTCAATGGCCGTGAACACCGCCGCAACGCTCAGACTCTCCAGCGCGCCCAGCACAGCAACGGCAACCAAGACGCCTCCAAGCAGGACGATCAATATGCTTGGCGATACAGGGACAATCGCGGCCAGATATCCGACGCCGCCCCGCAAAACCGCGGCGGCTGACACCGTGCCCGCCACGACAATCGCAAGACCTACCAACGCCCCCAATGCCTCGCTGCCATACCCATGGGCCACGTAGCGCGCCTCACCCGCAGAATCCGGGAAACGAGACGAGAATTCGGCATAGCTCAACGCCGTTGGCGCCGCGATGCATCCGGCGACAAAGAACGACAGCGGGGCCCAGACACCCGCTTCGGCAGCGACCGCCCCGATCAGCACGTAGATGCCTGCGCCCACCATGACGCCGACCCCATAGGCCGTCAGCAAGGGCAACCCGATACGCCGCTTCAGTTCTTCCGCCATATGCCCCTCGCAGACGCCTCAGCTTCGGATCAAAGCCGAAATCCGCGCAACCGTCTTTGCGGTGCGTCAAGATGGGGAAATTTACAGTAAAGAAAGCGCGCCGCGCGATGGGCGGGCTTAACCGCCCAACCGCTCTGGCAGACCGTTGGCCCAGGCCGAAATGGTCCCGGCCCCAAGGCACACAACCATATCTCCGTCGCGGGCCTGTTCACGGACAAGCCGTTCCAGATCGTCCTCGTTCAGAATTGCGCGCGCGTGGCGGTGGCCGTGCCGGATCAATCCAGCAACAAGATCGTCCCGCGATGCGCCCTCGATGGGGTCTTCGCCCGCAGCGAAGACATCCGCAATCGCGACGACGTCGGCCTCGTTAAAGCAGGCACAGAAGTCTTCGAACAGATTGGACAGCCGCGAATACCGGTGCGGCTGATGAACCGCGATCACCCGACCCTCGGACGCCTGCCGCGCGGCCTTGAGCACAGCGGCAATCTCGACCGGGTGGTGGCCGTAATCATCAATGATGGTGACCCCGTTCCATTCCCCCACCTTGGTGAACCGCCGGTTCACCCCGCCGAAGGCCGCAAGCGCCTCGCGGATTTCGGCCTTTTTCATTCCCAGATGCCGAGCCACCGCAACGGCGGACAGCGCGTTGGACACGTTGTGATCCCCCGGCATCGGCAAGGTGCAGCCTTCGATCACATCGTCTTCGGCCTGCAAGGCCACATCAAAATGCGCGATCCCTTTCTGATAGGTCAGGTTTACCGCCCGCACATCAGCCTGCGCGTTGAACCCATAGGTGACCACGCGCCGGTCCGTGACCTTGCCAACAAGCCTTTGTACCTCTTCATGGTCGGTGCAGCACACCGCCAGCCCATAAAACGGGATGTTCGATACAAAATCCTGAAACCCCTGCCGCAAGCGGTCGAAGTCGCCCCAATGCTCCATGTGTTCGGGGTCGATATTGGTGACAACGCCAATGGTCGCCGGAAGCCGGTTGAACGACCCGTCGCTTTCATCCGCCTCGACCACCATCCATTCGCCCTGCCCCATCCGGGCATTGGACCCGTAAGCGTGGATGATCCCGCCATTGATCACTGTTGGATCAAACCCACCCGCCACCATCAATTCCGCCATCATCGTGGTGGTGGTGGTTTTCCCATGCGTTCCCGCGATCGCGATGTTCGACTTGAGCCGCATCAGTTCGGCCAGCATATCGGCGCGGCGCACAACGGGCAGGCCCCGCAAGCGAGCCTCGTCCAGTTCGGGGTTGCCGGGTTTGATCGCCGTAGAGACGACAACCACCTCGGCCCCATCCAGGTTCTCGGCACGTTGCCCTTCGAAAATGCGCGCGCCCAGCTTTGCCAGCCGGTTGGTGATTTTCGTGGCCTTCAGGTCCGACCCCTGCACGGTATATCCAAGGTTCACCAACACTTCCGCGATGCCGGACATGCCAATCCCACCGATCCCGACGAAATGGATGGCGCCGATATCGACGGGCAGTTTGGTGGCGGCGTTCATGCGTCTGTTCCTTCTGGGTCGGGCCGGTCCATCCCGGCAAGCGTTTCGACCATCGCCGCAAGGTCCTCGGCGGCGTCGGGTTTCGAATAGTGAATGGCAGCCTGCGTCATCTTCAGGGCAGCGTCAGGGTGCGTCAGCACAGCCGAAATTTGTTCGCTCAGGCTGTCGACAGTCAGCTGGCTTTCCGGAATTCGGATCGCGGCACCGGCATCCACCAGACCTTGCGCGTTCGCGGTCTGGTGGTCTGCTGTCGCGGCGGCATAGGGCACAAGGATCGACGGGCGACCAATGACCGAAATGTCGGCAACGCTCGACGCCCCGGAGCGCGAAATCACAAGCTGTGCTTCGGTCATCCGGTTCGGGACATCGTTGAAGAACGATTGCACCTCGGCGTTGACGCCGTTTTCCGCGTAATAGGCCGCCACCCGGTCGCCATCCTCATCGCGCGCCTGATGGCTCACGCGCAGGTGCTTCAACGTCTCCAGCGGCAGCGCCGCAATCGCCGGGGGCACGACATCAGACAAGATCCGCGCGCCCTGCGACCCGCCAATGACAAGGATCGACATCGGATAGTCGCCCGGAGCGATATAAGCCGCCCCGGCACGCTCCTTGATCGCCAACCGGACCGGGTTGCCCACGTGCACGGCCTCAACCCCGTCCGGCAAGGTTGTTGGCCACGTCCCGCAGGCGACCTGATCGACCCGCTTTGCAAATAGCGCATTCACGCGCCCCAGAACGCCGTTCTGTTCGTGGATCATCCTCGGGCGTCGCAACAACCAAGCCGCGCCCAGCGCAGGGATCGACGGGTAGCCGCCAAATCCCACAACCACATCCGGTTTGTCGCGCAGCATGCGCAGGGCCATCGACAAAACGCCACATGCCACACGCACCGGCACCAGCGCCTTGGCGAAAATCCCGCCGCGCGCGAACGTCGCGCTGGTCACTTGTTCAATCTCGGTGGAATGAGGAAACCCGCCGGTATAGCGCGCGCCGCGCGCATCGGTGGACAGTTTGACCCTCCAACCGCGCCGCAGCATCACCTCTGCCAAAGCTTGCGCCGGGAACATGTGTCCGCCCGTGCCGCCTGCTGCAATGACCAGATATGGTTTGCTCATGATTGCCCCCATGGATGGGCTGACCAAGACCCTCTGACCGCTGATTTGTCAACAAAGCGCCGCGCGAAACACCCCAGATGATGTCCTTAGCGCAACCGACCTCGCAATATGTCGCCGATTTCACCCTGCGGTCGCGTGCGGGTAAAGGCCAAGAGCATGCCAACGGCGATGCCCCCCGCAATAAGGGACGACCCACCGTAGCTGACAAAGGGCAAGGTCATGCCTTTTGCGGGCAAAAGACGCACCGCAACCCCCATGTTGATCATGGCCTGAACGCCAAACATGCAGGCCAACCCGGTGCCCGCCAGGCGAATAAATGGATCGCGTTCGCGCATCAGCCGCAACAGCGACCGGACCACGATCGTCGCGTAAAGCGCGATGATGATCAGGACCAGAACAAGCCCGTATTCCTCGGCCGCCACCGCAATGATGAAATCCGTATGTGCATCCGGCAACGACCATTTCACCTGACCTTCCCCGACACCCACACCAAAGAACCCGCCTTCGCGGATCGCGTTGGTGGCATAGCCAAGCTGCGTTGTCGGATCGACTTCGGGGCTCAGAAAGCCATCAATCCGGCGGGCAAAGTGTTCGGAGTTCTGGTAGGCCACGGTTCCGGCAAAGATCACCAGACCAGCCATTCCGATCAGCAGCAACATCGGTGCACCGGCGACGAAATACATCACCCCCCACCCGAACAGGACAAGGCACGCCTGCCCAAAGTCCGGTTGAAGCGCGAGCATCAGAACGATGCTGATCGTCAGCGCAAAGGACAAGGTTTTGCCAGGGGGTCCCCCCAATTCCTGGCTCGCCGCCAACAGCCACGCGGCCATAATGACGAAAGTCGGCTTCAGGAATTCGGATGGCTGCAGGGATCCGAACCCCAGCGAATACCACCGCACCGCACCTTTCCCGAAATCGGTTCCGAAAAAAGGCAGCAAACACAATCCGATAAAGGCAAAGATAAACCCGATCACCGCAAAGCGGCGGACAACCACCGGGCTGAGCATCGAAGTGATGATCAACACGACCAAAGCCGCACCGCCAAAGAACGCCTGCCGCTGGACGTAGTGAAACGCGGCGAATCCATTGCGTTCCGCCAACGGCGGAGAGGCCGCAAGCCCCAGCAATATCCCGATCCCAAACAGGATCAGGATGCAGGACAATGACCACTTGTCGACCGTCCGCCACCACTTGGGCAAAACAGGTTCGCCCACACGCGTGGGGACTGCGCCATAGACCATCTCTGTCATGGGTTCACCGCTACATCTGCCTCAATCGCCCAGGTTGTCCCGGGTCTATCCGGCCAGTCTAACGCATATGATTCGCCCAATCCAGTGGAATGATTCGGACGTCCTGTCACTTGCGCGTCACCCCGATCCGTGATGGGAGCATGTTATGCAGGTAAACACGCTTATTCTTGGGGCCGGAGCCGCGGGCATGATGTGCGCCGCACAAGCCGGTCCGTCGACATTGGTGATCGACCACGCAAAGGCGCCGGGCGAAAAAATCCGGATCTCTGGCGGTGGCCGGTGCAACTTTACGAACATGCACACCGACCCCGCCCGTTTCCTGGGGGCCAATCCGCATTTCCAAAAATCGGCCCTCAAACGCTACACGCAATGGGATTTTCTGGATCTCGTGGACCGTTACAAAATTGCCTGGCACGAAAAGACGCTGGGTCAGTTGTTCTGCGACGACAAGGCGACCCAGATCATCGACATGCTGCGCGCCGAACTTACCAAGGCCGGGGCAGAGCTTTGGCTCAAGACATCGCTGGTCGATCTCGACCATGATGGCATGCAGTACAAAGCCACTCTCGACCGTGACGGCGCGCGCCACACCGTCACCGCGCGCAATCTGGTGCTGGCGACAGGCGGTAAGTCGATCCCCAAGATGGGCGCGACGGGCCTTGCCTATGACATCGCCAAACGCTTTGGGCATGCGCTGACGGACACGCGCCCTGCCCTTGTCCCGCTCACCTTCACCGACCAACGCTTTGCACCCTTGTCCGGCGTTGCCACACCCGTGGTCGCACAGGCCAATGGCACCGCGTTTGAAGAGGCCATGCTCTTCACCCATCGCGGCCTGAGCGGACCGGCGGTGCTGCAGATCTCAAGTTATTGGACCGAAGGCGACCCGATCACCATCGACCTGCTGCCCCACACAGACCTGCCCGGCGCGTTGAAGTCCGCACGCACAACCCACGGCAAACGCAACGTGACCACCGCGCTTGGCGATATCCTTCCCGAACGGCTTGTTGGCTTTCTGGCCGAGGACCTGCCACTTGGCGGCAATGTCGCCGACCTGTCCGACAAGCGCATCGAAGACATCGCCGCACGCCTCAAACACTGGTCCCTGACCCCCTCGGGCAGCGAAGGCTACCGGACAGCCGAGGTCACGCTGGGCGGCATTGCAACCGACCGCATCGACAGCAAAACCATGATGTCACGCGATGTCCCCGGGCTTTACATGATCGGCGAAGCGGTGGACGTCACCGGCTGGCTGGGGGGGTACAACTTTCAGTGGGCCTGGAGTTCCGGCGTCGCAGCAGGTCAGGCGATTGTTGCGTCATCTTGAATCCCCCCGCAATGTGTTTCACATCTGCCTCCCATGCCGAGCGCGTCTATGACAGCACCCAAAGCCCCGACCCCGATCCTGCGCGGAGCGTTGCGGGACCTTGCGAACCAGTTGGGCCAAGGCAGCGCTGCGCCGAAGTCACAGGAACGGATCTGGATCGACCCGTCGCGCCTGACCCGCATCTATACCCGCAATCCGGCAGAAACCCCCGATTTCAAGCGGCGGCATTCGGGCATGGTGATCGACGGCGATTGGGATTTGAAGGTTGAACCGATTGACCAGTCATGGAAAATCGCCGCCTGCCTTGCCCATTTCCGTGACCAAGCGCCCTGGTCCGACACCGGCGTCTATGACCACATGACAGCGATGATTGCAGAGCGGGGACAGTTCGACAGCTGCCGAACCATGGAAGACATCCTCACCCGCTACGCGCAAATCGACCTCCTGTTCGACGCGATCCGCACTGACGGTTTCCGCGACGACACCGTCATCAAACGCGGCACACCGCGCCTGCCCGAAGGGGTGTTCATTCATATCGACCGCACCGGCGATCCAATCTTCGGTGCCATCGGCAACCACCGCATCGGCATCGCCCGCGCCCTGCGCCTGACCCGCATCCCGGCGCAATTGGGTGTCGTGCATCCCGAAGGTGCGCCGCATCTTGCCCGCTACAGGGACGCCGCATGACCCATCTCAAGAACGCGATCCGCGCAGGCGTGCATGTCAAGATCCTGCGCGACATCACCAACCGCCTGCGTTATGGCCCCGACGCCCCGCAAAGCGATGAACTGATCTGGGTCCATCCCCGCGATGTGGTCAACTGGTACAAGCCCGACCCTCAAAACGGCGCACCCCGCTTTCGCAGACGGCATTCCGGCATGGTGGCCCCCGGCGATTGGGACCGCTCGACCAAACCGTTCGGCAGCCACCTGAAGCTCAACAGCATTCGCCAGCATTTCGAAGAAGGTGTGCCGTGGGAGGACACCAACCTCTTTGCCTGGATGCTGAAAGAGATCGACACCCACGGGCGGATCGATGGCTGCTACACCCGCGAGGATCTCATCGCGCGCTACGAACGGCTTGACCGGATTTTCGAGGAAACCAAGCGCACCCGCCGTCTGCGCCCGCACGGGTCAGTCAACGACACGCGGCGCGAACATGGCGGTATTCTGGTGCACATCGCGCGCGACGGCACACCGTTGCGGGATGGCGGCGGCATGCACCGCTTTGCGATTGCCTATATCCTCGACCTTGAAAAGGTCCCGGCGCAACTGGGCGTGATCCATCCCGACGCAGTCGCCTCGGGTGTTCTGAAAGAACTGCGCAAACCGCCCGGTTAAGCGTTTTCAAGCGTGGCTTGCACCTGCGCCACGAAATCGTCACCGCGCTTTTCGAAACTGTCATACTGGTCAAAACTGGCCGCTGCAGGGGCAAGCAACACAACATCGCCCGCTTCCGCCTCAGCCAAGGCGCGCTGCACGGCGATCTCCATCGTTCCACAGGCTTCGGTTTCAAGACCTGTCAACTGCACCGCGAAACTGTCCGCCTCGCGCCCGATGACATACGCCTTGCGCACGTGGTCAAAGCCCGTGGCAAGCCCGTCAAGGCCACCCTCTTTCTGCAAACCGCCGCAAATCCAGCGGATATTCTTGAAAGCCAACAATGCCTTCAACGCCGAATCCACATTCGTCGCCTTGCTGTCGTTAACAAACGTGACGCCACCCGCTTCGGCCACGATCTGACTGCGATGGGGCAATCCGCCGAACGTGCCCAGCGCGGCCTCGATCTGGCGCGGTGCCACACCCAGCGCGCGCACAGCGGCATAAGCGGCACAAGCGTTCTGGTGGTTGTGCGCCCCCGGCAATCCTTTGATGGGCCGCAAGTCAATCGACGCCACCTGCCGCCCCTTGCGCCATTCCGCCAGAAAGCCCTTCTTGGCAAACACCGACCAGCCCGGACCTGACAGCTTGGTGCCAGACGACACCCGGATCACCCGATCATCCCCGGCCCCTTCGGACAATTGGTTGGCGATGTACCGACCTTCGTTTTCGTCCACACCAATCACCGCACGATCCGGCCCGCCTTCGGCAAAGAGCCGACGCTTGGCCGCGAAATAGCCACCAAAGCCCGCGTGTCGGTCCAGATGATCCGGCGACAGGTTGGTGAACACGGCAATATCGGGCGTCAACGCGCGGGCCAGATCGGTCTGGTAGCTGGACAATTCCAAAACCACGACACCGCCATCGTTCGGCGGATCAATGTCCAGCACGCCGCGCCCGATATTGCCCGCCAACTGGCTGTTGAAGCCCGTTTCTTCAAGGATGTGATGGATCAGGGCCGAGGTCGTTGATTTCCCGTTCGACCCGGTCACCGTGATCACACGGGGCGACGTGTCGAATTGGTCCCAATCGCGGGTCGCCAGCGACCGGAAGAACAGGCCAATGTCGTTGTCCACCGGCACGCCAGCGTCCCACGCTTTGGCGATCACCGGGTTCGGAGTGGGATACAAATGCGGAATGCCGGGGCTGACGATCAGGCTGGCAAGATGATCAAACGCGCCATCCCGCGACAGGTCTCGTGTCTCGAACCCTTCCGCCTCTGCCGCCTCCCGCGCCTTGGGATTGTCGTCCCAACAGATCGGCACCGCTCCGCCCTCGCGCAAAGCCCGCGCGGCCGAAAGACCAGAGCGGCCCAACCCAAGGACAGCAACCTCTTGCCCGTCAACCCCCTGAACCGGAATCATGCGTTCAACTTTCTCAAACGTGCAGTGACCGACAACCCATGCGCCTCAAGCGATTCCGAGGTCGCCAGCGTTTCCGCCGCCGGTCCAATCGCGCGCAAGGCATCGGGCGACATCTTGGCCAAGGTGGTGCGCTTCAGGAAATCCAGCACCGACAGCCCGGATGAGAACCGCGCAGACCGCGCTGTGGGCAGCACGTGGTTCGGCCCACCGACGTAGTCTCCGATGGCCTCTGGCGTCCACTGCCCAAGGAAAATCGCGCCCGCATGTGTGATCCTCTCGGACAACGCATCGGGGTCCGCAACGCATAACTCCAAGTGTTCCGGCGCAATGCGGTCGCACAATTGGGCCGCCTCCTCCAGATCACGCACAGTGATAATCGCCCCGAAATCACGCCAGCTTGCCCCTGCAATCGCGCGACGCTCAAGCGTTTCCAGCCGCTTTTCCACCGCCTCCGCGACCGCCCGCCCAAACGCGGCATCGGTGCTGATCAACAGCGATTGCGCGCTTTCGTCATGTTCGGCCTGGCTCATCAGATCAAGCGCGATCCAGTCTGGGTCATTGTCCGCGTCCGCGATCACCAAAATCTCGGACGGACCCGCGATCATGTCGATGCCGACCTTGCCGAACACTCGCCGTTTCGCCGCAGCAACAAAGGCGTTGCCCGGCCCGGTGATCTTGTCCACCGGCGCAATGGTCTGCGTGCCATAGGCCAATGCCGCCACCGCCTGCGCGCCGCCGATGCGGTAGACCTCGTCCACCCCGGCAATGCGCGCAGCCATCATCACCAAAGGGTTCACAACGCCGTCGGGCGTCGGCACAACCATCGCCAGACGGCCCACACCCGCCACCTTGGCAGGCACCGCGTTCATCAGGACCGAGGACGGATAGCTTGCCAATCCCCCCGGCACGTAAAGCCCCGCCGCCGACACGGGCGTCCAGCGCCACCCCAGCGTTGCCCCCTGCGCGTCGGTCCACATCTCATCGCTCGGAATTTGCCGTTCGTGATAGGCCCGAATACGCGCCGCCGCGGTTTCCAGTGCGATGCGCTCCGCTTCGGGCACCTTGGCGATCTCGGCGTCAATCTCGGCCTCGGACACGCGCAACCGGTCTGCTGTCAATTCCAGCCGATCAAACTTGGCCGTCAGGTCAAGCACCGCCGCATCACCACGGGCGCGCACATCGGCAATGATGCCTGCGACCACGTCATCCACATCCGGGCTGTCCTCACGCTTGGCCCCAAGCACCGCCTGAAAGCACGCTTCGAAATCCGCGTCTGTGGTGGATAGAAACTGAGGCATGGACCGCTCCGATACTGGCTGGCCCGACACTTAGACCGCAGCGCGCCAACCCTCAAGCATTGCGCGTCAAATCAGCCCCATCCAGCGCCTTGATCATCAGGAAATCGTCGCGCGGCACGCTGTCGATCAGCACCGACCGGGGGCGGCGTCCGAAAACATGGAAGCCCAGCCTTTCGTACAAATCGCGCGCACGGGTGTTTTCCACATCGACACACAGCTCGGCCTGCGCGATCCCGACTTTGACCAATTCATCCAAAACCGCCTGCATCAACGCGCCGCCAACGCCCTGCCCTTCGGCATCCGGCCTGACATAAAGCGGGCCAACATCCGCCATGTGGCGCATGCGCTTTGGCCCACCGCGCCGGGCCGAGATGAACCCGACCAGCCGGTTGCTGTCATTGTAAGCTCCAAGCGTCAGCGTCGTCTCAAGCATCCGCGAGACATCCGCATTGGGCATCGCCCGCACCTCTTCGGCCCCGAACAGGAACGCGGACGGCACCCGCATCAGGCCTTCCGCCCAAAGCGCCCGAAAGGCCGACAGCTCTTTCGGTGTCAGCCGTTCGATCCTCATCGCGGCGTCACTCGGGATGACCCGGCACCTTGCCCGACACCGCCGTATAAGGGCGGGTCACATCGCGCAACGCGACCTCCAGATCGTCAACCTGCAACCGGATCGCGCCGTCGCCCGCAAGGGTCAGCAACACCGCGTCATCCTCAACCGTCACCGAAAGCAGCGACAGGATCGTATCGCCATCAGTCCGGTCCACACCCTGGCTGGCCACGCGCGACACGTTCTCGACCGACAACACACACTGCACCCGTTCGGGCTTGCGATGGGCGCGATCCGCCTTGGGGACATCCTCCCAGCGGAATCGGTTGAGCAACATCCCGAACCGCTTCTGCTTGGGCTGCCACTGCATTTCAGTCGCGGGAAACACCGCGTCCTGACACAGCGCAGACAGCACCTGCACGTCCTCCGCATCCATCGCGACAAGCCGCAGCGGTTTTTCCGCGCCGTCCTCGAATGTGGCGTCCGTACTCACTGTTCTTTCACCCGTTCGATCTTGGCCCCCACGCTCGACAGTTTGCGCACCACATGCTCATACCCTCGGTCAAGGTGGTACACCCGGCTGACAATGGTTTCACCCTCCGCCGCCAGACCTGCAAGGATCAATGACACAGACGCCCGCAAATCCGTCGCCATCACCGGCGCGCCGCGCAGTCGGTCAACACCTGTCACCGTCGCGTGTCCGCCATGCACATCAATCTGCGCCCCCATGCGAATGAGTTCTGGCGCGTGCATGAAACGGTTTTCGAAAATCTTCTCTTCCAACACGCTGGTCCCGTCCGCCGTACACAGCAAAGCCATCATCTGCGCCTGCAGATCGGTCGGAAAGCCCGGGAACGGTTCGGTTGTCACATCCACTGCGGACACCCGCCCATTCCTGCGCGCCACTTTCAGCCCGTTCGGCGTCTCTTCCACACTGATCCCGGCCGCATCCAGCTTCTCACAGAACGCGGCCAGCAGGTTGATCGTGCCGCCAAGACACTCCACTTCGCCACCGCAGATCGCCGGGGCCAACATATAGGTGCCCAGCTCAATCCGGTCGGTGACAACCCGGTGCGTGGCCCCGCCAAGACGGTCGACACCCTGAATGGTGATTTCCGACGTGCCTTCGCCCGAAATCTGCGCCCCCATCTTTTGCAAACAACGCGCCAGATCAACAATCTCCGGCTCTCGCGCGGCGTTCTTCAGAACGGTTGTTCCTTTCGCCAAGGTCGCCGCCATCAAGGCGTTTTCCGTCGCACCGACCGACACGAACGGGAACTCCACAATCCCGCCGCGCAATCCGCCGCTTGGCGCCTTGGCGTGCACATAACCATCGCGCAGGTCCAACTCGGCCCCCATCGCCTCGAACGCCTTGAGGTGCAAATCCACCGGTCGCGCGCCGATGGCACATCCGCCGGGCAAGGACACTTCGGCATGTCCAAACCGCGCAAGCAACGGCCCCAGCACCAGAATCGACGCCCGCATCTTGCGCACGATGTCGTATTCCGCCCGCTGCGAGGTCAGATCATGGCTCGACATCGCCAGCACCTGACCGTCCTGAAGCGCCTGAACCTCGGCCCCCAGGGACTGGAGCAACGTGGTCATCGTGCGAATGTCGCTCAACCGCGGCGCGTTGGTCAGCGTCAGGGGATCTTCGCTCAGCAAGGTGGCCGGCATCAGCGTCAGGCAGGCGTTCTTGGCGCCCGCAATGGGAATCTGGCCGTTCAGCGGCCCGTTCCCTGTCACAATAATCTGGTCCATACTGGTTAACTGCCCTCGCTCGATGCTTTGTTATTGGTGCCTGTGGTCTTTGTCGTGCCATCCGTCGACCGCGCACGCGCCTGCGCTTTGCGCCGCGCCAGATTCGCCTTAAGCGCTGCTTTCAGCCTGTCTTCGCGCGCGTCGGCTTTGGATTTTCCGGATGAAGATTTCTGTGTCATGCCGCCTTCCTATCGCAGAGGCGAAAAAGGGTCCAGATTGCCCTTGCACCGTTTCAGTTTTGCGTCTACTCACCCGCCACGCAAATCACCGCGTCCGGCGCTGCTGTAGCTCAGAGGTAGAGCACTCCCTTGGTAAGGGAGAGGTCGAGAGTTCAATTCTCTCCAGCAGCACCATGAAAACCCTAATAAACACAGATAGTTGCGCTAAATCAGCGCCTTACACTTGCCGACTCCTACACAGGAGTCCTACACAGTGTCCCTAAATATGCCCCACCCCGTCAAAGACCCAAAGAGCGGAATCTACTACATCCGCGTCCGCGTCCCGGCTGACCTCAAGGCCTCCTTCGGGCGCACCGAGGTGTCGAAATCGCTGCGGACGCGCGAACCTTCCGAAGCCAAGGAACGTTTTGCGGTTGAGTATGCGGCCATCCAACGTCGCTGGACTGCGCTACGGGCCACCCCCGCACCGCTGCCCCTCAAACAGATCGTCAGCTTGGCGGGACGTGTCTATCACCGCTTGATGGCAACCCTCGAAGTTGAACCCGGCGAGTCGTTAATTTGGGAACACGTTGCCCGACTGAACAAAGAGGCCACGCGCGACGAAAGCACATTAGAACAATGGTATGGACCAACTGTTGACGAAATCCTAATCGAAGAGGGCATCGCCATTGATCAGGCGACCCGAAAGCGGTTGATCACGGAAACCAAGCGCGCTTGGGAGCAAGCGACCGAACAACAGCACAAGCGGTCACAGGGCGATTTTTCACCTGACCCGAATGCCAATCGGTTCCCGGAATGGACACCGCAAGGGAAACCGTCGGCATCCGCTGGACCGATACTTTCAGACCTGTTCAACCGTTGGAAAAAAGATCACCTCGCCAACGGGAAATCAGAACGCACCGTCAAGGATTTCGCGCAGAAGTTCGACGCGCTCAAAGAGTATCTGGGTCATGAAGATGTTGAACACATTTCACCGCGTGAAATCTCCGAATGGACCGACCACCTTCGGCATGAACTAGGCCTGACACCTAAGACTGTCAGTGGAAAATATCTAGCTGCGGTCAAGACTGTCTTCCGACTGGCCCGCTCCAAGTTCTTGATCGAAAGTGACCCTACGAAAAGCGTCAGCGTGAAGATTCCCGCAAAGGTGAAGTCACGGTCTTCCGGCTTCACCGAAACGGAGGCCAAGCTTGTCTTGTCTGCGTCGAACAAAGTCTTCGACCAGCACTCCAACATGGCACACCACAACAAACTGGCTTGCCGCTCGGTGCCTTGGATTTGTGCCTACACGGGAGCGCGGGCTGGCGAGATTACCCAACTTCGCAAGGAAGACTTGACTGTCTTGAACGGCATTCCGCAAATCACCATCACGCCAGAGGCCGGGAGCGTCAAAGCCGGTATATATCGGGATGTCCCCGTGCACCCTCATCTGCAAGAGATTGGTCTTCTCGACTTCATCAGAAGCGCAAAAAGCGGGTATCTTTTCCACACAGGCAGTTCCACACCGGCGGAAGCCTTGAAACGCTCAGGCAACGCCAGAGACAAGATTGCAGTCTGGGTCAGGGAAAGCGCCGGTATCACTGATGAACGCTTACAGCCAAACCACGCATGGCGGCATAGGTTCAGAACCTTGGCTCTCAACGCAAGTATTGCGCCGGAATACATTCGAGCCATCCAAGGACACGCAGGAGGCACAGCAGCAGAAAGCTACGGTGAATACACGGCTGAGACTCTATACCGCGAAGTCTGCAAATTGCCCCGTATCGAAGTCCAATGACAATTCACGCTCACGCCAAAAGGAGCAAGCCTTAAGGTTGACCTTGGGGCGCGCCAGACGTCTATTGGGTGGGCGTGCAACAGCTAGGACCATCCATGACGCCTCAAGATTTCATCACCAAATGGCGTAACACCGAACTCAAGGAACGGTCCGCATCCCAGTCGCACTTCAACGACCTGTGCCGCTTGCTGGAACTGGACGACCCGACGACCGCAGACGGTAAAGGCGAATGGTTCACGTTCGAGAAAGGCGCGTCCAAGACCAGTGGCGGCGAAGGCTGGGCGGATGTGTGGCGCAAGGATTGCTTTGCGTGGGAATACAAGGGCAAGCGCGCCAATCTGGACAAGGCGTTTGACCAGCTACTGCAATACGCCATCGCGCTGGAAAACCCGCCCCTGTTGATCGTGTCCGACATGGACGTGATACGCATTCACACCAACTGGACCAACACCGTTCAACAGGTCCACACGCTGCATCTGGACGACCTCAAGGACGCTGCCAACCGCGACAAGCTGCGCAACGCCTTCCTCAACCCAGAGACGTTCAAACCCACCAAAACCCGGCAACTGGTCACCGAACAGGCCGCACAGAACTTTGCCAATCTCGCCCAGCGCCTTCGGGAACGCGGTCACGAACCCCAACAGGTTGCGCATTTCGTAAACCGTCTGGTCTTCTGCATGTTTGCCGAGGATGTGGAATTGCTACCGAACAAGATGTTCGAGCGAATGATCAAGGCCGCGCGGCCCAAACCGGACACCTTTGCGATGCACGCCAAGGCGCTCTTTGGGGCGATGAAAGACGGCGGCATGGTGGGCTTTGAGTCGGTTGATTGGTTCAACGGCGGGCTGTTCGACAACGACGATGTGTTGCCGCTGGAATGGGAAGACCTCGACGACCTCATTCGCGCCGCACATCTGGATTGGTCCGACATTGACCCGTCCATCCTTGGCACCCTGTTCGAACGTGGTCTGGACCCGGCCAAGCGTAGCCAGTTGGGCGCGCATTATACCGACCGTGACAAGATCATGCAGATCGTGAACCCGGTGATTGTGGAACCGCTCTTGGCCGAGTGGGCCGAGGTGAAAGCCCAGATCGAAGCGCAACTGGACAAAGCCCCCAAAGCCACAAAGGACAAGCTGCTCACGTCCCGCCAAAAGGCGACCGCGACCCGTGCGCTGGACAAGGCCGAGGCGTTGCACCTTGGATTTATCGAACGGCTCAAGGCGTTCCGCGTGCTGGACCCGGCGTGCGGTTCTGGCAACTTCCTCTACATCGCGCTTCTGGAACTCAAGAACATCGAACACCGGGTGAACCTTGAGGCCGAAGCGCTGGGCCTGCCCCGAGGGTTTCCGCAGATTGGCCCGGAGGTGGTGCTGGGCATCGAACTCAGCGCTTATGCGGCAGAACTCGCCCGCGTGTCGGTCTGGATTGGCGAAATCCAGTGGATGCGCCGCAACGGGTTCGAAGCGGCAAAGAACCCAATCTTGCGGTCCCTCAAGACGATTGAAAACCGGGACGCGGTGTTGAACCCGGACGGGACGCGGGCGGACTGGCCGAAAACGGATGTGATTGTGGGCAACCCGCCGTTTTTAGGTGACCGCAAAATGATAGCTGAGTTGGGTGAAGACTATACTTTTGCCCTGCGAGACGCGTATGCGAAACTGGTCCCCGGAGGCGCAGACCTAGTTTGTTATTGGTTTTCGAAGGCTTGGGAGCAAATCAAATGTGGTAATGCCAAGTTGGCGGGTCTCGTCGCGACTAATTCCATTCGGGGCGGTGCAAATCGAAAAGTCGTCAAGGAAATCGTGAAAGAAGGATGTATTTTTTCTGCCTACTCGGACGAAGCTTGGACTGTCGATGGCGCATCAGTCAGGGTCTCGCTTCTATGCTTTGGAGGAGGGCGTTTCGAGAAAGTCGAACTAAACGGAAAGCCAGTCGATGTCATACACTCCGATTTGACTTCGAACCTGTTGGATTTCGATCTGACTGACTGCAAGAGAATAAAAGAAAATGCGGAAACCTGCTTCATAGGCACAATGAAGAATGGGGCATTCAACATTGCTTACGAAACGGCACAGGACTGGCTGAACTGCGCAATCAATCCAAATGGACGCCCAAATTCTGATGTTTTGTTCCCATGGACAAACGGAATGGACATCACGCGGCGCTCATCAAATCAATGGATTATCGCATTCAAGGAAGGTTCTTCCGTTGAGGACGCCGCGCTTTACGAAGTGCCTTTCGAGCACGTTCTGCGGGAAGTTAAGCCCAAAAGAGATGTGCTTCGCCGCAAGAAGTATCGGGAAATATGGTGGGAGTTCCAAGAGCCACAGTGGAAAATGAGAAGACTGGCATCGCGAGGGGACCGATACATCATCACGCCACGTGTTTCAAAATATAGACTATTTGTGTGGCGGCATTCGAAAGTTGTGGCAGATTCCGCAGTTGCGGCGATTACCCGTGATGACGATACCTCTTTTGGCATTGTTCATTCGCTCATGCACGAAATTTGGTCTCTAAGGATGGGAACATTTCTCGGAGTAGGAAACGACCCCCGCTACACCCCCTCCACCACTTTCGAAACCTTCCCCTTCCCCGAAGGTCTCACCCCCAACATCCCTGCCGCCGATTACGCCGATGACCCCCGCGCTATCAAAATCGCCGCCGCCGCCCAGCGCCTGAACGAGTTGCGGGAAAACTGGCTCAACCCCGCCGATCTGGTGGACCGCGTGCCAGAGGTCGTTCCCGGCTACCCCGACCGCATCCTTCCCAAGAACGACGCCGCCGCCAAGGAACTCAAGAAACGCACCCTGACGAACCTCTACAACGCCCGCCCCGCATGGCTCGACCACGCCCACAAGGCGTTAGACGAAGCGGTGGCCGAGGCTTACGGCTGGGGCGAACTCTGGCGTGCGGGCGTGCTGACCGAAGACGAAATCCTGGCCCGCCTGTTCAAGCTGAACCAAAAGCGCGCCAAGGCCGAGGCGAAGGCCGCCAAACCCAAAGCAAAGCCAGCCCGAAAGAAGCCCGCCAGCACGGCAAAGGCGTAGCCATCCAATCGGCTTCCCGCAAAGGACTGTTCAAGTGCCACCCAGCGGGAAACCGTTACCGCACCAAGAGCGGGCCATAAAATTTCACCACAAATTTCTGTCTGCCAAAGATAGATAGTGCTGTGCGCGCATTCCCCCGGTGGGGGGGGCGGAATGTTGTTGAACAGACTTCCGACTAAACGTCCGAAATCTAAAGCATGACAATGATCGAAGGCATCCGACACCCGGCAACACGCAGTCGCCCAGCGCGGCCCAAGCGTTCGACGCTTACCGGGATGATCGCCCGCCCTGCCCCAAGCTGTTTGCATTCAGTTTGTAACATCCACAACCATCGTTGACATTTGAAACACTCCTTCATATCTACCTGAAAGACGATGTTGAGGGAGCAGTCAGATGCAACAGTATGTGATCTATCGGCGGGTCAGCACAGCCGACCAAGGCAAGTCAGGACACGGCCTAGCCGCACAGGACCGCGACATTCGGCTGTTTCTCGAAAGCTATTCGGGCGGCGACTATGTCGTGATAGACGAGTTCGAGGACCATCTCAGCGGCAAGAATGACGACAGGCCGGAACTTGCGCTGGCGCTCGAACTGGTGCGCAAGACCGGGGCGGAATTGCTGGTGTCCAAACTCGACCGCCTGAGCCGCAAGGTGTCCTTCATCGCGACCCTCATGGATGACCCGAAGGTGAAACTGCGGGTAGCGTCCATGCCGCAAGCGTGCAAGTTCCAACTCCATGTCTATGCCGCGCTTGCCGAACAGGAACGCGAGTTCATATCCGCCAGAACCAAAGCCGCACTGGCAGAGGCGAAGGCGAACGGCAGCAAGCTGGGCGGTCTACGGGACGCCACCATGAAACGGAACAAGGCGGTCCAAGCCAACGCCACGGCACGCGCCAACAAGGTTGCCAAAACGGTGCTGCCCTTGAGGGCCAGCGGGGCCAGCCTCAGGGACATTGCCGAAGCGCTCAATTCATCCGGTGTGCCGACCGCACGTGGCGGGCTATGGCAACCCGCACAGGTCAAGCGCGTGCTGGACAGGCTAGCAGCGGCGGCATGAAAAGCGGGCAGTATTCCGCTTGAAAACAGCGATATACGCAGGGTCAGACTGGCCTTTCACGGCGATCTGATGCACCCACACCATAGCACATAACAGCAAAAACTGAGCGCGTCCGAGCCTAAGGGTGTGATCAGTGTTATTCGGTCGCGACTACGGCCAACAGCTTCTCTAACGGAAACAGAACCATGGCAAATCAATCGTCAAAAACCCTCACAACAATCGACCATCGCCAAGTCGAACTCGATCACAATTTCCGGTTCCGCTCCGAACGCGACAGCGAAACCCATCTGGCATCCCTCAGGAAGACTCTGAGGAACACCGGAAAGCTGGACCCGATCATGGTTTGGCAAGAGGTTGATGCCAACGCAAAACCAACCGGACGTCTGGTGTTGATCGACGGTCACTACCGGTTCGGCGCATACCGTGCGGAACATGGAAAAGGAACGGTGAACGCCGAAAGCATCCCCGCGTTCATCCTCAAATGCGACGCGATGGACGCCGCTTTGACTGCCCTAGCGGCGAACTCAAAGGATGTCCTGCCATTGTCAGCCCAAGAGCGCGCAAACGCCGCTTGGCTATTGGTTCGTCGACACCGAATGAAAATCTCTAAATCACGGCTTTCCCGCGCTTCCGGGGTTGCAGAACGAACCATCGCATACATGCGGGCGCAACTACGGAAGTTCGACGAGCTTGAAGCGGCCCCAAGCGGCAACTGGTCAACAGACAGGAGATTTCCAGATAAGAACGATTGGGAAGAACCGACCGACGAACAACGTCAGATCATCGTCGATGCGATTGCGACGGGGATAAAGAATGCGATCAGGGAAAACCGCACCAGTGACGATAGCATCATCGCAGATGCCCTCTCACAAGCGCTGGGGCAACGACAACTTAGAGCCGTTGCCGATTATATATTTGACTTGGATGGCGATGGTGAAATTGAACTGCAAATGACACCGGACGAGTTCGAGCGGCCCATGACCGCCGAGGACGAGAAACGCATCGCAGAACAGCATTGGTGAGGCTTCATCTTGCCACCGCTATGCACACCTTGACAGTGCAATTTGCATAGGTAGCGGACGCCAGAACGCCTTTGATATTTGCACCCCGGTGAGAGTCCGGGGTCGCAAGGAACAACACGAGGAAGAACTCAAAACGCGCATCGCGCCAGCGCTAGTCACCACAAGACTCCTACACAGCGCTTGCAATAAATACGTTTTTATCTATATATAACAACATACTAAAAGATAGAAACTAGAGTTCAATTCTCTCCAGCAGCACCATTTCCACATAAATCGTCGTACCATCCTGCCCGGCCCGACCCGGATCAGTCGCGCGTGGGACATCAAGTGCGCCACCCCGCGTAAAATGCTGGATTTGTTCAAATCCGCGCCGCATGATCGGGGCAGGTTATTTTGGACACGCAATTTCAATGCAAACGACATCCCTTGAAGCCACGGAAGCCAGCGCAGCGGAACAGGAACTGGAACGGGCGCGCACGCTGCTCAAAGACGGCGACAAAGCCGCAGCCGCCAAAATTTGCGAGACATACATCAAACAGGACCTGTCCGTCAGCGAAGCCTGTGTTCTGTCTGTATTGCTGCGCGAACTTGGCCAGACCGACGCCGCTGACACCGTGCGCAACACGCTGATCAACGCCGTGCAAACTCAGGCGCAAACCGACCCGGACCTGCCCAACACCTTTGTCGCGGGCGCAGAAATCCTGGTGGCGCTAGAAGCGTTCGACGAGGCGGTGGCCCTTTGCAAACTGGCCTACGACCGTGCGCCGGATGTTGAAGAGGTGATGAACACCTACGTGTCACTGCTGATTAATCTGGAACGGCTGACCGACGCGCAGCAAGTGGTGACCGATTACTGCAATCGCAATGGCGATAAATTCAACGTTCTTCTGCACATGGCCACGATCTTTTCCCATCTGGGCGAACGGGACTACGCGCTGGAATTGCTGAAACGTGCCGAAACGCAATGCAAGGACAAGACCGAAAAAGCCAAGATCGACTATCTTCGCGCGGCCAATGGTGTCCGTGTGCCCGGGCTTGATCAGCATGGCATGGCGGTCAGCATTTTTGATGGATTTGCCGACAGCTATGACGAAAAGCTCGAAGTGCTGGAAAACAATGGCCCGGCCATGGTGTTTGCCGCGCTTCAGGAACTGAAACTGCCCGAGAAAAAGACACGCCGTATTCTGGATGCGGGATGCGGCACCGGGCTGTGCGCCGGATTTCTGCGCCGGTATGCCAAACACCTGATGGGCGTCGATATCTCGGTTGCGATGCTTGAAAAATCGCGCGCCCGAAAGGTCTACGACCTGCTTGCGCGGACCGATCTGTCGATCCGCGCAACCTATCCCGAAGGCCGGTACGATATGGTGGTCTGCGCGGATGTCCTCGTCTATTTCGGCGCGCTCGACACGGTTTTTACGAATTTTTTCGACATCCTGACTCCGGGCGGCTGGCTGGTGTTCACAGTTGAAGACGAAAGCGACACCGCGTTCCGAACCGGGTTCAAGCTTTATCCATCGGGCCGGCACAAGCATTCGGAACCCTATTTGCTGGAAACCCTGTCCCGCGTCGGCTTTCCCAAACCCAAACTGCTGCGCCGCGCGCGTCTTCGGAACGAGATGCAGAAACCGGTCATGGGCACCGTGGTGGCCGTTCAGAAACCGGCGCTGTCTTTCGGGTGAACCACACCTGACCAAACGTCCCGCGCAAGCAGCGGCCTTGCTGGCACCACGCTGCGCTGTTACCTACGGCGTGTTGTTGATCGGACCCTTTTTCATGCGCGCAGCGATTGCGACCGGCGAATACCATCTTGGCGGTGAAACTTTCATCAACCGCCACATCGAGCATCTGTTCGGTGGCAATACGGTTGTCGTCTGTGGCCGCTTTCACGGCGACAACCCCTACGGCAAATCCTATTTCGTGCGCCGCGACCGGTTATCAGGCCGCGATGTGCTGGTGGCCCCATGGTGGCTGCTGCGCAACCGCATGCAACACGGCACATCTCGCCTGCCCTTCGGAGAGGCCAAGGACGCGCTGACGAAATTCCTTCGGGACGAACAGGTCGAGGTCATTCTGGCCGAGTTTGGCACACAGGCGCTGGCACTGGCACCGCTGGCCAACAGCCTTGGCATTCCGATCTTTACCTATTTCCGGGGCACCGATGCGTCCAAGGCCATCCGTACCGAACGCATGCGCGCGGCCTATCGCAAGATGATGCCGCGGCTGGCGGGGGTGTTTTCGGTCTCGCGGTTCCTGCTCGACAACCTGCACCGGCACGGCATTTCGCACCCCAACAGCAACGTCATCCCGTCCGGCGTCGACGTGCGCAAATTCGCACCAGAGGCCAAGATCCCGCTCAGCTTTCTTGCCGTCGGCCGCTTTGTCGAAAAGAAAGCACCGCACATCACGCTACGTGCCTTTGCCGACGCCACAACCGCCTACCCCGATGCGCGTCTGGATTTCATCGGCGACGGCCCGCTGCTTGAAGCCACCCGCGCGCTTGCGACGGAATTGGGGGTCGAGGACAAGCTGCGCTTTCACGGCGCGCAACCGCACAATACCGTGCGGGACACGCTAAAGCGGACACAGTTTTTCCTGCAACACTCCGTCACCGCGCGCGATGGCAACACCGAAGGCTTGCCCACCGCCATACAGGAAGCGATGGCCTGTGGGTGCATTACCGTTTCGACGCGCCATGCCGGTATCCCCGAAGCGATTAACGAAGGCGAAACCGGGTTTCTGGTCGAAGAACACGACCAGACCGGGTTTTCAGATGCCATCGCCAAGGCCATCGCGGTCAAGGATCCCGGCGCAATGTCACAACGCGCGCGGCAAACCGCCGAAGACCGCTTCGACAATGAGGTGCTGCTCGGGATCCTGGAACAGCGGATCCGCGACACGCTGTCCGCGTCCTCTGCGGCATGATCTCGGCGTGATGCGAGGCGTCTGATGCTGCTCTACCGCCTTGTTGTTGGCCTGCTGGCATGCGGGATCGTGGTCAAACTCTGCCTCCGGCGGGACTGGGCCACGCTATCGGATCGGCTGGCCCGAACCGGTCCAACGGATCCCGGCGCGCGGGTGTGGATGCACGCGGCCTCGAACGGGGAACTAACCTCGGTAAAGCCGGTTCTGTCGGCGCTGCTGGATCGTGGGGTGCGGCTGCTGATCACCGTCAACACGCAAAGCGCCCGCGACATGGCAGAGGGCTGGTCGCTGCCCAACACCGACATCCGCCTTGCCCCGCTTGACCTGTCCCACGTCACCCGGCGCATGATGCGGCAGTGGTCTGTCACCGGCTATATCACGGTCGAATCCGATATCTGGCCACATCGCTTTCTCAACTGCCCCGGTCCGGTCCTGTTGATCGGTGCCCGCCTGACGGAGCGCACGGCGCGGGGGTGGGCCAGATTTCCGCGATTTGCCAAACGCGTTCTGAGCCGGGTGTCATATCTATCGGCACAGGACAGCCGGTCACTGGCCCGCTTCCGCGATATTGGACTGCCACACACCGCCGTTGGCCCGGTGTTCGACCTCAAGGCGCTCTACACCCCGCCCACCCTGCCCGTCCCGGCAGAGCTGGCGCAGCACTTCGACCGGACAACGACGTGGCTGGCTGCCTCCACGCATGGCGGGGAGGACGCGCTGCTTCTTGATGCCCACAAACGGGCACAGGCCGACATCCCCGACCTCAAGCTGATCCTCGCCCCGCGCCATCCGAAACGCGCCGACGCGATCATCGCAAACCTGCAAGCGCGCGGTTTATCCTTTGCCCGCCGCAGCCGGGGCGAGACGCCGGACGGTGTCGACGTTTACCTGGTCGACACGTTGGGAGAAATGCCGCTGTGGTATCAGTTGGCCGGCACCACCTTCGTGGCCGGATCACTGACCGACCGCGGCGGTCATACGCCCTATGAACCCGCTGCGTTCGACTCCGCGATCATCCACGGGTCGGACACCGGCAATTTCAGCGCCGCCTACCAGCGTCTGGGGGATGCAAAGGCCGCGATCGAGGCGGCCAATGCGGTCGAGATCGCAACTGCAGTTACAGACCTGACCAACCCCGCGCGCCAAAAGGAATTCGCCGCAGCCGCACGGCGCGCGCTGCATCAGGACACCAATCTGGATGCGCTGATGCGCGACATTTGCTCCCGACTTGGCGCTTGATGTCCGCGCGAAGGAGCTTATCCTTGTTAGGTCACGAAAATAATCAGGCCGGGCTTACGACAGAGACACGGATATGATCCAGTTCACACTGAAATGCGACAAAGACCATCGGTTCGACAGCTGGTTCCAGTCCAGCGATGCATTCGACAAATTGTTGTCTGCGGGCATGGTCACCTGCGCGGTGTGCGGATCTTCGGATGTGGCCAAGGCCATGATGGCCCCCCGCGTCAGCACCAAGGACAGCGACGCGCCCGTTCCGGCCAAACCAAAACTGTCCGAACCCGCCAGCCCCGCCGAACAGGCCTTGGCAGAGTTGAAAAAGCACGTCGAAAAGAACTCGGACTACGTCGGAAAGAACTTCGCGTCCGAGGCACGCGCGATCCATTCCGGCGATGCGCCCGAACGCCCGATCTGGGGTGAAGCACGCGGCGATGAGGCCAAAAAGCTGATCGAAGACGGCGTTCCCGTCGCACCGCTTCCTTTCACGCCCACACGAAAGTCCAACTGATGAACATCCTGATCACCGGTGCCAATCGCGGCATCGGCGCGGCCCTTGTCTCCGAAGCCGAAGCGAGGGGGCATTCGGTGTACGGCACCACGCGCGCAAGCAACGATCCCAAGCTTCTGCCGCTGGACGTGCGCGATCCAAAGAGCGCCAGCGCCCTTGCCGCGCAGCTCAAGGACACGCCCATCGACCTTCTGGTCTGCAACGCCGGTGTGTATCTTGAAAAGGGCCTGCCAGTGACCGGGCTGACCGACACGCAGCTGTGGGCCGACACCTTTGCGACCAACGTGACCGGCGTTTACCTCACGGCGATGGCGTTCCTGCCCAACCTGGCGCTGTCGCAAACCCCCAAGATCGCGATCATCTCGTCCCAGATGGGATCCAGCGAACGCGCCGGGGGACAAGCCTACATCTATCGCGCCTCCAAGGCCGCCGCGCTTAATCTGGGGCGCAACCTTGCCGTCGATCTGAAACCCAAGAACATCGCAGTTGGCATCTACCATCCCGGCTGGGTGCGCACCGACATGGGTTCAAGCGCCGCCGCCATCGGCACTGAAGACTCTGCGCCCGGCTTGCTGGACCGGTTCGATCACCTGTCCCTGAAAACCACCGGTTGCTTCGAGATGTGGAACGGCGACCCGATGCCGTTTTGACCGTCGCAACACCTGCCGATTTCCCGCATGCCTTTGCAAAAGCGTGGCACACCCGCAACGGCGCGGCGATTGCCGCCCTGTTTGCCGCCGACGCCGATTTCGTCAATGTCACCGGTCTGTGGTGGCGCAACCGCAATGCCATTGCCAAAGCCCATGACTACGCGCTGAAATCGTTCTTCGCGCAAACAACACTCACCCCCGGCGTCATCACCACCCGCATGCTGGGTGCAGAGCACGCGGTTGTTCACTGCCGCTTTCATCTGGCCGGGCAAACGGCTCCCGATGGGTCGCCCGCAAAAGATCGCAGCACGATCCTTGTATTCGTGCTTGAACACACGCCTTCAGGCTGGGTGGCGGTCACGGCGCAAAACACCGATGTGGTGCCCGGCAAGGAAACCCTTCTGAACGCCGAGACCTTCCAGCCGGTGGACTACCGCCCGCGCTGAAACCGCTTCGCGGCACACGCCCCTTGCACCCTCACGCTCCCACACGTAAAGGACCGGCAAGTTTGACCCCGGGGAGGCCACAATGCCCATTCTCGTGATGAAATTCGGCGGAACATCTGTCGCGACGCTTGACCGGATCAAGCGCGTGGCCAAACGCGTCGGCGTTGAAGTGTCCAAGGGCTATGACGTCATCGTCATCGTCTCGGCCATGTCGGGTGAGACGAACAAACTGGTCGGCTATGTCAACGAAACATCGCCACTGTTCGACGCCCGCGAATACGACGCGGTTGTGTCCTCGGGCGAAAACGTCACCGCGGGCCTGATGGCGCTGACCTTGCAGGAAATGGACGTGCCCGCACGCTCCTGGCAGGGCTGGCAGGTGCCGGTGAAAACCACCGATGCCCACGCCGCCGCGCGGATCGAAGATATCCCACCAGCCAACATCCTGCAGAAGTTCAGCGAAGGCATGAAAGTCGCTGTTGTCGCTGGTTTTCAGGGCATTGGCCCGGATGGCCGCATCACCACGCTGGGGCGCGGTGGGTCCGACACCACTGCCGTCGCTTTTGCTGCCGCTTTCAACGCGGAGCGCTGCGACATCTACACCGACGTGGACGGCGTCTACACCACCGATCCGCGCATCTGCGACAAGGCCCGCAAGCTGGACAAGATCGCGTTCGAGGAAATGCTTGAACTTGCGTCGCTGGGTGCAAAAGTGCTGCAGACCCGCTCGGTCGAACTCGCAATGCGCTACAAGGTGAAACTGCGCGTGCTCAGCAGTTTCGAGGAACAATCAGACGACGCAGGCACATTGGTCTGCGACGAGGAGGACATCATGGAAAGCAATGTAGTCGCAGGCGTGGCCTATTCCCGCGATGAGGCAAAGATGACGCTGGTGTCAGTCGCCGACCGCCCTGGCATCGCAGCCGCCATCTTCACCCCGCTCTCCGAGGCGGGCGTCAATGTGGACATGATCGTGCAGAACATCTCGGAAGACGGCCGCACCGACATGACCTTCTCCTGCCCGACCGATCAGGTGAAACGCGCCGAGAAATCCATGATCGACGCGAAAGAGCGCGGAGACATCAACTTCCACGACATCGTTGCCGACACCGCCGTCGCCAAGATCTCGGTGGTGGGCATCGGCATGCGAAGCCACACAGGCGTCGCGGCCAAAATGTTCGAGGTACTCTCGCGTGAGGGGATCAACATCAAGGTCATCACAACCTCCGAGATAAAAATATCCGTTCTGATCGACCGGAAATACATGGAACTTGCGGTGCAAGCGCTGCATGATGCCTTTGAACTGGAAAAAGCCGCCTAAGCTCGTGACGGACACCGTCACCCGGGGCGGTGCTTGAGGGGCAGACTATGGTTGAGCGCGCGGAAAGTGAAAGCCGCAAGCTGCTGGGGCGCTTGCGCGACACGATGGCAAGCGAAGCCGCGGGTCAGGAACGGCTCGACCAGATCACTCATCTGACCGCGGATTCGATGGGCACCGAAGTGTGCTCGATCTACCTGTTCCGCGACGACGAAACCCTTGAGCTTTGCGCCACGCAGGGTCTGAACGCCGAAGCGGTGCACCAGACCCGGATGAAGCTGGGCGAAGGCCTTGTGGGTCGGGTCGCGCGCACCGGGCGGATCGTCAACACCGCCGATGCGCCGTCTGCCCACGGTTTCCGCTATATGCCGGAAACCGGCGAAGAGATTTACTCCAGCTTCCTTGGCGTGCCGATCCAGCGGCTTGGCGAAAAGCTTGGCGTGTTGGTGATGCAATCGAAAGAGGCCCGCCAATTCAGCGCTGACGAGGTTTACGCGCTTGAAGTTGTTGCGATGGTCCTTGCCGAAATGACGGAACTTGGCGCGTTCGTTGGCGAAGGCGCCGCCCTGCGCGCCCGTCACACCGAATCCGTCCTGTTGCGCGGCTCAACCGCGCAGGAAGGCACGGCCGAAGGCTACGTCTGGCTGCATGAACCGCGCGTCATCGTGACCAACCTTGTCGGGGACGATCCGCAAACCGAACGCAAACGGCTGCTGGACGCCATCGAAAACCTGCGCATCAGCGTCGATCAGCTTCTGGCCGGCGCGGTCGAAGATGCCGAACAGGTTCAGGTGCTCGAAGCCTACCGGATGTTTGCCAACTCCAAGGGCTGGCTCCGGCGCATGGAGGAAAACATCGATCGCGGCCTGAGCGCCGAAGCCGCAGTCGAAAAAGAACAATCCGATGTGCGCGCCCGCATGTCCCAGGCCAATGATGCCTATCTGCGCGAACGCCTGCAGGATCTGGACGACCTGTCCAACCGCCTGCTGCGCATTCTGACCGGGCAAGGCGTTCAAACCGGCGCGGAACTGCCCGAAAACCCCATTCTCGTCGCGCGGAACATCGGCCCCGGCGAACTGCTTGAATACGGTCGTAAACTGCGCGGGATCATTCTTGAGGAAGGCTCGGTCGGCAGCCATGCCGCCATCATTGCCCGCGCGCTTGCCATTCCATTGGTCATCAACACCAAGCGCATCCAGAACGAAGCGCTGAATGGCGATCACGTCATGGTCGATGGGGATCAGGGGATCGTGCATCTTCGCCCGGATGACACCGTCGTCGCCGCCTTCCGCGACAAGATGGCGATGCAGGCCAAGGCGCAGGAACGCTATGCGTCGATCCGCGACAAACCGGCCACCACCCTGTGTGGCAAAACCATCCGGATGGACATGAACGCAGGGTTGATGGCGGATTTGCCATCGCTGGAAAGCTCGGGGGCCGAAGGTGTCGGGCTGTTCCGGACGGAATTGCAGTTCCTTGTCCGCAACCAGATGCCGCGTCGCACCGAACTGGCCGAACTCTATGCCCGCGTCCTTGACGCCGCCAAGGGCAAGCGCGTGGTCTTCCGCACGCTCGACATCGGGTCGGACAAGGTTCTGCCCTACATGAAACCGCAGGACGAACCGAACCCGGCCCTGGGCTGGCGCGCGATCCGCGTCGGGCTGGACAAACCGGGTGTGATGCGGATGCAGTTGCAGGCCCTCCTGCGCGCGGCGAACGGTCGTCCGATGACGCTGATGTTCCCCTTCATCGCGCAATACGACGAATACCGCCTGGCCCGCGCCGAGGTCGACAAGGCCATTGCCCGGGAACTGAAACTGGGCCACCGGATCCCGGAAACCTTGGAAATCGGCGCGATGCTGGAAACCCCGTCGCTCGCCTTTGCCTGCAAGAAGTTCTACGAAGAGGTCGATTTCCTGTCGATTGGCGGCAACGATCTCAAGCAGTTTTTCTTTGCCGCAGACCGCGAAAACGAACGCGTGCGCCGCCGCTATGACACGCTGAACATCAGCTTCCTGACTTTTCTCGAAGACATCATCACCCGCTGCGCCGCCACCAACACGCCCTTGTCGTTCTGTGGCGAAGATGCGGGACGTCCGGTCGAAGCCTTGTGTATGACCGCACTCGGCCTCAACGCGCTGTCCATGCGCCCGGCCTCTATCGGTCCGGTCAAACACCTGTTACGCCGCTGCAATCTCGACGATGTGCGCGCCGTCATCCATGCCAGCCGGGATGCAGGCGATCAAAGCGCGCGCCCGGCCGTGATGGAATACCTGCGCAGTCTGACCTGATCCCCGGAACCGCTTTGGCGCAAACGGCCTGACCACCACGTTTTGCGCTGGTCAGGACCGTCATTTCGCTACGGGCATGGCGTCTGGCCGTTCTGGCCACATTCGGTCCGGATTGTCCGGTGCCCGACCCGCATTGGCGTTGCACAGACGGGAACAAGGCGTTCCGTGCCGGATCAATAATTGGTCCGCCCTGCCCCCGTCCGGTCACGTTTCGGCGCGATATCCGAAACACCGACAAATTGACCGGTTAACCTTAAGAAGAGGTGAAGAGATCGGACGATTTACGCGGTCTACACGTTTTTGATCGCGCGCTTGAGGTCTTCCACCAACAATGTCTCTGATTGGCCGGAATCGATGGCCAGACGCCGCAGCCCGAAATGCACATGCGCCATTTCCTGATAGTAGCTGGTAAACGCATAATTCGTTGCAGCCCCTGCCGCAGCCCCAAGGATCGGCACGGTCTGCGCCGCCAGTTTCTGGCCTAACACGGTGGCAAGCCGGGGGGCCACCGATTTCAGGATCCCATGCACCGCCGCCCCTGTCAGGGTCACCCGCGTGCTGAAAAACGCCGTGTTCGCGCCGTCATCCTCTGCCAGCGGACCCGCGCTGGCAAACACCGTCAGGCAATCGCCAAGAACGTCCGGATCATTCGGATCAAACCCGTGTTCCGCGGCGATCCCCTGCACCGCGCGCAACAGCACCGTGGTGGTCACGGGCAACTCGGCCAGCGCAGTGGGCAGACCGCCCGCCCCTCCGACCGCGCCCATGGTTGTGGTCAGCGCGGTGTTCAGCCATCCTTTCTGGTCCGGCACCACGCCGCGCGAATGTTTCGCAGCGTACAGCGCCACTTTCAGCGCCCGTTCGGTTGCGCCTTCCAAGCCCAGTTTCACGGGATCAGGCAGGCGTTCCAACAGGTTTTCGGCACGTCCGCCAACCATGTTCAGGACTTGCATCCCCACACCCCCCGCCGCCTTGTGACGGCGCGCGAGGTTGGCAATGGCGGTTTGGGTGTCCATCGGGACAAGATCACTTCCGGTCATATCAGTAAGATTGGGATTCAAACGCCGCTCTTCAAGCGTCGCGCGTCACGTCGCCCCGAACCCCGCGCCATGCGCCGGGGCGCAGTTCCAGCCCCAGCACCCGCGCCGGGTTGGTCGGAGGCGGCATGTTCACATCGGTCAACAGCGCGAATCCAAACCGCGCGTAATAGGGCGCATCCCCCACCAGCAGCACCCGCGCCCAGTTCTCCTGACGCGCCTGTTCAAGACTGTCACGGATCAACGCGCCGCCCAAACCTTCGCCTTGCGCCGTCGGGTGCACCGCCACCGGGCCCAGCAACAGGGTTTGTGCGCCGCCCACCAGAACCGGCCAGTAGCGAATGGCCCCGCCCAGAATGCCTTGCTCGTCCCGTGCCACCCGCGACAGGGCCGCAACCGGCGCAACCCCGTCGCGCAGCCGGTAAGACGACAGGGCCTCCCGACCCGGTGCAAAACACAGGTCATAGAGGGCTTCCACCTCCCACCAGTCGTCTTGGGTTTCCGCGCTTAGGGTGAACATCTCGCTGCTCTTTGTTGACGCGTGCGCACCCCCGTGCATTCCGCTTCGAAACGGCCTATCACGCGAACAATTCCACGGCAAACACGGAACCGACACCTCATGTTCTATCGTCCCGAAGACGGCCACGGCCTGCCCCACAACCCATTCAACGCCATCGTTACGCCCCGCCCCATTGGCTGGATTTCAACACGCGGCGCGGATGGGCAGGACAACCTTGCGCCTTACTCGTTTTTCAACGCGGTCGCCTACGTGCCGCCGCAGGTCATGTTCGCATCGACCTCGGCCAAGGAAGACAGGGGCGACACGAAAGACAGCGTCGCGCAGATCCGGGACACGGGTGTGTTCGCGGTGAACATCGTGGAATACGCCATGCGGGACGTGATGAACCAGTCGTCCGGCCCATGGGACAAGGATGTGGATGAATTCGAACTGGCCGGGATCGAAAAGGCGGAATGCGACACAATCAATTGCCCCCGCGTGGCGCAGGCGCCTGCGACGCTGGAATGCAAGCTGACGCAGATCGTGAAACTACCCGGTGACGCGAATTTCGCGGTCTTTGGTGAAGTCACCGGTGTGCATATGCGTGATGACTGCATCAAGGACGGGATCTTTGATGTGCTGAGCTTTAATCCCCTGACCCGCATGGGCTACCGCGATTATTCGGTGATCCGCGAGAAATTCAGCCTCAAACGGCCCGGAGAATAGGTCAGCATGCATTCCCAAGGCTCCGCTCGTTCTCACCTCAAAGCATCCCCCGGATGGTTTGTGTGCGAGCGGCACAACCGGTTCGAAATGTTTCGCGCGCGAAACATTGGGTCCGATCCGGTCCTTTAAGAGAAGGTTAATACGACATGGCACTCAAACGACTTCTGACCGAATTCGGCATGGGATCATCGCTGCGGCGGCAGGACTATACCGAAGCGGCCTCGCGCGCGGTCCGGGATGCACTTTGGCACAATTCGATCAATCTGGCCGAGCTTTACGGCAAGGACAAATCCGAGATGCAGATCACGGTTGAGGTGGGCGTGCAGCAGCCTGACCAGGTCGACACCGGTACGATCCGTACGCTGTTCCCGTACGGTCAGGTCACCGTGGTGCCCCGCATAGGTGGTCTGGACGTGCCGCGCTCAGATGGCGGCAAACCGACGGTCATTGCAAACGTCGCGATCTCGGTCGCTTTGGATGTGGAGGGCGCGGCATGAGCGACCAGCGCTTTATCATCGAAATGGGGATGGGCAACGATCAGTACGGGATGGACTATACCAAAGCCGCCGCCCGCGCGATCGAGGACGCGATCCGGCATTCGTCCATCCCGCTGTTCGAGGCCACCAGCGTGCCACATGACCAGATGCGGGTGCAGGTGACAGTGGGGGTGGCTGATCCATCGCAAGTCGACTGCGCGGCCCTGGCAGAAAACCTGCCGCGCGGCCGGGCCAGTGTGCAGGCGGTCGAGGGCGGATTAAATGTGACCAACCCGGACACCGGCAAAACGCTTGTGATTGCGACGGCTGCGGTTGAGGCGTTTTTGCCCAGTCAAACGGCCGCTGACGCCTGATCGGTTGCGATTTAGGGGCCTTGGCCACCGGCACTCAACCCAAAACACAGGTTTGCGCCACAAGCCTTGTGCAACAGCCACGTCTTGACCCGAGACACGCGTTCATGGTTCGCTTGACGTAAGGTCAATATCGGCAGGCACTCCCTTTGCCGAATGATCGGTCACCGAAAGCCCAGGGAAGGACGTCACGATGCCATACGCGAGAAAGAACTGGCAACTCCACGAAGTTTCAATTGCCTTGTCAAACCCGGTGCACTCCGCTGCCGGACCGCATGCGCATTCGTCAAAACACGCCACCGCCGGAGAGCTTGCCAACCACCCGTTGTTTCAACGGGCGCGAGTGACCGCCACGGTGCATACCGACAACGCCAAGGATTCCAACGCGTCTTTTCACACCAAGGAAAGCGATGGCAGTTGGACAAACAACAGCAAGACCCGTCATGCCAATCCGCTGCCAAAGGCGGAGGTTGGAACGCATTCAACGCTGGACGTGCAAGACATGGCACCGGCGCTTGTCAATGCCTTGAACAGCGACCCGATGCAGGCGCATCTCGCGACATTGGATGGTGGTGGCGACATGAAGGTCCATGTCAATTTTTCAGCCAGCATCGGCACCGGCAACGTGCATCGCGCAGCAGGCAGTCACGCAGCCGCGATGAACTGCCTGTTTGTCTATTGCAAACCCAACCCGAACAACAAAGACGTGCCGATTTTTCAGACGGTGGTCCCGTCTGATACTCATAAGGCGGGGGGCAAAGACCCGATCATCACCGTCTGACAGGCCTGTGCTGGCCTGTCCCTTTTCGTCAGTGATCGCCCAGAATTCCGGTTTTGACACCGTAATCCACTGCCAGCGCGTAGTCGGGATCGTCGTCGTTTTCGACAACAAGGTGGCCCGCCTTGGACAGCAGTTTGTGGCAATCGCGGCTCAGGTGGCGGAGCTGGAGTTGTTTGCCAGCGGCTTCGTATTTGCCGGCCACGGCCTCGATCGCTTGAAGCGCCGATTGGTCCACGACGCGGCTTTGCGCGAAATCGGCGATCACGAGGTCGGGATCACCCGCCACGTCAAAGAGTTCGGTAAATCCATCAGATGAGCCAAAGAACAGAGGCCCCTGAATTTCGTAGACTTTTGCGCCTGTTTCCGTCCGGCTTTCGCGGGTGATAGCGTGGATGCGGCGGGCGTTGTTCCAGGCATAGGCCAGCGCCGAGACGATCACGCCGACAACCACCGCCACGGCGAGGTCTTCGAGCACGGTCACAACGGTGACGAGCAGGATCACGAAAGCGTCGGTCAGCGGCACTTTGCGCAGGATGGTGAGCGAGTTCCACGCAAACGTGCCGATCACCACCATGAACATCACGCCAACCAGCGCGGCGAGCGGGATCAGTTCGATCAGGGGTGCCGCAAACATGATGAAGATGAGCAGAAACAGCGCGGCGGCAATGCCTGCAACGCGGGTGCGCCCGCCCGATTTCACGTTGATCATCGACTGTCCGATCATCGCACAGCCCCCCATGCCGCCGAAAAAGCCGGTCACGGTGTTGGCGATGCCCTGGGCGATACATTCCTGAGACGCGCCGCCCCGTTCGCCGGTAATCTCACCCACAAGGTTCAGGGTCAGCAGGGATTCGATGAGGCCGATGGCGGCCAAGATCACCGCGTAGGGCAGGATGATCTGGAACGTCTCCCATGTGAGCGGGACAGTGGGGATGTGGAAGCTCGGCAAGCCGCCCTGGATGGAGGCCAGGTCGCCGACGCGTGGCACGTCGAGGTTGAAGCCGATCACCAATGCCGCGACAACCGCGATCCCGACAAGCGGCGCAGGGACGACACGGCTGATGCGGGGCATGACCCAGATGATCGCCATTGTGAGCACCGTGAGGCCCAGCATCAGGTAAAGCGGCATGCCCGACAGCCATTCGCCGCCACCAACGCCGTGGCCGGTGTTTTCCATTGTCCCAGGCACTTTGAATTGGCCCAGCTGGGCGAGGAAAATCACGATCGCCAGACCGTTCACAAAGCCCAGCATCACCGGGTGCGGCACAAGGCGAATGAACTTGCCCCATCGCAGCGCACCCGCGGTGATTTGCAGGATGCCCATCAGCACCACCGTGGCAAAGAGGTATTCGACCCCGTGCTGGGCAACGAGAGCCACCATGACAACCGCCAGCGCCCCGGTCGCGCCCGAGATCATGCCGGGGCGGCCACCGATCAGCGCGGTGATCAGGCCGACGAGGAAGGCAGCATACAGCCCCACCAACGGGTGCACACCGGCGACGAAGGCAAAGGCCACCGCCTCGGGCACCAGCGCAAGCGCGACGGTCAGACCGGACAGCAGTTCGATGCGGATACGTGCCGGGGTCAGGCGCTCTTTGGGCATCAGGCTGAGGTCAGGAATGGCAAGACGGTTGGCAAAGGAGGCCAGCAAACCTTTGGGCATACGCTCTCTCGGGGGCTTTGGGATCAGAGGGGTCGGATAATCGGTTCGCGGTCAAATGACCATTGCCCCATTTGCGCAACCGACATGCGTTGCCTGCATGTCACGGTTGATGTGGGGCGGGCGCACTGCAAAACTGGCGTCACCTTTGGGAAGGGCAGGATATGGTTCAGCGCAAACTTGGGGTGATCGGGGGGTCCGGTCTGTATTCCGTCGCTGGGTTGGCGGACGCGGAGTGGATCACGGTCGACACGCCTTGGGGGGCACCGTCGGACGCGCTGTTTTGTGGGCGGCTGGACGGCTTGGAGGTGGTGTTCCTGCCCCGGCACGGGCGCGGCCACGTGCACAGCCCGTCCGATGTGCCCTACCGCGCGAATGTCGATGCTTTGAAGCGGCTGGGGGTGACGGATGTGGTGAGTGTCAGCGCCTGCGGGTCGTTTCGGGACGACATGGCACCGGGGGATTTTGTGATCGTGGATCAGTTCATCGACCGCACGGTGGCGCGGGACAAGAGCTTTTTCGGCACCGGCTGCGTGGCGCATGTGTCGATGGCGCATCCGGTCTGTGGTGGATTGGGGGCAATCTGTGCCACAGCAGCGCGGGGCGCGAGGGTGACTGTCCACGACGGCGGGACCTATCTGGCGATGGAGGGGCCACAGTTTTCGACCATGGCGGAATCGCAATTTTATCGTGACCAGTGGGGATGCGCGGTGATCGGCATGACCAATATGCCCGAAGCCAAGCTCGCCCGGGAGGCCGAGCTGTGCTACGCGAGTGTGGCGATGGTGACGGATTACGATTGTTGGCATCCGCGCCACGACGCCGTGCAGGTGACTGATATCATTCGAGTTTTACACGGAAACGCCGAAAAGGCCCGGGCGATGATCGCGGCGCTTCCGGCGCTGTTGGGGACGGAGCACGCGCCCTGCCCGCACGGCTGTGACACCGCGCTGGAACATGCGCTGATCACCGCCCCCGAGGCCCGCGACCCAAGGATGCTCAAAAAGCTGGACGCGGTGGCGGGGCGCGTGCTTTCTGGGACGGCTGACTGACCGGAGACACCTTTATGCCGTTTGACCTTTGGCTGACCTTTGTGGCGGCATCAACCGCGTTGCTGTTGATCCCGGGACCCACCGTGCTGCTGGTGCTCTCCTACGCGCTGAGCCAGGGGCGACGGGTGGCCGTGGCGTCGGCCAGCGGCGTGGCGCTGGGGGATCTGATCGCGATGAGCCTGTCATTGGCGGGTCTGGGGGCGCTGGTGATGGCGTCGGCCATGTTGTTTACCGTTCTGAAATGGGTTGGGGCGGTGTATCTGGTGTGGCTTGGGATCAAGCTGATCCGGTCGGCCCCTGCCGCCGGTCTGCCGGATACCGCGCAGGCGTCCCATGCGCGCCACGTTTTTTCCCATGCGGCCCTGGTCACGGCGCTGAACCCGAAATCCATCGCGTTCTTTATTGCCTTCGTGCCGCAATTCATCACACCCGACGCGCCGCTTGGGCCGCAGTTTGCCATCCTGATCGCCACCTTTGTCGGTCTCGCCGCGCTTAATGCCTTTGCCTATGCGCTGGCCGCGGACCGGTTGCGGGGCTGGATCGGCAAGACCTCTGTCATCACCTGGCTGACCCGCGCAGGCGGGGCCACCCTGATTGCCATGGGCGCGCTGACCGCCATGGCGCGTCGCAGCACCTGAGGATTTTATGACCCCGACCAAGACCGTCAAAGACTACATCCGCACCATTGTCGATTTTCCGCATGAAGGGATCATGTTCCGCGACGTGACCACGCTTTTCGCGGATCCGCGCGGGTTTCGCATGGCGATTGACCAGTTGCTGCACCCCTATGCCGGTGTGCGGTTCGACAAGGTGGTCGGACTGGAGGCGCGCGGGTTTATCCTTGGCGGCGCGATTGCGCACCAGTTGTCCGTGGGCTTCGTGCCGATCCGCAAGAAAGGCAAACTGCCCGGCGCGGTGATTTCGGAAGAATATTCACTGGAATATGGCGAAGCCATCATGGAGGTGCATGACGACGCCATTCAGGCCGGTGAGAAGATCCTGCTGGTGGATGACCTTCTGGCGACGGGCGGCACCGCCGAGGCCGGTCTGAAACTGATCGAACGGCTGGGTGGCGAGACCATTGGCTGCGCGTTCGTGATCGACCTGCCGGAACTGGGCGGGCGCGCCAAGCTGGAAGCGATGGGCATGGATGTGCACGCGCTTTGCGCGTTTGAGGGGCTTTGATCCTAATCAGGACGCCAAAACCAAACGCTGTGTAGCAATCGTCAGAGCATTTGGCCTTGGCGACTGAATGACCGTCTTGCTGGGCGGATCGGACCTTGAGCACAAGCTGCGCATTGACGACGCGCGCGGTGGCGATACGACCTTAGAGATGAGCGCTTAATGCTTGCCAAATCCGTGTGACCTCAAGGCATTGCGCTGACGACACCCAATCGCCGCCGCGTGGGGGCGCGTCGGCGATGCGCGGCGGCCTGCGGCCTTGAACCCGCGCATTTAAGGAAGAATTACGTGCGTTATGTTTGTGGGGGCGCACGCTGAGGCAGACCGCCCAACTGGCACCGTGTCGACGCGTCAGACGTTAAACGCGTCGGCCCAGTCCGGGTGTTTGCGGCGCTGTGCGTTCACAAACGGGCAGAGCGGAACGATCCTGAAGCCCTCGGCACGGGCGTCCGCGACCATCCGTGTGACCAGCGCCACCCCGGCCCCGGTCCCGCGAAAGGCATCCGGGACACCCGTGTGATCCGCAATCCGCATCTTGGGGGATGCGATCGAATAGGTCAGTTCCGCCTCTGCCCCGTCGAGTTGAATGACGTATCGGCCCTTGGCGCCGTCCTCTTCCCGGGTGATGTCGAACTCAGACAAGTGTGGCCTGCGTCGCGGCGCGCAGTTCGTCTTCGGTCACGCCGTCTGCGGTCTCAACGATTTTCAAACCGCCGTCCACCACATCCAGCACACCCAGATTGGTGATGATCCGGTCCACCACGCCCTTGCCGGTCAGGGGCAGCGTGCATTCCTTGAGCACCTTGCTGTCGCCATGCTTGTTGGTGTGGTCCATCACAACCACCACGCGGCCCACACCGGCGACAAGGTCCATTGCGCCGCCCATGCCTTTGACGAGCTTGCCGGGAATCATCCAGTTTGCCAGATCGCCGTTTTCCGCGACTTCCATCGCACCGAGGATCGCCATGGCAATCTTGCCGCCGCGGATCATGCCAAAGCTGGTCGCGCTGTCGAAATACGAGGTCTGCGGCAATTCCGTGATGGTCTGCTTGCCCGCGTTGATCAGGTCCGGGTCTTCTTCACCTTCATAGGGAAACGGACCCATGCCCAACATGCCGTTTTCGGATTGAAGGGTCACCTCAACACCATCCGGAATGTGGTTGGACACCAGCGTCGGAATCCCGATGCCGAGGTTCACATACCAACCGTCCTGCAGTTCCTGGGCGGCGCGTGCGGCCATTTGATTGCGGTCCCATGCCATGATTGGTCGTCCCTTCGTTTGTCTTCAGCGCACAGATGTGCGGCGTTAATCTTTGATATCGGTAAAGCCGACGGGCACGTCGACCATAATCACGGTTCCGGCAGCCCCGCGCGCCACGTTCAGCGTCGCGTCCAGACCGTCGAGAAGCGATGTCACCAGCAGTCCTCCGACAGATGTCTTGGAGGGATACGCGTGTTTTGATGGAATGCCCACACCGTCATCGGCAATCGTCATCCGCAGACCGCCCGCCGCCAGCCGGTTGACGCGCAGTTCGAGATAGCCCTGATCCAACCCGTCAAACGCATGCTGAAACGCGTTCGACACCAGTTCGAAGGTCATCAGCGCCACGCGGATCGCGGTTTCCAGGTTCACCTCAAGCGGTTCGACCAGAGACACGAAGCGCACGCCGGGGCGGCCTTCGTTATGGGCGATGGTGTGCGAGATCCGCGACAGGAGCGACCCGAGGTCGATGCCGTCGCGATTCCACTGTTCATCGGCAAGCTGCATTTCTTCGTAGACGAATTGCAGGCATTCCAGACGGCGCGGCAACACATCAAGGGCGCGCAGCAGCCGAACCCGGTCTTCTTCGGATTTGGGCATCGTGCGGTCGCGGTTGTCGACCAGCGAACTGACAATCAGGCCCAGATCCTTGCTGACCCGTGAACAGACCGAATCAAGATGCAGACGCGCAGCGTCATTGGCCTGATCCTGCTCTTCGTCGCGCAGCTCTTTCTGGATGCCGAGGAAATAGACCGGCTTGCCCTGCGCATCCAGAATCGGTGCCATCAGCAGGCGGTTCACAAACGGCTCACCATTGGCGCGGTAGTTCAGGATATCGACGCTTATGTCTTCCAGCGCCTCGATTGCGGAACGCATCCGGCGCACGGTGTCGGGGTCGGTATCCGGCCCCTGCAGGAACCGGCAATTGCGGCCGATGACCGAGGATCGCTGATAGCCGGTTGTGCGTTCGAACGCGTCGTTGATGTAGACGATCGGGTTGTCGCGGGAGTTCGGGTTCGTGATGACCATAGAGACATCGAGTCGGGAAAACCCGGCCAGGGCCTGACTGTCGTCAAGCACAGATGTCAGCTTACGCTTCTCCGCAACGCGTTCCACGGGTTCGATCTAAATCCTTGTTACGCCGCCGGACGCGGACGGGTGGTGCGCTGTTCAATGCGCTTTTCATGGTCACCCTGAATGATCCGGTGCACGTAGATACCCGGCAGATGAATGTGATCCGGGTCCAGTTCGCCCGGTTGCACGATCTCTTCGACCTCCATGATGCAGACCTTGCCGCACATCGCCGCCGGCGGATTGAAGTTGCGCGCGGTCTTGCGGAAAATCGCGTTGCCGGTTGTGTCGGCTTTCCAGGCTTTGACGATGGACAGGTCGGCAAAGATGCCTTCTTCCATGATGTAGGTTTCGCCGTTGAAGTCGCGGTGGTCCTTGCCTTCGGCAATCACCGTGCCAACACCGGTTTTGGTGTAAAAGCCCGGGATCCCGGCCCCACCGGCGCGCATGCGTTCGGCCAGCGTGCCTTGCGGATTGAATTCCAGCTCCAGCTCTCCGGACAGGTACTGACGCATGAATTCCGCGTTTTCCCCCACGTAAGAGCTGATCATCTTTTTGACCTGGCGGGTCTGCAACAGGATCCCGATGCCAAAATCGTCCACACCCGCGTTGTTGGAGGCAAAGGTCAGATCCTTAGCCCCACTGTCGCGGATGGCATTCAAAAGCAGTTCCGGAATGCCGCTGAGACCGAATCCGCCTGCTGCGATCAGCATCCCGTCCGTCAGGACCCCATCCAGTGCCTCGGCCGCCGATCCGTAGACCTTTTTCATCGACATTCCCCTTATCGTCCTAATCGCACTGCTTGTGGCGTGTCGGACCGATTAAGTCAACGGCTGCGCGTGCGCTTCCCGCGACTGTCAACTTGTCACGACATTGAAAAGGTTGACACTTTCAGGCGGGTGATTGGTCAACATCTGCCTATTAATTGTGCGTTTTATGTCTGAGGGGGCTGCGTTTGGGACGGTGACCCACCGCAGTGGTGGGTCGTGCAGCATGGCACGCGTGGCGTGATGGTTCGCGCGGCGTCCGGATGGGGCCGCGCGGTGCTGTGCGATTTGCCCGTCAGGACGCGGATTTCTTGGCGGCCGGTTTCTTGGCGGCTGGTTTTTTCGCGGCTGATTTCTTGGCCGCGGGCTTTTTTGCTGCCGCTTTTTTCGCAGGTTTCTTCTTGGTGGTCTTCTTGGCAGCTTTTTCGGCGATCAACGCCAGCGCCATGTCCATTGTGACGGCGTCCGGCTCTACGTCTTTGGGCAAGGTCGCATTGACCTTTTCCCATTTTACATACGGCCCATAGCGGCCGTCCATCACCGCGATCATTCCGCCATCTTCGGGATGTTCGCCCAGCTCTTTCAATGGCTTGGCCGCAGCCCCGCGTCCGCGACCCGGATTGGCGCGTTTTTCGGCCAGCAGTTCCACCGCGCGGTTCATCCCGATCTCGAACACATCGGTGGGATCCTTGAGGTTGGCATAGACCGGTTTCGCGTCCTCCGGTCCCTTGTGCATGATATACGGGCCAAACCGTCCGAAATTGGCGCTGATCGCGCCGCCTTCGGGGTGTTCACCAACCACCCGCGGCAGGCTGAGCAAGGTGAGTGCCTTTTCCAGCGTCATCTCATCGGCCTGCCAGCCCTTGGGCAGGCTGGCGCGCTTGGGCTTCTTGTTGTCCTCGGTCACTTCACCGCGCTGCACATAGGGGCCAAACCGCCCCGAGCGCAGGGAAATTTCGTCGCCTTGGTCTTCGCCCAGCACGCGGTCGCCGGTTTCGGCCGCATCGCCGCCAATGGGGCGGGTGTAGCGACATTCGGGATAGCGACCGCAGCCCACGAACCCGCCGGTGCGCGAGGTCTTGAGATGCAGCTGCCCTTCGCCACACAGCGGACAGGTGCGCGGATCGCTTCCGTCTTCGCGTGGCGGATACAGTTGCGGGGCCAAGGCATCATCCAGCACGTCGAGCACCTCGGTAATGCGCAGTTCCGAGGTTTCGCCAATCGCTGCCGAGAAGTCGCGCCAGAAGCGGTCGAGCAGGACCTTGTAGTCCTTCTCTCCGGCGCTGACATCGTCCAGTTCGGCTTCAAGCGCGGCGGTGAAATCGTATTCCACGTAGCGTTTGAAGAAATTGAGCAGGAAGATCGTAACGATCCGGCCCTTGTCTTCGGGGATCAGGCGGTTCTGATCCTTGCGGACATATTCGCGGTCCTGGATCGTGGTGATGATGCTGGCATAGGTCGAGGGGCGACCGATGCCCAGTTCTTCCATCCGCTTGACCAGCGTTGCCTCGGTATAGCGGGGCGGTGGCTGGGTGAAATGCTGGTCAGGCGTGATGCTGCGCTTTTGGGCCGGTTCGCCCTGGGCGATCTGAGGCAGGCGCTTGTCATCGTCATCGACCACGGCGTCATCGCGGCCCTCTTCGTAGACCCGCAGGAACCCGTCGAACAGCACGACCTGACCGGTGGCCCGCAGCACAACCTGACCGTCGTCACTACCTACATCCACGGTGGTGCGCTCAAGACGCGCCGATTCCATCTGGCAGGCGAGCGTCCGCTTCCAGATCAGATCGTACAGCTTGCGCTGGTCCGGTTCGCTGATTTTCAGGCTGGCGGCATCCTTGGACATATCCGTTGGGCGGATACATTCGTGCGCTTCCTGTGCGTTCTTGGCCTTGTTTTTATAGATCCGCGGGCTTTTGGGCACGTAGGAGTCGCCATAGCGATCCTTGATTGCGGCGCGGGCTTCTTCCACGGCTTCGGGGGCCATGTCGATCCCGTCGGTCCGCATATAGGTGATGTGCCCGGCCTCGTAGAGGCGCTGCGCGGCGTTCATTGTTTGGCGCGCACCCATGCCGAATTTGCGGCTGGCTTCCTGCTGCAGCGTCGAGGTCATGAAGGGGGCCGACGGGTTGCGGGAGCCCGGCTTAGCCTCGACCGATTTCACGGTCAAATCGCGACTGCTGATCGCCTGAACGGCCAGTTCCGCCTGGGTTTCGTTCTCGAGATCGTAGCGGTCGAGCTTATTGCCCGCGAGCACCGTCAACCGAGCTTCGTATTCCTGCCCGCGCGGTGTTGCCAGCAGCGCCTTGACGGACCAGTATTCGCGCGCCTTGAAGGCTTCGATCTCCATCTCACGTTCGACAATCAGGCGCAGGCAGACCGATTGCACACGACCCGCGCTGCGCGCGCCGGGAAGTTTGCGCCAGAGCACCGGGCTCAGGTTGAAACCCACAAGGTAATCAAGCGCGCGGCGGGCCAGATACGCATCCACCAGCGGCACATCAATATCGCGCGGATTGGCCATCGCTTCGGTCACGGCGGCCTTGGTGATGGCGTTGAAGGTGACGCGTTTGACATCGGTGGATTTCTTGATCGCCCGGCGCTTGGTCAACGCTTCTTTCAGGTGCCAGGAAATCGCTTCGCCTTCGCGGTCGGGGTCAGTCGCAAGAATGATGGCGTCGTCGTTTTTCAACGCATCGGCGATGGCCGCGACATGTTTGCGGGAATCAGCGCCGACTTCCCATTTCATCTCGAATTCGTTGTCCGTATCGACCGATCCGTCTTTAGGCGGCAGGTCCCGCACATGCCCGTAAGACGCCAGAACAGTGTAATCGGACCCCAGATATTTGTTGATCGTTTTGGCTTTGGCCGGAGATTCGACAACAACTACTGGCATTGCGCGCTACCCTTTTTATACAGCCCGGAAGCGGCCCGGGTGGACCGCATATGGCGGCGCAAGATGTGGTGTGCAAGCGCGAATTGTCAATCGGTCGCAGAGCGTGACGCCGCTTATGTGCCGGGACGCGTCAAAAGCGGCAGCACGGGGGGAAACGGTGTCTCATGCGCGCTCTCTGCACTGATAAAACGTTTTTTACCATGGGCTTACAACCTAGCTGACGCGCGAAACGAGCCCCCCCGGATGGCGATGCACCCGCCCTTCCATTTCCAGGTCCGTCAGGGCCGGAGACACCGCACGTGATGTCGCACCCAGATCGCGGATCAACTGGTCCTCCCCCACGGGGGATGGGCCAAGCCGGTTCAGGATATCCTGATGCAACCGGGCCGTTTGCGCCAGGCTGCGCGGTTGCGGCGGCGGTGCAAGCGGCAATTCCGGAGCGGGTTCGGCAATCGGGGCAAGGGCTTCGATCACGTCCTCGGCGTTGCGCACAAGGCGCGCGCCGTCCCGCAAGAGCATATTGCATCCCCCTGCCCGCGCATCGAACGGATGGCCGGGTACAGCCATCACATCGCGCCCCTGATCCAATGCGGCGCGCGCGGTGATGAGAGACCCGGATTTTGCCGCCGCTTCGACCACGACAACGGCTTTGGCCAGCCCCGAAATGATGCGATTGCGGGCCGGAAAGTGCCGCGCCTGCGGGTGCAGGCCCATGGGTTGTTCACTCAGCCGGACACCGCCCTTGGTCACGATGTCCTGCGCCAATGCCGTGTTTTCGGCTGGGTAAATCACGTCGACACCGCCGCCCAGAACCGCGACGGTTGCCGCGTCGAGTGCCGCCAGATGCGCCGCCGTATCGACGCCTCGCGCCATGCCGGAGACGATTACAAAGCCAGCCTCGGCCAATCCGCCTGCCAGTGATCGCGCCATGCGGGTGCCCAGAGACGACGCGTTGCGCGCACCGACAAGGGCGATCATTGGCTTGGTCAGAGTTTCGACGGCACCGATGGCCCAGAGCAAGGGCGGCGCATCGTCAAGTTCCGCCAGAGACGCGGGATAGTTGTCATCGCCGCGACAGAGCAGTTGCGCACTGTGCTGGCGGGCCGCGGTGAGTTCGGCTTGAACGACGCCTTCGGGGCAAACCGCGTAGTTTTCGACCCCGGCTGCGCGGGCAATTTCGGGCAGATGATCCAGCGCTGTTGCGGCAGAGCCGTATTCGCCCATCAGGCGGTAAAACGTGCTGATCCCGACACGTCGGGAGCGCAAGAGACGGAGCCAGTCGACCTTTTGGTCTTCCGTGGTGGGTGGGATTAGGGGGTGAGTGGAAGAGTTGTGTTCCAATGGCATCCTGTCCCCGTCTGCTTGCAGGAACAGGAATAGCCATTCACTGGTTAATCAGGCGTAAACCCAATCGAGATTCGTGCGACAAATCGGCAGCGCGCGCCATATACCATTGTTTTCGAATGGAAAATTTTTACGCCTGAGCCCCGCCGACGGTCAAACCTCCGATCATCACGGTGGGCTGACCAACGCCAACCGGCACCCATTGACCCTGTTTGCCGCAATTCCCCATGCCGGGATCAAGCGACATGTCGTTGCCCAGCGCGCGAATCTGTTTCAGGGCGGTGGCCCCGTCGCCGATCAATGTGGCGCCTTTGACCGGGGCGCCGACCTTGCCGTCTTTGACGCGGTAGGCTTCGGTACATGAAAACACGAACTTGCCGTTGGTGATATCGACCTGGCCACCGCCAAAGCCAACCGCCCAGATGCCGTCCTTCAGATCCGCAACGATTTCACCCGGATCGGCATCACCGCCCAACATATAGGTGTTGGTCATGCGCGGCATCGGGATGTGGGCGTAGCTTTCACGCCGCCCGTTGCCGGTTGGGGCCACTCCCATCAAGCGCGCGTTCTGGCGGTCCTGCATGAAGCCGACCAGTTTGCCGTCTTCGATCAGCACGTTCTTGCCCGACGGTGTGCCCTCGTCATCTACGGTGATCGACCCGCGGCGATCGGGGATCGTGCCGTCATCCAGCACCGTCACCCCCTTGGAGGCCACCTGCTGGCCCATCAACCCGGCAAAGGCCGAGCTGCCTTTGCGGTTGAAATCGCCCTCCAGCCCGTGCCCGACAGCTTCGTGCAACAGGATCCCGGGCCAGCCGGGGCCAAGCACGATGTCCATCACCCCGGCCGGGGCGGGCACGGCGTCAAGGTTGACCAGCGCAATGCGCAACGCTTCGCGGGCCTTGTCCTGCCAGTCGGACGGATCGAGCAATCCATCCAGCATCACGCGCCCGCCACCGCCTGCCGTTCCCGATTCGCGGCGGCCGTTCTGTTCGACGATCACGCTGACATTCACCCGGGTCATCGGGCGGGTGTCGGACACCAATGTGCCTTCGGGGCGCAGGATGGCGACCTCTTGCAAGGACGCCGCGATGGTCGCGCTGACCTGAACCACCCGCGCGTCCAAATCGCGGGCAAAGGCGTCGATCTCGCGCAGGGTGTCGACTTTGACGGGAAAACTGTGCCCGGCAATCGGATCGGCATCGGTATAGAGCTTTGTGTTTGTGCCAGATGGCCGGTCGGCCAGGGTGCCGCCCCCCTCGCCCACAGCCAGCCGGGCAGTTTCCGTGGCCCGTTTGATCGCCGCTTCGGAGATATCGGTGGAATGCGCGTATCCCGCGACCTCGCCGCGCACAGCCCTGAGGCCAAACCCTTCGGAAGCGTCATAGCTGGCCGTCTTGACACGCCCGTCATCGAACACCAGCACCTCGGACCGGCGACGTTCCAGGAACAACTCCCCATCCTCGGCCCCGGCCACGGCCTCTTTGAGCAGCGAAAGCGCTCTGTCCTGATCCAAATGCGTCTCAAACGGCTGGAATGACGACTCTGACATGAAACCTCCGGGGGGCTTTGTTGATCTAGATCAAAGAAAGTGCGGTTTTGCCGCAAGCAAGCTGCTTTTCCTGATGCACAGAATATGGTTTTAACCGTCGCCAAGACAACGGGGCGTGCAGACTCGCGGGATGCGAGGTGACTGTTTTCCCCGAACTCGAACAAACTCGCAACCGATCAGGGTAAGACATGCAACTCAAATCATTGCTCCTGGGCTTGACCGCCGCTCTTGGTGCCGCACCCGCGTTTGCACAGCAGACACTGGAAACAATTGGCCGTCCGGTCGATTCGGGCACCGGCTTTCAGCCTGCCGTAACCGAACTCGCGCGGGACCTTCAGTGGCTGGACGGCCTGATCCTCGTGATCATCACCGTCATCGTGCTTTTTGTGACGGCGCTGCTGGCCTATTGCGTCGTACGGTACAACCGCAAAGCCAACCCAACGCCATCCACCTTCACCCATAACAGCCCGATCGAGATTGCATGGACCGTGGGTCCCATTCTTGTTCTGGTGTTCATTGGTGCATTTTCGCTGCCCGTTCTGTTCAAGCAGCAGGAAATCCCCGAAGGCGACCTGACCATCAAGGTCACCGGATACCAGTGGTACTGGGGCTACGAATATGTCGGTGAAGACGTGGCCTATGATTCCTACATGATCGGATCGCCCTTCACCGGTGGCGAAAACCGCATGTCCCCTGAAGTTGAAGGCCAGCTGATCGAGGCAGGCTTCACGAAGGAAGACTTCCTTCTGGCGACAGACACATCCGTGATTGTTCCGGTTGGCAAAACCGTCGTGATGCAGGTCACTGCCGCGGACGTGATCCATTCCTGGACCATCCCGGCGTTCGGCGTGAAGCAGGACGCGGTTCCCGGCCGTCTGGCGGAACTGTGGTTCAACGCGGAGCAGGAAGGCATCTATTTCGGCCAGTGTTCGGAACTCTGCGGTCTTGCACATGCGTACATGCCGATCACCGTCAAAGTGGTGAGCCAGGATGCCTATGATGCCTGGTTGGCTGCCTCCAAGGACGCCGGCGAATATGTCGACGTTCGGACTGTTCTGACCAACTGAACCTGACACAGGCGCGCGGGATCGACCGCGCGCCGTGATCCCTGCACGGCCCCCCTGCCCCAACTTTGTTGAGACACTCGTGACCGATACAAGCATCAACACCCAAGCACACAGCCACGACACCGAAGCGCAGTTCAGCGACTACTTTGCGTTGCTCAAACCGCGCGTGATGACGTTGGTTGTTTTCACAGCGTTTGTCGGTCTGTTGGCCGCACCGACACCGGTACACCCGTTCATCGGCTTCTGTGCGATCCTGTTTATTGCCATCGGTGGCGGCGCGTCTGGTGCGCTGAATATGTGGTGGGATGCCGATATTGATGCGGTGATGAAGCGCACGCAGCGCCGTCCGATTCCTGCGGGCAAGGTCACCGGTGATGAGGCATTTGCCATCGGTATTGCACTGTCGGCCTTTTCGGTTGTGTTCCTTGGGCTGGCTTCAAACTGGGTGGCTGCAGGGCTTCTGGCCTTTACCATTTTCTTTTACGTCGTGATCTACACGATGTGGCTCAAGCGCTGGACACCGCAGAACATCGTGATCGGTGGCGCGGCAGGCGCGTTCCCTCCGATGATCGGCTGGGCGGTGGCAACCGGCGGGATCAGCGTTGAATCGGTGCTGATGTTCTGCCTGACATTCATGTGGACGCCGCCGCATTTCTGGGCGCTGGCGCTGTTCATGCGCAAGGATTATGACAACGCGGATGTTCCGATGCTGACGGTCACACATGGCCGTCGCTCCACCCGCATTCACATTCTGGTCTACACTGTGCTGCTGGCCGTTCTGGCCATTGGAGCCGGGTTCACCTCTATCGGCGGGCCGATCTACCTGACGGTTGCCGTGGTTCTGAACGTATTGTTCCTGCGGGGCGCGGTGCAGATCTGGAAGCGCGACGAGGATATGTCGGAAGAGGACAATTTCCTTGTCGAGCGCAAATTCTTCAAACTGTCGTTGCTTTACCTCTTCGCCCATTTCGGTGCGATCCTGGTGGAAGCCGGTTTCGACAAGTTCGGAGTGTGGGCATGAGCCTGTCAAAACAACACGAGCTTCACACGCGCCGATACAGCCGCAACGTGGGTGTCGGACTGGTTCTGGTTGGTGTGATCGCAATCGTTTTTGGACTAACCGTCGTGAAAGTCACGCGCGGAGACTATGAACCTGCCTCGACACAAACGGTGACACAATGAAGACACTTGATCCGAAGACCAAGACGGCTCTCCAGGGGTTTGGCGTTGTTCTCTTCATGGGGGCGATGGCCTGGGCGTCGGTGCCACTTTATGACTGGTTTTGCCGCGTGACCGGCTATGGCGGCTCTACGAATGTTGCCGAAGCGGGCAGCACGGAAATTCTGGACCGGACCATCAAGGTGCGGTTCGACGCGTCGCTTGAACGCGGCATGCCGTGGGAATTCAAGCCCATGCAGCTTGAGGTGGAACTGCGCCTAGGCGAAGAAGGTCTGGCCTTTTACGAGGCCTACAACCCGACCGACAAGCCGATCGCAGGCTCGGCCAGCTACAATGTCGCGCCGTTTGGCGCGGGGCTCTACTTTTCGAAAATCGCGTGTTTCTGCTTTGAAGAGCAGATCCTGATGCCCGGTGAACGGGTTGAGATGCCCGTCAGCTTCTTCGTTGATCCTGACATCATCAACGACGCTGACGCAAAACACGCAAAACACATCACCCTGTCTTATACGTTCCACGAGATCGAGATGTCTGAAGAAATGCAGGCCATGCTCGACGTTGACGCATCTGACAGCGGTTCTTTGAACTAACGCATAGCCACGAGGGACTACACATGGCGCACGCAAAAGATCATGATTATCACATTCTGAACCCCTCAGTCTGGCCATTTATCGGCGCAGTCGCAGGGTTCGTGATGCTCTTCGGGGCCGTACTTTGGATGCACGGCAGTGGCCCGTGGATGTTCCTTATCGGCTTGGTTGGCGTTCTTTACGTCATGTTCGGCTGGTGGGCAGACGTTGTCACGGAAAGCCACGTTGGCGATCACACGCCGGTGGTGCGGATCGGTCTGAAATACGGGTTCATCCTGTTCATCATGTCCGAAGTGATGTTCTTTGCCGCGTGGTTCTGGAGCTTCTTCAAGCACGCGATGTACCCGATGGGCCCCGACAGCCCGGCGATTGACGGTGTCTGGCCTCCGGCAGGTATCGAGACGTTCGATCCGTGGCACCTGCCCCTGATCAACACGCTGATCCTGCTGTGCTCGGGTGCGGCCGCCACATGGGCCCACCACGCGCTGGTCCATGAGGACAATCGCGAAGACATGAAGTGGGGCCTGATCATCGCGATTGGTCTGGGTGTGATCTTCACAGGCCTGCAGGCTTATGAATACACGCATGCGGGCTTTGGCTTTGCTGGCAACATTTATGGCGCCAACTTCTTCATGGCGACCGGTTTCCACGGCGCGCACGTGATCATCGGCACGATCTTCCTGTTTGTCTGCTACCTGCGCCTGCGTCGTGGGCACTTTACCCAGGACAAGCATATCGGGTTCGAAGCGGCTGCGTGGTACTGGCACTTTGTTGACGTGGTCTGGCTGTTCCTGTTCGCCGCGATCTATGTCTGGGGTCAGTAAGACCGGCACGTCGGTTCCGGCTTGAACCGGGCCGACCACCAAGGATAAAGCAAGGCGCGCCCCACCGGCGCGCCTTTGTCATGTACCGGAGCCCGAATTGTCCCGACATATCGTCCCATTGCTGTTTGGTCTGATCGGGACCGCGATCCTGCTGTGGCTGGGCACATGGCAGATGCAGCGGCTTGAGTGGAAGCGCGGTGTTCTGGCCGAGATTGAAGAGCGTATCAGCGGTCCGTTCGAAGCGATCCCACCCCTGTCTGTGGTGATGCCTGACCGGGACCGCTACCAGCCCGTCGCGCTGATCGGAGAGATCGGTTCAGAGGAAGCGCTGGTGTTGGTGTCGCAAAAACGGATCGGCGCGGGATACCGCGTGATCTCGCCCTACACGCTGAATGACGGGCGGCGCGTCCTGTTGGACCGGGGCTTTATCCCCGTGGACCAGCGCGACGCCGACCGTACGCGGCTGGGCGAGACGGTGGAGGTGCAGGGCAATCTGCACTGGCCGGATGACCGCAACAGTTCGACACCCGAGAATGACATCGCGGGCAACACATGGTTTGCGCGGGACATCGACCAGATGTCAGAGGTGCTGGGCACAGAACCGGTGTTGGTGATTGCCCGCAACATGTCGCCACCTGATCCCGGTGTGACGCCCCTGCCGGTGGACACCAGCGGGATTCCAAACGATCACCTGCAATACGCGATTACGTGGTTTTCGCTCGCCTTTATCTGGGTGGTGATGACGGGCACGTTTATCTGGCGGCAACGCAAAGGCAAGGAAGGCACGGCCTGATGCAATACATCTCGACCCGCGGCAAAGCCCCGGCGCTTGGATTTGAAGACACGATGCTGTCGGGCCTCGCCCGCGATGGGGGCCTCTATGTGCCCGAAACGATCCCGACGCTGTCTGCCGACGACATCCGCGCGATGCACGGCCTGCCCTATGAGGACATCGCCTACCGCGTCATGCGCCCGTTTGTGGGTGACGCATTCACCGATGAGGTGTTCGCGGACCTGATCGCCAAGGCCTATGCCACGTTCGGCCACGACGCCCGCGCGCCTTTGGTGCAACTGGGATCGGGGCATTTCCTGCTGGAGCTGTTCCACGGGCCGACGCTGGCCTTCAAAGACTTTGCGATGCAGCTGATCGGTCAGATGTTTCAGGAGGCGCTTTCGCGCTCTGGCAAGCGTGTGACCATCGTCGGGGCGACGTCGGGCGATACAGGCTCTGCCGCGATTGAAGCATTCCGGGGTCTGGACGCGGTGGATGTGTTCATTCTTTACCCGCATGGCCGCGTGTCTGAAGTGCAGCGCCGCCAGATGACCACGCCGACCGAATCCAACGTGCACGCGTTGGCGCTTGAGGGCGACTTTGACGATTGTCAGGCGCGGCTCAAGGACATGTTCAACGATTTCGACTTCCGCGATGGGGTCAAATTGGCGGGTGTGAACTCGATCAACTGGGGCCGCGTTCTCGCGCAGGTGGTTTACTACTTCTCGTCTGCCGTGTCTTTGGGTGCCCCGGATCGCAAAGTCAGCTTCACGGTGCCGACCGGAAATTTCGGGGACATCTTCGCAGGCTATATCGCCAAGCGCATGGGCCTGCCGATTGACCGGCTGGTGGTAGCAACGAACCAGAACGACATCCTGCACCGCTGCCTGAGCACGGGCGGCTATGTGACCGACAGCGTCACCCCGTCGATCAGCCCGTCGATGGACATTCAGGTGTCGTCGAACTTTGAACGCGCCTTGTTCGATGCCTATGACCGCGATGGCAATGCGGTGGCGCAACTGATGGGTGAACTCAAAGCAGGTGGCTTCCACGTCAGCCAAGGCGCGATGCAGGTGCTGCGCGAACACTATGACAGCGGGCGCGTGTCCGAGGAGGAAACACTTGCGATGATCACACATGCCAACGCGCATATGGGCGAGTTGCTTTGCCCACATTCGGCGATCGGTGTGCAGGTTGCGGAAAAGTTGAAGGACCCGAGCGTGCCGATGATCACCCTCGCCACCGCGCATCCCGCCAAATTCCCCGACGCGGTTGAAAAGGCCAGCGGCATCCGCCCGCCCCTGCCCGAGCGGATGGCGGACCTGTTTGACCGTGACGAACGGCTGACGCGGGTGCCCAACGACCTTGCCCAACTTGAAACGCTTATCAAAGATCGGATCGCCTCTTGACCGTCCAGACCGCCACGCTTTCAAACGGCTTTCGCATCGTCACCGAGCATATGCCCGGTCTGGAAAGCGCCGCTATCGGGATCTGGGTGACCGCAGGCGGGCGGCACGAGCGCCCCGAGCAGAACGGCATCGCGCATTTCCTGGAGCATATGGCGTTCAAAGGGACCGAGACGCGCAGCGCGTTGCAGATCGCCGAGGCGATTGAGGATGTGGGCGGGTATATCAACGCCTACACGTCGCGCGAGGTCACAGCCTATTACGCGCGTGTGCTGCGCAGCGATACCGGGCTGGCGCTGGATGTGATCGCGGACATTTTGCGTAACCCTGTGTTTGACCCCAAAGAGATCGAGGTGGAACGCCACGTGATCCTGCAGGAAATCGGGCAAGCGCTGGATACCCCGGACGACGTGATCTTTGACTGGCTGCAAGAGCGCGCCTATCCCGATCAGGCGCTTGGCCGCACCATCCTTGGCGAGACCGACCGCGTATCGCGCTTTTCCGAAGCCGACCTTCGGACCTTTGTGGCCGAGCATTACGGCCCCGATCAGATGATCCTGTCAGCGGCCGGTGCGGTTGATCACGAGGCGGTTGTGCGGCAGGCCGAAGCATTGTTTGCCGATATGCCCAACCGCCCTGCGCTTTCCGCCGACAGTGCGCAGTTTGAAGGCGGCGAAAGCCGTCAGGTCAAGGATCTGGAACAGGCCCATATCGCGCTGGCGTTTGAATCGCCGGGATACCGCGATCCGGCGTTTTATGCCGCACAGGTCTATTCGGTGGCACTTGGCGGCGGCATGTCGAGCCGTCTGTTCCAGGAAATCCGCGAAAAGCGCGGGCTCTGTTACACCATATTTGCCCAGACCGGCGCCTATAGCGACACAGGCATGACAACGATTTATGCCGGGACCAGCGGGGACGAGATCCACGATCTTGCGCATCTGACCGTTGACGAGATGAAACGCGCCGCAGACGACATGTCCCCTGCCGAGGTGGCGCGGGCGCGGGCGCAGATGAAGGCGGGCTTGCTGATGGGGCTGGAAAGCCCGTCGTCGCGCTGTGAACGGCTGGCGCGTATGACCCAGATCTGGGGCGAGGTTCCGGCGCTGGAAGACACCGTGTCGCGCATCGACAGCGTGACCACCGGGGACGTGCGGGCGTTTGCCGATCATCTGGTGCGCGAAGCCCCGGCTGCACTGGCGCTTTATGGCCCTGTGGACGCCGCACCGGATCTGGACGCTTTGCATCAACGTCGCGTGGCCTGATGCTCGGACTGCGGCGCAAACTCCGGCTGGATACAGAGCGGATGGTGCTGCGGCCACCGATGCACAGCGATTTCAATCCGTGGAGTGCCCTGCGGCGCGACAGCGAGGCCTTTCTGGCCAAGTGGGAACCCAGCTGGGCCGAAGACCATCTGAGCCGGAGAGCTTTTACCAACCGGGTGTATTGGGCCAATCGCGCAATTTCGAGCGGGACGGCGGTGCCGTTGTTCCTGTTGCGGCGCGAGGACAATATGCTTCTGGGCGCGATCACGCTGGACAATATCCGGCGTGGTCCGGCACAGGCGGGCACGCTGGGCTACTGGATTGGCGAGCCCTTCGCGCGCGAAGGGTATATGCGCGAAGCCATCGAGGCGGTGGTGCATTATGCCTTTGATCGCCTGGATCTGAGCCGGATCGAGGCCGCCTGTCTGCCGGAAAACCAGGCCTCGCGCGGGTTGCTGGAAAAATCCGGGTTCAAATACGAAGGTGTGGCGCAAAGCTATCTGCAGATCGACGGACGCTGGCGCACGCATGTCCTTTACGCGCAACTGCGGCTGGACCGGCGCGGACGGACGGATGCCGGGTAAAAGGCCGTTCGAACGGCCTTGATCAAGCCTCTTCAAAGAGGCTTGCACCGTCCCGGCGCTGAGCTACCTTTTCGGCAGGAGGTATTGCGATGAGATTGGCCCAGCTGCTGTTCACACTTTGCCTGACTTGCGTTGCCGGAGCCGCAATGGCCCAATCCGAGACGCGCCGGGCAAGCCACTGCCTTGCCATCGCTGACGCCACTCCCGGTGCCGCCTATATCCATAAAGCGTCCTGGACCGAACCGGTGCCCGAGTTCAGCGTCCGTCTTCACTATGTCGCGCATGCAACCTTTCTGTTGCAGACACCGGGCGGCTTGAACGTTGCCACGGATTTCACCGGGTTCCTGGGCAACACGCAGATGATCCCGGATGTCGTGACCATGAACCACGCGCACGAGACCCATTGGACCGCCTATCCCGATCCGGCCATCAAGCATGTTCTGCCCGGCTGGGGGCCGTTCGGGGAAGGGATTGAGCATCACCTTGACCTGGGCGAGATGCTTGTGCGCAACGTCTCGACCGATATCCGGTCGCGCATGGGCGGGACCGAGGAAAACGGCAATTCGATCTTTATCTTCGAAGTTGAAGGCCTGTGTATCGGCCATCTGGGCCACCTGCATCACGAACCCAATGAACAGCAATACGCCGCGATCGGGCGGCTGGATGTGGTCATGGTGCCGGTGGACGGCGGCTATACCCTGCCCCGCGAGGTGATGGTGCGGATCGTGGAGCGGCTCAAGTCCAGCGTTGTGATCCCGATGCACTGGTTTTCGGGGTTTGCGCTCGATGCCTTTCTGGAACAGGTGCAGGACAGTTTCATCATCGACCGCCGCGACAGCGCGTTCCTGGAGCTGTCATTGCGGGATTTGCCGTCGCGGCCTACGGTGGTGGTTCTGCAGCCGCAATGGCTGAGAGATGCCCAAGACCCTTGATCCGGAGACGATTCATGCCGCGCGATTCTGCTGACAGTTCTTTCATCGACACGCTGTCTCAGCATTTTACAGCCGATATGTTTGCACCGGCTGAGCAATCCTACCTTGAAGAACCGCGTGGCCGCTGGCAGGGCGCTGGCGGATTTGTTGCGCGCCCGCGCACAACGCAAGAGGTTGCCGCCTTGGTCAAAGCCTGTGGCGACGCAGGGATTGGTATTGTGCCCTATGGGGGTGGCACCGGGCTTGTCGGCGGCCAGATCGCACCGGACAGCGATGCCAAGACGCCGCTGATCCTGTCGCTGGAGCGCATGACGAACATCCGCGCGGTCTATCCGCAAGAGAACGTTCTGATCGCCGATGCCGGGGTCATCCTGGCCAATATCCAGTCAGCGGCGGCAGAGCAGGATCGGTTGTTCCCCTTGTCGCTGGCCTCTGAAGGGTCGGCCCGGATTGGCGGGTTGCTGAGCACAAATGCCGGAGGGGTGAACGTGCTGCGCTACGGAAATGCGCGTGACCTGTGTCTGGGGCTGGAAGCGGTGATGCCGGATGGATCGATCTGGCATGGGCTTAAGCGTCTGCGCAAAGACAACACCGGCTACGATCTGCGCAATCTTCTGGTTGGGGCAGAGGGCACCTTGGGGATCATCACCGCCGCGGCGCTCAAGCTTTTTCCGAAACCGGCAAGCCAGGGCACCGCGTTTTTTGCCATCCGCGACGCCACTGCCGCGCTTGAGCTGTTGTCCCTGGCGCGCGCGCAGTTGGGAGAGAGCGTCAGTGGCTTTGAGTTGATACATAAGACGGGCCTCGACTTTCTGACCGAGCAACTGCCGGACATCCGGCAACCGTTTTCCGGGCAGCCGCCAGAATGGATGGTGTTGATTGATATCGGGCTGCCGCGCGGACTTGATCCGCAGGCGGCACTTGAAGACCTGTTCATGAGCGCAGAAGCCGAGGGCATTTCCAACGATGCCGTGATCGCGCAATCCGAAGCGCAACGGACCGAATTCTGGTCGGTACGGGAACACATCCCCGAGGCCAACCGCCGGATCGGATCGGTCTCAAGCCATGATGTGTCTGTGCCGCTGGGCGAATTGCCGGTGTTTATTTCCCGTGTCGGACAGGCGATTTCCGAAATCGGGGCGTTCCGGGTGAATTGCTTTGGCCATGTGGGCGATGGCAACCTGCACTATAATGTCTTTCCGCCGCCCGGACAGTCGCGCAATGACTTTCTTGAGGAACGCGACCGGATCAAACGGGTGGTGCATGACATCACACATGATCTTGGCGGATCGATCAGTGCCGAACACGGCATTGGCCGCCTGAAGAAAGCCGATTTGGCCCGCTATGGCGATCCGGTCAAACTGGCAAGCATGCGGGCCATCAAGGACGCGCTGGATCCCAAGGGCATCATGAACCCCGGTGCCGTGCTACCGTGATGCGACGCGGAACACACAGCCATCGGTGACAAGCTGTGGCGGCGTCAGGCACAGGCCCTTGGCGGTCTGGAACGCCGCCAGCACCTTGGGCACGTAAGCGCGCGTTTCGGCATAGTCGGGAACCCCGTTGTTGCGCAGCACGGCGTTTTCCCCGGCATTGTACCCGGCCAGCACAAGAATGACGTCGTTGTCGAACGTCTCCATCAGGAAATCGAGGAAGGCCACGCCGCCCTTGATGTTCTGCGCAGGGGACAGGCGGTCCTGAACGCCAAAGCGTTCGGCGGTGGCGGGCATGAGCTGCATCAGCCCTTGCGCCCCGGCAGAGCTTTGGGCGTCCTGCCGACCCGACGATTCAACCGCGATGACGGCAAGCGCCAATGCTGGGGATACACGCGTGCCCACGGTGGTCATCAGGATCTCGCGCCCATGTTGTTCGGCGATGTTCTGCAGGTCCTGCAAACGTGGGGCAGCAACGCCTTGCCCTGCCGGTGGATTGGACAGACGCACTAAGGCGGGCCCCAAACGCCCCGGGCCCTTGGCATCAAGAGATGGGGAAATGTCGCCCCAGAACCACGAATAGGTGTCGCCACCACCGGCCCGCGGTTGCGCGGCCGGGGTTGCGGGTGCTGCAGCCACGCGAGGCGCTTGCGGGGCGATTTGGACGGTGATGCGTTTCTTGGCTCCCGATGACGGTGGCTTGACGCGTTTGGCGGAAAATTCGGGAAATGGGGCCGGTTCTGCATATGCGCCGGTCGTACAGAACGACATGGCACAGACCGCCATGATCAAAAATCGATTCATTGTCAGGTTCCTGCTCGATACCCGTTTTTCCGAATTATCGCACAATCTGCACGTCAAAGCCATTTCGTTTCTATTCCGGCTTCAATGCAATTCGCGAAACCCCCGAAAAAAGCCGGTATTAATGAAAAGTTAGCTTAATTGATTTTTTTTAAGCGTTTTAAAACAATGTGTTGGGCGAAAATAGGTCGCTTTTTTCGCAGGCTGCAAAATCGGACCAATCGCGTCAAACTGCTGCCCCAATCCAAGGTCAAAAACTACTCATCCAAGACGGGATGGAGCGAAAGAGAGAGCGCTCAACACAAAGTTCCGGACTTGGCCAACGTGAGCAAAACTAGGACTAATGGAGACTAACATGATCAAGTTCATCAAAAACTTCCGCAAAGACGAAAACGGCGCCGTAACAGTTGACTGGGTTGTTCTGACAGCCGCGGTCGTGGGCCTCGCAGTTGCAGCCTACACAGCAATCGAAGGCAACACCACAGGCCTGATCGGTGCTGCAGGTGGCGCGGTTGCTGGCCAGAACGACGGCTTCGGCAGCTAATAGCTCCTTAGGATAGAAATATCCCTCGGGAAAGGTGCGCCAATTGCGCCTTTCCCAGCCGCCTAATACGAAGGAGTATAGCGTGACAAGTTTTCTGAATAAATTCCGTAAGGACGAAGACGGCGCAGTCACAGTTGACTGGGTTGTTCTTACCGCCGCGGTCGTAGGGTTGGCAGTTGCTGCCTGGACGACAATCGAAACCAACTCTGTTGGTCTGATTGGCGCCGCAGGTGGTGCCGTTGCCGGCCAAAACGACGGCTTCGGAAGCTAAGCGAAAAGCTCTTGGCTTTGATCAGGGTGCGCCTCGGCGCTCCCTTTTCAATTGGGATAGGTCGATCAGTCATGAAGAGGCGCCCTTTGCGGCGCCTCTTTCTGTTGTGGCGTGACGATTTCTTGCTTCGGTCACAATTGATCCAAGGAGCCGCCACAATCGGGCTGTACAAGATTGGAAACAATAGGGTTCCTGGGCAGGTTTTCTGACCGGGTCTTGAAAGGAGGCAATATGCGTATCGTCTTTGGACTGGTACTGATCGCCGGTTTGGGCTTGGCAGGGTTCGCGGTTTACATGGCCCAGAACTACATCGGTGCGTATGAAAACGCGCTTCAACAAGAGCGCGATCGCGCAACCGAGGCTGTGCCAACGCAACAGATCTATGTTGCGACACGTGCGATCGAATATGGCGAGCTGATCCAGCCGGAAGATGTGAAACTGGCTCATTGGCCGAAACAAACACTTCCCGAAGACTTTTTCGACGAGGCAACCCCCATCGTTGTCGAAGGCGATGAATTGCGCGTGGCCCTGCGGCGGATTGAGCTGAACGAAGCGTTCATGACAGCCAAGGTCAGCGAACCGGGCGGGGATGCGGGCCTGACGTCGCGTCTGGACCGCGGTCAGCGGGCCTTTGCAATCAAGGTGGACGTGGCCTCTGGCGTGTCGGGTTTCCTACGGCCGGGGGACCGGGTGGATGTATACTGGACGGGTCGCGTCAAGAGCATCGACACCGACATGCCCGATGGCGATGTGACAAAACTGATCGAGACCGGTGTGAAGCTGATCGCGATTGACCAGACTTCGCAGGTGGATGCCAACAGCGCCACCATTGCGCGGACGGTCACCGTATCGGCCAGCCCACAGCAGGTCGCAGCATTGGCTCAAGCGCAATCGACCGGGCGGTTGTCCCTGTCGCTGCTTGGCCGCCAGGACGACACCGTCGCGGAAGCCATTGAGGTCAACCAGATGTCACTTTTGGGCATCACCAAAGCCGAAGAGCGGGTCATGCCCAAGGCCGAGCAATCCTGTTCGATCCGGACCCGCAAAGGCGGTGAGGTGATGGAAATCCCAATCCCTTGTACAAATTGACGCTGCGTCCACTCTATGTGGTCCGGAACGACACTCAGCAATTTGGAAAGGCGCAACGGATTGTTGCGCCTTATCCACATGAAGCGTTGCACTGAAATCATTGATTCTTGCAATAAAACGCGACTTGACGCACCCTGTACCGAATATTGGGCGAAAAGACCCACTTCCGAGGCGTGATCCGAAAGGCAGGTCACATGTACACGAGCAGTCCCTTCAAGGCCGCCCTTCTGGGTGCGGTTCTTGCCCTTACCCCAATCGCGCAGTCGGTCGCAGCCGACACGTTGCGTGTCATTCGAAAAAACACGGAATCCGCGCTGAACGTCCCGATGAACCGGGCGGTGGTGGTTGAAAGCGAAGTTCCCTTCGCCGAACTCAGCATCGCGAACCCGTCGATCGCGGACATCTCTTCCTTGTCGGATCGCAGCATCTACGTTCTTGGCAAGACGCCGGGGACAACCACGCTGACCATCCTTGATGGGAACGGTCAGCTGATTACGAATGTCGATGTCAAGGTCGCCCCTGACCTGAGCGAATTCAAAGAACGTCTGCGTCAGATCATTCCGGACGAGAAGATCGAGGTCCGGTCGGCCAATGACGGGATCGTCCTGTCGGGTGTGGTGTCCAGCACTGCGCGCATGCAACGCGCGCTGGAACTGGCGGAACGCTACGCCCCGGAACGCGTGTCGAACCTGATGTCGGTGGGCGGTGTGCAGCAGGTCATGCTGAAAGTCCGCTTTGCCGAAATGCAGCGGTCTGTCTCCAAGGCGCTGAAATCCTCGGTGTCGCTGGGCGGCACGGTTCTGGATGGCGATCTTGGGATCGGCAGTGAAACCGGGACCTGGATCGACAGTGGCAACACATTGGGATCACCGGTGACCGTGTCGCCTGGGACCGAAGGCGGCATCCTGTTTGGCTTTACATCTGGCGGACTTGAGGTTGGCATCCTTCTGGAAGCCCTTGAATCCAAAGGCGTTGTCCGCACGTTGGCGGAACCGAACCTGACCGCGTTGTCCGGTCAGGAAGCGAAGTTTCTCGCAGGTGGCGAGTATCCGGTGCCGGTGTCACAGGAAAACGGCCGCATCTCGGTCGAGTTCAAACCCTTTGGTGTTGAATTGAACTTCATCCCGCGGGTCGTCGACAAGGACTTGATCAATCTTGAGCTGGAGGCGGCGGTCTCCTCGCTTGATCCGGATAGCGGGATCGATATCGGCTCTATTCGCATCGACGGGTTTTCCCGCCGCGAAACGTCGACAACCGTTGAAATGCGCGATGGTGAAAGCTTTGCGATTGCCGGTCTGTTGCAGGATGACTTCCGCGATCTGAATGGTCAGGTGCCGTGGCTTGGGGACATCCCCGTCCTGGGTGCATTGTTCCGCAGTGCGGAATACCAGCGCGAACAGTCAGAGCTTGTGATCATCGTCACTCCGCATCTGGTCACACCGACCCGCGGCGAAGCGCTGGCCTTGCCCACGGATCGGGTGCGTCCACCCTCGGAAAAAGACCTGTTCCTGTTCGGGCGCGTTGCGAATGACACACGCCCGTTGCGTGGCGCCGCCGGGGAAGTTGCCAAACAAGACTTTAGCGGGTCTTATGGCTATGTGATGGATTGAGGCGATGGCACTTCAGAAAAACCTCCGTATCCCTGCCGTTCTGACCGGATTGGCCTTTGTTGCCGCCTGTGCGGGAAATGATCCGGTCTACAGCGCCTTCAATCGCGAGGCGGGTGCCCTTGTCGATACCGGCAACTTCGGCAACGCGACCATGAACAACACGCAGATCATGAATGGCGAAAAGCGCTATGCCTATGATTTGTCGCAACGATTTGCCGGCGAAGTGATGACAACCGTCAACTTTGCATTCAACAGCGCGGTGCTGGATTCCGGTGCGCGGGACACGTTGCGCGAACAGGCGCATTGGATCCGCCAGTTCCCCGAAGTCCGGTTCCGTGTCTATGGTCATACCGATGCCGTGGGCAGCGAAGCCTATAACAAGCGTCTTGGTCTGAACCGGGCCCATGCGGTTGTGAACTTCCTTGCATCGCAAGGTATTTCCAAGTCGCGGCTTGAGGCGGTGGTGTCCTTTGGGGAAACCCAGCCGCTGATCGTGACCGAAGGCCGCGAACGCCGCAATCGGCGCACCGTGACCGAAGTTTCGGGCTTTGTCGGGTCGCATCCAACGGTTCTTGAAGGCAAATATGCCGAGATCATTTACCGCGAATACATCAACAGCGCGATCCCAAGAAGCCGTCTGACCGGCATCGAAGGCAGCGACTTTGCCACCGAAGAATAAAGGCGTGGTCCCTGCGGGGACCGCCCCATCGGCCTGAAATACCGTACAATTTCGGTAATTCGGCCCCAATGTTGCCAAGTTTTCCACCGACTTTCGGACCGTAGCAGTCCATCCCGACCGAGTCGGGACCATCGTCCGCGATATGCAGAACGCATCTGACCGGCGCTGGAAAGTAAGAGGAAACGAGGCAAATGACGAGTATCCTACCAAGCACCCCTGAACCGGCGCCGCTTGTTGCGTGCACAATCAGCCGGGATGTGCAGGAGTTTGATCTTCTGATCGAAGACATGGAAGCCGTGCTTGGCGAAGGTTGGGGCGATCTGGGATTTGATGAAGCCCTGCATTTCTTTTCGCAGCCAGACGGTGAACAGCTTGAATTCGTAGCTCTTGCGATTGACGAAGAAGATGAAGCCAACGTGGATCATCTGTCCGCGATCATCGCGGCGGCCAAAGCGCGTCAGATCAAGGTTGTCCTGATCGCGCATGATGTCACGCCGTCGGCGCTGCATCATCTGCTGCGTCAGGGTGCGGACGAATTTGTCCCCTACCCGCTTCCCGAAGGTGAACTGGACGCCGCCATCGAACGGATGCGCACGGCCTCCCTGCCCCAGGCCCAAGGTGCCGATGGATCGGCCGTCACGCTGTCGCATGATGGCGACGGGGTGATCATTGCCGTGCAAGGCATGGCAGGCGGATGTGGCGCCAGCACCTTTGCCACCAACCTGGCCTGGGAATTGGCCACCGTTGGCAAGAAAAAGGAAACGAACCCCAAAGTCTGCATCATTGATCTGGGCCTGCAGTTCGGGGCGGTATCCACCTATCTTGATGTGCAGCGTCGCGAATCCGTGCTTGAGCTTTTGACAGACATCGAGACGATGGATGACGACAGCTTTGCGCAAGCGCTGGAGACCTTTGAGGACCGGCTACAGGTCTTTACGTCCCCGGCGGACCTGCCGCCTTTGGACATCGTCGGTCAGGCCGAAATCCAGCAATTGCTGGACACTGCAGCGCGCCATTTCGATTTTGTCGTGGTGGATATGCCGCCCAGCCTCGTGCAGTGGTCCGAAACCGTACTGTACGCCGCGCAGGTCTATTTCGGTGTCATCGAATTGGACATGCGGTCCGCGCAAAACACCTACCGTCTGAAGCGCGCGTTGCAATCCGAAGACCTGCCGTTTGAAAAAATCCGCTTTGTCCTGAACAGGGCGCCCCGCTTTACCGATCTTCAAGGCAAGAGCCGCCTGAAGCGCATGCAGGAAAGCCTTGAAATTTCGGTTGATTTGCAAATGCCCGATGGCGGCAAGGCGGTTGCCGAAGCCGGTGACCATGGTCAGCCTCTGGGCTTGCAGCAACCCAAGAACCCGCTCCGCAAGGAGATCGCCAAACTTGCGCAATCATTGTTCGAAGTCGGTCAGTCCGACGCTGAAGCAGCCTAAGGAAAACGTGTATGTTCTCGCGCTATAAAAAGACTGCCGACGCCCCGGCTGCTGCCGTTGCGGCCAAAGCTGCACCTTCTGCAGCGGCCAATCCACCGGATTCCGTTGACCCAAACAGGGTCAAACGCCGTGTGCTGCCTGTTAAAAAGGCTGCCGATGCCGGCACCGTGGATCGCGATAAAAAGCGCAAGGAACGGTTGAGTGAGATCAAGCTGGAACTGCACCGGGCGCTGCTGGACAACCTGAACCTGGCCGCCCTGGATCAGGCGACGGAAGCCGAACTGAAAGAAGAAATCAGCGCGATCACGACCGAAAGCCTTCAGGAAAAAGGCATGGTCCTGAACCGCGAAGAGCGTACGTCGCTGAACCAGGAGCTGTATGACGAAGTCAAGGGCCTTGGTCCGCTCGAAACCCTGCTGAAGGATGAAACCGTCAGCGATATTCTGGTCAATGGCCCGCAGCAGATCTTCGTGGAACGCGAAGGCAAGCTGCAACTGAGCGACGTGACCTTCAAAGATGAAAAGCACCTGATGCGGATCATCGACAAGATCGTGTCTGCTGTGGGACGTCGAGTTGATGAATCCAACCCGTATGTGGACGCCCGTTTGCAGGACGGATCGCGTTTCAACGCAATGGTGCCGCCGATTGCGGTGGATGGCAGTCTTGTCTCCATTCGTAAGTTCAAAACCGACAAGCTGAGCATCGACGACCTTGTTAATTTCGGCGCCTTTACCGAGGAAATGGCCGTCTACCTGCAAGCCGCAGTCGCCACCCGCCTGAACATCATCGTGTCGGGCGGTACCGGTTCCGGTAAAACGACCACTCTGAACGCCCTGTCATCCTTTATCGATGACGCGGAACGCATCCTGACGATCGAGGATACGGCGGAACTTCAGCTGCAACAGACACATGTGGGCCGGATGGAAAGCCGCCCTGCCAACGTTGAAGGCAAGGGGGCGGTCACGCCGCGCGACTGTTTGAAAAACGCCCTGCGGATGCGTCCTGACCGGATCATCGTTGGGGAAACGCGTGGCGAGGAAGTCATCGACATGTTGCAGGCCATGAACACCGGTCACGACGGGTCCATGACCACGATCCATGCTAACAGCGCCCGCGACGGGGTGAGCCGTCTGGAAAACATGATCGCCATGGCCGGGATCGAGATGCCGCTCAAGGCGATGCGGTCGCAGATTTCTTCCGCTGTGAACCTGATCGTGCAAGCCTCGCGCCTTCAGGACGGGTCGCGTCGCATGACCTCCATCACAGAGATTACCGGGATGGAAGGCGAGGTGATCTCCATGCAGGAAATCTTCCGCTTCCAGCGTGTTGGTTTGACGCCAGAAAACAAGATCATCGGTCACTTCACCGCGACCGGCGTGCGCTCCAACTTCTCGGAGCGCTTCAAGATGTGGGGCTATGATTTGCCGCCGTCTATCTATGAACCCTTCAACGGGAACCACTGACCATGACCCTGAGTGCAGAACCCATCGTCTATGGCCTGATCTTCGTGGCCGTACTGGTCCTTGTCGAAGGCGTCTATCTTGTTGCCTTTGGCAAATCGATCAGCCTGAACAAGCGCGTCAACCGACGGCTTGAGATGCTCGACAAGGGCACCAAGCGCGAAGAGGTGCTGGCCAAACTCCGCAAGGAGATGGACCAACACATGTCCTCGCGCGGGATGCCGCTTTATTCGATCCTTGCGGATCGGGCACAGAAAGCCGCAATCGCGTTTACACCCAAACAACTGATCCTGATCATGATCGCGGTCAGTTTTGTGTCGTTTGTCGGGCTGACCATCGGGACGGAATCCGGACTGGCCGTGCGCATCGTGATGGGCATCGGCATGGGTGTCGGTGGCGTGTTCATGTGGGTCAACAACAAGGCCAAGAAGCGCATCGCGATGATCGAGGAACAACTGCCCGACGCGGTTGAACTGATGGTCCGGTCGCTGCGCGTTGGACACCCGTTTTCCTCGGCGATTTCGATTGTGTCGAAGGAAATCAAAGACCCTCTGGCGACGGAGTTCGGGATCATCTCGGACGAATCCAGCTATGGACGGGACATCGGTGAGGCGCTCAAGGCGATGGCCGAACGTCTGGACATGCAGGACATGCGCTTTCTGGCGGTTGCGGTGTCGATCCAGCAGCAATCCGGTGGTAACCTGGCCGAGATCCTTGAAGGTTTGGCCAAGGTGATCCGTGCGCGGTTCCGCCTGTTCCGCCGCGTCAAGGCGATCACCGCCGAAGCGCAGTGGTCGGGCAAATTCCTGTCAAGCTTCCCCGTGCTGTGTCTGATCGTCATTCAGGTGAACGACCCGCATTACTATGACGAGGTCATGGACCACCCGTGGTTTATCCCCGCGTGTTTCCTGGTGGGCGGGTTCCTGACGGTCAACCTGTTCGTCATGCGCATGCTCGTGAACATCAAAGTCTGAGGTCCGGATATGGAAACTTTCAACGCCATTATGGTGAATGCCCTGGGGCCCGCTGGACCGATGATCGCGATTGCCGGTCTGGGTATCCTGCTGTTGCTTCTGGCCATTCCGATGTTCTTTGTCTCCAAACCGAACCCGATGGATCGGTTGGACAACAAGTCGGGACGGCAGAAACTGGATGCCGAAACACGGGCGGTGCTGCGTGACACACGCAAGAACGAAAAGCTGAACAAATACGCCCATTTCCTTGAACCGCAGAACGAAAAAGAGCTGTCCGATATCCGGATGAAGCTTTTGCAGGCGGGCTATCGTGGCAAGGACGCGGTGCAGTATTTCTACTTTCTGCAGTTCGCGCTGGGAATTGGCGGGCTCATTCTGGGCGTGTCCTATTTCACGCTGATCATGGATTCCTCGCAAGCCACGACGCAGCAAACGCTGATGTACACGCTTGGCCCCGGTGCTTTGGGATACATGTTCCCGAAATACTGGATCACCAAACGGGTGCAAACACGTCAGGAAGAGATCGAGGGCGGTTTTCCCGACAGCCTTGACATGATGCTGGTCTGTGTCGAGGCCGGGCAATCCATGGACCAGTCGATCGTCCGGGTGAGCCGCGAACTGCGCGCCTCTTACCCCAGCCTTGCCGAAGAATTTGAACTGGTCAGCTACGAGATGAAGGCCGGTAAAGACAAGTCGTCAGTTCTGAATGACATGGGCGAACGCTGCGGCGTGCAGGACGTGATGTCCTTTGTCACAGTGTTGAACCAAAGCCAAAGCTTCGGTACGCCGATTTCAGACGCGCTGCGGGTGTATGCCGCCGAAATGCGTGACAAAAGGGTCATGCGTGCGGAAGAGAAGGCAAACAAGTTGCCCACCAAAATGACTTTGTGCACTATGATGCTGACGGTGCCGCCGCTGCTGATCATCCTTGTGGGTCCTTCGGCGATGGGCATCCAGCAATTGGGACAAATGACAGGGCCGTAACCCTATGAAACTAGGCCGTGTATGGGCCCTGTGTTTAAGTCTGGGACTTGCCGCCTGTGGACCGGGCGGCTTTTCCACGTCTGATGATCCGGTTTTCGCGCCAAGCATTGATCCGCGCGGCACACAAGTGGATCAGTTGACCGTTGGCCATCGTCTGATGGCCGCACAGGAATACGAACTTGCCCTGAGCGCCTTTCGATTGGCTGCCGCAGAACAAGGGTTAACACCCGAGATCATCACATCGCTTGGATCTGTCAATCTTGCCTTGGGGCGTCTGAACCAGGCGGAAGAGCTGCTGCGCCGTGCGGTCAAGGAAGACCCCGAAACGCCGGATGCGTGGAATAATCTTGGTGTTGTGCTGATCGAACGCAACCAAACGGCCGAAGCGGCACAGGTCTTTCGTCGCGCATTTGCCTTGGATAATGGCGAAAGTGTTGCAATTCGCGATAATCTTCGCTTGGCACTCGCAAAAATGGAAAATTCGCAGTATAACGTCGAAGAAGAACAACAATATAAGCTTGTGCGGCGCGGTCGAAGTGATTTCTTGGTCCGTCCGACACAGTAAAGAGGCAGAGCAGTAAAAGGACGCAAAAATGCGCCATCCCTTTATCGTGACCCTGTGTGTGACAGGGGCGTTTGTCCTTGCCGGATGTGAGCAAGGCATTGATAGCGAAGCGGTCGATCGCGAATTTCAGGGCGTCAACGCGATTGACGGCACAAATCTGAATGATGTGATGTTGACGGTTTCAGACCCCAACGAAGCCGTGTCTTATTTCCAACGCGCAGACAAGGTTGACCCCGATCGCATTGATCTGATGCGGGGGCTGGCGCTGTCTTTGGTGCGTGCCAAGCGCCATACCGAAGGTGTCTCGGCCTGGGCACGCGTCGTGGCACATGACGACGCGACAAACGATGACCGGGTTGAACTGGCGGATGCACTGATCCGTAACAACGAATGGGACCGCGCGGAAACCGTTTTGAACGCGATCCCGCCGACCCATGAAACCTACAAGCGCTACCGCCTTGAGGCGATGATCGCAGACAGCAACGAACAGTGGGACAAGGCCGACAGCTTTTACGAAACCGCTGTCGGGCTGACCACGAAACCGGCTTCGGTGATGAACAACTGGGGCTTTTCGAAACTGACACGCGGCGACTCTGCCGGTGCCGAGCGCCTGTTTGCGCAAGCGATCCAGAACGATCCCACGCTATTTACCGCCAAGAACAACATGGTTCTGGCGCGCGGCGCGCAGGGCAATTACGTGCTGCCGGTCATTCCGATGTCACAGGTCGAACGGGCAGAGCTGTTGCACTCCATGGGTCTGGCCGCCGTCAAACGTGGCGATGTGATCACCGGGCAAGGCCTGATGCGCGAAGCCATTGAAACGCATCCGCAACACTTCGAAGCCGCCGCCCGCAGTCTGAAAGCGCTTGAATCCAATGTCGTGAACTGAGCGTCCTGATGGATATCTCGGCCTATTCCGCATTGCTATTCCTGCCGTTTGCGCTACCCATCTGCATCTATGTGGCCTTTTCGGACATGCGCGACATGCGCATTCCGAACCAGATGGTGGTGTTGCTGTTCCTTGTCTTCGCGGTGGTGGGTCTCATTGCCCTGCCCCTTGATGTCTACGCGTGGCGCTATGTGCATGTGATCGTGGTGCTGGTCGCCGGGATTGCCCTGAATGCCGGGGGTGTGATGGGGGCCGGGGACGCCAAGTTTGCCGCTGCCGCAGCACCCTTTATCCAGTTGGGTGATGTGCGGTTCCTGGTGGCGCTCTTTGCCGCCAACCTGCTGGCGGCCTTTGTCACGCATCGTATCGGCAAATATACCGCCCTCAAGAACGTTGCACCGCATTGGGAAAGCTGGACAAATGCCAAGTTCCCGATGGGTCTGGCACTGGGCGGCACACTGGCGCTTTACCTGGGTCTTGGGGTCTGGTTCGGCAAGTAATCCGCCAACAACCGGTCCCGCCCTAGCCCTTCTGTTGCCACATTGACCTGACACAGTTCCGGCAACTGTATCTGGCAATTCAGAACCGGGGCACACGATGAACATGCAGACCAACGCCGTGATGGCGCCTTCTCCACCGAAGCGCATGGAAGACATGCATCTTCAACCGGTGATGATGCGTGACATCATGCTCAAGACGATCTTTCGCAAGAACGTCTCAACCGCATCCGATGTCGCGCGGTCCGTGTGCCTTCCCGTGCCGATCACACAAGAACTGATCGACTATGCCCGTGGTCAGCTTTTGCTGGAAGCAACCGGTACTCTGAACGCCAATAACGGGTCAGAGATGGGCTATCAGCTGACCGATGCGGGCAAGGCACGCGCGCTCGATGCGCTGGCACAGTCGGAGTATTACGGCGCGATGCCGGTTCCGCTGGCGGTTTATGCCGAACAGGTCAAACGCCAGTCGATCCGCAACATCCATATCACCCGTGAGCAACTGGTCGGGGCCATGGGGCATCTGGTGCTTCCCGAAGATCTTTTGGGCAATCTTGGCCCTGCCGTGGGCGCGGGACGGTCAATCCTGATGTACGGCCCCCCCGGCAACGGGAAATCGTCGATTTCCAACGGCATCCGCGACGCGATGGGCGACAAGATCTACATCCCCCACGCCATCGAATACGCGGGGCAGGTGATCACGGTCTATGACCCGATTGTCCATTCCGCCGCCGAAGGCGCATCTCAAAGCTCTGGCCTGCGGCTCACCAACCGGTTCGATACCCGCTACGTGCTGTGCGACCGCCCCACGGTGATCACCGGCGGGGAACTGTCGCTGGATATGCTGGATCTGGTCTACAACCCGACCGCGCGGACCTATCAGGCCCCGCTACAGCTTAAATCAACCGGCGGCATCTTTATCGTGGACGACCTTGGCCGTCAGGCGGAACCGCCGCAAAAGCTGGTCAACCGCTGGATTGTTCCACTTGAAGAAGCGCGCGATATTCTCGCGCTGCAATCGGGCGAAAAATTCGAAGTGCCGTTTGATACGCTGGTGATCTTTTCGACCAACTTCCATCCGAACGAGATTTTCGACACCGCCGCGTTGCGTCGTATCTTCTTCAAGATCAAGATCGACGGCCCGGATCAGGCCAACTTCCTCAAGATCTTCTCGATGGTGGCGAAGAAAAAGAAGATGCAGCTTTGCGAGAAGTCGCTGATTCATCTTCTGAAAGTCAAATATCCGACGATCAAAAACGTGTACGCCAACTATCAGCCGGTCTTCCTGATCGACCAGATGATCGCGGTTTGTGACTTTGAAGGCTGGCCTTACAAGATGACGCCCGAGTTGATTGATCGCGCCTGGGCAAACATGTTTGTAAAGGACGAACACATCGTCAAATAGCGGGTCCGCCTGCTGGTCTTGACCGGAAAAAAACGACCTCGAAAAATTGGGCTGTAGAGCTTTGAATTTTGGCCGATTCCACTTGACGACGTAGCGCCACTGTCATAGCACCCGCCCACCGTGGCGCGGTAGCTCAGTTGGTTAGAGCGAACGACTCATAATCGTTAGGTCGGGGGTTCGAGTCCCCCCCACGCCACCACTTTTTCGCCTTCGAGTTTCCACGACGACGCCGATGCACGGCCGCGGGTTCTGGCCCTCCAGACCGACGTCAACGTGCCCAGCACTTACAGCTTGCTATGAGCGCCATCGCACAGCGGTGCCTTGCCGGTGTGCTTGCACCCGCAGAAGAACACACGCTTGCTGGCCTCAGCCGTGTATTTCACCGGCGCAATCCCTGTATCCTTGTGGCTTCCATCGCAGAACGGTTGCTTGCTGCTTTGACCGCAGGCGCACCAGAAATAGGATTTGCCCTCTTCGACCTCGACGGCAAATGGCGATGGTTGTGCGATGATTGGTGTGGTCATGTGCGTTGTCCCTGAGTTCCTTGAACAACGATCATAGCCTGAAAGCCGGGTTGGGAAAGGTGATCTTTGCCCGGCGCGTGTGATCACCACATCAATCTATACGTCCCGGTGCGGCGCTGATAAGGTTTCGGCATGACACGACATCTTGCCGAAATTAACGTCGCCCGATTGAAATATGACGCCGACGACGCGCGCGTTGCGAAATTCATCGACAATATCGACCGGATCAATGGCATTGCGGATCGTTCGGTTGGATTTCAGTGGCGCAATGCCGAAGAAACCAAAGACCCGATCTTGGGCGACGACCGGTTGATCGCCACAGTCTCGGTCTGGGAATCGGCCCAGACGCTTGAGCGGTTTGTGTTCGACACGCTGCACCGCCAGTTCTTTCAGCAACGGCAGGATTGGTTCGACGTGATGGACAGCATGCATTTTGCCATGTGGTGGGTGACACCCGGCAGCCAGCCATCCCTTGCCGAGGCCGTGGCACGGCTTGATCATCTGAATGCAAATGGCGACAGCGATCACGCCTTTGGCTGGCGCCATCTTCCAGACGCGACGCGCTGGCGTGAGATGCACAAGGTTCAGGCTGCCGAATAACCCTCTAACCAGCCCCCGTCGCCGTCAACCGCGCACGCGGCGCATATCGGGATCGTAGAGGCCCGGATCAACGCAATGGGCGGGCACCCGCGTGCCAAGGCAGTCAATCTCAAAGCGTTGACCCGACGCGGACACATCGGCGTTAACAAACGCATATGCGATGTTCTTGCCGACGCGATGTCCCCACCCGCCGGAAGTCACGGTCCCAACAACATCCGGCCCAATCATCACGGACGCGCCGCCATGCGCCGCAGCCTCCGTGCTGTCGACGATCAGCGTCACCAGCCGTTTCGCGGGCCCGTTTGCGCGGCGCGCCATCAAGGCGTCTTTGCCGACAAATTCTGGTTTGTCCAGGCGCACGAACTGGTCCAGCCCGGTTTCATACGGATCAAATTCGGTCAGGACGTCCGCTTTCCAATGCAGGTAGCCTTTTTCCAGCCGCATGGAGTCAATGGCCAGCGCACCGAACAGTCGCAGCCCATGGTCCGCCCCCGCCGCACGCAGCGCGACATAGGCGGCATAAAGCGATGCGTTGGGGACGTGGATTTCATAGGCCAACTCTCCGGAAAAGCTGACCGACATGACGGTCGCGGGCGCAATCCCGACGAAGCATTCGCGCACCGACAGCCAGGGAAACGCCGCTGCTGACCAATCCGCGCGACTGACCTGAGACAGAACCTGTCGCGCCTTTGGACCGGCCAGCACGAGGATTGTCTGGTCATTGGTCAGCGACCGGATCTGCACGTCTTCGTCATCCCTGACATGCTGACCAAGCCAATCCAAATCGTGCAACTCCGACGCCGCCGCAGACCCGTACCAGAGCCGTTCAGGTCCACGATCCGAGGCAGGCAGGTGTGCGATCGTCGCCTCGCTCTTCAGCATCCCGTGGTGATTGAGCAGATAGGCCAGCCCCACATTTCCCGGCGTTCGCGGCAGGCGTCCGCAGATCATGCGATCAAGAAAACTCCGGGCATCCGCCCCGGTGATCTCCAACCGGTTGAAGCCATTGACCTCGGACAAACCAACCCCGTTTTGTACCGCCGCCACCTCTTGCGCGACGACATCGAAGGTCTCATCAAACCGAAAACCATGGGTCACGTTGAACTCAGGCGACGGCTTGAAATACTCGGCCCGCTCCCAGCCATTCACAACCGTGAACGCAGCCCCCTCGGCGGCAAGAACCGGCGTGAGTGGCGTGGTTTTTGCCATCCGACCTGCCGGGCGGTGCTCGTTCGGGAAATGAAACCGGAATTCGTTCTGGTAGTCCTCGATCGCCTTCAGCGCGGTCAGTTCGACATTGGTGTGCCCGGCAAACCTGCGCGGGTCGAGCGGCCAAGTGTCGTAACACGCCTCTCCATGCACGATCTGTTGCGCCAGCAGCCAGCCATGCCCGCCACCTTCACCAAGACCGGCGCGCAAGCCAATGATACAAAACGCATTTCGCTTGCCCGGAATCGGCCCCACCAACGGCGCGCCGTCGATGGTATAGGTGATGGGTCCGTTCACCACCGTGTGAATCCCCACTTCCATCAGCGCGGGCATCCGCGCAAACGCGCCCTCCAGAACGTCGGTGATCCGGTCAAGATCATCCGGACAAAGCGCATTCACGAAATGCGCATCAATCCCGTCCATACCCCAGGTCTTGCAGTCCTGTTCGTAGAACCCGACCAGCAGCCCGTTCTTTTCCTGACGGCAGTAATAATCACTGATCGGACACCGCAAGAGCGGCATCCGGTGGCCGGCCTCTTCGATGGCCGGGATTTCTTCGGTGACGAGGTATTGGTGCTCCATCGACATGACGGGGTGATGCACCCCCATCATCGCGCCCACTTCGTTCACGCGGTAGCCGCAGGCGTTCACGACACTCTCGCAGTCAATGTCGCCGTGTTCAGTGTGCACGGTCCAACTGTGGTCCTTGTGCTGGGTCAGACCAGTCACGGCCGTGTTGCGATAGACCTCGGCCCCCGCTTTGCGGGCACGGCGCGCCAGCGCCTGACACAGTTGCGCGGGGTCAATGTCGCCGTCCTGCCCATCCCAAAGGCCACCCAGCAGGTTATCGGTCGAAATCAGCGGATGCCGCCGTGCGCATTCCTGCGCGTCGATCACCTCGTATTCCACACCCATCCCCCGCGCCATTGACGCGAAATGGCGGTAGCCATCCATCTGGGCGTCTGTGTTGGCAAGGCGAATGCCCCCATCGCCGTGGTGGTAATTGATCGGATAATCCGGATCGTCCGCCAATTCCCTATAGAGTTTGATGGAATGCGATTTGAGGCCCACCATCGTCTGGTTCATGCCAAAGTTGGTCACTTGCGCCGCGGAATGCCAGGTGGTGCCAGAGGTCAGTTCATCGCGTTCCACCAGAACAACATCGCTCCATCCCTCTTGGGTCAGATGATAGAGCGTTGAACATCCGGCGATCCCGCCGCCGATCACCACCACGCGCGTTTGTGACTTCATGCGTTGCCTCCCATTTGGCTGTACAGACTGAGGCGGAGTCTGCTGCGCATTGCAAGACCAAAGCGCGTTTCCGGATTGTCCAAGGGCAACGCTTATTTCAACGGATCGCGGATTTGCGATTGCGCGAAGCGGGCGTGCGGTGTCCTTTACGGACATGACGCACGCTTCTGCAAAACCTCGTCGCTCGGGCCGCAAGTCGCGGCTGATCCAGCGCGCGGCACCGCCCAAGGTGAACCCTGCGCCGCCAGGCCAGATTGGCGGCCAGTACCGTCCGCTGTCCGACACGGATATGGGCCAGATCTACGACGCCGCATTGCACCTTCTGGCAAACCTGGGGATGGGCGAGGTGCCCGCGCGGCTTTGGGATGATCTGCTACAGGCGGGCGCGGTTGACCTGGGCAATGCGCGGATCGGTTTTCCGAACGCCTTGGTCGAGGATGCCATCGCACGGGCGGCAAAACGGTTTACCCTGCACGGCCGCGATCCGGATCGGTCGATCGAGGTGGGCGGCTCGCATGTGTATTTCGGGACCGGCGGTGCGGCGGTGAACACGCTTGATCTGGACAGCGGGTTGTACCGTCCATCGACATTGCAGGACCTGCACGATTTTACCCGCTTGCAGGACACGCTTGGCAACGTGGCCTGGTTCACCCGCTGCTGCATTGCAACCGATGTGCCGGACCCGTTCGATCTTGACGTGAACACGGCGTATGCGCTGTTGAAAAACACCACCAAACCGGTTGCCACGGCCTTTACCCTGGCCGACCATGTGGACCCGATTGTGCAGATGCTGGACATTGCCGCAGGGGGCGACGGGGCTTTTGCAAAACGCCCTTTTCTCAAAGCGCATATCAGCCCGGTGATTTCGCCCATGCGGTTCGGCGAAGATGCGGTGGACGTGGTTTACAAATGTATCGAACACAACATCCCGATGTCCTGCATCACGGCGGCACAGGCCGGTGCAACGGCACCTGCCACGCTGGCCGGGTTTCTGGCGCAGTCATTGGCCGAAACCCTGGCGAGCCTTGTGATGGTCAACGTGATCGCCCCCGGCTTTCCGATGGTCTTTTCCAACTGGCCACTGGTGATCGATCTGCGCAGCGGCGCGTTTGCGGGCGGTGGCGGTGAAACCACGGTGTTGAACGCGGCCTCGGCGCAGCTGTCGAACTGGCTTGGCCTGCCCTCCGGCGTGGCCTGTTCAATGACCGACGCCAAGGCGATTGACGCGCAATACGGCGTTGAGAAGGGCATGACGAGCCTTGCCGCAGCGCTTGCGGGCGGCAACCTGATCTACGAAAGCTCTGGGATGATGGCGGCTTTGCTTGGGGCCAGCTTTGAGGCGTTCATACTGGATGACGAAATGCACGCCATGACCTACCGCGCCCTGCGCGGGATCGAAGTGTCGGAAGACACGCTTGGTTTTGACGCAATCTGCGCGGCCATCCTGGGGGACGGGCATTTTCTGGGTGCGGACCAGACCTATCAGGCGATGGAGCGGGATTATGTCTATCCCAACCTTGCGGATCGGGAACAGCCCCGGACATGGGAAGAGGCCGGGTCACAGGACGCATGGGACCGAGCAAAGGCCAAGGCGCGCAGCGTGCTTGAGGAACATCATCCGACCTACCTGAGCGCAGAACAGGACCAACGGATCCGGGACGCGTTCACGATTCTGGGTGGATGACGCGTTTCCCAAGAAGGCCCGGACACCGCAGAACGCGGTTAGAGCCACAAAATCACCCAACCGTACAGAACCTCGCTTGCCCATGGATGCGGCGTGACACACTCTTTGCCAAACGCAACAAAAGGGACGCGCGATGAGCACTTTCGATGAAGACCTCTTTCTCAAGGGCATGGAACAGCGCAAGGCGACGCTGGGCGCGGAGTATGTCGAAGGCAACCTGGCCAAGGCCGACGCATTCACCCGCCCCTTTCAAGAGGCGATGACGGCGTGGTGTTGGGGGTTTGGCTGGGGGGACGATGTTATCGACGCCAAGACACGTTCCATGATGAACCTGTCGATGATCGGCGCTTTGGGAAAGATGACCGAATGGGAATTGCACTGCCGGGGGGCCTTGCGCAACGGGGTCACCAAGGAAGAAATCCGCGCGATTATTCACGTGATCGGCATCTATTGCGGTGTCCCGCAAGCGCTTGAGTGCTTCCGCGCCGCGCGCAAAGTGTTGGAGGAGGCAGGCGAGCTTTAGGTCAATGGGATGACGGCGGCCTCGCCGCGCGGCGTTGTTCCCGACAAGCCGCCTGACTGCACGGCTTGTCAGACACCTCCGTCCCGCTTGCGCGTCCATCGGTGCAACCACACCGGGCTTGCGGGCTGGCCATCCGTGTCCCGCAGGACCAGCCGAAGCTCTGCGGCCTCGGCCTCTTCGGGGGCAAACAGGAACGTCACCCGTGACCCACGCCCATCGGGCAAGGCGAAATGGCTGAGACCAAACACCGCCTCGGCGGGCGTGCCCGAGACCGACAGGTCCGGTGTGACGCCGTTGGGCAGCGTTGAGACATCCACCACGAAGCGGCGACTGCCCGGCCGGTCATGTTCACGCCCGCTGCGCGACTGCAAGATCTTGGCAGGCACGCTGAGTTGCGGGTCTGATTTGGTCCAGGTCAGCCGGTACCGGTAGCTGTACTGCCCCCCGGCCTGCAACGGGGCCTCCGGTCGCCAGAACGCGACGATGTTGTCCAGAAACTCCGTACCGGTCGGGATTTCGACCAGTATAACCGCCCCTGCCCCCCAATCGCCCATTGGCGCGACCGATGCGGACGGACGGTTCTGATACTGCGCTTCGGTGTCTTCGAAATCCTCGTAGGCGCGGGCGGTCTGGAACAGGCCGAACCGTGCGGGATTGTGATCTGCAAACGCCGAGGTTTCAACCCGCGCCGGATTGCCGATGGGACGCCAGAGCTGTTCGCCTGCACCGTTTTCGATGACCAGCACATCGCTGTCATGCACGCGCGGGCGAAAATCGTCAGACACCGCCGCGTGCATTGGCCCTTTCAGATACATGGATGTCAGCGGTGCGATCCCGATGTCGGAAATCTCAACCCGCGGGAACAGCGTGATCGCGATATCCATCACCGTGCCCGTGCCGGGGATCAGGGTCATATCGGCATAGCCCGCCAGGGACGGGCTGTCGATCACCGCCTCGACACGGATGCGGTCGCCTTGTCCCTCATGCAGCCGAAAGCGCGTGAAACGCGGAAACTCTTCGGGCGTCGGGCCGCCCGTTCCCAAGGCCACAGCCCGCGCCGACAGGCCATAGGACATCGCCCGCCCAATGGCACGGAAGTAGCTGGCACCCTGAAACACCGCGACCTCATCCATGACGTCGGGGGTGTTCAGCGGGTGCCGCAGACGAAACCCGGAAAATCCGCCCGCCGGCGACGTGGCGGGAATGTCGTCGAAATAGCGTGGCTCAAACGTGAAAAGCGACGGCGAAAACGCCAGATCCTGCGTCGTGCCTGCCAATGTGCGTTCAATGGCAACCGGGTCTGGAAAATACAGTCCCGGCGGCAGGAAATCGACCGCGAACCCATCGCCTTGCGGCAACATCGCCGCCTGCCCCGCCTTGGGCCGGATGCCGCGATAGGCATTGTAGTCCAGACCGGCAAAGGGGGGTGGCAAATCGCGGGAGGGTGGCACGTAAGGCCGCGCTGCAAGCGCCTTGGCGGTGTCGAGCAACGACTCCTCTGCCCCCGCGCTGGCATGTACCCAACCGGGTGACACCGCGGTGCTGGCGGTGAGCATCGCCAGAACGGACCGGCGGGTGATCATCGGGCGTTCCTGCATGCGAAGCCGGTCAGGACGCCCCCGGCCACATACGTGAAAACACGCCGTCTTTCTTGATCAACCCATGTTGCAGGGCCGCGCCGACATGCATGGCGACAAGGATCGCAATCGCCCAGCCGCCGTAGAAATGGATCGCCTTGGCAAAGTCGGCCAGACCTTCGGACTTTGGCACCAGCGCCGGGATGCCCAGCGCATCCAGCGTTTCAATGGGAAAGCCCCCGGCGCGCACCCGGACATATCCGGCAATCGGCATGATCACCAACAGCGCGTAAAGCAGACCATGGGTCAGGCCCGCGATCTTGAGCTGCCAGTCGGGCAAATGCGACGGTTCGGGCGGCGGAGCATTGCGCCAGCGATACAGCAACCGCACCGCGATCAGGATCAGCAAGAGCACGCCCACATTCTTGTGAAAGATAAACAGGTTGTTTTGCAACGGTCGGCTGATGCCCTCGCGGATCATGATGAAACCGGCCGGGATCATCAGCAGCACGAGGATGGCCATTGACCAATGAAGCCAGCGGGCTGGCGCTTTGTAACTGTGCGTTGGAATTGTCATTCTGGGTGTCCCCGCTATGCTTAAATCAATGGGAGCGGTCAAATGGGCGCTTTGCTCCTGCAAGACAGTTTCAGTCCAATCCTTTGATCGAAGCAAGGGTAGATTTCCCGGCACAGTTTATGGCGGTTTCAGGCAAGACATCAGAAGGCGCAGGCGGAATGGCACCGACGACATTGTCGGCATCCCGCACGGGCGCGTCCGGGACCAAAGCCGAGTTCGCGATGCTCGCCGTGCTCTGCGGGGTTGGACATGGTGTTGCGATTTGGGGATTTAGTCCTGACGCGTCGCTGATCGCGGTGTGTTTCGGGGCGTTGACCTATCTGATCGCAACCGGACTGGCGGGGCGCGCGATGGTGCGCAGCTACCCGCATGCGCACGTTGGCTGGTGCAACGCGGTCACCGTATTCAGGCTTTTGCTGACGGCCTTGCTGGTGAGTTGGCTTGTGTCCGCGCCATTTTCGCCGTGGGTCGTGTTTGCGATTGCCACGCTGGCGTTGGGCCTTGATGGCGTTGACGGCTGGCTGGCGCGCCGCGAAGGCTATGTTTCCGATTTCGGCGCGCGGTTCGACATGGAGGTGGATTCCCTGCTCGCCCTTGTGTTGGCCGCGCATGCCTATCTTGCCGGGTCGGTGGGACCGATTGTGCTGATCCTTGGCCTACCCCGGTACATCTTTTTCATTCTTCACGCCCCCTTGCCGTGGTTGGCGGGCGACCTGCCGCCCCGGTTCAGTCGCAAGCTTGTCTGCGTGATGCAAATCTCTGTCCTGATCTTTGCCATCTTGCCACCTGCGCCGCCGGGTCTTGTAACAGTTGCGGTGATCGGGGTGACGGTTGCTTTGATCTGGTCGTTCTGGCTCGATGTGCGGTATCTGTGGCGACATCGGTCATGACCAGATCCACGCTGCGCCGCGTGCTTGTGCTGTGCCTTGCCACGTTGGTGTTGCATATTGTGCTGATCCAACCCAATCACCCGGCGGCGATGACGTGGCGCGCATTGCTGCTGTTTCCACTTGAACTGCCTGCCCTGATTTGCGCGCTGATCGCCCTTGGCCATACCCGCGCCTCTGGTGTGTTTCGCGGCATTCTGGTGGTCAGCCTGACCGCCATTGTCGTGCTCAAGACGGCGGATTTCGTCAGTTTCAACGCGCTGTCGCGCGGCTTCAATCCGGTTGCCGATTTCCCCTTGATCACCGCATTCGGACGCCTGCTGCTGGGCGCACTGGGGCCGGTGCTGACCGTGCTGGCCTGCATCGCCGCACTGGCGGCAATTGGAATGGTAGCCTGGATTTTATGGTGGGCAACAGGCATCTGGGCCGGGATCATGGTGCCGCGCGCTGGTCGGCAGGCTTCGGCGGTGATCGCGGTGTGCGCGACCGGGATTGCCATCGCCGAGATCGGACATGTCATGGGTCGCTGGTCCCTGACTGCCAATCCGCCGGGAGCGGCATTCACCGCGCGGGTCGGGGTCGAACGAGTGGTCATGGTCCGCAACACGCTGGCTGAATTGCGCGCTTTCCACGTGGCGGTTCAGCAAGACCCCTTTGCCGACGCAAGCAACCTGTTCACCGCCATCGATCGTGACGTGCTTGTCATTTTCATCGAAAGTTACGGGCGCACAAGCATCGACATCCCGTTCTTTGCCGACCTGCACCGCGAAACCCTTGCGACCTATGACACCGAATTGCGTGAACTGGGTTTGTCGATGCGCTCTGGCATCCTGAAATCCCCCACCAAAGGGGGTCAAAGCTGGCTGGCACATGCCAGCATCGCCAACGGATTATGGATCGACAATCAGGTGCGCTACGGCGCGGCGCTGACCAGCGGGCGGCAAACGTTGTATCATCACGCGCAGCGCAATGGCTTTCACACGGGCGCGGTAATGCCGCAAATCACACTGGACTGGCCCGAAGCCGACCGGATGGGGTTTGACACGGTACTGCCCGCCAAAGACCTTGGATACAAAGGTCTGCCCTTCAATTGGGTGACGATGCCAGACCAGTTCACCCTTGCCGCATTGGACCGCCTGTTGCGCGAAACAGTGGCCGATCGGCATGTCTTTGCCCAAGTGGCGCTGGCCTCGTCCCATGCACCGTGGACCCCGGTGCCAGACGTGATTGCGTGGGACGATATCGGCGATGGGACGATCTATAACGACGCGGCCACTTCAGGTGATCCGCCAGATGTGGTCTGGCGCGACCGGGAGCGCGTGCGATTGCAGTACAAACTGGCAGTAAACTATTCACTTCAAACGGTTTTTGAATATGCCGCGCTGCACGCCGCAGACCCACCGCTGATGATTGTGATCGGCGACCATCAGGCGGCGGAACTGATTGCCCGGGATCACAGGTCTGACGTGCCGGTTCACGTGATCGGCCCTCGGCATCTTGTTGCCCCATTGTCGGCGCTGGCGCCCACCGATGGGCTGATCCCGGCCGATGACGTTCCGGTGATCGCTATGGACAGCGTCCGAGACATCTTGTTGAAAGCATACACGACACCCCCATCGACCGAGGTCGCCAACTGAGCATGCCATCGCTTCCTGCCCTCCCCGCCAACGTGACGCGTATTGTGCAGATTCTTGTCCTGCTCGGTCTTGTTGCGCTGTTGTGGCACGCGGCGGATGGCGCGGCGGCGCTCGACCTGTTGCAGACTGCCTCACCAAGCTGGTTGATCCTGGCGGTGGTTTTGTTGACCCTGCAAACGCTGCTGTCGGCGCAGCGGTGGCGGGTGACGGCGGCACAGCTGGGCCTGTCGCTCCCGCTGGGAGACGCGATCCGCGAATATTACCTCGCGCAGGTGATCAACCAGTCTTTGCCCGGTGGCGTTATCGGCGATGCAGGACGCGCTGTGCGCGCGCGCAAAGCCGCCGGGTTGCTGATCTCAAGCCAGGCCGTGATTTTCGAACGTCTGGCTGGGCAGATAGGACTATTCTGTGTTCTGGGGATCGGACTCGCCCTCACATTGGTGGTGCCTGTCGGGTTCGACTGGCCGGTTTGGGTGATCGGGCCGCTTGCGACAACGTTTTCCGTTTTGATAGCGCTGCCTTTTGCCGTGGCTCTGACCATGCGCTTGATCCCGACGGAAACACACCCGATCAAGACAACCGTTCGATCCTTTGTCTGCGCCGTTGCCGCGCGCGGCGTGGTGGGACAGCAAATCGCTCTCAGCCTTGCCACCGCCATCTGCAACATCGCCGCCTTTGCCTGTTGCGCAGCGGCCATCGGCGTTCCCCTGCCCCTACTGGTCGTTGCAACGCTGGTTCCGTTGATACTGTTTGCGATGGTGATCCCGCTGTCGATCAGCGGGTGGGGTTTGCGCGAAGGCGCGGCCGTTTTGTTATTCCCGGTGATCGGCGCCACAGCCTCCGAAGGGCTGGCGGCAAGTGTCGCTTTTGGGATTGCGTTCATGCTCACGGTCCTGCCCGGGCTTATTCTGACATGGCTGCGACCACTTGCACCTGTCCCGGAGCAACCGTGACCTACATATCTACCATACCGCCTCAATCCGGATGTGAGCCTATCGCATCTCTGGCCCATATCTCTCGACGCAAGGACTGTTCATATGACATCTCGCTTTAACCCGACGCGGCGTTCGTTTCTCACAACCGGCGCGGCGGCGCTTGGCGCGGCCTCTGTTGGTGGCCTGCCGCAACGCGCATGGGCCAACACGCCCGTTAGCCTGCAATTATCGTGGCTCCATTCGACACAGTTTGCGGGCAGCTACATTGCCCAGAACCGGGGATGGTGGGCAGACGCGGGGCTTGACGTCACGCTGCTTCAAGGTGGACCCAACGCGCCTGTGGAACCTCCCGTGGTATCCGGAACGGCCCTCGTCGGGATATCGGCTGCGGATTACACCGCGGCGGCCGTGGAACAGGGCGCGCCGTTCAAGATCATCGCTGTGGCTATGCAGAAAAACCCGTTTGCCATCACCTCCCTTGCGGCCAATCCAGTGACAGTTCCAGCCGATCTGGAGGGGCGTAAGATCGGTATGGCCTTGGCCAACACCCCGGTGTTGCAAGCCCTTTGCACCCTGAACGACGTGGATTTCAACGCGATCGAAATTGTCCCGACGCAGTATTCGCCACAACCGCTTGTCGCGGGCGAAGTGGACTGCCTACTGAGCTGGGAAACCGACCTGCCCGTCGCAATGACCGTACAGGGCGTTGAAAACACAACGATGCTGATGGCCGATCACGGCTACGCCGTGCATTCGCAAACCTATATCACCACCGAAGACAGCCTTGCCAATCGCCGCGACGAGATCGTGGCTTTGATGGCGGGCGAAGTGCGTGGATGGAATGCCTATCGCGAAGATACCGATGCCGCGACCGACCTGACTCTGCAGATGTTCCCTGATGCGGGGCTTGATCTGGAGACCCAGCGCTTGCAGGCGGCCCGTCAGGTGCCTCTGATGTTCTCTGATCTGACAGACGCGAACGGCTTTGGCTGGTGGACCGATGACACGGTGGCCGACAATATTGAAACGCTCAAGCTGTTGGGCCGCACCGTGACAGCCGATCTGTGGGACCGGTCGATCCTCGAAGACATTCACGGATCCTGACCACCTGATGTCCGTTCCTGTTGTCTGCACAAACGTCGCAAAGACCTTTCGCGGAGCCGTTGAAGCGGTGACGCCCATGACGCTGTCTTTCGAAGCAGGTCAGACAACGGCTTTGGTCGGACCATCGGGATGTGGAAAATCCACGTTGCTGCGGATGATCGCGGGGCTTGAGACACCCAGTTCGGGACAGATCGCCATAGACGGCCACCCGCCTGCAGAGATCCGTCGCAATGCCGGTTTGTCGGTTGCGTTTCAGGACCCGTCGCTGCTGCCGTGGCGCAGCGTGCGCGGGAATATCGAACTGGCGCTGGATCTTGCCCGGTTGCCCCGACGCGCCGACCAGATCGACCAATTGATCCATCTGGTCGGGTTGGACGGGTTTGCCGATACGCGCCCGGCGGAACTGTCGGGCGGAATGCGGCAACGGGCAGCCATTGCCCGGGCGTTGTCGACCCGTCCCAAGCTTTTGCTGCTGGATGAACCGTTCGGCGCGGTAGATGAACTGACCCGTAAACAATTGGCCAATGACCTGCCCGGCATTTGGGAGGCCAGCGGCACCACCACGCTACTGGTCACCCATTCGGTCAGCGAAGCGGTCACCCTGTCGGACCGGGTGATTGTCCTGTCACCCCGGCCCGCGCGCGTGGTTGCCGATATCGACGTGGCGCTTGAGCGCCCAAGGCAGCCCGAAGTCACCCAGTCCGACACATTCGCCAGCATCGTCGAACAGGTCTCGGCCGCGCTGGCGGTGGGGGTCGGTCACACCTTGCCAAAAGCCGCGCAATGATCGCCGCTGCGGCTGCCCCGTCCCGCGACCGGACTTGGGGTGCGGGGCTGTTTGGCCCGGTGCTGGTTTTGCTGGCGTGGGAAGTGTTGGCGCGCGTCCTTGACGGGGCGTTTGTCCTCGCCGGTCCAAGCGCGATCCTGTCTTACCTTGTGGAACACGCAGGGCTGGTGTGGCGCGCCTTGGGGGCCACGCTCACCAACGCGGTGCTTGGGTTTGCCATTGGCAATGCCGTGGCCATCGTTCTGGCCACCACCGCCATCGTGGTGCCGCGCAGCGAGGCGCTGATCCGGGGGCTGGCACTGCTGGTGTTCTGCCTGCCCCTTGTCGCCACGGGCCCGATTTTGCGCGTGATCTTTGGTCCCGGACCATGGCCCCAGATCACGCTGGCCGCACTGGCCGTCTATTACACAACTTTGATCCCGCTTCTGGTCGGCTTGCGCGCGGTGCCGTCGGGGTGGCTTGATCTTGTTCACAGCTACGGGCGCGGTCGCGTTGCGGCGCTGTTGCATGTCCGGGCGCATGCGGCGTTGCCCTATCTGGTTGCCGGGTTGCAGATCGCAGCACCCGCCGCGTTTCTGGGGGCCATGGTGGGCGAATTTACCGGCGCGGAACGCGGCATGGGGGTTCTGACAATCCGCGCGATGCGGGGCATGAACGTTGACATGACATGGGCGCTGGCCACCGTGGCAACGGCTGTGGCTGTCCTGAGTTACCTGGCCATCGGGTGGTTGGCGCGGCGCGCCTTGCGGCAAGACCCCCCGATCATCCTTGCGCCACCAGCAACGCCCGAGGGCCAAGCCCGTCGATTGACCGGCGTGACCAACCTGATCACCATCGCCCTTGCCGCGCTGATCCTGTGGTGGGCGATGATCACGGGGCTGAACCTCAACCCGTTTTTTGCAAAAGGACCGGCGGAGGTCTGGTCCGCATTGATCACATCGGCAGATGCCGCCGAGACGCGCCAGACGTTAATGCAGGCGCTGTCGGAAACGGCGATCTTTCTTCTGCCCGGCTATGTCGCCGGTTTGGCCAGCGGCGCGGTGCTTGCAATGTTGATCGTCTTGTTTCCAGCGCTCGCGGGCACGGCCATGCCTCTTGCCATCGCGCTCAGATCCGTGCCGATCATCACGACCGCGCCCTTGGTTGTCCTGCTCCTCGGTCGCGGGGCGGTCGGCACCGTTGTATTGGTGGCGATCATGGTGTTTTTCCCAACCTTCGTCGCGTGCTTGCATGGATTGCGGCAGGCACCTGGGCGCGTGTTGGATGTGTTTGACAGCTACGCGGCCGGGCCGGTTGAGAAGCTTCTGCGCGTGCGCATCCCGGCAATGCTGCCCGCGTTCTTCGCCGCCGCGCGCATGAATGTTCCGGCATCGGTTCTGGCGGTCACGGTTGTTGAATGGCTGGCCACCGGCAAGGGCATCGGCAGTGTCATGGCCCTGTCGGCTTCGCTCTCGGATTACGACATGTTGTGGAGTTCGGTGGTCATCGTCGCGCTGTTGTCGGCAGGTGGCTATGCAGGCGTCGGCTGGATCGAAAAACGGGTGCTGCGCACCTATGCGCCGGAACAATTGGCATGACCCTGCGCAAGGCCGCCTTTGCCATTCCGGGTGACATCAACACCGTCACCGGCGGCTATATTTATGAGCGCCTGTTGCTTGAGAACCTGCGCGCCCTTGGGCATGACGTGCAACACATTCCGCTTGGCGGCACGTTCCCGACCCCCACGCCAACCGATATGCGCCACGCCATCGACGCGCTGATCGCATTGCCCAAGGACCGCCCGCTTATTCTGGACGGGCTGGTGTACGGCGCAATCGACACCGCCGGACTGGCCGCCGTGCGCGCACCGATTGTGGCGATGATCCACCATCCGTTGGCGTTGGAAACCGGTCTGGACGCTGACCTGCGGGATCACCTGTTCCGCACAGAGAAGGACAATCTGGACTTGGCCCAACACGTGCTGGTGCCCAGCCCACACACCGCCGATATTCTGGCAACGACATACGACGTGCCGCGATCCCGCATGTCCATCGCGCGACCGGGCACCGTGCAGCCCACGATACCCCGGTCGCCACAAGTTCCGCCCTTGATCCTGTCGGTTGGCATTCAGCACCCTCGCAAGGGGCATGACATTTTGCTGCGGGCGCTGGCAGATATCCGGCATCTGGAGTGGCAAGCCACCGTTGTCGGGTCCGCCTATGATGCGGCCTACAGCGCAGAGCTCCACAGGCTTGTGGCCGCGCTTGACCTCACAGAGCGCGTGACGCTGACCGGGCAGATTGGTCAGGATGACCTTAACGCGCTCTATTCCGAGGCGTCGCTCTTTGCGCTTGCCACCCTGTACGAGGGGTATGGCATCGTTTTCAACGATGCGCTTGCCTGGGGCCTGCCGATTGTGTCCTGTCGGACCGGGGCAGTGCCGGAGACCGTGCCAGCGGATGCGGGCCTGCTGGTTGCGCCCGACGATGTTCCGGCCTTTGCCGACGCGCTGCAAAGACTTCTGACACAGACAGACCAGCGGACCTCCCTCGCCGATGCTGCCGCACGGCATGGGGCCGACCTGCCCGGGTGGATGGATACGGCGCGCATTGCCAGCCGCGTTCTGAATGGTCTGAGATGACAGCCCGCCTCTCACTTCGCCGATCCTTTGACGTCTATTACCGTGACGCGGACCGCGCGGCGCGTATGGACAGGTTGAACGCGATGTTCGTGGGTCCCGGAGACCGGGCCTTTGACATCGGCGCGCATGTCGGGGATCGCACCGCGAGCTTCCGGCGTTTGGGCGCATCTGTTGTGGCGGTCGAACCGCAGCCTCGGGTCTTCCGCGCCCTGCGCCTGATTCACGGGCGCGATCCGTTGGTGGACCTGCACTGCGCCGCTGTTGGCAACGCCACCGGATGGCTGGATCTGCACGTCAACACCAGGAACCCCACCGTATCGACCGTGTCGCGCGATATGATTGCGGCGGCGTCACAGGACGCGAACTGGCATGGACAACACTGGGACGAAACGATCCGCGTGCCCGTGACAACCCTGACCGCATTGATCCGGCGCAACGGCCCCCCCGAGTTCATCAAGATTGATGTCGAAGGGCACGAACTGGACGTGTTGAACGGTCTGGACAGGCCCGTCCGCGCGCTGTCTTTCGAGTTTACCACCATACAGAAAGACATCGCGTTGGCCTGCGTGGCCCGCATCACCGCCATTGGGGCTTACCAGTTCAACTATAGTCTTGGCGAAGATCATCACCTGCGCCTGCCAGACTGGTGTGACGCCGATGCGATGGCGGCGATCCTGCACGCGCTTCCCGGCGACGCCAATTCCGGCGATGTTTACTGTCGGGTGATGCGCTGATTACTGATCGTCCTGCCGCTGTAATCGCCAGAGATTGTCACCTGTCCGGACCAGATTGCGCCGGTCGCCAGCCAGCAGGTCGCTGTTGAGAAGCTGGTTCAGATCGTCCCCAACTTCGGTGTTGTAGATGTGGTAAAGATGCCCGCTGGGACTGCGCACTGGCAGGTCACTCAGATCAATGACCTCGACCCCGTCCAGAACGCCCACATCATTGCCGGCCTGTCCAAGCCGGGGATAGCCATGCACCTGTTCTGACAGGGCCAACGGGCGATCCGCCTCTGCGACATAGATGGTCAGGCTTTTGACGATGGGTCGGATCCGCGGCACAAGGCGCGCGAACAACCCAAAGTCGATATCGGGTGCCAGCAGGGCAACATGCCCCACACGCACATCCGGATGCCGGACCGCCACGTCATACAGCGCAAGCGCCATGCCGCGCCCGCCCATACTGTGACCGGCGATGTTGAACTGGCCCTTGCCGAAGGTCGCATCCAGTCTTGCAATGGCGTTGGCAAGATCGGGCACGCTCCAGTGCAGATCGGCTTCGTCGTGGGTGTAATTTGTCAGCTCCCCGTTCGATGGCCAGCTGAACCACAAGAACCGGCCCACCAGGTTCGCATTTTCCTGAAAAACCGTGGCGCGGCGGCAGCCTTTTTCGAAGTCAATGAAAAACCCGTGAGTATAAAGCGTCGGGGCCGCGCCCGCACTGGACGCAACCAGCCCGTCAAACACGGTACGCACATCGCTTTCCTGCACCGAATGCAGCTTGAGGATTTCGTCGGGAATGCGGAATGGCGCCGCTTCCGCCACCGAAGACAGAAAATCAAGGCTTTGGTCCTCGATCGCGCAAAACCCGGCGGCAATTTCGGCCCCGCGTTCACCGTTGTAGAATGTCTCGGGATCGGGTGAACCTGACCGGTCGCGCTGCGTCAAATAGCTGACACCGCGTTGGGTGTCGTCAGAAGCGGCCCAGCCACCGTCCGGGGCCATCGTGAGCCACAGACCGACCATCAGGGCCCACCCCACACCGCAGGACGTTGCCTGCCATGACAAGATCCCGCGCGCCGGGGTCGACATAGAGGCACAGTTGTGTCGCAATCCGTTCATTTCTCACCAATTCCCCGAGCCAAACCCACCGGCATCAAATCACCCGCAACACCGCAACGTCCACGGTCTGGATACGGCCTCCAACATCACAAGAGAGGCGCAAAAAGCCGCGAGATTGGTGCCCCGACGCGGATGCGCAAGGGTTGTTCAGACAAGTCCTTTTCAAGCAAATGCGCGCGCGCGAAATCCTGTTCCAGAAACCCGGCCACCTGCGCGGTGAATGCGGTGTCAAACCCGACCGCCATCACTTCGAAATTCAGCCGGAAGGACCGGTTGTCGAGGTTCGACGTGCCGATCGCCGCAAAGGTATCGTCCACCAAGACCACCTTTTGGTGCATGAACCCTTCGGTGTACCGCCAGATCTGCACCCCGGCTTCGCGCAGCTCGTCGAAATAGGCAAACGCCGCCAGCCAGGGGATGTAATGGTCAATCACGTCGGGCACCAACAGGCGCACGTCTTTCCCGCTTAGGGCGGCATGTTTCAGCGCGCTGAGGATATCGGTGTCCGGCACGCAATAGGGCGAGGCGATCCAGATCCGCTCCTGTGCCGCTGCGATGGCCGAAAAGAAGAACAGCCCGCCGGTCTCTAACTCGTCCCCCGGTCCTGTTGGCACCACCAACCCGGCCATGTCCGCGTCCGACAGGGGCGCGTCCCAGTTCAGCTCTGATGCGATCTGCTCTGCGGTCGACCAGTGCCAATCCTCAAGATAGGCCAGTTGCAACTGCGAAACGACCGGCCCCACCAGTTTCACATGGGTGTCGCGCCACGCCCCGAACGTCGGATCGCGCCCCATATATTCGTCGCCAACATTCAAACCGCCGGTAAAGCCAACGACCCCGTCCACGATCACCGTCTTGCGGTGATTGCGGAAATTCAATGCAAACCGGTGTTTCGGGCGCGGGTCAGCCACCTGGACCCCGGCCGCGCGCAGGGTTTGATAGAACGAGTGGCTCAGCCCCTTACTGCCCACCGCGTCGGTCATAAACCGAACCGTCACACCCCGCTGCGCGGCGGCACTCAGTTTGTCACAGAAGCTTTGACCGATCCTGTCATTGTGCACGATGAAAAACTGAACCAGCACATAACGTTCCGCCTGATCAATGGCGTCGAAAATCGCGCCAAAGGTCTCGGCCCCGTCGATCAGCGGGATCAGGGCATTGCCCCCAACAACCGGTAGTGCTGCAATCTTCTCAAAGGGTTCCGTATTCACGCTGGGCCGGATCGACGGACCGCGCGCCAATGCAAACTGTTTGACCGCATCAATAACGCGCGCACTTGAACGGCGTGACACCAGATACGCATGGTACCGGTGGTGGCCCAGAAACAGGTAGATCAGGACACTGACATAAGGGGCCGCCAGAAGCGCCACCACCCAGCCCACGGCCCCTTGCGGCGTGCGCGCGCCCTGAATGGCGCGCCAGGCACACAAAACGGCAAGCACCTGTAGCGCCAAAAGCGCAAGGACGGACAGGGTTACAGTCACGCAGACCTCCTAAAATGCGGGCCGGTCCGACAGACGCCCGCTGGCTGCTTTGGATGATAGGGAGGTTACCCGAAGAAGCGCCATCCCTAAAGCACGGCCGCCGATCTTGCGCTGGTCCGGGATCACGTGCATCCTTTGGCTTCTTTTGCCCGGACCGAAGGAAATCCCTGTGCGCTTTGTTCGGCTTCTGCTTGTCCTGACCATCGTTGCCACCCTTGCGATTGTCACGCTGCGCATTTTGAATCCGCTTCCGGACCTGCCATCTGACAACAGCGCATCTGCGATTCCGCTGAGTGCCGACACGTCTCTGGGCAATGCCACGCTTGGGATGATCGCTGAGCATGACGGGCACAGCGGCGTTGTGCCGTTGTTTGACGGGCGCGACGCGCTGGCCGCACGCATCCTTCTGGCGCGCGCCGCCGAGCAAAGCATCGATGTCCAGTATTACATCTGGCAAACGGACACGACGGGCTGGCTGTTGCTGGATGAATTGCGCGCAGCGGCAGAACGTGGCGTGCGGGTACGGATGCTGCTGGACGACAACGGCATTCCGGGGCTGGATTCCGTGTTGGCGGAGTTGAACACGCTGCCAAACATGGACATCCGCATCTTCAACCCATTCACGCTGCGCAAACCGAAATTGCTGTCTTACGGATTTGACTTCTTCCGCCTGAACCGGCGGATGCACAACAAATCCATGACCGTCGATGGTGCGGCGACAATCATTGGCGGGCGCAATATCGGCGACATCTACTTTGCCTATGGCGACGGTGTCACCTTTATTGACCTTGATGTTTTAGCAGTGGGTCAGGCCGCCGTAGACGTGTCTGAAAACTTCGACGCCTATTGGACCAGTGGGTCCTCTTATGCGGCCAAGGACGTGCTTCCTGCATCCACCTCGGGCCTTGACGAACTCGCCACCGCTGCAAAAGCGGCACGTGCCGGCGCGCGGGGGTCGGGCTATATCGCAACAATCAAATCCTCGCCTCTGATGTCCAGCCTTTTGGATGGCACGGCCAGTCTTGAATGGACGGATGTCACCTTGGTGAGCGACGATCCGTCCAAAGGGTTAGGCGATGCGGGCAACGATGACCTTCTGATTGGACGCCTGCCCGCTTTGCTCACCACGCCGGTCAAAAGTGTTGATGTGATTTCAGCCTACCTGATCCCTGGAAAAAAGGGCGCGGCCATGTTTGAAGGCTATGCGCAAAACGGCATTCGAACTCGTCTGATGACCAATTCTATGGCGGCCAATGATGTGATGCCCGTTCACGGCGCGTGGATGGGGTATCGCGATCAAATGGTGCGCGCGGGTGTGGAGGTCTTCGAACTGCGCTCTCAACAACAGCTCGACTCGGATACGACGCTGGCCCAGATGCTGACAGGGTCGCAATCCAGCTTGCATGCCAAGACCTTTGCCATTGACGAAGAGCGGATTTTCATCGGGTCGTTCAACTTTGACCCGAGATCGGCACAACTGAATACCGAGATGGGCTTTCTGATCGAAAGCCCGACAATTGCAACAGCACTTGCGCGGTCAATGGACGATCGCAATACCGTATATGCAGTCACGGTCGGTCCGGACGGCAACATCCAGTGGGAGGAAACGCTGAATACCGGTGAGATCAGAATTCATCACAAAGAGCCAAACACAACGTTCTTGGAACGTGCCTTTGTCACGCTGATCAGCTGGCTTCCGGTGGAATGGGCTCTCTAGTCCAATCCTCAGGCCTTGCGGCGTCCGGTCACCGGATCAAACACATGCGCCTGCCCGTCCTGAACACGGAAATTCCGCTCCCCACCCACACGCTCAAGCGGATGCACACCCGGTAGACTGATGGTGAACTGATCCGGGCTGCCCGCGATCTTGCCGTGCAACAGCGTGTTGGCCCCCAAGGGTTCGGTTAGGTGAACAGTCACCTTGATCGGGCCGTCGGGATCTACGTCCATGTGTTCGGGTCTGATCCCGAGTTTGACAGGTCCGTCCGGGCCAGAGGCCTGTGCTATCGGCGTACCGGCAATCTGCACCTGCCCATCGCGCAGCTCTGCATCAAGAATATTCATGGCCGGGCTTCCGATGAACTGCGCCGCAAACAAGGTTTGCGGGGTCTCATAGACCTCAAGCGGTGTCCCGATCTGCTCCGCAATCCCACCATTCATCACGATCATGCGGTCCGCCATGGTCATCGCTTCGACCTGATCATGTGTCACATAGAGCGATGTGATCCCCAGCTCGGATTGCAGTTGCTTGATCTCAAGCCGCATCTGGACCCGCAGCTTGGCGTCGAGGTTCGACAGCGGTTCGTCGAACAGAAACACCGCCGGTTCGCGCACAATGGCGCGGCCCATGGCGACACGCTGGCGCTGACCACCTGACAATTCACGGGGTTTGCGGTCGAGCAGAGCATCCAGTTGCAACAGCTTGGCCGCGTTCTGGACCTTTGCGTTGATTTCGTCTTTCGGAAGTCCCGCAATCTTGAGCCCGTAGCCCATGTTCTGACGCACGCTCATATGCGGATAAAGCGCATAATTCTGGAACACCATCGCGATATCGCGGTCCATCGGTTCCTTGTCATTGGCACGGGTGCCACCGATCAGAACGTCACCTGCCGTGACCGTTTCCAACCCCGCCACCATCCGCAACAGTGTGGACTTGCCACAGCCAGACGGGCCGACGATGACGATAAACTCGCCATCTGCGATATTCACGTCGATCCCGTGGATCACATCCGTGGGCCCAAAGCTTTTCTTCACGCCCTGCAAAGCAACTGTCGCCATAACCTATTTCTCGCTGTCTACGAGGCCGCGAATGAACAGCCGTTGCATCGAAATGACCACGATCACCGGCGGGATCATCGCCAGGATCGAGGTCGCCATGATCACCGGCCAATCTGCCACATCATCCCCCGACGGGAACATCTGCTTGATGCCCATGACGATGGTGTTCATCTCGGGGTCGGTCGTGATCAGCAGCGGCCAGAGATACTGGTTCCAGCCGTAGATGAACAGGATCACGAAAAGCGCTGCGATGTTCGTGCGACTCATCGGAACAACGATGTCCCAGAAAAACCGCATCGGTTTCGCACCGTCGACCCGCGCCGCCTCGGCCAGCTCATCGGGGATGGTCAGGAAGAACTGCCGGAACAGGAACGTCGCTGTAGCAGACGCGATGAGAGGCAGGATGAGGCCCTGATAGCTGTTGAGCATCCCGAACCCTGCGACCACTTCGAACGTGGGCACGATCCGCACTTCGACCGGCAGCATCAGCGTCAGGAATATCATCCAGAAAAACGCCGTGCGGAACGGGAATTTGAAATAGACAATGGCAAAGGCGGATAGCAGCGAGATGATGATCTTGCCCACCGCGATGCCGATGGCCATCACAAGGCTGTTGAACAGCATTGTGGCCACAGGCACGTTCACGCCCGAAAACAGCGCAGCGGAATAATTCTCCCAGAACTGATCGCCCGGCCAGAGCGGCATCGGCGGGCGCACAATCTCGGGCTGGGTCACGGTGGACGCCACAAAGGCCAGCCAGATCGGAAAGAAGATCACCAGCACGCCAAGGATCATGAAGACATGCGTCAACCACAGCCCCGCGCCGCGCTTTTCGACCATGCCATGTGTTTCGCGCGCCATCAGTAATGCACCCGCTTTTCAAGGTATTTGAACTGGATCACCGTCAGCAGTCCGACAACCACCAAGAGGATCACCGACTGTGCCGAGGACGAGCCAAGGTCCTGGCCAACAAAGCCGTCTGAAAACACCTTGTAGACCAGGATCGTGGTGCTTTGCTGCGGCCCCCCTGCGGTGATCGTATGGATCACGCCAAAGGTTTCAAAGAACGCGTAAACGATGTTCACGACCAGCAGGAAGAACGTGGTTGGTGACAGCAGCGGCAATACGATCGTGAAGAAGCGCCGCCAGAACCGCGCGCCGTCAATGGCGGCGGCTTCGATCACCGAACGCGGGACGGCCTGAAGGGCGGCAAAGAAGAACAGGAAGTTGTAGCTGATCCGCCCCCAGGCAGACGCGACCACGACAAGCCCCATCGCCTCCCCCCCGTTCAAGACGTGGTTCCAGTCATAGCCGAACTGGCCCAGATACCACGAGATCACCCCAACGCGGGTGTTGAACATGAAAAGCCACAGCACGCCCGCGACGGCCGGGGCGACCGCGTAGGGCCAGATCAGCATAGTGCGGTAGACACCTGATCCCTTGATCAGCCGGTCCGCAATGACCGCAAGGAACAAGGCCGGGATCATCGAACACAGCGTCACAAGGATCGAAAACACCGCCGTCGTGACAAATGACGCGCGGTAGAACGGGTCACCCAGCAGGAATTCGAAATTGCCGAGTCCCACAAATTGCGAGGACAGGCCAAACGGATCAGGGATAAACAGCGACTGCCAGATCGCCTGCCCCGCCGGGTAGAAAAAGAACACAGCCGAGATCACAACCTGCGGCGCGATCAACAGCAGCGGCAGCCACCATCCTTTGAACGTGACACGTTTGTCCATCAGATTGCATCCTTGAAATTGGTGCTACCCGGTCGTACCATATACGCAAGGAGACATGCCATGACTGTCAAACTGTCCATTTCGCTGACCGATCAACAAGCCGAATACGCCCGCAAACAGGTCGAGGAAGGCCGCGCGTCGTCGACATCTGCCGTGATCCAGCAAGCGCTTGAGGCGAAGCGGCGCGAGGATGAAGAGTATCAGGAGTGGAAAGACGGCTTCTTCGACATGCTGGCCGAGCGCGAGAAAGGCCCGTTCCTGAACGCCGAGGAGTCGCAGAAGGCGTTTGATGAGATGATTGCAGAAAAACGCAGGCAGTATGGCCTGGACGCTTGATGACGCTGCGGCCGTCACATCTGACCTCGATGCAATTTTTGATCATCTGTTGAACAGCTATCTGGGGTTCGGGGACCCGTTTGAAGGTGCGTTCAACCGTGCGAATGAACGTGTGGGCAACATCTATGTGAACCGCGAACGCCTTCTCAAGGCCCCACACATCGGTACGCGCCATGTTGTCAAAGGCCACACCTATCGGCACGTCACCATCGACCGCGCGATTTATTGGTTTGCGCTGGACGACACGGCAAAGGTGCTGCGTGTTCTGGGGATTTTCCATGGCGGTCAGGACCATCTGGATAGAATGATGTCGCGTTTGGCAGATGAGGGCGACAGCTAACCGTCGCCCCCGATGTTTTGATCAGCGATTGGCGCTTTCGAACCGGCGCAGCAACGCATCGCCGCGCTCTTTCGCGCTGTCCATCGCTTCCTGGGCTGTCTTGTCACCGGCCCAGATTGCTTCCAGCTCTTCATCAATGATGCCGCGGATCTGGTCGAACGATCCAAGGCGCAGGCCTTTGGAGTTTGCCGTCGGCTCCTTCGCCGTCATCTGGATCACGGCGATGTCTGTCCCGGGGTTTTCATCGTAGAACCCGGACGCGCGCGTAGCCTCGCCCGCCGCTGTGGTGATCGGCAGATACCCGGTGTCCTGGTGCCATTTCGCCTGCACGTCCGAGGAAGACAGGAAGGCCAGGAATTCGCCAACACCTTTGTACTCTTCGGCCTCATGCCCTTCGAGAACCCAGAGCGACGCGCCACCGATGATGGTGTTTTGCGGCGCGTTGCCGACGCCTTCCCAGTAGGGCAGCGGGCGTACGTCAAAGTCGAACTCTGCTTCGGCCTTGATCCCGGCATAGCCTGCCGAGCTTTCGGTGAAGAGCGCGCATTCGCCCGCGCGGAAGTTGGCACCGCCTTCGTTGCGACGACCGGTATAGATGAACTTGCCGTCCTGCGCCCATTCGCCCATCGCCGTCAGATGCGCGACCTGTGCTTCGCCGTTCAGCATCAGTTCGGTATCGAGACCGGCAAACCCGTTGTCCTGCGATGCAAATGGCACATCGTGGTAGGCCGAGAAGTTCTCAAGGTGAATCCAGCTTTGCCATGCAGTCACCAGCGGGCATTCCTCGCCACCGGCCTTGAGCTGATCCAGAACCGCACCGACATTCTGCCATGTCGACAGGTCGGAGTCCGGGTCCACGCCGGCCGCTTGCATCGCGTCGCGGTTCACCCACAGCACCGGTGTGGATGAGTTGAACGGCAGTGACAGCATCTCGCCATCTGTGGTGGTGTAATACCCCTTGACCGATCCGATATAGGCATCCGGATCAAAGGTCGCGCCGCTTTCGGCCATCACTTCGAACACCGGCTTCGTCGCGCCTTGGGCCGCCATCATCGTTGCGGTGCCAACCTCGAACACCATCAGGATATGCGGCTGTTCACCGGCGCGGAACGCGGCGATCCCTGCGTTGAGCGTTTCGGAGTAGTTGCCCTTGTGGCTTTGAACGACGGTATAGTCGCTTTGGCTGGCGTTGAACTCTTCGACCTGTGCCGCCACCAATTCGCCCAGACGACCGGTGAAGGCGTGCCAGAATTGCACCTCGGTTGCAGCCGAGGCCGCAATAGGTGTGAGAACCGTGCTGGACAGGGCCAGCCCTGCAATCAACGTTTTTTTCATGTTTCCTCCCATGCGCCCTTTTTGCCGGGCGCTGTTGATGTCGGGCAAGTGGTGCCCGTGATATGTGGCCGCGCGAGGCGTCCACGATAGAGTTGGTCGGACTTGCATCGTTTTCAAACCCTTTCGACCAGTTGATCCGCCCCCTGCACATGCCTTGATCCATCGGGCACCTCAGGGACGTGTCAAAACGTAACTTGGCGCAATTCCAGAGGCCTTGATGGCGCTTGGAACATCGCTTTCGGCAAAAAACCCGTACCCGGCGATCAGCGCAGACGCGATTCCTGCCGCATGCGCGCCCAGAATATCAGTGTGCAGGCTGTCGCCCACCATGACAACGCGGGATTTGTCCACGTCGCCCAGACGGGCGAACGCGAGATCGTAGATATTGGGGTAAGGCTTGCCAAAAAACTGCGGCGACACAGGCGTCGTCTTGGCCAACCGGTGCGCGAAATACCCCGGTTCAACCGAAAATCCCGTCTCGCGGGGCGCGACGATGTCCGGATTGCCCACCAGAACGGGCCGTGGCTGCGCGGCCAGTGCTGCTTCAAGCCGGGCTTGCCGATCTTCGGTCCATGTCGCGCTGCCGATCAGCAGGAACCCCTCTGCCGCGTGATAGGCATCGGGATCATCCAGCAACTGAATCGTGCGCACCGGGCCCAAGTCCTCCAACCCGTCGGCATCTCCGCCCATGACGCCCCATAGCCGGTCGTCCTGCGTGCCCAGCGCCGTGGTCAGCGATTGGCGGCTGGTGACGATATCGACCGGACCAAAGGGATAGCCAAGGCGGCGGTACTTGGTCACCAGCGACGACAACGGAACGCTTGCCGCGTTCGACACCACAAGCACCGTTTTGCCCGCCGCGATCAGGTCTTCGACCCGGCCTTGAACATCGGGAATGGCGCGTTCGCCAATGTTCAGAACGCCAAAGGCATCCAGCAGAAATACATCGAATTCATCGCTCAGGTCGGCCAGCGTCTCGCGATAGACCGGCTCGGCCCGCGCAGACGCAACGTCCGGCAAAACGTCCCGGACCGCTTCATACTCGGCAAACGCCTGATCGACCGTCATCGAGATCAAATGATGGCACCCCGCACTTTTGCAGAAACCCATTCGCTGAGCACCACGGCGGCAAGAATGACAAGCAGGATCAAGCTGACTTGCGGCCATGCCAGCACGTTAAGTGAGGCGGACAATTGCAACCCAATCCCGCCGGCCCCGACAAGGCCCAGCACGGTAGATTCCCGAATATTGATGTCCCAGCGGAACACCGCGATGCCGGCAAAGGCGGGCATGATCTGCGGGACAATGCCATACGCCATGACCTGCCAGCGGGACGCGCCGGTTGCGGTGATCGCCTCGACCTGGCTTTCGTCGATTTCCTCGATCGCCTCGTAAAGCAGCTTCGCACAGAACCCGATAGAGCGGATCGCAATCGCGATGACCCCGGCAAACACACCCGGCCCGATGATGGCAATCAACAGCAGCGCCCAGATCAGCGAATTGATCGACCGTGTAGACACGATAATCAACAGTGCAATGGGCCGGATGAACAAGGCCGACGGCGTTGTGTTGCGCGCGGCCAGGAATGCCACGGGAACTGCAAGAAACAACGCGATGATCGTGCCCAATGTGGCGATGTTCAGCGTGTCCCAGATGGGGCGTCCCAGTTGCGTGATGTATTCCCAGCGCGGCGGTGTCGCCCGGGTCCAGATGTCTTCGGCAATGCGCGGGGCATCCCAGACAAAGAACCACGTGGTCGATTCCGAAATCCGCTGCCAGCACACCAGAAACACTGCCAGCCCCAAAAGCCAGCCAAACCAGCGCACAAGGCTTTCGCGTGGGGTGCGACGGCGCCAGTTGATGCCTTCGTCTCGTTCAATGATCGGCATTACTGAACCCTCGCCCTGATGACACCAGACAGGTATTCAAGCGCCATAACGATGCCGATGATCAAAAGCAGGATCGCCGCTGCGGTGTCGTACTCGTAGCGGTCAAAGGCGGTATTGAGCGTCGCGCCGATGCCCCCCGCCCCGACAAGACCCAGGATTGCGCTCTCGCGGAAGTTGATGTCGATCCGGTACATGGACAACCCCACCAGACGCGGCATGACCTGCGGCTGCACACCGTAATTGATCCACTGCATCCATTTGGCGCCCGACGCCTTGATGGCCTCGGCCTGAACCTTGTCCATGGACTCGATATCTTCGGCCAACAGTTTCGACAAAAAGCCGATGGTCGCGAACGACAGCGTCAGGAAACCGGCCAGGGGGCCAAACCCGAAGATCGCAACCAACAGGATCGCCACGATGATTTCCTGCAACGCGCGACTGACCGCAACAATGCCCCGGCAGATCATATAGACGGGCAAAGGCGCGATGTTACGCGCCGCACCAAGACCAATGGGGATCGAGATCAGGATCCCCACAACCGATGCGGCCACCGTCATCACGATGCTTTCCAAAAGCCCGCCCCAGATGTCACCAGCCCGCGACACGAAATCCGGCTTGGTGAAGGCAAGGACAAACTGTGCGCCCCGATCAAGGCCTTCATAGACCCGGGACCAGTTCACATCGATCGTCATGAAAGAGGCGATCAGATACGCGACGAACCCGATGATCAGGGTCCAGCGCAGGGTCGGGTTCGGGACGAAACTCGGCTTGCGCCATTTCGTGCCCAACATATCGTCCAGTTCACGATGGCTCATTCCGCGGCCTCGATATCGTCTTCGTCTTCGATCTTCTCGATCGTGGCTTCCCAGTCTTCCTCGCCGTAAATCTCGGTCAGTTTGTCTGGTGTCAGACCTGTGGGCAGACCGTCATAGACGATCTCACCAAAGCGCAGGCCGACAACGCGGGGCACGAACATCTGCGCCAGCGCCACGTCATGAATGTTGATGATCGCCGCCAGTCCGCGCTCCTGACACAGCTCGGTGATCAGGCGCATGATCTGGCGCGATGTTTTTGGATCAAGCGATGCGGTGGGCTCATCCACCAGCAACAGCTTGGGGTTCTGGATCAGCGCCCGGCAAATACCGACCCGCTGACGTTGCCCGCCGGACAATTCGTCCGCGCGCTTGTCGGCCATGTGCAACAGACCCACACGGTCCAGCAGGCGAAACGCCTCGTCCACGTCCGATTGCGGGTATCGCCGCAGGAAGGACCGCCAGAAGCCGACATAGCCCAGTCGCCCCGACAGCACGTTTTCCATCACCGTCAGCCGTTCGACCAACGCATATTCCTGAAAGATCATGCCCATTTCGCGCCGGGCTTTGCGCAATGCGCCGGAACTGAGCTTCGACAGGTCCACATCATCCAGCAGGATCGCGCCCCCGGTGGGTTCAACCAACCGGTTAATGCACCGGATCAGCGTCGATTTCCCGGCCCCCGACGGGCCGATCAGAGCCAGAACCTGGCCTTTCGGCACTTCGAGATCGATGGATTTCAGGGCCTGGTCACCTGTTTTATAGGTCTTAACCAGCTTGTTTAGGCGCAGCATATCATGCCCCTCGTAAGGGTGGGTGACAGGCCCCGTGCAGGGCCTGTCGTTTCAGAACAACGCGATTATTCGCAGGCGTAGCTGACGCCATTGGCAGAATCGATCTGCCGGATCACCGCCCAGAATTCCTTGTAGTTCATCGGAAGGAACTGACCTTCGTTGGACTTCGAGAATTCTTCCTCAAGCGACGTGCCTTCCCATGGGAAGTTGATGAACGCATCACGGATCTGTTCCTGCAATTCCGGCGTCAGATTGTGTGCCGTGCCATAGCCCGTCGTCGGGAAGGTCTGCGAGGTGTAGATCGAAACGATCTGGTCCTCGGACACAACGTCCCGCGAGGTCATGCGGTGCAGAACCGAATTCGCGATGGCCGCTGCCGGGTAGTCCTTGTTCGCAACACCCAGGATCGAGTTGTCGTGCTTGCCGGAAAAGACCGGTTCAAAATCAACCTCTGCTTCCATCCCGTATTCGCTTTTCAGGATCGCGGACGGTGCCTTGAAACCTGAATTCGATGTCGGCGAGGTAAACGCCATCTGTCCGCCCTTGATGTCTTCGACCTTTTCGATACCAGAGCCCGGATAGGTGATGATCTCCATCTCGTAGCCAAAGCTGCCATCGGTCGCCGCCATCAACGCGAATGGACGGAACCCCGCACAGTTCACGGCCAGCGGGTTGGATCCTGTGTTGAAGCCCGCAACATGCAGACGCCCCGACCGCATCGCTTCAATCTGGGCTGCGTTACTTTGCACGGGGAAGAACACAACATCCTTGCCGGTTTTTTCCGACAGGTGGTCAATGAAATCTGCCCAAGCCGCGGCGTAAACGGCCGGGTCTTCCACCGGGGTGTAGGCAAACACCAGTGTGTCCGGATCGACCAGTTCGGACGCATCCGTTGGGATATCGGCCACAAGATCGCCGTCGACGTCGCAATAGCGTTCGTCCAGATCGCCGCGCGGGCAATCCTGCGCAGAGGCTGCGCCCCCAAAGGCCATAAACGCTGCAACAGACGCGCTCAGCACAAGTTTCGAATTGATTTTCATTGGTCTTTCCTCCCGGGTGATACGGCGTTTTCGCCATTTTATTGGATGGTCCGTGTTACAGTCGTGTGAATGTCAGTCGGCGGTCTCCAGGGTTACGTTCGATACGTCCAGTGCCGCCAGCAAAGCGCCGCTTGGCTTTTGATCCACGATGATCGTTGTAAGGTCTTCCAGTGCGCTCACGCTCGCAAGTCCTTTTTTGCCGAACTTCTCAGAATCGATCAGCAGATGCCGGTGCGACGCCCGACGCAGCATGACCCGCTTGACCGCCGCAAAGCCGGTCACTGACTCGCAGGGGCCTTCTTCGGTCAGACCGGACGCGCCGATGATCGCGTGATCGACATAAAACCGCGACAGGAACTCAAGCGTTTCGGTGCCGATCACGGCGGATTCGGCGGGTAGGTACTGGCCGGGGCACAGCAACACGTCACACACCCCGTGGCCCAGCGTCATCGCAACGGGAATCGAATTGGTCACCACGGTGCAGGGCGTTTCGAGATAGGCCAGTGACCGCGCCATCTGGATCGTGGTCGCCCCCGAATCGATCATCACGGTTTCGCCCGCATTGATCAGGCGCGCCCCAGCCAGCCCGATCCGCTCGCGTTCGCGCGTGCGGGCGTTCACCCGTTCGTCAAGGCTGGGGTAATGGCCCTGTGACGGCGCCGACGCGCCACCATGGGCCCGGTTGATAAACCCGTCTTCAGCCAAGGAATCCATATCGCGCCGGATTGTTTCGGTCGACACGCCAAACCGCTTCGACATCTCACTGATCCGGACATGCGGGCTCAGCTTCAGCTCAAGAAGAATCTGCCGACGCCGGTCAGATTTCTTGAGCCGCCGCGACCCGTCCGGATCCTGAAATTTGCGCAGCTTGTCTTTTGGCATTTGTTCCGATGGCAACAAGTTTGAGCAAGGATTGTGGCTTTTCCACCTGTATTGCAACTAATTTTGTTGCTTATGCCTCGGATTGGTGGTGATGCTTGGGGCAAGACAAGGATTGATGCGACCGGTGCACGACGAAAAACCCCATCATCTGCGCAAGGACAGGCTGCTAAACCTGCTGGGTACTGCGTGCTGTTGCGTGCGGACGCGGCGGATCGCGAAAGGCCCCGCCGCATGATTGACCGGGCACCCCGCCACATCCGGGTCACCACCCCGACTATTCGGCTCGGCCAGAGAACTCTTTTGGTGACCGCGCCGCAAAAGATCGGCTACGACTTAGACACAAGAGCCAAACAGAACCCCATGCGCCACCGGATTACGGCGATGACATGAGGCACAGGGAATTGGCCGGATCGGCAATGTCGAGCAAAGACAGACACCTAGGGAGGACACCATGAAAAAACTTACAACAACGCTTCTATCGTCAGCACTTGCGCTTGGCGCATCCATGACGGCGGCGCAGGCCGACAAACTGACGTTCTATTGCAGCGCGCAGGAAGACTGGTGCCAGTTGATGGCCAACAGCTTTCAGGACGCCACCGGCATCGATGTCAGCATGACTCGCAAATCCTCGGGCGAAACCTTTGCGCAAATCCGCGCCGAATCCTCGAACCCGCGTGGCGATGTCTGGTGGGGCGGCACCGGGGACCCGCACCTGCAAGCAGCCGAGGAAGGCCTGACGATGGAATACGTCTCGCCGATGCGCGATCAACTGCATCCGTGGGCGATCAGCCAGGCGGAAAGCGCGGGCAACAAGACCATCGGCATCTATTCGGGCGCTTTGGGCTATGGCTACAACACAGACCTCGTTGCGGCCAACAACTTGCCGGAACCATCCTGCTGGAAAGACCTGCTCAAGCCGGAATACAAAGGCCATGTGCAAATGGCGAACCCGAATTCCTCGGGCACGGCCTACACCACGTTGGCCTCCATGGTGCAGATCTTTGGCGAAGACGAAGGCTTTGAATTCATGAAAGGCCTGCACGCCAATATCAACCAGTACACAAAGTCAGGCTCTGCCCCGATCAAGGCAGCGGGTCGTGGTGAGAACACTATCGGCATCGTCTTCATGCACGACGCTGTGGCGCAAGCGGTGTCTGGCTTCCCGATCAAGGTGGTCGCGCCCTGCGAAGGCACCGGTTACGAGATCGGCTCTATGTCCATCATCGACGGCGCGCGCAATCTGGATGAGGCCAAGCAGTTCTACGATTGGGCCTTGTCGGCTGAGGCACAGAACCTTGCCCTGCAAGTGAACGCGTTCCAGGTGCCATCGAACAAGGGTGCCGAAACATCCCCGTCTGCACCTGACATGAGCACGATCAAGCTGATCGACTACGATTTCAAAAAGTACGGATCGTCCGACGAACGCAAGCGTCTGCTGCAGAAGTGGGACGAAGAAGTCTCGGTCCTGCCGCAGTAACCTGTGCGCGGATCCAGCCAGGACTCAACGTCTCATCCGGTCTTGACCTTCTGGGTCGTGGCCGGATGGGTCGGTTACTGTCTTCTGCCCTGGTACGGGGTGGAGGACGGTTTGTGGTCGTTTCAATGGCTGTTTGACGGCTACCCGTTTGACAGCGATTACGCCCCTGCCCTGTTCCTGATCATGCAGGGGGAAAAGCTGTGGCTGGCCCCGCTTTTGATCCCGCTGATCCTGCCTTTGCTCGTATTGCGCAAAGTCAAATCTGATCCGCTCTACGCGCGGATGCTGGTGCTTGCAGGCGCGTTGGGTTTTGGCTGGCTGATCATCCAGGGCTTTTCCATCGGCATTCGCGGCTTCAACTACGACTGGATGAAGGCCGTCTTCGGCGATCTCGGAGACCGCCAGTTCGGCATGGGCTACGGTGCCATGCTGGTCGCCTCCGCCTTCCTGTTCCTGCTCACCCAAGGCATCGCCGCGCGCGGGGCTGTGAATGGCGACGTGTTTGTCGTCAGCGCCATTGGCGGTGTGATCACCATTGTCACGGCATTCGTATTCTTCCCCATCGCCAAGATGCTGTTTGCCGCCTTTGTCACTGAAGATGGCTCTTATTCGGTTGGCGTATTTGTTTCCAAATTCTTTGACGACCGCCTCTGGGGCCTCGGCTGCTTGTCCGGTGGCCGCTGTGGTGCAGCGTGGAATTCGCTGTTCCTTGCCATCTGCGTCGGGTTCATCACCACCGTTCTGGGCCTCGCCTTTGCGCTGGCCGTCACCCGTTCGGGGTTCCGCTATAAAAAAGCGATGCGCGCGCTGACGGTTCTGCCGATCATCACGCCGCCCTTCGTCATCGGCCTCGCGCTGATCCTGCTCTTTGGCCTCTCTGGCACAGTCACTGTCTTCATCGCCGACCTGTTCGGCGTGCAACCCACCCGCTGGCTTTACGGAATGCCGGGTGTCCTGATCGCCCAAACGCTGGCCTTCACCCCCATCGCCTTCCTCGTCCTCATAGGTGTGGTCGAAGGCGTGTCCCCGTCGATGGAGGAAGCCTCCCAAACGCTGCGCGCGAACCGCTGGCAAACCTTCCGCACCGTGTCCCTGCCCCTGATGCGGCCCGGTTTGGCCAATGCCTTTCTGTTGGGCTTCATCGAAAGCATGGCTGACTTTGGCAACCCGCTTGTGCTGGGCGGAAATTTCGACGTGCTGTCCACCGAGATTTTCTTTGCCATCGTCGGCGCACAATATGACCAAAGCCGCGCCGCTGTGCTGGCGATGGTGCTGTTGTTCTTCACCCTCTCTGCCTTTTACGCCCAGCGCGTCTGGCTGGGGAAGAAAAGCTACACCACCGTGTCCGGCAAAGGCGATGCGGGTGTGCATCCGCTGATGCCCAAGGGCCTGTCGATCCCGGTGCTCGTCATCGCCATCGGCTGGGCGTTTTTCACCGCTGTGGTCTACTGCATGATCATCTATGGCAGCGTTGTTGAACTCTGGGGCGTGAACAATTCGCTCACCTTCAAGCACTACGTCACCGCCTTCAGCGTCCGTTTTGAGGAAGAAGGAATCCGCTGGACCGGCGCCGCGTGGGACAGCTTCTGGACGACCATCACCATCGCGGCCATCGCAGCACCGTTGACGGCGGCTGTGGGTCTGGTCACGGCCTACCTGCTGACCCGACAAAGCTTTGCGGGCAAGAATGCGTTCGAGTTCGGCACCATGCTGTCCTTCGCCATCCCCGGCACCGTGATCGGTGTCAGCTATATCCTCGCCTTTAACGTCCCACCGATTGAGATCACCGGCACGGGCATCATCCTTGTCGTCAGCTTCATCTTCCGCAACATGCCGGTGGGTGTGCGGGCAGGGATCGCGAGCATGAGCCAACTCGACAAGTCACTGGACGAGTCGTCGCTCACCCTCGGAGCAAACTCGTGGCAGACTTTCCGCCGGGTGATCCTGCCGCTGCTGCGCCCCGCGATCCTCGCAGCCCTCGTCTACAGCTTTGTCCGCGCGATGACGGCGATTTCTGCCGTGATCTTCCTCGTCTCGGCAGAATACGACATGGCAACGAGCTACATCATCGGGCGGGTCGAGAATAACGACTATGGCCTCGCCATCGCCTATTCGACGACGCTGATCTTCGTGATGCTCAGCGTGGTGGGCTTGCTGCAATTCCTTGTCGGACGGGTTCAGATCGGACGACGCACTCAAATCGGAACAGGGAGATCAACATGAGCGCCCCCAAGATCGGCTCAAAAGCGGCCCCCGTCCGGTTCGACGGTGTCTCGAAAGTCTTCGGCAAAGACGTGGTTGCCGTCGACAACATCGACCTGCATGTCGGCGCTGGCAAGCTGGTCACGCTGTTGGGTCCGTCGGGCTGCGGCAAGACGACGACGCTGCGGATGATCGCCGGGCTTGAGATGGCCAGTTCCGGTCGCATACTGATCGGCGATCAGGACGTGACCAAACTGCCCGCCACCGACCGCGACGTGTCGATGGTGTTCCAGTCCTACGCGCTGTTCCCGCATATGTCGGTGCTGGAAAACGTGATGTACGGATTGACGTTTTCGGGCTTCAAGAAAGACGAGGCGCGCGCGCGGGCCTTGCATGGGCTGGACCTTGTCGGCCTCAAAGGGTTCGACGCCCGCTTGCCCAGCGAATTGTCCGGCGGCCAACAACAACGCGTCGCCGTCGCCCGTGCGCTGGTGCTTGAACCGCAGGTGCTCCTCTTCGATGAACCGCTGTCCAACCTCGACGCGAAACTGCGCCGTCAGGTCCGCGAAGACATCCGGGCGATTCAGCAAGACCTTGGCCTCACCGTCGTCTACGTCACCCACGATCAGGAAGAGGCGCTGGCCGTGTCAGACGAAATCGTGGTCATGCGCAACGCCTCTATCGCGCAGATCGGCACACCCCGGGCGCTTTATGACGAACCCGCCGACACCTTTGTCGCCGACTTCATCGGCGAAGCAAATCTGATCACCTGCGAGATCACAGAGATCAACGGCGACCAGGCCACGATCAGCATCGAAGGGTTCACGCACACCCTGCCCTCGCGTGGGTTGCCGATTGGCCCCGCCACCCTTGCGGTGCGCCCGTCGCGCATCGTGATCGCGAACGGCCCCGGCATTCCCGCGCGGATTGCCAAGGCGACTTATGTGGGCGTGCGCATGGAATATACGCTGGAAGGCGGGTTCGGTCAGGTCTTCGCGGTGCAGGACAATGTGGATGAGCCGCTTGAGGTCGGGTCGGACATTCACATGTCATTCGCCGCCAAGGGCCCGGTACTCTTGCCGGAATAGCCACCTATGGCCCGCCTGATCTTTGTGACGCATCCAGAGGTTGCCGTTGACCCGGATGTCCCGGTCACCCAATGGGCGCTCAGCCAGCGCGGAATCGCCCGCGCACAGGCTTTTGCCCGATCAGAGGTTCTGCGCGACGTCGCGCACATCTGGTCCAGCGCGGAACGCAAGGCGCAGGACACCGCCGCGATCCTGTCCTCGGCTTTGGGGGTGGATGTTCAAACCGATCCGAAGCTTGGGGAAAATGATCGCAGCGCCACCGGCTTTTTACCACCGGATCACTTCGAAACCGCCGCCGACGCGTTTTTCGCGCAGCCGGATCAAAGCTTCGAAGGTTGGGAAACCGCACGCGCCGCGCAGGCGCGGATTGTCCTGGCCGTCACCACGCTTTGCAAAACGCAAGGGCCGGGCGACATACTGATCGTGTCCCATGGGGCGGTGGGAACGCTTTTGTATTGCCACCTTTCGGGCACCCGCATCGACCGGATGCACGACCAACCGCATCAGGGGCATTACTGGATTGCGGATCGCTCGACCTTTGCCCCCTTGCACGCGTGGCAATCAATCGGCTGAGGGTCCAGCCCCCCAGGCCGCATCCGCGATGCCCTTCAATGCGTCAAACACCTGCGGCGCGCCAACAAGCACGCGTCCCCCTTGCGCGATCATCTCTTGCGCGTCCTGGTCTTCCACCACGCCGCCCGCCTCTGCGATCAACAGCTGACCGGCCAGACAATCCCACGCGTTCATGTGCTCTTCCATGTAGCCCAGCAACCGCCCCGCCGCGACATAGGCCAGCGACAACGCGCCTGACGCGTTGCGGTGGAACATCGCGCCCCGGTCGATCAAGGCCTCGATCACGGGCAGGACATTGCGCGCCTCTACCCGGTTGGAATAGCCAACCGCCACCGTTCCCGACGCCAGTTCCGTGCTGGTATTCACGGCCATCGGCGCACCGTTCAACAGCGCGCCCTGCCCGCGCGTTGCCGCGTAGGTTTCCCCCACAAGCGGGTCATGAATGACGCCGATCTGGGTTTGCGACTGCGCCACGCCTGCCAGAACAATTGTCCAGCTCGGAATGCCGTTTACGAAATTCGTGGTCCCGTCGATGGGATCAATCACCCAATCAAAGCCGCTTGTGCCTTGCTTTGGCGCATGTTCTTCGCCGTAGATCCCGTCTTCGGGAAATGCATCGGCCAGCGCGTCCCGAATAAACACTTCGACGGATTTATCGGCCTCGCTGACCCAGTCCTGCCGACCTTTCTTCGAAACCTCCAGATCCGAGAGGTTGCGAAAAAACGCAAGCGCGTGTTGACCAGCGGCTTGGCTGATGTCTTCGGCGCGTGCTCTGCGTGTTGTCAGATCGGTCATGGATCGCCCCTTTGAAGTTGGCACCCATCACATGTCGCACTCTTGCCAAAGCGCCGCAACGTTTCGTGAGGTCGGACGCACACCGCCCGGTCAGACAGCGGCGCGTTGATGGTTGGCGACAAAGGATGCAACCGCCCCTGACGGCGCCGGTGTGCCGTCGTTGAAGAACACGTCTTTCCACTTGGTTGCGTAATCCATACCGTCATAAACAGCCTCCGCTGGGGTCGGCGCACTGAATTGCTTGCCCAACGCGTCCTCCATCGCCGTGATCCATGATTTGATCTGCAAACCGTTGACAACCGTTCCGTGCGACATGTCCCGCAAACCGTCCGTATCGGCCATCAGGACAGTGCGTTGCGCCGCAAGCGCTTCGCGGGCAACGATCCCGAAGGCTTCCCAGCGGGACGGGATCGCCACGATATCAACCTCTGCAAAGGCCGCGATCGGATCGGTGCAATGACCGCGAAACTCGATGCGCGTGTCGTCGCCAGCCAAGGCCTGCAGCGCCGCCTTTTCTTCCCCGTCGCCGAAGATCAGCAACCGTGCATCCATCTGTTTGGTGTCGCGGAACGCCTTGATCAGAACATCAAAGCCTTTCTGCCGGTCGAGCCGCCCGACGGCACCAATCACACGCGCCGTCCCTGTGGGGGCTGGCAAGGCGCGAAAATCAGTCAGGTCAACTTCAGGCTGAATCACACGCAGCGCGGCTGTGTTGACCAGACGCCGTTCCTGCAACCAGTTGGCCTGCGTATGGCTGACCGCAATCACCTGATCAAACAGCGCATAGCCCACGCGCAACATCGCGAAAAACCGCCGCTTGGCAGACACGTTCAACGCGGTGAACGCGCGGGTGTAGCTGTGTTCGATATGCAGGATCCGGGCGGATGGGTGCATCGCGCGAAGCGTGACCAGCGCTGGCAGCCCGCGCCAGCTTAGCGTCAGATGAGACACGATCACATCTGCATCAATCCGGCCAAAGGACAAGGCTGTGCGGTTGACCCGCATCACCTGTTGATCCGCGGCGTCCGCCAGGCCCGGCAGGCCAAGCAGGTGGTCAAGCATGCGCATCACGCCGCCTGCGGTGGTATCGTCGACAAGATGGACAATTTTCTGAGTGGTCATGGGAAAGCCTTTCGAACAGCAGGATTAGCGCGCGAGCAGACGCGACGCGTATGAGATGGGAGCAGGACCAAGCGCCTTGAGCACGGCAGAGGCGGCAAGGGTCACGATGGTCTTCAGGGGTTCTTCGATCAATGGTCGGCGCGACGTGACGCAGGCGCGGGTCGCCAGTGCCCATGCGTTTTTGCCGTCACGGCTGCTGACCGCACGACGCGCAAGATAGCGGTACTGGTAGGCCCGCGCCGCATCTTCGTGTTGGTCAAAAAAGGTCGGATGCAGCGGGCGCAGCTTGGTCACCATACGTTCCCAGCTTGCCAATTGACGGTCCAGGGCGGCCGACAGACCACCCGCGTTGACGCGGTATTGCGTCAGCAGGCCGGGCACGCCTTCGAACAGCCAATCGGTCGTCAGGGCCAGCCGCATCCAGCATTCGATATCTTCGGATTGACGAAAGGTTTCATCAAACACCCAGTTGCGCTGGGTCTCAAAGCCTGGGCGATACGCGATCGCGTCCAGCGCCGCCTTGCGGAACACCGCTGCCGAACCGTTGCCAATCGGATTGCGCTTGAACACACGGGCGGCAGTGATGCCCTGCAACGCCGGACGCTGGGACACACCCGTCGGCTGTCCATCGTCATCGACCAGTTCGGAGCCCGAATAGCTGATCCCCACATCCGGTGCGCACTCAAGATGGGCAACATGCGTGGCAAGTTTGTGCGGCACCCACAGATCATCGGCATCGCAGAACCCGACATAGATCCCCCGCGCGGCGGCAATGCCGGTGTTGCGGGCTCCTGCCAGACCCCGGTTGGCCTGTGTCACAACGCGAATGCGCGGTGAACTGGCAAATTGCGCCGCGATCTGTGCGGTGTCATCGGTTGATCCGTCATCGACGATAATGATCTCCATATCCTCAAAGCTTTGCGCCAGAAGCGCCTCAAGCGTGGCAGGCAGTGTCTTGGCAACATTGAAAGCAGGGACAACAACAGAAGCGGTAGGCATCGGACAATCCTTGGGTCAGAGCAGATCAGCGCGCGAACAACGCGCGGCGGAAAGAAGAGGGAAGAACCAGCGCGACAGCAGAGGCCGCAGCCGTCGCAGCACCCCGGCGCAGCGGAAACAGGAACCCGGATGCGCTGTGGCGCACCCCTTCGCGGGTGTATCCCCAGGCGGCCGCCTTGGGCGCGTCAAGCCGCAACGCGCGGCGGGCCAGATACCGCATGTAGACGGCCTCTGCTTTGGGTGTTGGGGTCACGCCGAACCGGGCGGCGGTGGCAATCGCCTGATCGCGCCCACGACGCATCGCGTGCAGATCAGAGGACAGGCCCGTCGCGCTGGTCCGGTACCAGACCTGCAGCGCGTCCAGTCCGATGATCCGTTTGCCGTGCCCGACCAGTCGGATCAGCAGGTCCAGATCTTCGTTATGGACCAAAGACGGATCAAACGCGCCCACCTCAAGAAAGGCATCACGCCGAACCACGAGGTTGGACATCGTACAGACCGGGTTTTCCGACAGCAGATCAAGGATCGTCAGAGCATCGGGCCGCACCTGCGACACAGTGGGGCAATCGCCGGGCTGGTCCTGGAAAAACCGGATCTGCCCATAGGCGGCATCGGTGCTGGCCCTGTCGAAATGCTGTGCCATCTGCGCCAGCTTTTCGGGGTGCCAAAGATCATCCGCATCGCAAAAGGCCAGAAGATCGGCGCGCGCAAGGTCTGCTGCATGGTTACGGGCGTCACTTGGCCCCTTACCCGGATTGGACATCTGCCGAAACCGTGGGTCGCTTTGGGCCATGCGGGCCACGATCTCTGCGGACGCATCGGTTGATCCGTCATCAACACAGATCGCTTCCCAATCGTCAAAGCGTTGCGCCTGAAGGGCGTCCAGCGTTGCCTGAAGCGTTTGGGCGGCGTTGTAAAAGGGCAGGATGATTGAAAACCTTGGCATTTCAAAGCTCCACGGTTTGAGGGACGGTTGATTTCGGCAGCATGACAAGGGCCGCGGACAGCATGATCAGCGTCGACACACACAGGTAGCCGATGGCAATCGCGGTCAGCCCAAACGGCGCAAGCAGCGTTGTATTGATCGCGAGGGCGGCCGCCAGAATGGCACTGACCAAAAGCTCCTGCTGCGGCCGACCTTCGCTGCGCAGCCAGCCTGCGGTTGCCGACCAGATCACCGTGGGCAGCGCGGCAAGGCACAGGATCGACACCACATGCGCCACGTCGGTCCATTCCGGCCCCAGCAAAAGCGGCACATAGATCGGCGCAAGAACCGCCTGCGCCACAACCAACGGCGTGAGCATCAAGAGAGAGACACCAAGCGACTGGCGCACCGCTTCATCGCGGTTTCCGGACGCACACAGGTGCGGAAAAAGGACCACGGAGAACGCCTGGGTAAACGAGGTGGCCAGACCCAGACCCGCGTTGAAGGCCATGAAGTAGATGCCCAGGCTTTCCGCCCCCAGAAGCGCGCCGACAATCAGCTTGTCGGACTGCAACCGCAACACCTTGACCATCTCTGTGCCAAGCACCGCCCAGCCATAGGTGACAAAGGGTCGGATCGGGGCATGTCCAGCCGTGGCCACAGGTGTCCAGGGGCGCAGCCTGCGCATCAGGACCAGCCAGATCGGGGCCGACAGAACGCGCGGCAGCACAAGGGTCAACGGCGATGGCCAGACCAGCGCAAGCACGACGGTCAGCGCATTGGCCCCAACCACCTGCCCTCCGGCAATCGCTGCGGTCTGGCGCAGCTTGCCTTCGCGCATCGCCAGCGCCGCCTGCACAAGACCGGCCGGCATGAACAGGTATTCAAGCGCCAGAAGCGCCAGCAGCGCGCCCAGCATCGGATTGCCGAAAAAGGCCAGCGCGGCGGCGATCAGGCATTGCAGTACAAACAGCCCGCCACACCACGCAAAGAAGATCCGGCGCGCTGTGGCACATGTGCGCTCCAGCGCGTCATCACTGGCAGAAATGATCTTCTGGCCAACGCCGTTTTCTGTCAGCGCCTTCAGGATATCCCCCGACGCCAACGCAGCAGCCGCGATGCCAATGGCCTCGGGGCTCATCGTGCGGGCGACGGCGATTACCACCAACAGGCGCGATGCTTTTGCGGCAGCTTCCGACGCCGCATAGGCAATCAGCTGAGCTGTGAATTCTGAAGGTCTGGCAAAGGCGATCATGTCGGGTCCAAGCGGTGAGGTCGGTTTCGCCGCCTGTTCTATGCTCCACCGCGATCCGCGTCGCCTGCGCCTCCGGACAGTTTGGGCCCCAGTTAGGAGAGCGACCTATCCCAAGGGATAGCAGATCAATCCGGAAAGGCGCGGCGGGTGTGCCGCCACTTTCCCATGCAGGGACGTGTTCAGGAATCGATGGTCGATTTGGTACTGTCCCAAACCGCCTGCAGACGGTGAACCACGTCGCGCAGCGCGTCCCGGTCGCCGGTCTTTGCCGTCGTCTCAACAGCGATCAACGCGTCGCGGAACGCCAGCGCGTCAAACACCGCCGCACTGCCCGCAACCTTGTGCGCCTCTGCGGCAAGCGACCCGAGGTCCGCGTCCTGCAAACGCGCGTCCAGACCATGGACAAGGGCCTCTGCCTCTTTCAGGAAGCGCGATTGCAACCGGTCATAGGCCGCGTCCCCAAGGTTCTGACGCATTACAGCCCGTTCGGACACCGGCATGGTGGTCCCAGTGCGAGGCCCGGACCGATGCGTGACCTCGGCCAGCGCCTGCCGCAGCGCGTCGATTGAAATCGGCTTGCCGACAAAGGCATCCATACCCGCCGCCCTGAACCCATCCACCGCATCGGGCAGCACGTTGGCAGACACCGCCAGGATCGGCACGTCCCGCGACGGGCCATCCCCCGCCCGAATATTGCGCGTGGCTGTTGGGCCATCCATGACCGGCATGCTGATATCCATCAGGATGGCGTCAAACCGGCGGGCCTGCGCGGCGTCTACACCCGCCTTGCCATTCTGTGCCGTTGTCACGGAATGCCCGTCCAGTTCCAGCATGTTGCAAATGACTTCGAGATTGATCTCGTTGTCTTCGACCACCAAGAGATCAAGCGCCGCCTGATCGGTCGATACATCCTGACCAGCATCGTGGTCTTCCAGCGCGGCAACCTGTTTGAACGGAAGGCGCACCCAGAAAACACTGCCCTCCCCCAGTTCGCTTTCGACCCCCAGTTCCCCGCCCATGGCATCGGCAAACCGACGCGCGATGCCAAGGCCCAGACCTGTGCCTTCGGTCTTGCGCCCGATGGATGCGTCATGGGTGTGGAAGTCGTCAAACACCCGCTCGATATCAGCCTCGGCAATCCCGACACCGGTGTCGATGATGCGGAACTCATACATAAAGGTGTGCGCCGCGACCTTCTCGGACACTTCGACTTCCAGAGTCACGCGCCCGTTTTCAGTGAATTTGATCGCATTCCCGACAAGGTTCAGCAGGATTTGCTCCAACCGCTGTTTGTCGGCAGAGACCCACGGTTTCACCGGACCAAGCCATTGCCATTCGATAACCGTTCCGCGCGATGCAGCGTGCCCGCTTTGACCGTCAACCAGATCCTGCAGCACCGTGTTCAGATCAAAAGGCTGTGCGACAATGGAAAGTTTGCCCGCCTCGAAACGCGCGATATCCAGCACGGAATCCACGTGTTTCAGCAACACATTGCCCGAGATGCCCATGTTATGGACAAATCGGGACTGTTCCTTGGTCAGCCGCGAATTTTTGAGAAGCGACAGGTTTCCCAACAACCCGTTCAGCGGGGTGCGGATTTCGTGGCTCATCACCGTCAGAAAATCCGCCTTGGCCTTTTCGCCCGCAAGCGCCCGGTCGCGGGCCGAAATCAGTTCCTGTTCGGCCTTCACGCGATGCGAAGTGTCCCGGATGAACCCGATGACAATCTCTGCGTCGCCGTCAAAGGCCGATTGCAGCACCAGTTCCACCGGAAAAATATCGCCATTTGCGCGCATCGCCTCAAGCTGAACCCGCCCCTTGCCCACAACATGACGGTCCCCGCCGCGCTGCATGCGCTCCATGCCCGTATTATGCGCGTCCCGCAAATGGTCCGGCACGATCAGATCCCCGATTGGCTTGCCCCGAACCTCTTCGACATCATACCCGAAAATCGACACCGCCGCGGCGTTGAACTCAATCACATGACCTTTGGAATTCACCACGATCACCGCGTCCAGCGACGCTGAAAGGATCGTATTGATCCGGTGGTTTGATTGCCGCAATTGGCTGCTGCGTTTCTGGATGATCCGGTTGATGTAAAGCAGGTAAACGCTCAGCGCGGCCAGGGCGAGGAACAAGGCGAACGTCAGAATGGCCAACCGTGCCAGCGTGTCGCTGGTTTCCAAACGGCGCGCATCGGACAGACGGGCAAAGTACGACAGGCCCGACACCGACAGCGCCCTGACATCTTCGTTCAGGGCGTCGGCCTGCTGCCAAAGGGTTTCGGCCTCAGCCGCCAAAACCGCGTCAGGCCCATCAATAAGCGGGATCGTCTGGTCAAGATACCCGGTGACCCATCCCAAAGGTTCTGCAAATGCAAGGTCTTGCCGAAGATTGGCGAACAGCTGCGATTGGCGCAGCGTGTCGATGCGGCTGTAGAACACGTCGAACTGCAAGCGCAGCGCATTCAGATCATCAGCCCGCGTTTCAGGGTCAATCCCCGCATGCGCGATATGCTCTGCCGCATTGAGAAAGGACAGGTATTCCACCTCGACCTGTGTCAACGTCCATTGCACGTTGTCCGAACTCGCTGAGCGTTGTTGTTCAAGGTCCAGCATGACCTCGCGCCCCAGAAACAGCGTCACAACAAATGTCGCAAACAGGCCAAAGCCGATGAGTCCTGCGACCCACCGGCGTTTGCGTTTGTACCCAGAAGACTTGGCCATCGTCTGCGGCCCCTTGTTGTTCGGGTCTCCGACCCCGGACGCTATTCGGCGATTTCGATCCTGTCGAGTTGCCAAATGCTGCGCGAGTAGATCACCTCGGCCCGGAATGCCGGGTCGCTGTCATAGGGGTAGACGATCCAAAGCGGCCCTTTCTGGCGGCGGGACATTGCGGCCCCGTCCATTTCGTAGGCGATCAAGGGAGCGGACTCCGTCACCGTTTCAACCGGGATCTCGACCGTGTAGTCATTGATGGCACTGGCCAGCACGGTTTTGCCATCCGCATCGACGGCCTCAAGCAAGGCCTTGAGCGGGACGCCCACAAATGTCTTTTCGCCTTCGGTCCAAATGGTGCTGGTCTGATATGTGCCTGCGGGCATGACCTTGAGCATATCCATATCAAATACAGCCGCACCATCCTGATTGGTGACACCGACCTGCCCGGAGACCGTCAAAACGACGTCCCCCGTGGGCGGGGAGAGAGGGTCGGCCCAGACTGCGCCAACGAAAAGCGTGTAAAGGCATGCAACGAGACCAATGAATTTTCGCATATCGTCCTCCGTGAGAGTGTTGTGACCCTTATGCGCGCGGTCCGCGTTCAAGGGAATACGGGCATGAGGATAGCGACCTATCCGAAAGGATAGGCCTCCGGGTCACGCCGCCTTTTGCAGCGGTGCCGTGCGCGCGGTGACGAAGTTCTGCAGCTCTGCGCCCAGATCTGGACGATCCAGTGCGAAGGCCACTGTCGCCTGCACGAACCCCTGTACCGAGCCGCAATCGAACCGTTCGCCTTCGAAGGCAAACCCATTGACGCCCGTGCGCCCCAGATCGGCGGCAATCGCGTCGGTCAACTGGATCTCTCCACCCGACCCCGGCGCCAACGAGGACAGCCAGTCAAAGATGCTGGCTTCAAGGATATAGCGCCCCACGATGCCGGACCGGGACGGCGCACGCGCCGGGCTTGGTTTTTCGACTAGCCCTTTCAGCGATTGCACACGGCCAGTCTGGGACTTGATGTCAACCACACCGTAGGACGACAGTTTCTCGGTTGGCACGGCCTCGGTCGCCACCATGTGACCCCGCGACTGTTCGAATGCCGTCACCATCTGCGCCAGCGCCGGTTGGCGCGCACGGATCACGTCATCGGGCAGGATCACGGCAAAGGGTTCATCGCCCACCAGCCGCCGGGCCAGTGACACCGCATGCCCCAGACCACGCGCTTCGTCCTGGCGCACAAAGCTGTAGGACGCTTCGGGCAGCTTGGACCCGCGCAATGCGGACAGGATATCATCTTTGCCCTTTTCTTCGAGCGTGCGTTCCAATGCGGGCAGCGCGCCAAAGTAGTTTTCAAGCGCCGATTTTCCGGGCGAAGTGACGAAGATGAATTCCTCGATCCCTGCCGCGCGCGCTTCGTCGACGGCGTATTGGATCAGGGGCCGGTCCACCAGGGGCAGCATTTCCTTTGGAACGGATTTGGTGGCGGGCAAAAAGCGGGTGCCAAGACCGGCAACAGGGAAGACGGCTTTGCGAACGGGTTTCATGTCAGTGTCCTTTCGAAAGGGGATCAGTAAGCGCCACGGCCAGACACGACCGCGCGGAAGGTTAAAGCAATCAGGATGAGGTCGAGCAGAACCGAGCGGGACCGCACATAGGCCACGTCAAGGTCGATCATTTTGTCGAAGCCGATATTGGCCCGGCCCGAGACCTGCCACAGGCCGGTGATGCCGGGATTGGCCGCCAGCCGTTCCAGCGCGTGTTCTGGATAAGCCGCGACTTCCTCGGGCAAGGCCGGACGGGGACCGACGATCGACATCTCGCCCTTGATCACGTTCAGGATCTGCGGAAGCTCATCAAGCGACAACCGGCGCAGGATCTTGCCGACCCGGGTGATCCGCGGATCGCTTTTCGACTTGAAACATACACCTTCCCGGTCCGACGTCGCCAGCAACGCTGCACGACGTGCTTCGGCATCCATGTACATCGACCGGAATTTATAGACCGGGAACGGCTGACCGTTCTTGCCGATCCGCGTCTGCTTGAACAGGACCGGCCCGCGACTGTCGAGCTTGACCAGCGCCGCAACCGCCAGCATCGGCAGTGCGAGCACCGCGATGGCGCTGACCGAGATGGCAAGGTCCAGCGCCCGCTGTTTCACCCGCGTCCGGTCACGGGTCGCAAAGGCATGACGCGCGCTGCGTGCAAGGAACGTGACGTTGCCAATCAGGTAGCGACGCGCCATCCGGCGGGGCTCCATCGCAAGCCGCCAGCCCCATTCCATCCGGCAGGACCGGACGAATTTCGGCGCGCGGCGCACTTCGCCTGCGAGGAAATCAAACAACGCGCCCACCCCCATGACGAGACGGGATGCGATCAGATCGCGGTGCGCATCAATCCAAAGCTCCTGGCGCGGAACGCCCATTGCCACAAGAACGATGTCGGCGCCGGAGGCATTGATATCCGCGATCACATCAACCGTGCGTTCCGCCTCTTCAAACCCATCACGGGTTCCAACAATGCGCAGGCCGGGAATGTCCATGCACAACCGCTGGGCGGCGGCATTGGCAACACCGGGCTTGCCCCCCAGAAGGAACACCGACAATCCGCGCGACGCCGCGGCGCGCAACATCTGCGGGACCAGATCCGTTCCGTTGAGATTGGCGACAAGCCGCTGGCCGGTCATCTTGGCCGCCAGCTCGATCCCGATCCCGTCGGGCAGCACGTAGTCAGAGCGCGTGAGCGCGGCTGCATAGGCGCGGGACGCGGCCCGCGTGTTGGCGCAATGGGCGTTGAAGAAACTGACGGTCTTGCGCGGCGATGTCAGCATCGCGTCGATCACTGTGTTCGGCTTGGCATTCACCAAAGGCAGGCCAAGAACGCGCAGGGTTGGCAGGGCGGGTGTAACAAGATCGGCAGGGTGCGCATCTTGCAGCATCGTCTGGGTCGGTTCGAATTTCATGTCGTGATATCCAGCAGCTTGTGGTCGTTTTCTGCCAACAGGTGTGACAGCAAATACGCCATCGCGGCAGACGGGCGTCGGGACAGGTTCAGGAGCTTTCGGCTGACGATTGTGCCAATCGGGAGGCAGACCCGGCGCGATTGGCACCGCGCCTATTCCAACGGATAGGACCGCCTGTCCCATTGTGGGACTTTCGCGTCCCGGACCAGACCGCTAAGTATGGGCGCGTGTGGGTGGCTGGCGCATTGGAGGTGCCAAATGAAAGTACTGATTGCGGATGATCACGAACTGATTCTGGACACGCTCGTGGCCTTTATCGAAACCGATGGCGGCATTGACGTGACCACCGCACCGGACTTTGCGACAGCCGAGGCCAAGATCAAAACCGACGGTCCGTTCGATCTCGTTCTGCTGGATCTCAACATGCCCGGCATGAACGGACTGGACGGGCTGCAAAAGGCCATCGCGATGGACAACGCTGCGCACGTTGCGTTGATCACCGGTGAGGCGTCGCGCATTCTGGCGGAAAAAGCGCTTGAACTGGGGGCGGCTGGCTTTGTGCCGAAAACCCTGCCGGCAAAATCGCTGGTCAATGCGATCAAGTTCATGGCGATGGGCGAACAATACCTGCCCGCCGGTTTCATGACGGCTGAAACCGCCGAAGACAAACACCCGCTGGCGCAAAAACTGACGGAACGCGAACGTCAGGTGCTCAAGGGGTTGACCGAAGGCAAGTCCAACAAAGAGATCGCGCGCGATCTGGATTTGTCCGAACCCACGATCAAGCTGCACGTCAAAACACTCTACCGCAAGGTTGGTGCAAGCAACCGTACGCAGGCCGCCTTGATCGCCCGCGAGGCGGGATTGTTCTGATCCTATCCGTTGGGATAGGCCGTCACCCGAATGCGATTGATCCTAACCAAGCGCGCGGATGACCACCAATAAACGGCGGCGTAAACCCCTTTCAAAGCAAGGGATTTACGCATGTTTGATGCACAGACACTTCCAAACGCCCCCCAGACCCGGTCTCGTCTGGGTTGGCTGCGCATTCATCGCACACCGCTGCGCAGGCTGGGGTTCAAACGCCTGCTGGTGGGCGGACGCCTTTCGGATCTGGGCCGCCTGCCCCGCTATCTTGCCATTTTTCTGCTCGCGGCCAGCGGGTTGTGGGCGCCCATCGTCGGCTATCTGACCACGGCCCCATTGCAATACACGTCTTCGGCGTCACTGATCCTTCCCGGGTCCGGCGCGTCCGCGTCTGTCAATCTAAGCGACATCGGTCAGGCATCGTCTTTTGCCAACTCCGCCTTTTCCAACGGCTCGGTCAGCCCCACCGAAACCTACAAACGGCTTCTGGGGGCGGATCGCATTTTGGATGCTGCCGCCAAATCCCTTGGGGTGGACAGAAAATCGCTGGGCCAGCCACGGATCACCTTGGTGGACCAAACCAGCCTGATGCATATCGAGGTGAAATCCCGCAGTCCCGAGACCGCCCAAAGCTACAGTGACGCCCTTTTAACCGCGTTTTTTCAGGAAATTGATGCCCTGCGCGCTGATGAGATCGACACGCGTCAGGCCAGCGGCACAGGCGCGATCAAGGAATACACCGCATCGGTTCAGAAAACGCGCAGCGAGATATCGGACCTGCAAGCGCGCAGCGGGCTGTTGTCTGCCGATCAATATCGCGATCAGGTGGCGGCGCATGACCAAAGGATGCAGGACTTGCGCGTCTTGCAAGCCGACGTGGCCCAGCAAGACAACAAGGTCCGCGCGCTGGAAACTGCGCTTGGACTGCCGCCGAACTCCGCAGCCGTGACCCTGAAACTTTACGCCGATGCGCAATACCTGTCCCTGCTTGAGGAGGTTGCGATCCACGCCGCTGATCTCGCGCAGGCCAAGGCCACCTATGGCGCACAACACCCGATCCGGCTCGCCGCGCACGACGCGCATGACAACAGCCAACGCGCCGCCATTGCCCGCGCGATCGAGGTGACCGGTTTGAGCGAAGACCACGTTCGCGCGCTGGACCGCGCGCCCGAAGGCCAACGCGCCACGCTGCTAAGCGAACTGGTCCGCGAAAGCGCAACGCGCACCGGCCTGCAGCAGCAATATCACGCCATGTCAAAACAGGTCGCCGACGAAGACAGTCGCCTGCGCAAACTGGCCGTGATCGCAGCCGAGCTGGAAGACAAACAGCGCGATTTTGCCGTGGCCGAGGCGATCTTTGCCTCAGCCATCGCGCGCGCTGAATCGACGAAAACCGATGTCTATGCCTCTTACCCGCTTATTCAGGTGCTCGAAGACCCCTCCCGCCCCGACAGCCCCTCGTCACCGCGCCGCAAGCTGGCGATCGCCGCAGGGATCGCCGCAACGCTGATGCTGTTGATCGGCCTGACACTCGCATGGGTGCGCCAACCCATCATCTCGCGGCTGATCGCACCGGGCAAAGGTCGCTCGGAATGACCGTCACACCTGCCAATCCCGCCGAAAAGATCGTCTGGACGACGCTGATCTGGACGTGGCCTCTATATGCCATCGGAGCGCTATACGTGGTGGGCCCGATCCTGGCATGGGTCCTCGCGGGGTTGGCGGCGCTGTCGCTCTATCTAGGGCCCGCCATCCGGCAGGATTTGCGCGCGACTGGGCCGGTGCCCGGATTGATCTGGCTGTGGTTTGCCGGGATGGCGGTGATGCTCATCGCGCTTTGGGCCGGTCATCTGGACTGGGGCCTGGGTGCGAAAAAGACCATAAAATCAAGCATCGGCTGGGCCAAGGGCTGGGCGCTTCTGGCGCTGTTTCCTTTAATTGGCGCGGTTCTTCCGATCCGGCGCGACGTGCTGATCCGCGCGCAATGTATCGTGGGCCTCTGGACCCTGATCATCGCGCCGCTGCTTCTGGTCGCGCCCTATGTCGGTCTGCCCGAACGCATCTTCACCTCGCCGCTCAAGGCGGTTGGCGGCCCGGGCCCCGAGTATTTTTCGGTCTACCTGTTCACCTTTGACCCGGCAAGCTGGACACCGCGCTGGCAGTTCTTTGCACCCTGGTCGCCCTTTGCAGCCCTGCTTGGCGTGATCATGGTGCTCTTTGCGCTGGAAGAAAAACACCGCGGATGGATGGCCGCCGGGCTGGCCGCGGGGGTATTGATGATCCTTGCCTCGAAATCCCGCATGGGGCTGGTCGGGCTGGTGGCCTGCACATTGGGCCCAAGGATGCTGCCGCTGATCGCGCGGACCTGGGCGTGGATGGCGGTGTCTGCCATCGCCTCAAGTGCCGCGATCTGGGGCACCACCGCCTTGGATCTGGGCAAAGCGGGCATTCAGGGGTTCAAATCCGCCCGCGCCGACAGCACCCGCGTGCGCGAAACGTTGCAGCGCATCGCCTATGACCGCTGGCAATCGGATGCGTTCTGGTTCGGACATGGCACCGTCAAACCCGGCGCGCATATCGTCGAATACATGCCCATCGGCAGTCATCACACGTGGTACGGGTTGTTGTTCGTGAAAGGGCTGGTTGGGTTCCTGGCGTTCCTGATCCCCTTCGTGGCGCATCTGATCGTGGTTCTGATCGACGCCGTGCATCACCCGCGCGGACGGCTGCCCCTGGGGCTGCTGATGACGATGCTTTTGCTGTCCTTTGGCGAAAACATCGAAATCGAAGCCTATCTTTTGTGGCCCGCGCTGATGATGCTGGGATGCCACCTGCGCGAAATGGCGCGTGACACGGTCATCGCGCCACCCTCAGGTGACGCGGTGCCCGCCTGACGCCCCACCCCATCAGCCGCCTTGCGTTCACAATTGCTGCGCGCATACTGACCCAAAGCGAGGCCGCCCATGCACGATCACCACGACCACGACAACGAACTTGACGAAATGACCGCGCGGGTCCGCGCGCTTGAAACGGTTCTGGTCGAAAAAGGCTTGATCGATCCGGCAGCCGTGGATGCCATCATCGACACTTACGAAAACAAGGTCGGCCCCAGAAACGGCGCGTCCGTCGTCGCCAAAGCCTGGAGCGATCCGGATTTTGCCGACTGGCTGCGCCGCGACGCCACTGAGGCAATCGCGTCGATGGGATTCGAAGGCCGACAGGGCGAACACATGCACGCGGTGTTCAACACGCCCGAGACCCACAATCTTGTCGTGTGTACCCTGTGTTCCTGCTATCCGTGGCCGGTTCTGGGCCTGCCCCCGGCGTGGTACAAAGCTCCCGATTACCGCGCCCGCGCCGTGCGCGAGCCACGCGCGGTTCTGGCGGAATTCGGTGTGACGCTTGCACCCGACACGCAAATCCAGGTCTGGGACTCGACCGCCGAACTGCGCTACCTCGTGATCCCCGAACGGCCCGCCGGAACCGAGGGTCTGAATGCCGCCGCGCTGGCCGACCTTGTGACACGCGACAGCATGATCGGCTGCGGCGTCGCAAAACGGCCCGGTGCCACATGAACGGCCCGCAAGATGTCGGTGGTCGCCACGGCTTTGGCCCAGTGGTCGCAGAAGAGGAACACATCCGCTTTCACGCCGATTGGGAACGCCGGGCACTTGGGCTGACCCTTGCGGCGGGCGCGCTGGGGTATTGGAACATCGACGCGTCGCGCCATGCCCGCGAAAGCCTGCCACCGGCGGTGTATTACGGATCAAGCTACTACAAGATCTGGATGACCGCGCTGGAAACTCTATTGGAAAACGCCGGTGAACTCACCCGCGAAGAACTTGCCACGGGTCAAGCACTCAAACCGGGCCACCGGGCGGATCGGTGTCTTGCCCCGCAGGCCGTGCCGCAGGTGCTCAAGGCGGGTGGACCGTCAGACCGCCCCGGTCCTGCCCCGCTGTTCAAGGTCGGCGACAGGGTGCGCACCCGCAATCACCAACCGGCGGGCCATACCCGGCTGCCCAGCTATGCCAGAGAACGCACAGGCGTTGTCACCGCCTTGCATGGCGCGCATGTTTATCCCGACACCAACGCGCATTTCAAAGGCGAACAGCCGTGTCCGCTCTACACCGTGCGGTTCACCGCCCAGGAACTATATGGCGACGACGCCGATCCAACGCTGACCGTCAGTATCGACGCATGGGAGCCGTATCTTGACCACGCCTGACGCCCCGTTCGAGGAACCCTGGCAAGCCCAGCTTTTCGCGCTCACCGTCGCACTGAACGAGGCCGGACATTTCACCTGGGTCGAATGGTCCGAGGTATTCGGCCCAATGGTGCAGACCCAGGGCGCGGATGTGTATTGGCACATCTGGTCTGACGCGTTGACGATCCTGCTGGAGACCAAGGGCATGGCCGAGGGCGCGGTCATTCGATCCGTCACCGCGCAATGGCAAGAGGCCGCGCGCAACACGCCGCACGGCCAGCCCATCCTTCTGTCAGCGGCAAACCCGCTTACACCATAGCGTGTTAGGCCTCTGCCGATCAGGCGCACAAAAAAGCCCGCTTCGAAAAGCGGGCTTCGCATTGGGTGTCCTGAATTTTAGGCGCGTGCCGATTTCGACCGGGGACCGGCGACCAGCCAGATGATGAACCCAAGCAATGGCAGGATCAGCACCAGCAAAGACCAGCCAACCTTGGCCCCTGTCGACGCGCCAGAGCCGATGATCGACACCAACGCCCAGATGTTCAATGCGAGCAGGATCAGCCCGCCAATTCCTGTAACTTCAATTCCCATGATAACCTCCTACGGTTCTGCTCAGGCTTGCTCGATTTCGGTGCAGCTCTTGAGCACAGTGTCGCCATCGTCTTGTTCAATCAGATAGGCGGGTTCCTCATCGCTGGCATCGCGCGTCACATCGGTGCCCTTGATGGTTTTTGTAATCTTCTGCGTGTAGATCTGGGTCACTTTCCCGGTTCCGGTCCCGTCGCCCCACTCCCACTTCACGTGATCGCCTATGGAAATCGCTGTCATTGCGACCTCAACGCGCTGATCAATTCGTCTTTGGTCATGTCTGACCGACCGTCGATATCCAGTTCCTTGGCGCGGTCATAGAGATCATCCTTGGTCCAGTCTTCGTAAGCGTCCGCCTTGCCGCCCTTTTCCGATGGGTTCTGGTCATCACTGGCTTGCGCGTTTGCGATACGTGCAGCCTTGGTCTTGCTGTACCCATCGTCGCGCAGCGCCTCGTACGTGGCGTCGTCCTTGATGCTGGGGCCATGATCTTTCGGCATAACATGCTCCTGTGTTGCGGTGTTAACGCGCCAGCGGGTCAAAGGTTCCCGGTGTCAAAAATCTTTTCCAGCGCCCCGATCGCATCTGTCTCGACCGCAATCAAAAGCTCATCACCGCTGGACAGGTTTGTGTCTTGTGACACCAGCACTTCGGTATCGTCCCGAATGCGGGCGATGGCTTTGCAGGAGGTCGGCAGTTCAAGATCACCAAGCCCTGACCCGGTCCAATCCTCCGGCACAACAAGCCGCTTCAGCCGCAGTTCCCGCGACAGGTTCAGCGTCTCGGACACCTCTGCCTTGTCCTCCAACGCGCGGCACAGGCTGCGCGCGACGGTGGCGTGCGGCGTGATGGTATCGGTCAGGTCAAGCTCTGTGCAGACCTCCATCAACTCCGGTGAAATGATCTGCGGGATGACCCGGCCAAAGCCGACCGACCGGCCCACAAGTGCCGCAAGGATGTTGTCGTCCGACGCATTGGTCAGGGCGATCAGAACATCGTCATCACCCGCCTGCGCATCCCGCAAAACGCTTGGGGATGTGCCGTCCCCTTCAATCATGCCGCAATCAAGCGTTTCCGAAAGCCGTTCCAGCCGCGCACGGTCGCGGTCTATGATGACAACCTCGTGGCCGTGCTCGATCAGCTGTTCTGCAGTGGCGGTGCCGAATTTCGATCCGCCAACAATGACGATACGCATGGTTTAATCCTTTTTCGGGTGATGCCAGGTGCGGGGCAAAATCAGCACCAGCACAGCAATGAATTCCAGCCGGCCAAGCCACATGGCCAGTGTCAGCAAAACCATTAGATCGACCGGCATGTCGGCCCCGACCACGCCGGCTGACAGACCAACCGTCGACAGCGCGGAAACCGTGTCAAACAGCGCAGGCCCCGCAGCATAGCCGTGTGCCAGCATCCAGGTCCACACAATCACGGCCGTGGTGGCATAAAGCGAAACCAAGGCCAGAAGCGCGATCAGGCGGCGGTCCGTTACGGGACGGCCCTCCATGCGCAGCGGCGCCACGGTCTTGTCCGGCAGCCGTGGCAAGGCCAAGGCATGTCGGGCACCCCGGGCAATCAGGCCAATCCGCGCAAGCTTGAGGCCCCCGGCGGTTGATCCTTCGTCGCCCCCCATGATCATCACCACAAGGAACAGCACAAGCACCGGACCCGCCACCGGCATCGCCCCGGTGGAAAACCCGGCGGTGCTCAGCCCGCTCAGCAAGTCCAGAACCTTTGGCCAGATCGCGTCGGCCCCGGTACCCCACAGCCAGACCGCATAGAGCACAGAGACACCGACGCAGGCCCGCGTGACCCGTTGGACCGACCCCAACGCCCACGCGCCTTTGGCATCACCCTTGGACAGCAGCGCCAAGGTCAAAAGGGACATGGCCCCAAGAACCGAAAAAAAGATGACAAGGGTTTGCGTCAGCGTCGTGTAACCCGCCAATGAATCGGAGCGCGGCGCGAAGCCTCCGGTAGAGACGGCGGCCAGTGCCAGCACAATACCCTCGCTCCAACGCGGCGCTGTCATCGCAAGGATCGCAGCACCGGCAAGGCTCAGACCGACATAGGCGGCAAGCAATTGTCGCGCCTGTTTGCGGGTTGAGGCGATCCGGTCGCCCTGATCAATGCCCGCCTGCCCCAACCTGCGCGATGCCGGACCGGGGCCAAGCACCAGCGCAAGCACAGCCGTCGCCATGGCCAACCCGCCGCACCACTGCATCCAGGCGCGCAAGACGTGCCCCGCAAAAGGCCACGCATCCGGGTCGGCGGCAACGGACAGACCGGTTGTGGTGATGGCGCTCATCCCCTCGAACGCGGCAGCGGCAAGTGGCATGTCCAGAACAAGGAACGCCGGAATGGACAACAAGGCGGCCAGCAAAAACACCAGCGCGAACGACACCATGGCCTCGACCTGTCGCAGGTCCTTGGACAATGGCTGTCGCCACACCAGCGCCATCGGTACAACGCCGACAAACGCCGCGACCGCCAATGCCGTCGCCAAGGACCAACCGGCTTCGAATATGGCCCAGACCATCGGCGGGCCGAACAGCAGCAGCGTCAGCCCGCCATGCTTCGCCAGCGTAACCGCGACCACCTTGGGACGCGCGCGCAGCAACAGTGTATCGTAGCCCTGGCCCTCGGCCGGTCGCGTGACCATGGGTCAGCCGTTATCTTGCACGGCGCGCACTGGCACGGGTTCGTTCACGGTCAGGGTGCGGTACGGGAATGGAATTTCAATGCCTTCGTCGTCGAGCGCGCGTTTGATCGCCGCAACCACCTGATCGCGGCTCGCGCGGATATCGACAGGCTGCGACCCGGTCCACCACGTGATCTGGAAATCGATCGAACTTGCGCCAAAGGCTTTGGCAAATACTTCGACATCGCGCACATCGTCCCGCACCATGTCGACCTCCCGCACCGCCTTGGCGATCACGTCACGCGCATGATCCACGTCTTCGCTATAGGCCACACCGCAGATAATCTCGGCCCGGCGCAGTTCCCTGTCGGTGCGCACGGTCACGGCGTTGTGGAAGAGCTGCGCATTGGGCACGACGACAAGCTGACCGTCGGTCTGACGGATATGGGTATCGCGGATGGTGATGGCCTCCACCTTCCCCTCGGCCCCGTCACATTCGATATGATCGCCCAGTGCAAAAGGCTCGCGCAGCAGCAGCAAGATACCGGCAAGAAAGTTCTCAAACGTGTCCTTGAACGCGAATCCGATGGCGACCGAACCCAAGCCAAGCGTGGTCAGGGCGCGCCCCGGCGTGATGCTTGGGAACACGATGGTCAGCGCAATCAAGGCCCCGGCAAGCCACAAAATCGTGCTCGCCAAAAGCTGCAGCACCTCGATCAGGTTGCGCCGCAATCTGGCCCGGGACGCAAGGCTGCCAATCGCGGCGCGCGCCCCCAAGACAACCACCGCCGTCAGCGCAATGACCACAATCGCGATGACAACGCGCGGTGTAGCGGCCAATAGGGCCTGCCACCATCCGGCGATCTGTGTGGCCATTTCTTCGGGAAGGTATGTCGCAAGTACACTGGTGATCTGTTCCATGCAGCCAAACGCACGACACCGCTTTCGGTTCCCGCACGAGGAACCATTCACAGACCCGCGCATTGGTATGTCACAGTTTAATGGAGCACCCGATGTCCAACCCCCAAAGCCCCGATCTGATCGAAAAACGTGAAGAGGAGCACGCGGTTGAAGAGGCCGCACATCTGTCGCCGCGATTGATGTTCGAGGCCATCCGCCGCAGCGGCGAGGAAGAACTGGAGCGCCCGATGCGCGCGCTGTGGTATTCCGGTATCGCCGCAGGTATCCTGATTTCCTTTTCGGTCCTGGGCGAAGCGGTGTTACGCGCCTACCTGCCCGATGCAGACTGGCGCTATATCGTTGAAAACGCGGGATATACCTTTGGGTTTCTGCTCGTCATTCTTGGCCGCATGCAACTGTTTACAGAAAACACGATCACCACCGTTGTTCCGGTGATGATCCACCCCACCCGGTCCGCATTCGGACGCACCGCGCGGCTGTGGGGGATAGTTCTGATTGCAAATGTAATCGGCGCATTCGCCGTGGCGGCATTCTTTGCCTACGGCCCCGTGCTCGCCGACGATGTGCGCAGCGCGTTTACCGATCTGTCGTATCACGCCACCGGCATGCCCGCGATGGAAGGGTTCCTGCGCGGTATTCCGGCGGGTGTGCTGATTGCCGCTTTGGTCTGGATGTTGCCCGGGAGCGAACATAACCAGGTGGCGATCATCGTTCTGTTCACGTGGCTGATCGCGCTTGGCGATTTCACCCATATTGTTGCGGGATCCGTCGAAATGGCCTTTCTGGCGGTTCAGGGCCTGATCTCTGCCCCGCAAGCGCTGTTCGGGTTTTTCCTTCCCGTGCTGTTGGGCAACGTGGTCGGGGGCACCGTGATCTTTACCGTGCTTGCCTGGGCGCAGATCAAGCCAGAGGTCGAGGATTAACGATTGTCGGCGATCTGGGCATGGGTCGCTCCGTGCATATCGACATGCACCAGCGCGTCGTGCCGATCCAGAAGCGAATGCAGACGGAAGAATGTCTGTTCATAAGACGCCTCTTCCGTCAGCACATCCCACGCCTTTTCCCGTGCAGGTTCCGGCAGGGCGGTCATGTTGACCTGTTCAAAGTACTGCTCCAACTGCATCTCAAGTTTCCAGTCCACCTCGGCCAAGGCAGAACTGGCGATTAAAGAAAGAACGAAAGCTGTGGCAATGCGGGTCATTTGGGTCTCCTTGAATCAAAAAGCCACTGCGGTGGCAGGACCGCAGTGGCTTCGCCGGGGTTGCCCCCGGATCGCTGATATGAGGGACGATCTCAGCGGGTATCTGGTCCATCTGCGGCAAGGGTGCTTTTCGGCGCTGTCTCGTCTTGACGGCGGCGTTCGGTGCGCTCTTTGCTCCAAAGCGCAAAGATGATCACGCCGCTTGCGGTCAAAAGAAACAGCGTCGGCACAACTGTAAAGACATCCATGGTCAATCTCCGGTCTGTTCGGGTGTGATCGCCTGCTTCACGTCATCTTCGGGCGTTCCAACGGAAAAAAGGAACGCGATAAACAAGAGCGCGACAGCGGTGGCAGCAAGGCCCATGCCCCACAATGCCGGGCGATGGCGCTTGGCTTGTTTGTCGATATTCGTTGTCTCAGCAGACATGAACTTTCCTTTCGTTATCTGACAGCCCAACACCCGCAGGACAAAAATTGTTCCAACAAAAATTTCATGAGCCTGCCGGGAACCGCAGCGACCGGTTGCGCATTAGCACTGCACAGCGCGTCACGGACGACGCGAAACGCAACAATACGGAGGACACGATGAAACCACTTTTGATCACGACCGCCGCCCTTGCCTTTACCGCTGGCACAGCTTTTGCAGCATCCGACGAGACGGCAACGAACACCGCCGTGATGTCATCGCAAACCGATGCCGAGGTCACCGCCTCTGCCGATGCGGCTTCGACCCCGCCTGCCCCGCTTTCGATGGATGAAACCTGGGATATGGCAGAGTTTGATGCCAGCAATCTGGCAATGGACGGCTGGACCGAGACCGATGCGCAATTCACCGCAGAAGAGCTGACCGGCATGCCGCTTTACGATGCCAACAACACATGGATCGGCGAAGTCGACAACGTGGTGATTTCGCAATCCGGCACACTTGAAGGCGCCGTTCTGGGGGTTGGCGGCTTTCTCGGGGTCGGCGAAAAGGACGTGCTTGTGTCCTTCGACAGTCTGAAAATCAAACAGGCCGAAGATGGTGACGAAATGCGCGTCTATGTCGACGTCTCCAAAGAAGAGCTCGAATCCATGCCGAGCTTCGCATCCTAACCCCACCCTCTTCCCACGTCCGGGGTCGCCATCAGGCGGCCCCGTTTTGTTGTTTCATAGATCGAGATGTGTTTTGGCTCAGAAAGATTTGACACAAGGCCCCGTCTGGCGCGCGTTGGCGCGGGTGTCTGCCCCGATGTCCTTTGGCATCCTTGCGGTGCTCAGCGTTGGCCTGGCGGACGCGTATTTCCTTGGCCAGCTTGGCGAAGCGCCGCTGGCGGCAATCGGGTTTGTCTACCCTGTCACCACCGCGATCACGTCGCTGTCCATCGGCCTGTCTGCCGGTGCCAATGCCGCGGTCAGCCAAACTATTGGCGAAGGGGCCGACGATGACGACGCGGCCCGGCTTGCCTTGCACGCCTTGGGTCTGGGCCTGTGTCTGGCCATTCTGGTCGCGCTGGCATTCTGGGTACTGGCCGGGACGATTTTCGGCCTGATGGGCGCAAGCGATGCCGCCCTGACCGAAGCCAAGTCCTATGCACCATTCTGGGCGCTGTCATTTCCATTTCTTGTGCTGATGATGGTCACCAACGCGGCGTTCCGTGCGCATGGCGACGGGGCCACCTCGGCGGCCATCATGGTGCTGGCCGCCGTGATCAATATCGCGCTGAACCCGCTGATGATCTTTACCTTTGACCTGGGCACCCAGGGCGCGGCAATCGCCACCGCCATCGGACGCGCATTCGGTGCTGTGGCGGCGATTGGATATGCCTATCACACCGGCGTCCTGACCCGCTGTCCCAACAAGCTGTCGGGGCTGCTCGGCTCTGTGAAACAGGTTCTCACCGTCGGCGTGCCGGCCGCGTTTTCCAACGCGATCAACCCTGCGGGCATGTCGCTGGTGACGGCGGCCGTGGCCACACTGGGCGATGCGGCGGTTGCAGGATTTGGCGCCGCCACCCGGGTCCAGTCCGTGGCGCTTGTACCGCTGTTCGCGCTGTCGTCGGGCATCGGTCCGGTGGTCGGACAAAACTGGGGGGCCGACAAGAAAGACCGCGCCCGTGCCGGGATGCGGGACGCATGGATTTTCTGCGGGGGCTACGGCATCGTTCTTGCCGTGCTTCTCACAGCCTTTGCCGACCCGCTGGCCGGGGTTTTCATCGAAAGCGAAGACGCCCGCACATATGCGTCGCAATATCTGTCCATCGTCGGGTGGAGCCTGTTTGGCTACGGCATCCTTGTCACCGCCAACGCTGCGATGAACGCGCGCTCGAAAGCGGGTTACTCGGTTGGGCTAAGCCTTGCACGGATCTTTGCGGTGTACGTGCCAATGGCATGGGCCGGTTTGATGCTCTTTGGATATCCGGGCATTCTGGGGGCAGCGGTGCTTGCCAACCTGTTTGCCGTCGGTGGGGCCTTCTGGTGTGCGCGGCGGACGGGGCTGAACCCCGTCCACACCCAATCCGGCTAGGCGTATTGCGCATCCGCACAGGCGGCGCGCAGCTGCTGCCTGTCATTGGCATAGGCACGCGCCGCATTGACCAGCGCGCGAAAGATGGCGCGCTGTCGATGGGCATAAAACAGATGTTCGGGGTGCCACTGCACGCCCAGCGCAAAAGGATCGCGCACCCGTTCGATGGCCTGGATCATGCCATGCGTGTCCCGCGCGGCGACGCGCAGCCCGTGGCCCAAGACGTTGACCGCCTGTGAATGCAGCGCGTTGACCATCATCGGGGCTTCGCCGCTCAGCTGCGCAAGCCGGGTATTTTCCTCGATACAGATCTCGCGCTTGGGCAGGATCGTGGTGATCTTGCGCGCAGCGGAAAACGTGGTCCACGCGTCCTGATCCAGCGTGCCCCCCAGGGCCACGTTCAGCATCTGCGATCCCCGGCAAATGCCAAGCACGGGGATGTTCTGGCCAAGCGCGCTTTCCGCCAGCGTCATCTCGAACCGGTCGCGTGCGGGATCAAGCCGCGCGGAGATCCCAAGCTTGCCGCCATACAGCTCAGGCCCGACATCATCGCCGCCGCCGATGATCACACCGTCCACCGCGTCAAGATCAAAGTCGCGGGTTGCGTCCCACCGGACGGCCCGACCGCCGGTGATCCAGACGTTGAACGCGATCAATGGAAAGACACGCCAGCCAGTGCGTTTCGACACGCTGACGCCAATTAGAGGGCGGCTCATGCAGCTTCTCCCAGATTATGTTTTTCAAGAAGGGCGGCAACGTCTGTGATCCAGTCATCGCTCCGCCAGAAGCGGGCCCGTCGTTCAGACCAAGCCGTGCTCAGATCGTTCAAAAGGTCGGGCGTATCGGCCACAGTTTCCACCAGATGCCACAGCGCCCAGGGTTGGGTCAGGTCCCAATCGGGTTCGTCAATCCGGCAATCCGGCAGACGAAAGTGAAAAGTTGGTCGCGCACTGGTCTTGTCGTCCGGAAAGCTGGCCGCAAACCGCGCTTCATCGACATGCTTGAGCAGTGGAAACACATCCAACCCATGATTGCGCGTTGTCAGATGCCCCGCCATCAGCGGGAACAGGTCACTCAGCGACGTTGCAGGGCTCGCCACGAGATCAGACACAAACGCATCCGGCCACGGTTGCACGAAGGGCAAGGCGCGCCGCGTCAGGTCCAGATCTTCGATATGGCGCAGATACGGCTCAAGAAGCGCATAGGCGCGCAAGGTGGCGACGGTGAATGCGCCATTCGGGTCAACTGCTTCGGGGTTCAGATGCACACCAAACCCCAACAGCGCACCCGACCGCGATCCTGCGGCACCGGCCCGCCGCAATACTCCGATCACGGTGTTGAAGGTCTCAAGCCCGGATAATTCAAGCGGCTCTGATATGATCTCCAGCGGCACAACAGCCTGGGCGATTTCCAGACCCTTTTTCACCAACCGATTGTCGCTGGCATGCCGCGCGGGCGTATCCAGTTCGACGGTGATGGTGCCGATTTCTGTGTCCTTGATCGAAACAAGAAATGCGTCCTGCGCCACCACGTCACCCCCAAGGTGATCCGTGATGGTGCGACAGGTGTCTTCCATGGTCAGCCCCGAGAACTCGACCTCAACACCGGTACGTCTTGGCTCGCCAGATTGGGTGTTGGGGCGGGGCAGCGGGGCAAAGCCGTGAACGGCGTGCATGTAGGTCTCCTGTGACGTGGTTCACAGCAGAACGCGCGGGGTGCAGGAATGGTTCCGACCTCAGGCGGCTTTCAGTGTGGTATCCGGCACATCTGGCGACGTATCCCGCAGCGCCGTGGTCAGCGCCGTCACCCAAACCAGCACCGGCAGCGACACGATCCCACCGGTCGGCCCCCACAGCCACAGTCCGAACAGAATGCTCAGGAACACGCAAAGCGGATTGATCCGCAACCGTTGCCCCACAAGCGACGGGGTCACAAACTGCGCCTCGGTCAGGTTGAGCAGGAAATACAGGAACGGCGGCACCAAAGACATCGCGCCGTTGAACTGGATCAACCCTGCCACCGCAAGCGCGGCGATCAGCGAAATGGGTCCCAGGTACAACACAAAGTTCAACAGAAACGCCGCTGCGCCCCAAAGAACCGGGTTGGACAAGCCAATCAGCGACATGACACCGAAGACGGCCAACCCCAACCCCGCGTTGATCGCGGTGATCGTCACGAAGTAATGCGACACAGCGCGGTCCGCCTGACGCAACGCAGGTGTGTTGTGTTCGGCCAACGCGTAAATGTCGTCGCGTGTCAGCAGAAAGAAAAACAGCGTCCCGCCAAAGACCAGCAATTGCGCCATAAAGTTAGGGGCCATCCACAAAGCGTCAATCACGCTTGGCATCGCGGATTCCACCGCATCGCCCCCCTCAAGTCCCAGAGATTCCCCAATATTCTGCCCAAGTGCCTCGGTCCCCCGGAACCGGATCATCAGCTCTTGCAGCCAACCCCGCAATTCCCATTGGATGCGCGGGACCTGATCAATCAGTTCCGAAATCACCGGCCCAAGGGCCAGCAACAGAACCGCGATCAGCACGCCGGACATCACCAACGCGGAAAACGCGCTGACGACAACCGGAATGCCAATGCGGCTAAGCTTTTTGATCAAGGGGGCAAGAACCACCGCAATCACCAACCCCAAGACGATGGGCGCAAGCAGCGTTTTGGCCAGCTTCAGGGCGGCAACACTGGCAATGATTGCGATCACCAGCAATGACCAGCCCACACCCACCGGAGAGGATGGTGTACGTTGCATCAGGCGGTCGCTCGATCCACGGTAAAGGCGTCGCGCCCTTCCTCGGCAGCGGCGGCGACAGCAGCCTTGCTGCGCGCCTCGAGGTCGGCGATCTCGGACCGCAGCGCCGCTTCGGCGGACCGCATCAACTGGTCGCGTTTCGCACCAAGCATCGCACCCTCGGTTCGGGTTGATGGCAGCAAGCTCCCGATCAGGGCGCCGACACCGGCAGCGGCCAGCGCGGTGACAAAGGGCTGCGCATTATGTGCATCCTTGGCCTGCGCCGCCAGCTTGCGCGCCTCGCGTTCTACTTTTTCCTGCGCATCAATGGCCTGAAGCCGTGCGTCCATCACGCGTTTGCGCGCTTCGGGTGGCAGTTGATCAAGGCCTGCGTCCAGCATCTTGCGCATTTTCGACGCCGATTGCGGCGACGCGCCTGCCCTCACACGGGCCTTGGCCTGAAGCTGCGCATCCGCCCGCGCAATGCGGTCTGCTTCGCTGCCATGTACCGCCTGCGGTTTCGGCTTCGGACGGTTCAACGCGATCAGCGCAGCCCCGACCCCCATCAGCGCCAGTCCCGCAGGGTTTGCTTTTGCATGATGCAGCGCAGTCTGCGCCAGATCATCGGTTGCACCTGCAGCGCGTTCGACCGCCTGGTTGCCAAGCTTGGCTGGCGCAAAGGCGCTCAGCAGCCCGGCAAGCGCGGAATGAGCCTGCGTGCGGTGGTGATCAGCTTGATTTTCAAGGGATTTCAGATTCTTAGACACGGGTCGCCTCCTCAAAAGATGACAGGTCAGAGCGCAGATGCGCCAGGGTCCGTTTCGGAGCCAGCGCGCTTTTCTTCAGACAGCGCGAGCCGGCAAATGCAAAGATCGCCGCAACGATCAGAACCAGCACGCTGGTGGCAAGTGCCGCCCACACCATTGGGATGCCCAGCGCAGCCAGCGCCAGAACGCCGGTCAGTGCCAGGGCATGGAACGCGACAAGCGCGAACAGCAACGCAATGGCCAGATAGACGGCCCCGGTGCCGGCACGGCTCACCGCCTCCGACAGTTCTTCCTTGGCGATGCGCGCTTCCGTGACAAACAATCCGCGCAAATGCGCCAGAAATTCGCGCACAAGGTTCGGTGCTTGTGTCAGATTGGGGTCGGTGTGATGGGTCATGTTTATACCCCCTCGGTCCCGGAGAGGTGGTTCATCCACGGATCATCGTCGCGGTCGACGTGACGCGGCGATGCCTTCAGGAAACGGGCGGCGGCAAAACCGGCCAGTGCAGCCCCTCCGAGGAACAACAGCGGGTTGTTCCGTGCGAAGACGGCGACATCATCGGCCAAACCTTCGATGGACCGCTCCTGAAGCGATTGTGAAAACCCCTCAAGACCCTGCGCCAACTGCCCCAAGGCAATGGCCTGCAAGGACCCCTGGTCAAACGTGTCGGCCGCGTTCTGCGCCGCGTCAGCGGTTTGCTGCGTTTCGTCCAGCACGCGGTCCTGAATGTCCTCTGCGGTGTCCTGCACCACGGTTTTCGCCTGCTCTTTCGCCGTGTCTGCGGCGGTGCGGGCGTGATCGCTGATCGTTGTCTTGGTCATCGTGAACTCCTGTTTTCAGGCTGCAGCGTCAAGCGCCTTGATTTCTTTCGACAGCGCCTGGCGCTGTTTGGCGATCAGATCGGAAGTCGGATCGTCCTGACGAAGGTCTTCGAGCGCGTCATCATAGGCCGATAGTACGCGCTGTTCACCGCGCTGGACCGCATCCAGAACATCGTCATCAAGCCCACCAATCATGTCACGAAAGCTGACAACCGTTTTATGCACGGCCCCCATCGCGGTCCCCGATGTATCGGGCGCGTCACCGCGCGCGGACATGGCGTCCTTCAGCGCGACCAGATGTTCGGCATGCAGGTCGGCAATGGGTTTCACATGCTTGCGCAGATCCGCGTCACCACGCGACAGCATGACGTCATAGCCTTCGCCCACATCAATTAAAGTGTCGACAAGCCGTTGAAGGTTTTCGGTTTTTCGCATGTCGTCCAAGCGGGTCATAGCCACCTCCTTACGTTTCCACTTTAACGCGGGCAGAGGTGTATTGGTTCCCGGGACCTTTGCGGCCAAGGCGGATTTCGTCCCTTTGACCTGCCCGACCGCGCCCTAGATCAGCGGTCGTGGCAATGGCTTCGTATCCGGACCAATCTGTGCCAGACGCGCCAGCTCAGCAGGTTTCGGCACGATCAGGCGACCATCCGTCCAATCCGCGACGCCGTCATCGCGCAGCTTGCCCAATGTCTTGTTGGTATGCACAAGCGACAACCCCAGCGCATCGGCGAAATCCTGTTGTCTGTACGGCAAGGGAACCCCATCGTTCCGTGCCAGACGCAATGCTGTCAGCCGGGCAAAAAACCGGTGCAACAGCCATGCGATCTTGCCAATTGCCTCCAACTGCCCCACGGCGGTCAGCGCTTCACCCAGCAAATGCTCTTCAGTCGCTGCCAGATGTGTGAGATCAAACGCCCGCGCGGGCTGCGATTTGAACAGCGACCAAAGCTCGGACCTGTTGAAGACGCACAGCGTCATGAGCGTGGTCGATTCAACCGTGTGCTGCATTTCGCCCATCACGCCGCTTTGCAGCCCGACGAAATCCCCCGGCAAGACAAAACCCACGACCTGCCGATCCCCGTCAGGCACCGACTTGTACCGCACCCCCATGCCGCTCAAAACGGTATAAAGCTGTGCCGAAGACGCGCCCTCTGCCAGGATCTCCGACTTGGGTTCGGCCACCAGTTCGCCGGTCTTGAACCGCTGCAGGAACGCAAGCTCCTCTTTCGTTACATCATCGAACATTGGAAGCGCGCGGAGTGGGCAATTGTCACATTTAATTGTCATGTTTTCCGTTTCGCTATGTCACAGTTTAATGAACCAAACTACCGGACATGAGAAGGTGCTGCACAAGCAGGAGTAACTCATGACTGACAGTTTCTGGCTGGAAGATGCGCAAATCGTCATTTTGACCGACAGCCCCATTGAAGGCATGGACATGGCGGATATGGCGAACGCCAACGGTCACGGTCCGTCGCTTCTGCTGCGGAAATCGGGATCGTTGGTGACGCTGATGACCGAGGGAGAGGTGCGTCCGCGTCTGGTGATCATCGGGAGGTCCCTGACCCGCGGCGAGACCGAAGCGTGTATCTCAGCCTGCAACGCATCTGGTGCCGCTGTGGTTCTGATCGACAATGCGGATGTGGGCGGCGTCGTGGACACCGCCCTCAAGCTAAGCAGACCCTTCACCTTGGACGATTTGCAACTGGCATTCAGACACGCGCACTTAAGCTCGGTTTAATCCCGCCCGCGAAGTGCCATTCCCAGCAGGACGCCAACCCCAACAGCCCCGATAAGCGCCGCAGTCGGGTTTTTCCGAACGGCGGCGATTGCGCTGTCCTGGACGGTTTCAATCGCATGTTGCGCCTCTTCCATGGCCTTCTCGCTATGAACACGCGCCTGTTCGGTTGTTGTGCCGACGGCATCGGTAGCAGCTTCAACGAATTTTTCGGCCTTGTCGCGCAGCGCCTCTTTGCCAGCGCCATTGTTTGTGGTGTCGGGCTGAGAGTGGGTAATCGTATTCGACATTGTAGCCTCCTGCGTGTGTGATTTGACTGCCCAACACGCAGCACACCGAAAAAGTTCCTTGGAACCTTTACCCTCCACCCACGTTGTTCGGTCAATCGAAACACTTGACGGAGAAAACACATGCTTTACTGGGCAATTCTGTTTCTGGTCGTCGCCTTGATTGCGGCCCTCTTTGGATTTGGCGGCATTGCGTCTGCATCTGCAGGCATCGCGCAAATCCTGTTCTTTATCTTCATCGTGCTCTTTATCGTCGCGATGGTGGTACGCGCCCTGCGCGGACGCTCACCCTAAACAATATCAACTTTTCATACGCCGGAGCGCCATCGCTCCGGCGTTTTGACGTTTTAAAGGAGCTTTCATGAACCGCCGCGACGCGCTGACCCACGCCTTTCTAAGTGACCTTCCCTTTGATACCGACAGCCATCCCAACCTTGTGCAAGCCGTCGAAGATATTGCCCGGGCTGTACTGACCGTTGAAAAGAACAACGCCGATTTTGCTGCGGCCCGCGTGCTGCGCCGGCTTGTTGATCCGGACCAGATCGTGTCGTTCCGCGTCGCTTGGGAAGACGCCAATGGCGAGGTGCAGGTCAACCGGGGCTGGCGCGTTCAGGGTTCGCAGGCCATCGGACCCTACAAAGGCGGGCTTCGCTTTCATCCGTCGGTCAACGAAGACATCCTGCGGTTCCTTGCCTTTGAGCAATGCTTCAAGAACGCGCTGACCGGCCTGCCGCTCGGCGGCGCGAAAGGGGGGTCCGACTTTGATCCAACGGGCCGGTCCGAGGCCGAAATCATGCGGTTTTGCCAGGCCTTCATGCGCAAACTTGCCCCCTTCATCGGACCTGACCGCGATGTGCCTGCAGGCGACATCAACGTAGGCCCGCGCGAAATCGGCTACCTGTTCGGCGCATGGCGCGAACAGGCCGGGATTTACGGCGGCGCGTTAACCGGCAAAGGTCTGTCTTATGGCGGATCCGAGATGCGGGTCGAAGCGACAGGTTTTGGCGTGGTGTATTTCACCCAACACGCTCTGGCCGAACAAAACACATCGTTCGACGGCAAACGCGTGGCCATTTCCGGAAAAGGCAACGTGGCCACGCATGCGGCGATCAAGGCGATTGATCTGGGCGCACGGGTGGTCGCCCTGTCCGATACTTCGGGTGCCTTGATTTGCGAAGACGGGCTGTCCCACGACGCCGTGCAATGGGTTCAGGCGCAAAAGGCACAAGGCGCGGGAATTGATACCCCACCCGCCGCCTATTGCGCGACGTTCAAACCCGGCGCGACGCCGTGGGACACCGAACCCGACATCGCCCTGCCCTGCGCCACGCAGAACGAACTGGATGGCGACATGGCGCAAACCCTGATCGACGGGGGATGCCTCTGTCTTGCCGAAGGCGCGAACATGCCGCTCACCGATGACGCCGCAACCGCGCTGCGCGAGGCGGATATCCTTCATATCCCCGGCAAGGCCGCCAATGCAGGCGGGGTCGCCGTCAGCGGTCTCGAAATGAGCCAGAACAGCCACCGCAGGTTCATGGACGCCGACACCGTCGACTCGGCCCTGCAATCCATCATGACCGACATTCACACACGTGTTGCCGAGGAAGGCCGCAATGGGGACCGGATCGACTATGTCACCGGGGCCAATATTGCAGGCTACCGACGTTTGGCAAAAGCCATCGTCGCCCAAGGCATTCTTTAATCACAGGATTCATATGACCCAGTCCCGCACCGGCGCTGCAGCCCTTCTTGAAGCTTTATCCGCCCAAGGCATCACCACCGTTTTTGGTGTTCCCGGCGAAGAAACCACCGATCTCATGACCGCCATCCACGACAGCGATCTGGACTTTGTCCTGTGTCGCCACGAACAGGCGGCGGCCTTCATGGCCTCTGTGCATGGTCGCATCAGCGGCACACCTGCGGTTTGTCTGGCGACGCTGGGACCGGGGGCGACCAATCTGGTGACAGGTGTGGCCGATGCCCATCTTGATCACGTCCCCCTGATCGCCATCGCAGGTCAGGCCGCACGCGGGCGGCTCAAACGCGAAAGCCATCAGGTCATTGATCTCGAAGCGCTGTTTGCGCCCGTGACCAAGTTCAGCCGCACGCTGATCACCGCCGATGACATTCCCGCCTCAACCGCCGAGGCCGTGCGCCGTGCCACCCACGAAAAACCCGGTGCCGTGCATCTGTGCCTGCCCGAAGATGTGGCGGCGGAAACGACAGATGCACCGATCATTCCCGCGACACCGCAACGGTTTGGCCGGCCTCATCAGGACAGCCTGTCAGCCGTAAGCGACCAGATGCGCCGCGCAAAACGGCCCGTTCTGATCGCAGGGGCCGGTGTCCTGCGCGGCGACGCCGTCGACGCCGTGCGACGCTTTGTGGATGCAACCGCCATGCCACTGGCCACAACCTTTATGACCAAGGGTATTCTTGCACCCGATCACCCGCAAACGCTGTTCACCGTGGGCCAGCCCGAGGACGACATCATCGATCTGGCGCTTGAAGCCGCGGACCTGATTGTCACCGTCGGCTTTGACCCGATCGAATACGCGACATCCAACCTGACCCAAGGCGACACACCCGTTGTCGCCCTCTCCCTGACCCCTGCGCCGCTCGACAGCGGATGGCACATCGCCGCCGAAGCCGTGGGGGATCTGACGCAGGCACTTGATGTCCTGGCCGACACTCTGGACGACATCACATGGGATCCCTGCCCAACCTTCGAAGCCGTGCGCGACGGAATGCGCCGCCACCTGTCGCGGACCGCCGGATCGTCGCGTGACGGCGCGGTGTCGCCGCATGATCTGTGCGCCGCGATTTCGAACACCATCCGCGCGGAAGACACGGTGCTGTCCGGCGTTGGCCTGCACAAGCTCTGGATCGCCCGACAGGTGATCGCGAAACGCGCGGGACAGGTGATCGTGCCCAATGGGCTTGCCGGAATGGGCCTCGCCCTGCCCGGAGCCATCGCCGCCGCACGGCTTCAGGACCAGGGCCGCGTGTTGGCGATCTGTGGCGACGGCGATGTGATGATGAACATTCAGGAAATGGAAACCGCCGCGCGGCTGGGCCTACGCCTGACGGTGATGGTCTGGGAAGATGGCGGGTACGGTCTGATTGATGAACATCAGGAGGACGCGCATCCGGAGTTCAGTTTCAACAATCCGGTTTGGTCAAAACTGGCGTCGTCCTTTGGCTGGACACATGCCCATGCCGCGACGCTTGAGGAGGTACAGGAACTGCTGCGCTCGGGCCTGACGGCTGAAGGGCCGACGCTTGTGTCCGTGCGCGTCGATTATGCGTCCAATGGCGGCATGCCGACGGCCAAACTGGCGGCATAACGGAACGGAACGCCTTTGGCGCGAGGCGACCAGCCCCGCGCCCACCCAGAGTCGGGCGCAGCTCTGTGATTATTGCTGATTAATCGGGAAAACCCATGTCCTCAGAGAAGTCACAGGTGTCCAGATCGAACCACTGTTCGCAATTTAAGGGGCAGCGAACACTGCCCCTTTTTACTTTATACCTTCAATGTCTCGGTTGACGAAAAGAACATCGCTTGGCTGACAGCCGAGCGGACCTGATCCTCGGTGTACGGCTTGGAAATCAGGAACGCGGGTTCCGGCCCCTCGCCCGTCAACAGGCGTTCCGGGAAGGCGGTGATGAAAATCACCGGAATATCCGGCGCATCCGTCAGGATCTTGTTCACCGCGTCCACACCGCTTGAATTGTCGGCCAACTGGATATCGGACAGGATCAGATGCGGCGTTTCCTTCTCGAACAGCTCCAATGCGTCGGTTTCCGTCCGCGCCACGCCGGTGACCTGATGGCCCATCTCTCCGACAATGGCTTCAAGGTCCATGGCAATGATCGCTTCGTCTTCGATAATCATCACTTTGCCCGAAACGGATTTCGCCATTTCCTTGTAGGCGACATCCACAAGTTCGCGCACTTCCTCGACGGACCGGCCCATAACGGTGGCCACATCGTCATGCGACAGCTCTTCAATCGTGTGCAGCAACAGCGCCTCGCGCGTGTCCCGCGTCAGACCGGCAAGATGCTTGTACGCGCGATTTCTCACGCCGCCCTCTTCCGGTTCGAACTGGCCACCGCTGGTCGACCAGATGCTCTGAAACACCTTGTACAGTGCCACGCGCGGCGACAGGCCCTCTTCGAACAGGCTCAGATCGGCGAGGATCGCCTCGAGTGTCAGGATGGCATAGCGGTCCCCTTCGTCCTGCGAACCCGTCAGCGCGCGCGCGTAGCGGCGCAGGTACGGAAGGTTTTCGCCGATGCGATCTGAGATCTCAGCGGATCCGGTGATAGTCATGATTGGAACTCCCTCGAATTTTTTTTCCCACATCGGGAACCAAACGCACAAAACCGCGTTAGGTTCCAAGTCGACAACAGTTTTCACGTGAGAAAAATGAACCAACATAAATCAAGATCAAGTTTCTCAGACGATATAGAGGCAAATTTAAAGCGCGCCTTCGATGAGGTCAGCCGCGAAGAAGTGCCGGATCGGTTCACCGATCTTCTGGCCCAGCTTCGTAACGCCGAAAAGTCGAAAGCGTCGCAGGAGTCCCGCAATGACGATTGAACCCCGCGATGAGCTGGTCGAGCATCTGGGGGCCATGCGCGCATTCGCCATGAGCCTGACCCGCAATTCCGCGTTGGCCGATGACATGGTGCAGGACGCACTGGTCAAGGCCTGGACGAAAATCGAAAGTTTTGAACCGGGCACCAACATGCGTGCGTGGTTGTTCACAATCGTGCGCAACACCTATTATTCGCACCACCGCAAGGCGCGTCGCGAAGTGGCGGATGTAGATGGTGTGATGTCCGAAGCCGTGGCCCAGAAACCCGACCATGACGGACGTCTGCAAATGCGCGATTTCAACACCGCATTTGACAAATTGAACGACGAACAACGCGAAGCGCTGGTGCTGGTTGGCGCGGCCGGGTTTTCCTATGAAGAAGCTGCCGAAACCTGCGGCGTGGCCGTGGGCACCATCAAAAGCCGGGTAAACCGTGCACGGGCGCGTCTGGCCGAACTGATGTCCATCGACGAAGACGATGCGATTGAAATGACCGACAGCGTCACCGCAGGCATTGTTGCAGCACAAAAAAACGTCGCTTGACCCTAACTCTATGACCATCGCGCAGTTTTTGCCCAAACGTCTGATCACAAGGCTGGTGTTACTTATGACACTGGCCTTGCTGCCGCTTGGGTTAATCTCCATCTGGCAAACCCGCGTGGTTGTGCAAGAGGCCGAAGCGGTGTCTCGCGCTGCGCTGCTGGCACAGACCAAGGAAGCCGCGGATCAGGAACGCCGCCTTGTTCAGCAGGCGCTCGGCGCCGCCGAAAGCCTGGCCAGCATCGTGACGTCACTGGACGACACGCAATGTAATGCCGCGATGCAAAACATGGTCAGATCCAGTCCGATATACATCTTTGCCGGGTTCCTGCCCCGCAATGGCATCATGACCTGCAGCACGAACGGGGCGCCCATCGACCTGTCGCAAATGCCGGATTTCGAGACAGCGATCCAACGCGAAGGGCCCTTTGTCGAAGTCAACTTACAGGGAGCGGTGACAGGACGACCGGTTGTGATCGTATCCCAGCCGGTGCAGGGGCCTGCCGGCCTTCTGGGGCGCGTGTCGATTTCGATCCCGCACACCCTGGCGCTAGAGACCGCGGGGACCGAAATGATGGGTCTCAAGGTGGCGTCCTTTAACTCCGAAGGCGATCTGATCGCCGCGACGCTGGGCTCTGATGACAACGATGGGTATCTGCCTGCAAACATGGATCTGAAAGACCTCGCTTTAAGGACGGGTGAGACGTTCCGATCCAAGTCGAGGGACGGGCGCGACAGGCTCTTTGCCGTTGCACCCTTGGTGGAAGACACGCTGTTCCTGGTGGGAAGCTGGCCCGTCAGCCCGACGTTCGGAGGCAGCAACGGACTTTCGTCGATCGTACCGATCCTGTTCCCCGCGTTGATGTGGCTCACCGGTCTGGGCGTAGCAGTTCTTGGCGTTCAACATCTTGTTCTGCGGCATTTGCGTGAACTGCGCTCTGGGATGCGGCAGTTCGCCTTGGGCACGCGCGAACCCACGCCGCTTGATCTAGACAATCCACCGCAGGAATTCGAAGAAGCCCAGCGCGCGTTTAACCGCATGACGCTGATCCTGTCCGAGGCAGAAGCACGGCAGGAAACCGATCTGCGCGACAAGGAGGTGTTGCTGAGAGAGGTCCACCACCGGGTCAAGAACAACCTGCAACTGATCGCGTCGATCATGAACATGCAGATGCGGCGGGCCACCACCACCGAGGCAAAACAGCTCTTGTCGGGCCTTCAACAGCGCGTGCGCGGGCTCGCAATGCTGCACCGAACCCTTTATACGACGACGGATGTCACCACGATTGACAGTGAGGATCTGATCAACACCGTTGTTGCGGATGCGTCGAACCTGATCCCGGATCACCAGATGGAGGTCGAGACCGATCTGGTCTCGTTCCCGCTCTATCCCGATCAGGCCGTGCCGTTGTCGATGATGATCGCCGAAGCCCTGACCAACGCATTCAAGTATTCATCGTCCGCCGAAGGGGCCGATCCGGTGCGCGTGGTTCTTGAAGAGCACGGCAACAACGTCGCGCGATTGATGATCACCAACCCCGTTGGCGACCCGGACGCGATCCAGCCAGATGGCCCCGGCGACGGGCTTGGCTCGCAACTGCTCAAGGCCTTTATTCGCCAGTTGGACGGCACCGCGCATTCGGGCGTGCGCGGCGACCAGTTCGTGTTCGAAATCACCTTCGAGCGCCGAAATTTCGAAAGTGACGCCGATGCCGCATGATTTCGAAGTTCTCGTGACAGCCGAAGAGGCGTGGCCCGCGTTTGAAAAGGCGATTCTCAACGCGAAATCCGAAATCGTCGCCGGGTTTCGCATCTTCGACATGCGCACCAAGCTGCGCTCTGCCGAGGCTCGCGCCGTGGGTGACGATTGGTTCGATCTGCTGGCCCATGTGGTGTCCAAAGGTGTGCATTTTGAACTGACGGTCAGCGATTTCGACCCCGTGGTCGGCACCGCGCTGCACGAACTGGCCTGGATGACCGTGCGCCAGGGCGTGGCGCTGGCCGAAGTCACCCGCGATACGCCGGGCCGCGTGTCCGTGACCGCCGACATGCACGCCGCCAAGGCGGGCGGCCTGCCGTGGCTGACCTTTCTGCCCAATGTGCTGAAACGCCGGAACGCCGCGCTGGCCGATCTGTCGCCACAGGAACTGGAACGTCAGGCTGTCCGCCTGCGGTCTGACGATCTGCCCGGAATGAACACGGTCACCCACCATCAGAAACTGGCGGTGATCGACAATGATCTTCTGTATATCGGCGGGCTTGATCTGAATGAACGGCGCTGGGACACGAAAGACCACGATCTTCCGGCAACGGAAACCTGGTCGGACGTGCAAGTCCTCATGCGCGGCCCCGAAGTGGCCGAAGCGCGCGCGCACCTCAAGACATTTGCGCAGGCCTGTACCGGCAAACAGCCCCCCTCCGCTGCGCGCCATCTCAAACGCACCCTGTCCACACCGCGGCGCATCCAGTTCCCGTTCCTGTCGCCACGCTCGGTCCTGACCGAGATCGAAGACGCGCATCTCAAAGCCTTTGCCCAGGCCCGGCACCTGATCCACATCGAAACCCAATACGTACGCTCGACCCCGATTGCCGAAGCGCTGGCCGAGGCGGCACAGAAAACGCCCGACCTGCGTGCGATTATCATTCTGCCCGCCCTGCCCGAGGCGTTAACGATCGAAGACAATGACGGTCTCGACACGCGCTACGGCATGGCCCTGCAGAACACCGCGCTTGAGACCATCCGAAACGGATTTGGCGATCGCCTGACGCTGACAACACCGGTGCGTCCGGTGCTTGCGGATCGCACCAGCGCGCTGACGCTTTGCGGCTCGCCGACGATCCACGTCCATAACAAAGTGCTGGTTGTTGACGACACCTATGCGATGATCGGGTCCGGCAATCTCAACGGCCGCTCCCTGCGCTGGGACACCGAGGCAGCAATTGACACGACGGACCCGGAGCGCGTGGCCCATACCCGCCACAAGCTCTGCCAGCATTGGTGGTTCGACCCCCTGTCCCCCGACGCGTTGTCGATCACGTCCTTGCAGCAACACTGGCAGAGCAGCATCTCCCGAAACGGCGTGGTCCGCCCCGAAAACCGCACCGGGTTCCTCGTGCCACACGATCTGCAAAACCACGCAGATCTCGCCCAACCCTTGCCCGGCGTGACCGAGGATATGGTGTAAATCACCCGCCAAATCCGGCTGGGCCAGCACGCACTCCCATGCGCGCCGCCGGAACCAAACCGGCCCGTCATCGGTTACCTCCCAAACCGACGTTGCAACAGGGAGAGCACCATGACCCGTGGACGCACCGCCACGCGACCATCCGAGATTCCAGCCAAGGGCCTTCTGGACGTCGCCATGCGCATCTGGAACAGGCAAGGCACCGCCAACCTTGGCCTGATCGCCGCCGGGATCGCCTTTTACGGCCTCCTCTCGCTGTTTCCGGCCATCACATCCGGCGTCGCCTTGGCGGGATTGTTCATGGAACGCAACGTGATCGTAGAAAACTCGTCCGAATTTGCCGCCGTGCTGCCCAACGCCGCACAGGACATCATCCTCGGCCAAATGCGGGACGTAGCGTCCGCCGACGAAACCGCGCTTGGATTTGCCGCCCTGTTTGCGCTGGCGCTCGCGCTGTACTCGGCCTCCAAGGCCATCGCCAACATGATTTCCGGGCTGAACATCGTCTATGAAGAACACGAGGACCGCGGTTTTCTCAAGCTCAAGGCGCTGACCCTCGGCCTGACCGCATTCACGCTTGGCTCGCTGATCCTTGCCCTGGGTGTCGTCGCCATCCTGCCCGCCATAGCCGCCTTTGTCGGTGTGACGCCGTTCCTGTCCGACCTGATCCTGCTGGGACGCTGGCCGCTGATGTTCTGTGTCGGCGTCGCCTGTATCGCCGTCCTGTATCGCTACGGCCCGGACCGACGCGCCGCCAAATGGCGCTGGCTGACACCGGGGGCCGTGATCGCCTGTCTGCTATGGGTCGCAGGCAGCATCGCGTTCAGCACCTATGTGCAGTCCTTTGGCACTTATAACGAAACCTTCGGCGCCCTGGGCGGCGTGATCGTGCTGCTCACATGGCTGTGGCTGTCCGCCTTCGTTGTGCTTCTCGGGGCTCTTCTGGATGCCGAACTCGAAGCCCAAACCGCCCGCGACAGCACCATCGGCGCACACCGCCCGCTTGGCGAACGCGGCGCATACAAGGCCGACAATCTGGGCGACGCACGCAGCGACGCCTGACCCCCACGCGCGTGCAGCGCCAAATCAAAATGTCGGGGTTTTCAAGAAATTCCGGGAACCCCACGCACCTCAAACGGGTTTGTCTGTCAGAAGAAGGAGACTTGTTATGAAAATCGGAATTGCCATCGCAGCCGTTATCGCCGCCATCGCCGTCGCCTTTGGCGTGTACATGATCGACATCGACCAGACCCAGCAGGCCGAACTGCCAGAGGTCAACATCGAAGGCGGCCAATTGCCGGAATTCGACGCGGAAATGGGCGATGTGACCGTCACCGAAGAAGAGGTCACTGTGACTGTTCCGTCCGTCGAGATCACACCGCCAACCGAAGACGAAGACATCGCATCGAACTAACGCAATTCGAATCCCACGTAACTCAAAAGGAGACATGTCATGGACCAAGATCGCATTGACGGCAAATGGACAGAAATCAAAGGCCAACTGCGCGAATCCTACGGCGACCTGACCGATGACGACATCGAAGAAGCCAAGGGGGACCGGGAACAGTTGATCGGAAAGCTTCAGCAAAAACTGGGCGAAACCAAGGACGACGTCCGCGACACGATCGATCGCATTTTGGCCAAGATTTAAGCCACCGTGCCCGAACACCCCGCGCATCCCAAATGCGCGGGGTTTTTTGCGCCTACCCAGCAGCGCATCGCGGATGTCGCTGAGGGGAATCAGCAGAGCCCGCGCGCCGAGGGGTAATACACTTTTGAGGACATCAGAATAATGGCGGAGACGAAGTCCTACGAATATTTCTCGTAATTATTTGTTATATAGAGCATCTATACTCAAATGAGAATTTCATACCACACAATGCACCACACCGCATGAACGACTTGCCTGGCTTCGAGATTGGCACGATGTGAGCGATATGTTGCAACCAAGTAGAAATGTCACCCGGTCCGCAAAGTAGAAGTGTCACCAAGGGCGATGACGGGAGCAAAGCCTGACAGGGCGGAGACCTCAGCTATCGCAGCCCTGGCTGGCTTTGCGTTCGGCGATGCGTTTGCGGTCAGCCAGTGTGTTCCAGCCCGTGTTCCGACGCCCAGTCTTTTTGTAATTATTCTTCGCGCTGATTGGTTTGACCTTCGGCGGAGACGCGGCTTTCTCCTGCTCGTTCTTGATATGCGCCAGCACAGCGCTGAGGTGTTTGTTCTCTGTGATCGCTGCGTGGGTGACCCGCTGCTGATGCGGGTCGAAGATGCTACAGGGCACGGCGACGCCTTTGGCGCGGACCTGAATACGCCCGTCTGGCATCTCGTACACGTCCACGTACTTGCCGACGAGACCGCGCGTCAGGTTGTTGACCTCCAGCCGGATGCGCTTGCGGTCGTACTTCAGCGTCAAATCCTTGGTGACATAGCGTTTGTCGCGCAGACAAAAGACTTCCGCGAGGCGATCCGGCTCGATGTTCAAAGCGCGATGCAGGTTATCTGGCTTGGCGGGTGCCCTTGCAAACTTCGCGTTATAGCGTTCAACGAAGCCCACCAGGAATGCGTTGCCATCTTCCATGTTGGTGATACCCGCAATGCGCAGTTCCTTGACCAACCTGTCCTGCAACGTTCGGTTCGCGCGTTCGACACGCCCTTTGGCCTGAGAACTGTTGGCACAGATGATCTCGATGTTCAGCTCAGCCAGGGCGCGTCCGAATTGGATCATGCCGGTCATGTGCTCGTTCGGTTTTGGAACGCGGAAGACGGTGTGTTTGTCGCTGTAGAACGCGACCGGGCGGCCATGCTTCAACAGATAACTTTCCAAGGCTTCGAAGTAACTGAAGGTGCTCTCGGAATTTACGAAGCGCAGTTCCATCAATGTGCTTGTCGCATCGTCAATGAAGACGAGCAGGGTGCAGGGGTTACCCCGATCTTCGAACCATCTGTGATCTGAGCCGTCGATTTGGATCAACTCACCAAAGCACTCCCGGCGCAAACGCGGCTGGTGAAATGTGCGTCGCTGCTTGCGTGACAACCAAATCCCGTCCTCGACCATCCATTTGCGCAATGTCTTGCGCGACACCTTGAGCCCATGATGTTCGGCCAGCATCTCAGCAGCCAATGTCGGCCCGAAATCCGCGTAATCCTCTTTGATGAGGCTTAGAGCATAGTCGCGCTTCGCTTTGTGGATGCGGTTGTTCGGAGGCTTGCCGCGCGCCTTATGCCGGATTGCCGATGCGCCATCCTGACGATACCGCTTCAACAGTCGGAAAATCTGCCGACGCGTCAGGTCTAACATGTTCACTGCATTATCAACCGTCAGCCGACCATCATCGACCTGCGCCAGCACCTCCACGCGGTTCAACTCGCGCGCGCTCATAATCACCCATCCCATGTCCGCTCACCCTCATTGATTTTTGAGGGCAGAGTGACATTCCTGAATTGCTCATGGGTGACATTTTAGCTTTGCGGCTACAGCGATACTTGAACCATAATGCGATGGATTGGATGCCCCTCCTGCCGGTTCATAATGGAATCGGTTGAGAAAGAAGGAGGGAAACCAATGTCGGAGCTTCATATTTTGGGCGTGGATTTGGCCAAGCGGACGTTCGCGGCCTGTGGCACGTGTAATGATGGTTATGTTATATTCAGGAAGAAACTGACCCGGCCGCAATTCGAGAAAATGCTGTCAGACCTGCCGCCTTGCATCGTTGCCATGGAAGCGTGCAGCTCGGCTCACCACTGGGGCCGCATGGCCCGCGCTGCCGGTCATGACGTGCGCTTGATCCCACCGCTTTACGTCAAACCGTTTGTAAAGCGGTACAAGAACGATGCCATTGACGCAGAGGCGATTGCTGAAGCGACCTCCCGGCCGTCGATCCGAACGGTCGCCGTGAAGGACGAAGACCAGCAAGCGCAGGCGGTGCTCGTTCGCACGCGCGAACTTTTCGTGCGGCAACGCACTCAATTGATCAATGCGGTACGTGCCCATCTGGCAGAATACGGGATCATCTTGCCCCAGCAGCGTCGCAACGGGCACGCCTTCGCATCACGCTGCCGGGTCGAATTGGACGCAGCGCCCTCTGGCGTCGCGAATACCGTGCAGGCGTATCTGCGCCAGATCGAGAGTGTCGATACGGAGGTTGCTGCGCTCGATGTGAAGATCAAGAAAGGGGCGCTGCGGAATGAAAAGGCTCGGCGCATGCAAACCATGCCAGGTATCGGCCCCATGTCAGCGATGGCCATTCAAGCCTTTTGTCCCCCGACGGAGAATTTCCGCAAAGGTCGGGATTTTGCCGCCTGGCTTGGATTGGTGCCGCGACAACATTCAACAGGCGGCAAGGAGCGGCTTGGGCGGATCACGAAAATGGGTCAGCGCGACGTGCGAAAACTCCTGATCATCGGCGCGATGTCCGTCATCAGTGCAAGCGAACGCAAAGGCCATTGCGATGATCCCTGGCTCGGCCGTATGCTTGCGAGAAGACCACGCATGGTGGTGGCCGTTGCCCTGGCCAATCGGATGGCGCGACAGCTTTGGGCAATGCTCACCAAAAGATGCGACTACGACATTCGGGCTGCCGCCTAAGTCGGCGCAGTCAGGATACCGGCAGGACTGAGAGGACGAAGGACAAGTTACGGAACACGACGATCATGAGATCGGCAGCGGGAAAACCAGGATAAAACGGCGGCCTTCGAGCCCGTTAATGTGATTGGGGCCCGCGCCTCGCATCTCCATAAGGGCCCGCCGTGCATGTCGCGGCACACCAGAGGCCGGACACATGACTGCACCCGATCAGGCGTTCCAAGACTTTGAATTCACTCACAGTAAACGGGGCATCCACACACGTTTTATGGTATGTAGATGGGTAATCGAAAGGGGAGCGCCAGACCGCGGGATGGCGACCCAACACCTGTTCGACAGCGCTTTATTGCAGCCAAGACATCTTCCGAATTTTCCAAGCACCAAGCCCAGCCAAATCGCCAGCCCTGTCGGGCGGTCTGGCGATGCCCGGGGCCTAACGGCCTGTTAACCGGGCACGGAATATAATATCTCGCTATGCGAAAACAAATTACTGCAATATCAGATTCTTAGCGAACCTTCGCACAATAATCAGGACGAGCAACGTCAGTCTACAAAGATTGAAGTCTACTCACCAATTGAGCACGTTCTGCCTGTAGTTTTGCTATATTATTCTGATCGCTTCTAGAAAACAGACCTGAAGTGATAGCATCGATTGTGCGCAGGGTCGGATCAATAAAAATTGCTTGTCCATCATTGGAGGCTGCAATTGACGTATTATATGATGCAATTTCTGCATCTATTTCGCGAATTCGACGCTCAATTCGCTGTTTTTCTGTGAGTTGTATCACTTGATCGCCAGAAGAAAGGCATGTGGCATTTCCATATGCCATTATAAGATCGCCTTGATTCTGAAACTGAGGCGTAAATTCAGCACGAACAAAACCACTTTCGATGCAGAGCTCCGTTGCACGACGTTTCGCTTTCTCTCTAGCATCCGTGGCAAATCCTGGTGCTTCAACGTAGTCTACGTAGAAGGTATTCTCAGAGATTTTACGATCTGAGTATCCGTAGGCTCTGCCGATTGCACCCTGATTACGTGGACCATAACCCTCCCATCCAGCCTCAGAACAAGCTGTCAACATAACTGAGCCCATAGTAAAAAAAATCATACTTCTCATATTATAACCTCAATAGCAGATTGGCTCTTGAATACCTGAAAGCTCATATGAACAATCACGCAAATCGCCGCTATCACATTCGCAATTTTGAGCTCGGCCAGTGGATTGCGGCTGAGTATTTGAAGAAGAGGTTGGGCGCGATTCATTAAATACAGATGCGCCTTCTCCAACAGAAGTCAAAAGATCACCAGCAGAGATTGATATTGATCCACGATTTGCCCTAGATTGCGCTTCTTTAAAGGCTGTGTTCGTTATGCGCGGTGCGCCACTAAGCTGCCTAAACTTAGCTTTTGCAATATTAGAAATTCTATCTTTTGATGAGGAAATTGGAGCCTTGGCGTTAAAATCTTCTACTGAAGGAGTATCGCAGAGTCCAAATGTGCTTTGCGCATATGCAAAATTTGCATTCAACGAGACGAAGGTTGCGAAAAAAAGCGTCTGTAGTCTACTAGAAATTATTAACTGCAGCATCGAGAAAATCCATTGAGTTAGAAACGTTCGAGCGCATCGCAGGCCATACACCAGTATATAAAGTTACTCCTGCAAAGACAGTGAAGGCAAGACCAGTTGAAGGAATAAGTGCAAAAGTTGCCGCTGCAGCTATTCCCCCTAGAACGGCTCCTTTGATCGCGCCAACCGCCAGATTGTAGCCAAAGCTACGCGCTATACCGTCGGGATCAGACAAGTTGCAATTGATTGCCAAAGCAGTTTTTGGTGAAACGAGTGCGGAAAATAGCATAAGAACTGCAACTCTTTTCTTCATAATTACCCTACCTGTGAGTTTAAAATTATCGGCGTACTTCTTTTGCCTAGTCCATCATGATAAGCCTTCAGCACTCCTATAAGTGCTACCTCGGCATTCTGCTCAGAAAATCCTCGCGCAGCGCCAAAGCCAGAATCTCGTAAAAACTGACGCATTTCTTGAGCGCTTACAGGTCTATTCAATGCTAGGATTAATCCGAAAGCTGCGTAAACTGCTTCGGGATATCTTTCTTGCCCAACACGCATCACTTCTATTCCCACCGATAATTCGGTTTCAGACCGGACCACATGAGAGAATAGTGCTGCTTTTCTGCCTGATCTCAAGTCGGATGCAAGTTTTTTCCCATTATTGCGCAGCCATTCTCGTGTACCTCCACAGTGCAAGGAGTAACCAATTTCGATTAATTGAGGAGTATTGTTGCTGCCATCTGCAAACTGTGGTGTGAAACCTTGCGTTTGGGTAGTTAGTGTTTTGGGTAATGGTGCTTCTGAAATCCTTCTCAAAGACTGCCGCTGTCTAGGGGGGGATTGCGAGGTAGAATTCATGCTTGTTGTCTCAGTTATTTGGCAAGATGCTAACGAGACAGTAGCGACTCCTAGTGTCGGGAAAAACGCGCGGCGCGACAAGTTTAAATTTTCAATCTGTTTTTTCATTATGTATTCAAAGAAGTTCCGCGTTTGGCATTATTCGTTGTTATGAGCTTCGATTCCTAGAGAAGACTACGGGCGAACCATATTGCGATCGCTCATGCGAATGATCACCCGTTCGGGTGATCGCGCATCGGAATTCTAGTTGCCGCTGCCAAGCGGATAACGTCACTCTGGGTCGAGCATCGCAGCTTTTGAACGATGTCTTTCAGCTGCGTTTTTACTGTATTGATGCTGACATCCCGTCTCTCAGCGACCTCACTCAATCGGTATCCTTTGACCAAAAGGCGCACGACATCGGCCTCCGAGGTTGTCAATTGGCCCAAAGCCTGTAGGCCCTCGATCGACAATGAACCATGTCGTGCCGGGTCGATAATCGTCACGAAGGCGCAGCGCAGACCGACCTCCAACTCAGCCTCTGCATCGTTCAGCGGTTGTACGGACAGCAGGTAGTCGTATCGGCCCGACTGCTTGCGCACTGCCATCACGGTCTCAAGCTGTCCGACTTCACCGTTCAACAAGCCATTTGCCCCATCGACCAGCGTGCGCAGTTTCTGCTCTGCTTCCGGACTGCTGAGAAGGAGCTGACGTTTAGGGCTTAGGCGAATGCCGTCTGCTGCATCCAAAATGCACTCAGCGGCTTTGTTCAGGTCAATGACGCTGTGCTTTGCATCGACTAGAAACACACCGAGTCCTAATGCATCCAAAACGGCCAGGGCTGCGTTGAATCGGGAGCGTAGTGCCCTGATCGTGCGGCCAAGGGAGAGACTGTTCGCCAAGATCGGCAAGGCGATCTGAGCATTGCGATTCCTCAGCAGTTTTTGCCACTCATCCTGATCTCTGTGTTGGCATAGCAGGGTATCAATCCAAGGGCCCGTTGCATTCACTGCAGCGGCGGTACGCATCACGAAACCCCAACCTTCGGTCAGGTTTCGAACCTTTGATGGCGGCAAGTCATCATATGTGTCGACCCCGAAGGTGACCATTTCCTCGTAAAACTGCTGAGGCTGCAACCTGAACAGATTCTCGTAGGCAGGACGATCATCCGCGTCTGCCCCTGCCTGCATGAATGCTTCTACTCCGTCGTGATGCTTGTTTCGGAAAAACTTGCTCCACGTAAAATCTGCGCGATTGTCCTCGAACTCGTGAATGGAAAACATGCATGACGCGGAAATACCAAAGGCGGCATTGAACTCATCCAGTGCGTAGTCCCACTGCTCCGGCATTGTTGCACAGCGCATTGTAGCTTCGATAAACTCTTTCAATCCTCGATCCCGCTTTTACCTGCCAACTACGTTGATGATGGCTTGCAACGTAATCAAAGGCTATAGCCTTTGAAACGAATGACGAGGAAAGGCGGTTTGCCAGAAACGGTGGGTTCTGACCACCCTGCCCTGCTCTCCTGAAATCAATGACTTAGACGTGTCACAAACCCTGGGCAAAACCCCAGAGGTTCTGACACGTTTTTCCCCGGTATCTGCCTTACACCCCAGAGGGGTCGAAGCGCCCTTTCAAGAACGGCGCGGCGGCTTGCATGCAAAGCGCCTTTCATGAAGGACAAGGGCGGGATGGAATAGGTGCGGCTCACGCCGCACCGTCCTCGTGAGCGAGGAGCCAGGTCGATGCCTGGGATGCCTTGGCGGCGGCGCTGAAGATCGCTTTCTTGTCGTTCTTCAGGACGCGCAGCCCGTTCTTGATGTAGCAGGCATGGTCGTCACGCGGCTCGGGTGTAATCCCGAGATCGGCGCAGATGAATGCGGCACCGAGCTCGGCGATGAGCTCTTCCATCGCGTAAGATTCATCGCCAAAGCGCCCTGAAAGATCGCGGGCGAGCCGCTTTTCAGCGCCCGACCAATGCACCAGCTCGTGCGCAAGTGTTGAATAGAAGCCCTCGGCCGGGGTTGTGGTTTCGGTGCCCGTGAAGCGACGACGCTCGGGCATGCGGATCACGTCCAGAGACGGGATGAAACATGCCTTATCGCCCCCCTCTTCGATCTGTGCGCCCGTGGTGCGCGCGAAGTCCTCCGCGCGTTGGATCGAGTCGAATGTCGGTTCTTCTGGAAGCTCTTCGACCACCACTTCGAAACCTTCCACCTGGGCGGCGTTGAAGACGCGGCTGGCGCGAGCCATCATGCGCTCACCTGCCTCAGCTTCACCGGTTTCTTCATTCACGTCTTCGACTTCAAAGGTCTTGTAGAAGACGACGAGCGAGGATTTTTCGCCTTTGCGCACCTGGCAGCCTTTCTCTTGCCACTGGCGATACGTGCCCCAGACATTGGAAGGAAACTCGCAGGCCAGGGCGGACACCCAAAGGCTCAGGACATTGATGCCGTTGTAGGGGTTCTTGGATGCAATGTTGACAGGACGCTCGAAGCTGCCGCCTTTGTTCGTGATCCAGGGAAGCCGGAAGTCTCCGGCGGTTTCGATCGCATCGACGATGCGGGTGGTGATCTCCTGATGGATATCGAATTTCTGTGTCTTGCGGGCCATGAGCTTTTTCCTTTCGCCGTTTGAAAGCCGCGACTGTCGCGGCCTGATGGCGACCGGTGAGGCAGGACCAAACAGCCCTTGCACCCCGAAGGGGCGGGCAAAGCGAAAAGACGGCGTATGCCGTTGCGAGGGCTGAGGGGGTCTGCCATGGATGCCCAGAAGAAGGCCGTGACTGGCGCGCTCAAAACTCTTGGCGAGAACAGGAGAAAATCGCCCCGCAAAGCGGACACGAAGAAGCTATTCAAAAGTCAGGGGATCAGCGGCGCTGAAGTTACTTGATGCGGGAGATCGTCGGGCGGGACACCCCGAGAACACGCGCAATCTCGGCATTATCCTGTCCCTCACGGCGCATCTTGAGAACCGCTTCGCGCTGATACTGAGAAAGCTTTGGAGGTCTGCCTAGCCTGCGCCCTGCCCGTCTGGCACGTTCGCGGCCCTCGGCAGTACGTTCGGCAATCAAGGATCGCTCGAATTCTGCAAGACCGCCCAGGACGGTGAGAATGAGTTTACCGGTGGGCGTGGTGGTGTCCGCCCATGAATCCGTCAGCGCCTTCAACTTCGCGCCCTTGGTTTCGATCTCGTGGACGATATCCAGAAGATCGCGTGTTGACCTGGCCAACCGATCAAGGCGCGTGATAACCAGCACATCCCCCTCGGAGAGCGTGGCCAAGGCTTTCCTCAGCTCGGGTCGATCGCTCCGCACCCCACTCATCGTCTCTTTGAACACGGGATCGCACCCTGCCGCGCCAAGCTGTTCAAGCTGAGCATCGAGGGTCTGGCCGGAAGTGGAAATGCGCGCGTAGCCGATAGAAGTCATGCAGGCATTATGAACGCGATTTCTGCACGCTCCAAGCGATTGATATCATTGGTTCCAGAAAGGTGTGCATAAGTCTTGATTATTTACGGTTGCGCGTAGACTGCACAAACTGCCGTTCATTTCGCGCCCTACGAACTCACACAATGCGGGACAAACCTGCCACTCGCCTTACCCGGACGAATGGCAGGTATCAGATGGTGCAGCGGTCCTATGCTGTGACCGGCTCTCCTCCAAAATGTGCCCAAAACTCGTCGCGCGCGTTGCTGCGCGGGAAGTCTCCTTCCGGCTCCTCGACGCCGAGGAATGCGCAAAGCGGACCCCAACCGTCCGACGGTGTGAAGATGAGCAAACGGTCTGCCGGGATGGTCGCGCGAACCTTTTCGTTGTTGCGTCGATAGGCCGAAATAGCGCTGTTTTTGTCGAGGCCTCCCATGACCCTCTGGATCAGCAGTTTGTCCATGGTTTCGAAGATGGCCGCGACCGGCGACGGCAAGGGCAAGCTCTCACGGAGTTCGAAAAATTTCCCGATGGTCGCCGAGTAACTGGCCCACCAGTCTTCTTCAGGGCGTTCGGTATGAATGACCTTCGCGTCAGGAAAAGCGACTGACAGCTCATGCCAGACGGCCGCACCTGGGAAATCGACCTGGCTGGTGTATTCGGCGAACACCTCCGCCCAATCCAGTTCCACACCATCCACATGTGCTTTCCAGAAGGCGGGCTGTTCTGGATTTCCCATGACTTCGGTCATGTGGTGGCAAGGACCGAAGCCGAGCTGTTCGAGGGCGAGTTTGGTGGACATGGTTCCGGTGCGGCCGAAGCCCGATCCGATGACTTTGAGAGACATGGTTTTTTCCTTTCTGAATGCAGGCCGTGGGACATGCCTCTCCCGGTCGCGGAACAGTGCCCTACGGTCTGCGGTTTAGGTTTGTTGGGAAGGTTCGGCGTCGCCGCCGGTTTGGCTCAGCCGTCGAGGCGGGCGAGCAGGTCGATGATCGGTGTGGAGAGGTCAGTGTGGTGGTGCACCATGCGCCAACCGTCCTCGGTGCGCAAGTAGACGTTGGTCACGCGGTATTCGAGCGCGATCTCCTCGCCCGACAGCACGGCGCGGCCCCGCTCCACCCCGGTCTCGATGGCGGTGTCGCCGAAGACAGCGATGGCCTGATCGTCGATGCGAATATCGCCACCGGTGGCCAAGCTGGCCACGCCGTCAAAGGCACCCGATAGGGCCTCCAGACCGGCATCCCGGCCGCCGATGGGGTGCATGGCTGTTACGCCCGCCGCATCAAGCCAGAGTGGCGCGATCCGGTCTGCAACGGGTATGCCGACCATCATTTCATTCAGCAAGCCATAGAAGGCGTCAGAGACGGCTTCGACCCTGTCCTCTGCAAAGGCCGGTGCGGATAGTCCGACGGCCAGGATAGCAGCCGCCGTGCTGCGACCTACGGTTTTAAAACTCTTGTAAAACATCGTTTTCGTGTCCTCTTTGTTTGTGGTTTCGATAACAAAAGTATTCACTGTGACGCAGCGGAACCCTAACGAAACGATTTCAGCCGTCATGAACGAAATTCAGCTGCATAAAATCGACCTGAATTTATTGGTCGTGTTTGAGGCGCTCATGGTGGAGAGCAGCGTCGCGGGCGCGGCCGTCAAACTGAACAAGACACCGTCCGCGGTCAGTCATGCTCTTGCTCGACTGCGCGATCAGGTGGGCGATCCGCTTATGGTGAAGGTCGGTGGAAAGATGCAGGCGAGCCCTTTCGCTTTGCAACTGATCGACGACGTGCGGCCCATCCTGAACAGTATCAAGCGGGTGCTGCGGTTGCCCGAACCGTTCGATCCGGCCTCCACCGCACGCACGTTCCGTATTGCCTGTCCGATTTCGGCGACGGTTTTGTCCACGGTCATGAACAACGTGCAGTTGGCTGCACCCAAGATAAACATTGACTGGCTTCAGACCCCAACAGAGGTCTATGCGGCAGTATCCGAGGGCCATATCGATCTGGAGCATCTCGGCGGTGAGCGGCGGCTTCCCGATGGATTGGATTGGGCGGAAATGCCGCCGATGGAGTTTATTTCCTTCATCCGAAATGGGCATCCCGCAATTGCGGATTGGGGGGAAGAGGCGTGGTATCGTCACGGGCATATCAAGGTGGCCTCGGTCGCCACGGACATTCGCAGCCCCGTGGATGAAGTCGCGCCCAAACCAGGCACCGAGCGGCGCATTGCCGCCCGCATTTCCGAGTTTTCAGCTGTCGGGCCATTGGTTGCGGAGAGTGATTTGATCGTGACATTGCCGCCAGTAGTTATGGCATCGGTTATGGAAACCTACGGGCTTGTACCACTAAGGCCACTCATGCGCATGGACCCGTTTCACGTCCGGTTCTTCTGGTCGTCACGTATGGCCAATGACCCGGCACTCGTATGGATCAGAGAAATCGTTCTGGATGCCTACCGGGTCGCGCACGAAGACGCGACAGCGCTCGTGACCGCGCGTCTGGGGGAGGAGACAATGGCATGACACCCCTCCACCGGCTCGATCTCAATCTGCTTGTGACCTTCGAGGCGCTGATGGACGAGGGCTCTGTCGCTAAAGCCGCGGAAAGGCTGAACAAGACGCCCTCGGCTGTCAGTCATGCCCTCGCACGTCTCCGAGAACAGGTGGGTGACCCGCTCATGGTGAAGGTCGGGGGCAAGATGCAGCCATCGCCCTTTGCCGAAACCTTGATCGAGGATGTCAGGCCGATCCTGCGTTCAATCCAACGTGTGGTGACGCCTCCTGAACCCTTCGATCCAGCGACCAGCACCCGCACGTTCCGGATTGCCGTGCCCGCGATCACGGCGCTAATCGCCGAGGTTTTCGCGCGGATCAATCAGGCAGCTCCCGGCGTGTCACTGGAATGGGTTAACCTTGGCCCGCATCTGTACGATGCCGTGGCCGATGAGGAGATCGACCTTGCGCTGCTTGGCGCGGACAAACCCCTGCCAGAAGGGCTGATGGAACAGAAAATGCCAACCCTTGAACGCTACACCTACATGCGCAGAGGACATCCAGCGGCTGAAAACTGGAACAAGCAGGCATGGCTCGACTGGCCGCATGTCATGGTGGGCATGTCTAATGCGGCGCGCCAAACCGTCGAAGACCGGGTTGCCCGCGACGGTATGGAGCGCCGTATCGGAGCGCATCTTCCTGAGTTTTCCGGTGTTGCACCGCTCCTGGCACGGACAAACATGTTGGGAACGTCCGCTCAACTCTTCATGGTCGAAGACACGCGAACCTACGGTCTTCTTGCCAAACGCCCGCCGGTTGATCTTCCTGATATAACCTTCCGCTTTTTTTGGAGCGCGCGCCTATCGCAGGACCCGGGCGGCAAGTGGCTCAGGTCCCTCGTGATTGCGGCGTACGAAACGATTCATGAAAGAGCCGTTGCCGCAGGCAATGAAACGGACGAATGACTATGTACTCAAACTCGTAATCAGACATTCATGCAAAGTGCAGCATTAGTCGTTTCGGGCTCTCTGCCCGAATTCGCCGCGATCTATTTGAACGGCGGCCTTTAGCCAACCGTGCAACAATCACGAATTTTGCACGCCTAAGCCGTCTCTTTCATATCAGGCACTTACTGCGTGCATAAGTTGCGTGCAAAAAATGGCAACGTTGCGACGCAGGAAAAGCCAATGAGGATCGAGCTTACTTGACTCATATCCGACGGCGGCCGTTCGTGCCCTGCGCAGCGAATTGGGGGAACGAGCCCACATTAACGGATGCTGCACGGTGCACAGATGGCTGCTTCTGCAATGTCTTTCCGATCAGGCCGTCATACCAACACTTGACTGCATCATGAATTGGGCACCGATAGGTCGCGTGGCGGCTCCGATTGCACGAGCCTTGCCACCAATGCTTCCGCCTTCAATGCGCGGTTGGATCAGGCCACGGGTGTCTTGTGTCACGACGTATCGGCGGACGCGGCTGACAAGATCGTCGCGGACGCTGGCAGGGAAGGCACCGTCGATGAGGATGGCTTCAAAGTCGATGACAGAACACGTGGACAGTGCGGCCTTGGCCAATTCCTGGGCAGTCTGGCCCAGCCATGGATCAACGTAGCGTGCTAAGTTGTGCCAGCTATCGGGGTCAGACCACAATTGCTGTGGATCGAGATCGACCTCGCGAAGCCTCAATTCTAATTGATGGATCGATGCCATATCGACCAGCTGCATACTTTCACCGTGGGGGCCAATGCTACGCAGTGATCCAAGTGCGCCTGCATTGCCTTGGCGTCCTTCAAAGACGGAGTTGTTCAGAACAATTCCACCGCCAATGAACGCGCCGATAAAGAAATAGGCATAGTCCCGAAATTCTTTGCCGCGACCGTAGGTGTGTTCGGCCTGACAGGCGGCGGTTGCGTCGTTCAGTAGGAGCACCGGAAGTTGTGTTCGTGACTGCGCTTCTGCCCTTAGATCGATGCTTTCCCAAGGTGCGATTGCTGCCGACATGTCCATGGCTGGGTCTGGCCAGTTCCACATCTCAAACGGGGCCGCGATCCCGATGCCGCAAATGCGCTCCGCATGCTCGGGGTCCATCGCTTCCGTGATGCTGCGGACGCCGTCCTCAAGGAATGCAAAAATGTCGGCGGGAACAGGAACGGGGTAGGTAAGCTGCCGTTCTTCACGCAACTCGCCGTTCAAATCAATCAGTACCAGATCAGTCGATCTTCGCCCGATCTTGAGGCCAAATGAGAACACGCCATTCGATGCCAATCGCATCGGGATCGACGGCTTGCCGACCTTGCCACGTACAGGGTCCCCGCGTTCAAGAATCCCTTCACCTTCAAGGCGTCGAAGAATGCTTGAGACCGTGGGCGGAGATAGCGCGGCCAGCTTGGAGAGATCGCTTCCCGGCATCGGACCATTGCGCTGCAACAGCGATAGCAGAAGCCGTTCGTTGTGATCGCGAACGCCCTTCTGGCTTAGGCCGGTGCTGATTGATCTGATGAGTCCATCTTCCATGACTTGCACCATAACAGCCATATAATGCAGGTAAACAAATTAATAAAAAAACTTAACTAATTAATTGACAGGTGAACGAGAATCACGTCACCTAGGGTCAAGCGATGGGGAATTGCCGGTCGCATAAACGTCGGGGTGGAGGCTCTGACACACCAATTGTCTGGGAGGACATCATGAAAAAGTTGCTCATCGGCACTGCTCTTGCTGCCATTACATCCGCTGGTTCCGCTATGGCTGACGGCCACGCTGTTTCTGCGTGTTTGATCACCAAAACTGACACGAACCCATTCTTCGTCAAAATGCGTGAAGGCGCAGAAGCAGCGGCCGCTGAAGCGGGCATCACGCTGCGTTCCTTTGCGGGTCAGGTCGATGGGGACCACGAAACGCAAGTGGCCGCGATTGAGACATGCATTCTGGACGGTGCATCCGGTATTCTGCTCACTGCGTCCGACACATCTTCTATTGTTGGCGCTGTAACACAGGCCCGCGAAGCTGGCCTGTTGGTCATTGCGCTCGACACGCCGCTCGACCCGATTGATGCGGCCGACGCGACGTTCGCGACTGACAACTTCTTGGCTGGTGAATTGATTGGTCAGTGGGCTGCGGCAACACTTGGTGACGACGCTGCAAACGCAAAGATCGCAATGCTCGATCTTGCGGTGTCCCAGCCAACCGTTGGTGTTCTGCGTGACCAAGGTTTCCTGCAAGGCTTCGGCATTGATCTGGGCGACCCGAACAAGTGGGGCGATGAAACAGATCCGCGCATCATTGGTAACGACGTAACAGCCGGTAACGAAGAAGGCGGGCGCACTGCGATGGAGAACCTGCTCGCCGTCGATCCAGAAATCAACGTCGTTTACACAATCAACGAACCGGCCGCAGCGGGTGCCTATGAAGCCCTACGTTCCATTGGTCGTGAAGACGATGTTCTGATCGTATCCGTCGATGGCGGTTGCCCTGGTGTTCAGAACATCGCTGACGGTGTGATTGGCGCGACGTCCCAGCAGTATCCACTGCGCATGGCGGCCCTTGGTATCGAAGCAATTGCAGCATACGCCGCAGATGGCACATTGCCTGAGAACACCCCTGGCAAGGACTTCTTTGACACCGGCGTTGCCTTGGTCACCGACCAGCCAGCTGACGGTGTTGAAAGCATCTCTGTTGCCGAAGGCACAGAACTCTGCTGGGGCTAAATCCAACCTCCCGCATCTTATCTTGGGTGCACTACAAGGGGCGGGTGTTCTTCCCGCCCCTTTTCCAAAGTGGGATATGATCCTGCATGATATCCAATTCACCACGAGGGGATCGAACAATGTCTGGCAACGCCGACGATTTTGAAGCCGCCATCAAGCCATCTGCAGCAGACACAGTTGCTTCGTTCAGCGAACGCAAAGGCTTTCTGGCCAAGTTGCAACACGCCTTGCATGTGAACCCTGCGCTTGTGCCGCTGTTCGTCCTCCTTGTCTCAATTATCCTGTTCGCGCTTTTGTTAGGATCGAGGTTCCTCTCTCCCTTCGCGCTGACACTGATCCTTCAACAAGTGCAGATCGTCGGCATCGTTGCTGCAGCTCAAAGCCTTGTCATCCTCACCGCTGGTATCGATCTCAGCGTCGGTGCTGTCGCGGTCCTGTCCAGCGTCATCATGGGGCAGTTCACGTTCCGCTACGGGATTCCTGTTGAAATCGCCGTTGTGATTGGCTTGACGTTCGGGACGTTGATCGGAATGTTCAACGGCTGGCTCGTGGCGGTGATGAAGCTCCCCCCTTTCATTGTCACCCTCGGCATGTGGCAGATCGTTCTGGCTGCAAATTTCCTCTATTCTGCTAACGAAACGATCCGTGCGCAGGACATCGAGGAAAATGCGCCCTTGCTTCAGTTCCTGGGGACGACATTCAAAGTCGGCGCAGGCGCGGATGGAAGGGGCGGTGCGACATTCACCTATGGCGTGATCGCAATGGTCCTGATCTTTGCCTTCTTTGCCTATGCCCTCAAACACACCGCTTGGGGCCGCCACATCTATGCGGTGGGCGATGACCCCGAAGCAGCTCAGCTTTCGGGTGTGAACGTCAGATTCACGCTGATCTCTGTCTATGCCGTCACAGGTTTCATCTGTGCCATCGCAGGCTGGGCCCTCATTGGCCGCATCGGTTCTGTCAGCCCGACCTCTGGTCAACTGCTTAACATCGAAAGCATCACGGCTGTCGTGATCGGCGGTATCTCACTCTTCGGTGGGCGCGGGTCGATCATGGGGCCGTTATTTGGTGCCCTCATCGTTGGTGTCTTCACTCTTGGCCTTCGCCTTGCAGGTGCGGACGCGCAATGGACATTCCTCCTTATCGGCGCACTCATCATTGGTGCCGTCGCAGTAGATCAGTGGATCAGAAAGGTCTCAGCATGACTTTGATGGAAAATATCGCCAATGGGTCGATTGAACCCGTCCTCAAAGGCCGTGGCTTGGTTAAGCGTTATGGCAAAGTCACAGCCCTCGACCACTGCGATTTCGATCTCTACCCCGGTGAAATTCTGGCGGTGATCGGCGACAACGGTGCGGGTAAGTCCTCTTTGATCAAAGCTGTATCCGGGGCCGTCATCCCCGACGAAGGCGAAGTTTTTCTTGAAGGCAAACCGGTGCACTTCACGTCACCTATTGATGCCCGCAAAGAGGGGATAGAGACTGTCTACCAGACCCTTGCCATGTCGCCCGCCTTGTCCATCGCTGACAACATGTTCATGGGGCGCGAAATCCGCAAACCCGGCTTTCGTGGCAAATGGCTCCGTCAGCTGGATCGCCCGAAAATGGAAAAGGTCGCGCGTGACAAATTGTCAGAGCTGGGCCTGATGACGATCCAGAACATCAACCAAGCGGTCGAGACGCTATCGGGTGGCCAACGGCAAGGTGTGGCGGTGGCGCGAGCGGCCGCATTCGGATCCAAGGTGATTATCTTGGACGAGCCCACAGCGGCGCTTGGCGTCAAGGAATCCCGCCGCGTGCTGGAACTGATCCTTGATGTCCGCTCACGTGGCATTCCAATCATTCTGATCAGCCATAACATGCCGCACGTGTTCGAAGTTGCTGATCGCATCCACGTTCACCGTCTTGGCAAACGTCTGTGCGTGATCGACCCGAAAGACTACACAATGTCGGACGCGGTTGCGTTTATGACGGGGGCAAAAGAAGCTCCGGTCTAGCGTCGATCAAACTTGAACCGCTCTGCGCCAATCTCCCAAACCGGTCATTGGCGCAGTTGTGGCGAAAGTTCACTCTGTCCCGCATTGTGTGAGTTCATGCGCCACGCAGCGAACGTCCGCGAGCGTGCAAATTTCTTGATTTCTGCACGCTAATAGATTCATAGAAGCTTTTCATACCCACGGCGAATAATGCTTGCCATAAGCTTGCGGCGTGCATCGAGAAAATCGTCATAGTTCATGTTTTCCCAGCCCTCAGGAAGAGCATGGTATTCGTGCATCGCGTTCCAATCTTTCTGGCTGAAGCGTTTCGCAACCTCAGGAACATAGTCCTTCGGATCATCGTCGCTAATTTCGAGATTGTCCGGCCACTCCAAAAGAGCATAGTTGGCCATCTGGTTGATGGCGCGTCGCTCCGTGATGCCGTTGCGCTCAAGATAGGCGCGGTGGAACAGATGGTGGCGTTCTAGCGCCTTCTTCTTCGACTGGATTGCAGGGTCAATCAGGTCGCGCACGCTCTTGTGGGAGAAGAGAACTGGAGCGCCATGCTTGTTCTGCGCGGCTACATAGGCAAAGAGTTCAGGGTTGCGGGCAGATGAGCTGTCAAGGTTCGCAGGAAGGCTGATTTCCCAGAAGTCATTCGTGAGCTCACTGCTTAGAATGCCGTCAAGGATAGACAGGAACGTCTCGCCGTCCTTGACCGCACGGAAGCGCGCCAGATCGGCATCGAGGATCGTCTCGGGCGAAGACGTGTAGCGGCCAGTCAGGGAGGACGCGAAGAACCAACGGCCGATCGTCTTTTGCAGGACGTGTTCCGGGACTTGATAGCGCACACGTCCCATGAGGTAAAAAGCATAAGAGAACAGAAGGGCATTGTTTGAGGAGATCATCTCCTTGCTTCGGAAGCCTGCACCGACAAGCGCACTTAGAAACTGGTGCCAGTAAGTTGGATTCAGGGCGTTGTCCTGAGCGCCTTTCAGAATTTCAAACTGCGCGTCTCTACGCTCAGAGCTGTATTTCCCGCTGTCAGGGTCTTTGCCCCTGAGAACCTGATAGACGCTCTTCAAGCGACCGCTTCCAAATCCATAAGCAACCGCCACACGGAGTAACTGGTCCGGATCTGGTTGAATGAAATGGTTGAATGGCGACGCCTTGTTCGCAGCAGAAGAAACAGCACGTGAGGCGCGGCAGAACTGCTCAAGCTCTCGGCGTCCGTCCTCCCAAAACACCGAAAGAAGAGTCAGAATGAAATCGGCTTGGTTAAGCTTCACGCCTTCGCTTTTGATGCGAACGAAGATATCCGCCACCTGCTCCTCATCAACCGAAGCGGCAATCTCCAACGCAGTGAAAGGGTATTGACCCAGCCCCCTGAATTCAGGCCATTGAGGTGCTAGTAATCCATCCAAGAAAAGGATGGACTATGAAACGCAGATTTAGCGACGAACAAATCATTGGGATGATCAAAGAGTATGAGGCTGGCGTGAAAGCGCAGGAGCTGTGCCGAAAGTACGGGATCAGCGATGCGACTTTCTATAAGTACAAGGCGAAATTCGGCGGGATGAACGTGTCGGATGCCAAGAAGTTGCGGGCGCTTGAGGACGAGAACAATCGTCTGAAGCGGATGCTGGCAGATGCGATGCTGGACAACGCCGCACTGAAGGATCTCGCAACAAAAAACTACTGACGCCCGATGTAAAAAGGCGAGCCGTGTCGGACGTGATGGATCGGCACGGTTTGTCCGAGCGTCGGGCGTGCGAGTTGGCGGATCTGCATCGATCGGTCTTTCAATATCAAAAGCAGGAGCAGGGCGATGACGTCCTACGGAAGCGATTGCGTGAATTGGCAAACGAGCGCCGCCGGTTTGGGTATCGGCGGCTTGGCATCTTGCTGGCCAGGGAGGGCTTTGCAGTGAACCATAAGAAGTTGTTCCGGCTCTACCGCGAAGAAGGGCTAGCTGTGCGGCGCAGGCGCTCTCGCAAGCGGGCTCTGGGCACGCGCAGACCCATCCTGGTGCCGGATCGAGCTAATCAGCGTTGGTCATTAGACTTCGTTTCGGACGCTTTTGCAGACGGCCAGCGGTTCCGTGTCTTGTGCATCGTGGATGACTGCACGCGAGAGGCACTGGCAACTGTCGTGGATCGTTCTTTGTCCGGCGCGAGGATGACGCGTGAACTGGATGACCTGATGCGACAGCGCGGTCAGCCTGACATGATCGTCTCCGACAATGGCACGGAAATGACATCTCATGCCGTGCTGAGATGGTGTCAGGAAACGGGTGTCGGTTGGCATTACATCGCGCCAGGGAAGCCCATGCAGAACGCCTTTGTCGAGTCGTTCAACGGCAGGCTTCGGGATGAATGCTTGAATGAACATATCTTCGGCAACCTCGCAGAGGCACGCAAGATCATTGAAACATGGAGGATCGATTACAATACAGAACGACCACACACATCGCTTGGCGGACTAGCTCCGGCGGTCTTCGCCAATCTCAACCGTGCCACCCGGCCCGCCTCGCTTGAGCTACGCAAGGGCTCCGCTCAGCAGGCCTTGACCGCAACCATATCAACAGAAAGAAACAGGAACGGATTCTACACCTGAACGGCCCGGATCAGGGGGCTGGGTCACACTCTGGACAAGTGCCTCGAATAAACGGCGCACCGCTCTTGGTTGGCACTGGATCAACGGTGTACTCGCTGGGGAAAACCGCCATCTTGCAGGAGCTGCATTTGAACTCGCCTAAGCGCAGTTGAAGGCGCGGCCGCGCCCGGCGCTCAGCGTGATAGGTCATTACAACTGCACCCCGGAAAACGTACGGGCAGTTGTCATCGGATGGGCGCAATCCAGTGGTCACCCAGTTCGAAACCGTGTTTTTGCTTACCTTAAATGCGTCCATTAGTTCTGGGACCGTGTAGACGCGGTTCTTCTTCAGGCGGACACCTTTGTACGCGCGTGACATGGCAAGAAATCCAGATCGGGAGAAGTACTGGCAGAGCGAGAAAAATGTTGGCCGTTTGAAGCGGTCAGCCGTTTTCGGGCTCCGTACGGTTCTTAGCAAGCCACGCGTTCAAGTCGGCGCCTCGGTAGACAATCTTGCGACCAAGCTTGTAGAACGGCGGACCTTTGCGCCTGTGCCGCCATTGGGCCAATTTCTCGCGGCTTCCGATCAGACCCAGCTCGGGATCGCCCAAGACATAGTTGCGGTCATCATCAAAGGTTTTGGACGCCATTTGTTTTTACTCCGCTGCATTCAGTTGCAGGGCACAAATGGTCAGTCTTTGACAGTGAGGGGCAGTCCCCGATTTAACAATCGGGGACCATAAATATCTGATTCATATGAAAAACAAACTTGTCTCTCCGCCTCAACATAAGGCTTTTTTGCTCCTTTCGGGCACGTTAGTGACAGCATTCTCCTGTAGTTCTCAGCAACCCTAAAGACATCTTCAGGAGGCGTGGAACGCTCTTCACAGTAGTCTAGGGCCATCCCCAAATGAACGACACCACGGTAATCGCGCCAAGCCTTCCGAACGACATCCTTGTCTCTTGCACCGGAAATTCCGTGCTCTCTTCCCTGCTTGCTGACCTGATAGAGGATACCACCAGGCGTTTGAACACCTTCGAACTTGCCATCGTGGATCGATAAACAAATCATTTTCCCGACCTGTTCTGCGACGTTGAGAGGGCGCTCGAATCTGACGTCATAAGCCTGGCAAACCCGGCTGAATTCGTAAATCGCCTCCTCACGTTCTCCAGCAGTTGCCGCGACCCACGCGACAAGCTCTCGGTTGTTCTCATCGTGAACCCAGTCAGGCCCGGGCTTCTTGTTGATCTCATGCAAACGGGATGCGATCACTTCGTGTCTTACGTATCGGATTGCTGCGAGCCTTTCCTCATGCTTCGGAACACTCAAGGCGACACGAAATAGCTCGATGAACTTCAATTCGATCTCGTTGACGGCCACCTTATGGCTCACTGAAGTCCACTCCCGCTGCCGGAAGCAACAAACGAGGACCAGTGCTCCATCAGGTCTCGCCGTTTTTCCAGCAAATCCGACCGCGCATACGCCCGCTCGACATCGGAGCCGACCGAATGTGCCAGGCTCTTTTCCGCAACTTCACGCGGCACATCTGCCACCTCAGCTGCCCAATCCCGAAATGTCGAACGGAAACCATGAACGGTAACGCCCTCGACCTGCATCCTGCGCAACAGCATCAGCATCGACATGTTTGACAGTGGCTTGTGCCGTTTCTGACCTTCGAAGACATACTCCGACTTCATTGCCTTCAACGGCTCGATGATGCCAAGCATTTCCTCCGTCAGCGGGACGCGGTGGACCTCGCTTGTTTTCATGCGCTCTGCCGGGCACGTCCAAAGCCGCTCTTCAAAGTTTATCTCCGCCCAGCGCATGCCCAAGACTTCCCCGGTTCGCGACCCCGTGAGGCAAGTGAACATCAGCGCCTTGGCGGCCATCGCGTTTCGAGCCTTCAGATCAGCATAGAACGCGGGCACATCTTTCCAGTGCATCGCCTTGTGATGCTTAGGCTTGGCTTTGACCTTGGGAAGCACGGCGGCGTCCTTGATCGCCGTGACCGGATTTTCACCGGACCGAAACCCTTTGGATCGCGCCACATCGAGCACCGTTTTGATCCTTTGCGCCAGTCGCTTCGCCGTTTCATGCTTTTCCGTCCAGACAGGGGCGAGGCACATCATCACTTCGGGTTGTCCAACGCTGTCAACCGGCATCCGCCCGATCTTGGGGAAGGCATAGTCGCGCAAGGTGTTGATCCACTGCTGACCATGTTTGGCGTTCTTCCAGGTTGGCATCCGCTCAATGTGCACCTGCTGAGCAACCTCCGCGAATGTCGGTATTTCCTGCCGTGCGTTGAAACGGGGGTTCAGCCCCTGCTTGGCCATACGGCGATACTCCAACGCACGCTCTCGGGCCTGATTCAATGTTACTATGTCAGCGCCACCCAATCCGAAGTCCGTACGAAGCGGTGCGCCGTTCCTGTTCTTCTGGCCCTTGACCACCACCCGAACAATCCAGCGTCGCGCGCCAGACGGATCGACAACCAAGTACAGCCCGTTGCCATCGCCATGACGCCCAGCGCCCAGGTTCTCAACCAGCTTCTTGGTCAGCTTGCCTGACAGAGCCATTCCAAAAATACCACACTCCGTACCACTCAAGAAACAGATATAGACAACATCGAAATAAACTCAAGACAAACGACGGAGAACATCAAGCCCCTGCAAACAAGGGAAAAAGGCCGCCCACGGCGACCCATTCAAACCCACGAAAAATGTGAGGTGGCGGAGACGAAGGGATTCGAACCCTCGAGACGGTTTCCCGCCTACTCCCTTAGCAGGGGAGCGCCTTCGACCACTCGGCCACGTCTCCGTCGACCCGTTTAAGGGCGTGTGAAAGCGGGGACAAGGCCAAATCACATGGAATGCACGACATTTTCCGCCTGAAAACCGGGCTTGACCGGACAAGCTCAGCACTCCGCGCACGTCTTTGCTATGCCTGTGCCGGCAATTGCGCTAGTCTTAAGGCATTACATCGTCTTTCCGATGCTGGAGCGATCTTTATGACGCCGATTACCCAAGCCGCTGCCATTGCCTGCATTACCTTGGGAACGGGGGCCGCTGCTGTGTCTGTCATGAACGAAGACATTCCCGACATGGCCGTGCCCGAGGTGGCGTGGGAGCCGGGGCGTGATCTGGATGGCGCATCGTTTTTCATTCAGGCGACGCTCGACAACGGGGCCGAGGGAGAAACCGATACGCTGGTGTTCAAGGACGGCGCATTCATGTCGATGGATTGCCAGAAATACTGCGACTTCGGGTTTTCGGACTACCAGACCTGGGTCGAGGGCGACGTGATCCATTTCACCACCGTCGCCACCTGCCCCACTGCACCGCACCGGGTGGTGTGGCATGGACAGGTGATCGGCGACGCGGTCACGGTCGAGATGAGCTGGACCACGCGGCGATGGTACTGGACGCATCAGATCACCGGCATGGCACAGGGCACACGTCTGCCTGCGACTGACGGTTCAGTCTCCGGGTGACGCCCGGACACCCGATGCCGGCCGGGGCCATCGCCCTGCGCATTGCGGCGTTGTTGATCATTGTCATTCTGGCCACCTGGGGCGCGCATGCTCTGAAAGAGGCGCTGAACCTGACGCTCATGCCCAACAACGAAAAGCAGGTGCACCGCCTGCTGATGCTGGGCGCGGTCGCCTATATTGGTTTGCTGGCGCTGCCCTTTGTGCCGGGGGCCGAGATCGGAATCGCGATGCTGACCGTGTTCGGCGCGGCGATTGCGCCCTTGATCTATGCCGCCACGGTACTTGCGATGATGCTGGCTTTTCTTTTGGGGCGGCTGTTGCCCGGGACAACCTTGGCGTGGCTGTTGTCTCTTTTGCGGATGCGCAAGGCGGCAGACCTGATCACACGCGCCGCCGCCCTGCCCCCGAAAGACCGACTGGCGCTGCTATTGGACGGATCTCCGCCAAAGACGGTCAGCCTTGCCCTGCAGCATCGCTACATTGCCTTGGCCGTGCTGGTGAACACGCCCGGCAATGCGATCATCGGCGGCGGCGGCGGGATCATGATGATGGCCGGGATGAGCGGTATCTTCGCCCCGGTTCAGACCTTTATCGCCATTGCCGTCGCCGTGTCCCCGGTGCCCATCGCGGTGATGGTGTTCGGGGTCTGACGCCGCACAAAGCCTTAGGTGTTGAACAGGAAGTGCAACACGTCGCCGTCTTTGACGGTGTAGCCCTTGCCTTCGGCCCGCATTTTGCCCGCCTCCTTGGCCGGGTTTTCACCGCCCAAGGTGATGTAATCGTCATAGGCGATGGTTTCGGCGCGGATGAAACCCTTTTCAAAGTCCCCGTGAATGACGCCCGCCGCCTGCGGGGCCAGAGTGCCTTTGGTAATGGTCCAGGCGCGGGCCTCTTTCGGGCCAACGGTGAAATAGGTTTCCAACTGCAGCAATGCGTAGCCCGCCTTGATCACGCGGTCGAGACCGGGTTCTTCGAGGCCCATTTCCGACAGGAATTCCTGCGCCTCTTCGGCGTCCAGCTGGCTGATCTCTTCCTCGATCTGTGCCGAGATCACGACATGGCTGTTGCCCTGCGCGGCGGCCATCTCGCCCACCGCATTGGACATTGCGTTGCCCTCTGCCGCGTCACTTTCAGACACGTTGCACACATAAAGCACCGGCTTGGTGGTCAGCAGTTGCAGCATGTCCCACGCCTTGCGGTCTTCGTCATCCACCTCGACCACGCGCGCGGGTTTGCCATCCTCAAGCGCAGCCATCGCCGCGCGCATGAGGCGCTCCTGCTGCACCGCGTCCTTGTCACCGCCACGGACCTTGCGGACGATGTTCTGCAGACGCTTCTCAAGGCTTTCGATATCGGCCAGCATCAGTTCGGTTTCGATGGTTTCGGCATCGGCCACAGGGTCAACCCGACCATCGACATGTACCACATCGCCGTCTTCAAAGCAGCGCAGCACATGGGCAATCGCGTCCACCTCGCGGATATTGGCCAGGAACTGGTTGCCAAGGCCTTCGCCTTTGGAGGCGCCTTTCACGAGGCCCGCGATATCGACGAAGGTGATGCGCGTCGGGATGATCTGCTTGGACGCCGCAATCGCGGCCAACTTATCGAGCCGGTCATCGGGCACCGCCACATCGCCGACATTGGGTTCAATCGTGCAGAACGGAAAATTCGCCGCCTGCGCGGCAGCGGTCTTGGTCAGCGCATTGAACAGCGTCGATTTCCCGACATTGGGCAAGCCCACGATACCAACTTTGAAACCCATCTCTCCGCCTCCTGAGCGCGCAAATTCGGGCTGCTTCTATGCGCTCGCGGCGAGCGCCGCAAGGCGGCGTACGCTCAGGACGCGGACTCGCCCACGCGCCGCGCCACCCCCGGCACAATCAGCGCCCAGAACCGATGGTTGAGCAACACCGCAGCAACCGCGAGGCCCAGCACCAGCCCGCCCCAGATGCCCGGTCCGCCCCAGTTCAGGACAAACCCGAAGATATAGGCGGCGGGCAATCCGACCCCGAAATAGGACACAGCCGCCCAGACCATCGGCATGCGCGTGTCCTGCACCCCGCGCAGCAAGCCCAGCGCAATCACCTGCGCCCCGTCCATGAGCTGAAACACCGCGGCGATGATCAACAGAACCACACCCACCACGATGATCTGTGGCCGTGCCGGATCATCGGGATCGAGGAAAATGGAAATCAGCGCCTCGGGAAAGGCCACGAAAATCACCACGGTGACCAGTGCGATCAGCACAGACATGACCAGCGCCACGATCCCCCCGCGCACCAGATGCGACACGTCCTTGCGCCCCAGCGCATTGCCTGCGCGCACTGTGGCCGCGTTGGACAGGCCCAGATGCAGCATGAAGGTCAGCGACGCCAACTGGATTGCGATGCCATGCGCCGCCAGCGGCACCGTGCCCAGCCAGCCCATCATGATGGCTGACGCGGCAAACAGGCCGGTCTCGGACAGCAGGGTCAACCCGATGGGCCAGCCCAGCCGGAACACCTCGGACAGCATGTCGGGGTCGGATTTCCACAACCGCTGGAACAGCGCGTGTTGCGTGACAAAGACCGAAATATACCCGATCACCACGGCGCAGGAAAAGATATGGGTGCTGAGCGACGCAATCGCCGCCCCCTTCAGCCCCAGTTCCGGAAAGCCGAAATTGCCAAAGATCAACGCGTAATTCGCCACCGCATTGAACGGCACCGCCACCACGGTCACCCAGAACACCACCTGGGTTTTTTCCAGCGCCGCAAGGTAGCTTTTCAGCGTCATGGTGATCAGCGCCGGAAGAACGCCGAACGCCAGAACGCGCAGATAGATCTGCGCGTCGCCCGAAATCTCGGGCGTTTGGCCCAGCGCCTGCAACACCGCGTCCGACCACCACATCAGCGGGAACACCCCGACGCAGTACATCGCGGACAGCCAGACCCCCATGCGGGTCGACCGTCGCACTTTCTGGTCGTCGCCTTCGGCCTGATACTTGGCCACCATCGGCATCACCGCCATGGCAAAGCCCGCACCCACCAGGAACACCGTGAAGAACAGCGTGTTGGCCAGCGTCACCGTGGCCAGCGCCTCGGCCCCGTACCAGCCGACCATGATGGTATCGGTCAGGCCAATGGCCATCTGTGCCAGGTGGCCGCCGACAAGCGGCATGCCAAGCACAAGAACGGCCCTGACATGGGCCGGATATGACATCACAGTTGTGTGCATGAAACCCGCTTAGCGCTGGCAAAATGCCGGGGCAAGGGAATTTACCCCCCCCCGCGCCGGTCAAAGCGCCCGCATCAGGAATTGCGCTGCAAGGGTTGCAATAATGAGACCCGCGCCGGTTTCGATCAGCCCCATCACCCGCACCGCCTGCGGCCCCCCGGCAAGCCGCGCCATCGTGCCTTCACGGAACGTCACGGACGCCACCGCCGCCGCCACGGTAACGCTGGCCGTGCCCAGCCCCATCGCCAGCGTGCCAAGGATCCCCGCCAGATCGATATCCATACGAATGGCAAGGATCAGTAGGAACAGCGCGCCGGTGCAGGGGCGGATCGCAATCGCCCCGATCAGCATCAGCGCATCGCGCAGCGACCGGATATGCGCCGCCTGGTCCGGGGTTGGCCCATGCGCATGACCGCAGGACGAACAGACGCCGTCCGCGTGATCGTGGTCGTGATCGTGGTCGTGATGCGCCTCGGCCGGTGCCTTTCGCAAAGTCCAGAGTTTCACCGCCCCCCGAAGCGCCAGCCAGACTCCGATTGCACCGATGGCGGCATAGCTGACCGGCGCGAACCAGTCTTCTGCCGCCCCCACCATCGCCTCGCGGCCAAGCCCGAACAGCCACACCCCGCCATAGACCAGCACAATCGCCGTTCCCGCCTGCGCAAGGCTCGACAACACCGCCAGCACCGACAACCGTGTCAGCGCCACCCGCTTGGCCACGCCATAGCCGCTGATCAGCAGCTTGCCATGCCCCGGCCCGACGGCGTGAAAGAACCCGTAGCCAAAGCACACCGCCATCAATGTCAGAAGCGCACCCGGCTCTTGCGCCCGCAGCGCCCGCAACCCGCGCGCCATGCCGTTTTGCGCCGCGCGCTGACCTTCGGCGGCCCAGCGTTCAAGCCAGAACGCGCCATCGAACATCCACAGCCAGACGGCCAGTCCAACAATGCCAAGTGCGGCTAGTTGGAGGCCGACGCGCATGTCATCTCGATCCGGTCGGAAAAATGCACCCCGACCTTCATCTCGTTGAAGATGTCTTCCATGTTGCCATTGACCTCTTCCTCGATCACCGCCTGTGCGGCGGCCACATCCGGGTCCGTGACCGTGGCGCTGCACTCGGGATTGGTGAAGCTCACCCCCTGCGACACATCATAGGCCACGTAATAGGTCGGGTCATATTGTTGAACCGTCAGCCCCTCAACCGGCACCGGCGGGATCTTGCGGAAATGGGTCGCGGTGATCAGCCCGTCCTCGACCGCAATCCCGATCGGGCGCGGGCGCGGCATCTCGATCTTGGTGCCGTTCGAATAGACGTAGAGATCACCCTCGAACCCGGGCGGCCATTCGACCAGATCGAACCCGAACAGCTGCTCCAGTTCCGCCTCGGTCAGCACTGCGTCCCCGTCCGGATCGAGCCCCATATCCTCGAAAATCAGCAGGGTGAAGAAATCATCATAGGTCCAGGTGACCGTAACACCCGTCACCTCGGACGCGTCATTGACTTCGAACCGCAGCGCCGTGTCGACAAAAATATGCGGATGCGCGCCAAGCGGTGCGGCCAGACATCCTAAGGTCAGGGCAAAGACAAACTGTTTCATCACGTGTGCAGGTAAGTCGCGTCAGATCACAAAGCAAGGACGACAGGGGGCCAAACCAGCGCTGTTCCGGAAATATCTGTTTCGCGACACGCTGTCTTTATTCCTATCGGGCACTGTCGCTCGACGACGCGCTGTAGCTGTCGGAAAAAGAACCGGCAGACAGGCTCTCGGTGCTTCCGCTGAACAGGTCGCTGAACCCGTCATCACTGTCGGCCGCCTTAGAACTGGGGCGGGTTGCGGATTCAAAGGCCTCCTGCACGCGCGTGCTTGCGCGGGTGAAATTGAATGCCGGTGGCGGCGTTTGGGACACAAGAAAATTGCGATCATCGCCGGTTTTCTCTGTATCCGAATGCTTGACCCACCCATGCCGTCCGTTTGACAGGCGCGCATGGAACATTTGTTCATTGATCCAATAGCCGGTTGGCAGCCCCGCGCGCTCGATCCTGACCCTTTGGTTCGGAACGAACGTTGGATCATCGGAAAACGGGTTGGTGATATAGTTCGTGCGATTGCGCAACGGATCGTCGCTGTCGGTTACCGCCAGAGCCAGCGCCCGAGATGTCGGGCCGACATGGACATTACATGTCGCGCTGGCCCGCATTCTGCCGGAATTCCCTCGACCACCCGTCAGAATGAGATTGCACCGTCTTATCGCGATAAACTGCTGCTCCGACGTGATTTCGGTTCTGATCGGAGACAGCACGTCCAACAATCCCGTGATGCCCGTGCTTTGGCCTGTTCCGATGTCTTTCAACGCCCCGACACTGCCGCCGGTCTTTTTCATCAAATCGGCCACCGCACCATATGTCCCGCCGGGTGCCGCACTTCCCCCGATAATCAGCATATCGTTTGTGCCACCGGTCACAGCCCCGATCACTTCGCCAAAAGCAGTGTTGCACACATCGCCCAACCCCATCCCCGGAGACCAGAATTTCATCCCACGGCTTCCAACCTGATTGACCGCTTTGGACAATTTCAGGATCGGAACGATATCTTCGTCAACTTCGTACTTACAGGTCAGGTAGATCGTGTTGATCAACAGATAGGCGTCGTCCGCACGCTGTTGTTTCTTGAGCGCGCGCGCAGTTTGGCCACCAAAGGTCGTGCTGTTCGTGACCGGACCATCAAAATGGTGCGCGGTCCCGACCACGTTGATCAACGTATTTCGATGAACGGTGTTCCAGTTTGTCCGGGACCTGCGCCTGCGCGTGCCAAAGGTTCCATCGGCAAGCTGCAAATAGAGCATTTGCTCTGCAAGGTGGAATGCGGTTCTCTTCCGTTCCGCGAGCAATCTGAATGCCATCGGTCGTCCCCATACGGGCGCTCAGGTCTCAGCACTATTGCTCCTGCCTCACGCGGCACCCCGTGCGCCAAAAGATTGACGCTGCGTAAAGCTGCGCTACCCTAGCGCGTCGCACACGACAGGTCGACATATTTGATCGATGGCAGATTTCGCGACGACCCCCGGACGGGTCTTGTACTGGGTTCTTCCGGGGGTCGTGGTGCACTTGGACTAAGCCTTGCGCTGTCCAGGGTGCAGCGAGGTCCCAAGGATGTGGTCCGAACTGCTGATCACGTGACCGGCCCCATTCACGATCAACGGATCGGGTGCCTGCGCGATGTCGAAATCCTTGCCGGGGTAATCCAGCGTGGACAGGAAATGCTTCATGCAATTCAGGCGCGCGCGTTTCTTGTCGTTCGATTTCACGATGGTCCAAGGCGCATCCGCAGTGTCGGTGTAAAAGAACATCGCTTCCTTGGCCTCGGTGTAATCGTCCCATTTCGACAGGCTGGCCTTGTCAATCGGCGACAGCTTCCACTGTTTAAGAGGGTCTGTTTCGCGGCTGGCAAAGCGGCGTTTTTGTTCTTCCTGGGTGACCGAGAACCAGTATTTGTAAAGCCGGATGCCCGATCGGGTCAGCATGCGTTCGAAATCCGGCGTCTGGCGCATGAACTCAAGGTATTCGCCGGGTTCGCAAAACCCCATCACCCGTTCCACACCCGCGCGGTTGTACCAGGACCGGTCGTACAGCACCATTTCCCCCGATGTCGGCAGGTGCTGAATATAGCGCTGGTAATACCACTGGCCGCGCTCTTCATCGGTGGGTTTGTTCAGCGCAACGACGCGCGCGGCACGCGGGTTCAGGTGTTCGGTAAAGCGCTTGATCGTGCCGCCCTTGCCCGCGGCATCGCGCCCTTCAAACAGCATCACGAATTTCTGCCCGGTCTCTTGCGCCCAAAGCTGAACCTTCAGCAATTCGGCCTGCAACGCGGCCTTCTCGGCCTCGTAGGCGCGACGGCCCATGCGTTTGCTGTAGGGATACTTACCCGTCTCGAACGCGCGACGCACGTCTTCTGCGGCAACCGCCCGCTGGGGGGCGGGGATGTCTTTAAGCTCTGCGTTGGCGTTCGAGGCAACAGCGGCGGGTCTGGCGGTCATGAAAGGCTCCCAAAAAGGTGTGTGATTGCGGTGACTTTAAACCATGCAGGCGCAGCATTCTTTGACACGCATCAAAACCTGTCGGCTATTTCCCCGGTGTGCGCCATTGATTTTCCGCCTGACGTCAGGCAATCCGGGCCGAACCTGAGTGAGGAGACAGACATGACCCGGATCGATGCCAAATTCGCCGCGCTGCGTGACGCAGGCCAGAAAGCGTTTGTGGCTTATGTGATGGCCGGTGATCCGGATTTCGACACCTCGCTGGAGCTGCTCAAGGGCCTGCCCGACGCCGGAGTCGATGTGATCGAACTGGGCCTGCCCTTCACCGATCCGATGGCGGATGGCAGCACCATTCAGCTAGCCGGTCAGCGTGCGCTTGACGCGGGCATGACGCTGGATCGCACATTGGACCTGGCGCGCCGCTTCCGTCAGGATGACGACACGACGCCCATCGTTTTGATGGGCTATTACAACCCGATCTATTCGCGCGGCGTCGACAGGTTTCTGGAGCAAGCCAAAGAGGCGGGCATTGACGGGTTGATCATCGTCGATCTGCCCCCCGAAGAGGATGACGAGCTGTGCATCCCGGCGCAGGCTGCGGGGCTGAACTTTATCCGTCTGGCCACGCCGACAACCGACAATAAACGCCTTCCCAAGGTTTTGGAAAACACCTCCGGCTTTGTGTATTACGTGTCGATCACGGGCATCACTGGTGCCGCCGAGGCACAGGCAGCGGATGTCGGTCCAGAGGTCGCGCGGATCAAGTCGCAAACGGACCTGCCGGTGATCGTGGGCTTTGGCATCAAGACACCCGACGCGTCACAATCCATTGCCAGCGTGGCCGATGGCTGCGTTGTCGGGTCGGCCATCGTGTCGGAACTGGCCGACGGCAAACCCGTGGCCGATGTGTTGGCCTTTGTGAAATCCCTTGCTGACGGCGCGCACCGTGCCTGACACCGATCCAGCCGACGTGCTCTACAGCGCGTTGCGCGGCATCACCCAGGTGCCGCCGCTGACCGACGGCATGCGGCCCGGCCTGACGCTGGATGACGGCTATCGTATTGCCGCGGATCTTCATGCGCTGCGTGTACACGATGGCGATGTGGTCGCAGGGCGCAAGATCGGGTTCACCAACCGGGCGATCTGGCCGATCTACAACGTCGATGCGCCCGTCTGGGGTTGGATGTATACCAACACCGTTCACGATATCCCGGCAGACGGCGTGATCCCCCTGCCCGCCGTACCAGAGCCCCGGATCGAGCCCGAGATCGTCTTCGGCTTCAAGAAAACGCCCGACCCCGACATGGATCTGACGGCAATCGCGGACTGCGTGGACTGGGTGGCGCATGGGATCGAGATTGTCATGTCGCTCTATCCCGACTGGCGGTTTTCCGCACCCGACAGCGTGGCCGCTTGCGCCATGCACGGGGCGCTGTGGGTCGGCGACCGGATGGAGCCGACGCCGGACCGGCTGGACGCGCTGGCCCGCTGTGCGCTCACCATGACCGGGCCAGAGGAACTGCATCAGGGGTCCGGCAGCGATGTGTTGGGGGGGCCGTTGACCGCCCTGCAATACCTCGTCCGCCAGATCGACCGCATGCCCGGCGCAGGTCCGATCCAGCCGGGTGAGGTGGTGACCACCGGCACATTGACCGACGCGCGCCCGATTGCGGTGGGCCAGACGTGGCGAACCACATTCGACACCCCCTTGCTCAAGGGGCTGGAGGTCAGGTTCACCTGACGATCACGAGGCGCGTCTTTCCGTCGACGGAAAGATGTCGATGCGTCACCGCATCGACCAGCGCAAACCTCCGAAACAGCCGCCTCAGTCCCGCGCCGCGTCCAGCCGTTTGCGCAATGCCTCCAGACGCGCGACCACCTCCCGCACCTCCTCTTCCGGCAGCGTGTCCGACAGATCCCCTATCTCCGGGGCGAGACCCGCAATCGCCGTTTCCCGAAACGCGCGCCCCGCCTCTGTCAGCCAGACCTGCTTGCTGCGCGCGTCGTCGGGATTGGCGCGCATTTCGATCAGCCCGCGCTTTTCCAGCCCGGCCAGCGTATGGGTCATCGACGTCTTGGGCACCTGAAACGCCCGCGCGAGGGTCAACGGCGTCTGGCCATCCTTCACCCGGATCAAGTGGTTCACAACGGTGAAATGCGGCAACAGCAGACCATCGGGCAGCCGCGCCTCGAACAGGGCGCGGCTTAGCTGGCTGATGATGCCGATCTCGTTGAACAGTTGAAAGTAGAGACCCGTGAGGGCGTCTGGCTGGTCGTCAGGCATTCTTGGGTTTGGACCTCATCCGGGCATCAATCGGCCACCGCGGCGTGCGGGGCGTGCGCGGAGCGTAGCCCAGAAGTCCCAGCATTTGAACCGTCCCGCCGTCCGGCGCGTATGTGGACTGCATCGCGGTGTAGACGGTGGCCATTTCCGGATATTCCTGCAACGCTTGGCTGACCGGTCGCACCGCGAGCCCGGCCCCGGTGGCGGCAAGGTTCAATTGCAACCAGGTGGCCCCGGCCGCGATCTGGTCTTCGCGGCTGTTCGATGGCGTGGTCTGAACGATCATCGCGGGCGCTGTCGCAATCGCGTTGCGCGTCTCTTCGATCGCGCTTCGTGACCCCGGGTTGTTCAGGTCAGAGGCCGCGTCCCGGGTGAAAATTCCCGCCGCCGCAAGCAGCTCCAACTGGGTTCCGCCCGCATCAATACCGTCAGGCTGTGCGTTGATCTCGGCCTTGCCGATCCGCAAGAGGTCAATGCTTTCCTGCCAGGCCTCCTGGGTGCTGGCTTCGATCAACCAGGCTTCCTCGGCCAGGGTGCGCAGGGCACGGGCCTCATCTGTGCCTGCGAACACCTGCGCGAACGGCGCAAGGACGGCCTGCGCGTCGGGCCCGACCTCGGTGCCGTCAAACGCCTCTTTGTGCGACCGCCGCGCCATCACATGGGCAAAGAGCGGATCGGGTGCCCCGGCCCCCGGCACAAAGCGACAGATCGCAACCGGGCCGTCTTCGCCCTGCGGGAAAAGCGTCTGTTCGATGCCGTACCCGTCTTCCCCTGCCGCCATGCGCATCAGGTCCAGAAAGCAGCCCATGCCAATCGTCAATTGCCGCGCGAAGGGGTCGGTGACCGGCAGGTTGCGGTCTGGGTCGCGCCAGATGGCGACAGTATCGTCCCCGATCAGTTCGGCCTCCCAGGGTTGGCGGTTATGCGGGTTCGGTGCCAGCAGCGCGTAGGACATGGCGCGCATCCGCGCATCTGCATAATCGCCCGCCATATCCCAGGGCGCGAGCGCCTTGGTCGGGGTGCGGGTGTTGGCGAACACCCCAAATCCAGAGGCCGCAGCAACAAGCGTACCACCACCAATCAATCCAAGTGTCTTGCGTCGGGACAGGGTCATATGAATCTCCATTGGCTCGATATCGGACTATTTAGTGCGATATCGAACCAATCAAGTCCAAAATGACGCGTTGCATCAAATTTCGCACATTGGTAAAGAAAACTAACCAATATGACCGAAAGGCCTGACCATGTCCGTGATCACCGAAATCGAAGACCTTCGCCGCATCTACAAACGCCGCGTGCCGAAGATGTTCTTTGACTACACAGAGTCGGGCAGCTGGACGGAACAGACCTTCCGCGAGAACTCGTCGGACTTTGACAAGATCTACCTGCGCCAACGCGTGGCGATCGACATGGAAGGCCGCAAAACCGCAACCAAGATGATCGGTCAGGACGTGGCGATGCCGGTGGCCCTGGCCCCGGTTGGGCTGACTGGCATGCAGCATTTCGACGGTGAGATCAAAGCCGCAAAGGCCGCCGAGGCATTCGGTGTGCCCTACAGCCTGTCGACCATGTCGATCTGTTCGATCGAAGACGTCGCCGAGAACACGACAAAACCGTTCTGGATGCAGGTCTATACGCTGAAAGACGACGATTTCATGCAACGCCTGTTTGACCGCGCCAAGGACGCCAAGTGTTCCGCCGCGATCATCACCGTCGATCTGCAATTGCTGGGCCAGCGGCACAAGGACCTGAAAAACGGCCTGTCCGCCCCACCCAAGCTGACCCCGGCCTCGGTTGCCAACATGATGACCAAGGTGCAGTGGGGCCTTGGCATGCTGCAAACGAAACGCCGGTTCTTCGGCAATATCGTGGGCCACGCGAAAGGGGTGAAAGACCCCTCCTCGCTCAGCACCTGGACCGCCGAGGCGTTTGACCAGTCGCTCAACTGGGACCGCATCCGCGAGTTTCGCAAGATGTGGGACGGCCCGCTGATCATCAAGGGCATCATGGACCCACGCGACGCGCTTGAGGCATTGAACGTGGGCGCAGATGCCATCGTGGTGTCGAACCATGGCGGGCGGCAGCTTGACGGTGCGCTGTCCTCGATCCGGGCCTTGGAGCCGATCATGGATGTGGTGGGCGACAAGATCGAGGTGCATCTCGACAGCGGGATCCGGTCGGGTCAGGACGTGCTCAAGGCAACCGCGATGGGCGCAAAAGGCACCTATATTGGACGGGCTTACGTGTATGGTCTGGGGGCCAATGGACAGCAGGGGGTGACTGACGCACTGAACGTGATCCATGGCGAATTGGAAAAATCCATGGGGCTGTGCGGACGCACCGACATCAACAGCGTGGACCGCGACATCCTGATGATCCCCAAAGGCTTTTCCGGCGATTGGGCCAATTGACAACGCCAAACGCCCCGCACCGGATCTGATCCGGTCGGGGTTATTTGGCATCAGGTCGCTGGACCCGTGGAATTCATGGAAAGAAGTGGCGCCGCTCGTGGTGCTGACCGTTCTCTCATCGTCCCCGATTAAACGGGCGACCTGTACTCCGGGGTTGCCAGAGCCTGTTCAGACCGGTCTCTCATGGTCAGCCTTCCGGCATGTGAGAGGGTGTCAACGTCGTGTGTCGCGGCATAGGAGTGACCCTTCCCGCTCAAAAGCTTTTGTGTGGTGCGGCATGGATCATCGACCGTTAATGAGCGGAAAATCATAAGTTCGGTCGTCGTTGCCGTGGAGAAGCGATGTGCGCACGAAACTGCACTTGCGGTCACAAGAGAAGGAGTCCCGGCGCGTTCCCAGAAACTGCCATTCACTGCACGGTTTTCATGCTGCAGTGCAGCCCGGCAAGCCGGCCATTTGCTGCGCCAGAAACAACACAGATCAGGTGAATTCACATTGTTGGAATGTCGATAATAAACCTATACTTTGCTTCAGGTGCGCTGACCTTTTCGCAAAAATTGCAGGCGGCTATGGGGTCCGTTTTCGTTGCGTAATGACCATGGCTAATAGAGGTCTCATGTTGCTTCCAGACTTAGACGTCCTTCCGAATTGGGTCGGTCATAAATCACTCGGCGCCTTGCTTATGGACAAGGCGACCCATGACAGGGAAACGCACGTCACCGAGCACAAAATCTTGATGGATTTGCGGTGCGGGAAAAGTGTTTCTTCCGTGCGGATCGAAAAGTTGTTTGTAGCTATTATTTCAAAATGGCGTCCAAACGATGCTGCGTTCCACATGGATTTTGATAAACTATCTTTGGAATCGCCGCACCGTGATGCGCCCTACAACAAGGACGGCTTTGACTGGCAGAGCGCATTAGTCTTTTGGAGCTTTCTGGCAAAGAACCTGCCAAAGAAGCGTAGAGCCACCCGCAATCTTCTTGAAGGGCTCGTCCAGAAGTCCCTACAGCTGCACCAGGTCTACCGGAACGGCGGGATTCAAGCTTTCGCCCTTACTTTGAAGAATTTCAGGCAACATCCATCAGCAGGACTCGCCCAAAGCCGCTTCCTCGACGAGATGGCCGTGCTGATCGAAGAAGGGAAAGAGGATATCGCACAGGTCGAACTGGCCGCATTCGGAGCATTATTGATTGCTACCGTTTTCCTGCTTGAAAATGACCACTCCGTCGAAGCCACGCGCGACAGCTTGGCCGAGCTGTTTGCGGCTGATCAAGGCCGCGTCAATCCACTCAGGTCTTTCTCCCATTGGCTTGATCGGATTGAGACCCGGACAGGATATACCAAAGATAGATTGCTCTTGGACGGCTTCGTGAAGCCAAATCGAAATGCCGAAGCACAGTCAGAACAGGACCAGAGAAATCTACTTCGCAATCCGCGCAGGTATCGCAACGGCGACCAGATTCCATCGTTTGCCACGGCGCGCACTTGCCTGCGATCTCTTTGCCAGGACACGAACATAAATGAGAAAGGAAAATGGAGGGCCGAGCTTGAACAGCGCGAGCTCGGACTACGATTTGTCCTTCTGACGGTCAATTCTGCACGGTCGATCAAAAAGATCGGTGGCATTCCAGAGAGACCCTCCCAAGCCGTTTATGACCTCTTTACATCGAGGGCTGACTGATCAGTCAGCCCTATAGGTATCAATTTATGCCGAAGCCAATCGCCACCTTGCTATCAAGGATGGAAATAAAGATCGTCTTGCTCGTCACGGTGGTCATCCCAGTCGTCAGGACGATCATCGTAACCCCGGCTTTCCCAGTAGGCATCATTATTGGGGTTCATCTGATTTGCGTGGTTGTCATCATCATGTTTTGCCATCGGTCAGCTTCCTTTCTTTTTCTGGTGCCAATGCTCTTCAAACTAATCTGAGCATCCCAAGATTACTGGTGACAAAACCGGGAAATCCGGTGTCTCAAAAAAATGAAATTTACCTCAGTCTCGAAAGACCTGCTCTTGACATAAGGCTAGCGTGTGTTTTGTGTCACAAATGACGCCTCAGGCGGTGGCCCTTCGCGACAAAACCGGCACCAGCACCAGCGGCACGACAAACAGGATCAGGCCGATGGTCAGGAACGACGCCCAGAGGCCGAAGCCTTCGGACAAAAAGCCCATCATCGGCGGGCCGATGAAGAACCCGGTGTAGCCCACAACCGAAATGCGCGAGATAGCGTGGCTGCGGTGGCTGTTGGGCACCATGCGCCCGATCCACGCATAGGCCATCGGGGCCACGACCGACACGCCAAGGCCGATAATGGCAAAGCCCAGATACGCGATCCAGAGCGTTGGCGCAGTGGCCGCGATGATGGCGCCGATCCCGGCAGTGGCAGCGGTCCAGCGGATCACGACAGGTTCAGAGACCCGGTTGGCGACAACCTGTCCTGCCAAGCGTCCAATCGCCATCGTGATCCCAAGGATCGCCGGGCCAATCGCGCCCTGTGCGGCCCCGGCCCCAAGGTTGCGTTCAAGGTGCAGCGCCGACCAGCCTTCGGTCGCCTGTTCGGACATAAAAGCAATCAGGATGATCAACCCGCCGGGCAACAGCAACGACCACGGCAGCGGGGCGGCATCACCGTCGCCGTCCTGCGGGTCCGGGTCCGCCACCGGCGCCGCCGCGATTTGCAGGATCAGCGCCGCGATCGCAACGGACACGCAGGTCAGGATCGCGGCAGGGCCAAAACCGGCTTCGCGGGCAAGTCCGGTACAGATTGCGCAGACCGCGTAAGCAATCGAAAACACCGCGTGGTTGAGGTTCATCAAACTGCGCTTCTCGCGCGCTTCAAGCACGCTCACCCGGGCATTCATCGCCACATCGAGCGTGCCAGTGGCCATCGTCACGGCAAGCATGGCTGCGGTAAATGCCAACCCTGTCTGGGTATGCCCGGGCATCATCGTGGCCATCGCCAACAGCGCGGCCAGCACCGTCAGCACCCGCGCTCCCAGCGCCCGTTCCGCCAGAGGGGCCAGCCACATCGCCATCACCGCCCCGCCAGAGGCGACCAGAAGGGCAAGACCGAACTGCCCGTCCGACAGCCCCACCTGTGGCTTCAGTTCCGGCACCATGGCGGCAAACGCGCCCCAGAACAGGCCCACGGCGGCAAAGGCGGCGGCGGGGCCACGGCTCAGGTGAAGATCGCGTAAAAGCTCCATATCGGGCCATTGCCACGGGACTTTGGCATCGTCCAGTGCACAAACCGCAGAAAACCTGTCAAAACGGTGTTCAAATGCCTTGCCCCGCACGCCAATCCGGTCTACGCGGGCGCCTTCACGCGGGGTGACAGCCTTGGAGGCATCCCGCCCTTACAATTTGGAGATATATCATGGCTGGAGAGATTCCTGATCTCGTAGCTACGGAACGGACGGGGACAGGCAAGGGCGCCGCTCGTCAGGCACGCCGCGATGGCATGGTTCCGGGCATTGTATTTGGTGGCGACAACGATCCGCTGCCGATCAACATCCCGTTCAACGAACTGCTCAAGCGCCTGCGCAAAGGCCGCTTCAAGTCGACCCTGTTCAACATGAAGGTCGAGGGCCACGACGATGTGCGTGTGATCTGCCGCGATGTGCAGCGCGACGTCGTCAAGGACCTTCCGACACACGTGGACTTCATGCGCCTGCGCCGGACGTCCAAGGTCAACCTGTTCATCCCGGTTGAATTCCTGAACGAAGACGCAGCCCCCGGCATCAAGCGCGGCGGTGTTCTCACGGTTGTGCGTCCCGAAGTGGAATTGGTTGTGACCGCAGGTGACATCCCCGAGAAGCTGACAGTGGATCTGACCGGCCTCGACATCGGCGACACGATCACCATTTCCAGCATTACGCTGCCAAGCGGGTCGAAGCCAACCATCGACCGTGACTTCGTGATCGGCAACATCTCTGCGCCATCCGGCCTGCGGTCGTCTGACAACGAAGATGAAGACGAAACCGAGGCAGATGAAGTTCCGGCCATCGAACAGTCCGAAGACTGATCATCGCCGGACCGACTGGTTCGAACGGCCTCGCCCCCTCGGGCGGGGCCGTTTTTGATTCGCGGATGCAAAATGTGAACCAATCGGCACGACAGGCGTTGACCGGGTATGCAGCACCCTCAGACACACCCGCACCGCGCCACACAACAGCCCCGACTGATGCGCGCTCTTGCGGGATACGCGGTTCTGGGCTGTGTGATCTTCGGTCTGTCCATTCTGATTGCGGACTGGATTGTTCCGGATCACGACTGGATCGCCGACACGATCAGCGATCTTGGGGCCGGCAAGTACGAATACATCGTTGATATCGGGATCTACGCTTTTTCCGCGTCCTTGATCGCGATCGCTCTTCTGGCCGCGCATCACCATCTGGGCGGCACCGGCTGGAGCGCGGGTCTTGTCGCGTTCGCCATATTGGGACTGATCGTCTTCTTGGTCGGCGCACGCAATGAATACGGCGACAGCGATCAGGACGGCGTGGTGATCCATCGCTACCTTGTCTATGCGCTGGGACTGCTGATGGCAGCGGCCCCTGCCCTGATGGCGCACGGAGCCCGACAGGTCAGCCCTGCGCACGGCCGCGCCCTGATCGTCTTGTCGGTCCTGTGGTGCCTGTCAGCGCCGGTGTTCTTCTTTCTGCCGACCTCTGTCGACGGGCTCTACGAACGGGCGTTGGGACTGATCGCCTTTGCCGTCGTCGGAACATTGGCGCATCTGTTTTACGCCGTTGCGCGGGACCAGTGATGACACCACCTCAGGTTTTTCTCTGATCTGCGCCGAACCTCTGCTATGCTGATGGGACGTTTTTATATGTCCCATTGTGTCCGAGATGCCCGCCATGTCGCACCCGTTTTTTGTATTTGTGATGGCCGTCCTTGGGTGTCTTGCATCTGCGGTCAGCGCCCAATCCGACACCCGCGTGGCCATCATCGACACGGCCTATGATACCCGCCCCTATCTGGACCGGTTGAAAGAGCGCGGTGTGACGGTGATCGGGCGCTACTATGCCCGATGTGATCAGCCGGAATACGGGCTGACGCAAAAGAAGATGATCAATCAGGGCCTGCCCCGCGACCAGGGCAGCGAATTGGCACAGATCTTTGCCAAGGGGTTCGCGGTTCTGTCGATCTATCAGTATTACAGCAACACGCCCAACAAGTTTCGCGGCCAGAACCGCGACGGCAAGGCGCTGCCGGATGCCAATTGCAACTGGACCGGAGCCGCCCGCAGCGTGACCGAGGAAGCCCGACTGGATGTTACCGCCGCCATCGAACAGGCGCAGGCGGTCGGCCAGCCGCGTGGTACAGCGATCTATTTCGGGGTGGATTTCAACTTTACCGAAAATGACCGCGACACGATCAATGCCATGGTCGCTTATTTCCGCGTGATCAAGGACCGGATGGATGCCGCCGGGTACAAAACCGGGGCCTATGGCAGCGGGCATGCCCATCAGATTTTGAAAGAGGCCGGGCTGATCGACTATTCCTGGATTTCGGCCTCGCGGTCGTTTTCCCGCTCCAGCGCGCTTCACCGGTCCGGGGACTGGCACCTGTTCCAGAACCAGGTGGATCGCGAATGGTTCGGCACCCCCCGGTCGGGCGGCGGCTGCACCCATGGCCTGCCTCTGGACACCAATGTGCAAAACATGTTTGCCGACACCGATATCGGGTTCTGGCGTCCGGGCGAACGGTATGTCGTGCCCGAAGACCGCACCTTCGATATCTTTGCGACCCGCCGCTTTGCCTGTGACGGTGACGCGGTGGTGCGCCGGGACAAAGGCTCATCCGCGTCTGACCTGCTGCAGGCCACGCAGTGTAAGGGCGGCAAGGCGCTCAAGGTGCCGCCAAAGATCGACTATGCCAATGCCGCGCGGATCGGCGACATGACAGAGCAGTTGGCGCAGGTCGATATCGACGATGACGGTGAGTTTGACGGCTGGACGCGGCACAGCAATCTGACCGGGCATTTCGGCTACAAACCCGACTGGATTTTTGACACCGCGCGCCGCAACAGCCAATCCTGCGGATAGACCGCTGGCTTGACTTGGTTGGCTGCCATCTGGCACGTACACAGGCATGGGGCCGCGGACGCCTCGTGAGGCGACAGCCCAAGACCCGCATCCTGATAACCTGTTTCCCGGGAAGGATGCCGCCATGGCCTCACCAACTGAAATCACCCCTGCCCAGCTTGTCCGACTGATCGGAACGCCCAACGCGCCTGTGCTGATCGACGTCCGCACGGATGAGGATTTTGCCGGCGATCCCCGCCCGATCCCCGGAGCGGTTCGGCACCACTATCGTGACACCGACGCCCTTTTACCGGTCTTGGCAGGGCGAAGCGCCGTTCTTTATTGCCAGAAGGGGTTCAAGATCAGCCAAGGTGCTGCGGCGCTGCTGCGCGCGCGCGGGATCACGGCCGAAACGCTGCAGGGCGGTCAATTCGGATGGCGGGATGCCGGGTTGCCGATGGTGACGGCGTCGAAACTGCCAAAACCTAACGCGCAGGGTGAAACGCTTTGGGTCACGCGGCACCGGCCCAAGGTGGACCGCATCGCCTGTCCCTGGTTGATCCGGCGGTTCGTCGATCCGCACGCACAATTCCTGTTTGTCGAACCGTCGCAGGTGATGGTGGTCGCCGAGAAATTCGACGCCACGCCATTTGACGTGGAAGACGTGTTCTGGAGCCATCGGGGAGACAGGTGCACCTTTGACACGATGCTGGACGAGTTTGGCCTGTCATTCGACGCGTTGGACAGGCTTGCCACCCTTGTTCGCGGTGCTGACACAAATCGGCACGACCTTGCGCCCGAAGCGGCAGGGCTGCTGGCGGTATCTTTGGGCTTGTCACGCATGTACCGCGATGATCTTGCGCAGCTTGAGGCGGGTCTGGGCCTTTACGACGCGTTTTACCGCTGGGCCCGCGACGCGACATCCGAAACGCACACATGGCCAACACCGAGCGGTGCGGGATGAACGTTCCGCTGTCACAGCTTTTCGCCGTCTTTCTGAAAATCGGCCTGCTGTCCTTTGGCGGCCCTGCGGCGCAGATTGCCCTGATGCACCGGGTGCTGGTGGATGAGCGGGCTTGGTTGAGCGAAAAGCAATATCTGAACGCGCTTAGCTTCTGTATGCTCTTGCCCGGACCCGAGGCGATGCAATTGGCCACCTATGCGGGATGGCGGCTGCACGGGATCCTTGGTGGTTTGATCGCCGGGCTGCTGTTTGTGCTGCCCGGGGCGGCGGTGATCTTTGCGCTGGCGACGCTTTACGTGACCTATGGCGATGTGCCGCTGGTCGATACGCTGTTTCTGGGCGTGCAGGCGGTGGCCGTGGTCATCGTGATCGAGGCCTTGCTGAAGGTCTCAAACCGCGCGCTGATCGGGCGCGCGCATTGGGCGCTGGCGGGGCTGGCCTTTGTCGGGATCTTCTTTTTTGACGTGCCCTTTCCGCTGATCGTTTTGGCCGCAGGGGCCATCGGCGCGATGTCCCTGGCTTCACTGGACGATGACGCGCCGACACCGGTTGTGGCCGTGTCGTCAGGGCGCACGCTGATGACTGTGCTGATCGGTCTGGTGATCTGGGGATTGCCTGTGCTGATCCTTGACGCGCTGGTCGGCGGGTCGATCCTGACCGCCATCGGATTGTTCTTTTCCAAACTCGCGGTTGTGACCTTTGGCGGGGCCTATGCGGTGCTGGCCTACATGGCGCAGGATGTCGTGGTTGATTTCGGTTGGCTGACCGCGACCGAGATGATGGACGGCCTGGGGCTTGCCGAAACAACGCCGGGGCCGTTGATCCTTGTCACGCAGTTCGTCGGCTATCTCGCGGCCTTCCGCGAAGGCGGATACAGGCTGGCCTTTGCAGGTGGGATGGTCACACTCTGGGTGACGTTTGTGCCCTGCTTTCTGTGGATTTTCGCAGGCGCGCCATACTTGGACTGGATCGCGGCCCAGCCCCGCCTGAACGCCGCGCTAAAGGCGATCACGGCGGCGGTGGTCGGCGTCATCCTGAACCTGTCGCTGTGGTTCGCGCTGCATGTGGTGTTCGCAACCGTGACCGAAACGCGGATCGGCGTGGTTCGGCTTTGGTGGCCCGAAGCTGCGATGGTGCAATGGCAGGCGCTGGTGCTGATCGCCGTGGCGGCGGTGTTGCTCTTGCGGGTGCGCATGGCGATTGGATGGGTTTTGCTGGTCTCGGCGGGTGTGGCTCTGGCCTTGGGCGCGGCGGTGTAGCAGTTCCCGATTTTGCGCTTGTCAGAAGTTTCGCCTAAAGAGGCCGAAACGACAAAGGCAGAGCACGATGAAACTCTTTGTAGGCCTCGGCAATCCCGGTGCGAAATACGCCAAGAACCGGCACAATATCGGGTTCATGGCGCTGGACGAGATCGCGTCGGATCACGGGTTTGGATCGTGGAAAGCCAAGTTTCAGGGACAGGTGACCGAAGGGCGTCTTGGGTCTGACAAGGTGCTGCTGCTCAAGCCCGAGACCTTTATGAACAGGTCCGGCCAGTCGGTTCAGGCGGCGATGCAGTTTTACAAACTCGTCCCCGGCGATGTGACCGTGTTCCACGATGAGCTGGACCTCGCCCCCGGCAAATGCCGCGTGAAACAGGGCGGCGGGCATGCCGGGCATAATGGGCTGCGGTCGATCCACGGGCATATCGGTGAGGCCTATGGGCGCGTGCGGCTGGGCATCGGGCATCCGGGACACAAGGACAAGGTCGCGGGATATGTGCTCAACGATTTTCCCAAGGCGGATGCGGAGTGGCTGGACGACCTGCTGCGCGGGATTTCGGATGGCGCTGCACATCTGGCGGATGGCGACACTGGCAAGTTCATGAACGCGGTTGCGTTGCGGGTGAACCCGCCCCGGTCTTCGACGACCAAACCCAAGACGGAAAAGGCGGACCTGCCGAAATCTGCGCCCAAGGCTGACCCCGAACCGGACACACGCAGCGCGATGCAGAAGCTGATGGACAAGTTTCGGTGAGCCTCGCCATTGCGTTGATGGCGCAGGCGGGTCATTGCGCGGCTCTGGGATCGCCCTTCATGGCGCGGATGTTGCCGTTGCTGGCGCAGGTCTGGCCACATGGGTCTGATCTGGACGCGGATATTCAGGCCTATCAGGGCGACATTGGGCCAAAGGGACATTCCCTGCCGCTGCGCCTTGCATCGGGGTTACATGCGCTCGTGCTCACCGGGCAGGACGCCGCGTTGATCGCCGCCTATCCGCCGAACGCGGTGTCTGATGCAGCGTTGCAAGCAGCACTGTCCGACGCGTTGCAAACGCATAGCCCGTTCCTGCGCAACTGGATCACCTCACCACCGCAGACTAACGAAGTGCGCCGGAGTGCCGCCCTGATCGCGGGCACGCATGCGATTGTCGCCATGACCCGGGTGCCGGAGATCCACTTGTCCGAACTGGGGGCAAGTGGTGGGTTGAACCTGATGTTCGACCAATACGCGTTAGAGACAGCGCAGGGGCGGTTGGGGCCAGACACCCCTGCCCTGACACTCACGCCGGACTGGTCCGGCCCCTTGCCTAAGCTGACTGGCTTTACCATGCAGGACCGACGCGGTGTCGATCTGAACCCGCTCAACCCGCGTGATCCGGCGGATGCGCTGCGATTGCGGGCCTATCTTTGGGCCGACCAGCCAGACCGCCTTGCGTTGACCGAAGCGGCCCTCGCGGCAAGCGCGGCGGCTGTGGATCGCGGCGATGCGGTGGACTGGCTGGAACGGCGTCTTGCGACCGCACCGGCGGGCCGGACGCATCTGATCACCCACACAATCGCTTGGCAGTACTTTCCGGCAGAACGGCAGGCCAAAGGCACCGCTTTGATCGAGGCGGCAGGCGCGCGGGCCACCGCAGTGACCCCGTTGGCATGGCTGCGCATGGAAGCCGATGACGGCACACGCGGGGCCGCTTTGACTGCACGGGTTTGGCCCGGGGATCGTTACATTGCACTGGGACGTGCCGATTTCCATGGCCGTTGGGTGGATTGGCAGGGCGATCCCACCTAAGTTGCGGTGCAACAGGAGATCACACCATGGAACAAGACGAATCCGTTAACGTATTGGGCGGCGCATTGGCCCATTGCTCGTCCGACCCTTTGACCGGGTTCTTCCGCGACGGGCATTGCAACACCTGTGCCGCCGATCAGGGCAGCCATACCGTGTGTGCCGTAATGACGGCAGAGTTCCTCGCGTTTTCCAAATATGTCGGCAATGACCTGAGCACCCCCATGCCCCAGTTCCGCTTTCCGGGGCTGAAGCCCGGCGATAGCTGGTGCCTGTGCGCCGGGCGGTTCCTGCAAGCCCATGACGAAGGCTGCGCACCCAAGGTGAACCTTGAGGCGACGCATAAGCGCGCGCTGGAAATTGTGCCGCTGGACGTGTTGGAGGAACACAACATCACGGCATCGGGCAAGTAAGCCCGCTCAGGATGCCTTGTCGATCCGGGGCGCGACATTGGCGCCCGCAACGGGCAATGCGTCCGACATCAACTCATCAATGAACAGGCTTAATAGCTGCGGGCGCCCTGACACGTTCGCCTTGCGATAAATCGCGTTGGTCTGTGCTTTCACAGTGCCTTCGGACGTGTTGCGCAACGCCGCGATGTCCGCCGTGCTCAGCCCCTTGATCGAAAACAGACGTTTAGGCGTCAGCGGCCTTCTTCGCCCATATCGATTCCCAAATGGCGCGCGACCGAATAGATGTCTTTGTCGCCGCGACCGCACATATTCATGCAGATGATGTGGTCCTTGGGCAGATCGGGGGCGATCTTCATCACGTGGGCCAAGGCGTGGGACGGCTCAAGCGCCGGGATAATGCCCTCGGTGGCACAGCAGAGCTGGAACGCCTCAAGTGCTTCCTTGTCGGTGATGGCAACGTATTGCGCGCGGCCGATTTCGTGCAGCCAGGAATGCTCGGGGCCGATGCCGGGGTAATCGAGGCCCGCAGAGATGGAATAGCCTTCGAGGATTTGACCGTCGTCGTCCTGCAACAGATAAGTGCGGTTGCCGTGCAGCACGCCGGGGCGGCCGCCGGTGAGGGACGCGCAATGCTCCATCTTGGCGTTCACACCTTTGCCGCCGGCTTCGACGCCGATGATGTTGACCTCCTTGTCGTCGAGGAACGGATAGAAGAGGCCCATCGCGTTCGAGCCACCGCCGATGGCCGCGATGATGGTGTCTGGGTTGCGGCCCTCGGCCTCCATCATCTGTTCCTTAGCTTCCTTGCCGATGATCGACTGGAAATCGCGGACCATCGCCGGGTACGGGTGCGGACCGGCCACTGTGCCGATGCAATAGAACGTGTCGCGCACATTGGTGACCCAGTCGCGCAGGGCGTCATTCATCGCGTCCTTGAGCGTGCCGCGCCCGGAGGTCACCGGGATCACCTCAGCACCGAGCAGTTTCATGCGGAACACGTTGGGTTGCTGGCGTTCGACATCATGCGCGCCCATGTAGACCACGCATTTCAAGCCGAACTTGGCGCAGACGGTGGCAGTGGCCACGCCGTGCTGACCCGCGCCGGTTTCGGCGATGATGCGGGTCTTGCCCATGCGGCGGGCGAGGATGATCTGGCCCAGAACGTTGTTGATCTTGTGCGCGCCGGTGTGGTTCAGCTCATCGCGCTTCATGTAGACTTTCGCGCCGCCCAGATGGTCGGTCAGGCGTTCGGCGTGGTAAAGCGGGCTGGGGCGGCCGACATAATGCTTCCAGAGGAAGTTCATTTCCTCCCAGAAGCTGTCATCGGTCTTGGCGCGTTCATATTGCTCTTCCAGTTCGAGAATGAGCGGCATCAGGGTTTCAGAGACGAACCGCCCCCCGAAAATCCCAAAGCGGCCCTTTTCGTCGGGACCAGTCATAAAAGAGTTAAAAAGATCGTTCATCGCGCGCCTCATCTATCGAACGCGACACAGGTAGCGAGGTGTGGCGGTCGGGGCAAGGGGAAGCGCCTTCGAAGGCGCTTGGGCAAGCGGCTTCGAAGCCGCTTCTATCGCACCCGGCGGATCGGTTGGTCGTTGCAGAACACAACATAGTGGCGGCCATTGCGGACCGCCTGAAATCCCCGTGCCTGAACCGCATGGATAAACGCGTCATACCCGACAAGCCGTTCGACATCGCGGATCTGGCGCTTGACGACACCGCCCTTTCGCGCTTCTGCCGAGGTCAGCATCTGGGTGAGCCATTTTTCGGGTGTCAGGTGGTCGGGCAGTCCAGGCATGGCGGCACAGTCGCAGAACAAGGTGAAGACCCGGTTAACGGCTGACAGAGCGTTCCAACGCCGGATAGCGTAGCGCGAGCGTTGCCCCGCGCGCCAGGAACGAAATGGTCAAAGCAGCCCAGAGGCCATGATTGCCCCATGTCGGCACCAGAGCCACAACAGCACAGGCGTAGATCACCGCCGAGACGATCATCATGTTGCGCATGTCAGCGGTGCGTGTGGCCCCGACGAAGATGCCATCAAACATGAACGACGCCAGCGCCACGACCGGGGTGACGATCAGCCAGGGCAAAAAGCTGGTGGCGGCGGATTGCACATCGGCGTTCGTTGTCATCACCGTGATGACCTGCGGACCCAGCGCCCAGATCCCAACCGCCAGCAGGACCGCTGTTGCGAGCCCCCAGAGGCTGACAACCCGCGTGGCCCGCCTGAGCGTGGGCAGCGCTCGTGCGCCCACCGCCTGCCCCACCAGCGTTTCTGCGGAAAACGCGAACCCGTCGAGCGCGTAGGCGGTGACGTGCAGGAATTGCAGCAGGATCTGGTTGGCCGCCAGCGTGACATCGCCGAAATCCGCAGCCAGAAACATGAACGACAGGAACATCCCTTCCAGCAGCAGGGACCGGATCAGGATGTCGGAATTGACCCGCGCCATGCGGACCAGCTTGATCCGGTCGAACACGCGATGCCAGGAGCGCCAGCCCGGCCCGGCAAAGGCGGCGCGGCACAAGACGAGCCCCATGGCGAGGCCCGCCCATTCGGCCAGCACGGTCGCAAAAGCCACCCCGGCAACGCCAAGGTCCAGACCCAGCACAAACCAGATGCTGAGCACCACGTTGACACCATTCATCCCCACTTGCAGCACAAGCACTGCGCGGGTGCGTTCCTGCGCGATCAGCCAGCCGGTGATGCCCAGCACCGCAATGGCCGCAGGCGCAGACCAGACCCGGATGGCCATATACTGCGCCGCCAACGTTTCAACGGCCGCACTTCCCGGTGCGAGCGACAGAGCGGCCCAGATCAGCGGTCCTTGCAGCAGAATGATCGCCACTCCGGCGACAACGCCGATCATCAGCACGCGGGTCAGGATCGCGGCGACCTCGGCGTGATCGCCCTGCCCTTTCGCCTGCGCCGCCAGCCCGGTGGTGCCCATCCGCAGAAAGCCGAACACCCAGTAGAGCGCCGACAGGACAATGGCCCCCAGCCCCACCGCGCCAATCGGGGCGGCTTCGCCCATCTGGCCAATCACACCCGTGTCCACCGCCCCGAGGATCGGGATGGTGACGTTGGACAGCACAATCGGCAGCGCGATCCTGAGGACTCGTCGATTGGTGATCCCGGACCGCGCGTCGGCTGTGTCAGTCATTCCGCGGCATGAGAAAATGCGCCGTGGCCTGTGCAAAGGGGCGGTCCCGGTTGTCCTGCCAGGCTTCGGCTTGGACCGACGCATAACGGCGTCCGGCGCGGGTGATGGTCGCACGTGCATAGGCGTCGCGCGGCAGGCCGGATCGCAGGTAGTCGACGGTGAAATCAATGGTCTTGGGCAATCGGGGCAGATCCCCGGCCGCCAGCGCTTCGACATCCAGCGCGCCGCTTTCAAGGTCTTCCCAGATATAGGCCCAGCTGAGAGTGATCACGGCTGTTACTTCAAGAAACGCCGCGGTCACGCCGCCATGGATCGCGGGCAGGGTCGGATTGCCGATCAGTTTCTCGGCAAAGGGCAGGATCGCGGTCACCTCATCGCCTCTGCGGTCAAAGCTGATGCCCATGAAGGTGATATAGGGCACACCGCTCACCAGCGCGGTGAGGGCTGCATCGCGGCGCTGCTTGACGATCTGGACGGGTTCGGGCGTTTTGCGGGCCATGTCAGCGGCCCTCCACGGTAAAGGCACCTGTGGCCGAGGCAACAGGGCGATCCGTGTCTTCGTCGCAGGCCGTGGCCCGGACAAACGCAACCGTCCGGGTTATGTGATACACATGCGCCTTGGCGGTGATCGCCTGCCCCGGGGTCGCGCCGCGCATATAGTCAATGCGCAGGTCGATGGTGGCGGTGCCTGCGGGCGCATCCGGATGGGACATCACTGCGGCGCCGCCGCAGGTGTCCATGAGTGCTGACACGGCCCCGCCATGGATCACACCGGTTTTCGGATCGCCAACCAGATGGTCGGCATAGGGCATGGTGATCTCTGCCGAGCCATCACCGATCTCGACGATTTCCATCCCCAGCGCCTTGGCATGGGGAAGAAAGGCAATGAACTGTTTGGCGATCTGGGCTTTGTTCGCGGTCATGGTGGCTCCTGCACTGCGCCCTAGGCTTACGCCTGCCAGCGCGCGAAGGCCAGAGGCCCGGAGCCATTGGGGAACCAGCGGTGGTCGCAGACGTTTCCCCTTCAACCGCAATGCGCGGGCATCACCTGAAGGGACCTTACATGATTGAAGATATGACATGGACGGTTCTGAAAGCCGTCAGCCTGTCCGCGGTCGCGTTGATCTGGGTCATTCTGCTCGTGCGCGTGGTGGGCTTACGGTCTTTTTCGAAGATGACATCGTTTGATTTCGTGGTCACAGTGGCCACCGGGTCGCTGTTGGCCGGGGCCGGTCAGGCGTCTGACCTGTCGGCCTTTCTGACGGCGAACGCGGCGATTGCCGGTCTGATGGGGGCTCAGGTTGGATTGCAGATGGCGCGTCGGGTGTCACCGCGCGCGCGTCGCCTGATGCAGAACGATCCGGTTCTTCTCATGGAAAACGGGACCATTGATGAGGTCGCTTTGGCGAAAACGCGCGTTGCGCGGACGGACCTGATCACGAAGTTGCGCGAAGCGAACGTTCTGGCGTTCCACGAGGTGCGCGCCGTGGTGCTGGAAACGACCGGTGACATCTCGGTTTTACATGGCGCGCATCTTTCCGACGATCTGCTGGAGGGTGTGCGCCGCATGAGCGGGAGCCGACTTGCCGATCCCCGGAGGTGACCCTATGGTCAACCCAAGGCGAGGAGATCGGGATGAGCGACCAAAAGCTCAGCTTCAAGGAAATGTGCGCGAAGTTCGATGTGACGCCGCGCACGTTGCGGTATTACGAATATATCGAGCTTTTGCAGCCCGAGCGGGATGGCCGTTCGCGCTGGTACGGGCCAAAGGAAGTTGCGCGCATGACGCTGATCCTGCGCGGACGCAAGTTCGGGTTCCAGCTTGAAGACATCCGGCAGTGGCTTCTGATCTACGAACATGAAGGCACCGAAGCCCAGATGCAGGCCTGGATCGAACTGGCCGATCGACAATTGGCCGAACTGGACGAGCAGCGCGCACAGTTGGACGAGGCGATTTCAGAGCTTCGGCAACTGCGCGACGATACCGCTGCAAGCCTGGGCAACTGAAGCTTCGTCAACGCCCGGGCCTGAGGCTTTGAAGCGGCTTTCAGACACAGCAGAGTGATTAACCCCGGATACACCGATTCCGGGTAAGATATTCCATACCGAATATGTGAACGCCCCTCAAAGCGCTTTGAAAGATAGTTTCGCTGCCCCGCACCTGACGTGGAATGATCTTACGTCAACGAAAAAGTGACGTGGCGTCTGAGTTACGTCAACGTAAATTCCCATTGTATGAAAGCCCCAGCCTTCGCATTTCGATGTCATGACGGCACCGAACTGAGGAAACGAGAATGACTGATGACCGCATCATGACGATCCGCGAAATGTGCGACGCCTATAACGTCACACCACGCACATTGCGTTTTTACGAATCGAAGGAATTGCTGTTCCCGATCCGGGACGGCCAGAAGCGACTGTTCACCAAGCGCGATCGCGCGCGGCTCAAGCTGATCCTGCGCGGCAAGCGTTTTGGCTTCAGCCTTGAGGAGATTCGCCAGCTTCTGGACCTCTATCACATGGGCGATCAGCAGCAGACGCAGCTGGCCCGCACCTACGAAATCGCCAAACAGCGCCTGACCGAGATGGAAAACCAGCGCGACGAGCTGAACCAGGCGATTGAAGAACTCAAAGAACAGATGCGTTGGGGCGAGAAGATGCTCGCGTCGATGGATCAGACCAAAAAGGCGGCTGAATAAGCCATTCGGTTTTAGGAGAGACCCAACATGCCAAGTTATACCGCACCCGTGAAAGACATGCAGTTTATCCTGCACGATGTTCTGGAAGCATCAAAGCAGGATATCCCCGGCTATGAAGAGTTGGACCGCGACTTCACCGGCGCGGTGATCGAGGAAGCGGGCAAGCTGGCCTCCGAAGTGCTTATGCCGCTGAACGCGGTGGGCGATACCGAAGGGTGCGTTCTGGAAAACGGCGTTGTGCGCACGCCGACCGGCTTCAAGGAAGCGTTTGACCAGATGCGCGACGGCGGCTGGACCGCGCTGGATTGCGATCCGGAATATGGTGGTCAGGGCCTGCCTTACGTGATGCACACGGCGGCGCAGGAACCATTCGTGTCGTCCAACATGGCGTTCAACATGTATCAGGGCCTGACGCATGGCGCGTATTCAGCGATCTACTTTCATGGCTCGGACGAACAGAAGCAGACCTATCTGCCGAAGATGACCACCTGCGAGTGGACCGGCACAATGAACCTGACCGAGCCGCATTGCGGCACCGATCTGGGCCTCATGCGCACCAAGGCCGTGCCGCAGGACGATGGCAGCTACAAGGTGACAGGTCAGAAGATCTTCATCTCGGCCGGCGATCACGACATGGCGGACAATATCATTCACCTTGTCCTGGCAAAAATCCCCGGCGGGCCGGACGGCATCAAGGGCGTGTCGCTCTTCATCGTGCCGAAGTTCCTTGTCAACGAAGACGGGTCCCTGGGTGAACGCAATGGCGTGTCTGTCGGCAAGATCGAAGAAAAGATGGGCATCCACGGCAATTCGACCTGCGTGATGAACTATGACGAGGCGACCGGATATCTGGTGGGTGAGATGCACAAAGGCATGCGCGCCATGTTCACCATGATGAACGAAGCGCGTCTGGGCGTGGGCCTTCAGGGCTATGCGCAGGCCGAAGTGGCCTACCAGAACGCCGTGGCCTATGCGAATGATCGTTTGCAGGGCCGCGACGTGACTGGCGCTCAGGCGCCCGACAAGGCCGCCGATCCGATCATCGTGCACCCGGATATCCGCCGCAACCTGATGGATCAGAAGTCCTTTACCGAAGGCGCGCGCGCGTTCACCTATTGGGGCGCGTACCTGATCGACCGGGCGCACAAGAACTCGGACAAGGACGCCGACGGCCTGATTTCCCTGCTGACCCCGATCATCAAGGGCTTCCAGACCGATAAGGGCTTCGAGATGGCAGTGAACGCCCAGCAGGTCTATGGCGGCCACGGTTACATCGAAGAATGGGGCATGTCCCAGTTCGCCCGCGACGCACGAATTGCGATGATCTACGAAGGTGCAAACGGCATTCAGGCGTTGGACCTTGTGGGTCGCAAACTGGCGCAGGATGGCGGCAAACATGTCATGGCGTTCTTCGACATGATCAAGACGTTTGCGTCGGACAACAAAGGCCAGGACGAGGCGTTTGACCGCGACTTCCTTGAGCCTTTGAAAGCAGCGTCGAAAGACCTGCAGGCGGCGGCGATGTATTTCATGCAGAACGGCATGAAGAACCCGAACAACGCGCTGGCGGGGTCGTATGATTTCATGCACATGTTCGGCCATGTCTGCCTTGGCTACATGTGGGCACGGATGGGTCTTGCGGCGTCGAAGGCATTGAAAGACGGCGCATCCGACGTGGCGTTCTACGAGACAAAGCTGGCCACCGGGCGCTACTACATGGCACGCCAATTGCCCGCCACCAAGATGCACCTCGCGCGCATCGAGACCGGGGCCGAGTCCGTGATGGCGCTGGAGGCGGCCAACTTCTAAGGTCCGGGAGGACAGATGCCCAAACGCTTTCGCCTGACCCGCCGATTTCCGGCCGCGATGACCGAGGATGGCTATCGTCGCCTCAAACGGTTTGCCGACGAGGCGGGTCTGGACGAAGGGGAAGCGCTGTCCTTCCTGTTCGAAAACTTCGACAGCGTCACGGATTCCGAGGCGCTGGGACACCGGCTGCGCCTGTTCAACAGCGAGTTGGAGGCGCGAAAACGATAATGCGGGATTTGGGGGGAGCCATGCGATCAAACTGGATGACCGACGAGCACGAGATGCTTGCCGAGATGACGGCGAAGTTCATCGAGACCGAGTGGCAGCCTTTGTATGACAAGTGGCGCAAGCAGGGTCAGATGGACCGCGAGACCTGGCAGCAGGCCGGGGAGCTTGGGTTGCTCTGCCCGTCCGTGCCAGCGGAATATGGCGGCGCTGGCGGCGATTTCGGCCATGAAGCGGTGATCCTGATGGAAGCGGGCCGCGCCAATCTGGCAAGCTGGGGCCACGGCATTCATTCCGGCATCGTGGCGCATTACATCCTCGAATACGGCACCGAAGATCAGAAACAGCGCTGGCTGCCCAAGATGGTGACGGGCGAGTTGGTTGGCGCTTTGGCGATGACGGAACCCGCCGCCGGATCGGATGTGCAAGGCATCAAGACGCGCGCGGTGAAGGACGGCAACGCCTACCGTTTGTCGGGGCAAAAGACGTTTATCACCAACGGCCAGCACGCGAACCTGATTATCGTGGCGGCCAAGACGGATCCCGCCCAAGGATCAAAAGGAACGTCTTTGGTCGTCGTGGAAACCGATGGCGCAGAGGGCTTCCAGCGTGGGCGCAACCTTGAGAAGATCGGCTGCCACGCGGCGGACACGTCGGAGCTGTTCTTCGACAATGTGGAGATCGCACCGGAGAACCTTCTGGGCGGGGAGGAAGGCAAGGGCTTCTACCAGATGATGCAGCAGCTGCCGCAGGAACGGCTGATCATCGGCTGCGGCGCGGTGGGCGCGATGGAAGGCGCTGTCGCGCGCACGATCGCCTATTGCAAGGAACGCGAGGCCTTTGGTGGGCCACTGACGCAGTTTCAGAACACCCGGTTCAAGCTGGCGGAATGCCAGACCAAGACCACCGTGGCGCGTGCGTTTCTGGACAATTGTATGGAAGAACACCTGCGCGGCGAACTGACCGTCGAAAAGGCCGCCATGGCGAAATACTGGCTGTCGGACACGCAAGGCGAGGTGCTGGACGAGTGCGTGCAATTGCACGGCGGCTACGGCTACATGCAGGAATACGCGGTTGCCGAAATGTGGGCCGACGCCCGCGTGCAGCGGATCTACGGCGGCACCAACGAGATCATGAAAGAACTGATTGCGAGGGCGCTGTGATGTGTCTGACGGCACCGCGTGTGGCATCTGAGGGAGCCTCCGGCGGAGGTATTTTTGAACCAAAGAAGCACGGGACGCGCGCTTATCGTCTCTGTTTGACAAATACCGCGGGGGTGAGGCCGCAGGCCGAGGATGCTGGCCCCCTGCCCCGTTCATCACAAAGGACCCCCCTATGACCATTCAACTCTATTGCTTTGGCGAGTCGGGCAATGCCTACAAGGCGGCGCTGGCCTTGGAACTGAGCGGGCTCGACTGGGCCCCTGTGAAGGTGGATTTCTTCGGCGGAGAGACGCGCAGTGCGGAGTATCGCACCAACATCAACCCGATGGGCGAAGCACCGGTGCTGGTGGATGGCGACGAAACGCTGACACAATCGGGTGTGATCCAGATGTATGTCAGTGAGAAATCCGGCAAATTTGGCGGCGCGACACCGGAAGAGGCGCGCGAGGTGATGCGCTGGGTGTTCTGGGACAACCACAAGCTGTCGTCTCAGGCCGGCATGACGCGGTTTCTGATGAATTTCCTGCCCGAAGACAAACGCCCGGTCGAGGTGATCGGCTTCATGCAAGGGCGGCTCAAAGCAGCCTATTCGGTTCTGGACGCGCATCTTGAAGGGCGCGACTGGATTGTCGGGGACGGGATCACCAATGCCGACATTTCGTGTTGCGGATACCTGTTCTATCCCGAACCGTTCGGTTTCGACCGCGCGGACTGGCCCAATATCGACCGCTGGCTGTCGAACATCGAAGCGACACCCGGCTGGAAACACCCTTATGACCTGATGCCCGGATCCCCTGCGGATCGGGCCTGAGACGGAGAGCACAATGACCGAAGCTTATATCTATGACGCGGTGCGCACGCCGCGCGGCAAGGGCCGCAAAGACGGCAGCCTGCATGAAGTGACCAGCGTGCGCCTGTCCGCACAGGTGCTGGACGCGGTGAAGGATCGCAACGGGCTTGAGGGCCACGCGGTTGAGGATGTGATCTGGGGGAACGTGACCCAGGTCGGCGAACAAGGGGGCTGTCTTGCGCGCACGGCGGTTCTGGCCTCGGGACTGGATCAGTCGATCCCCGGGTTGGCGATCAACCGGTTCTGCGCCTCCGGCATGGAAGCGGTGAACCTTGCTGCCAACCAGGTGCGTGGTGGCGCGGGGGAGGCCTATATCGCGGGTGGCGTAGAAATGATGGGCCGCGTGGCCATGGGCAGCGATGGCGCGGCGATTGCCGTGGATCCGTCGATCGCGATGGAGACCTATTTTGTGCCGCAGGGCATTTCGGCCGACATCATTGCAACCGAATACGGGTTCAGCCGGGAAGACGCGGACCTGTTGGCCGTCGAAAGCCAAAAGCGCGCGAAAGCGGCCTGGGATGACAAGCGGTTCGACAAGTCGATCATCACGGTCAAGGACCAGAACGGCCTGAGCATTCTGGACCACGACGAATACATGCGCCCCGGTACCGATATGCAGAGCCTCGGGTCCCTGAACCCGGCGTTTCAGCAGATGGGTGAAATGATGCCCGGTTTCGACGCGATTGCGCTGATGAAGTACCCGCATCTGGAGAAGATCAACCACATCCACCACGCTGGCAACTCGTCTGGCATCGTGGATGGAGCCGCCGGTGTGCTGATCGGCAACAAGGAATTCGGCGAGAAATGGGGCCTGAAGCCCCGCGCGCGGATCAAGGCGACGGCAAAGATCGGGACCGATCCGACCATCATGCTGACCGGGCCTGTGCCGGTGACCGAGAAGATCCTTGCCGACAATGGCATGAGCATCTCCGACATTGATCTGTTCGAGGTGAACGAAGCGTTTGCGTCGGTTGTTCTGCGCTTCATGCAGGCGTTTGATGTGGACGCGGACAAGGTGAACGTGAACGGCGGGTCCATCGCGATGGGGCACCCGTTGGGGGCCACTGGCGCGATCATCATCGGCACGCTGCTGGACGAGTTGGAGCGCACCGGCAAGGGCACAGGCCTTGCCACGCTTTGCATTGCGTCCGGCATGGGTGCGTCAACGATTATCGAACGTGTGTGATCGGAAGGAACCAAAGACATGACTGATTTCACAATGAAAAAAGACGCCGCTGGCGTGGCGATTATCACCTGGGATGTGCCGGGCAAGTCCATGAACGTGATGAGCCGGGAGTCGATGCTGGTCTTGAATGACCTGATCGACGATGCGCTGGCGGACGAGGCGGTCAAGGGGATCGTGATCACGAGCGGAAAGCCGGACTTTGCCGGGGGCATGGACTTGAACACGCTGGCGACGATCCGGGCGGAAGCCGGGGACAACCCGGCGCAGGCGCTGTTTGATTTCACGATGAACGGCCACCACATGCTGCGCAAGATCGAGCGTGCGGGGATGGACCCGAAGACCAACAAGGGCGGCAAGCCGATTGCGGCGGCGCTGCCGGGGACGGCTTTGGGCATCGGGCTTGAGGTGCCTTTGGCGTGCCATCGCATCTTTGCCGCCGACAATCCGAAGGCCAAGATCGGCCTGCCCGAGATCATGGTCGGCATCTTTCCCGGCGCGGGTGGCACGACGCGGCTGGTGCGCAAAATGGGCGCGATGGCGGCGTCGCCGTTCCTGCTCGAAGGCAAGCTGTCTGATCCGAAAAAAGCCAAGGCGGCTGGACTTATTGACGAGGTTGTGGACGATCCGGTGGCTGCCGCGCGCGAGTGGGTTTTGAACGCCACCGATGCGGATATCGTTAAGCCGTGGGATGCCAAAGGTTACAAGATGCCCGGTGGTGCGCCCTATCATCCGGCAGGGTTCATGACCTTTGTGGGGGCCTCGGCGATGGTGAACGGCAAGACGAAGGGCGTCTATCCAGCGGCGAAGGCGTTGTTGTCTGCCGTCTACGAAGGCGCGTTGGTGCCGTTCGATACGGCGCTCAAGATCGAGGCGCGGTGGTTTACCAATGTTTTGATGAACCCGTCCTCCTCGGCGATGATCCGGTCACTCTTTATTAACAAGCAGGCGTTAGAAAAAGGTGCGGTGCGACCGGCGGATGTGGACGATCAGTCGGTGAAGAAGGTTGGCGTTCTGGGCGCGGGCATGATGGGTGCCGGGATTGCGCTGGTGTCGGCGCAGGCCGGTATGGAGGTCGTGCTGCTGGATCGTGAACAGGCGGCGGCGGACAAGGGTAAGGCCTATGTAGAAGATTATACGAAAAAGGGTGTGTCGCGTCGCAAGATCACGCAGGACAAGGCGGATGCGATGCTCGCGCGGATCACGGCGACGACCGACTATGCGGCGCTTGCCGGCTGTGACCTGATTGTTGAAGCGGTGTTCGAGGATCCAAAGATCAAGGCCGAAGTGACCGCGAAAGTGGAAGAGGTGATTGGCGAGGATTGCATCTTTGCCACCAACACTTCGACCCTGCCGATCACCGAATTGGCGAAAGCGTCCAAGCGGCCGGATCAGTTTATCGGCATTCACTTCTTCTCACCGGTTGAGAAGATGATGTTGGTGGAGATCATCAAGGGCAAGGCAACCGGAGACCGTGCTGTGGCCAAGGCGCTCGACTTCGTGCGCCAGATCCGCAAGACGCCGATTGTCGTAAACGACGCGCGATTCTTCTATGCGAACCGCTGCATCATTCCCTACATCAACGAAGGCATTCGGATGGTGAAGGAAGGTGTGGCCCCTGCCCTGATCGAAAACGCTGCCAAGATGGTGGGGATGCCATTGGGTCCGCTTCAATTGGTCGATGAGACGTCGATTGATCTGGGCGCCAAGATCGCCCGTGCCACAAGGGCCGCGATGGGCGATGCCTATCCCGATGGCGAGGTTGATGACGTGATCTTCTGGATGGAAGAGCAAGGACGTCTTGGCCGGAAAACGGCGGCGGGTTTCTATGACTACGACGACAAAGGCAAGCGCCAGGGTCTGTCCGAGGCCGTGACGGCACAGTATCCGCAGGCAGAGGAGCAGCCCGAGTTGGTGGATGTGCAGCACCGACTTCTGTTCGCGCAATCGCTTGAAGCGGTGCGTGCGCTGGAAGATGGCGTGCTGATGGACATCCGCGAGGGTGACGTGGGCGCGATCCTTGGCTGGGGCTTTGCGCCGTGGTCCGGCGGTCCGCTGAGCTGGCTCGATATGCTGGGTGCGGAATACGCCGCCGCGCGGTGTGACGAGTTGACCGAGGCGTTTGGTGACCGCTTTGCCTGTCCGGAGTTGCTGCGCGAAATGGCGGCGAAGGGGCAGTCGTTCTACGGGCGCTTTGCGCCAGACGCAAAAGCGGCCTAACGGTTTGCCGGGCTGAAGCCCGGCATACGCCAGATGACGACATGGTAGGCCGGGCATTTGCCCGGCTTGGGCTTTACCGGGCCTGCAGCGACGCGAAACGGTCGATCTGGTCCAGCTGAGGGGCGCGGGTGCACCACGTATCCTCGACCGCAATCCAATGTGTATCGCGAGCCTGGGCATGGATGATGATCCGTCCCGGCTCGGATGTAAGTTCCGGAACAGCAAGCATGTTGAGAAACAGCGCAAAGGCTTCGGCAGTCAGACACATGAGAGGTCTCCTTTTTCAAGTGTCCTCCCCTGAATAATCGCCGCCTCTTGAGGACGGTCAAAACGACCGTGCCGCAAGGATGTGTTGTCTGATCGACAGGCGGCTAGAACGCCGCGCTCTTCTGCTCTTTGCCGATCTTTGCGGCACGTTTGTCAGCCTACCTCACAAATCAGGCAGAAAAATGGTATCCAAACCGCGCGATATCCACGGCACAGATGCGCGCCACGATATCGGCCGTCTCATCGGTATAGGCCATGCGGTAGTCTTTGGGCCGCGCCGACCGGTTTACATGCGGGACGGCGACGCGAAATCCCAGGTGATCCCAGACCGGCGCAAGATCGGCCTCCAGCGCTTCGAGCCGGACAAAAGTGGTTGCACGTTCCTGCCCGGTGGCATCGGTGACATAGCTGGCATAGGGCGCGGCCTGGAACGTGGCTGCGGTCTGCGCGTCGCGCACAAAGCCCTCGAAACTCTTGCTTTTTGCCAGTGACACCGCGGCGTGTTCGAAATGCTGATCGCGGAGCCAGTGGTAATAGCTGACCATCCGGTCCCACGGGTTGCGGACAAGCGTGAAGATGAACATCTGCGCCAGAACCTCTGACGATACGATCCCGTCGATATCGGCCAGCGTGCTGTGTTTCCAAAGGCGTCCCTTGGGGCGCAACGTGTCCAAGCGCCCCTTGCGCCGTTTGGCCTTGGGCGTATCCCCGATCAGGATGTCATCCTTGTGGGCGCGCTCTTCCAGCGCCAGCGCCATCGAGCTTCCCCCTGTTTTGGGGATATGCACAAAAATGAAATTGCGGCCCGGGGAAATAATCATGCGTCAGAGGTGCCATTTCGCGTCAGACAGCGCAAGTTTGGGCTTTTCCCTTGTTCAATCCCTGCGCTATGTGACTTTGCACAGATTGTCGCAGGGGAGACGATATCATGGGTTGGATGCGCGATGAGAGCGGGTTGGAGAAACGGGCGGCGAATTACGTCCCGCTGACCCCGTTGTCCCATTTGAAACGGGCGGCAGAGGTGTTTCCGAACACGCTGGCCGTGGTGCATGGAGCGCATCGCAAGACCTATGCCGAATACCATGACCGCGTGACGCGGCTGGCCTCTGCGCTGGCGCAGATGGGGGTAAAGCCCGGCGACGTGGTGGCGACGATCCTGCCCAATATCCCCGCCCAGGCCGAAGCGCATTTCGGCGTGCCCGCGTGTGGTGCAGTGCTGAACACGATCAACACCCGTCTGGATGTGGACACGATTGCCTACATTCTGGACCACGGCGAAGCCAAGGTTGTGCTGTGTGATCCGCAGTTCATGTCTGTTCTTGCCGAGGCCATTGAACTGATGGAGGGCGACGCGCCTCAGGTGATCGAAGTGGCCGACCCGCATGAGGGCGTGCATGCGTCCAGCGACTATCCGGAATACGAGGATGTGTTGGCGGGCGGCGATCCGACCTTTGACTGGCGGATGCCAGAGGACGAATGGGAGAGCCTTGCGCTGAACTATACGTCCGGCACAACCGGACGGCCCAAGGGCGTCGTCTACCACCATCGGGGTGCCTATCTGATGACGATGGGCACGGTGGTGAGCTGGCAGCTAACGTTGCGGCCCAAATACCTGACGATTGTGCCGCTGTTTCACTGCAATGGCTGGAACCACACGTGGATGATGCCGCTGCTGGGCGGCACGGTGGTCTGTTGCCGCGATGTCAGCGCCAAGGCGATTTACGACGCGATTGCCGATGAAGGTGTGACCCATTTCGGCGGCGCGCCGATTGTTCTGAACCTCATCGTGAACGCCGACCCGGCGGATCGGCGCGACTTTGACCACGACGTGCAGGTCTTTACCGCTGGCGCGCCCCCTGCCCCGGCAACCCTCGCCAAGATCGGTGATCTGGGGTTCAACGTGATGCAGGTGTACGGGCTGACCGAAACCTACGGGCATGTGACCGAATGCCTGTGGCAGGGCGAGGCGTGGGACGGGCTGGACCAGGACGCGCAGTCCGGCATCAAGGCGCGGCAGGGCGTGGCGTTTCCGATGATGGAACATATCGACGTGTTCGACGAAGACGGCAAACCCGTGACCCGTGATGGCAAAACCCAGGGTGAGATTGTCATTCGCGGCAATTCGGTGATGAAAGGCTACCTGAAGAACCCCAAGGCGACCGAAGAGGCCTTTGCCGGTGGATATTTCCATTCCGGCGATATCGCGGTGATGCATCCGGACGCCTATTGCCAGATCGCGGACCGGGCCAAGGACATCATCATCTCGGGGGGTGAGAACATCTCATCGGTCGAGGTCGAAGGCACGCTGATGAGCCATGATGCGGTCTTGCTTTGTGCCGTTGTTGCCAAGCCGGACGACAAGTGGGGCGAAGTGCCCTGCGCCTTTGTCGAACTGAAGGACAATCACACCGCAACCGAGGCCGAACTAATCGCCTTTGCGCGGACCAAGCTGGCCGGGTTCAAAACCCCCAAAACCGTGGTGTTCGAAGAGCTTCCCAAGACATCGACCGGCAAGATTCAGAAATTCCAGCTTCGGGAGCGGGCAAAAACGCTGTAACGGCTGTCGCATTGCGGGGAATCGCCGACGGGTGTACGCTTTGCCCCAGTGAATGAGGCAGAGCAGCCCGGATGACAGCGCTAAAGGAATTTCAACGGCTTGAGGCCGCAGGGGTCTGGCGTGCAACGCCCGGAGACCAGCGCAAGGACGTTGTTGTGTCGCTTGGGGATGCCTCGATCACGATCTTCGATCTGCGCGAAAACGTTCTGGCGCATTGGTCGATTGCTGCCGTGGCCCGCGCCAACAAGGGGCAGCGCCCGGCCGTCTATCATCCCGACGGGGACCCCGGTGAAACGCTGGAACTGGGCGAGGACGGCGTCGAGATGATCGACGCTATCGAACAGATCCGCACCGCCATCGACAAAAGCCGCGCCAAGCCGGGAAAGCTGCGGCTTTGGATCACCGGGGTGATCGCCTTTGTCATCGGAGCCGCGATTTTCCTGTGGTTGCCGGATGCGCTGCTGCGGCACACGGTTCAGGTTGTGCCTGCCGTGAAACGGAACGAGATCGGGGACGCGCTGCTTGCCCGGATCACGCGGATTTCGGGCCAGATGTGCATGACACGCGATGCGCGCGAACCGTTGCGGCGGCTGGCCTCGCGGGTGCTTGGCCCCGGACAACGCGGCGCGCTGGTGGTATTGCCTGCAGGCGTCGCCGAGACCGCGCATTTGCCGGGCGGGCGCATTCTGTTGAACCGGGCGCTGATCGAAGATCCTGAGGAACCCGATGTCACCGCCGGGTATATCCTGACCGAACGTGTGCGGGCGCTGACGCAGGATCCGCTGGAGGAGATGCTGATCGAAACAGGGTTGTGGTCGAGCCTGCGGTTGCTCACCACGGGCGAACTGACCGACGCGGATCTGCAACGCTACAGCGAATACCTGTTGGCCAAAGAGCCCGCCCCGGTGTCAGATGACATGCTGATCGCCGCGTTCGAAACCGCCGAACTGCGGTCGACTCCCTATGCCTATGCCGTTGATATCACCGGGGAAAGCACGCTGCCCCTGATCGAGGCTGACCCGATGGCCGACCGCGACGCGCGCCCGGTCCTGAGCGATGGTGACTGGCTTCGGTTGCAAGGCATCTGCGGCGAATAACCCCGCCACCGATGCCACGCGCCCGTAGGCCGGGTTTCAGCCCGGCACCGGTCTTATCCAAATCTGAAGCCGTCCCGTGTTCTAGTGCCCCAGCCCCTTGCCACGGCCAACGATCACCGGTTCCTTGATGTCCTGTCCTTCGCGCAACAGGCGGCGGGGCACGGTGTTGCTCCAGACCTGTTGCGTTGCGCGATACCCGTTGCGGGTCATATGCGCCCGATGCGGGTTGAGCCGGTCATCCTCCCACGCGGGTTTGTAGCCTTTGGGAACCGGCGGCAGCGTATCGCCCTGCATGTCATAGACATGTTTGGGCACGATCCGTTCCGGCACAACGCGACGCGTCTGTGTGTATTTATGGCTTTGCACGGTGCGGTTCGGAACCACGCGCACGGTCCGTTCGGGGGTAATGATCACCGGTGCTGCCTGGGCCACAACGACGGACCGCGTTGGCGCCAGGGACGGCGTCTGACCGCAGATTAACTGCCGGTCGCGCGACACCCGTGGCACCCAGTTCACCGAACCGTCCACCCCAGCGCGCACATAGACGCAGCCTCGGCTGTCGACATATTGCTTACCGGTAAAACTGGCAGGCGGAAATTCCGCAGGCGGCCCCACGGACCGCAAGTTCTGCGCCGAAGCGCCCGTTATCGAAAGCGTCGCCGCAGCCAGCACGGCCAGCGCCGTCAGTTTGAAACCCGTCATAAGTCTGTCCCCACAGATGTGGGGAAAGACTGCCTGTCAGCCCTTTGACTGTAAAGCGCTATTTGGCGGCTTTATGTATCAAACGCACCAACAATCTAGCTGATCTTCTGCCTCGTGTGAATCATCATGCGGGGTATGATTAAGCAGTTGAAAATGCACAGGCACAGCGACGAAACGATTAACACATCGCTGTACTACCTACGCGCTCAGATTATCCGAAACGGTGATAGTGGGCTGAAGCACGTCGAGGCCCTTATGCACCAGCGTGGGCTTGATCTGGACGCCCTGCCCGTCCCTGAGAAGCGCAACCGGCGTTTTCGCAAGGGGCAGTTACGTCAGGCGTTGCTTGATGAGTTGCGCAAGGGGCCGCGCACGTCGCGTCAGCTACAGGACGCCATTGGGCATAGCATGAACAACTTCCGGCACACGCTGTTGACGCTAGAAGCGCGTGGGGTGGTGCGGCATGAGAGGCGGGTGTGGAAGCTGGCCCTACGGGGCCAGCGACCTTTTTAGACGCCAGACAGACGTTTTGCTTCGGGAAAGCGTTTGCCGTTCAGTACTTCGCTAACGCGGCCTTGGTTCACACCAAGCTTGGCTGCGATGTGATGCTGTAACCAACCTTTTATGGTCAGCTTCCATATCTCAACAGCGTCTTGCAGGGATAACCGCCTGCTCGGTTTCGTCGGATCAACCATTAGGTCAATTCCTTTCCAGAAACCGTAGGGCAGTATTGACGTGTGAGTCATCACGTGCCTATAAGGCAGTGTGATATCACAAACCGCCACCGCCCTACGGTGGTTGCAGATAGGCGCACAGGTCTGACCACCTGTGCGCTTTTTTGTTTAATCTGATTCGCCTGTGGCTGTCTAGCGACACCCACCACATTTATGGGTCTGTCAATTTGGCGTAACAAAATGTGTTAGGTGCATTACGCCGCACGCTGCCAGTAACCTTTCCAGTTGCGGGACACTCGCGCGCCCATCGCGTTGCTGACCAGCGTGTGCGCCAGAGTGCCGTTGTCGGTGCGGCGGTTGTCCTCCAGCCATGCAGCGTGATTGGCGTACTGGTGAAGGTAGTGCGGGCTGACATGGTGGTGTTGACCGACAACCATGCGGCGCAGGCGGGAGAAATAGCTTTCGACCATGTTGGTGTGCTTGCCGTGGTCGCTGTAGATTTCGCTGTGATTGACGCGCTCAACATCCCAACCCGCGTGAAGCAAGTCCCAGTGGCTGGCCTCGTCTGCGGACAGAGTAGCCATGCGGTCAACATTCTCGTTCACCAGTGCAACGCCTTCCCCCTCAATGCGGGTAACAAACGGCAGGACGCGGCCTTGACGCTCACGCAGGGCGACAACGACGCGGCGCTTGTCCGAGCGGTTCTCTTTCAGGCGGCGGTCCTTGCGGTCTGCCTTTGCGTTCTCGGGGCGAACATGACCGCCAAAGTATGCGCCATCGACCTCAACATGACCGTCCAGCACTTCGCCTGTCTGGACCTCTTGCGCCATCGCTTCACGCAGTTTGTGGGCCAGCACAAAGGCTGTTTTGTACTGGCAGTCCAGATCGCGGGAAAGCTGGATCATGCTCACGCCTTTGGACGCGTTTACGATTATGCAGATCGCCGCCAGTAGGTCCACAAAGTCCATCTTGCGGCTGGCGAAGATGGTACCGGATGTAACGCTGAACTGGTGCGCACACGCCTTGCACTTGAACTTGCGACGGGTGGTGATCTTGTACGTTGCGTCATGACTGCAACGTGGGCAAACCGCCTCGCCATTTGTCTCAGGCCAGCGCATTTCGCAGAACGTCTGATAGGCCGCAGCTTCGCCAGCCTTGTAGATTGCACGAAGGCTGAGGGTGCGGGACGCTGCTGAAAGGAGGAAGTGCTGTGCCATTGTGTACTCTGTGATTACTTATATCACATATATAGTACGTATAGGCACCGTTTACAATGGCAAATATCACATATACGATGCCTTTATCATATATGGAGAACATTATGCCGGATCAAACCGACTGGGAAGCCAAGGCCGCGAACATCTTGAAGGCTGAGTTAAAGCGCAAGGGCGTTACCTACGCACAGCTTGCGGAGTTGATCGGAGACAAGGAGCCAAATGTCAGGAATAAGCTATCACGCGGGAAGTTTAGTGCAGCATTCTTTTTGGAATGCATCGACAGCTTAGGCGTAGCGGCTATTCGATTAAATAATTGACTGATACATCTTCATCGGGTGATGGCGGGCTTAGCAAATAACTGATTAAAATATTCCTTCCTTTGTCAGATGTAATAACTCTGTAGAAATTTCGCGCGTTGCTGCCATGACCGTTTTGCTCTTGTGGGTAGAGGACATTTGCTTCAGGCGGGAACATTAGTGTGTGCTGTCCCGCAGCAAATATTTCGACTATTGTTTCTGAGTAAAAACCTCGTTCGGGGAATCCGGTAAACGCTACTTCAAGATTCCCTATAGAAGTTATGCGGTGATATTCACCCTCAAGTAGGTCTATGGTTATTTTGCCCTTTACCGTTCCATGCTCAATGATTTTACTTGGCATTTTTTCATGTGATTTTGGAATGAGCGCCGGTTGCCTTGGCCACGAAATCCACATCAACCACGAAGTAGAAAGTAAAGCAAAAGTCCAGGGGACATACCAAGGTACAGTTAGCAACCAACGAAAGAAAATATCCAGTGCACTCACGGCGACACCAATATCATCTGGTGCTGTGGACCAACCAATGAGATCAAGCGTCGACCTGACGGCCGCAATGGCCCACCCGCCCAAGGCAAGAAAAAAGCTAAGCAATCTTTTAAAAAACAAAGCCATTTTAGATAGATGCCACAACAAAACAGTGGATGTGGAGTCCTAATCATCACGCACCCCACCGAAGCTTGGTGCGCTTGATACATAAGGCCGCTATTTGGTGCCAAACATCCGGTCACCCGCGTCGCCGAGGCCGGGTACGATGTAGCCCAGTTCATTGAGGTGACTATCAAGCGCGGCGGTCACGACCGGGACGTCAGGGTGGGCCTCTTTCATGCGGGCCACGCCTTCCGGTGCGGCAAGCAGGCAGAGGAAGATGATGTTTTTGGCCCCGGCTTCCTTGAGCATGTCGATGGCGGCGGCAGAGCTGTTGCCGGTGGCGAGCATCGGATCGACGACAATTGTCATGCGATCCTCAAGTTCTGCCGGGACCTTGAAGTAATACTTCACCGGCTCCAGCGTTTCTTCGTTGCGGTAAAGGCCGACAAAGCCGACGCGGGCGGCCGGGATGAGTTCGAGGATGCCATCCAGCAAGCCGTTGCCCGCCCGCAGGATCGACACAAGCGCCAGTTTCTTGCCGTCCAGAACCGGCGCATCCATCGGCTCCAGCGGGGTTTCGATGGTTTTGGTTGTCAGCGGCAGGTCGCGGGTGACTTCGTAGGCCAGCAAGTGGCTGATTTCCCGCAGCAATTGGCGGAACGATTTGGTCGAAGTGTCCTTGTCGCGCATCAGGCTGAGTTTGTGTTGAACCAGCGGGTGGTCGACGATGGTGAGGTGATCGGTCATGTGCGCTCCAGTCGTTTGAGAACCCGCGCGCGCGTGTCCTCGTCGCAAAACGCCGCGTTGGCGGCGGTTGTGTTTATCTCTGCAAAAACATCCGCGTCCCAGCCAAAGGTCCGGGCGAGGTTGAGGTATTCATCCCGCATCGTGGTGTGAAAGAAGGGCGGATCATCGGTGGACACGGTCACCTTCACGCCGCGTTCGCGCAGTTTTTCAATCGGATGTGCCGCCAGGTTCGGGTAGACATCCAGCACCACGTTGGAACCGGGGCAAACTTCGAGAACAATCTCGTTTTCCACAATCTTGTCCACAAGGGCGAGATCGTTGATGGCGTGCACGCCGTGCCCGATGCGTTCGACGCCCAGATCGGTGATGGCATCAGCCACCGATTGCGCTCCGCCCCATTCACCCGCATGGGCGGTCAGGCGCAGGCCCGCTTCGCGTGCCATGTCAAAGCTGTAGGCAAAGTCTTTGGGTTTGCCTTTCATTTCGTCACCCGCGATTCCGAACCCGACGATCCAGTCGCCAGCGGTCTCGGCGGCGCAGAGCGCGGAGGCCTTGGCCTTGTCCGGTCCGAAATGGCGGATACAGGTCACGATGCCGCGCAGGATGATGCCGTGATCACGCTCGGCGGCGTCGGCGGCTTCGCGGATCGCGGCAAGATATTCGCGCCACGCGCCGACATCGCCGCCGCCACAGAAATCCGGCGACAGGAAGGTTTCGCAGTAAACCACGTCATTTGCCGCGCTTTCTTCAAGCACCGCCTTGGTCAGCCGTGCATAATCCTCGGGTGTTTTGAGAACGCTTGTCGCGGCTTCGTAGACGCTCAGGAAATGGACGAAATCCCGGAACGCGTAGCCCCCGTCCGGTGCAAACACGCCCTCCAGATTGACGGATTTTTCCTGCGCCAGACCTTTGATGAAATGCGGCGGGGCCGCGCCTTCGTGGTGCAGGTGCAATTCCACCTTGGGCAGGCGCTTGATTCGATCAAGCTGTGCTTCGTCCATCATAAAAAGCTTTGCCCCTGTCCTTCAGACGCCACATTAAGATGCGCGGCTATCGTTGCGGCAACGTCGACAAATCCGACATGCCCGACCTCTCCGGCCCCAGCGCCCGCCATCAAGACCGGGACGCGTTCCCGGGTATGGTCGGTGCCGATCCATGTCGGGTCGTTGCCATGATCCGCGGTAATGAGCAACAGGTCATCGGGTTTGAGCCGGGTCAATAGTGGCCCGAGTTCGGCATCGAACCATTCCAGCGCGCGGGCATAGCCCGACACATCGCGGCGGTGGCCGTATTTGCTGTCAAATTCGACAAAATTGGCAAAGATCAGCGCGCCATCCGGCGCTGTGTCGATCTGATGCGCGAGGTCGGTCATCAGTTTGGTGTCCGCGCCCTTGTGGACCTCATCAATGCCGGTCATCGAAAAGATGTCGCCGATTTTTCCAATCGCAATCACCTTTTGCCCTGCATCCTGCACCCAATTGGTGAGCACGGGGGATGGCGGTGCGATGGCATAGTCACGCCGGTTCGTGGTGCGTTCAAAATTGCCCGGTGTTCCGGTGAACGGTCGCGCGATGACCCGTCCGATCCGACGCTCGTGCAGCATCGGCGCAAGCTGTTCGCAGAGTGTCAGCAAACGATCAAGGCCAAAGCTGTCTTCGTGTGCCGCGATCTGCAGGACGCTGTCGGCAGAGGTGTAACAGATCGGCCAGCCGGTGCGCATATGGTCCGCGCCGAAGGCATCAATCACCGCGATCCCGTTGCTGTGGCAATTGCCATAGATGCCGTCGGTGCCCGCCAGATCACAGATCTTGCGGGTGATGTCTTCGGGGAAAGACGGTGTTGTGTTCGGCAGATAGGTCCAGTCCCAGGGCACCGGGAGACCGGCAAGCTCCCAATGTCCGGACGGCGTGTCCTTGCCACGCGACACTTCGGTCGCTGCGGCCCAGCGCCCGGTGGGGACGGCGTGCAGTCCCGGCGCAGCCTCTCCGCAGGCCAGTGTGACGGCGCGGCCCAGGCCCAGCGCATCAAGGTTCGGGACGGTCAACGGACCGCTGCGCCCCTCTTCGGCCTGCCCGTTTGCGCAGGCCTGCGCGATGTGCAGCACGGTGTTTGCGCCGGTGTCGGGCTGGCCTTCGTTGAAGAACGTGTCCGCATCGGGTGCGCCTCCGATCCCGACCGAATCCATGACGACAAGAAATGCGCGGCTCATGTGATGTGCTCCAAGACAAGGGGGCGGTCGGGGGCGGTGTCACCCAGTGTGACGGCAGCACGGATCGCGCGGGCGGCCGCGTCGGCCTGCGCTTCGCGCGCGGCATGGATCCGGGCCAGCGGCTGGCCTTTCTCCACGCGGTCCCCCACCGAGACCACGTCGCTTAACCCGACGGCCGGATCGATCACATCCGTTTCGACCTGCCGTCCGCCGCCCAGTGCCACCACCACCAGACCAAGCGCTTCGCCGTCGATCTCCGATACGCAGCCTGCGGCTGGCGCGGGTACTTCGCGGATCACCGGGGCTTCGGGCAGGAACCGCGACCAGTCTTCGACAAACCGCACGGGTCCCCCCATGGCATAGACCATCGCACCAAATGCCTCGGCAGCGGCACCTGACGTGATGGCGTCTTGCAGCCTGGCTTTGCCGTCTTCAATGCCGGTCTGTTCCAGCAGAACCGCCCCCAGGTCGACCGTCAGGTCCAGCAATCGCCCGGACGCCGCCCCTGTCAGGACGCGCATCACATCGATCACTTCGAGCGCATTGCCAAGGCTTGGGGCCAGGGGTTGCGACATGTCCGTGATGAGCGCCGATGTGGTACACCCGGTGGCGTTTGCCGTGTCGACCAGCGCCCGCGCCAGCGCGCGGGCGTCGTCTTGCGATTTCATAAACGCGCCGGAGCCGCATTTCACGTCAAGGACGAGGCCTTCCAGCCCCGCCGCAAGTTTTTTCGACAGGATCGACGCGGTGATCAGGTCAAGGCTTTCCACCGTCGCCGTCACGTCGCGGATTGCATAGAGCCGCTTGTCCGCCGGGGCGATATCGGCGCTGGCACTGACGATGGCGCAGCCAACATCCGACACGATCTGGCGAAACTGGTTTTCTGACAGCGTGGTGCGCAATCCGGGAATGGCTTCAAGCTTGTCGAGCGTGCCACCGGTATGCCCCAGACCACGCCCTGAGATCATCGGCACATAGACACCGCACGCCGCCAAAGCCGGGGCCAGCACAAGGCTGACACAGTCGCCCACGCCACCGGTCGAGTGCTTGTCGATCACCGGCGCATCCAGATCCCAGCGCAAGACATCGCCGCTGTCGCGCATGGCCAGGGTCAGGGCGGCGCGTCCGGATGCGTCCAGCCCTTGCAGGCAGACCCCCATCGCAAAGGCACCGGCCTGCGCGTCACTGACGCTGCCATCGGCCAGGCCTTGCGCAAACCACGCCAGCGCATCGGCGTCCGGTGTGCCGCCCTGCCTCAGCGTGGCTATAACAGTTCGCGCATCCATCAGGTGCGGTCCATGTGATCGGTGCCGAACGCGCCGGGCAGAAGATCCCCGACTGTCGTCAGGCGCTCTGTGCCGTCCGTGGTGGCCAAAGTCACCGGCACGGATGTCGCGGCGAACTCGGCCAGTTTCTGACGACAGCCGCCGCAGGGCGGAACGGGATCGGGGCTGTCGGCGATCACAAACGCCTCGGCGATCTCGCGTTCGCCTGCCGCCACCATCGCGGCGATGGCCCCGGCTTCGGCGCAGGTGCCTTCGGGATAGGCGACGTTTTCGACATTGCATCCGACGAACACCGCCCCCGAGGTGGTGCGCAACGCGGCACCCACCTTGAACTTCGAATACGGTGCGTGGGCGTTTTCGCGCACTGCCTGTGCCGCTTGCTTCAGATCCATGTCGCCCTCTCATCTTTCCGGGTGTCCATGATTGCGAGGCCACAGCACCGATTGCAAGAGGTCGCGCCACCTGTTGCCTTTTTCGAAACTTTTGAAAGTGTTTCAGGACAGACGCGGCAAGCAGCCCACTTTCGCTTTGGATGACATTGATTTAACACTCAACCAAATCCTGAGGGGGCGAATTCATGTCGGACAACACAAACGAAACACTGCGTCAGGCAGCTTTGTTTTATCATGAGCACCCGAAACCCGGTAAGCTGGAAATCCGCGCCACCAAGCCGCTGGCCAATGGCCGCGACCTTGCGCGCGCCTACAGCCCGGGCGTGGCGGAGGCCTGTCTGGAAATCAAGGCCGATGAAACCACCGCCGCGCGCTATACCGCCAAGGGCAACCTTGTGGCGGTCGTGACGAATGGCACGGCTGTGCTTGGGCTTGGCAATATCGGTGCGCTGGCCTCCAAACCGGTGATGGAGGGCAAGGCGGTCCTGTTCAAGAAATTCGCCAATATCGATTGCTTTGACATTGAAGTGAACGAAAGCGATCCGGAGAAACTGGCCGATATCGTCTGCGCGCTGGAACCGACCTTCGGGGCGATCAACCTCGAAGACATCAAGGCGCCCGATTGTTTCGTGGTCGAAAAGCTGTGCCGCGAACGCATGAACATCCCGGTTTTCCACGATGACCAGCATGGCACGGCAATCGTTGTCGGGGCGGCCGCGACCAACGCCTTGCATGTGACGGGCAAGGCCTTTGAAGACATCAAAATCGTATCCACCGGCGGCGGCGCGGCAGGGATTGCGTGCCTGAACATGCTGCTGAAACTCGGCGTCAAACGCGAAAACATCTGGCTTTGCGACATTCACGGCCTCGTCTACGAAGGGCGCGAAGAGGATATGAATCCTCAGAAAGCGGCCTTTGCACAGAAAAGCGATCTGCGCACATTGGATGATGTGGTCGATGGGGCGGACCTGTTTCTGGGGCTCAGCGGGCCGAAAGTGCTCAAGCCCGAGATGGTGGCGCGCATGGCCGAGCGTCCGATCATCTTTGCCCTTGCCAACCCGACGCCGGAGATCCTTCCCGAAGAGGTGCGTAAGGTGGCACCCGGCGCGATCATGGCCACAGGGCGCAGCGATTTTCCCAATCAGGTCAACAACGTCCTGTGTTTTCCGTTCATTTTCCGGGGCGCGCTGGATGTCGGGGCGACCGAGATCAATGACGCGATGCAGATTGCCTGTGTCGAAGGCATTGCCAAGCTGGCCCGCGCCACAACCAGCGCCGAGGCGGCAGCGGCCTATCGCGGTGAACAACTGACGTTTGGTCCCGACTACCTGATCCCGAAACCGTTCGATCCGCGCTTGTCCGGCGTGGTCTCAACCGCTGTGGCCAAAGCCGCGATGGAGTCGGGCGTTGCGCGGCGTCCGGTCGAGAACCTTGACGCCTATAAGGCCAAGCTTGACGCCAGCGTCTACAAGTCCGCCCTGCTGATGCGCCCGGTCTTTCAGGCTGCGGCCACGGCGGCGCGGCGGATCGTCTTTGCCGAAGGCGAAGACGAGCGTGTGCTGCGCGCGGCACAGGCGATCCTTGAGGAAACCACGGAAACACCGATTCTGATCGGGCGACCCGAGGTGATTGCATCCCGCTGCGAACGGCTGGGTCTGGAAATCCGGCCAGACCGGGATTTCACCATCGTGAACCCGGAAAACGATCCGCGCTACCGCGATTACTGGGGCACGTACCATCAGATCATGGCGCGACGCGGCGTGACACCGGATCTGGCCCGCGCCATCATGCGCACCAACACCACCGCCATTGGGGCCGTGATGGTGCATCGTGAAGAGGCTGATAGCCTGATCTGCGGCACGTTTGGCGAATACCGCTGGCATCTGAACTATATCAGCCAGGTTCTGGGCAATGACCGCTGCGCACCGCACGGCGCGCTGAGCATGATGATCCTGGAAGACGGGCCGCTGTTCATCGCGGACACCCATGTGCATTCGCTGCCCTCGCCGGAAGAGCTGGCCTTGTCGGCGATTGGCGCCGCCCGCCACGTGCGGCGCTTTGGCCTGACACCCAATATCGCGTTCTGTTCCCAATCGCAGTTCGGAAACCAGGCGGAAGGCTCTGGCAAGCGGCTGCGCGCGGCGATTGACCTGCTGGATCAAAAGCCACGCGATTTCTGTTACGAAGGCGAAATGAACGTGGATGCGGCGCTGGACCCGGATCTGCGGGAACGTCTGTTGCCGGGCAACCGGATGCAGGGTGTCGCCAACGTGCTGATCTTTGGACATGCCGATGCCGCGTCCGCCGCGCGTAACATTCTGAAGATGAAAGCGGATGGGCTGGAAGTGGGGCCGATCCTGATGGGCATGGGCAACCGGGCCCACGTGGTCACACCCGGAATCACGGCGCGGGGGCTTCTGAATATGGCCGCCATCGCCGGAACCCCTGTTGCGCGCTACGGCTAGGCTCTCCGTCGACGGAGAGCCCCGTTTCGGTCGACCGAAACGGGCCTATAGCGCGTCGAGAAACGCATTGGCCTCGGTCAGGATGGTGGCCTTTTTGCCCTCATCCATCCGCCGCCAATTGGCGTAGATCTGGTTCATGCGCTGGTTCTTGGCGAACCTGTCTGCGTGGCGATCCAGAAAGTGCCAGTACAGCGTGTTGAAGGGGCAGGCATCCGGCCCGGTTTTGTCCGCCACTTTGTAGCGGCAGGATTTGCAGTAATCCGACATGCGGTTGATATAGGCACCGGACGACACGTACGGTTTTGACGCGATTACCCCGCCATCAGCGAACTGGCTCATCCCCACGGTGTTGGGTGCTTCGACCCATTCGAACGCGTCGATATAGACGCGCAGGTACCATTCATGCACCTCGTGCGGGTTGATACCGGCCAGAAGCGCGAAATTGCCGGTGACCATGAGGCGCTGAATGTGATGCGCGTAGGCCTCCTCTGCCGTCTGGGTGATGGCTTTGGACAGGCAGTTCATCTCGGTCTCGCCGGTCCAGTAGAACTCCGGCAGTTTGCGTTGGTGGTTCAGCGCGTTCCGGCGCGGATAGTCGGGACCTTCGCGGAAGTAGATGCCGCGGACATATTCGCGCCAGCCAATGATCTGCCGGATGAACCCTTCCACCGCGTTGAGCGGCGCGTGGCCTTCTTTGTAGGCCTCCTCTGCCGCGCGGCAGATTTCCATCGGATCCAGCAAGCCGACGTTCAGATAGGGCGAGATCAGCGCGTGGTAGAGAAAGCGATTGTCGTTCATCATCGCATCCTGGAAATCACCGAACCGGGGCAGCGCATAGGTGATGAAATGCGTCAGGGCGCGGCGGGCTTGTGTCTGATCGGTTGCGAACCAGAACGGGCGGAGCTGCCCAAAGCTGTTGCCGAACCGCGAGTCGACAAGATCAAGCACCTCTTGAACGGTGTCGTCCGGGGTGAACTGCATCGGGCCTGAAAACGCGATGTCGTCCGGCGCGGGTTTGCGGTTTTCGGAATCGTAGTTCCACTTGCCGCCTTCGGGCTGGTCCCCGTCCATGAGCAGACCGGTTTTGCGGCGCATGTCGCGATAGAAATATTCCATTCGCAGCGCCTTGCGCCCCTCGGCCCATGTGTCGAATTCGTCTTGCGTGCTCACAAACCGTGTGTCCGGCTTCAGGCTCAGCTTGAGCGGCATGTCCTCAAGCGCCTGGATCAGCCGCCATTCGCCGGGTTGGGTGCCGATCACCTCAGACGCGCCGGTCTCTTCGGCGCGACGGATCAGTTCGCCGGGGATGGAGCCCGCGTTTTCGGTATCATCAAGCTGTGTGTAGCGCACATCCCATCCGTCCTCCCGCAAACGCGCGGCAAACTTGCGCATCGCGGCAAAGATGAAGGCGATCTTTTTCGGGTGATGCTGCACATAGGTCGCTTCTTCGGCAACCTCGGCCATGACCACGATATCGGACGTTTTGTCGGCTGCGTCCAAGGCCGACAGCGTGTCTGTCACTTGGTCGCCCAGAACTAGGATCAGACGGCTCACCACGGCACCTCTTTGGCCTGCCAGTCAAAAAACTTGCCAGTGTCTGCCGGGGTCAGACCGTTTAGCACGCCCATCAGGTTTTCGGCCGCGTCCGACGCGGGCACGGAGGGATTGTGGCCCACGTATTTCTCGGTGAACGCCGTCTGAACCGTGCCGGGGTGCAGGGCGACGCAGACAAGTTGTTTGTGCGTGCGCGCCAGTTCGATCGCGGCGCTGTGCAGCATCTGGTTCAGAGCGGCTTTGGCCGTGCGGTAGCTGTACCAGCCACCTAGCCGGTTGTCGCCGATGGACCCGACCCGCGCCGACAGGGCCGCGAAGGTCGCGGGCGATTGCCGGGGCAGCAGCCGGACGCTGTGCTTGAGCACCAGCGACGGGCCAAGGGTGTTCAGTTTGAACTGATCCAGCATCGCATCAGAGGTCAGGTGCCTGAGCGATTTCTCCGGCTCTGCCCCGTTGATTTCCAGCGCGCCGGTGGCAACGAAGATCAGGTCGAACGGACCCTCCAGCGCGCCAAGATGTTGGGCCACACTGGGCTCGTCCGTGACATCCAGCCCGTGATCGCGCCGCGACAGACCGGTGACCGCGACACCCCGCGCTGTCAAATTGTCCGAGATGGCTGAGCCCAGCCCGCCACTGGCGCCGATGATAAGTGCGTTTTTCATGTAAGGGCCACCTAGAAGGAGGTCGGGGTCCGTCAATGCACCTTGCGCCCATCCGCGCGGCTTTTTCCGGCGACGGAAAAAGGGCGATGCGTCGACGCATCGCCTGGCCCCGCGTCAGACCAGGCCGCGCCAGCGCAGGACGATGATCAGCAACGTGACCACCGCGAGGATGTTGAACGCCATGCTGCCCAGGATCGACAGGACAAGACCCTTGCGGCGGTCTCTGACGTCGATGGCCCGCAGGAAGGTGGCCGCGCGTTCGTAAGCGGCATGCGTCGTTTTGGGATCGAGACGCCGCCCGACCTTGGGATGCCGGGACATCTGTTCGGCCTCGGCCACGGCTGCGATATCATTCCGCACGGCAACCGGCAGCATGCGCCCCGCCTTGGCCACGCGTTTGGCCAAGGTCCCGCGCCGCGCGCCCACCTGTTTGGCCAGTAGGCTGCGCAAGCTGCTGGCCTGTGCCTCTATCGTGTCCGTGCGTTCCATTTTCCTGTCCTACGCATCCGCCGCGCCTTGCTCAAGCCCATGTGGTCGCAGTATGGAGCGGATATGCTTAACACACTTCTAAACCCCTCAGACGGCCCCGCCACACCGCTTCTTATCGTACACGGGCTGTTCGGCTCGGGGCGCAACTGGGGTGTGATCGCCAAACGCTTGTCGGATCGCGGGCCTGTCACAGCTGTTGATATGCGCAATCACGGGGACAGTTTCTGGTCTGATGCGCATGGCTATGAGGATATGGCAGCCGATCTGGCGCAGGTGATTGAGGCTCAGGGCGGGCCGATGGATGTGGTGGGGCATTCGATGGGCGGAAAAGCGGCCATGATGCTGGCCCTGACCCGGCCAGAACTGGTAGGCCGCCTGCTGGTCGCGGATATCGCGCCGGTGATCTATGGGCATTCGCAGATGCAGTTCATTGACGCGATGCGCGCGGTTGACCTGCACTTGGTTGAAAAGCGGTCGGACGCATCGGCGCAATTGGCGCAATCGGTTGAGGATCCGACCCTGCAGGCGTTTTTCACGCAGTCGTTGGACCTGAAACAAAAGCGCTGGAAGCTGAACCTTGATGCGCTGGATGCTGAGATGCCCAAGATCCTCGGGTTTCCGCAGGTGGACGGCAGTTTCGAAAGCCCCACTCTGTTCCTGTCAGGCGCGACGTCGGATTACGTCACACCCGACCACCGGCCGCAGATTCGCGCGCTGTTCCCGAAAGCCCGGTTTGCGAAAATTCCAAATGCGGGCCATTGGCTGCATGCTGAAAAGCCGCGTGAGTTCGAAGCCTCTGTCCGCGCCTTTCTGGATGCGGGTCAATAGCCCCGGCAGGACCGTTCCGAGCGCGAGGCAAACACCTTGTAGCGATCCCAGAAGGCATCGTCTGATGCGGTTTTGGACATCTTGACGTCCATCGCGCGCTGTGGATCGCGGAAGAACCGCGCCGCCTTGCGCTGGTCACCTCCGGACAGCGACTGGTTCGCGACCGTCTGGATACATCCGCAAAGCCGCGAATTCCGGGCTTTTCGGTCTGAGGACAGGCAGGCTTTGCTGATCGGTCCGCTGGAAAAGCGCGTCACTTGTCCGCCGCCATCCCGATCAAACCGGTTGCCGCCACATCCGGCGACCAACGCCACAACCATCACTGCTGCCAAAACTTTCATGTTGCCTGCTCACTTTTGACTTGCCCTGCGCCAAAGGTCTGCTGCCCCTGTTTTTCGCGCTTGCCTGCGCCATAATCATGCCTGAACCAGCACCTGTTTTCAAATCACCTTTTGTCAAACGGCGCGCGACGATCACGCCACCTTGACCGGACCCCAAAACCGCATCATATCCGGCACATGACAGAGCTTTCGCGTATCCGCAATTTTTCCATCGTTGCCCATATCGACCACGGGAAATCCACCCTGGCCGACCGGCTGATCCAATCCACCAACACGGTGGCGGAACGGGACATGAAAGAGCAGTTGCTCGACAGCATGGATATCGAGCGTGAACGCGGCATCACGATCAAGGCCAACACGGTGCGGATCGACTATGTTGCGCAGGACGGCGAAACCTATGTGCTGAACCTGATCGACACACCCGGACACGTGGATTTCGCCTATGAGGTCAGTCGCTCGATGCGCGCGGTTGAGGGGTCGCTGCTTGTTGTGGACAGCACCCAGGGCGTTGAAGCGCAGACGCTCGCGAATGTGTATCAGGCCATTGATGCGGATCACGAAATCGTTCCGGTTCTCAACAAGATCGACTTGCCCGCATCCGATTGTGACCGCGTGGCCGAACAGATCGAGGACGTGATCGGGATTGATGCGACGGATGCGATCCGCGTGTCGGCAAAGACCGGCATCGGCATTCAGGAAACGCTGGAAGCCATTGTGCAAAAACTGCCCGCACCGACCGGTGAGCGTGACGCGCCATTGAAAGCGATGCTGGTGGATTCGTGGTACGATGCCTATCTCGGCGTGATCGTTCTGGTGCGCGTCATGGACGGCGTTCTGAAAAAGGGCGAACGCATCAAGATGATGCAGACCGGCGCGGCCTACCATGTGGACCGGATCGGCGTGTTTCGGCCTGCGATGGCCATGATTGACGAACTGGGTCCGGGCGAGATTGGCTTTCTGACCGCGTCGATCAAACAGGTGCGCGATACAAAAGTCGGCGACACCATCACGCATGAAAAGAAAGGCGCGGTCACCGCCCTGCCCGGTTTTAAGCCGTCGCAACCGGTGGTGTTTTGTGGCTTGTTCCCGGTCGACAGCGCAGAGTTTGAAGACCTGCGTGATGCGATCGAGAAGCTGGCGCTCAACGATGCGTCCTTCAGCTACGAAATGGAAACTTCGGCCGCGTTGGGCTTTGGCTTTCGCTGCGGGTTCCTGGGGCTGTTGCACCTTGAAGTGATCCGCGACCGGATCGAGCGCGAGTACAACATTGAACTGATCACCACCGCGCCCAGCGTGATTTACCACGTCTATATGCGGGACGGCGAGAAAATCGAGTTGCACAATCCGGCGGACATGCCCGACCTGTCAAAGGTCGATCACCTTGAGGAACCCCGGATCAAGGCCACGATCCTTGTGCCGGACGAATACCTCGGGGACGTGCTGAAGCTGTGTCAGGATCGCCGGGGCATCCAGCTTGATCTGACGTATGCCGGGTCACGCGCCATGGTGGTTTATGACCTGCCGCTGAACGAGGTGGTGTTTGACTTCTACGACCGTCTGAAATCGGTGACCAAAGGCTATGCGTCTTTTGATTATCAGATGACGGGCTACCGCGAAGACACGCTGGTCAAGATGTCGATTTTGGTGAACGAGGAACCGGTCGACGCGCTGTCCACCATGGTTCACCGCGACCGCGCCGAGATGCGCGGTCGGGCGATGTGCGAAAAGCTCAAAGACCTGATCCCGCGCCACATGTTCAAGATCCCGATCCAGGCGGCGATTGGCGGCAAGGTGATTGCCCGCGAAACGCTGGCGGCGTTGCGCAAGGACGTGACGGCCAAATGTTACGGCGGTGACGCGACCCGGAAAAAGAAACTGCTGGAAAAACAGAAGGCCGGGAAGAAGAAGATGCGTCAGTTCGGCAAGGTCGATATCCCGCAAGAGGCGTTCATTTCAGCACTGAAAATGGACAACTGATTTCTCAGCCGTGCACATCCCGACAGAGGTTTGGTGTGCACGGTGATTGCTTGACTCACTCCGGGTTTTCAATCGCCTGAAGACAGGCTTGGGCAATGCGCGCGGGCAATGCTCCGGCTATGCGGTCGCGTTCCGATTCGAGAAAACCGATCCGCCCCTCCTCTGGCCTGTCTTCTGATCCGAAATGCGCGGAAAGCAGTCGGCACGTCGACGGGGCAAGCCATGGCGCGTCTTTCAACGCGGCCAGCAGGGCCTTGGGGTCTTGCGCATAGGCTGGCAGTAAATCAGCAGCATAGGACTGCATGAGCGACGCATCGACGCTTTGGACCGCATAGTCCCCCAAGAGCAGCCACACCCGCTGTGCCATCGGGTCCCCTTGCTGTGCCAGATCGCGGTATTTGGTGTAGAGTTCGGCCCGCCCGTGCATCGCGGCAAGCGGTGTCGCATAGCGGGACGGGTCTTGCCCGATGAGCATCTCTACAAGTTCAAGCGCATCGCCGGCGTCGATGGGCACGGCGTCTTGGGCTTGCGCAGATGGGGCTGATACAGTCATGCAAACAGCGATGGCGATTGTTGCGTTTTTCAAAGGGGATACGCGCATCAGAAGCTCGGCATCCCGCCCCAAAGCGAATGCATGCCGCGGGTGCAGTCCCAATCCCTAGGGCGGCCGCGACGGACGGTTTCATCTTTGATGACGACACTGATATTGCCGGTTTCCTTGGGCGTGATTTCAGACCACATTTCATAGACCTTGGAGCCTGACAGAACGATGCACCCGTCCGACCAGGAGGGTCCTGTTCCCTTGTGGATGAAAAAACCGTTCGCGGTGCTGCCGTCGCCGTTATACGGCACGCCTTTGCCAAGCCAGATGCCTTCGCGTTTGCCGCCATCGGTGCCATCATCCTTGTTGGCCATCCGCGTCGCGTAACCCGTGTAGGTTCCCGCGTCGATCACGACGTCCTGATCCCACCAGCATGTTTCAGAAATGTTGACCGTGCCACTTTTGAACGTCAACGTTCCCGTGCCGTTGCTGCGCACAACGTTAATTGTATAGCTCATAATATCATTCCATCTAAAATAGGCTGTCATGATAAGGCGGCGCCCTGCGATCCGGCAATGATTATTCTTGCCCATAGACGCGGCCTTGGCGCGTACAACGCGTTCGGTTTATCCCGGCGACAGCAACAGGAAGCGCACCATGCGGTATGCATCCTGTTTGTTGCGTTGCTTTTCCGAACACTTGCCAACGGGACTCGCGCGACCGAAAAGCACGCCCGGTTGATACGAGAATTTCTTGTCTCTCATATCGGACAACAGCTTTTCCGTCATGTACTCGTATTCCCGTGTGTTTTCATGGGTGCACATGTGCATGATTGTACCGCTGGCCGGATCAATCGTTTCGTATTGATAAATCGGGCCGCCGTTCTTGCGGACGATGAGCACCCAATGGTCGCCTGCCGAGTCATCGCCTCTGGCACGATCCTTGTAATCGACATGGGCCGCAACCGGATAGCCTTGGGCCAGGTGGGAATCGATCAGCGCAATGGCGTTGGGGCCGATGCTGTTCTCATACCCGCCGCCGCCATAGCGCTTGACGGTCATTCCAAACAGTCCGGGAACGAGGGACGTGTGCAGACCGGTCATGGTGTAGCCGCCGTTATCCTTGACGATCTTGTTGGCGATGGAGGGCGTCAGGTCTTTGGCAAGCAGGTTCTTGGGCCAAAAAGGCTGGGGGCGGCCAATGCCGGTTGCCGCCATCGTGAGCGTGCACAAGCAGCAGCCGTGCGATGCGATGCTCGCTTTTCTGTCCTCCAGAGTGACCTTCTTGTCTTTGTTCGAATCGTATCGGTGACCCAGTTTTTCGGTAAAATGTCCCTGGCAGAACATCTTGAAGGCACCGGCATTTCCCAGCGCGTCCCCGACAGCGGCGCTGACCGAATTGAGGGCCACCGGAGTGATCCCATCGCTTCCGACCTGTCCGGTGAGCGCCAGCCAAGTCTTGTCGCGTTTCCTGGCCTGGACGAAGCCATCGGCAAAATCTGCCGTGTAGCCCATGACAATTTGCTGAAAGATCACCAACGCGGATTCCAAGACGCCGATCTCGGGATAGAGACTGTTCCCCCGCGCCAGCCCCGCTTCGTTGATTTCAAAATTGAAGACGTGATTGCCCATCATGTGACGCTCGATGAGCATCCGTACCTCTTTCACGTCGGCTTCGTTATTGACACCGCCCGGACCAACCGAGGCTTTAATTTTCGTACCCATGCAAACTCCTGCGTCAAAAAAATAAATCAAATTCGGGTGAGTGTGCGACACCGACCGCGTTTGTGGCAAGATTTTTCAGAGAAAGCCCCGGCCCGCTGCCGGGGATCGCGGTTTGAGCCACATCAAAGCCGGGCAAGCGAAGACGGGCCATGCTGCATAAACCGTACTGCAAGGAGACAGCCGATGGACATGACGCAGCAAAGGAAAATCCTGATGGACCGGCGCGCCGAAATCACCGGCGATCTGCGTGACATCGAAGACAAACTTGACGACCCCATGCCCAAGGATTGGGAAGACAGGGCGTCCGAACGGCAGGGCGACGAGGTGCTGGAAGCGCTTGGGAACACCGAACTGGAAGAGCTGCGCCGGATTGATGCGGCCTTGGCGCGGATCGAGGATGGAAGCTACGGCATTTGTCCGAAATGCGGTGAGGCGATCTCGGACGAGCGACTTGAGGCCGTGCCAGAGGCCGCGCTGTGCAAGCGCTGCATGGGCAGCTGACCCGGTACCTTTTTCTAAAGCGGAATGACAGTTTTCTTCGTCGCGTCGCGCGGTCACCCTGTTGACCGCGCGGCGTTTGCACGCGTGGCGATGCCCACTCAACATCACGCGCAAATTGCACGCCTGTATCCGCCCAATCGCACCAATCCAGCCCGCTGAATTGATCCGGGTCAAAGTGGCCATATCGCGGATATGGAATATTGGAGCCAACACATTTGTTTGGAGGCTGTTATGCTGAGGCTCGCTGGTATTCTGTATTCTCTTATCGCCACAACAATGGCGGGCACCGCCGTGATTGCGGTGTTGACAGCCGGGTATGGCACGCTGGTTCCGATCCTTGTCGGGGCGGCCGCCGGGGCCGTGCTGGCCTTGCCGGTCTCGTGGTACGTTGCCCGCGCGCTGTATCAGACCTGAGGGCGCGCGCCCGAAAGCTCTGCCAGCAAACCGTCGGCGCAGGCTTCGATCAGGGCAAGGGCTCCGGTGAAGTCACGCGTGTAATACGGGTCGGGGACGTGGTCCGCGCCACTGTGCCGGGCGTAATCGGTAAACAGCACCACGGGCGCCGAAAGATCGGCCAGATCCGCCGCGTTCTGCGCGTCCATGGCGACAATCAGATCAAACGCGGTCGCATCTGCAGGTGACACCTGTCGCGCGCGCAGCGATGACATGTCATACCCGGCCGCCCGGGCGGCGTCTTGCATCGGGCCGTAGGGCGGTTTGCCCACATGCCAACCGGCGGTTCCCGCACTGTCAAGTGTCACATCAAGGCCAAGCGCCTGTGCCTTGGCGCGGGTCACGGCTTCGGCTGTTGGCGACCGGCAGATATTGCCGAGGCACACAAAGAGGATACGATGGGTCATGGCGCACCTAACCCCAGGGGCGCAGCAGAGGAAAGACCCGGATGCGCAAAATGGACACCATCGTTATTCTGACCGGAGCCGGGATTTCCGCTGAAAGTGGTCTGGGTACATTTCGGGACGAAGGCGGACTGTGGGCGCAGCACCGGATCGAGGATGTGGCCACCCCGGAAGCCTTTGCCCGCAACCCGACCCTTGTGCATCAGTTCTACAATGCCCGCCGTCGTCAGGCGCGCGCGGCAGAGCCGAACGCGGCGCATGTCGCGCTGGCCCGATTGCAGGCCAATTGGCCCGGTCAGACTCTACTGGTGACGCAGAACGTGGACGGTCTGCACGAAAAAGCAGGCGCGGAGGTTCTTCACATGCACGGGGCCTTGGCAGGTGCCTTGTGCGCGGCTTGTGATCATCGCTGGGACGCCCCGGAGACAATGTCAGAGACCGACACCTGCCCCGCCTGTGACACCTCCCACACACGACCGGACATCGTCTGGTTCGGAGAAATGCCCTATCACATGGAGCATATCCTGGAGGCGCTGCACGGCTGCGATCTGTTTGTTGCAATCGGCACGTCGGGACAGGTGTATCCGGCTGCAGGTTTTGTCGAAGAAGCGCGGATGGCAGGTGCGGCGACGGTGGAACTGAACCTGCGCGACAGCGACATGTCGCATGCGTTTGACACCCATATCGTTGGTCCGGCCAGCCAGACAGTCCCACGCTGGGTCGAAGATATGCTGTCAGGGAAGTGAGGCGGGGTTGCCCCCGCCAAACGGGGTTAGCTGTCTGAACCGTGGGACATCGTCGCGTGGTCCTGACGCTCCAGATCAACGGGCACCTCGACCGTGATGTCGCCTGCGTTCTCAAAGGTCAGCGTGATCGAAATCGCGTCGCCATGGTTCAGGCCCTGCGTCAGCCCCATGAGCATCACGTGCTTGCCGCCGCGCTTCATGGCGATCTCACCATCGGTGGGCAATGCGAATCCTTCTTCCACATGCATCATTTTCATGACGCCATTGGCGTCCTCCAGATGCGTGTGCAATTCGACCCGCGCCGCCGCGGCGCTGCTGGCGCTGACAAGGCGATCCGCTTCACCACCCTTGTTGTGAATCATCATGAACGCGGCACCGGTTTTGGAGTTCGGTGTCGCGGCACGTGCGTAGGAATCGTGGATTTCAATCTCGGCAAAAGCCGGAACAGCAAAACACAGGGCCGCCGCCCCGGAGAGAAGCATGGTTTTCAACATGGAGAGTTCTTTCTGTTTGAGTCGTTGGAAGGTTTGGACATCAAACAAAAAAGGGCGGACCTCTTGCCTGCGAGGCCGGGGCCGGTTGTTCTGCCGCGCGCGCGGCGGTCCGGCTGGTCCAGACGCGTTGCCAAAGATCGCTGCGCAGCGCCTCAGGCGTGGTGACGCTGGTGTTGGCAAAGAACGCGAGCGCATAATCGGGACAGACCATCACCCCGCCCGTCGGGACGCCGTTTTCATCAAAAAGGATGTGAACGGGGCCGGATCCGGTACAGATCACCATGGTGTCGACAGCCGGGGCCTGCCCGCGGGCCGCGGCAAGCTGCACGCTGGCGACCGCAATCACCAGCACAAGGCCCCATAGCGTAAAGAAGCGTGTCAGGCTGCGCATAGCACCGAGGTACACGCCCGGTCCTGACGCGCAACGCGGCAAAAGGAAACAGCCCCGCCCGGGCGACCCGAACGAGGCTGAATTTTCCAGATGCGGAAGGGGCTTAGGCCTGGGCGGCCTGCGCCTTTGCGATCTCTTTTTTCACTTTCAGCGCGTTGGCAGACAGTTCCGTATCCTTGGCTTTGGCAAGGAACTTGTCGAGACCACCACGGTGGTCAACACTGCGCAACGCATGCGCCGAAATGCGCATCTTGATGCCACGGCCGAGTGTTTCGGACTGCAGCGTCACGTCGTTCAGGTTCGGCAGAAAACGCCGACGTGTCTTGTTGTTGGCATGGCTGACATTGTTGCCAGTCATCGGGCCTTTACCGGTCAGTTCGCACACACGCGACATGGGCTCATCCTCGTTCTATCAAAGGGGGACGATCAGACCGTCCGCCAATATGAAAGGGCGCCGTCTGGCAGCGCCCGGAATCTCGTTGGCTGTCCTTAGAGGGATGCGGGTGAGGCGTCAAGTGGGGAGCCGGGAAATGATGTCGAACCGCCGCTGGCGGTCCGACAGAAAGGGGCGTTGCCCCTCTGTCGCCTGCGGCTCCATTCACCCCAAGGCATTTTTCAAACAGAGACTTCAGGATTTGTTTACCATTATTCTGTCAAATCGACCTGCGGTACAGGCGGAGGCGCCGATGGCCGCAAACGGAGACGCCCCCTGCCATCGTGCAGGGGGTGCATCTTTGCAAGGTCTCTGTTTTCCAAATACCTCGGGGGAGGCCGCAGGCCGGGGGCAGAGCCCCCTCTGCTCCGGCTTGGGGACACAATCGGATGGTCAGGCAGGTAAGCCGTCCTGCAACGCCGTGACCAGCACCTCCATGAACCCGCGATGGTTGTCCAGCATCATGGCGTGTCCGGCATCTGCCACGATCAAGGGGGCTATGCCGTGGGCTTTCAGACGTTCCGGATCAGGTGTGTCCGGGGTTGGCGTATTGCCCAGGTTCTGTTCGCCCAGGACGAAGCTTTTGGGCATGGCAAGCGACACGAAGCGGTCAAAGAAATCTCCGGGCAGATCGACCAGTGCTTTTGCATTGGCATAAATCCCCACGGGATCAGCCTGTCGCCAGCCGGACACCAGCCGGTCCGCCCCCACCGCACCGGCAATCGCTTTCTGGCGCAGATTAGACATCAACGATGGGTAGCCGTCTGCCAGAAATGCTGCCTTGCCCTTTTGCGATACGCGCAGGGACATCAGACCACCACCCGGTTCGATATTGCCTTCGCCCACGATCAGACGGCGCACCCGGTCGGGATGCGTCAGTGCGAGGACGATCCCAACGGTGCCTCCCATGCTGTGGCCAACAACGTCGATGCTCTGGATGCCAAGGTGATCCAACACGCGGATGATGGTCGCGGCATGGGCGCTGAGGGCGTAGTTGAACCCCTTGGGGTGGTCGGATTGCCCTGAGCCAAGGTAGTCGAGAAGAATGCACCGGCGGCCGTGCAGCGCGGGATCGGCGGCAACCGCAGCGAAACCGGGTGCGACCGGCATGCTCAGCCCCGGCAGGAACAGAATTGGATCGCCGGTGCCGATGTCGAGCCAGCGAATAGCGGCGTCATACTCGTCGAGATACAGGACGCTCACGAGGCAGGCCCCCTGCCCTCAAGCTGCGCCAAGACCTTGTCGGCGGCCTGACCCGGGGTTTGCTTGCCATCCTCGACCTGAAGGCCCAGCGCATCGATGATGCCCTTGATCGGTTCGCGCTCCAGCCGCGCGAGGACGGATTGGCGCAGCTCTGCTTCAAACCAGTAGCGCGATTGGGCTGCGCGGCGCGACAGGAAATGGCCGTGTTCGCGCCGCCAGTCGGCCAGCGTTTTCATCTCGGCCCACGCGGTTTCAAGTCCCTCTTCGACCAAGGCTGACACCGTCATCGCCTTGGGAAAGCCATCGGGATCCTGCGGGCGCTTGCGCAGCAGGCGCAGCGCGCCGGCGTAATCGGCACAGGTGCGCGTGGCGGCGGCCTTGAGATCACCGTCGGCCTTGTTGACCAGGATGATATCGGCCATCTCCATGATGCCACGTTTGACACCCTGCAGTTCATCCCCCCCGGCAGGGGCGAGCAGCAGCAGGAACAGGTCAGACATTTCCGCCACGACCGTTTCGGATTGACCAACGCCGACCGTTTCGATCAGCACGACATCGAAGCCTGCAGCTTCGCACAGGTCGATGGCTTCGCGGGTGCGGCGGGCAACGCCGCCCAGATGGGATTGCGACGGAGAGGGGCGGATAAAGGCGTTTGGATCGCGGGCCAAGTGCTCCATCCGGGTCTTGTCGCCCAGAATGGACCCGCCGGAGCGGGCCGAACTGGGATCAACCGCCAGCACAGCGACCTTCAGCCCTTGCCCGGTCAGCATCATGCCGAAGGATTCGATGAAGGTGGATTTGCCCACGCCTGGTGTGCCGGAAAGGCCGATGCGCAGGGCCTCTTTGCCGTGGCCGCGCAAGGTATCGAGAAGCTGCATCGCGTGCTGGCGATGGTCCGCGCGGCCGCTTTCAACAAGGGTGATGGCCCGCGCCAATGCGCGCCGTTCTCCGGACAGGATGCGGCGTGCCAGATCGTCGATATCCATGCAGAAAGCTCCGTCTTGGTTTGACGGCAGATGTGGCATGGGCGCGCCGGGCAAGTAAAGGGATCAGCTTAACCCATCCGGCCCGTGTTTGAGAATCACCGGCACGATCAGCTCTTCCTCGTCGATCAAGTGACGGTTCAGCAGGGATTGAAAGGTCAGCAGGTTTTCGCGAAACGGACCGGCCTCTTCGTTGCCCCGGATCACCGCGTTGGCACCGTCGGCAAACCGGTTGAGCAGCCCGTCCATCGCGTGGTGATCGGAATCCAGCAGGGTAAAGCCCCGCTGAAGGCCCGGTTCCTTGCCACTCAAAAGCGGGAAGTAATGGTGATCCTCGATCTGATGATGTGCGTGCAGGTTCTGCAAGATTGCGGACCCGGTGCGCGACAGGCGACCGTGATAGGTTTGCTCGTCGATCTTCCGGTCCGCGACGCGTTCCGTATCGCGGATCAGTGTCGTCAAAAGCGTGCGAAACATCAGATGGCGGTCAAGCCAGAACGCCACCAGCCCCGCGAAATTGTCATGCGTGGGCCATGTGTCGCGCGGATAGCTTTCCAGCAAGACGCGCAACGCATCGGGCAGGCCCGTCCGTGTGTCCAACGCCAGGTTGTTTGTCATGCGCAACTCCTGGCGTCAGGACGTGCGCCAAACAGCCCGGATGTCAATCACCGCAGGACATGTACGGCGCAATTTGCGTGCCGCACCACATGGGTGGCTGTTGAGCCCAGCAACAGGGTCTGCATGCCGGGACGGTGGGACGCGACGACGATCAGGTCTGGTGAATGCTCTTCGGCGTAGTCGAGAATCGACCGCCCCGAATGCCCTTCGATGACAGCGGCGACGGCCCCTGCCTCGGAGGCGATGCGCTCCATTTCGTCGTCGATGGCCTTGCGCGTGGCCGCGATGATGTCAGCGGAGATGTAGCTGATGGCATAGCTGGGAACGGCTTCGACCACGTGCAGCAACGTGATCCGCGCGCCGTCATCGGCCAATTTCTTGGCCACCGAAATGGCGTGTGCGGCGCGATCGTCTTCGCCGTCAAGTGCGATGGGAACAAGGATATTTTTGTACATCAGACCCCTCCTAATTCGCTGATGCCACAATGGTATCGCAAACGGCGGGCCGCCACATTGATCCGCATCAGATGGCGATCCTGTCTCAGGACACGTTTGGTTCGCCCTGCAAGCCCAGCAGCTTTCGAAATCCGGTCCAGTATCCTGGCAAGCGTGGGGGCTCCTGCAGCTGCGGCAGCGCCTCGTCCGCCCAGCGCGCCATGCGACGGGTGCTAAAGTCGCGCCCCCAGGTCAGGTAGGCGTCGGCATCATCGGGGCGCAGACGGCAGGCCGACCCGACCAGCCCGACCACCGTCTCTGGCGCGGAGTACCATTCGTCCTGAATGCCGGTGACCTTGGTTTGCAGCAGCGGCCCCACCCAACGCATCAGTGGTTTGTCGGAAAACTGCAGCAGCAGCTTGCCCATTTCATCGCGGCTGTAATGGATGAGCGGCGGGAACGTGTCGAAGAACAGGGCCTTGCCATCGAGATAGGCGAAGTTGCGGATCGACGGGTGAAATCCGATGCGGGTGTCGAATTGATCCGCGTTGTTCCAGAAGGTGGCGATCACATCGCCTGCCGCTTCCATCATCTTGAGCGTGTTGTCCAACGACGCCGCCTGCATCTGCGGGCGCATCATCGCATCCGAGGGAAGCGCTTCCTGGACGATCACCGGAATGCGCCCCCCCGGCATATCGAGCAGATGAAATTCAGTGTCGGGCAGTGCCACGCCAGCGGTGTTGAGCGCGACAACGTAATCGTCGTGGCACTGCGCCAGACGGTCAAGCGCCACGGCATCCGGCAGGCCGCGATAGATCTTGATCACCTTGTCGGAAAACGGCCCCGACGCGGGCCGGAACGGTGCGCAGAAATAGCCCAGTTTCGAGACGGTCTGGCCCCGCGACGCGCTGTCGGCGCGGATCACCTCTTTGAGGGCGTCAAGATCGGTCATGGTGCTGGCTCCGGCAGTGTTGGACTGCGTTTACCCGTTTGACAGCACCTCTGCCACCTCTGACGTGAGCGCATCCACTTCGGCCTGTGCCGGTGTCTTGCGTCCTTCGGCGGCGCCCCGGCCCTGCCCCAGCGCTTCGGCATAGATCACCCGGTTGGCCAGTTGGGCCTGCGCGATGCGCGCTTCGAGCGCTTCGGCGGCTTGCGCCACTTCGGCCCCCAGGTTCGTGTTCTTGCGCGCGCGGTTCAGCACCACCAGCGTGTCCTTGCCTTCGCGCCGCGCCAGATCAAGCACACCTTCGGTGGCCCAAAGGTCGACATGGCTGACGCTGACCGGCACCACCACCAGATCCGCGACGCGCAAGGCCGGGCGCAAATCGCTGTCGGCTTTGGGTGGGGTGTCGATGATGACGATGTCATGGCTGTCGGACAGTTTGCGCACCTCATAGGTGATGCCCCAGGCCGACGAAGTGGCAAATTCGAGGTTTTCGAAAGGTCCGGTTTCATTTTCGATGCGTGTCATGAACCAGCGGCCCAGACTGCCCTGCGGATCAATATCCACCAGCGCCACGCTTTTGCCCTGACGCAGGAAACCGATGGCAAGATTGGCCGACACCGTGGTCTTGCCAGAGCCACCCTTTTGTTGCGCTACTGTGATGACATGTCCGGTCATTGCATCGTCCCCCGATTCGGGCAAAGCGTACGGGGCATATTGTGCAGGTGCAGCATAAAAATTGACACACCCGCGATTGTGGAAAGGTTTGATGCCATGAAATCACCCATTCGACCCGTGGATGACGAGGCCCGCGCCATGGTGCGGGATGTGATGCAGTCTGCCCGATTTGCAGCGCTTTCCTTGATCGACCCGGACACAGGCGCGCCAATGGTCAGCCGGATTGCGCTGGTGGAGGGACCGGATCGCATCCCCCTGAGCCTGATTTCTGATCTGAGCCAGCACAGCGCTGCACTGCAGAAAACGCCGGTGTGTTCGCTGCTGATCGGGGAACCGGGCGCAAAGGGGGATCCGCTGACCTATCCGCGATTGAGCCTTCAGGCGGAAGCCGGTTTTGTGCGACATGGCGATGTGGCACATGCGCGGTTGGCGCAGGCATTTCTGGCCAAACAACCAAAAGCAAAACTGTATATCGGATTCGCCGACTTTGCACTGGTGCGCTTCACACCGCTTGGCGCGCATCTGAATGGCGGGTTTGGTAAAGCCTATGTGCTCGACGCGTCAGACCTTACCGACACTCCGTAACAGCGCACAATTTACGCCGAAACATCCGGGGCTTGCAGGATCTGAACGCCAGCAATGCGCCATTCGCCGTCGATCTGCTGCATCCGGTAATCAAGGTAGTGCAACGCGCCATCCGCGTCTTTGACGATCACCATTTGATACAGACCACCGGCAATCGCGCGCAGGTCGCCGAAGACCACGTCTTCGGGGCGCCAGACCATCGGGTAGCCTTGTTGCACCATGCGGCCGAAATTGTCGGATGATCCGAACATGTTTCGGATGCTTGGGCTTGCAAATGTAAACGCGGTTTCGAAATCGTCTTTCAGGAACGCGTCGATCTGGTTCTGGATGGTTGTCTCGATCGCCGGTTCCGGCGACAGCACGTCCTGCGCCCAGACAGCACCGCTGACAGATGCGGCCAGAGCCAGTCCAATTATGAGTTTACGCATTAAGCTCCCTCCCTTTGGCTGTTTCTAAGGTAGGGCGCGCGGCAGGTCGGACAAATCTGTCCGACCTTGGGGCGTGTGATTAGCCAAGCTCTCCGGCCAGACCTTTGCGGATCAGCGCCACGGTTTCCGCAACTCCGTAGAGCGCAATGAAGCCACCAAAACGCGGGCCTTGGGACTGGCCCAACAGCACTTCGTACAGCGCCTTGAACCAGTCGCGGAGCGGGTCGAACTCGTGTTCCTTGCCCACCGCGAAGACCAGCGTTTGCAGGGTTTCGTCGTCGGTCGCACCGTCATGCGCCTCAAGCCGGGTGGCCAGATCTTCCATCGCGGCGCGCTCTTTGTCGTTTGGTGCGCGGTAGGTCTTCGTGGGTTTCACGAAGTCATTGTAGTAGCGCACCGCAAACCCAGCAGCCTGATCCATATCCGGGTTCGTTTCCGGCGACGCATCAGGCGCATAGCGCTGGATAAAGCCCCACATCGCATCCTTGTCCTCGGCACCGGCAGCCGACGCGAGGTTCAGCAGCATCGAGAACGGGACAACCATCTTGGATTCCGGCACGTCACCGGAATGAATGTGCCAGACCGGGTTGTTCGCCTGCCCTTTGGCGTCCTGCGTTGGATAGGCGCGCAGTTGCTGGTGATATTCGTCCACCGCCTTGGGGATCACGTCAAAATGCATCCGCTTGGCCGTCTTGGGCTTGAGATACATGAAATAGGACAGCGATTCCGTGCTGGCATAGGTCAGCCATTCGTCGATGCTGACACCGTTGCCGGTGGTTTTGGAAATCTTGTGACCATCCGCATCCAGGAACAGTTCGTAAGTGAAATGTTCCGGCTTGCGCCCACCCAGGATTTCGCAAATGCGGTCATAGATCGGCGTGTTGGTGCTGTGGTCCTTGCCGTACATTTCAAAGTCCACGTCCAACGCCGCCCAGCGCGCGCCGAAATCGGGCTTCCACTGGAGTTTGACGTTGCCGCCGGTGACCGGCAGTGTGATCTCGCGCCCGTCTTCATCATCGAACGTGATCTCACCCTTGGCCGCATCGACGTTCTTCATCGGCACGTAGAGCACGCGACCGGTGTCGGGGTGGATCGGCAGGAAGATCGAATAGGTCTCGCGCCGCTCATCACGCAGCGACTTGAGCATGACGGCCATCACGTCGTCATACTTTTCACACGCGCGCAAAAGCACCTCGTCAAACTTGCCCGAGCGATAGAACTCGGTGGACGAGATAAACTCGTATTCGAACCCGAACGTGTCCAGAAACCGGTTCAGCATCGCATTGTTATGCGCGCCAAAGCTGTCATGTGTGCCGAACGGGTCGGGCACGTCCGTCAGCGGGCGCTGCAAATGCTCGCGCAGCATCTCGGGATTGGGCACGTTGCCCGGCACTTTGCGCATGCCGTCCAGATCATCCGAGAAACAGATCAGCTTGGTCGGGATGTCCGAGATCACCTCGAACGCGCGCTGGATCATTGTTGTCCGCGCGACTTCGCCAAAGGTGCCGATATGCGGCAGGCCGGACGGGCCATACCCGGTCTCAAAAAGCACATATCCCTTTTCGGGCGGCTTCTTCTCGTACCGTTTGAGCAACCGGCGCGCCTCTTCAAAGGGCCAGGCCTTTGAGGTCATTGCAGCTTCGCGCAGATCAGACATTGCTCACGTACTCCGATTGAGACCAGTGCCGGGGGTGGCACGGTTTAAAGCGCACTCCCTATTGCGGGGGCGCGGGCGGGTCAATAAGTTGGATGGTGCCTGCCCTCCAGTCCAGAAAGACAATGCCGTGCCAGAAAACGCTCCCCACCCGCTTAGCCCGCAGGATTGCCTTGTTGCATTGATGATCGCGGTCTCTGCCTCAGACGAGAGCATTCGCACTGCCGAATTGGTCAAGATCAACTCTGCGGTGAACAATCTGCCGGTTTTTGCGGAATATGACGAAACGCATATCCCGATGATGTCCGGACTGGTGTTTGAGTTGTTTGAACAGGAAGACGGGCTGGATGCCCTGTTCGGCCTGATCCGCGACAGCCTGCCAGAGCGTTTGTTCGAAACCGCCTATGCGCTTGCCTGCGACGTGGCGGCGGCGGACGGTACGCTGAACGAGACCGAACTGCGCCTGCTGGAAGAGATTCGCTACGAATTGAACCTTGACCGCCTGCACGCCGCCGCCATCGAACGCGGATCGCGGGCGCGGCACATGCGGCTCTGAGCGGTGCGTCGCCCTGATCGCTAACTGTTGTAGACGATGCTCCACCGGGCGAGCATACGCTGCTGCAGTTTTCGCGCCTGCGTGTTGTAGGTCTTGCCGCCCGGAGGCCGTTCGCGTTCCTCGCGGCTGAGCGCATCGCGCCGGGGCAGGTCAGCCGAGAAATACGCAAAAGCCAGTTCGGTCCCGTCCGGCAAATCCACAAAACCGCCCAGACCGCTGACAAAGTTCAAGGTGCCCGTCTTGGCATGCACCTTGACCGGATGATCCTCGATCACCTTGCGGTCTTCGGTGCGCAGCGGATGCGCCTTGAGCAAGGGTTTGATCCCCATCACCTTGCGCGCGGCAATCAGGGCCTTGACCATATCACGCGCGGACAAGCGGCTGTCATCCCCCAGGCCGGAGTGGTCCTCCAGCGCGGGTGATGTCATGCCAAGCGTCTCCTTGGCCCAGGTGTTCATCGCGTCAGCGGACATCTTGAGCGATGTCGCAGATCCAAGGCGCGCCGTGGTGGCGGTTAATCCCACGCATTCTGCGGTGACATTGGTTGAATATTTCAGCATATCGCGCAGCACGATCCGCAACGGCGCGCTTTGATGCGCGACAAGCGGCGTTGTTTCCGCTGGCAATGCGTCGATCTGTTCGGCGGCTTTCAGCACGATCCCGTTCGACCGCGCGAGGATCTGAAACACTTCGGCGGCATAAAGCGCGGGCTTGCGCACGGGCAGCCAGCGCGATCCATTCTTGCCAAGGGCCGACCGCGCAACGGTCCAGGTGTCGTGGCTTCCCCCATCGGCATAGGTGTAGATCGGATATTTCCGGGGCTCGATCCGCATCCGCGCAGTTCGGACCGCCGGGCGCAGGGTTGCGGACCGCGCGTCCATTGCAACCGAGTAGCCATCAGACCCGCGCTTCCATTCGAAATGCACGCGGTTGAAGTTCAGGTTAAGCCCGGACAGGCCCGGATTGTACCCCACCTGATGCGGTTGTTCGCTGTCGATGTCCTTGAGATACGGCAGCGCGCCGGACCAGACCAGAAAGCGCCCCGTCACCTCGGTCAGGCCGACCTCGTCGCGCAGGCGCTTGGTGATGTCGGCCAGTGCATCGGTGTCGAGCGTCGGATCGCCACCCCCGGCAAGAATGAGATTTCCGTCCAACCGGCCATTCACAACAGGGGCGGTGCCCAGCACACGTGTTTCGAAATGATACCCCGGCCCCAGCACATCCAGCGCGTAACAGGCCGTCAGCGCCTTGGCGACGCTGGCGGGCGGCAGCGCGCGCAGCGGATTGTGCGATTCGAGCACCAGCCCGGTTTTGACATCCGCCACCTGCACGCTGACCTTGCCGTTCAGCCCGGATTGCGCGACCAGTTCCGACAGTGGCGCTTGATACGCCTTGAGCAGATCGGTTTCGCGCGCCGTTGGGCGCAGCGACGCCAAAGGGGCCAAAGCGGATTGCGCCATGACCGATTGGCCCAGACCGGCAAAAGCCAGCCCTCCAAGCAGCGCGCGACGTGAGAGTTCCCGTGTCATGGCAGCGATCTAACCTTATGCGTGAGGCGCGTACAAGCGGCTGAGGTGAGTTATCAAGCGACGGTGAACGCGATCAGCTTTGCTGCCGCGCAGCGTCGGCCTGCCACCCCCCCTTTGCCCGGATTTCGGACGAGCTGACCGGCCGCATCGGCATGTTCACAAAACACCAGCATGGCGGCGGCTGGAGCGCAAGAAGATGCGACGCCCGCCCGGGCAGACGCGCATCGCGGTATTGGCGGGCAGCGCGCGAATGCAGGGCGGATTGCCGCCAGCCCGGACGTGCCAGCACGCCAACGGGCACGGATTGCAGAATGTCTTCCCATCGGTCCCAGCGGTGGAATTGCTGCAAATTGTCAGCGCCCATCAGCCAGACGAACCTGACACCGGCATGCGCGCGTTTCAGCGCTGCAATGGTTTCGGCGGTGTAACGCGTGCCGATCCGCGCCTCGAAATCGCTGACGTGCACGCGCGGATCACGCATCACTGCGCGCGCATGGGCCATGCGATCTTCCAAGGGCGCTGGCCCGCGCGACTTGAGCGGGTTGCCCGGCGAAACCAGCCAGATCACACGGTCCAGTGCGAACCGCTTTAGTGCAACGCGGGTCAGATGCGCGTGCCCGTCATGCGCCGGATCAAACGATCCGCCCAACAGGCCGACTTTCATCCCGGCACGCAAAGGGAACGATGGGCGGAACAAAGGTTATTGCGTCCAGTCCGGCGACCGCTTTTCCAGAAAAGCGGCGATGCCTTCCTCTGTATCGCGGTACAGCATGTTTTCGACCATGACATCGCCGGTATAGGCATAGGCCTCGTCCAGTGACATTTGCGCCTGTTCGTAGAATGCCTGTTTGCCGATCTTGACGGCCGCGCCCAGCTTACTGGCCACAAGGCGCGCAAGATCTGCCGTTTCCGTGGCAAGCTGATCACCCGGCACAACCTTGTTGATCAGCCCAAGCGCTTCGGCGCGGTCGGCGTCGATGAACTGCCCCGTCACCAGCATCTCGAACGCCTGTTTGCGCGGGATATTGCGCGACAGCGCGACCATGGGGGTGGAACAGAACAGGCCGATATTCACGCCATTCACACCAAACCGCGTGCCTTGGGCCGCGACGGCCATGTCGCAGGATGCCACCAACTGACATCCCGCCGCCGTCGCAATGCCGTGCACCTGCGCGATCACCGGCTGGGGGAGCTTCTGTACTCCGGTCATGACCCGTGCGCACCGCTCAAACAGGTCTTTGAAATACGCCTTGCCACCATCTTCGGCCTGCCGCCCGGCTGTCATCTGTTTCAGATCATGCCCGGCGCAAAAAGCTTTGCCTGCGCCCGACAGGACAACCATTCGAATGGATCTGTCATCCTGCAACGCATCAATCTGGTCCTGCAGCGCGGCGAGCATTTCGTCGGACAGTGCATTCAGACGCTCTGGAGCGTTCAGTCGCAGATGACACACCGCGTCCGTGTCGTGACGTTCCAAGATTTTCATCTTGTCCTCCCAGTGACTTGGCGCAACTCTAGCTGCTGAATGCAGGGGAGGAAAGCATGGCGATCAAAGTAGCTGCGGACGAGATGGCGTCCTTTCTGGATGAGGTTTTTCCGCAAGTGAAAGGCATGTTCGGGATTGATCGTCTTGATGACGACCTGCTGGTGATGCGCTTGCATGCCTCGGATCAGCACCTGCGCCCCGGCGGCACGGTTTCGGGTCCCGCAATGTTCAGCCTGGCCGACGTTGCCGCCTATGTCGCCACCATGTCGCGGATCGGAAAAGAGGCGCTGGCGGTGACCACCAATTGTTCGATTGATTTCATGCGCAAACCCGTGGCCGGTGCGGACATTCTTGCCCACGCCACGGTCCTGAAACTGGGTCGGGCCCTGAGCGTCACCGATGTATTGCTGTATTCCGAAGGACAGGACGATCCCGTCGCGCGCGCGACCCTGACCTATTCTCTCCCACCAAAGCGGTGAGGGCGCGTGGGTAACGCCGGAACGAAAAAAGGGGCGCAAAGCCGGTCTTTGCACCCCAAGGAACGATCTGACTGACGCAGGGATTACGCCCGCCAGAACTTACGGTTGGCCTCTTTGGTCGCGGTCAACCGATCCATGCCGATGTCACGCAACAGGTGATCATCAAGCTGTTTGAGATGGCCACGCGTCCTGCGACGTTCGGACCAGTGCGTGAGGGTCACCGCGACGCGCAACGCCACGACAGCCAACGGGGAAAGTGTTGTCTGCTGCCCAAGATACGAAAGCTGGGGGGCGTAAGATGCGCGTGTCATGGTGTGCTCCTCAAATGTATTGACACAATTTAACAGAATCATGATAGATAGAGGTCAATCACGATACAAAATGCGATACATTGTACCGCAACCCCTATCCAGAGAAAGATTGTGCCCGATACAATTTCATCGACAATTGCCCCCGACAGGATCGTCGCCCTGCCCCAGTCCGGCAACGGCCCCAAGTACAAACGCGTCGCGGATGCGATACAATCTGCCATCCGGTCAGGCGACCTGAAAACCGGGGATAAGCTGCCTCCGGTGCGGGAACTGGCGTGGTCGCTCGGCATCACCCCCGGTACTGTTGCGCGCGCCTACACGCTGCTGACCGATGCGGGGCATGCCGTGGCAGAAGTTGGTCGCGGCACCTTTGTGGCAGGCGGCCCCGCCCCGCGTGCGCCACTGCCGCGCGAATATGTGTCGGTGCCGATTGTTGATGGCAAGCTGTCACTGGTCAGCCCGCAACTGCCAGATCTCGGGCAGATTGCGCTTCTCAAGGATGCCTTTGCGAATATTGGCAAAAACGAACCGGAGCGGTTGATCCACTACCCCACACGCGACGCCTACAAGCCCTTGCGCGAAGCCGCGATCCACTGGTTGCGCAACATTCCGCTGGGTCGCATCGACGAAACCGATGTGGTGCTGGTGCATGGCGCACAGAACGGGTTGGGCGTCATCCTGCAGGCGATATTGCGGGGCAACAACCCGACAATCCTTGTCGAAGATATGGCCTATCCCGGCTTCCGCCGCGCCGCCGATCTGTTGCGCGCAGATGCGGTCGGGTTGCCCAGTGATGACAAGGGCATTCTGCCCGACGCGCTGGAGGCCGCCATCCGCCGAACCGGCGCGCAGGTGCTTTGTACCTCTCCGGATGTGCACAATCCGACGTTGCTGTGCACACCGTCCGAGCGCAGGCGGTCGATCGCCGAAGTGTGTCGCACGCTGGATATCCAGATCATCGAGGATGATTGCTACCGTCGCACGGACAATACCGCGCCCAGCTATCGCATCCTTGCGCCCGAGCGCACCTGGCATGTGGCCTCGATTTCAAAGGTATTGACCCCTGCCCTGCGCCTTGGCTTTGCCGTGGCCCCCAGAGGGCGCGGGCCGGATCTGAGGCAGGTGGCAGAACACGGGTTCTTTGGGCTGGCACAGCCGCTTGCAGAAGTGGCCGAACACATATTGACCAGCCCCGAAACCGAACGGATCGTGACCGAGATCCGTGCGCATATGGCAGCCTATGTCCGCGTCGCCGTGAACGCGCTTGGCAGCTATGACCTGACCTGGCACGAGGACGTCCCGTTCCTGTGGTTGCACCTGCCACAAGGCTGGCGAGCGGCGTCTTTTTGCCGAGCGGCCGAGGCGCGCGATATCCAGATCCGGTCTGCAGACGAGTTTGCCCTGCGCGACGGACGCGCGCCGCATGCGGTGCGTATTGCCGTTAATGCCCAGATTCCATTGGAACAATTCGAAACGGCGATGCATCAACTCCGCGATTTGCTGCAGCACCCGCCGGAACAGATAAGTGTCTGATTAATCCGTGAAATGCTCAAAAAATAGTCGCGGCCATTCAGATCGGGCGATAGGCTGTGCAAGCGACTCACCCTGAAAGCCCTTCATGCCATTGGACATCACCCTTTCTTTTGCACAGGACACGCCTGATCTCGAAGAGCTTTCCGACGTTCTGACCGAGTATTACGGCCAAATCCAGGAACGCCTGATGAATGTCGGCGGGCCGCGGTTCAGCATCGAACAAGAAGTGCAGCAAGGCATCGAATCCATCGATACGTTTCTGCCGCCAAACGGAGCCATCGTTTTTGCCCGGGACAGTTCCGGTTTTCTGCTTGGGTGTGGGTTCATGCGGCTGCTCGACGCCAATCGGGCCGAGCTCAAGCGTCTTTATGTGCGCGATCTGGCCCGCGGGTTGGGTCTTGGGCGCAGTTTGATCGAACAGCGCATCGCCAAAGCCCGGGAAATGGGTGCAACAACGATCTACGCTGATACCATCCGTGGCAACAGCTCGATGCTGGCGTTGTATGATCGGCTCGGCTTCAGCAGCACAACCCGATATGACGGCAATCCGCATGACGCCGCGATGGACCCCTACCTGGTTTTCCGCAAACTGGAGATCGGGACCACGTAAAACACCGTTTTGCGATGGGGTACAATAATACCTTATTTTTAAGCTATTGTTTTTCATGAGTTAATTTGAATGTCGCGCGCTTGACTGCGATTTTGCAATCCGTATAACCCGCCCATCGAATGCTCGGGGCGCGGTATGCCCTGATTCACCAATCAAACGTCAGGGTACTCCCAAGATGAAAACCTATTCTGCAACACCGGCAGATATCGACAAGAAATGGATCATCATTGACGCCGAAGGCGTCGTGCTGGGCCGTCTCGCGTCGATCGTTGCCACTCGCCTGCGTGGCAAGCACAAGGCGACCTTCACCCCGCACATGGACACAGGTGACAATGTCATTGTGATCAACGCGGACAAGATCCAGTTGACCGGCAACAAGCGTCAGGAAAACTACTACTGGCACACCGGTTACCCGGGCGGCATCAAGTCCCGCACCAAGCAGCAGATCCTCGAAGGCGCGCACCCCGAGCGCGTGGTCCAGAAAGCGGTTCAGCGTATGCTTCCGGGCAACCGCCTGTCGCGCAAGATCATGACAAACCTGCGCGTTTACGCCGGTGCCGAGCATCCGCACGAGGCGCAAAGCCCCGAAGTGCTGGACGTGAAGTCCATGAACTCCAAGAACACACGGACGGCGAAATAATGGCTGAGCAACTCAATTCTCTTGAAGATCTGAACGCCGTTGCTGGCGTTGAAGCAGCTCCGGAAGTTGTTGAAACACCGGCCGAACCCCAGCGTGACGATCTGGGTCGGTCCTATGCCACAGGCAAGCGGAAAGACGCGGTTGCCCGCGTTTGGATCAAGCCGGGCTCCGGCAAGGTCAACGTGAACGGCAAGGAAATGAACGTGTATTTTGCACGTCCGGTTCTGCAGATGATCCTGCGCCAGCCGTTCGACGTGGCCGGCGTTGCCGACCAGTTCGACGTGATGGCAACCGTCAAGGGCGGCGGTCTTTCGGGTCAGGCCGGCGCGGTCAAGCACGGCATCTCCAAAGCGCTGCAGCTTTACGATCCCTCCCTGCGTGGCGCATTGAAAGCCGCTGGCTTCCTCACGCGCGACAGCCGCGTTGTGGAACGTAAGAAATACGGTAAGCGCAAGGCGCGTCGGAGCTTCCAGTTCTCCAAGCGTTAATCGCTTTACTTGTACCGACTTTGGAAAGGCCGTCCTTCGGGGCGGCCTTTTTCGTTTGTGCCGACGGATATTCTACATACGGTCCGCGTCTTTTGGCGGTGCCTTGGGTGTAAATTCACACCGCGATGGCTTGATGTCGACAAGTGGCGTTCCGTCAAGACAATCCAACCCTCGCACCACCAGTACTGGCCCCTCTTGCCGGACAAGCCGTACGCGGGACAATCCGATCGGGTTTGGGCGCACGGGCGATCGCAGCGCGAAAGTGCCCACGGTTTTGCCTTTGCCCTTGGGCGATTGCAGCACGAGATCGCGGCGCGACTGGTGCAGCCAATACAACACGTCAAGGTGGTCATAGGCCTCGATGCCGTCCAATGCCGCCTGCCAGTGCGGCAGCAGTTCCAACCGGCACTCCGGTCCGTCCAGCCGCCCCTGCCGTGGGCATTGGTCACGCGTGCTGAACGGCGTGCGGATGGTGCCGATGAACTGAACCACGACGTCAGGTGACACGGATGAGCCGTTTGACACCTCTCCTTCGCGGAGGTCCGTCGTTGGTGTTTTGTTCGTATCGCTCATGAACCTGCGCCTTGCTTCTTGGTTTGAGATCGTTTTGTGCCGAGACAACCGCATGACGTGTGAACGGACGCGCATCCAGAATGCGACAAATCCGCAAGAACGCAACGCGACCAAGTATGGCCTTGCATAATTTCCGGAATTTGCGACTATTTCGGAAATTATGCAACTTGGCGTGAGTCATGCACAGTATTTCAGAGGCCCTCAGCCTCGCCCTCGCACTGGTGTTCTCGGCAGATCCCGACCTTTTCGAAATTGTCGGCCTGTCCCTCTATGTCAGCCTGAGTGCGACGCTGCTTGCTTGTGTGCTTGGCCTGCCGCTGGGGGCATTGCTGGCGACAACACGGTTTCGCGGGCGCGGCGCGGCGCTCGTGGTGGTGAATGCGTTGATGGGATTGCCGCCTGTGGTGGTCGGGCTGTTTGTGTATCTCTACCTGTCGCGGTCCGGGCCCCTGGGGTTTCTTGGCCTCCTGTATACCCCCACAGCGATGATCATTGCGCAGACGCTGTTGATCACGCCGATCGTGGCAGCGCTGTCGCGTCAGGTGCTGGAAAGCCTGGATGGCGAATATGCCGAACAATTCCAATCCCTTGCCCTGAGCCGATGGCAACGCGTTCAGGCGCTGGTCTGGGACGGGCGCTATGCGCTTCTGACGGTGGCGCTGGCCGGTTTCGGCCGCGCAGTGGCCGAGGTTGGCGCGGTGATCATCGTAGGGGGCAATATCGACCACCTGACACGTGTCATGACAACAGCCATCGCGCTTGAAACGTCCAAAGGGGAACTGGCGCTGGCGCTGGCCCTTGGGATTGTGCTCATGACCTTGGCGCTTGCGGTTAACGCGATGGTCTATTCGGTGCGTACCACCGCAACGAAGGCGGCCTATGCGTGATACCAGCATGCTTGATGTGTCATCTACAGATGTTGCAACCCCGACCGGGTTGTCGGCCATTGGCCTGCAATTCGATGCGTCGAAGGCGGCGCTGATCCGGGGTCTGACGCTGCATCTGCCGGATAGCGGGATTCACTGCCTGATTGGCCCGAACGGCGCCGGCAAAAGCCTGACCTTGCGATTGCTGCACGGGTTGTTGCCCCCGAAGGCCGGTCAGGTGTTCTGGCGGGGTGTCGCGTTATCCGCATCTGACCGCGTGGCGCAGGCGATGGTGTTTCAAAAACCGGTGCTGTTGCGTCGCTCGGTGGAAGCGAATGTGGATTTCGTTCTGAAATCCCGCCGCACCAAGGATCCGGATTTCCGGGACAGCTTGCTCAACCGGGTTGGCCTTGCCGGACGCAACAAACAGCCCGCGCGGCTGTTGTCGGGCGGCGAACAGCAGCGGTTGGCGCTGGCCCGCGCCTTGGCGATCAGACCACGTGTGTTGTTCCTCGATGAACCCACCGCGAGCCTTGATCCCAATTCCGCCCGCGTGATCGAAGACATCCTGTGCGAAGAGCGCCACCACGGCACGTTATGTGTGCTTGTCACCCATGACGTGGGTCAGGCCCGGCGTCTGGCCGACAGCGTTGCCTTTGTGGCCGACGGGACCATTGCCGAGCACAGCCCGGCGGACCAGTTCTTCCGCGCGCCAACATCGGCGCAGGCGCGGGATTACCTTTCTGATCATCTTGTCCTCTAAACTTCGGAGCGTATTGCATGCGTTACACTTCTGCCCTCACCAGCCTGATCCTGTCCGCCTTCATGGCAGCCCCGGCCGCAGCCGATGGCAGCATTCTGGTACAATCCACCACCTCGACCGCGAATTCCGGATTGTATGACCACATCCTTCCGATCTTTACCCAAGAGACAGGCATCACGGTAAACGTGGTTGCCGTGGGCACCGGGCAAGCGATCCGCAATGCGCAGAATTGTGACGGTGACGTGCTTCTGGTGCATGCAAAAGCATCGGAGGAAAAGTTCGTGGCCGATGGGTATGGCGTGGCGCGGTCGGATGTCATGTATAACGATTTCGTCCTTGTTGGCCCCGGTTCAGACCCGGCCAACATATCCGGCGGGTCTGACGCGGGCGTCGCCCTGTCCACGATTGCGGACACGCAGGCCATGTTCGCATCGCGCGGCGATGACAGCGGCACACACAAGAAAGAACTGTCGCTTTGGGCCGCAGCCGGCATTGACCCCAGCACGGGCTCGGGGGCGTGGTATCGTGAAACCGGATCCGGCATGGGCGCGACGCTGAACGCGGGTGTTGGCATGAACGCATATGTGCTGACCGACCGCGCGACCTGGATCAGCTTTGGCAACAAGGCTGATTTTGACATCGCGGTTCAGGGCGATGACGCGCTGTTTAACCAATATGGCGTGATCCTTGTGAACCCGGACCGATGCCCCAACGTGAACGCCGATGATGGACAGGCTTTCATTGACTGGTTGCTGTCGGACACCGGCCAATCGGCAATCGGGGGTTATATGCGCGACGGGCAACAATTGTTCTTCCCGAATGCCGGATAGACCGGGCGCGCCTGCCCCGTCGACGTGATCTTGCGGTGGCTTTGCGTGTCGGACATAGTCGCATCGACATGCCCTACGCCAAGCCCCCCCTGCACGACCGGTATCTCACGGTTCCCGAACTGGCCGAGCTTCTGAGGATCAAGGAGCGCAAGGTCTATGACCTTGCGGCCTCGGGGGCGGTGCCCTGTTCCAAGGTCACGGGAAAGCTGCTTTTCCCGGAACAGGCGGTTCACAATTGGCTGGCCCGTGGGCAATCCGGCACATCTGCGGCAGAGACGCCGCGTCCGGCGGTGTTTCTAGGCAGTCATGACCCGCTGCTGGACTGGGCCTTGCGGCAATCTGAATGCGGCATTGCTACGTTTTTTGACGGCTCACAGGACGGGCTGGACCGGTTCAGCGCCCGTGAGGGGCTGGCTGCCGGTATCCACATCTTCGATCCCGCGCAGAACCTCTGGAATCTTTCTGTCGTCGACGCGCGGTTTTCCGGCACCCCTGCCGTTTTGCTGTCATTCGCCAAACGACAGCGCGGTCTGGTGCTGACGCCGGAGATGTCGTCCAAGATCACCTGCGTTGCGGATCTGGCCGGACGGTCCTTTACCCCGCGCCAGATCGGGGCGGGCACCCGTACCCTGTTTGACCATCTGCTGCGCGACGCCCGCGTGCCGCCCGACTCGCTCAACCTTGGCCCGGTTGCCCGCAGCGAAGCGGATGCCGTGTTGGCCGTGGCCGCCGGGGAAACCGATGCCACGTTCGGCCTGGCCGCGTTGGCGCATCAGCACAAACTTGGGTTTGTGCCACTGTTGGAAGAACGGTTCGACCTGTTGGTCAGTCGAACGTCCTATTTTGAGCCGGCGTTTCAGCGTTTCGTTCAGTTTTTACGAACAGACGCCTTTTGCGATCACGCGGCAGGCTTGTCAGGGTATGACGTCAGCGAAGTCGGAACAGTGCGGTGGAACGGCTAAGGCAACCCTGACGGGGTTACACAAGTGCGGGGTGGCATGTCGGACAAGAACAACCTTGCCGAAGAGCGGACGAACTGGGCAGAGGACCGGACGGTTCTTGCCAATGAACGGACGTTTGCCGGGTGGATGCGCACAGGTATGGCATCGGTCGCCCTGGCGCTTGGCCTGCGCGCGCTCTTTGGCCCGTTTGAGCCGACATGGGTGCCCAAAGCCGTGGCGTCGATCTTTATCCTTGTGGCGGTGCTGATTTTCTGGGCCGCGTGGCGCAATTCCTGCCGGACCCAGAAAGAGATGAACGAACACGCGACGAACAGTCAGACGAACCGATCCATGACCGTGATCACCGGAATTCTGTCAGCGGGGGCCATCGCCACCGGGATATTGCTTTGGTATCTCTGACCCGGCCTTGGTCAGCGCGCGCAAACGGCGAGGACGTGGTGGACGTTGGTCAGATGGTGGCATAGCTTGGCCGCGGACATTTAGGATGCCTGCCCCATGACCGACGCCACGCCCTATCAGGTGCTTGCCCGCAAATACCGCCCCGAAACCTTTGCCGATCTGGTCGGCCAGGAAGCGATGGTGCGCACGCTGAAAAACGCGTTCGAGGCGGACCGGATTGCGCAGGCCTTTGTGATGACCGGCATTCGCGGCATCGGCAAGACCACAACCGCGCGGATCATTGCCAAGGGCCTGAACTGCATCGGTGCCGATGGCACCGGCGGGCCGACAACCGACCCTTGCGGGCAATGCGAGCATTGCGTGGCGATCATGGAGGGGCGGCATGTCGACGTCATGGAAATGGACGCCGCGTCCCGCACCGGTGTGGGCGACATCCGCGAGATCATCGACTCGGTGCATTACCGGGCGGCGTCGGCGCGCTACAAGATTTACATCATCGACGAAGTGCACATGCTGTCGACAAGCGCGTTCAACGCGCTGCTCAAGACACTGGAAGAACCGCCTGCGCATGTAAAGTTCATCTTCGCCACCACCGAGATTCGCAAGGTGCCGGTGACAGTGTTGTCGCGGTGCCAGCGATTTGATTTGCGGCGGATTGAACCGGAAGAGATGATTGCCCTGCTTCGTCGGATTGCGACGTCCGAAAGCGCCGAGATCACGGATGACGCGCTTGCGCTGATCACCCGGGCCGCCGAAGGATCGGCGCGGGATGCAACGTCGCTACTGGATCAGGCGATCAGCCATGGCGCGGGGGAAACCGGAGCTGATCAAGTCCGCGCAATGCTTGGATTGGCCGACCGGGGACGCGTTCTGGACCTGTTCGATCTGGTGATGAAAGGCGATGCGGCCGGTGCACTGACGGAGTTGTCGGCACAATATGCCGATGGGGCCGATCCGATGGCGGTGCTGCGCGATCTGGCCGAGATCACGCATTGGATTTCGGTGGTGAAGATCACGCCCGAGGCGGCGGAAGACCCCACCGTCAATCCGGACGAACGTCAGCGCGGTCAGGATTTCGCAGCGGCCCTTGGCATGCGACCGCTGACGCGGCTGTGGCAGATGTTGCTGAAAGCGCTGGACGAGGTGGCGCAGGCCCCCAATGCCATGATGGCCGCAGAAATGGCGATTATTCGGATGACCCACGTGTCCGAGTTGCCAAGCCCCGAAGACCTCATCAAGAAACTGCAGGACACCCCGCCCACACCACCCCCCCCGGATGGCGGCATATCAGCGGGAGCCAGCACCGGCACATCCGCCATGGGCGGCCCCGCGCCAACACATGCGCCGTCCTCGGGACCGCATGCCTCTTACGGAGGCGCGGCGGTCGCGGTTGCGGCTGATCAGGCCCTTGCCCGGTATCCGACATTTGACCACGTGGTGGAATTGATCCGTGCCAATCGCGACGTGAAACTGTTGGTCGAGGTCGAAAGCTGCATCCGACTGGCGGCGTATCAACCCGGACGGATCGAATTCACGCCCACAGACAATGCCCCGACGGATCTTGCGCAACGGCTGGGCGGCGCGTTGCAGCGCTGGACCGGAAACCGGTGGGGTGTGTCCATCGTCAACGGTTCGGACGCCGAAACCATCAATGAACGCAAAGATGCGGCAGACTTGGAGATCAAGGCCAAGGCTGCCGAACATCCGCTGGTCCAGGCCGTGCTGGAGGCGTTTCCCGGCGCGACCATCGAAGAGGTGCGCACCCCCGATCAGATCGCAGCGGAAGCCGAAGCCGACGCCTTGCCCGAAGTGGAAGATGAATGGGACCCCTTCGAGGAGGATTGATCCTTTCCGTCCTGCCGGGTTCCGCGATGGCCGAACTGTGCAGCGTTCAGCGCCCGGATTGGGACGGCGTACCGGTCACGGCGATTCAGGAAACCCTGTCGTTGGCCTCCACGCCGGTTGTGCTGATCTTGTTGCTGCTCAGCGCGCTGGCCATTCGGTTCAAAAGCCAGTGGGGGGTGTTGGTCCTTGTCGTTCTCTGGACCATTCTTGTGTCGTTCCTGTCGATCTTTGCACCAAACGCACGAACCGTGGGGATGATGGAAGGATGCATTGGGTCTCCTGCCTTGTTCATCGGCATCATCGCTGCGATATGTGTTGGGATGATATTCTACACCGCGCCTCCGTCCAAGGAGCGCTGACAATCGGGGAGATACGATGTTCAAAGGTTTGGGCCAGATGGGTGACATGGCCAAAATGATGAAGGCCGCACAGGAAATGCAGGGCAAGATGCAGCAAATGCAGGAAGACCTTGCGACAATGACGGTCGTGGGGGAATCCGGCGCGGGTCTGGTCAAGGCAACCTCCACAGCCAAAGGCGAGCTGACGGCGCTCGACATCGACCCGTCGATCTTTAACGGCGACGATAAGGAAGTTGTCGAAGACCTGATCCTGGCCGCGATCAAGGATGCGCAGCAGAAGGCGCAGGACAAATCTCAGAAAGAGATGTCCAAGCTCACTGAAGGTCTGGGCTTGCCGCCGGGCATGAATCTGCCGTTCTGAATGCACCGGCACGCGGTTCCAGCCTGACCTGATGCGCGATGACAGCGACATAGATGCACTCATCTCGATGATGGCGCGTTTGCCGGGGCTTGGCCCCCGGTCCGCGCGGCGCGCGGTGTTGCACATGATCCGCAAGCGCGGGTTGCTGTTGGGGCCGCTGGCCGATTTGATGACCCGCGTCGCCCGGGATGCGCGGGAATGCCTGAATTGCGGCAATATCGGCACGCAGGATATCTGCGAAATCTGCGATGACCCCCGCCGCGCCACCGGCCTGCTTTGCGTGGTCGAGGACGTGGCGGACCTGTGGGCGATGGAGCGCGCAAGCGTGTTCAAAGGGCGCTATCACGTTCTGGGCGGCACGCTTTCGGCGCTCGACGCTGTGGGGCCGGAAGAGCTACGGATCCCGAAGCTGCAAGCCCGGGTGGAAAGCGAAGAGATCACCGAAGTGATCCTTGCCCTGAACGCCACCATCGACGGTCAGACCACCGCGCATTACATCGCCGATCAACTGGAAGGCCGCGTCACCCTGTCCTCACTTGCGCAAGGCGTGCCCATTGGCGGAGAACTCGATTACCTTGACGAAGGCACGATCAGCGCCGCCCTGACTGCGCGCAAGCCGGTCTGATCCAAACACGTGCAAAAAATGGAACCTGTTCCGCGGCTCCTCCGTTTTGTGACAAAGAACGGAGGACACAGTCATGACGCTCTCACGCACCAGTGCATCGCAAGGCGCGAATTCCCCGGAGGTCACGGGGTTCTACGACGAAGACACCGGCAGTATTCAATACCTGGTTGCTGACCCCGAAACGCGCAAGGCGGCGCTTATCGACATCGTGATGACGTTCGATCCCGAAAGCGCGTCCACCAATTCTGAAAGTGCCGACAAGATCCTGCACTTTGCCGATCACGAAGAGCTGGAGATCGAGTGGATTCTTGATACGCACCCCCATGCGGATCACCTGATGGCGTCATCCTATCTGAAGGAAAAACTGGGAAAGCCCAATGCAATCGGGGCCAAGGTTGAAGAGATCGCCGCGCTGTGGCGCGATTATTACCACATGCCCGACGCGTTCGACCCGGCACGCGATTTCGACCACCTTTTCGAAGACGGAGACAGTTTCAAGATCGGATCGCTGCCGGTGCGCGTGATGCTCTCGCCCGGGCATACTCTCGGATCAATCACCTACGTGGTCGGAAGCGACGCGGCTTTCGTACATGATACCTTCATGCATCCCGATGCTGGCACCTCCCGCGCGGATTTCCCGGGAGGTATCGCATCCGACCTCTACGAATCCCTGCAGACCATTCTCAAGTTGCCAGATCACACGCGCCTGTTTGTCGGTCATGACTACGGCACCAAACACCGGGGCATCCCCGAGTGGGAGGCCACCGTAGCCGAACATCGGCGGCACAACACACATATCGGGGGCGGCGTTTCGAAGAAGGCGTTTGTCGAACGCCGCGAAGCACGCGACAAGACACTCGCCCTGCCGGATCGCATGTTGTCGGTGCTGCAGATGAACCTGCGCGCCGGACGTTTGCCCGCGCCCGAACGCGACGGGAACGCTTACCTGAAAATCCCACTCAACCGCTTCTAGGAGAAACCATCATGAAATCCGAAACCACCGAAAACGGCACGCTCGAACACTGGACACCGGAAGAGGTCGCAGCGGCATTCTCCGAAAATGATATTGTTCTGATCGACGTGCGCACGCCGCAAGAATTTGGTCTTGAGCGCATCGAAGGCGCGCTGCTGGCCCCGATGCAGGCGTTTCAGCCGGAACATATGCCGGACCAGTCTAAAAAGCAGATCGTGTTCCATTGCGGTTCGGGCGTGCGGTCCGAAAAGGTCGCGCGGCAGTGCCTGGCCGCCGGTTTTGACCGGATCGCGCATATGGAAAGCGGCTTTGGCGGATGGAAAGAGGCGGGCCTCAAGTACATCGGCACCGATGTTTCGACCGGTGCGCCCAAGGAAATGCAGAAATCCAATTAAAGAAGAAGCCCCGTCGAATGATCGGCGGGGCTGTTTTTGATCTTACTTGTCGTCGTCTTCGTCGTCATGGGTCCCGTCAGGCAGATTGAAGAAGCTGTCCGCGTCGGCGTAATCATCGTCTTTCTTCTTGTCCTCGTCATCGGTGCTCGACAGGCTGAAGGTTTCCAGACCTTCAATCGCACTTGGCAGACGCGGTTCGGTGTCCATGTCGAGGCTTTGTTCCGTCGACACCAGCTTGCGGCGTTCGTCATCCGTCATCACCGCTTCCTGTTTTTTCGCGGCTTTGGCAACGGCGGCATCCAGTTCGGATTGCTTGCACAGGCCCAGCGCCACCGGATCAATCGGCTGGATGTTGTTGATGTTCCAATGCGTGCGCTCACGGATCGCCTGAATGGTCGGCTTGGTGGTGCCCACAAGTTTAGAGATCTGGCCGTCGCTCAGTTCAGGGTGGAACTTGACCAGCCAAAGAATCGACGCAGGCCGATCCTGGCGCTTGGACAGCGGCGTGTAGCGTGGACCGCGGCGCTTTTCTTCGCCTTGCGCGGCGGCATACACCTTGAGTTTGAGCGCATAGAGCGGATTCGCCTCGCCCTTCTTGATCTCTTCCGCGTCAAGCTGGTTGTTGGCAATCGGGTCAAACCCTTTGACCCCTGCCGCCACGTCGCCATCCGCGATGCCCTGCACTTCAAGTTCGTGCATGCCGGTGAAATCGGCGATCTGCTTGAAGGTCAGTGTTGTGTTGTCCACCAGCCAGACGGCGGTGGCTTTGGCCATAATCGGTTTACCCATCTCGCGTCTCCTTACGCATAGCTTGTTTGCTCTCTCGGAGCGGGTCCAAGAGGTCCCGGATCAGGCCGGGACGGTTTCCATTGTCAGGGAACTTGGCGCGCTTATAGTCGCGCAAAGGCAAAGAGGAAAGAGAAAATGCGGCCATTGCTTCTGGGTCTTTTGACGGTGATTTGCGCGTCCGGTGCAACCGCCAAGGGGGAAAAATCTGGGGATTTTGATTACTATGTGCTGTCGCTCAGCTGGTCACCGACCTGGTGCGCGCTGGAAGGTGACGGGCGCAAATCTCCGCAATGTGATGCAAGTGCGGATTTTGGCTGGGTCCTGCACGGGCTATGGCCGCAATACCATCGCGGCTGGCCGTCTTACTGCCCCACAACCGAGCGCAACCCGTCACGGGCAATGACGCGGGACATGGCCGACATCATGGGCACATCCGGTCTGGCCTGGCATCAATGGAACAAGCACGGGGCCTGTTCCGGGCTGTCCGCGACCGACTACTATGCCACGTCGCGCGATGCGTTCAGCCGGATCACCCGGCCCGAGGTGTTCCGCAAGCTGGCTCGCGCGGTGACATTGCCCGCGTCGGTCGTCGAGGATGCCTTTCTCAAGGCCAATCCGCAGCTTGAGCCTGACATGATCACCATCACCTGCAAATCCGGCCGCATTCAGGAGGCCCGGATTTGCCTGTCCAAAACGCTGGACCCGGTGCCCTGCGGCGTGGATGTGGTGCGAGATTGCCAAATGGATGACGCCTTGTTCGCGCCCATTCGATAGGTGTGCGCCAGCGATGGTTTAGCGTGGCACGGTCCACCCACCGGGCAGATCGTCCCGCTTTGGCTGCGGTGGCTGCACCCGGGACAGCAGCTTTTCGGCCCCTTTCATCAATGGGCCAAGCCCGGGTGCCTTGCGCACCTGCGCCTTGACCTTTTCGATCTGCATGACGTCGCCGATCCGCCGGTCCAGAAACGCCCAGGTTGCCTGATGGTCCAGCGAATCGTCCCCCAGCCAATACAGAACCGTCGATGAATAGACGCCCGCCAGCGTGGCGCGTTTGGTGTACCAGTTGATATCGCGTGAACTGTCGCCAAGCTCGGTCCAGATCCGGTCGGACGTGCCCCAGATCAAACGCGCGCCCTCGGCTGCATGCATCGGCAACGCGAAAAGCGTGGCGCCACGGCGCACCGCCTCTTTGTCGTCAACCGCTTCGAGGCGCAGACGGACCGCAAGAGTCACTTTGTCCCGAAACCGCATGTCCGACAGATCTTGCGCTTTGAAGGCCTCTGCCATCGCGTCATCCCCGCGACGGTGAAACGCAGCAGCCAAATCGACCGCGCCACGCGGGTAGAGCCCGCGCGCCAGGGCGGGTGCCACGCCGACATCCTCGATTGCCGCGCGGAACGCCGTTTCCGACCATCCGTCAAACGGCACATGCAGCAATGCCGCATCCAGCAGTTGCGTTGCGATATCTGTTTCGGTCTCGGTCATGTCATGCCTCCGGCAGGGCGCGGGCCCATTTCGACAGGTAACCTAGGCCGATCCCAGCGCGAAGACCACCAATTGCATGACATTGGTGCATGACGCGCCGTCTGGTCAGATCGCGGGCAGAACCGCTGCATTCGTACAAAATTAGCCGGGTCACCGCGCATCTGATCTGGAAGCCCGCATCAGGTGTTGGTAGACCGGTCCCCCGCACTGATCAAAAAGCGAGAGGCGTCGTGCAGCACCATCACATGAACACCGTTTTGCTGTCCCTTGGCGCAGCTGTGCTGGCCGCAGCGTTTATTGCGTCGGCGATGTCAAAGCAGCTGTTTTTCACCTATTTCGGGGCCGAAGATTCGTTGATTGAAAACATCACGGCCGTGGCGCTTGTCATTTCAGGGCTTATCCTGCTGCGCCGCGCAATCAACGCGCGACATGCCGTGACACGCGGCGCGCTGGCGCTTGGGGTGGTGTACGGTCTGCTTTACATCTGGGCGGGCGGCGAGGAGATCTCGTGGGGGCAGCGGATTATCGGGTTCGAGAGCCCTGCCTATTTTCAGGAAAACAATGACCAGCAGGAATTCACCTTCCACAATCTGGTGATTGGTGGCGTGAAGCTGGACGAACTCATCTTCGGGCCGGTGCTGTCATACATTATTCTCAGCTACCTGATTGTCCTGCCGGTGCTGTGGCCGCGTGTGACGTGGGTTCAAACCCTGACACAAAGAATGATGATCCCGGTTCCCCGCCTTCAGCATGCCGGTTTTGCACTGGTCGTGACCTTGATCATCCCGCTTCTGAACGAATCCCGGCGATGGGAGGTGTACGAGTGCATTTTTGCGCTTCTGTCGATGGCGATCTTCCTCTACCCGGCCAATCCGGTGGAGAACCGCGACGCGCTGGCGGAGTAGTCGGAACAGGCCGCGGCTTGGTGTCGGATATCCCACTGGACAAATCGCACAAGGCTTGCTATCCGAGCGGCTCCTGCAAATCCTTGCAAATCCAACTTAGAAAGGTGGTGAAAACCACATGCAGGTTAGTGTTCGTGACAACAACGTCGATCAGGCGCTCCGCGCTCTGAAGAAAAAGCTGCAACGTGAAGGCGTTTTCCGTGAAATGAAGCTGCGTCAGCACTTCGAAAAACCATCGGAGAAAAAAGCCCGCGAGAAAGCCGAAGCGATCCGCCGTGCGCGCAAACTGGCGCGTAAAAAGGCACAGCGCGAAGGTATGCTCTAAGCAGATTTTCCAGCACTGTTAGTGTTTTGAGCCCCCGGATGCCTTTGGCGTCCGGGGGTTTTTTCTTTTCGCAGTCCGGTGGCGTCGAGTTTTTCTTGCGCGAACCGCATCAAGACAGGATACTCACCCGTACACGACTTTTATTGTCTTAGGTTCAGTTTTTTACATCCTTGTTTTTCGCAATGCGCTCGTTTTCGGGAAATCTTGGAATTCATTTTGAGGATACTGCAGATGTCTGGCGACAACTCCACAGTTAACATTTTGGTCACCTGCGCTGCCTTTCAGGTTGAATATGCCTTGGAGGGCAAGATCAGTATGGCAGGGGGCGCGCTTTCCAAAGGTGGTGCTGCGGGTCTCTTGGTACAGCCCGTTGTCTGGGCTGTGACTGGCTCTGGCCCGGATGCGGCAGACGCGTTTATCTATGGAACAGGCGTTGCAGGTGCGTTTGCCGGGGCCATCCTCGCCATTCCCGCAATGGCAACCGGCGTGGTCAAGGCCGGGATGGACGACTATATCGGCGGTCTAGTTGAAGAAGCGCGACAAGACGAACTGGCGGAGGTGCGCGGGGGCATTTACGGCACCGACGACTATGGCTTCTGGGCCGCGAACAACAGTATCACGGCAATGACCATCGCAAGTAAAGGTGGTGTCGCGTGGAAACACCCAAACGGCGCTTATTGCTTCATCAAGGACGCGTCGGACACGCTGATTTGTGACTTCCGCCCGAAAAAATATACCGAGATTTTCCGCCCTATCCTACCTCTCAAACTGAACGGCGACAAAGTGCTTTGGACCGGGTCGGACTACTGATCCATCTTTTCCTGAACGCCCCCTTTCCTGCCATCCCGTGATCTGACAGGTTGCTGAAGATGTATAGGGAGGCGCGCCATACATGGCACAGGTTTACGTTTTTGATGCCTACGGCACCTTGTTTGATGTCGCGGCGGCTGCGCGGGTGGCGGCAGAGGAACCGGGGCGCGATGCGTTGAAAGCCGTTTGGCCGCAATTGGCCGAACACTGGCGACTCAAGCAACTTCAATACACGTGGTTGCGGGTGATCACGAATGACTACACCCCGTTCTGGGAGATCACAAAAGACGGTCTGGACTGGGCGATGGAGAAGGTTGGTCTGGACGATCTTGAACTGCGCGAACGGTTACTGGCGCTGTATTGGGAACTTGCCGCGTATAAAGAAGTGCCGATGATGCTGGCCCACCTCAAGGCCGCTGGAAAGACATGTGCGATCCTGTCGAACGGCAGCAAGGACATGCTGGAGGGGGCCGTCGACAGTGCCAGGATCGGTGAATTCCTGGACGCTGTCCTGTCGGTTGAGGACATCGGCACCTTCAAACCCTCTTCCGCTGTGTACGACATGGTCGAAGCACGCTTGGGATGCGCCAAAGACGAGGTGCTGTTCGTGTCCTCCAACGGTTGGGACGCGGCAGGTGCCGCGGGCTACGGGTTCGAGACGGCCTGGGTCAATCGGGCCGGAGATCCGGTTGATCGCCTTCCGCATCAGCCACACCACATCCTGACGGACCTTTCGACCATTCCGGAGCTTGCCTGATGCCACGGTTCACCACGTCAGACGGCATATCGCTGTCCTACACCGATGAAGGCCAGGGGCTTCCCGTGCTTTGCCTTGCAGGCCTCACACGGGATGGGCGCGATTTTGATTTCGTGGCCCCGCACCTGAGCGACGTGCGGTTGATCCGCCTCGATTACCGTGGTCGGGGCAAATCCGATTGGGCGGATGCCGAAACGTACCAAATCCCGGTCGAGGCCCGTGACGCGTTGGAATTGATGGATCATCTCGATCTGGACAAGGTTGCCATCTTGGGCACGTCTCGCGGGGGGCTGGTTGCGATGGTTCTGGCGGCAACGGCCAAGACCCGATTGCACGGTGTCGCGCTCAATGACATCGGCCCGGAAATTGATCCGCAAGGCATTGAGGTGATCAAGAATTACCTTGGACGCACGCCCGCGCTGTCCAGTCACGCCGAGGTGGCCGCTGCACGAGAGGCCACAATGACGGGCTTTGCAAACGTCCCGAAATCGCGATGGCTGGAAGAGGCGCAGCGGCTGTTCCACGAAACCGAGGATGGCTTGACCCTGACCTATGATGCGAAACTGCGCGATGCGGTTCTGGAGGCCGGGGCGCAACCCGCGCCTGACCTCTGGCCGCTGTTTGACGCCTTTGCGGGGTTGCCTCTGGCCTGCCTTCGGGGTGCAAATTCCGACCTGCTGGCGGCCTCGACCTTTGCCGAGATGAAAGCCCGCCGACCTGACATGATCGCTGTCGAAATCCCTGACCGGGGGCATATCCCGTTCCTCGATGAACCCCAAAGCCTTGACGCCTTGCGGCGCTGGCTCGACATGTTGAAACCCTGATGGATATTGCGCGGATCGAAGCCGCTGCACGGCGCCTGCAGGGCCATGCCCGGGTCACCCCTCTTTTGTCCTCCCCGTTTCTGGACGACATCGCCGGGCGACGCGTGCTGGTCAAAGCGGAATGCCTGCAACACACCGGCAGCTTCAAGTATCGCGGCGCGCGGTCGGCTGTGTCCGCCTTGCCCGAGGACCAGCGCGCGGGCGGCGTGATCGCGTTTTCGTCCGGCAATCATGCCCAGGGTGTCGCTTTGGCGGCCAGACAGTTCGGCATCACCGCTGTGATCATCATGCCAGCGGATGCGCCGCGTCTGAAGATCGACAACACCCGCGCCCTGGGGGCAGAGGTCGTGCTTTATGACCGGGCCACCGAAGATCGCGACGCCATCGGTGCGCGGCTGTCCGAAGACCGGAACCTGACCCTGATCAAACCCTTTGACGACCCAGAGGTCATCGCGGGTCAAGGGACGTGCGGGCTCGAAATCGCGACCCAGGCGGCAGAGCGCGGCATCACCCATGCCGACGTCATCGTTTGCTGCGGCGGCGGTGGTTTGACCTCGGGCATTGCCTTGGCATTGGAAGCCAAGGCACCGGGACTGCGCGTGCATACGGCAGAACCGGAAGGGTTCGATGATGTGGCGCGGTCGCTGGCGTCTGGCCGGATCGAACGCAATGCGCGGTCGGCGGGGGGATTGTGCGATGCGATTGTCACGCCGCAGCCCGGAAACCTGACCTTTCCCATCATGGCCCGCTTGTGCGGCCCCGGATTTGTGGTCACGGATGACGAAGCACAGATGGCGATGGCACAGGCGTTTTCGCGCCTGAAACTCGTGGTTGAACCCGGTGGTGCTGTGGCACTTGCCGCAGCGCTTTATCATGGCGATGCGCTGAACAATGATACGGTGATCGTGACGCTATCCGGTGGAAATGTGGATCAGTCGGTCTTTACCGCAGCGCTGGACCGTTTTGGAGAAAACTGAATGCAAGACGTCACTGTCGCGAGCTTCAACGTCAAGAACCTGATCGGCGCGGATCAGGAATACTACAAATTCCAGACATACACGCCCGAAGAATACGCATGGAAAGAAGACTGGCTTGCGGATCAGCTTCTGGCGCTGGATGCCGATGTCGTCGGGTTTCAGGAGATTTTCGACGAAGCCAGTTTGCAAGCGGTGATTGACGAAACCACCGCCCGTTCGGACGAATTGAACGATGTCGCGCAACCCGATCGCAGCAAGAAGTACCGCAAGAAAGCGATCTTTCGTCGGCTGGAAAGCGGTGGCTACAAGGGCGCGTCCTTGGCGTTTGCCCCCAATACCGCCGACGAAGGCATTCCCGGCGAACGACGCCCGGGTGTGGCGATCCTGTCGCGGCTTGGATTCGTGGGGCAGCCCGAGATCATTCAGGATCTGGAGACGCCGCTTGTCATTCCATTTGCCCCGCTCAGGGGTATCGACAGTGGCGATGCAGGACACTTCACGCTCAGACGGCTGTCGCGCCCGATTCTCAAGGTCCGGGTCCGCATGGGCGCGCAAACTGTGACGGTGTTTAACTGCCACCTGAAATCGAAACTGGGCGAATATATCAAACCACCGGGCGCAGACTATGCGCCCGAGGCGGACCTGACCGAATACGATCCGCTGGGCCGCGCGATGGGGGCGTTACGCGCCGCCACCCGGCGCATGGCCGAAGCATGGATCTTGCGCCAGCACATCGTTGCGGAATTGCGGGCCGGTCATCCGGTGATGGCCATGGGCGATTACAATGATGGCGAACATGCCGTCAGCTCTGAGATCATCGCGGGTGAACGGCCCTTCAAGAACTACGCGTGGATGTTGCGGCATGACGCACAGCACCGGTCGGACCGGTACACCAAGGAAGAAAGCGAACAGATCACCGAAGCCGTTGAGGCTGTTCGCCTGCTGTCCGCCGAAAAGCTGTTTGTGCGGAAATCCCTGCGAGACATGGTCTACACGTCCGCCTTCGGTGGTGTGTTTGAAAGCATCGACCAAATCTGGCTGTCGCGCCATTTCGATCCTGATTTCGAAGGCCGGGTCGGTGAAATGACGTATTTCAGCGTGCTGAATGATCATCTGACAGATGGCAGCCATCCGGAAGCGCCGTATAACAAGCTGGCAAGCGACCACGGACAAATCATGGCGCATGTCCGGGTGCGCTAGGCAACGGATCAAGAACAAGGGAGAGTTTGCAATGTGGGTGGCTGATCTGGGGGATATCCGGCTGAACTACCGGATCGACGGGGATCCGGATGGGGCACCTGTTGTGTTTTCCAACTCGCTTGGAACCGATCTGCGGCTTTGGGACAAGGTGATTGCCCGGATGCCGAAGACCGGGCTCAAATATATCCGCTATGACAAGCGCGGGCACGGCCTGTCAGATTGCCCCAAACCACCCTACGCGATGGGCGCGCTGGTGCGCGACGTGGAGCAATTGATGGATCACCTGTCCGTCCGCGACGCGGTGTTTGTCGGCCTGTCCATCGGCGGCATGATTGCGCAGGGGCTTGCGGCCAAGCGGCTTGATCTGGTGCGGGCGATGGTGCTGTCGAACACCGGCGCACGGATTGGCACGCGCGAGATCTGGGCAGACCGGATCGCAACGGTCGAGCGCGATGGCATCGCGTCCATTGCGGATGCCACCATGCAGCGCTGGTTCTCGGACGCGTTCCGCGAGACGGACGAATTCCACGCTTGGCGCAATATGCTGACGCGCACTCCGGCGGATGGGTACACCGGGTGTTCGCACGCCATTTCGGGTACGGATTTCTTCACCACAACCGCCGCGCTGCGACTGCCGACACTTGGGATTGCCGGGTCCGAGGATGGGTCGACGCCCCCCGACCTTGTGCGCGAAACCGTGGACCTTGTTCCCGGATCGCACTTTGAGCTGATCCGCAAAACCGGGCATCTGCCCTGCGTGGAAGACCCGGACACCTATACGGATATCTTGACCACGTTCATTGCCGCACAGGCGCATTGACGCGAAAACTGTCAGGTGTAGTTTACACTTAACGGCGCACCTGCCTGTTTTCCGAAAGCCCGCACATGCGTCTGCCCGTCGTTTTTATCCTTGTCAGCGTCATGATCGACGCGATGGGTGTCGGGTTGATCATCCCGGTGATGCCGGACCTGATCCGCGAGATCACCGGCGAAGATCTTGCCAATGCCGCTGTGTGGGGCGGCATACTCACCACCGTATTTGCGGTGATGCAATTCCTGTTTGGCCCGGTCATGGGCAATCTGTCCGACAGGTACGGGCGTCGTCCGATCCTGCTGATCACATTGGCTGTGATGGCCGCAGACTACGTGGTGATGGCGCTGGCGGGCAGTATCTGGCTTTTGTTCCTGGGCCGCTTGGTTGGCGGGATCACCGCCGCAACTCAGGCCACCGCCACAGCCTATATGGCGGACATTTCCGAACCCGATAAAAAAGCGCAGAATTTCGGCCTTGTCGGGGCGGCGTTCGGTCTTGGTTTTGTGATCGGCCCGCTGTTGGGCGGTGTGCTGGGGGAATGGGGCACCCGGGCGCCGTTCTGGGCCGCGGCAGTTCTGGCCGGAGCAAACGCCATCCTTGGGTATTTCGTGCTGACCGAAACCGTTACCGATGCGATCCGTCGCCCGTTTGACTGGCGGCGCGCAAATCCGTTTGGCGCGTTCAAATCCCTGAAACAGCTTCCCGGCTTGGGGCGTCTTTTCGCGGTGTTCTTCCTCTACCAGGTGGCATTTTTTGTCTATCCGTCGGTCTGGGCCTATTTCGGCCAGGCACGGTTTGGTTGGAATGCGGGCATGATCGGGCTGTCGCTGGGGCTGTTCGGGATCATGATGGCCATCGTTCAGGGCGGGCTGATCCGGATCATTCTGTCCCGGCTCGGCGAACGCGGGACTGTGATTTACGGGTTGGCGTTCGACGTTGTTGCCTTTGGGGCGCTTGCCTTTGTCACATCCGGCACGCTGGCCCTGATCATGACGCCGCTGGCCGCACTTGGCGCCGTGATCACGCCTGCGCTGCAAGGCATCATGTCGAAGAAAGTGGGCGACAAGCGGCAAGGCGAACTGCAGGGCGCGCTGACATCGGTCGGCGCGATTGCGATGATCGTGTCGCCGCTGATCATGACGTTCGTTTTTGCCGAATTCACACGCTCCGACGCGCCCGTGTTTTTTCCCGGTGCGCCGTTCCTGCTGTCGCTTGGTCTGATCGCCATTGCGCTGATTGTGTTTTTGCTTCCCTCACGTCGCTCTGTCGCTGCCTGACCTGCTGCTGTCGACTTCGCACTTGCGCTCTGTTCCGGGCCGCACCACCCTGCCTGAAAATCAGGGAGGGGTCATGACCCGCATCAAAGCCGCCGTATGTACAGAATTCGGCAAACCGCTGGCCATCGAAGAGCTTGAACTGCGCGCGCCGCACGATGGTGAGATCGAAGTGACGCTGGACGCAGTGGCGATCTGCCATTCCGACATCCATTTCGCGGAAGGCGCATGGGGCGGAGACCTTCCCGCAGTTTATGGGCATGAAGCCTCCGGGCGGGTGTCGGCCATTGGTGCGGGCGTCACAGGATTACGCACCGGACAACGGGTTGTCGTCACTCTGATCAAGGCCTGCGGGACGTGTGCAAACTGCGCCAGCGGAAAGCCTACGATTTGCGACAGCCCGGGGGATACCGCGTCACCAATATCCCGCCCGGATGGCACTGAAGTCACGCAGGCGATGAATTGCGGCGCATTTGCCGAACGGGTGGTTGTCGACCAAAGCCAGGTGGTGCCCCTGCCCGAAGACATGCCGCCCGAAGCCGTGGCCCTTATGGCGTGCGGCGTGATCACCGGCGTTGGTGCCGTGGTGAATGCCGGAAAGCTGCGGGCCGGCGAAGACGTGGTGGTGATCGGCGCGGGCGGTGTCGGCCTGAACGCCATCCAGGGTGCGCGCATTGCCGGCGCGCGGCGGATCGTGGCCGTGGACATGACCGCGGACAAACTGGAAACCGCCAAGGCCTTTGGCGCGACCGATGGCGTTTTGGCCACGGCAGACGCGCCGTGGAAAGACGTCATGGCACTCCTTGGACGCGGCGCAGACCTTGTTGCGGTCACGGTTGGGGCGGTTCCGGCCTATAATGATGCGTTGCGATATCTTGGCTGGGGTGGGCGCATGGTCATGATCGGCATGCCCCATTCCGGCGCGATGGCCGAATACGAACCGGTTGTTCAGGCCTATATGGGCCAAGCCATGATCGGATCAAAAATGGGGGACGTGGTGATCCAGCGCGACATCCCGTGGCTTGCCGATCTGTACCGGCAAGGCCGCCTGCAGCTTGATGAACTGGTGTCCGGCCGCTTCACGCTGGATCAGATCAATGACGCGATTGCAGACACCAAGTCCGGTGGCTCGAAGCGCAATGTCATCTTGTTCTGAGACAGACCGGACCGTCCCGCGCAGGGTTTCGCACATATTGGCAGAAAGAGACGCCCCATGAAACTTGACGGTCTCGACATCCTGATCACCGCACCGCCCTCCCCCGGTTGGGGTGGACGATACTGGATCCTTGTCAAAGTCACGACCGACACTGGCCTGACCGGATGGGGCGAATGCTATGCGTCGTCGGTTGGACCGGACGCGATGCGGCATGTGATCGAAGACGTGTTCGACCGGCATATGAGGGGGGAATCGCCGGAAAACATCGAGCTGATGTTCCGGCGCGTGTATTCCTCAGGCTTCACCCAGCGCCCGGATCTGACCGTGATGGGCGCGTTTTCCGGGCTGGAAATCGCCTGCTGGGATATTCTGGGCAAGGCGCGGGACCGTCCGGTCTATGCCTTACTGGGCGGGCAAATGACGCCCAAGGTGCGCGCCTACACATATCTTTATCCCCTGCCCCATCATGACGTCACCCGTTTCTGGACCGACCCGGATGCACAGGCCGAAGCTGCCAGGGAATACGTGAAACAGGGCTACACAGCGGTCAAATTTGATCCGGCGGGCCCCTATACGATCCACGGCGGCCACCAGCCTGCACTGACGGACATCGCGCTGTCGGTCGAGATGTGCAAAGCCATCCGCGACGCCGTCGGCAACCGCGCGGATCTGCTGTTCGGCACCCACGGACAATTCACAACCTCCGGGGCCATTCGCCTTGGTCAGGCGTTGGAGCCCTACCTGCCCCTTTGGTACGAAGAGCCGATCCCACCGGACAACCTGCTGGAATTTGCCGAGGTTGCCCGCGCTGTCCGCATCCCGATCGCGACGGGTGAACGCCTGACCACCAAGGCGGAGTTCGCGACGGTCCTGCGCACCGGCGGCGCAAAGATCCTGCAACCGGCCCTGGGCCGCGCGGGCGGCATCTGGGAGATGAAGAAACTCGCGGGACTGGCCGAGGCGTTCAATGCCGAAATGGCCCCGCACCTCTATGCAGGCCCTGTTGAGTGGGCCGCGAACCTGCATCTTGCCACCTCGATCCCCAATCTTCTCATTGCGGAAACCATCGACACGCCGTTCCACCGCGACCTCATCGGCGCATCCATTCGCGTGGAGAACGGCTTTGTCACGCTGTCGGATGCGCCCGGCCTAGGCATTGACGTGAACGAAGATCTTGCCCGCGCGCATCCCTACACCGGGACCGGACTTCATCTCGAGATGCAGGCCAGCCCCTGCAATTATCAGGACGGCAACACCTTCACCGGCGGCGCCCCACCCGAAGACGCTTGATCACGATTGCGCTAAACCTTTGAAAAGCAGAGTGGATCAATGCTATAGGACCCGCTGTGTAACGAGGGTACCTTGATGTCTGAAACCGCGCTTGCGCCTGCGACCACTTACGCGATGGTCAAAAACGCCGAAAACGCGGCGGCATATCTCAAGACTTTGGCGCATGAAGGGCGCTTGATGATCCTGTGCCATCTGTGTTCCGGCGAACGCTCCGTTGGAGAGCTTGAAGCACTTCTTGGCATCCGTCAGGCGGCGGTCAGTCAGATGTTGTCGCGCCTGCGGGACGAAAAGCTTGTCAAAACACGGCGCGAAGGCAAAACGATCTATTACAGCCTGAGCGACCGCGATACCGAACGGATGATCACCCTTCTGCATGACATGTTCTGCCAAACCTGACCGTCACATTGCATTTGCACTTGGCCCTGCCTTTGGCCATGGTCGCAGCCTCAAATAGACGAGGTGAGACATGCGCCCAGACACAGTGTTTTCCGGCCCCGAGCTTTGCCAAAAATCCGCGCGTGAGGTGATCGCGCTTTTGCGCAAAGGGGACGTTTCAACCGCAGAGTTGATCGACGCGAGCCTTGCGCGCATGGATCAGGTGGAACCTGACGTGAACGCGGTGGTCACGCGGTGCCCGGACCGGGCAAGCGCTGCCAAACCATCACCTGACACGCAATTGGCCGGTCTTCCCATCGGCATCAAGGATCTTAACCCGGTCGAAGGCGTGCGCACGACCTTTGGCACCAAGGGGCATGCCAACCACATCCCGGATGCCTCTGACCCGTTGGTGACCCGGCTGGAAGACCGGGGCGGCGTGGTGCTGGGCAAGACCAACACGCCGGAACTGGGCGCGGGGGCCAACACGTTTAATGCGGTTTTCGGCGCAACGCGGAACCCGTGGAACACCGCGCTGAACGCCGCCGGATCGTCCGGGGGCGCAGCCGTCTCGCTGGCGACCGGAGAGCTGTGGCTCAGCCACGGGTCGGACTTTGGCGGCAGCCTGCGCAGCCCCGCGAATTACTGCGGTATCGTGGGATTGCGCCCGTCGCCCGGCATCGCGGGGGGCAGTTCGGCGCATCTTGGCTTTCTCACGGGCGGTGTCGATGGCCCGATGGCACGCGACGTTCTGGATTGCGCGCTGTTTCTGGATGCGATGGCGGGGTACGACCGCAGATGGCCGATTTCCTTCCCCGCGCCCGATGTGCCGTATTTCGAGACGGCACAACGCGATGCAGGAGAGGTCCGGATCGGGTTTTCGACCGACCTCAACGGCTTTGGCGCAATCACACCCGAGATCGAAGGTGTCCTGCGGGACGCGATGGACAGCCTGCGCCTGCCCAATGTCACGGTCGAGGAAACCTGCCCCGACCTGCCGCGCCTGAACGAAGCGTTCCGCGCAATCCGGTGCATGTCCTTCCTTGGCAGCTACCAGATCACCCCACCCGAAATCGCACAGCATTACAAACCCACGATCATGGGCAATGTCGCGGATGCCGAAGCGATGACCTTTGCAGATTACGTGCAATCAGAACGGGATCGCTCGGCGCTTTATAATTCCATGCTCGGGTTCTTTGATACGTTCGATGTCTTGGCCTGCCCGGTCAACGGCCTTGCCCCCCTGCCCGTTGAAATCGAGTACCCAACCGAAGTTGCAGGCCGCAAGATGACCGACTATATCGAGTGGCTGCATTTTGCGTTCCTGGCCTCGGTGACCGGCCTGCCCGCGCTGTCCTTGCCGGTTGGGTTCACGCCAAGCGGCATGCCCGTTGGCATCCAGTTGATCGGCCCACCACGGGGAGAAGGCCGTTTGTTGCAAGTCGCGCATCATCTGGAACAAGCGCTCAATCTGCCGGTGACCGTTATCGACCCGCGCCCGCCGGTTTGATCCGGTAGGTCAAGGCGGATCGCATGATCTGGCGCAGCGCCGCGTCGGGCCATGCGCCATCCGTCGGCAACAACACGGCGCGGTTGCCGTCGAAATCGAAACTGTCCGAAAAGACATCGCGGGCCTGCGACATGACAGTGGTCTGGCAATGCGTGTAAAGTGCTACGCCGCCGGTCTTGGGCACGCCGATGCGCAAGGGTGTTCCGGTTTTCGGCGACATCGCCTCGAACGATGGCTGGCCCCATTTCAACGTCTCGGTGATCGGCCCGACACCGTCTGTGTTCGCCGCTACATCAAGGATCATTTCGCGCAGCGCCCTGAGCGCGCCTTGCACATCCTCCGGATGGGCCGCCAAAGCGGCCTCGACATCTGGCGGTGGGGTCGAAACCTGGGACATACAGATCAGCGTCACAGACATGACCGTAACAGGTCAAGCCCTAACGCCCGCCAACTCGTCTCAGGTTCTCAACAATCCCCTCGGTTGGATCAGGCCGCCTCTTCCCACCGGTTTGCGAAGTTGCCAAGTACTTTGGCCACGTCGTCGGTTTGCGCCCCCTGCAAATCCACCTGCGCCACCAGTCCGCGTGTCTTGTCGTCGATGACGCTCACAACGCGGGCCGGCAGGCCATCTTTCTCAAGCGCGTCATTGAAGACCCGCGTGATGGCATGTTTGCGCAGGTCCGGCTTGAACACTTTACCAACGGCGGTCTTTGGCAGCTCATCCAGAATGGTCATATGCTTGGGCAGCGCAGCGCGTTCATGGACATGCACCTTGCAATGGTCCAGCAGTTCCTGCTCGGTCACCGATGCGCCCTCGACCAGTTCCACGAATGCGCAGGGCAGTTCGCCCGCATGCGCGTCCGGCTGGCCAATCGCCCCCGCGAAAGCCACGGCAGGGTGTCCCTGCAACGCCTCCTCGATCTCGGCGGGGTCAATGTTGTGCCCACCGCGAATGATCAGGTCTTTCGCCCGGCCGGTGATCCAAAGATACCCATCCGCATCCACGCGCCCCAGATCGCCGGTCCGCAAATGGGTGCCGTAGTGGAATAAATCCACGTTCTTGGCAGCCTCGGTATAGGTGTGGCCGGCATAAACCCCGGGGTTGGACACGCAAATCTCGCCGATTTCATCCACCGCGCATTCGGTGACTGTGCCGTCCTTGGAGGACAGAATTTTCACATCCGTATACGGAAACGGAATGCCCACTGACCCGACTTTCTTCAACCCGTCGGGCGGGTTGCAAGATACAAGGCAGGTGGCTTCGGTCAGGCCATACCCTTCGACAACGCGCACACCACAGGCGGTTTCAAACCGGTTGAACAATTCCAGCGGCAAAGGCGAGGATCCGGAAAACGCGGTTTTGATCGAGGAAATATCCGCATCCACCGGACGTTGCATCAGCGCAGACATGGCTGTTGGCACGGTGATGACAAAGGTGGTTTTCCAGCGCTCGCAGAGCTTCCAGAAATTGTCGAAAACCCCATCGCCCCGGTACCCCTGCGGCGTCGGGAACACCGTATGCGCGCCGGACACCACCGACGCCATAAGTATGACGTGGCAGGCAAAAACATGGAACAATGGCAAGGGGCACATGATGCTGTCTTGTTCGTTGAACAGCAAACGATGGCCAAGCCAGCCATTGTAAATCAGCCCGGAATAGCGGTGCTGCGCAACCTTTGGCATGCCAGTCGTGCCACCGGTGTGGAAATAAGCCGCCACGCGGTCGCCGGTGCTGTCGGGGAAATCAAGCGTCGTGTTCTGCTTTTTCAGTTCCGCGGCAAAGCTAAGAACATCTGCATGATGGCCACCGGGGTTCTTCGGGCGGACCAGCGGAACAATCCAGGATTTCGGCGGTGTCAGATACCGGTTGAGGTCAACCTCCAGCACGGTTTGCACCTTGGGCGCATGACGACAGGCTTCGGCAACCTTCTGCGGCACGTCTGTCTTGGGAAAGGCTTTCAGCGTCACCACCACCTTGGCCTCGGTCTCGCGCAGGATGGCGGCGATCTGTTCGGGCTCCAGCAATGGATTGATCGGGTTCACGATGCCCGCAATGGCCCCGCCCAATAATGTCAGCGTGGTTTCGTTCGTGTTCGGCAGAACATAGGCGACAACGTCATTTTCGCCGATTCCCAGACTGCGAAAGAGATTCGCCGCCTGCACGGTTTTGGACAGCAACTCGGACCACGACAGCGTTTCAGCCTTGTCGGTGGGTCCCGACAGCAATTGATAACTGACCGCTGGACGATCCGGGAACGCCGTGGCTGTTTTGTTCAGTTGACCGTACAACGTGGCTGGCACATCGCGGTCTTCCCACGGCATTTCGTTTTCGATGGCGTCGCGATCTTCAAAGCTCGCAAAGGTCATGGCTGTCCTCCCAATGTCACGCATTCCCTGCGTTTTCCGTCCCTGGCTGCAGTGTTTAGCCGACAATTCAGCTTAACAGACCAGTACGACGCTACGACACTCCTCAATGACGCAGCGTCGATCGACCGTTTTTTGACGCACCGGTCCGCCGCGCCGCCCCGGCCCAATCCGCAAAATCCGCTTTGCAAAGCCTCGAAAATTATTTTTGCACACGTTTGCAAAGAATTCTTGCCAAACGGAAACCGCTGTGGCTTGCTGACCAAGTCTAACGCAAAAGACGCGCGCTGCGCAGGGGGACAGGATGGCCGAGATCCAGCTCAGGAACGTCAACAAACGCTGGGGTTCGTTTGTTGGGGTGGACAATTTTAACCTGACCATCGCCGACAAAGAGTTCCTTGTCCTGCTGGGACCATCTGGCTGTGGCAAGACCACGACGATGCGGATGATCGCGGGTCTGGAAGATATCACGGATGGCGAGATTGCGATTGACGGCAAAGTCGTCAACAACCTTGATCCCAAGGATCGCGACGTTGCGATGGTGTTCCAATCCTACGCCCTTTACCCGAACATGAACGTCTACGAGAACATCCGTTTCCCGCTGCGGGTGCGCGGGATCGACAGCGCGACCCATGATGAACGCGTGCGCCGGGCCAGCCGCATGGTGGAACTGGACGAATTCCTGCACCGCAAACCTGCGGAACTCTCTGGTGGACAACGCCAGCGCGTGGCCCTTGCCCGTGCCATCGTGCGCGAACCCAACGTGTTCCTGATGGACGAACCGCTGTCGAACCTCGACGCCAAACTGCGCGTGTCGACCCGGGCACAGATCAAGAACCTGAGCCACGAACTGGCCGTCACCACGATCTACGTGACGCATGACCAGATCGAGGCGATGACCCTCGCGGACCGCGTTGTGGTGATGCAGAAGGGTGTGGTGCAACAGGTCGGCAGCCCGACCGAAATCTACGACCGCCCGGCCAATGCCTTTGTCGCCAGCTTCATCGGCAACCCGGCGATGAACCTGATCGACGGGCAGATCCGCGGCGGCACTTTCGAAACCGACAAAACGTCAGTCCCGGGCCTGTCGGCCCCGGATGGAGCGGTGACGCTTGGCTTCCGGGCCGAGGACGCATCGCTTGCCGAAGACGGACAGGGCCAGATCACCGCCCCTATCTACACGCTTGAACTTCTGGGGGACGCCACAATGATTTCCGTGCGGATCGGTCAAGCCTTGGTGGCCGTCAAGGCCGACAAAACCTTCCGCGCCGAAATCGGAGACATGGTGTCCATCCACGTCCCCGCTGACATCTGCCACGTGTTCGACACGAAAACAGGCGCGCGGATCGACGACTGACCACACAGAAATTCCCGGACAACCGGGATACAGCGGTGCGGGCTTGCAAGACGCACCCGAACACACAGGGAGACCAAAATAATGAACCTCAAAAAAATTTTGATGGCGGGCTCGTTCCTCGTCACGGCGAGTGCAACGACCGCGATGGCAGCCGATTGCGGCATCTCGGAAGGCCGTCTCAGCATTGTCGGCAACGAATTCCCGGCGATCCAGACCGTGGGGGCCGCGGCGCAGTCTTGCGATGGTCTGACGGAGGCCAAAGCAAACCTGACTGCGGACCACCAGAAGATCAATCTGGCGGGGATGCAGGGCGATCCGGCGGAATACACAACGGCGATCGTGGCGAACTCGTCCATCGTGGCGCTGATCAACGAAGACGTCATCCGCCCGCTGGATGATCTTATTGCGGCGCACGGTCAGAACATTCCGAAAAACCAGCTGATCACCATCAACGGCAACGTGATGGCGGTGGCGTTTATGGCGAACGCGCAGCATCTGCTCTATCGCAAGGACATTCTGGACCAGATCGGCATAGAGCCACCCAAGTCCTACGAGGACATGCTGGCAGCGGCCAAGATGATCCGCGAGCAGGGGATCCTCGCAAACCCGCTGGGCGGGCCCTACGCGGCGGGATGGAACCTCGCGCAGGAATTCACCAACATGTATCTTGGGCATGGCGGGTCGTTCTACGAGCCCGGAACAGCCAATGTTTCGATCAACAACGAACAGGGTGTCGCAACGCTTGAGATGCTCAAGGCGCTGTCGGAATACATGAACCCTGACTACCTCACCCACGATTCCAACGCGACAAGCGCGGAATGGGAAGCGGGCAATGTTGCGCTGATGCACATGTGGGGGTCCCGCTCGGGTCGTCTCATGGACGCCGAAGGCTCCACGCCGCAAGTCTACGAAAACACGATGGTTGGCGCGCCACTGACCGTCGGCGGTGGCGACAAACCGGCATCGACACTGTGGTGGGATGGCTGGACCATCGCCAAGAACATCAGTGACGAAGACGCGGAAGCCACGTTCAAGGCCATGTCTCATGCCATCAGCCCTGCGATCCTGAATGACGAGACGATGGGCCAGGCGGTCTGGATGATCGAAGGCTACACACCCGCTGCCGTAAATGACGGCGTGTTTGCAGCGATCTCGATGGGCACCACGCCCTACCCGATGCTGCCCCAGCACGGCCTTCTGCACACAGCGCTTGGCGACAACATCGCGGATTTCCTGCAGGGCAAGGAAAGCGCGGAACAGACATTGGCAGACATCGAAGCGGCCTACATCGCTGCTGCCAAGGAAAAAGGCTTCGTGAACTAAGCCGACAGGAACAGGGGCGGCACGGGCCGCCCCTGTTTGTTTTGATCCGTTTTTTGCAAGCTCGCAGGTGATCCCATGAAACACACCGCTTTCTTCTGGTTTACGCTTCCGTCCGCCGCCGCGATGCTTTTGTTCATTTTCTTTCCAACCGTGTCCATCATCGTTCAATCGTTCCACGTTGCGCATGAACAGGTGATCATCGAGGTCGAAAACTGCGGCCCGTTCGGCTGTACAACCGCCACCGCCATTGACCAGGAAGCGACCGCCGAACTGCGCGAAGCGGAACCTTTGGGGCAGTTTGCCGGGCTCGACGTTTACAAAGACCGCAACCACTTGGCGGTGAACGAATTTGCCCAACTCTGGGCGGACCGGGAAAGCCTGGGCGGCTTTGTCAGCGATCTGATGAACCTGCCGTTCTACAAGGCGCTTGGATTTACGCTCACCTACACGTTTATCGTCACGCCCCTTACGATTGTGTTCGGTTTTATCATCGCCGTCGCGGTGAACAGCGCCGCGCGGACGCTGCGCGGACCTCTGATCTTTTTCACGCTGCTGCCGAACATCGTGACACCCCTCATCGGTGGCCTGATCCTGTTCTGGATGGTCGACGCGCGCGGCGTGATTGGCACGGCGCTCAGATGGCTGGCGGATGATCCCGGCCTGTCGGTCAAGGCCGACACCGGCCTGATGTGGAGCATGCTGATGGTGTACGGTGTGTGGTCCTCCGCCCCGTTTGCCTTCATCGTCTACTACGCAGGCCTGCAAACGGTCAGCCAGGACACGCTGGAAGCCGCCCGCATCGACGGGGCGACCCGCTGGCAACAGATCCGGCACGTGGTGATCCCGCATCTGCTGCCTTTGACCACGTTCATTGCGCTGATCCAGTTGATGGACAACTTCCGGGTCTTCGAACCGATCATCAGTTTCAACGCGCAAGCGCACGCAACCTCGCTCAGTTGGGCCATCTTCAACGACTTGGGAGGGGAGACACAGCAATTGTCATCGGCAGCGGCCACCTCGGTGCTGACGGTGATTGGCGTGGCCATTCTTTTGTCACCGGTCCTTGTGCGGACCTATCGCAGCTACGGCAAAGCTTAAGGGGACGAGATACATGGCAAGCAAAGCACAAAAACGTCCCCTCGCCCTTCAGATCGTTCTGATCGCGACGCTGGTCATTTGGATGATCGCCGCCGCCTTCCCGTTCTTCTGGACGCTCTGGGGCTCGTTCAAAGTTGAGGCGGATTTCTTCTCGCTCACGAACTGGACCAACTCTCTGACCGGCGAACGCACGATTGCCGAAACCGGGGATGCGTTCACCGGTCAGGGCTATTACGGTGCCTGGGTACAGGAAGAGTTCTGGCGCGCGGCGTGGAATTCCACGCTGGTCTGCCTCTTTGTGGTGTCGGTCTCTTTGACACTGGGCACGCTGGGGGGCTACGCCCTCGCCCGCTCCACCTATCGCTACGCGTTCTGGTTCCTGCTCATCGCGCTGATCTTCCGGGCGCTGCCGCCAATCACGCTGGTGTCAGGCTACCTACCGGTGTTTTTCGATCTGAACATCTGGGGGTATCTGCCAACCGCGATCATCGTGCTCGTGGCGATCAATCAGCCCTTCACGCTGTGGATGTTGCATTCGTTCTTCAAGAACATCCCGTCCGAGTTGGACGAATCCGCGATGGTGGACGGCTGCACGCGCTTTCAGGCATTCCGTCACGTGATCATCCCGGTCATGTGGCCCGGTGTGATCACCACAGGTCTCTTCAGCTTCCTGCTGGCCTATAACGATTTTGCCGTGACGGCGATGATCCTCGACAAACAGAACCAGACCATGGTGCCCAAGATCGCATCCTTCCTTGGCACAACGCAGACCAAGGGCAACGTGATGTTCGCGGTCGCGGCCGTTGTCTCGACAACCGCGCCACTGTTCTTGCTGATCATGTTCTTCCAGCGCCAGATCGTGTCCGGCCTGACCGCAGGCGCGGTGAAAGGCTAGACGCATGGGGCGGATATGTGCGGCGGCTCTCAAGGCAAAGGCGTTGACCAATCGCCTGCGCCTCAGCGCCAGCCGCGCACGTCGTCCGGGGCGCATTCCGTTTGCTGTCACGCGGGCCGGTCCAAGCAAGGGCTGATCTCCCTGTCCCTTGCACTTTGACCGGAGGCCATGATGTCTCAGACCCAACACCCGACCCTGCGCGCCAACAAAGCCGCGCTCAAACGCTATTGCGATGCGTATCGGCATCCCGAGGCCACGCGCTTTGCCGATGCAGTGCACGGCTATTACGCCGAAGACGCCAAGATCAACATCGTGCATCCGTTTAACGAAATCACCGGCACACAGGCTTATGTGGATCGCTTTCTCGACTCGCTCCATGACGCGTTCGAGCACCTATATCGCACCGACTACATCGCGTTTGGCGGTGCCTACGAGGGGACCGACTGGGTCACCTGCACCGGTTACTATACCGGCCATTTTGCCCGTCCGTGGCTTGGCATTCAGCCAACAAACGCGCTGGCCTATCTACGTTTCGGAGAGTTTCACCGGATGGAAAACGGCAAGGCCGTTGAAAGCTACATCTTCCTCGACATTCCCGAACTGATGATTGCGGCCAACCAGTGGCCGATCACCGACACCCCCGGACGCGACCGGGGATACACGGGTTACCTGCCCGGCCCCGCCCGACCAGACGGTTTGATCTGGCACGAAACAGACCCGGCACGGTCGCAAAGCTCGTACCAGTTGGTCACGGAGATGCTTGGCAAGCTGGCCACCGAAGACGAGGCCTGGCGACCGTATTGGCACCAACACATGATGTGGTACGGCCCGGCGGCGTTTGGCAGCTTTGTCGGCATTGAAAACTTCGCGGGTTTTCAGGTCACCTTCGAGGGGGCATTCTCGGAATGGATCGGCGGATCGAAACCGGGCAGCATGACAAAGCACTTCACCCGTTTCGGAGATGGCGACTACGTCTGCTCCGGCGGTTGGCCGTCCTTGAACTGTGTGCAGGTCAAACCGTTTCTGGGCCAACCTCCCGAGTGGCAACGCCTGTTCATGCGTGTCTGTGACTGGTGGCGTCGGGAAGACGATCTGCTGACCGAGAACTGGGTCTTTGTCGACATCCCGCATGTGCTTTTGCAGATGGGGCGGGATCTTTTTGCGGAGCTTGGCCATGAAGGGATTTGATCCACGGTTTCGTGATTTCCCGGATTTCATTCTTGGATGCACCAAGGACATCTGGGAAGATCGCGGGCTGCACACGCTGCACCAATATTACGCCGACGACATCGTGCTGCGCATGCCGCTTGGGATCTATCGCGGCAATGCGGGTGTGATTGCCAAAACCATGGGCACATTGGTCGAATTTCCAGATCGCGAACTTCTGGGCGAAGACGTGATCTGGAGCGGGACACCCGAAGACGGGATGCTGTCGTCGCACCGGGTTTATACCACGGGCACCCATCTGGGCCCCGGCCCCTTCGGTGATCCCACCGGCAAACGCATCACGTTTCGCGCCATTGCGGATTGCTACGCCAAGGACAACACGATCTCGGATGAATGGCTGGTGCGCGACTATGGCGGCGTGGTGCGCCAGATGGGATGGTCGCCCCGCGATGCCGCGGCCCGCCTGATCGCACAGGAGGGCGGACAGGAGCGCGCGTCCCGCCCGTTCACCCCGGCACAAAACATCGACGGCCCCTATAACGGGCGCGGCAATACATCAGACTGGGGCGAACACTATGCCGAAACCCTGTCGCGGATCATGGCGGCCGATTTCACCGTGATCCCAGAGACCTATGACCGCGCCATCGCCGCCGAATACCCCGGCCTGACATCCGTGCGTGGCTGGGCCGAGGTGGACGCGTTCTGGCTGGGCCTGCGCGCGGCGTTCCCGAACGCGACCTTCCGGATCGACCATATGATCGGCCGCGAGGATCCCTCCATGCCGCCCCGCGCCGCGCTCCGCTGGAGCCTGCACGGACGGCACGACGGATGGGGCGCGTTTGGCGCGCCAACCGGGGCGGATGTCTATGTTATGGGGATGGCCCACGCCGAATACGGCGCGCTGGTTGCCTCGGACCCACGGATCCGGCGGGAATTCGTGCTCTATGACGAGGTCGCGGTCTGGAAGCAGATATTGCTGCACACCGGCTGATGCCGGACTGCGACCGTTTCCGTTGACGGAAACGACCCGATGCGTCATCGCATCGGGCCACCGCCCAATCAGTTCAACGTCACCAATTTGCCCGGGTTCATGATGTTGTCCGGGTCCACCGCGCGTTTCAGCGTGCTCATCAGCCCGTACGCCGCGCCATGCTCCTGCGACAGGTATTTGCGCTTGCCCAACCCGATGCCGTGCTCGCCGCTCACCGTGCCGCCAAATTCAAGCGCCAGCATGTTCACCTGCTCAGACACCTGCTTTGCCCGGGTCATATCGTCGTCGCTCTTGGGATCGACCAGCAACAAAAGATGGAAATTCCCGTCTCCAACATGCCCGACCAGCGGGGCCAGCAGGCCAGATGCGGCCACGATCTCCTTGGTTTTGGAAATGCACTCTGCCAGCGCAGAAATCGGCACGCAGCAATCGGTCACAACCCCTTCGGCTCCTTTGCGCAACGCCTTGCCAGCGTAATACGCCTCGTGCCGTGCTTTCCACAGGCGGTTGCGATCCTCGGTCTTGCTGGCCCAGGCGAAATCCGATCCCCCGTTTTCCGACACCAGCGCCGAGAAACTCTCGACCTGTTCCGCAACACCGGCTTCCGTGCCGTGAAATTCAAGAAACAGATGTGGTGTTTCCGGCATCACCATATCGGGGTTGTAGATGTTCATCCCTTTCATCTGCATTTCGTCCAGCAACTCAATCCGCGCCATCGGAAGACCCATCTGGATCGCCAGGATCACCGTGTCGACAGCAGACGCGATATCGGGAAAGGCACAGGTCGCCGCCGCGATATGTTCAGGCTGGCCATGCAGTTTCACCGTCAGTTTGGTGATGATCCCCAACGTACCTTCAGAGCCGACGAACAGATGGGTCAGATCATATCCCGACGCCGATTTCCGCGCGCGATTGCCGGTTTGAATGATCTGCCCATCGGGCAACACGACCTCCAGCGCCAGAACATTGTCCGCCATTGTCCCATAGCGCACGGTGTTCGTCCCCGACGCCCGGGTCGCCGCCATGCCGCCCAGCGTGGCGTCCGCACCGGGATCGACCGTGAACATCAACCCGGTTGATCGCAATGCCGTATTCAACTGCGTGCGGGTCACACCCGGCTCCACAACCGCATCCAGATCGCTTTCATGTATGTCCAGAACCTTGTTCATGCGGCTGGTATCAATCGTAATACCGCCGTGCACCGGAACGATATGGCCCTCCAAGGACGACCCGATCCCATAGGGCACAACCGGGCATTTGTGCTGCGAGCACAAGCGCAGAATGGCCGAAACCTCTTCGGTTGTTTCGGGAAAGGCCACCGCATCCGGGCGTGCGGGCGTTGTGTAGGCCTCGTCCTGGCTGTGCTGATCGCGGATCGGAAGGCTTGTGGACAGGCGCTCTCCCAAAAGGTCGCGCAGCGCGATCACTGTGGCTTCGATATTGGCAGATGGCATGTCGATCCTCCCGGTTGTTGCACAGGGTTTAGACCGAAGTTTCGCACCGCGAAACCCATGTCATGGCTCCAGCGGTTCAATCAGGTCCGGTCCCGCCGCGCGGTTCGAATTGACCTTTGGATTCACACGGTAAAAGGCCATTGCATCTTCGTCTGCCGCCGTCATCAGCGTCGCTGCGCCATGTCCGGCCTCCCCCAGCCAAAGCGCCCACTGGTCTTCATTTAATGTCACGGGCTGGCGGTGATGGATCGCTGACATCTTAGGATTGGCTTGCGTCGTCACGATGGCGCAGGTCCGGTGGGTCACGCCATCGCGCTCCCAATCCTGCCAAACCCCGGCGAACGCCAACAAAGAACCGCGCGTTGGATGGATATACCACGGCAAGCGCTTGCCTTCGGGATCCTTTGTCCATTCGTAAAATCCCGTTGCCGGGATCAGACACCGCCGCGCGCGGCACGCCGCTTTGAAGGCAGGCTTTTCGGCAATCGTCTCGGCCCGCGCATTGATCAAAAGCGGCCCGCCGTTTTCGGCCTTGTACCAATGCGGCAGGAACCCCCAGCGCATCGCCACCAAGCGGCGTTGCCCGTCGATCACATGCACCGCATGCACCTGATTGGTCGGGCAGATGTTGTAATTGGGGATGTCCGGCAAAGCGTTTGACGGCGCGGCGGCGAACAGCTGCGCCATGGCGTCATGCGGCAATGTCAGGGCAAAACGTCCACACATAGACAGTATGCAGGTCGGACCAAAAGGCCCGACCTGCCGGTTGTTTACTTCTTCAACGTGATCCGGCCATCGGTATATGGCTGGTAGGGCGCATTCTCGGCCAGGTATTCGGCCGTGACATCCGCCAGGTCCGGGCCAAAGTCATAGGCGTTCATCGCGTCGCGGAACATCTTGTAGCCGTCGCCACCATTGCGCACGTAGTTGTTCGAGACCGCGCCATAGACCCGGTCCATTTCGACAGCTGCGCCACCGATCATGACATCCGAAATCCGGCTTCCCGGCTCTTGCGTCAGATCAGCGGTAAAGGTCATGCCCGCAACCTGCGGGAAACGCCCGGCACCATCCTCGACCTGGCTGACCCCGTTTTCCAACGCTTCGACAAGCTGCGCCCCGGTCACCTGAAAGGTCGACAAGGTGTTCTGGAACGGCAAAACGGTCAGGACTTCGCCCATGGTCACATCACCGGCGTCAATCGAGGCGCGCAAACCACCGCTATTGGCAATCGCCACCTCGACCCCTTGATCAGCGACACGCGCCAGCATGGCATCAGCCACAAGATTGCCCATCGCGCATTCCATCGCGCGACAGACCGACCGGTCCCCCTCGATCGCTTCTGCGGCGGAGGCGACAACGCGATTGCGGATCTCCTCAAGCGGGGCAGCCGCTTCGGTGATCCGCGCCTTGACACCCGCATCCTCGGCCACCGCCGCATCCATGATGATCGGTGCGCCTACCGCTTCGGTCAGGTTGCCCTCATCGTCAAATGTGACGTTCAATTCACCAAGGAACTTGCCATAGGCATAGGCCTGCACGATCGCCGTGTTGCCCACCATCGTCGGGTACGGACCCACCGCGCGCTCCATGTCGCCCAGCAACGTGTTCGAATGCCCGCCGACAATGACGTCTACACCGGTCGTGTTCTCGGCAACCCGGATATCCGTGTTGTAGCCAGAGTGGCTCAGCACCACGATCTTGTTCACGCCTTCCGCGGTCAGGCGGTCCACCTCGCCCTGCACCGCCTCAACAGGATCGGTAAAGATCACGTTCGGACCAGGCGACGCCAATTCATCGGTGTCCTGAGGCGTCAGGCCAATCAGACCGATCTTCTCACCCCCCTGTTCGATCACGACCGATTTCTGGATCGCGTCACTCAGCAGCGGCTCGCCGGAAATATCGGCGTTCGACATCAGAACCGGAAACTCGACGGAATCGACAAACCCGCGCAGAACTTCGGGGCCATCGTCGAATTCGTGGTTGCCCACGGTCATCGCCGTATAGCCCATCTGGTTCATCATCTCGGCAGCCAGCTTGCCCTTGTAGTAGGTGTAAAACAGCGTGCCCTGGAACTGGTCGCCCCCATCCACGAGGATGTGGTTGTTGGTCCGCGCCTTGGCATCGCTGATCGCCGTCATCAAACGCGCAGAGCCGCCAAAGCACTCGCCTGCGGTGTTGTCTTCGGCGGAACAGCCGGAATCATACTTGCTGATCGGCTCGAACCGCGCGTGGAAATCGTTGGTGTGCAGGATCGTGAGCGAATAATCAGCCTGCGCCACGCCCGCGCTCAACGCCAATGCAGCAGCACTTGTGAGTAGTTTATATGTCATGGAACCCTCTCTGTCGGTCGGTTTTTATGGGATGATCGTGGTCCCTCTGTTGCAGAGAGTCAAAGGCACAGTTGCGTCACCTGCACCACGCATCGCACAAAGGCGCTCTGCAAAGCCGGGTTGATGCAGCATGTTGGCGACTTGACCCCATCCCTTCAACGCGGCAACAGGACAGGCATGATCATATACAAACTCCTTCGTGCCGATGAATGGGCTGCGCTGCAAACCCAGGGCGAAACCACGGGCGCGCCGATTGATGTGGCTGACGGCTATATCCATTTCTCCACCGCAGAGCAGGTGCGCGAAACCGCGACCAAGCACTTTGCAGGCGAAGAGGATCTGATGCTGCTGGCCTATGACGATGCGACGATCACCGGTGACCTGCGCTGGGAGCCATCACGCGGCGGCGCGCTGTTTCCGCACCTCTACGCACCGCTGCGCTTCGCGGATATGATCTGGGCGAAACCGCTGCCGCTGGGCGCATCCGGCCACGTTTTCCCGGACGACATGGCATGAGCGCGCTGGAACGCGCCGGGCTGGGCCTGCTGCACCGGCTTGATCCCGAAACGGCACATGGCCTGGCCTTGCGGGCCTTGCAGCTTGGCCTGGCACCAACCGCTGGCACCGTGACCGGCGCGCGGCTGCGCACCGACATCGCGGGGCTGACGCTGGCCAATCCGGTGGGTTTGGCCGCCGGGTTCGACAAGAACGCCATCGCCCTGCGCCCCCTGTCGCGGGCGGGGTTCGGGTTTCTCGAAGTCGGTGCCGCCACCCCCCGCCCCCAACCGGGCAACCCCAAACCGCGCCTGTTTCGCCTGACCGAAGACCGGGCCGTGATCAACCGGTTTGGCTTCAACAATGATGGCATGGACAGCATTGCCGCCCGACTTCAGGACCGGCCACGCGACGCCGTAATCGGGTTGAACCTTGGCGCAAACAAAGACAGCGACAACCGCGCTGCCGATTTCGCAACGGTTCTGACAACCTGCGGTCCGCATATCGACTTTGCCACCGTCAATGTTAGCTCTCCGAACACCGAAAAACTGCGCGACCTTCAGGGCAAAGAGGCCCTGTCGGCGCTGCTGGCCGGCGTGATGGACGCGCGCGCAGCGCTAGGAACACCCCTCCCGGTGTTCCTCAAGATCGCGCCCGACCTATCCGATGCTGAAATCGCAGATGTGGCCGATGTTGCAATCGCCTCGGGAATTGACGGTCTCATTGCCACCAACACGACGCTGGATCGGCATGGATTGACGTCCGCACACGCCCACGAAAAAGGCGGGTTGTCAGGCGTGCCCCTGTTCGAAAAATCTAACCGCGTTCTGGCCCTGCTTTACAGACAAACCGGCGGGCAGCTTCCCATCATCGGCGTTGGCGGGATCGCATCTGCCGAGGACGCCTATGCCAAGATCCGCGCCGGTGCATCTGCCGTGCAGCTATACTCGGCCCTGACCTATCACGGCCTGAGCCTCGTGCCAGAGATCGCGCGCGGCCTCGATACGCTGCTTGAACGGGACGGGTATGCGTCCGTCGCCGACGCGGTCGGCATTGACACCTGACGACATCTTCCTCTTGCCGGAAATACCTCGGGTGTCCGGGGGCAGCGCCCCCGCATTTTCCGCCAACGGAATATGCCGGACGCGGTGACGCGTCCGCTAGCGCAGGGATGGCACCTGTAGTGCCTGTACGAAATCCCGGATCAGCTCGGCATCCTTGACCCCCGGCGCAGATTCCACGCCGGACGACACATCCACTTGCCGTGCGCCCGTCAACGCGACCGCGTCGGCTACGTTGTCAGGCGTCAATCCACCCGCCAGCATCCACGGCACGGACCAACGCCGCGCTGAAATCAGCCGCCAGTCAAACGATACGCCATTGCCCCCCGGCAAAGTGGCATTCTTGGGCGGTTTGGCATCTACCAGAAGTTGGTCGGCCACATCCGCGTAAACGTCCAGCGCCGACACATCCTCTGCATCCGCGACGCCCACCGCTTTCATCACCGGCAGCCCGTAGCGCCCGCGCACCTGCGACACGCGTTCGGGGCTTTCGGAACCGTGCAATTGCAACATGTCCAAAGGCACCGCAGCGGTGATGGCATCCAAAAGCGCATCATCCGCGTTCACAACCAAGGCGACCTTGGCAATCCCGACCGGCACGTCAATCGCCAGATCCCGCGCGGTTTCAATCGACACATTGCGCGGGCTTTTGGGAAAGAACACGAACCCGCAATACGCGGCCCCGGCCTCGGCCACAGCAGAGACGTCTTCGGGCCGGGTCAGCCCGCAAATCTTGGTGCGTACTCCAGATGTCATCAGACCGGCTCAGCTGGCCTCGTCCAAAAGCGCAAGAACCTCGTCCTTGTCCTTGTCTCGCTCTGCTTTCGTGCGGCGCAGTTCCCGCTCAAGCTTCTTGACCTCAGCGCGCTTCTGCGCGGCCTCGGCCCGGTGCTTGTGCTCGCGCAGCCATTCCCAGACAAAACCGATCAGCAAACCGGCAATGATGCCGCCAAAGATCACGATGAACATGGGAAGTTCAATCGACCGGTTCATCCCGACCATGTCCGACAGCCCCGAGGGCAACAGTTTGAGTGTCACCATACCCCGATTGGCCAGGGCCACCGACACCAATGCGATGGCCAGCACCGCAAGAAACGCATAGCGAATGTATCGCATCAATCTTTTACTTTCCGTTCAATCTGTCTCGAAGCAGCTTACCGGTCTTAAAGAACGGCACGTGTTTTTCTTCAACCTCAACCGCTTCACCTGTGCGTGGGTTGCGCCCCACGCGCGCATCCCGTTTCTTTACCGAAAACGCGCCGAAGCCGCGCAACTCCACCCGATCTCCGCGCGCCATCGCATTGATGATTTCTTCGAAGATTGTATTCACGATGCGCTCTACATCGCGTTGATACAAATGCGGATTGTCATCGGCAATCTTCTGGATCAATTCCGAGCGTATCATAGTCTCGCATCCCCTTGGTCGAACACGACGGTCTGATGTGTTCTGCGATCAAGTATACGCAGGACCGATGCACACGGAAACCGTCGCGTGAGCGTGATTGGCAGAAAGTTCAGGCAAATGAAGCAGTTCTCGGCGAATTCGCGCCAGCATTTCCGGCGCTTGGCTGCGTTAAGCCGCGTGCACGGCATGTCAGTTGCTGTCCGATTCGGCCTGCCGACGGGCATCTGCGCCTTAGCCTGAGTTCCAGGGTTGCACCTGCTCGCATCCGGTGTCCGCTAGCGCGTCAGCAGGTATTCGTTGCTGTCTGTGTCAAATCCTGTCACGCGATAGCCATCTGCAAAGCCGGTGCCAAGCTCATCGCGCACCCGCAATCGTTCGGAAATTGCGCAGGCCAGATCGTTGCTCAGCATGGCTTCGAAATCATCCGGAATCCGCACGCGCAAAACCTGACCGCCGTCCATGGCAGGCGCGCGCGGCGTCGCCCCTTCAGCGCGCGCAACGACGCCGGGCGCGGTCAGGTGCCAGTCTGCCATCAGCCTGTCGGACGGAACACCCGCGTTGATGCCCTCCATCTGACCGTAGTAATCTTCCAGATAAGTGCTGCACTCCGCCCCTAGGCGCGCAATGTTCAGGCCCGCATTGATGCGGCGCAGCGGGTCATAGGTCCACCGCACGCGGGTGATCCCGCGCGCAAGACACCAATCGCGCTGAAACCACTTGAGCTTGATGCCAAGGCCCATGCCGCGACTATCGGGATGGACGGCCAGACGATGCGAGTGCTGCGCCGCTGGATCGCTTGTCGGAAATCCGAAAATGAACCCCAGCATCCGGTCGCCGACAAAGGCCCCGGCCACAAGTCCGCCTTCGTGCTGGATGGCCAGCAGGATATCGGAATTGTCGGGCGGATCATCCTCGCCCCAGACCTGCCGCTGGAAGGCTTCGGCATATTTCAATTCGCTGACACCCGCCAGTTCACGCAGGACCGGAGGTTCTTGCGGATCCCTCATGCGCGCACCTCTTCGGTCTGGAGCGTCACGGTTTCAAGGTAATCACGGTCAAGGGTGACCCCGATCCCCGGCCCATGCGTCGGGACCCGCATCTCACCGTTTGTCGCCTCCAGCGGTTCGTTGACGATATCGCGCTGAAAATACCGGCTGGAGCTGGAGGTATCCCCCGGCTTGGTGAAATTCGCGAGCGTCGCCAGATGGATATTATGGGCACGTCCAATCCCCGATTCCAGCATCCCGCCGCACCAGACCGGCGCGCCAAAGGCCGCGCTGATATCATGGATCGACCGCGCCGCCGCAAAGCCACCGACGCGGCCAACCTTGATGTTGATCACACGGGTCGCGCGGGCCTCCAATGCCTTGCGCGCATCCACAGGCGTCCGAATGCTTTCATCAAGACAGACGGCTGTTTTCAAAGCGGCCTGCACTTGTGCGTGATCGTGAATGTCATCAAAGGCCAGCGGTTGTTCGATGTAATCCAGCCCGAACGCATCCAGATCGCGCAGCGTTGGCAGGTCAACAAGACCATAATCCGTGTTGGCGTCCACGGTCAGCTTGATGTCGGGAAACGTCTCGCGCACGGCGCGCACAAGCGCCACATCATGCCCTTGCGCGATCTTCAGCTTGGTGCGTTTGTAGCCCTGCTCCACCGCCTCTGCGACACGCTCCAGCGTTTTCTCGATGGGGGCGATGCCAAGGCTGACGCCCACATCCACGGCATCGCGCACTCCTCCGAAGGCGGATTTGAGAGGGATGTTCAGGCTTTTCGCCCAAAGATCCCAGAACGCCATTTCGACCACGGCCTTGGCCATGCGATTGCCGCGCCAAGGATCAAGAATCGCGGCCAGTTCGTACGGCGACGCAAATCGTTTGCCCACGATCTGAGGCAACAGCACATCGCGCAAGAACGCGATCGCCCCCGGCACGGTTTCTTCCAGGTAATCCGGTGCCGGATCCATGACGCCTTCGGCAATCCCTTCCAGACCGTCGCCTTTCAACACCAGCAACGGAAAGGTCTTTCCCGTCATCGTGCCGGTCGAAATGACAAAGGGCGTCAGCAACGGAAGGCTGACGATGCGAAGCTCTGCGGCGTCGATCAGGATGCCGGATCGGGGGTCGGAAGGGGGCGTCATGGGCGGTCTTTCATACACGGGACATCATTTCACCGTGGCAATAAACTTTTTGAATACATCCGTCTGGGGCGAGTTGAACATCTGATCTGGCGGCCCTTGCTCGGCGATGCGGCCTTCATGCAGGAACACAACCTCTGACGACACTTCGCGGGCAAACCCCATTTCATGTGTGACCACGATCATTGTCCGCCCTTCGGCCGCCAAATCCTGCATCACCTTCAGCACATCACCCACAAGTTCGGGATCCAGCGCCGATGTCGGCTCATCAAACAGGATCACGTCGGGATCCATCGCCAAAGCGCGCGCAATCGCGACGCGCTGTTGCTGGCCTCCGGACAATTGCGACGGATACATCTCCATTCGATCCTGCAACCCGACGCGCCGCAGCAACGCGTCCGCCTTGTCGCGCGCTTCGGCCTTGCTCACACCTTTGACCTGAACCGGCCCTTCCATCACGTTTTCCAGTACCGTGCGATGGGTCCACAGGTTGAACTGCTGAAACACCATCCCAAGCCGGGCGCGGATCTTTTCGATCTGGCGCGGGTTCTGCGGCTTGCCATCGCGCACCAACACCTCTTCCCCCTGTATGGTGACGGTGCCCGATGTCGGGGTTTCCAGAAAGTTCAGGCAGCGCAAAAAGGTCGATTTGCCCGACCCGGACGATCCAAGGATCGAAATCACATCATGGTTGCGCGCATCCAGCGAAATGCCTTTGAGCACCTCTACCGTGCCAAAGGATTTGCAGATGTTCTCGGCCTTGAGAATGATATCCGACTGGGTCATGCCCGTGGCTCCTTGGCTGGCTGCATCGCGGTTCGGGGGCGCGGGCGCGGTTCGATATGCGGGCTAAGCCGAAGTTCCGCCTGCCGCCAGAGGATGACGAACATCGCCGTGATACACAGGTAGATGATCGCCGCCCACAGGTAGATCGAAAAATCGAACGTGCGGGAAAACACCTGTCGGGTGCGACCCATGATGTCAAAGACAGTAACAACACTGGCCAAGGCGCTGGCCTTCATCAACAGGATGATTTCATTGCCCAACGCGGGCCAGGCGATCCTGTAGGCATGGGGAAACACAACCCGTCTCAGGGTCTTGATCCGCGACATGCCAATGGCGCGCGCCGCTTCGACCTCCCCCTGTGCCACGCCCATGATACCACCGCGTAGGATCTCGGTCTGGTAAGCGGTTGAATTCAACGCAAACGCCAGCAGCGCGCAGTTGAACGGATCCCGAAAGAACGTCCAAAGACCCCATTCCTGCAGGATGGGGCGAAACTGGCCTGACCCATAGTAGATCAGAAACAGCTGCGCGAGGATCGGCGTGCCGCGCATGAACGAAATGTAAAGCCGCAGCGGCGCCTGCGCAAAGCTGTTCGAATAGGCCCGCACCAGCGCCAGACCCGGTGACACCAGCGCGGCAATAAACGCCCCCAGAAAGGTCAGCTTGATCGTCATGATCGTGCCGTCCAAAAGGCGCGGCCAGTATTCGGTGATAACCTCGATCGGGTTCATCAGGCCGCCCTCCGCACGCCGCGGTTGGCCCGACGCTCCATCCGGGCCAGCACCACCTCGGACAGCACACACATCGCCCAGTACAAAAGGCACGCCACCAGATAAAACGTAAACGGTTGCTTGGTGACCCCCACCGCAACCTTGGTCATGCGCATCAGGTCATCCAGCGCGATCACCGAAACAAGCGCCGTGTCCTTAAGCATGTTGATCCACAAATTGCCAAGCCCCGGCAGCGCAAACCGCCACACCTGTGGCAGTTGGATGCGCCGGAAAATCTGCGATTTTGACATCCCGATCGCGCGACCAGCCTCGACCTGCCCGTTGTCCAGCGATTGGAACGCCCCGCGCAGCACCTCTCCCGCATAGGCCCCGAACACCAGACCAAGCGCGATAACACCGGCTGCAAACGGGCTGAAATCCGTGCCGGAGGCCTCTGGATTCCACCACTTCACCGCCATGTTCAACAACAGCCCTGCCCCGTTATACACAACAAACAAGGTCAGGATTTCGGGCAGGCCCCGCATCACGGTCGTATAGCCAAACCCCAGCGCCCGCAGCGGCCAGAGTCGCGATAGCGACGCGAAGGCGGCCATGAACCCAAGCACAAGCCCCACAGGAAGCGTCGCGATCGCAAGCTGGATCGTGATCGCGAGCCCCTGAAGGATTTCATCCCCCCAGCCCGCATCTCCGTATGCGAAAAGGTCAAGCATCGGCTTGCAGTCTGGCTGGAGGCATGACCGTCATCATTTCATCGTGTAGACGTCAACGTCGAAATACTTGTCGTTGATGGTCTTGTAGGTCCCATCGGCGCGGATTTCCTTGAGAGCCGCGTTCAGACGCTCGCGCAGGTCATCATCTTCCTGACGCAACGCGATGCCGACACCTTCGCCCACAAAGGCCGGATCGGTGATCGGCTCACCCGACAGTTCACAGCACGCGCCATCGTCGGATTTCTTGGTCCAGTCCAGCATCGGAAGGAAGTCGCCAACCTGCATGTCGATCCGGCCGCTGGCCATATCAAGGTTCACTTCGTCCTGCGTCGGATACAGACGGATATCCGCATCCGGGTACATCGCTTCGATGAAATCCGCCTGCGTGGTGCCCGCCTGCGCCCCGATCACCTTGTCGGCCAGCGCGTCATTCGAAAACTCGGTGATGTCCGATCCTTTGGGCACCACATGGGTCATCGCGGCAAGGTAATAGGGTTCCGAGAAATCCACCTGCTTCTTGCGTTCTTCGGTGATGAACATCGACGCGATGATAAAGTCGTACTTGTTGGCCAGCAGACCGGGGATGATTCCGTCCCAATCCTGCGCCACAACTTCGCATTCCGCGCCGATGCGCGCGCAAAGCTCAAGGCCGATCTCCACGTCGAACCCGGTGATGGTGCCATCAGATTCGATGAAGTTGAACGGAGGGTACGCGCCTTCCGTGCCCAGACGCAGGCTTTCAGCCGATGCGCCGATGGCAAAGGATCCGACGACAAGCGCCGTCGCCGTTGCGGTTACTGTGTTCCGAAGTGTCATGTTTTGCTCCCAATTGGTAAAAGTCGATGGTCAGGTTGCGGTCACCGTCAGCGGATCGCCAACGTGGCCTGTGAAACGCCCATACAACTCCGCGATAGGTCTAGCCCGAGATCAACCTCGGGGCCAAGCGTCTTGAACACGGAATGAATGAGCCGATGAGAAAGATATGTCATCAGGGCTGTGCAATTCCTGATCGGATTGGTGATCAGGATCACGGCCCCCCTCGCATGCGCCTCCTGCCGCAACATCATAGCCCCGCGGAAATACCGGTGCGCTTCAGGAATGACAATGCACCTGCCCCGATCCGACGCACGCGCATCTGCACGTTGCCCGCCCTGCGATCCTCTTTCATACCGATTGTCAGGTGTCGTGGATCAGCCGCACTTGCTGTGCCCGCAGGAGGCGCAGGTCATACAGCCTTCCTGCATGTGCATGTCATACTGGCCACAAGACGGACAGGCCGGGCCACGCGGTGTATCAAGATTGATCACCTGCGCCTTGGGGTCGGATTTGAGCCCCATCCCCTCGCCCTCAAGGAACCCGATGGCAATCAGGTGCTGCTCGATCACCCCACCAATGGCCGCCAGGATCGACGGGATATATTTCCCGTTCACCCAAGCGCCGCCGCGCGGATCAAACACCGCCTTGAGTTCTTCAACCACGAACGACACGTCCCCACCGCGCCGGAACACCGCCGAAATCATCCGCGTCAGAGCCACGGTCCAGGCAAAATGCTCCATGTTCTTGGAGTTGATGAACACCTCGAACGGACGCCGGTGCCCGCCAACGATGATGTCGTTGATGGTCAGGTAAATCGCATGCTCACTGTCGGGCCATTTCAGCTTGTAGGTCTGCCCTTCCAGCGCCTGAGGCCGGTCGAGCGGTTCGGACATGTAGATCACATCGCCATGCGGCTGCTGCGGTTCTTCTTCAGAAGTGGTAACAACCTCGGGCGCTTCCTCCTTCTTCTCCTCCGCCACGCTCAAAACCGACCCTGTCACATCGTTCGGTCGGTAGGTCGTGCAGCCCTTACAACCCGTCTCGAAGGCCTCCATGTAGACGTCCTTGAACGCCTCAAAGGAAATGTCCTCCGGGCAGTTGATCGTCTTTGATATCGACGAATCCACCCATTTCTGCGCCGCCGCCTGCATCTTCACATGCTCCAGCGGGGCCAGTGTCTGGGCGTTGACGAAATAGTCGGGCAACTCCCGGTCGCCGAATTTCTCGCGCCACATCTGAACCGCGTAATCGACCACCTCTTCCTCGGTCCGCGTCCCGTCCTTCTGCAACACCTTGCGGGTGTAGGCATAGGCAAACACAGGCTCGATCCCCGACGAAACGTTGCCCGCGTACAAGGAAATCGTCCCGGTCGGCGCAATCGAGGTGAGCAACGCGTTGCGAATGCCGTGCTCCCGAATGGCAGCGCGCACATCATCATCCATCGCTTGCATCGCGCCACTGGCCAAGAACGCGTCCGCGTCAAACAGCGGAAAGGCGCCTTTCTCCTTTGCCAGATCGACCGACGCCAGATACGCGGCGCGGGCGATGCTGTGCAACCAGCGCTCGGTCTGTCGCGCCGCCTCGTCCGACCCATAGCGCAAGCCCAGCATGAGCAAAGCATCCGCCAGCCCGGTCACGCCCAAACCGATCCGACGCTTGGCCTGCGCCTCTGCGCGCTGCGCCTCCAACGGAAAGTTCGATGCATCGACCACGTTGTCCATCATCCGCACGGCGGTGGCGACCAGTTCCCGCAGCGCGTCTTCATCCAGCGCTGCCGCGTCTTCGAACGGGTCAGACACCAACCGCGCAAGGTTGATCGACCCCAGCAAACACGCGCCATAGGGCGGCAGGGGTTGTTCACCACACGGGTTGGTCGCGGCAATCGTTTCGCAGTAGTTCAGATTGTTGGACTGGTTGATCCGGTCGATAAAGATCACCCCAGGCTCGGCGTAATCATACGTCGCCTTCATGATCCGGTTCCACAGATCCCGCGCCTGCACGGTGCGGTAGACCTTGTCGTCAAACACAAGATCCCACGACCCATCCGCCTTGACCGCGTCCATGAAATCATCCGTCACCAGCACCGACAGGTTGAACATCCGCAATCGCGCGGCGTCCGATTTGGCCCCGATGAAATCCTCGATATCCGGATGATCGCAACGCATCGTCGCCATCATCGCGCCCCGACGCGACCCGGCAGACATGATCGTGCGACACATCGCGTCCCACACATCCATGAACGACAACGGACCAGAGGCATCCGCCGCCACCCCTTTCACATCCGCGCCCTTGGGGCGGATGGTGCTGAAATCATACCCGATCCCGCCGCCCTGCTGCATGGTCAGCGCGGCCTCTTTCAGCATCTCGAAAATGCCGCCCATGCTGTCCGGGATCGTGCCCATGACGAAGCAATTGAACAGTGTCACAGACCGCGCCGTGCCTGCCCCGGCGGTGATCCGGCCCGCGGGCAGGTATTTGAAATCGTCCAGCGCCGTGTAGAACCGGTCTTCCCACACCTGCGGCTCCGCCTCGACCGACGCCAGCGCCCGCGCGATCCTCCGCCAGGTGTCCTCGACCGTGCCATCAACGACGGTCCCGTTCGCCTCTTTCAGACGGTATTTCATATCCCAGATCTGTTCAGCGATCGGCGCGGTGAAACGGGTCATGACAGCGACTCCTTTGGCGGGGCAGACAGCAAGAATAGCGTGAACTGGAAAAACAACAATTAGGTTTTGCGGGCATCCACCGTACCACATTCGGTGCCATCTGGGGAAGACTCTGTGGATAACCCGCGGAATAAGGCCCATGTGCCGACGATGCCTTGAACCCCGTCGCGTCACAGCTAAGCTTTGCACAAAAGGGGGCATCCCATGGCAGGCACAATCCATCTCATCAAGCTTTCGGTTGGGTCGGAAAGCGTGGAACAGATCGAAGACTGGCAAAAGAACCGCTCAAAGCAGCGGTTGAACGGCCAGTACTATCACCTGACCCGCATGTGGCCCAAACGGGAAAAAGAGCTGATCAACGGCGGCTCGATCTACTGGGTGGTCAAAGGCTTTCTGCAGGCCCGTCAACGCATCATCGGACTTGAGGAAATGATCGGAGACGATGGTATCCGGCGCTGTGCGATCCTGCTCGACCCCGCGCTGATCCGCACCGCCACCGCGCCCAAACGCCCGTTCCAGGGCTGGCGCTACCTCAAACCCGAAGACGCCCCGCCCGATCTTGGGCAGGCCCGCGAAAACGACGACACACTGCCGCCCGAACTGGCCGGGGCGCTGGCCGAAATCGGCGTGCTGTGATCCCGGCTTAACCGGTCCGCACAGCCGATCTGCATCCCCGCACTGGTAGTTTGGCACGCAGTCCCTAGGTTAGGTCCAAGCAATCACCGATCAGGATCACCAAATGACCGACAGCTACACGCCGCCCAAAATCTGGACATGGGATCAGGAAAACGGCGGCAAGTTCGCCAGCACCAACCGTCCCATCGCCGGACCCACCCATGACAAAGAGCTTCCGGTCGGCAAACACCCGTTCCAGCTTTATAGCCTTGCCACACCGAACGGTGTGAAGGTCAACATCATGTTCGAAGAACTGCTGGCCGCCGGGCACACAGGTGCAGAATATGACGCGTGGCTGATCAATATCGGGGATGGCGATCAATTCGGATCAGGGTTTGTCGACATCAATCCGAACTCCAAGATCCCTGCCCTGATGGACCGTTCAGGCCCAAAACCGGTCCGCGTGTTCGAATCCGCTGCGATCCTGATGCATCTGGCTGAAAAGTTCGACGCCTTCCTTGGCCCCAAGGAAAACCGCCCCGAAATGCTCAGCTGGCTGTTCTGGCAAATGGGCAGCGCGCCGTATCTGGGTGGCGGGTTCGGCCATTTCTACGCCTATGCGCCCGAGCCGATGGAATACCCGATCAACCGCTTCGCGATGGAAACCAAGCGCCAGCTGGACGTGCTCGACCGGCAATTGGCCAACACCACCTATATCAGCGGAGACGACTACACGATCGCCGATATGGCCATCTGGCCGTGGTATGGCGGGCTGGTCCTGGGTCGCCTCTATGACGCTGCGGAATTCCTGGATGTGGAGAGCTACACCCATGTGATGCGCTGGGCGAAACTGATCGACGCCCGCGACCCGGTGCGCCGGGGTCGGATGGTGAACAGAGCGTTTGGGGATCCAAGCGAGCAATTGCGCGAACGCCATGATGCCTCCGATTTCGACACCAGGACGCAGGACAAGATCGACGCTGCCAGCTAAACACCGCATCCCGCGCGACCCTTTTACCGCGCGGGAGGCCCACCTGCCCTACCGGATTATGACACCGGGACGGTTGCTCTGCCCGCACAACGCCTTACCTCAGCGGTCATGAGCGACATGCCCGACCCCAAGGCCAAAGCCGTCCCAACCGGACGCACCGCCCGCGCGGTGCGCATGGGAGGTCTGGCCAGCGGCCTTCTCGGATCCGCCGCGATGACCGGAGCCAAACATCTGCTGCGCGGTCAGCGCCCGTCGCCACGCGATTTGTTGCTGACCCCGTCCAACGCCCAGCGCCTGACCCATCAGCTGTCCCAGATGCGCGGTGCGGCGATGAAGATGGGCCAATTGTTGTCGCTCGAAGCGGGTGATCTGCTCACACCCGAATTGGCCGCCGTTCTACGCCCCCTGCAATCCCAGGCGCATGTCATGCCACCGTCGCAACTGAAAACGGTGCTCACCGCCGCGTGGGGCCGCAATTTCATGAAGCAATTCAAGCGCTTCGATGTGCGCCCCATCGCAGCCGCGTCGATCGGGCAAGTGCATCGCGCGCAAACCCGCGATGGCCGAGACCTCGCGATCAAGGTTCAATACCCGGGCATCCGCGACAGCATCGACAGCGACCTGCGCAATCTTGCAAGCCTGATGAAACTGTCCGGCATGATGCCAAAAGACATGGATCTTGCGCTGTTCCTCGAAGACGCGCGTCAGCAATTGCACGACGAAGCCGATTACGCGCAGGAAGCCCGCAACCTGCAACGGTTTGGCGTTTTACTCAGGGACGATCCGGATTTCATCGTGCCGGACTGGCATGCCGATCTCAGCACCAAAGACATCCTTGCGATGGAGTTTGTCCCGTCCGAACCGCTCGACACGCTGGAAGATGCTCCGCAGGATCGCCGCGATCACGTCGCCGATGCGCTGATCCGTCTGTTCATGCGCGAAGTCTTCGCGTTCCAACTGGTGCAAACCGATCCGAATTTCGCCAATTTCCGCTGGCAGCCCGGCAGCGGCAAGATTGTCCTGCTCGATTTCGGCGCCACGCGCGCCATTCCGGCACCCTTGGTGGCCCGGTCACGGGCGATCGTGTCCCCCGCGCTCGACAACGATCTGGACGGAATCGCACAGGCGCTGACCGATCTTGGCCTCTTGTCCGACGCCCTCCCCAAAGAGGTCCGGCGCGAGATCATGGATATGGTCGCCCTCGCCAACGGCCCGATGCTACAGGCCTCTGGTTTCGATTTCGGCAACACCGATCTTGTCGCATCCCTGCGCGACCGGGGCATGGCTTTGGGGCGCAATCGCGCGATCCAGCATATTCCCCCGACCGAGGTTCTGTTCCTGCAACGCAAAGCGGCCGGTCTGTTTCTTCTGGCGACACGCCTGCGCGCGCGGGTCAACCTGCGCCAGCTGTTCGAACACGCCGCCTGAACCGCTTCTGCGCGCGCCGGGCCTAGACGCCGAGCAATCGCTCCAGATTGCGCAGCGTTTCCCGCTCCGCTTCGGTTTTTTGCGCAACCCGGCTGCGGAACAAGGTCGCCTGACTTTCCAGAACCGGCGGCTCTTCAAGGATCTTGAGGTGGTTGGCGCGCAGCGTCTCGCCCGTCGAAGTGATATCCGCAATCGCTTCTGCGGTGAGGTTCTTCACCGTGCCTTCCGTGGCGCCCTGGCTGTCGACCAGTTGGTAATCCGCCACCCCGCCGCGCCGCAGGTAATCCCGCACCAAGCGGTGATACTTGGTTGCAATCCGCATGCGGAACCCGTGCCGCGCGCGGAATGCCGCCGCAGCACCGTCCAGATCGTCCAGCGTGTCCACATCCACCCAGCATTGCGGCACAGCAACGATCAACGTGGCGTGCCCGAACCCCAACCCGGCCAGCGGAGCGACCTTCTGGTCCCATTGCACCAGCTTTTCCTCGATCAGGTCATTGCCGGTCACACCCAGATGAATCCGGCCTGCCGCCAGTTCGCGCGGGATTTCTCCGGCAGACAGCAGCACCAGTTCCACACCGTCAATCCCGTCGACGGCCCCGGCGTATTCACGGTCGGACCCGGTCCGGCTGAGCGTCACGCCGTGCGATCCGAACCAGTTAAAGGTTTTTTCCATCAGCCGTCCCTTGGACGGCACCCCCAGTTTGATGCTCATGCCGCACCCCCAAGGATCAGGGTCAGATCAGGGCGCACAACGCCACCCACCGCCGGGATTTCGTGACCGTTGCCCAGCCGGTGCGTCAGCGCATCATAGCGCCCGCCCGTCACGACCGGGGGCAAATCCGGCCGGGCCTCGGCGTAAAAGCCAAACACAAACCCGTCGTAATACTCCATCGAGGTCCGTCCATAGGAGGCCTCGAACCGCAAGCGATCCACATCGACACCCCGGCGCGCCAGCGCTGCGCACCGCGCTTCGAACCGCTCCAGCGCAGGCAGAATGCCCGGCATATCCACGCCGATATCATGCAACCGCGCCAACGCATTCGGGCATGTCTCGGACACCGACAGTACCGCCGCGATCAGCGCGACCTCTTCAGACGACATCTTCGGCTCATCCGCATCCGCCCGCAACGCAGCGATCCGCGTCGCGATCTCGTGCTCGCCACGCAACCCGATCATCGGACCGGCCTGCGCCATCGGATCGGCCTGTTCCAGCAAGGACACGCGCGACGCGGGCACCGGCGTGATCCCGGCAAACCGTTTGACCAACGCATTAAAGCGCGCCGGACGCCAGATATGCCGCATCAGAGCGGCGCGCCGCTCTGCCGATACCTGCAAATGCGACACCATCGCGATCAGGATGCCGATATCCCCGGTCGCCGCGCGCAGGTTCAACGGCTCAAGCTCTTCAACAAAGACCGCGAATACGTCCGCATCCGCAGCTGCCGCATCTGCACCGCCAAATAGCTCGTACCCCACCTGCATGTATTCACTGGGGCGGTCCGGGTGGTCCTCCTGTTTCCGGAACACCTCTCCGGCATAGGTGTAACAGGCCGGGCTGCCATCCCCGGCCATGTGATACTGCACCACCGGCACCGTGAAATCCGGGCGCATCATCATTTCGCCCTGTGCCGGGTCCGACGTGACATAGGCGCGGGCGCGGATATCCTCGCCATAGAGGTCAAGCAGAACCTCCGCCGGAAACAGAATGTCGGCCTCGAACCGGTCGGCACCCCGGGCGGCGAAAGCAGCACTCAGGCGTTCGGCTTCGGACCGAACCTGGCGTTTGTCAGGCGTGTTCGACATCAGCGATAGCTTTCGAGGATCTCGCGCACCTTCGACACCAACTCCGAACGCGGCACTTCGAACTGGTTGGGCCGGTCCTGCCATTCCTCGAGCGATGCGCTTTCGGCGATCTTGGCCCCAAGGATCAGATCCTTGATCTGGACCACGCCACTTGCTTTTTCGTCACCGCCTTCAATCACCGCAACCGGGGCATTGCGCTTGTCCGCGTATTTCAACTGGTTGCCGAAATTCTTCGGATTGCCCAGATACACCTCGGCCCGGATGCCAGCCGCGCGCAACTCAGCGACCATGGCCTGGTAATCCCCCATCCGGTCGCGGTCCATCACCGTCACCACCACGGGGCCGTGGCTGTCGCTGCCAATCCGGCCCTTTTCGCGGAGCGCTGCCAGCAGGCGATCTACACCGATGCTGACGCCCGTGGCGGGGACCGGCTGACCGGTGAAACGTTTGACCAGATCGTCATAGCGTCCACCGCCTGCCACCGACCCGAACTGCCGCTTGCGACCTTTTTCGTCAAGGATTTCAAAGGTAAGTTCAGCCTCGAACACAGGTCCGGTATAATAGCCAAGGCCGCGCACCACCGAAGGGTCAATTTCGATCCGGTCAGGGCCATACCCGCCAGCATCCAGCAGATCAGCGATCTGCTCAAGCTCTGCCACACCTTCTGCGCCAATCGCACTGTCACCGACCGCTGCCTTCAGATTCTTAATCGTTTGCGCGGCAGTGTCGCCCTTGGAGGTTAAGAACGCGATAACGGGTCCGGCCTGATCATCGGTCAGCCCCACACCGTCGATATAGGCCCCCGAGGCATCCAGCCGCCCCTTGCCCAGCAAGTCGCGCACACCGGCCTCGCCGACCTTGTCGAACTTGTCGATGGTCCGCAGCACGGCGTCCCGCTGCGCATCTTCGTTCAGCCCCATGGTCTCAAGCACACCGTTCAGAACCTTGCGGTTGTTCACCCGCACCACGTAATCACCACGCGGGATTCCCACGGTTTCCAGACAATCGGCCAGCATCGCACAGATCTCGGCATCCGCCGCAACGGACCCCGACCCGACGGTATCCGCATCACATTGATAAAACTGGCGATAGCGCCCCGGCCCCGGCTTTTCATTGCGCCAGACCGGGCCCATCGCATAGCGCCGATAGGGCAACGGAAGATCGTTGCGGTGCTGCGCATACACCCGCGCCAGCGGCGCCGTCAGGTCATAGCGCAGCGCCAGCCAGTCGTTGTCCTCTTCCTGCCAGGCGAACACCCCTTCGTTGGGCCGGTCCACATCGGGCAGAAATTTCCCGAGCGCTTCAACCGTTTCCACGGCGGCGCTTTCGAGCGCGTCAAACCCGTAGCGGTGATACACTTCGGCGATCTTGTTCAGCATCTCGGCGCGCTCTGTCACTTCGGTGCCGAAATAGTCACGAAACCCCTTCGGCGTTTGCGCCTTGGGGCGTGGAGCTTTTTTCTGCTTGGCCATGCTTTACGTCCGGATGGGAAAGTGTCGCGCTTCCTCTATCCATTTGCACCCTTGGGGGCAAGCAATGCGGCGCGGGGGATCATCGTTAACAAACGGTTAAAGGGTCCGATCCGGACCCAATGTTTCGCGTGCGAAACAAAAAGGCGCATATCCTGACCTATTCTTCACTTGCCTTTGCGCCCGCCCGTGCGCATCTCTGCGGCATGGATATCACCGCCCTCGAAGAACGCATCGCGCATTTGACGCGCCTGACCGAAGACCTGTCTGACACCGTGGCCGCGCAGGCCAAGGAGATCGACCGCCTGACGGCGCGCGTCACAATGCTGATGATGCGTGAAGCCGAGCGCGAGGCGGAAGGGACGGGCGGAATTGTGCTGGGCGATGAACGCCCACCGCATTACTAAAACCCGCCCCCGTCAATTGCTGCGAATATCGGTTTCCACCACTTCGCCATCATGCAGCAGGATCGTCTTCCAAACGGGATTGGACCCGAACCGTTCATACACGCTGACAAACACGGTGTTTCGCGCCAAACGCGTCATCGCCGACCCGCACGGCTTGCCCCGCCCCACCCGGCACACCCGTGATTTCAGACGTTCATATGCGGCGTCCGTTTGCGAATAGGGCTGCACCTGCGACGGCAAGCCATAGCGCAATTGTTCATGCGTTTGCGGCGACCCGAACATTGCAAGCGCTGCGGTGAACTGGCGCACGCAGCCATCGTCAAAGCCGGTCACGTAAAAGGTGTGCGGCGCGGTGTTGCCGGGGTTGGAATCGTAGATTGCATAGGCGCTGCGGCGTTCGGGGTATTGTTCGACACGCTTGCCCAGCTGGCTGTTTCGCACGTTACACACCCGTGCCAGAACACCGTAGGGCAAGACCGTTCCCATCTCGACAACCTGGTAATCCGGTGCCCCCGGTTTCGGCCCGCGCCGCGAGGAGCGCCGGTTCGGGGTGGCGTCTGTGGCCGTTTGCGGCGGCGCAGCGGCCAGCTCGACCGGATCGGTGTCCTCGGCCGCGCGCGCGGAATTGGCGGCGCGGCTCAGGAAGCCAAGCAGTCCGCCCTGGGGTTGATACGGTGGCGGTGTGGCCTCTGCTGTGGCCACCGGCTCAGGCTCCGATGTCTGTGTTGGTATGGCTGTTTCGGCTGGTTCCGCGAACGACGGCGCGGGTCCGCCCAACAAGCGACCAAAGAACCCGGTCCGGCGCTCGGGTTCGGTGGTGACGACTGGTTCGGTGGTCTCCGCGTCCCCGCGCAGGGCCGACTGGATTTCCTGTTCGCTCACATCCGCTTCGGACAGACGCGGCACACCCTGCAAGGGATCAGAGGCGCAGCCAGCCAGAAGACCTGCAGCGCATAGCATCGCAGCGAAACGTTTCATGATACCCCCCAACCGGTCGGCGACAGGTTAGCGTTGCTTCACTCCGGCGTCCAGAAGCTCAAGCGGCGTTTCGCTGTGTCGGCGCGTCACAGTTCCTCGACCATCAAGACACCGCCAAGCGATTTGATCGCGCCCTTGATTTCCGGCGTGACCGGGAATTCCTTGGCGAGCGCGACATCCACTTCGCCGGGCAACCCCGGTGCGTTGAGGCAACAAATCCGGATTGGTCCGCGCCCGGCCTTTGGCATCTGGTCCGCTGCCCGCGCCAGCACCGACGCCACATGCGGCACGGCTGCCGCTTCATCGACAAAGATCCGCAACCCCATGCTCACCGCGTCGGCAACGGCCACGTCAACCGGGGCCACAGACCGGCCCAAGAGCTTGAGCTGGTCGGCTTCAAGCGTCGCTTCGGCCGTCACCATCACCTTGCTGCCGGTTTCCAGATGATCGCGGGCGGCTTCGAGCGTGTCCGAGAACAGCGTGACCTCGTAGGCGCCGGTCGGGTCGCTCAGTTGCGCAAAGGCAAACCGGTTGCCACGGGCCGACTTGCGTTCCTGCCGCCCGGCAACGACGCCCGCCATCTTGACCACGCAAGGGCCGCCTTGCGCCTTTTCCAGCACATCATCCAGCGTCATCGCGCCCTTGCGTTTGAGCGCGGTCATGTAGTCATCCAGCGGGTGCCCGGACAGGTAGAACCCCACCGCTTTGAATTCTTCCGACAGCCGTTCAGCAGGCAACCAATCGGTGACCGGCGACAGGCGCGGTTCGGGCAGGTCGTCCCCCGCTTCGCCAAAGAGCGACACCTGCGCAGAGGCGCGCTGGTCATGGATCGCTGCGGAATAGGCCACGAGCGCATCAAGGCTTTCGAAGACACGGCGGCGGTTGGGATCAAGCTGATCGAACGATCCCGACCGGGCGAGCATCTCCAGGGGTCGCTTGCCAACCCGTTTCAGGTCAACGCGGCGGGCAAAGTCGAACAGGGTGGCAAACGGCTTGTCTTGCGGCCCTTGCGGTCCGTCCACGCGACGGCCTTCGACCACCAGTTTCATGGCGTCGACCCCGACATTTTTCAACGCGCCCAGCGCGTAAACCAGTGCGCCATCCTGCACGTCGAACATCGCCTGAGAGCGGTTCACGCAGGGCGGCACCCAGGGCAGGCTTAACCCTTTCTTAACCTCTTCGAAGAAGACGCCCAGCTTGTCCGTCAGGTGGATATCGCAATTCATCACCCCGGCCATGAACTCGACCGGGTGGTTCGCTTTCAGCCACGCGGTCTGGTAGCTGACCACGGCATAGGCAGCGGCGTGGGATTTGTTGAAGCCGTAATTGGCGAATTTTTCCAGCAGGTCGAAAACTTCGCTTGCCTTCTTGGCATCAACCCCGTTTTCCGCCGCGCCCTTTTCGAATTTGGGGCGTTCGGCATCCATCGCTTCCTTGATCTTTTTGCCCATCGCGCGGCGCAGCAGGTCCGCGCCGCCAAGGCTGTAACCCGCCATGACCTGCGCGATTTGCATCACCTGTTCCTGATAGACGATAATGCCCTGAGTTTCTTCAAGAATATGGTCGATCAGCGGGTGCACGGATTCGCGTTCACGCAACCCGTTCTTGACCTCGCAATAGGTCGGGATGTTCTCCATCGGGCCGGGACGGTAGAGCGCCACAAGGGCCACGATGTCTTCGATACAGGTGGGCTTCATGCGCTTGAGCGCATCCATCATGCCCGAGCTTTCCACTTGGAATACGGCGACAGTTTTGGCGGCAGCGTAGAGTTTGTAGCTCTTTTCGTCATCCAGCGGGATATGGCCGATGTCGTTCTCGGCACCCTCGGCGGGCTGATAGAGTTCGGTCCCGTCCGCGGCGATGTGCAGGGGACGTCCCGCCTTGGCGATCATGTCGAGCGCGTATTGAATGACGGTCAACGTCTTGAGGCCAAGGAAGTCGAACTTGACCAGCCCCGCCTGTTCCACCCATTTCATGTTGAACTGCGTCGCCGGCATGTCCGAGCGCGGGTCTTGATAGAGCGGCACAAGCTCGTCCAGCGGGCGGTCCCCGATCACCACACCGGCAGCGTGGGTGGAGGCGTTGCGCAACAGTCCCTCGACCTGCTGGCCGTAAGTCAGCAACCGGTCCACCACCTCTTCCTCGCGCGCGGCCTCGCGCAGGCGCGGTTCGTCCTTGAGCGCCTTTTCGATGCTCACCGGTTTCACACCCTCGACCGGGATCATCTTGGACAGGCGGTCCACCTGGCCGTAAGGCATCTGCAAAACGCGACCCACATCGCGCACGGCGGCCTTGGACAGCAGCGCGCCGAAGGTGATGATTTGCCCCACTTTGTCAGCGCCGTACTTATCCTGCACGTAGCGGATCACCTCTTCGCGGCGGTCCATGCAGAAGTCGATGTCGAAGTCGGGCATTGACACACGTTCGGGATTCAGGAACCGCTCAAAAAGAAGCTGATAGCGCAGCGGGTCTAGGTCGGTAATGGTGAGCGCGTAGGCAACCAGAGAGCCCGCACCGGAGCCACGACCCGGCCCCACGGGGATATCTTGATCCTTGGCCCACTTGATAAAGTCGGCAACGATCAGGAAATAGCCCGGAAAGCCCATGCCTTCGATGATGTCGAGTTCGAATTCGAGCCGCTTTTCATAGTCTTCGACCGATGCGGCATGCGGGATCACGGCCAGCCGGTCTTTGAGGCCCGCGCGCGCCTGTCGCTTGAGTTCCTCGACCTCGTCATCGGCAAATTTCGGCAGAATCGGATCCCGGCGGTAGGCCATGAAGGCGCAGCGCTGGGCGATCTCGACGGTGTTTTCAATCGCTTCGGGCAGATCCGCGAACAACGACGCCATTTCACGCGGCGATTTGAAATAGTGTTGCGGCGTCAGGCGACGGCGGTCTTCCTGTTGGTCGACATAAGCGCCATCGGCGATGCAGATCAGGGCGTCGTGGGCCTCGTACATGTCGGACTTCGGAAAGTAGACATCATTGGTGGCCACCAGCGGCAGGTTCATCGCATAGGCCATTTCAACGAAATGCCGTTCGGTGAGCCGTTCGCTGTCCGGTAACCCGCTGTCGCCGGGATGGCGTTGCAATTCGACGTAAAGCCGGTCGCCAAAGGTGGTGGCAAGGCGCTGCATCAGCGTTTCGGCAAGGGCGCGGTTGCCCTGTTGCAGAACGCGCCCGATGGCCCCGTCCGGCCCGCCGCTGAGGCAGATCACGCCGTCCGCGTGGGTCTGCAATTCGTCAAGCGTGACATGGGGAAGCTCTCCGTCCCGGCGCAGGTAGAGGCAGGAATTGAGCTTCATCAGGTTTTCGTAGCCCGCTTCGCTCTGGGCCAGCAACACCAGCGGTGCGGGTGGTTTTGCCCGTTCCCCCGGCGCAGGATCGGACACGCGCAGATCGACCTGACAGCCGATGATGGGCTGAATGCCCGCCCCTGCTGCCGCGACCGAGAATTCGAGGGCCGCGAACAGGTTGTTGGTGTCGGTCAGCGCCACCGCGGGCATGCCCTTGTCGACACACAGGCCGGGCAGTTTCTTGAGCCGCATCGCGCCTTCAAGCAGCGAATATTCGGAATGGACGCGCAGGTGGATGAATCGGGGATCAGACATGGGCGCACCGTAGGTGGACCTTTCGGGGTTTTGAAGTAGCATCTGTGCATGACCCGGCTGGATGACCTTCCTGACTTCCTCAACGCGCTGGCCGCTGACGTGATGTCGCGTGGCGAATGGGGCAAGGTGGCCGATTACATCCCCGAACTGGCGCGCGTCGATCCGGCGCAGTTTGCGATTTCCGTGGCTTTGGCCGATGGCCGTCTGATCAGCGCGGGCCAGTCCCGGACCCGGTTCTCGATCCAGTCGATTTCCAAGGTCTATGCACTGGCCTGCGTCTTGTCGCGCTTTGGTGACAGCCTGTGGAACCGCGTGGGCCGGGAACCGTCGGGGGATCGTTTTGATTCCATCCTGCTTTTGGAACAGGAACACGGGCGCCCGCGCAATCCGTTCATCAATGCGGGTGCCCTTGTCACAACGGATGTGCTTTTGGCCGGGCGCGCGCCGAAAGAAGCGCTGTCGGAAATCCTGCAATTTATCCGCGATGGTGCCGGGGATGACGACATCCATATCGATGCGAGTGTCGCCGCATCGGAAAAAGCCACCGGGTTCCGCAACGTGGCGCTGGCCAATTATCTGCGCAGTTTCGACAACCTGCGCGAAACACCGGATCGTGTGCTGGGCACCTATTTTCACCAATGCGCCATCGAAATGACCACCGAACAACTGGCGCTGTCGGGTCGGTGCCTTGCCGGTCTGCCTGATGCACCGATGCTGCTGTCCGAGGTGCGACGCCGCCGGATTGCGGCGCTGATGATGACCTGTGGGCATTACGACGGATCGGGCGACTTCGCTTTTCGCACCGGGCTTCCCGGCAAGTCGGGCGTTGGCGGCGGCATCCTGCTGGTGGTGCCGGGGCGGGCATCGGTGGGCATCTGGTCACCGGGGTTGAACGCCTGGGGGAATTCGATGGTCGGGACCGAGGCGGCCGAGCGGCTGGCGCGGTTCACGGGCTGGTCGGTGTTCGGCTGACCAAAGCGTCAGACGGTTAGAAAGACCAGCTTCGCGGCATTCATTAGCCATTTGGCTAAGTTTTAATTGATTCTATTGTGGACGACTGATTACTTAGCCATATGGCTAACCAACTTGATTCTGTTTTTTCGGCAATGGCAGACCCAACCCGCCGGGCGGTCATTGAAACGCTTTTGAAAGGTCCGGCCTCGGTGTCGGACCTGCATGCGCCGCACGCGATGGCGATGCCGTCGTTCCTCAAGCACATTCGCAAGCTGGAGGATGCAGGGCTTGTGACCTCGCAGAAAACCGGGCGCACCCGGATGATCCACATCGAGGCCGCACCCATGCGGGCGGCGGAGGATTGGTTAAGCCGGCAACGCAAACTCTGGGAGGGACGGCTGGACCGGCTGCAAACCCTTGCAGAAGCTCTTGAAAGGAAACCGCAATGACCCAACCCGGAGCCCATTTTCAACTGACCCGCTCAATCGCCGCCCCACCGGAGCGCCTTTGGTCGTTGCTGACCGAACCCAAGGCGCGAGAGCTTTGGGGCGCCCCTTCGGACAAGGCGACTCTTGTGCTCGAAAAAGCCGACCTGCGCGAAGGTGGCCAGGAGCGGCACCGGTGCGGACCTGCGGATAATCCGGAATTTGTGGTGGACACACACTGGTATCATCTTTCCGCCCCTGATCTGGCCTGTTTCACCGAAACCATCAGCGCGGGCGGCACCCGGTTTGCGGTCACTCTGGTGACTTATGCGTTGGTCGCTGCAGGCGATGGCACGACACTGACCGTTGATGTGGGCCTCGCACCGCTGACGGATGGCGACATGCGCGACGACTTCCAGCAGGGCTGGAACAGCGGGTTGGACCGGCTGGAGCGGTTCATCAAAGAGGACGCTTTCGCATGACGTTCAATCCCGAAACCGACCTGCAGATCGAGCGGGTGATGCGGGCAAGCCCGGAAGCGATCTGGCGCTGCTGGGAAGAGCCGGACCTGTTCAAGCAATGGTTCGTGCCCCCACCCGTGGAAGTGACCGAGGTCGACAACGATCTGCGTTCCGGCGGGCGGGCGTTCAACGTGATGAAACTGCCCGACGGGACGCTGATGGAAAACGATGGTTGTTTTCTGCTGGCAGAGCCCTGCCGTCGGTTGGTCTTTACCGATGGTTGCCTGAAAGGGTTTCGCCCGGCACCGACACCGGCGTTCATGACGGCAGATGTGCGGTTGATCCCGCAGGACGGTGGCACGCTCTACACCGCCCACGTGATGCACAGCGATGCCGCCAAGAAGGTCGAGCATGAAAAGATGGGATTTCACGACGGGTGGGGGACCACCTTTGGCCTGCTGGATCAATTGGCGCGAACCCTGTGAACCCATCCCGTTTCAACGCTACCAAAATTAGGAATTGTTATTTCCGACTATTTTTGTCAGTAATTAAGTGCAATACCTGACAAAAGGAATCAGAAATGAAAATTTCAGTCAAAAATGCGCTTCCTGCGCTGGTTTTTGTTGCCGGTGCGGCAAGCGCATCTGGATCGGGATCAACGGACCATGGCGAAACAAACCATCTGCAAAACGGCGCATTCTCCTATGAGGTCTTCGAGGCCTCCGTCGAACATGTCGACCTTGAAGGGTGCCCGGCGGAATTCGACACGGAGGTGATGTTTTGCAGAATGACGCTCGCCTCCGACCTCGCGCATGTGTTCGTCTTTTCCTACAATGGTGAGCAACCGCTCTTGGCTGTGAAGTCTTACGAACTGACAGACGGCTTTGTGCCGTTCTAATATCGAGAAAACTGCGGCACCCCGCACCAAACGGCGCAGATTTGCGCCGTTTTTGCTTGCCAAACCCCTGCCCGCCTGCCTAGCCTGATCGCTGAAACAGGGAAAACCCGCGCGCTTTCTACGCCGCATCGAGGGCGCGCTATAAACGGGTGATTGGTAAGGCGGCGGGTAATTTCACATGGATGTCACCTTTCTTCTGAATGGAGAGAGCGTGGAACTGCGCGATGTGTCACCGACCGTGACGCTGCTGGACTGGCTGCGCGAAGACCGCGGGCTGACGGGGACCAAGGAAGGCTGCAACGAAGGCGATTGCGGCGCATGCACGGTGATGGTCACCGATGCGCGCGGGGCGCGGGGGCTGAACGCGTGCATCCTCTTCCTGCCGCAACTCGACGGCTGCGCCGTGCGCACGGTTGAAGGGATCAGCGGACCCGACGGCACGTTCCACCCGGTGCAGGACGCCATGGTCACACATCACGGATCGCAATGCGGGTTCTGCACGCCGGGTTTCGTCGTCCAGATGGCGGTTGCCCATCGCAACGGCGACCATGCGCATGATGATGCGCTGGCCGGGAACCTGTGCCGCTGTACAGGCTATGCGCCCATTATCCGGGCCGCCGAAGCAGCCGCTGATGCGCCCGTGCCCGACTGGATGATGGAACCCCAAGTTCAGGGACCCGACCCGATCAGCCTCGATGATCTGGCGGCTGACTACCTTGCGCGGCCCGACGCCACCCTGATCGCCGGGGCAACCGATGTGGGGCTTTGGGTGACAAAGTCGCTTGTCGCGCTGGACGACGTGATCTTTCTGAACCGGTGCCCGGACTTGCAGGACATCGCGATCACCGATGACACCGTTCGCTTTGGCGCGGGGGTGACGATGGATCGCGTGATGGAGATCATGGCCGACCGCCATCCCTCTTACGCGGAAATGATCCGTCGCTACGGGTCCGCCCAAGTGCGCGCAGCGGCCACGATTGGCGGCAACATCGCCAACGGCTCCCCCATCGGGGACAACCCGCCTGCGCTGATCGCGTTGGGGGCGGTATTGCATCTGCGCCGGGGGGATGAGACGCGGGATCTGCCGCTCGAAGATTTCTTTGTCGATTACGGCAAGCAGGACCGCCACCCCGGGGAACTGGTCACCGGGGTGTCGATCCCGGTGCAGCAGGACCGCTTGCGGGTTTACAAGCTGTCCAAACGGTTCGATCAGGACATCTCGGCGGTGTGCGGGGCGTTCAATCTTCGGATCGAGGACGGCACCGTCGCCGCGGCGCGGATCGCCTTTGGCGGCATGGCAGGCGTTCCGAAACGCGCAACATCGGTCGAGGCCGACCTTATCGGCGCGCGCTGGACCGAGGACACCGTACGCGCGGTGATGGACCGCCTGGAGGCGGATTTCACCCCGCTGTCGGATATGCGCGCCAGCGCGGAGTACCGCCTGAAAACCGCGCAGAACATGCTGCTGCGGGTCTGGAACGAAGATCAGGGCATCGCGTCAAACGTGCTGGAGGTGTCGGCATGAGCGTGCAGAAACCCCTGCCCCATGATGCCGCCCGCCTGCACGTCACCGGTGCGGCGCGCTATGTCGATGACATCCCGACGCCGCGCGGCACGCTGCATCTGGCCTTTGGTCAGAGCAGCATCGCCGCCGGACGCATCACCGCGATTGATCTTGAGGCCGTTCGCGCCGCCGCCGGTGTGGTTGGCGTGTGGGAGGCCAAAGACCTGCCGTCGGAGTGCGATTGTTCGCCCTCTGCCCATGACGAACCCATGCTGTCGGGGGCAACGATCCATTATCTGGGACAGCCGGTGTTCCTTGTGGCCGCGACCAGCCATCTGGCAGCGCGCAAAGCCGCCCGACTGGCGCAGATCACCTATGCCGAACGCGATGCAATCCTGACGATTGAAGACGCGCTGGCGGCAGACGCGCGGTTCGAGGATGGCCCGCGGATCTGGGAAAAGGGCGATCCCGGCGAAGCAATTGACACCGCGCCGCATCAGGTCAGCGGTGTGATCGAAATGGGCGGGCAGGAGCATTTTTACCTTGAAGGCCAGTCCGCCATGGCGCTGCCGCAGGAAGGCGGCGACATGGTGGTGCAGTCCTCGACCCAGCACCCGACGGAAATTCAGCACAAGGTTGCCCATGCGCTGAACATCCCGATGCATGCGGTGCGGGTTGAGACCCGGCGCATGGGCGGTGGGTTTGGAGGCAAGGAAAGCCAGGGGAACGCCCTGGCGATTGCCTGTGCTGTCGTTGCGGCGGCGACCGGCAAGCCAGCCAAGATGCGCTATGACCGCGATGATGACTTCATGATCACCGGCAAGCGTCACGATTTCCGTATTGCCTATCGCGTCGGTTTTGACGCGGCAGGCAAGGTGACGGGCGTCGAGTTTGAACAATACACGCGCTGCGGCTGGGCGCAGGATTTGTCGATCCCGGTGGCGGACCGGGCGATGCTGCATGCCGACAACGCGTATCATCTGCCCCATGTGCGAATCGAAAGCCACCGGTTGCGGACCAATACCCAAAGCGCGACCGCGTTTCGCGGGTTCGGCGGGCCGCAGGGGATGCTGGGCATCGAACGGGTGATGGATCACATCGCGCATGACCTTGGGCTGGACCCGGTCGAGGTGCGGCGCGCGAATTACTATGCGTCCCATGTGGAGGGGGGCCAGCCCCCCGCGCCTGCGGCGCCCCCCCGAGGTATTTTGGAAACAGAGACAACGGATGCCGACCTGGCGTCGCGGGGATCGACCGGTCTGGTCGAAGAGACCGGGGCGCAACCCGCTGCTGCGGTCCAGACGACGCCGTATGGGCAGGTGGTCGAGGATTTCGAACTGGATGCCCTGACCGACCGGTTGCTGGCGTCGGCCAACTATGGCGCCCGGCGCGCGGAGGTGGCGGCGTGGAACGCGGAACATCCCGTGTTGAAGAAAGGGATCGCCTTTTCGCCGGTGAAGTTCGGGATTTCCTTTACGCTGACCCATCTGAACCAGGCGGGTGCGTTGGTGCATGTCTATCAGGACGGCTCTATCCACATGAACCATGGCGGCACCGAGATGGGACAAGGGTTGTTCCAGAAGGTGGCGCAGGTCGCAGCCGACCGCTTTGGCGTGCCGCTGGAGATGGTCAAGATCACCGCCACCGATACCGGCAAGGTGCCCAATACATCGGCCACTGCGGCTTCATCGGGGTCGGACCTGAACGGGATGGCGGTCAAGGCCGCCTGCGACACGATCCGGGACCGAATGGCCAATCACCTTGCCGCCCTGCACCAGACAGACCGGGACAAGGTCCGTTTTGCCGATGGGCATGTGACGGTTGGTGAGGAACGCTACAGTTTCGCGCAGGTGGCGCAGATGGCCTATGAAGCGCGGGTCAGCCTGTCGGCAACCGGGTTTTACCGGACACCAAAGCTGAGCTGGGACCGGATCAAGGGGCATGGGCGGCCGTTCTTTTACTTTGCCTATGGCGCTGCGGTGAGCGAAGTGGTGGTGGACACGCTGACCGGCGAATACCGCATTCTGCGCACGGATCTTCTGCATGACGCGGGAGCGTCGCTGAACCCGGCGCTGGATATCGGACAGGTCGAAGGCGGCTTTGTCCAGGGCGCGGGCTGGCTCACCACCGAGGAACTGGTTTGGGACGACAGCGGGCGATTGCGCACCCACGCACCATCGACCTACAAGATCCCGGCCTGTTCGGACCGGCCTGGCGTGTTCAATGTTGACCTGTGGGACGGGCGCAACCGCGAGGATACGATTTACCGCTCCAAGGCGGTGGGGGAGCCGCCATTCATGCTGGGCATGTCGGTGTTCCTGGCGCTGTCGGATGCGATTGCGTCCTGTGGCACGGCCTATCCGGCGCTTGACGCCCCCGCCACGCCCGAACGCGTGCTGGCCGCCATTGATCGGGTGCGCGATGGCGTTTGATCTGGCGACACTCAAAGCGGCGGTGGCGACACACGGACGGGTGGCCCGGATCGTGATCGCCGAGGTCGCCGGTTCCTCCCCGCGCGAGGTCGGCGCGTCCATGCTGGTCTGGGAGGGCGGTCAATCGGGCACCATCGGTGGCGGCGCGCTGGAATATCAGGCGGCAGAACACGCCTTTGCGCGCGAGGGCGTCACGAAACATCCGCTGGGCCCGGATCTGGGCCAGTGCTGTGGTGGCGTCGTCACCCTGTTGACCGAACAGTTCGATGCGGCCTCCGTTGCCGCGCTTGAGGGGCGTGCCGTGTATGCGCGCGGTCCCGGTGAGATGCCGCTGGCGGTGCAACGGATGCTGACCTGCGCGCGCAATCAGGGTGTCGAATTGCGGCCCCGCATGGTGCAGGGCTGGTTTGTGGAACCGATGGCGACACAGACCCGTCCGGTCTGGATCTGGGGTGCCGGGCATGTCGGTCGGGCCTTGGTCAACGTTCTGTTGCCGTTGCCCGAAATGGACATCACCTGGGTCGATACCGCCCCTGCCCGCTTTCCGGAAACGCCTCGGGACGGTGTGAACGTGTTGCCAGCCAGCGATCCGCTGCGGGTGATCCCGCATGCGCCGGATGACGCGATGCATATCATCGTCACCTATTCCCACGCGCTGGATCTGGCCTTGTGCGACGCGCTGTTGCGGCATGGGTTCAGTTTTGCCGGGTTGATCGGATCCGACACGAAAAAAGCGCGCTTTGCATCGCGGCTGCGCCAGATGGGCCATACCGACGCCCAGATCGCACGCATTCACTGCCCCATCGGGCAGAAATCGCTTGGCAAACATCCTCAGGCCATTGCCGTGGGCGTCGCGAGCCAACTTCTTGACCTCCCCATGACCAAAGCAGGTGCCCCGTGGCAGACACGCTCCTCAGCCTTTCGGGCTTGACCAAAGCCTATCCCGGCGTTGTTGCCAATGACGACGTGTCGTTTGACATCCGGGAGGGCGAAATCCACGCGCTACTGGGTGAAAACGGGGCCGGGAAATCAACCTTGGTCAAGATGATCTATGGCTTGGTGAAACCCGACAAAGGCGCGATGGTGTTTCGCGGCGCGCCTTACGCACCCGCCGAACCCCGCGCCGCAAGGGCGTCGGGCGTGGCGATGGTGTTCCAGCATTTTTCGTTGTTTGACGCGCTGGACGTGGCGGAGAACGTCGCACTGGGCATGGAGAACCCGCCCCCTGCCCGCGATCTGGCGCAGCAGATCCGCGAGGTGTCCGAGACTTACGGTCTGCCGCTGGACCCCTCCCGCACGGTGGGCACCTTGTCGGCAGGCGAGCGGCAACGCGTGGAGATCATTCGCTGTCTTCTGCAGGATCCAAAGCTGTTGATCATGGATGAGCCGACCTCGGTGCTGACACCGCAAGAGGTGGAGATCCTGTTCGAGACCCTGCGCAAGCTGAAGTCCGAGGGCACGGCGATCCTGTATATTTCGCACAAGCTGGAAGAAATCCGAAGCTTGTGTGACCACGCCACGGTGCTGCGGTTGGGCAAGAATGTCGGCACCTGTACCCCGTCGGAAACCACCGCGCGGGCGATGGCGGAGATGATGATCGGGTCGACCTTTGCCACACCCGCCGCCAAGGCCACCACGCCGGGGGACGTTCTGTTGCGGGTCGACAATCTGACCATGCCCGCGCCGGGATCGTTCGGCACACCGCTGCGCAGCATCAGTTTTGAGCTGCGCGCCGGAGAGGTGCTGGGTTTTGGCGGCGTGGCCGGAAACGGGCAGGACGAGTTGTTGCTGGCGCTGTCCGGTGAGCGGTTGGCCGAGAAAGGCACAATTTGGGTCAAGGGCGCGGATGTCAGCCGCGACGGTCCAACGGCGCGCCGGGCCGCCGGGTGCCTGACAGCGCCCGAAGAACGGTTGGGCCATGCGGCAGCGCCCAATATGAGCCTGACCGAAAACGTTATCCTCACGGCCGGGCGGCGCGAGAATTTGGTGAACAACGGCTTTATCAACTGGGGTCGGGCAGATCAGTTTGCCGCAGATGTGATCAAACGGTTCGACGTGCGCACACCGGGCACCCATGTGGCCGCACGGGCGTTGTCGGGCGGCAACCTGCAGAAGTTCGTGATTGGCCGCGAGGTGGCGCAAAATCCGGACGTTCTGGTTGTGAACCAACCCACATGGGGTGTGGATGCCGCGGCGGCAGCCGCCATTCGGCAGGCGCTTCTGGATCTGGCCGAGAAAGGCGCGGCGATCCTTGTTGTCAGTCAGGATCTGGATGAGCTGATGGAAATTGCGGATCGGTTCGGGGCCTTGAACGAAGGACGCCTGTCGGCGCTCAAACCGGTCAAGGATCTTGATCTGGAAGAAATCGGTCTGATGATGGGCGGTGCGCATGACATGGAGGTGGCCCATGTCGCGGAATGATCCGTGTGGGATGCTTCGATTGCGGCCTGTCAGCATGACGCTTTGTGAAGAACCGACGCCCGGCCCCAGAACGAACCATCAGGAGGGGCACCGATGATCCGCCTTGAAAAACGCCCGCAGCCGTCGAAGATGTGGATCTACATGACCCCGGTCCTGGCGGTGCTGCTGACCATGCTCTTCGGCGGGATCATGTTCATGGTGATCGGCACGTCCCCGATCGAGGCGATCCGCACGATCTTTTGGGACCCGTTGTTCCATCCGCAGTTTGCCGCGTTTTCCCGGCCTCAGCTTTTGGTGAAGGCAGGGCCTCTGATCCTGATCGCCATCGGGTTGTCCATCGGGTTCCGGGCCGGGATCTGGAATATCGGGGCCGAGGGGCAATACATCATCGGGGCCATTTGCGGCGCGGGGGTGGGGCTTGCCCTCTACCCGATGGAGTCGGCGCTGATCCTGCCGCTGATGATCATCGCAGGGGCGCTGGGGGGCTGGGCCTGGGCAATGATCCCGGCAATCCTGAAGGTGAAATTCGGGACCAACGAAATTCTGGTGTCCCTGATGCTGGTCTACGTGGCGGAGAACATTCTTGCGTCGGTCTCCTCGGGAGTGTTGCGCAACCCCGAGGGTATGGGCTTTCCGGGATCGCGCAACCTTGCGCAGTGGTCCTCGTCTCAGAACCTGGAACTGTTCGCGGGTTCGGGCATGCATCTGGGGGTTTTGACAGCCTTCATCGCGGTGATCCTGGCCTATGTGCTGCTGACGCGACACATTCAGGGGTACAATATCCGTCTGACCGGCGAGGCCCCCCGCGCCGCGCGCTTTGCCGGGGTCTCCCCTGCGCGCACGGTTTTGTTCTGTCTGGGCTTGGCCGGAGTACTGGCCGGGATGGCGGGATTGTTTGAAGTCACCGGGCCTGCGGGCCAGATCACCATTGATTTCGGATCGGGCTATGGGTTCACCGCGATCATCGTTGCGTTTCTGGGCCGGTTGCACCCGGTGGGCATTCTGCTGGCCGGGTTGTTGATGGCGCTGACCTATATCGGTGGAGAACTTGCACAGCTGATGCTGGGTGTGCCGGGGGCGTCGATCCAGTTGTTTCAGGGCATGCTTTTGTTCTTCCTTTTGGGCGTGGATGTGTTGACGAATTTCCGTATCAGAGTTGGCAAAGCCGAGGTGGCGGCATGAGGCTGGGTGATATGCTGCCCCTTGGCATGGGGCTGATGATGGGCGCGATGGGCATGTGGATGTTGCATGGGGCGCTGACAGGGGATGGCGGGATGCCGGGCGCGATCTTCATCCTCGCGCATGTGGCTGTTGTCGGCCTTGGCGCGCTGGCTGCGGCGTTTGGGCTGCATCGGCGCTGGCCTGCGCTGCGGCGCATCCGATTGCATCGACCGTCGCTCCGGCATGCAGGCGTGATGCTTGCGGTCGCGCTTGGCACGGCGATGGTGATCCACGTCATTCACGGAGGCCCGCCATGGACCTGAGCAATATCAATCCCATCCTGCTGGTGGCGTCGATCATGATTTCGGCCACGCCGATCTTGCTGGCCGCGATTGGCGAGATGGTGGTGGAGAAATCCGGGGTTCTGAACCTCGGGGTCGAGGGGATGATGATCACCGGCGCGGTGATCGGGTTCGTGGTGGCGATCAACACCGGGTCACCGGTGTTCGGGTTTGCCATCGCGGCGGTGGCCGGGGCGGTGATCTCGTTAAGCTTTGGTGTCCTGACCCAGATCTTCCTGTCCAATCAAGTGGCCACCGGACTGGGCCTGACGCTTGTCGGGCTGGGGCTGTCATCGCTGATCGGCAAACCCTACGAAGGCATGAAAACCGAGACCTTGCCCAAGCTCGACATTCCGATTTTGGGCGATCTGCCGGTGGTCGGGCAAATGCTCTTTAGCCACGACATCATGGTGTATCTGAGCCTGCTGCTGGTGTTGGCGGTCTGGGCGTTCCTGAAATACACGCGGTTTGGCCTGATCCTGCGGGCAGTGGGGGAAAGCCACGACAGTGCCCATGCGCTTGGCTACAAGGTGATCCGTGTGCGGATGGCCGCGATCATGTTTGGCGGGGCCTGTGCCGGGCTGGGTGGTGCCTATCTGAGCCTTGTGCGCGTGCCGCAATGGACCGAAGGCATGACCGCCGGTGCGGGCTGGATCGCGCTGGCGATTGTCGTCTTTGCAAGCTGGCGCGCCGGGCGCGTCCTTGTCGGTGCTTATCTTTTTGGCGGGATCACCGTGTTGCAACTGAATTTGCAGGCCGCCGGCATGACCTGGGGCGTGCAGTACTTGTCGATGTCCCCGTATGTGATAACGATCCTCGTGCTTGTTTTGATCTCGTCCAACCGTAAAAAGGGCAGCCACAACGCCCCTGCAAACCTAGGACAGACGTTCCACGCGACCCGGTGATACAACCGGGCGCATCATACCAAACGGGGCCTCTGCCGCCCCACCAACCGGGAGACCACTCATATGATCCGTAGAAATCTGCTTGCGACGGCGGCCGCCGCGCTGACGCTGGGCGCCGCCCCCGCGATGGCCCAAGACCCGACCGAGGCGTGTTTTGTCTATGTCGGACCCATCGGCGATGGCGGCTGGACGTTCCAGCACCACGAAGGCGCACTGGCCGTAAAAGAAGCGTATGGCGACAAGGTCAACATCCGCTGGCAGGAAAGCGTACCGGAAGGCGCCGATGCCGAGCGGGTGATCACCCAGATGGCTATTTCGGGCTGTGACATCATCTTCACCACATCCTTTGGCTACATGGATGCGACCAACGCCGTTGCCGCCAAGTTCCCGAATGTGAAGTTTGAACATGCCACCGGCTACAAGCGCGAGCATCCGAACGTGTCGACCTATAACGCGCGCTTCTATGAAGGCCGCGCGGTTGTCGGCCATATCGCGGGCAAGATGACCCAAACCAACAAGATCGGTTACATCGCGTCCTTCCCGATCCCCGAAGTGATCATGGGCATCAACAGCTACTTCCACCACGCCAAGCTGGCGAACCCGGATGTCGAGCTGGTGGTGACCTGGGCCTACACATGGTTCGACCCCGCGAAAGAAGCCGACGCCGCGCGCGCGATGCTGGATCAGGGGGTGGACGTGATCACCGCGCACACCGACTCCACGGCACCATTGGCCGAAATCGGCAAGGAAGGCGGCAGCGCCTGGGGCTTTGGTCAGGCGTCTGACATGGCGGCCTTCATGACCAATGACGATGGCACGCCGGGTCCGCGCGTGGCCTCGATCATCGACGAATGGTCCCCCTACTATGTCAAGCGCGTGGGCCAGTTGATGGACGGCACCTACGAGCAGGTCGACAGCTGGGCCGGCATGCCCGAAGGCGAAGTTGTGATCGGTGAAATGACCGACGCGATCCCAGCCGACGTGCGCGCCGAAGCGCAGGCCATGATCGACGCGATCACGTCGGGCGAGTACCACCCGTTCACCGGCCCGATGAACAAGCAGGACGGCTCTGCCTGGTTGGCGGAAGGCGAGGTCTCTGATGATGGCACCCTGCTGGGCATGAACTTCTACATCGAAGGCATCACCGGCGACATTCCGAACTGATCTGCGATTGCAGCAGACCCAGACACACGAAAGCCCCGCCATTGCGCGGGGCTTTTTGCGTCCTGGTCAGGGTGTGCATGCAGGGGCAAGCCCCCGGTGCCTCTTTAGGCCTGCTTGTTCTTGGCCTTCTTCCCGGTCTTCTTGGGCCGCTCGGCGTGCTGACCTGCAGCCCCGTTCAGGGATTGATACCAGCCCGGTTTCTGAACCGGATTGGCGGCGGGGCGTTTCGTTCTGGGTTTCTTGGATTTCGGCACGGGTTATCCTTTGCGCGGGTCGTGCGTGCATAAAGGGTCCCAGTCAGGAAGGAAACCGCGCATTGATCGGTGCCGCTACTGGTCGCCCTGCACGGACAGCAAGTACGCCACCAAATCGGCCATCGGTTCCGGAACAAGCACAGGTTGTCCGTTTGGTAATTTCATCGGCGTGTTCGCCACCCCTTCGAAATACGGGCCATAGACCGGCATCGGAGAACCGTGACTGACCAAAGGATCGGTCCCGTCGATGCGTTTAAGCACCCGTTCGAGCGGGAAGCTTCCACCCGCATTTGAGCTAAGTTGGGTCAGGTCAATAGGCTGGAGCGACAGAGCCGGAGCCAGCGGTCCTTGGCCATCGGCATCCGCACCATGGCAGCTTGCGCAATGGGTTTGGTATAGCGCGCGCCCCATATCGACATCTTGCGCGAAAAGCGGGGCCGCGAACATGCAAAACACGGCGAGGCAGGCAGTGGATCGTCGCATGGGATATCTCCTTCTGTCTGGGATTGCGTGCACCTTAACGCAGCGATTTCAAATCAGCGTTGATCGGGATCAATTGACCGCTGTGGTCAGTCGCAGGTTGGCGTGGCGTCACAGCGTTCGGCCCAGAACCGCGAGAGAAGTGCGGCCAGGTTGGGGTCGGCCCCGTCCGGGCTTTGTTCCGAACAGAGATACACCGCATGTGGATCCAGTGCATTCAGGAACGTGGTGTCCCAGCCCTCTTCGACGGCCAGCATTTGTTCGGCGGAATACAACAGATGGTCCACAAAGGCGGTATAGGATTTGGCATTTGGTCCGGACATAAGCGCGCACGCATTCTGCGGCTGGGCAAATCCCGGCTGTGTTGCGGCAAGAGCAAGGTGATTGCGGTAGGCATCCCGCGCGGATTGTTCGCGCGACAGCTGATCCGCCGCCTGAAGCTGGATCACAACCCCGACCAGCGCCGCGACTGCCACCAGAGCCGTGACCAGCGCAGCGACCGCTTCGATCACTGGCGCATGTTGCGACACCCACCTCATGCGGCTGGCAATTGCTGGGTTGCGCAATGGATGCCGCCACCCACCTCGCCCAGCGCATCGGCGTTCATTGTGATGATGTCACGATCCGGATAATGACGCTGCAACGCGTCCTGCGCGATTGCATCGGCCTCGGGATCGCCGAAGTGCGGCGCGACCACCCCGCCGTTGCAAACATAGTAATTCACGTAAGACGCAACGAAATCAAAGCTGTCGACACGGCGCTGTACCGGTTCCGGGATCACCTCGACGTGCAAACCCGCCGCTTTCAGCACGTCATGTGTGTCGAGCGCGGCCACGTGAAACGGGTCAGACATGTCCGGGTCGTCAGGCAGGTTCATCAACACCCGCCCCGGTCCGGTAAAGCGCGCAAGTGAATCGATGTGGTAATCCGTGATGTCCTGATCCCAGACACCGTCGGCCCAGATCATCCGATCCGCCCCATACGCGCGCAACAGTTCCGCTTCGATCACGTCCCGCGACATGCCCGGGTTGCGGTTGTCGATCACCCAAGAGCTTTCATGCGCCATGAGCAGGCCATGACCATCCTGTTCAACGCCCCCCGCCTCTCCGTGCAGCGTGGTCGGCAAGAGCGGTAAACCCAGACGCGCCGCCACGCGTTCGGCGATCTGCCCGTCATTGGCATGGGTCTGTTTGTTGCCCCAGCCGTTAAAGCGGATGTGCTGCACGGCGCGGTTGCCCTGCCCGTCTTTGGCGACAATCGGCCCGGAATCGCGGCACCAAAGGTCATCGGTCGGGATATCCCAAAGGGTGACCCTGTCTGACACCAGCCGGCGCACCGCGGTGTGATGCTCGGCTGCAGCAAGAAGGATCACCGGTTCAAACTCGGAGATCGCGTTGGCAATCCGGGCAATGGTGTCCTGTGTCCAGATCAGAAAATCCAACTCGGGATGGACCTCGCGGCTGACCGGCCATTGCATGAACGTCGCCTCGTGCGGGGCTTCTTCTGCCGGGACCGTCCACATCTCAGTGGCAAGGGCCATGGAGCCACCTAGAAGCGGCACCGCCCCTGCCCCGGCCAAGAGCGACCGGCGCGTCATCATGTAGTAAGCGTGTTTTTGTTCTCGCACGTGGGTCCGACCATGTCGTCACTCGTCAAGCGATCCATGCACCGCCAGCATCGCCATGTCCGCCTCTTGTGCCTCGATGACGCGGAAGCTTTCCTTGACCCCGGCTTCGGTCAGTTCACGCGCCACGGTCAGTAAGGTGTTGGGCGCATGTTCATCACACAGTTCGGCCATATGCGCGATCTCTTCAACCGCGACCCCTTTGGCGGCGTCGACCGATGGCGCGCCGTAGAGATCAACAAAATGTTGCGCAAGGGACAGCACAAGCGCCTCGTGTTCGGCAGGTTCAATCTGGGTCACCGCCACAAAGCTCACGCGACCAAAGGTTTCCGCCCCGAGCCAGCCGTTCGAAAATGCTTGCTTGGCCTTGCCGGTCAGGTCGGCTTCGGACCAGTTGGAAAACTCGAACCCACCCGAGATGCACCATTCGCCCGTGCGCGCCGGGGAATGGAAGACGCGCTGGTCGCTTTCGTCGAAATGAATGGCGCGGGCGAGGTTCATGGGCGGGTCTCCAACAAGTCGGTCAATGGCAGGAGCATGGTCGTGTCATCGGTCCGAAGCAAGAGGCCAAGCATTTCATCGAGACCAAGGAATGTGCCGGTGCGCCCCAGGATCGTGATGTCTTCACCCATGCCATGCGCCAACCCGGCCCATTCGCGGTGCACCGGGCCCATGCCGTCGTCTTCCCACCGGTTGATCCAGTTCAACAGATGGCGCGACCAGCTTTCAAGAAAGTCGGTCGGCTCAAGCCCGCCGCAGCCTTCGCTCTGCAGATCCGTTTCCCCCGGGGTTGCACCGCCTTCGACCGTTGGACGGGCGAAGACCAGTTCGAACCCGGTCACCAGCCATCCCGGCTCTGTGTCCGGTGTGCTGTCCTCTGTCGCCGCTCTGAGCCGGCCGCATGTCGCCCCGTTGACGCGAATGGCACCGCCCCATTCCAGATGCACGGGCAGCTCTGACGGGCCAAGCGCGCCGAGCGCGTTTTGCACCGCTATTCCGGTCAAAGGCAGCATGACGGCCGCTTTTGACAGCGGCACTTCGGGCGCAAACACGATCGCAGCACGCAAGAGTTCAGGCGAAACATCGTACAGGATGGTCCCCGCGTCGCATCCGCTGCGCGCCTCGGCGCAGGCGGCATCGAACGGGTCTGCGCCCGCCGCATGAATGCCTTGCATCAGCGGCGGAAACACCGGGCCGGTGATCATGCCTTGCCAGCGTCGATCAGTTTGCGCGCAAGCGTTCGGAACGCGGCGGCTTGCGGGCTGTCGGGCTGCGACACGACAATCGGCGCACCGCCATCCGCGGCTTTGCGAATTTCAAGATGCAGCGGGATTTCCGCCAAAAGCGGCACACCCAGCTTTTCCGCTTCGGCCGCAACGCCGCCGTGCCCGAAGATGTGTTCTTCGTGACCACAATTCGAGCAGATATGCGTCGACATGTTTTCGATCAGGCCGACAATCGGCACGTTCATCTGGTTGAACATGTCGATGCCCTTGCGCGCATCCAGCAAAGCCACATCCTGCGGCGTCGACACAACGACCGCCCCATCCACGTGTGCTTTTTGCGACAGGGTCATCTGCACGTCGCCCGTGCCCGGAGGCAGGTCGACCAGAAGCACGTCCAAAGCGCCCCATTGCACCTGCATCAACATCTGCTGCAACGCGCCCATCAGCATCGGACCGCGCCAGACAACGGCCTGACCTTCGTTGACCATCAGGCCCATGGACATCATCGTCACGCCGAAGTTGCGCATCGGCAGGATTGTCTTGCCGTCCGGGCTGGCCGGACGGCCCGAAACACCCAGCATGCGCGGCTGCGACGGGCCATAGACATCGGCATCAAGGATACCGACGCGTCGGCCTTCTGCGGCAAGCGCGCAGGCAAGGTTCGACGAAACAGTGGATTTGCCCACGCCACCTTTGCCGGACGCGATGGCAAGTATCCGGTCGACACCCGGAACGCGTTCAGGACCTGCCGGTTTCGGCTTGGCCGCGCCTTTGAGATCCGGTGGCGGCTTGGGTGCGGAATGCGCCGTCATGACAGCGGATACCGTTTTGGCACCCAGCGCCTTGACCGCGTCTTCGGCGGCTTGCCGCACCGGCATATAGGCTTGCGACTGATCCTGCGCGACCTCGACGACAAAGCGCACCGCATCGCCATCCACGTTCAGTGCACGCACGATCCCGGCCGACACGATGTCCTGACCTGTTGCCGGATCGGCAACAGCCTTCAAAGCGGCAAGCACCGCGTCCCGTGTAAGTGCCACGTCAGTCCTGTCCCGTGATTTTGCCGGTCACAACATGCTCTAGGTCCAGACCGTCCACCGTCAGAACCACTTTGGCATCAAAGGTTTTCCCGCTGGTTTCGGCGTTGCGCATGGCCTCCTCGATGGCCTGCTGGGACGTCACCCCGACCTGTTTGAGAAATTTGCGCATGGACATGTTGAAGTCGTCGCTCATCGGTTCCCTCCTGATGCATCGCTCATTTGCAAAAAAGCTAGAGCGTTGACGGGTGTAAGCCACCGCCTTTAGGCTTTCAAGCAAGGAGGACGCCCAAGATGTCCAGATTTCTAAAAGATATATCTTATTCCTCTCTTTTTTGCGCCATCTTCGCTGTCCCGGCCTTTGCCCAGGACAAAACCTTCACGTTGGCGGCCCCGGACGCGCTGATTGAAAGCGGATTGCTGAAATACATCCTGCCCCGGTTCTCACTCAAGACCCAAACGCGGATCACGCTGGCGGACCCCGGCACCACGGCAGACGCGGCGTTCGGCGACGATGGGTTGGTCGCGTTTCAAGGGCTGGATCGTGTCTGGCGGTTTGATGCGGGCGACGACCCGGACGCGCAGCGCTTTGCCGATTGGTTGCGGTCCGATGTCGGGCGAAACACGGTGGACAGCTATCAGATCGACGGGGCGCAGGTGTTCACCTCGGAGGTCGAGGTCAAACAGGTTGTGGTCGCGGTGACCTATGACGGCGATGTGAAGCGCGGGGAAGATGCATCGATGTCCTATTGCGGGCGATGCCACGTCATCAACGAAAAGAACCGCATGAATTCAATTGGCTCGACCCCGTCATTTGCGGTTCTGCGCACGCTGCAGGACTGGGAATACCGGTTTCAGGCGTTTTACGTGCTGAACCCGCACCCGGCCTTTACACAGATCGCGGATGTGACCGATCCGTTTGATCCGACACGCCCCTCTCCTATTCACGCGCTGGAGATGACGATGGACGATCTGGAAAACATCATGGCGTTTGTTCAGGGGATCGCACCCGCAGACCTTGGTCAACCGGTGCAATCCCTGAAGCCCTGATCACGCGGTCAGTGATCCCGACGCTTGGAATAGGGATCGGTCTCGTCACGCTCCTTGAGGTAATCATGCGTTGTTCGCGGGATGCGCGGTTCTCCGAGCGAGAACGGGTTGTTCTCGGAATGGTACTGCGCCTGAATGCGGCAATTGTCGCACATCTTGATCATCTTTGCGGCGTCGCTCGTGGCAAACATTGAATGCTTCCCGGCAAGCTTTTCGCTGATCTTTTCGATGGTCGATTTCACCCCGAACAGCGCTCCGCATTCGATGCAGGCAAAGGGTTCTTCTTCGTTCAGCACCACCTGTGACAAGGCGGTTTCCGTGAGGTTCATGCGCGGCTCCAGCGCGATTGCGTCCTCGGGGCAGATGTTGGCGCATAGACCGCATTGCAGGCAGGCGTCTTCCTGAAACAGCAGTTGCGGCAAGTCCGGATTGTCGCCCAGCGCGCCCGACGGGCAGAGCGATACGCAGCTCAGGCACAGGGTGCAGGCGTCGGTATTGACCAACACCGCCCCGTAAGGCGCATGGTCCGGCAGCGCGATCACTTCGGCTTCAGGGTTAAGCGCCTTGGCAGAAACCCGTGCCACCTGACGGCGCGTGCCGATAGGCAGGGTTGGCGTCGCGGACAACGCGTCAACGCTGGCATTGAAAAGATGATCGCTCAACGCGTCCGGGTCCGCCACATCAAGGATGTGAACACGCGGCGCGCCCGCCAGGGCACAGGCCAGCGCGGCTTCGTGGTCCGGCGTGTCGCGTTCGGTGCGCGGCGACATCAGGATGTCGACATGGACAAAGCCGCAACTGAGGGCGGCCATCATTTCGGCATGACCGAACCCGGCAAGACTGTCTGTCTCAAACGGGATCACGTCAGCGGGTAGGCCCCGACCGAACCGCGCGGCCAGTTGGATCATTTCAATCCCGTGATCCGCATCATGCACCAATAGGCGTGGCGCCTGCCCGCCCGCCTTGCGGTATGTCGTGGCAAGAGTTTCCAACCGCCGGAACACGGCAGAGACCGGAGGCGCGTCATAGGTAATGGCCCCCGAGGGGCACAGTGCTGTACAGGCCCCGCAGCCTGCGCAGATCATCGGGTCGATGGCGACGTGATCCCCGGCCGATGTGATTGCGCCTGTTGGACAGATATTCAGGCATTTTGAACAGCCGGATTGTTCGGCCCGGCTATGGGCGCAAAGTGCGGGTTCAAGGGCGACATAAAGCGGCTTTTCAAAGGTGCCGACCATCTGCACCGCGTCTGACAACTGGGCCGCAACCGCGCCGGGCTGGCGTGGATCGGCGCGCAAGTACCCGTCGCGTTTGTGCGGTGCGGGCACCATTGCGGTGTCGCCGGTCAGGTCGAGCACGATGTCGCATTCGGACACGGCACCGTTCTGCGGTGCGCTGAAGGAAAACGCCCCGCGCCCGCCGGGCTGCAGTTGCGAAAACGCGTCGATCTTGACGGTGAACCCGCCCAAAGCGCCCGTCAGTGACCGGACGGTGCCGCGCACAACGTCAAAGCGGCGATCCAGAGGCACATCCGTCGTGTCTGTCTGCAGAACCGTCACCGCCAGCGCCTCGCAAAGTTGCTCGGCTGCTGCGAAGACGGCATCGCCCGCGCCGACGATCAGGCAGGTGCCTTCACTGACGACATCGACGGATTTGGACATCGGGATCGACAGCGCCCCTTCTGCCGCCAATGCCGCCTGCTTTGCGCCTGCGGTTTGGCCCTCATCGCTCCACCCGGCCCGGTCGCGCAGGTCGACAAAGCCGGGGGCATCGACGCCCAGCTCTTCGGCAAGCATTTCGAAAAACGCGCGTTCCTGTGCGCAGGCCACGATGACATCACCCTCGGTCAGGGCCTTTGCCGATGCGTCGGCCTCGGTTCCGCACAGGTTGGTATAAACACGCGACGGATCAAGCGCCGTGGCGTCCCCAATGCGTTTGGCATCAACGGTTTGACTGCCCAGACAGTCACAAAGAAGCAGTTTGGTTCCCATCACGTCCCTTTCACGGCGCAGGCTGGCGCGGCGTCTTGTCCGAAGGTCGGCATTTTTCACTACCCAATGGGTATGCTATCCAGAAGTCAACCGGGCCAATAGGACCGGATCTGGGAGGATAGCGCTTGGCGACAACGGACAGCCGTTCCATCGAACTGCCTGTGGGCGTGACCCTGATGCGCAAACCCGGCGTCACGCGCTGGCAGAAATGGACATGGACCCCAACCGCGTTGCTGCCGGGGGCCGGTGAGGCCCATTGGAAACTGTTGCGCGAAGAAGGCGACGTGGCCGAGTACCACGTGGGAACGTTGCCACTGACCTTGTGGCGCACCGATGCCGAGGCGTATCGCATAAACCTCGCGGAGCCGGTTGTCTGTGCATACGTGGTGCTGCAACCTTCGGACGGGGACTGGCCCTATGCGCTCAAGCTGATCACCGCCAATCCCAATGAAGCGATGCAATATGCCGAAGGTGGTGACGACCTTGTTGAAAAGGTCCCAATGCCCCCCGCGCTGGTCGCCTGGGTGCAGGATTGGACCGATCAGCACTTTGTTGAAGAACCGTTCAAAAAGCGCAAACGCAAGCGGTACCTTGAGGACAAGGTTGAAGACGGCAAAGGCGATCCGCGCATCGCGCAAGTCAGCGACGTGTACCGCGCGCCGTCCCGCGACCGGAAAAGAGGATCATCATGAGCCGGGGAACCGATTTCTGGTCACGCCGCAAACACGCTGTCGAAGCCGAGGCGGACGAGGAACAGCGTCAGGTCGAAGACGCCGAGATCAAGGCGCAACAGGCTGAGCTTGAAGAAAAGCCCGATGCAGAGATTCTGGACGAACTGGGGCTGCCCGACCCGGACGCGCTGGAGCCCGGACAGGATATTTCCGGGTTCATGCAAAAGGCGGTTCCCGAACGGTTGCGCCAACGCGCCTTGCGGCAGTTGTGGAAGCTGAACCCGGCGCTCGCCAATCTGGACGGGCTGTGTGACTACAACGACGATTTTACCAATGCGGCGACGGATGCACCGGGGGTGGCAACAGCCTACCGCGTTGGCAAAGGGCTTCTCAAACACATCGAAGCGCTCGAGGCAGCCGAGGCCAAGAAACGCGGCGAGGATGATGCGGAAGACACCGATACCCCAGAGAATCTATCGGAAATAGCCACTGACGCGACCACCGGGCCATCAGAGGTCGAAATCGCATCAAATCCGGAAATTATGCAGGATTATGTAGATGCCGCACCCGCATCTACGACCATTGTCCAAGAGGTCGCAGAATATCCGGATGGCACACCATTGGATACAGTGGCAGCGGAACCTGTGCGTCCGCGTCGGATGCAATTCAAAATAGAGAGCGAGACAGGATGAGCATGAGCACAGCTCAAGCAACACCTTCAGTGTCAGACGAGGACCGTCTGCGCGCGGATCTCTACAATTTTCTTGGTCTCATCTTGTCCGGTCCGCCCGACGCCTTCCTGCTGTCGCAAACAGCGGGATTGTCCGGTGATGATACCGAACTTGGAAACGGCATCAGCCGGTTGGCCGAATGCGCCAAGACCACGAAACCCAAGCAGGCCGAAAAAGAATTCAACGCGCTGTTCATCGGCCTTGGGCGTGGTGAGCTCCTGCCCTACGCCAGTTTCTATCTGACCGGGTTCCTGCACGAAAAGCCTCTGGCGGTGTTGCGCAATGATCTGGCCGCGCGCCGGATCGAACGCGCGCCGAATGTCTACGAGCCGGAAGACAATATCGCCACTTTGATGGAGGTCATGGGCGGATTGATCGTTGGACGGTTTAGTGATCCGGCAACGCTCGACGATCAGAAAGTGTTCTTCAACCGTCACATCGCCCCCTGGGCAGGCCATTTCTTCTCCGACCTGGAAACATCAAATTCCGCGATGCTCTACAGCGCGGTCGGATCGGTCGGAAAAGCCTTTATCGAGATTGAACGCGAAGCGTTCAGACTAACCCCGGCATAAGCCGGGACCTCACCGGCGGGAAACCGTCATCCTGCGGCCTCCCGCCGCGCATTTGGAAGAAAGGAAGGAGACTTCCATGACAGAGAAAACGGAAACGGCATCCAGTCGTCGTGATTTTCTAAAGCTGGCCGGTACCGCCGCGCCCGCTGCTGTTGCGGCAGTGGCCGTCACCGGCACCCAAGCCGCAGCTGACGAGGCTCCGGTCGCAGACGGGAAAATGCAGGACACTGCGCACACCCGCGCCTATCTGGCCAGCACGCGTTTCTAGCGCAGCACGCCTCACCCCGCCTGTCGGCCCACAATAACACCCGCCGCAGGACGCAACCCAGCTTTCGAGCCCAAGTGCTCAAGGTAGCTCAAGAGGGACACCATGCTTAGAAAGAAAACCGGAGGGGTCACACGGCGCGCTGCGCGAACCGGCCTGATCTCGGACATTTCAAACAAATCCGTCGACAGACGCTCATTCCTGCGCGGCTCCGGCCTGGCCATCGGTGGTCTTGCCGCGATCAGCGCAACAGGCGGCACTGTCACACAAGCCAGCGCCGCAGGCGCTGTGCGTGGCGCAGTCGAGACGGTCAAATCCGTCTGCACACACTGTTCGGTCGGCTGTACCGTTGTCGCCGAAGTGTCGAACGGCGTCTGGATCGGGCAAGAGCCCGGCTGGGACAGCCCGTTCAACCTTGGCGCACATTGCGCCAAAGGCGCTGCTGTTCGTGAGCACGCCCACGGCGAACGCCGTCTCAAGTACCCGATGAAGAAAGAGGGTGGAGAGTGGAAGCGCATCTCCTGGGAGCAGGCCATCAACGAAGTTGGTGACAAGATGCTGGCCAGCCGCGATGCGCATGGCCCGGACTCGGTCTACTGGCTTGGCTCTGCGAAGCACAACAACGAACAGGCGTATCTGTTCCGTAAGTTCGCAGCCTATTGGGGCACCAACAACGTCGATCACCAGGCGCGGATTTGTCACTCGACCACGGTTGCGGGCGTAGCGAACACATGGGGCTACGGCGCCATGACCAACAGCTACAACGACATCCACAATTCCCGCGCGATCTTTGTGATCGGCGGCAACCCCGCCGAAGCGCACCCGGTGTCGCTGCTGCACCTGCTCAAAGCGAAAGAGCAGAACAACGCGCCGGTTATCGTCTGTGACCCCCGCTTCACGCGCACAGCCGCGCATGCGGATGAATACGTCCGCTTCCGTCCCGGCACCGACGTGGCGCTGGTTTGGGGCATCCTGTGGCACATCTTTGAAAACGGTTGGGAGGATAAGGAATTTATCCGCACCCGTGTCTGGGGCATGGACCAGATCAAGGAAGAAGTGGCCAAGTGGAACCCCGAGGAAGTCGAACGCGTCACCGGCACACCCGGGTCGCAGCTTGAGCGCGTCGCACGCACGCTGGCCAATAACCGTCCCGGCACCGTGATCTGGTGCATGGGTGGCACCCAGCACACCAACGGCAACAACAACACACGGGCCTACTGTGTGCTACAGTTGGCGCTTGGCAACATGGGCACCTCCGGCGGCGGCACCAACATCTTCCGTGGCCACGACAACGTGCAGGGCGCGACAGACCTTGGTGTTCTCAGCCACACCCTGCCCGGCTATTACGGCCTGTCCGCAGGGGCTTGGGCGCACTGGGCCCGTGTCTGGGGCGAAGACCTTGACTGGCTGAAAGGGCAGTTCCATTCCGAAGGGACCGGCGATGATGCCAAGAACCTGATGAATGCGACCGGTATCCCTGTTTCGCGCTGGATCGACGGTGTTCTGGAAGACCCGGAAAACATCGACCAGCCCGACAACGTCAAGGTCATGGTTCTGTGGGGCCACGCGCCCAACTCGCAGACCCGCATGACCGAGATGAAGACAGCGATGGAACAACTCGACACATTGGTTGTTGTTGATCCATTCCCGACTGTTTCGGCCGTGCTGCATGACCGGACGGATGGGGTGTACCTGCTTCCGGCGGCGACACAGTTCGAAACACGTGGCTCTGTCACAGCGTCGAACCGGTCACTTCAGTGGCGTGATCAGATCATGGCACCTTTGTTCGAGGCCAAGACCGATCACGAGATCATTGGCCTGTTCGCCAACAAGTTCGGCTTTGCAGATCGCTTCTTCCGCAATATCGAGATGGAAGACGAGAACACGCCAAACGTCGAAAGCGTGACCCGCGAATTCAACCGCGGCATGTGGACGGTTGGGTATACAGGTCAATCGCCGGAGCGGATCAAGCTGCACATGGCGAACCAGCATACGTTCGACCGCACAACGCTGCAAGCGATTGGTGGCCCGGCTGATGGCGATTACTACGGTATGCCTTGGCCGTGCTGGGGCACCGCCGAGATGAAGCACCCGGGCACGCCGAACCTGTATGATATGTCCAAGCCGGTGTCCAAAGGCGGTCTGACCTTCCGTGCACGCTTTGGCGTGGAGCGGGACGGCGACAACCTGCTGGCCGAAGGTGTCTATAGCCAAGGCTCGGAGATTCAGGATGGCTATCCGGAATTCACCTATCAAATGCTCAAGGATCTTGGCTGGCACACGGACCTGACCAATGAGGAACGCGCCTTTATCGCGAAAGCGGCAGGCGTGGACGGGTTCCAGGACTATACCAAGGAAGTCGGTGAAGCGGGCATGTCGCCCTTCCCGTCCGATTTCGACGAAAAGGTCGCGAAGGTGAACTGGAAAACCGACCTTTCGGGCGGCATCCAGCGGGTTGCGATTGCGCATGAATGTGCGCCGTTTGGCAACGCCAAGGCTCGTGCCGTTGTCTGGACCTTCCCGGATCCGGTGCCGCTGCACCGCGAACCGCTCTACACGCCGCGTTACGATCTGGTGGCGGATTATCCGACCTACGAGGACAAGAAGTTCTACCGCCTGCCGACGCTCTACAAGTCGATCCAGGCCAAGGACTTCTCGGGTGACTATCCGATCATCCTCACATCCGGCCGACTGGTCGAATACGAGGGCGGCGGGGACGAAACCCGGTCAAATCCGTGGCTGGCGGAACTTCAGCAGGACATGTTCGTCGAGATCAACCCGCGTGACGCCAACAACCTTGGTGTGCGGGACGGCGCGCAGGTCTGGGTTGAGGGGCCCGAGGGCGGCAAGGTCAAGGTGATGGCAATGCTGACCAACCGGGTTGCGCCGGGCGTGGCCTTCATGCCGTTCCACTTTGGCGGACACTTCCAGGGCGAGGACCAGCGGTCCAAGTACCCGTCCGGAGCAGACCCCTATGTGCTGGGTGAATCAACCAACACGGCACAGACCTATGGCTACGACTCGGTGACCCAAATGCAGGAAACCAAGTCGACGCTTTGCAAAATCGTCGCGGCATAAGGAGGACCTGAAACATGGCACGCGCTAAATTTCTCGTCGACGCCGAACGCTGCATCGAATGCAACGCCTGCGTCACAGCCTGTAAGAACGAGCACGAAGTTCCGTGGGGCATCAACCGTCGCAAGGTCGTAACGATCAATGACGGTAATCCCGGCGAACGGTCGATCTCGGTGGCCTGCATGCACTGTTCAGACGCGCCGTGCATGGCCGTCTGCCCGGTGGATTGCTTCTACCAGAACGAAGAAGGTGTGGTCCTGCACTCAAAGGACCTCTGCATTGGCTGCGGCTACTGCTTCTACGCCTGCCCGTTCGGTGCGCCGCAATACCCGCAAGCCGGAAACTTCGGCTCACGCGGCAAAATGGACAAGTGTACCTTCTGCGCCGGTGGCCCGGAAGAAAACCACTCCACCGCCGAGTTTGCCAAGTACGGCCGCAACCGCATCGACGAAGGCAAACTGCCGATCTGTGCGGAAATGTGCGCCACCAAGGCGCTGCTTGCCGGCGATGGTGACATCGTAGCCTCCATCTACCGCGAACGTGTTGTCGCGCGTGGGTTTGGCTCCGGCGCTTGGGGTTGGGGCACAGCCTACGATCAGAAGGGCGGCTGATCCCGCTGTCAGCACACATGTATACGAAACGCCCCGGCACTGTCCGGGGCGTTTTGCTTTTGGGCTAGGCGGGTGCAGAGATGTCGAGATCAATCCAGACCGGCAGGTGATCCGACGCCCGTTTGGCCTCGCCTTCCCGGTAGACGCCGCTGTCCTTGTAAGTCAGCTCTCGGCCAAGGGCGAACCGATCCAACGATGCGACAGGGCGGGTTGTGTGGAAACTCCGCCCTGGCTTCACCACGTCGAACACACCGTCCAGTATTCCAAATCCGATCCGCGGCGACCATTCGTTCATATCGCCCGCCAGGATGGTTCTTGGCGCGTCATCCCCAATGGACGTCATCAGATGCGACAGCTGAAGCTGGCGACACGGGCGGCGCAGGCCAAGATGGGTGCCGACAATGGTGAACGCGCCGTCTGGTCCGCTCAGGTCCGCCCGAAGCGCGCCCCTTGGTTCAATGCCCGGCAGGCTGAAGCGTTCGGTTTGGCGCACCGACCAGCCATCCCGCACAAGGATCGCGTTCCCATGCCAGCCCGAACTTGGCCCGTCATCAATCTGCAAAGCCCGCAGACCTGTGTGGTCGTGCAGCGCATCTTCCGGCAAAACCGCAGGGCGCGCGCCCAGACGTTTGTCGGCTTCCTGAAGCGCCACAACGTCCGCATCAAGCGCTTCCAGAACGCGGATGATCCGCAACGGATCGCGGCGCCAGTCCAGCCCGACGGCCTTGCGGATGTTATAACTGACAATGCGCATCGGGCAGACTTGGCAAAACGGCGTTAAACAGGTTCAAGGGCATATTGCATTATCTGGCGTTTTTCCGCGAAAAATGAAGGTGTGATGCAGGATATCGTTCTAAAGTCGCAAGCACGGCCCCTAGGAGCCGCACCAAGACCAAGGTAGGATGTCCGAACGCGGTTGGAGCGGACGCGCAGATCACTGATCCGTTCGGGCACACCTTCAAATGGAAAGGGCAGACTTTCATGCGAAACGTTCGACTGACGATTTGGCGAAGCGCGCTGAGTGCTTTTTTGTGTGCCGTCATGCTGACAGCGCTTGGGCCTAACCCCGCATCGGCGCAGGAGCAAGACGCAGTTGAAGCCCCGCCAGTGGCCGATCGCTCTGCCACTGGCGGGGCCACAACGCTTGAAGACATCATGCGCCGCCAACAGGGGCTTGCGGTCGACAATACCCATCGGGCCCAGAACATCGGCGATCCGGCTGCCGCTGCGGGTATCAGCGATCAGCTTGGCACATTGGGCGGCGCGTCTGATCCGGATCTGTGGCGCGGCATGCGGTTCAACGCGGCGGATATCACAACGCAGGTGCGCGGTCCTGCAGCGGACGTGCTGATCCAGGACCGGGGCATGTGGTGGCTTCAGTTCCGCGAAGGTCCGTTGCTGACCTATGGCGGTTACCTGTTGCTGGGCACGCTTGGCGCGCTGCTGTTGTTCTTTGTCCTGCGCGGGCGCGTGATGATTGACGGTGAAAAGACCGGACGACGCATCGAACGGTTCAAGAATTTCGAACGCTTCGGTCATTGGCTTCTGGCCGGGTCGTTCATCCTGCTTGGGCTGACCGGGCTTGTTTCGCTGATGGGCCGCAAGTTCCTGATCCCGGCGTTTGGACACGAACCCTATGCCTTGATCGCGGGCTATTCGAAATGGATTCACAACAACGTTTCGTGGGCCTTTATCATCGCACTGGTCATGATCCTGTTTATGTGGATCGTGCACAACTTCCCGGATCGCAGCGACATTCGTTGGCTGGCCAAGGGAGGTGGATTGTTTGGCGGTGAACATCCCCCGGCCAAGAAATTCAATGCCGGTCAGAAGCTGATTTTCTGGTCGACCATCGTGCTTGGTGGATCGATTGCCGTGTCTGGTGTGTCGCTGCTGTTCCCGTTTGAACTGCCGCTGTTCGCCAAAACCTTTGCACTGCTTAACGTTACCGGATTGCCGGAATTGATGGGCTTTGGCGTGCTGCCCGAGGTGCTGACCCCGCATGAAGAGATGCAATATGCCCAGCTCTGGCACGCCATCGTCAGCTTTGTTCTGATGGCGATCATCATGGCGCATATCTATATCGGGTCTGTTGGCATGGAAGGCGCTTTTGACGCGATGGGCACCGGGATGGTGGAAGAGCAATGGGCCAAGGAACACCACAGCCTGTGGGTCGAAGAGGTCAAGAAACGCGAAGGTGAAGCCCCGAAAAGTGCCACACCCGCTGAATAAGATGCGCAGAATCGCAGCCATCTGTGCAGTGGCTCTGGCCGCCGCACCGGTGGGTGCGGACGAGTTCTTCACGCTTAAGGGGCACGGCGGTCCGGTCATGGGGATCGCTGTGTCCGACAGCGACCAGATCGCAACCGTCAGTTTCGACAACGCGGTCGGGCTTTGGTCCAACGGATCCCCGCTCTGGCTTGACGGGCACGAAGCCGCCGTGAATGCGGTTGTGTTTGGCCCGGATGGCGCGATTTATTCGGCGGGCGATGATTTCGTCATTCGAACGTGGTCACCGGACGGTGAGGCGGTGGCCACACTGACCGGGCACAAAGGCAAAATCGTTTCGCTGGCGCTTTCCCCTGATGGTGCATGGCTTGCTTCGGCAAGCTGGGACGGGACAGTTGGGCTTTGGCCCACTCAGGGCGGCGCGCCGACGATGCTGGCAGGGCATAGCGGTCCGGTCAACGACATCGCATTCACGCAAGATGGACAGCAGCTTTATTCGGCCTCTTCGGACGGGACAATCCGGGCGTGGGACGTATCACAGGCGCAGGAAACCCAGCGCTTGGTTGAACACGGGTTCGGCGTGAACGAGATCGAATTGAATGAAACGGCGGGCTGGCTTGCCTATGGGGCGGTTGATGGCGGCACCCGCGCGGTTGATCTGGCCACTGGCGATATCCTGGCCGATCTGACGCTAGAGCGCCGGCCCATCCTCGCCATGACCCAAGATCCTGCCGGGCGGCAGTTGGCTGTTGGGGATGGTGAAGGCTACATCATGGTTGTCGACACAACAGACTGGCGCATTGACCGCGATTTCCGCGCGACAGAGCGCGGCCCGGTCTGGGCGCTCGCCTTTTCGCGCGATGGCGCGAACATTCATGCCGGTGGGCTTGATCCCCGGATGTATTCCTGGCCGGTTGCCGCCATGGCTCAAATGGATCCGATGGCGACGGGCAATCCCGGATTTCTCAAAGATGCGGCCACCATGCCCAATGGCGAGCGGCAATTCATGCGCAAATGCTCGATCTGCCACACGTTGACACCGGGCAGCGCGCGGCGGGCCGGGCCAAGCCTGTTCAACCTGTTCGGACGTCAGGCAGGAACCGTGTCGGACTACAGCTATTCTCGCGCCCTGACCGGTTCGACCATTGTCTGGGACGAAACGACCATTGATGCCCTTTTCGATATCGGCCCGGAAGACTACATTCCCGGAACCAAGATGCCGATGCAGCGGATCACGGGCGCGCAGGACCGCGCCGACCTTGTGAGCTTTCTGCGTCGGGAAACCGCGCCAGAGGAGGGCACGAAGTGAAAGCCATGTTGCTAGGGTTCGCCGCCATCGCTGTAATTGCTGTGAGCGGAGACATCATTCTGGACCAGATGGGATGGAGCGCCGAAGAACAGGGGTCCTCCTCCAGCAATGTCCGTCTTGACTGACCTTCAGGTGCCGACCTGCAAAACAGCGCTGTACTGACGTAGCAGGGCAATCACGCTCAGCGCGGTGATTTTGCCGGTCGCCGGGTTTTCCATGCTGGGGCGGTTCTGGATCGACATCGTAAAGTCGGAACTGTCCGAGATCACCCGCACGGTGTGCAGGTTGCGCTCCAACGATGGGTCCGCCCAGACTTCCATGCGGGTTCTGTCCGGACCGATGCCGGCAAGGCTGACGGCGGCGGCCACGTTGACGTTTGCGGGAAAGACCTTGGCAATATCGCTGACCGCGCCTTCGATGATTTGATAGGGTTCGGTCAATCCATCCAGCTTCAGGTTCTGATCTTTCACATAGGGCGCGTTGATCAATCCGGCGACCGGCTTGCGCGTTTCGATCACGACGGACTGAATGTCACCAACCGCCACCGCCTTGATTGCATCAAGACCCAACATCGCACCGGACGGGATCACGATCCGTGCGCCGGTTTGCGCGGCTTCATCCAGCAAGGCCTGCTGTCCCAAAAGCTGGCTGGCGGACAGGACAATTAGTGTCTTCCCGGCCTGAACAACCGGGCGTGCCAGATCGAGGAACAGCTGTGGCGGCAGGCATTCGACGATCACATCGCATTGCTGCGCGATCTCTTGTAGGGAATGGTTCGGGACCGGCTGCGTCAGGCGCGCATTGGCATCCGCAGCCCGCTCTGCGTTGCGCACCGCGATCCCGGCCAGCGTACACCCCGGAATGCCGCCGCGGTCCAATTCCTGCGCAACGCGCGTGCCGATGGCCCCCATTCCGGCGATACCGATTTTCATGCGCGGTACCTTTCGACCATTTCGACAATCCGGTGCGCCGCCGCCACCGATGCCGCGTGATCCTGCGAGAAATTCAACCGAATGCTCGACGCGGTGTGTGGCGCGAATTCGGACCCCGGTGTCACGGTCACCCCCGCTTGAACGCGCAACAACCGCACGAAATCTTCCGGTGAGACGACAAGTTCGGGCAATTGCGGGAAGAGGTAACTTCCTGCCTGCGGTGCCGCAGTCGGGAACCCAGCGGCGCGGAACACGGCCAGCAGGTCGTCGCGGATGGCTTCGTGCTGCGCGATGCGGTCGCGCAACCACCCGTCAGGTTCCCGAAACCACGTCCGAAGCGCCGCCTGCGAATACCCGGCTGCCCGCAGCGATACGATGGCCTGCAACTTCTCCATCCGGTCGATCAGAGACGCGGTGCCAAAGGCGACACCCAAGCGGAAGCCACTGAGGGATTCAGTCTTCGACGGCCCCATGATCGTGACAAGGTTTTCCGGTCGTTCGGCGCAGGCCCGCAGATGGGTGTAGGTCTCCCCGCTGTAGCGCAGGCGGGAATAGAGCTGATCCACGATCACGGTGACATTATGCGCCTTGGCCAAAGCCGCGATCTGCGTGATCGCGTCTTCGGAATAAACCTGACCGGTCGGATTGTTCGGTGTCGAAAACACCAGAACCTCGGCACCGGCCGCAAACGCGGCTTCAAGGGCCGTCAGGTCCGGCCCGGCCGCGTCGAGGTAATGCAGCGTGACGGGCAATATGGTGCCCCCGAAAAAGGTGACCAGCTTGCGGTTGGCAAAGTAGTCCGGCTCCATAACCACAACTTTCGTTCCCTGTTCGACCACCGCCCCCAAGGCAAGGAACAGCGCGCCCTGCGTGCCGGGTGTGATGATCAGCTCATCAACCGGGTCCACCGGCGCGCCGGTGAAGGTGGCCAGACTTGCCGCGACGTCATCACGGATCGAGGCCGCGCCGCGGTATTCGGTATAGGCCTGCGCCCCACCGGTTTCGAACCCCTCTTCCCACGCCGCGCGCGCACCGGGTGTGGGTTCAAAGGCATCAACATCGCCATGGGAAAAATCAACCGGCGTGCCGGACAGAGGATCGCCGCGCATGACCGATGCCAGGCTGTCGGCATTCTGGCGCACCTCCTGCCCCGGGGCATTGTCCGCGCCAAGTTCGGCAAATTTCGCATCAAGCTTGCTCATGATCCACGTCCCCTTTGTGCTGGCACGTTTCTACGCCGCGACAGCACGCTGCGCCAGACATGGCCAGCATCAAAGGGAAATCGGACGCCCTGTCGGGGCAAACAATGCAACTGGCTTACGACGTGCCTCGGGCTGCGCGCAATGCGTCTTCCAGAATGGCATTGTCCCCAATGTGGTTGGCGAGGATCAGGATAAGACGCGCGTTCAACGCATGCATGTCGGATTCGTCCAACCCATCATGCGCCGCCAGCAGCGCCGCATAAAAGTCGTCGGCATTGTCGAAATTCGGGTCGAGGTTCAAACCAGACATCACGTGTCCTTTGCCAGTGCGCGACGATACGCGGCTTCGATTGCACCCGGATCAAACGACGGCCAGCGGGCGGCGACATGTTGGTCCGGTCGGATCAGGTAAACGGCAGACGGGTTCGCCCCCAGATATCGCTCGGCCAAAGCCCCGTCCGGCTGTGCGGTGACCGAGACAACGGGGACAGACATCCCGTCCACCACCACCGTGTCCGGGGCCGTGGCATTGATCACCAACAGCGCAAACTTGCCGGTCAGGTGCTGCAACAGGAACCCGCCATCTACCGGCGCATCGCAACACGGGCTTCCCGGTTGCGTTCGGGACGGACCGTTGGGCAACGCATCTTCGCCGTTCAGGGCGGACTGATCATATGTGCAGGGCAGCGACAAACGACCCGAATTGACCATCGGACGCGCAAATGCATGGTCCTTGACCAGATCCAGCACCGCATCACGGAACAGCGCATGTGCCGGATTGCGCGGCGTCAGGAAATCGGCCGACCGGCTGGAGTTCTTGATGTTCTCAAGCGCGCCATGTTTGCGTTCGGTATGATACGTATCGAGCAACGCATCGGTCGCCTGCCCGTCCAACACCGCTGCCAGTTTCCAGCCTAGGTTATCGACATCCTGAATTCCGCCATTGGCACCGCGCGCGCCAAACGGGCTGACCTGATGCGCGGCGTCGCCTGCAAAGAAAACACGCCCATGGCGGTAGTCTTTCATCGTGCAGCAGCGAAATGTGTAGATCGAGGTCCAGACCAGTTCGAAATCAATGTCTTCGCCAATCATCGCCCGCACACGGGTTTTGATCTTGTCGGGATCAAGTTCCGCCTTGCGGTCGATGTCCCAGCCTAGCTGGAAATCCAGCCGCCAGACATCATCCGGCTGTTTGTGCATCAAGGCCGTTTCGCCCCGGTTGAAGGGAGGATCAAACCAGAACCGGCGTTCGACGGGAAATTCGGCTTCCATCTTGATGTCAGCGATCAGGAAGTTGTCCTCGAACACGCGGCCTTCGAAATCGAGCCCCATCATGCCCCGGATCGGGGAATTCGCACCATCGCAGGCAACAAGGTATTCGGCTTCGATCTGATACGGGCCGTCTGGCGTATCGACGTCCAGAACAACATGGTCGTCATGCCGTTCAAGCGCGGTTACGCAGTTCTGCCCGCGAATGTCGATCGGCGCGCCCTTGGCCTGTTGGCGGCGGATTTCCTCGACAATGAACTGTTCGAAATAGGGCTGTTGCAGGTTGATGAAGGCGGGTTGCTTGTGGCCGTCCTCGGGCAGCAGGTTGAAGGAATAGACCTCGTCCTCGTCCCGGAAGACGCGACCAAGATTCCACACCACACCCTTGTCGACCATCGGATCGGCGCAGCCCAGCCTGTCGCAGATTTCCAGCGTTCGCTTGGCAAAGCAGATGGCCCGGCTGCCCATGCCAACACCGTCATGGTCATCCAGAACAACGCAGGAAATCCCGCGCTGCCCGAGATCAAGCGCCAGCGCCATGCCAATCGGTCCCCCGCCGACGATGACAACCGGATGACGCACCGGGACCGAAGCGTCCTGTTCGGCGACCTTTTCGTACGGATAAAGCCGGAAGGCCGTTTGGTATCTGACAGCAACCATCGTTTCTTACCCCTGCAACTGTTCCCACATTTCAAGATCGCGCTTGTCGGTCCAGATGCGGGGGTGCCAGATGCCGCGCGCTTCGTCATAGGCGCGGGACACGTTGAACGGTAGGCAGTGTTCGTAGATCGCAAAATCCTTAAACTTCGGATCGCAGACCTCGCGCACCGCATCCCAGGCGTCTTTGAGCGACCCGCCCTTTACGGCGACCTTGGCCGCGGGCTGGTACGTGCTGTTGACGAAATCGCGGGTGCTTTCAATCGCGCGTTCAACCGCATCCTTGCCGACCAGTGCTGCGCCACGACCCGGAGCGATGGCGTCCACATCATACGCCTTGATCGCGTCGAGCGTGGTGCCCCAATCGCCAAAATACCCGTCACCGCAATAACAGGCGGAATGGTCTTCCACGATATCGCCGGTGAACATCACGTTTTGGTCCGGCACATGGATCACCGCATCACCCGCAGTATGCGCACGACCGATCTGTTTGATGTCAACGCGCCGATTGCCCAGATACACCGTCATGCTGTCCGAGAAGGTCGTGGTCGGCCATGTCAGACCGGGGATGCTTTCGTGGCCTTCGAACAGGCGCGGGAAGCGTTGGAATTCGCTGTCCCAATCCTCCTGACCGCGCTCTGCCACCATCGCGCGGGCAGTGTCAGACATGATGATCTGGCTGGCCCCAAAGGCCGACGCACCCAGAACCCGCACCGCGTGATAATGCGTCAGAACCACGTGCGAAATCGGCTTGTCGGTCACTTCGCGCACTTTTTCGATCACCTTGTTGGCAAGGCGTGGCGTGGCCTGCGCTTCGACAATCATCACGCTGTCATCGCCGATGATGACACCAGAATTGGGGTCGCCTTCGGCGGTAAAGGCCCAGAGCCCGTCGCCGATTTCGTCAAAGGTGATGGTCTTTTCGGTCATGTCCCCTTGGGACGCGAAGGCCTTGCTCATGTCAGTTCGTCTTTCTTTGAATTGGTCCCGAGGATCGTTCATTGCCCGGATCGAGTTTCGCATACAGCGTGCCCTCGGGAAAGAACCCACGGGTCTTGCATCCTGCGGGGCTTAAATGGTTCTCATCCGTTCAGAATTCAGGGTTTTCTGCCGCCAGTCCCGGTTGGTGGCAATGTACCCGGTTGCCCCAGACCGTGCCGGGCTGACTGCGCGGATCAACGCGCCTGATTGCGTGATTTTGTTCATTGCATCTCTCCCCCGAGGTCGCGTAGGCGCTGGGTATTAGTTGTGTTTGTAACTATCAATGGTTTATTTTGGAGACATGAAAGAAAAATCACCCTTCGAACTTGAAGACTTCATGCCGTATCTGTTGAATCAGGCGGCCGAAAAAACCAGCCTGGAGTTCCAGAAATATTACCGTCTCAAATACGGCATGCTGCGCACCGAATGGCGCGTGCTGTTTCATCTGGGGCGCTATGGCGCGCTGACCGCCAAAGCAATTTGCGACCGCGCCGGGCTTCACAAAACCAAGGTCAGTCGTGCGGTGGCCGCGCTGGAAACCCGGCGGTTCATCCAGCGCAATCGGATGGAACAGGATCGACGTCAGGAAGTGCTGACACTAACCCGCGCGGGGGAAAACGCGTTTGACGATCTTGTCGCCGAGGCTGCGCGTTACAACACACGCCTGATGCAGAATTTCAGCGCTGAAGATGCCGAAACTGTGCGTCGGATCCTGTTGCAGATCACCGCGATGGAGACTGTGCAGCCGTAGTGCGAAGGTCCCACTCCGCTATCCCGATTGTCGGATATTGTCCGGAAGCCACGTGGCAATTTCGGGGAACCAGATCAGCACAAACACCATCAGGACCATGATCAGGAACATCGGCAAGGCGGCCTTGGTGATGTAGCCCATTTCGTGATGGGTCATGCCTTGCAACACAAACAGGTTGAACCCGATGGGCGGCGTGATCTGCGCCATCTCGACCACGACAACGACGAAGATACCAAACCAGATCAGGTCGATCCCGGCGTCGCGGACCATCGGTTCGACCACCGCCATGGTCAGCACGACCGAGGAAATGCCATCAAGAAACATGCCAAGCACAATGTAGAACACCAGTAGCGCCATCAGCAGTTCGAACCGTGACAGCTCCCACGCCGCGATCCCGTCCGCCAAAGCGCGCGGCAAGCCGGTGAAGCCCATCGACAGCTTGAGGAAGGCGGCCCCTGCCAAGATCAACGCAATCATCGCCGATGTGCGCACCGCCCCCATCAAAGAGGTGCGGAAACTGTCCCAGGACAGGCTGCCCTGAGACGCCGCCAACAGCAGCGCCCCGATGACACCGATGGCGGACGCCTCGGTTGCCGTGGCATAGCCCAGATACATGGATCCGATCACAACGAAGATCAGGCAGAAGACCGGGATCAGGAATCGCGAATTGCGCACCTTGTCGGCAAAGCTCATCCCGCGTTCCATGTCCGGGTTCCAATCCTTTGACGTGACGGATGTGATCGCCACATAGGCCATGAACATTCCCGCAAGGATCAGGCCCGGGAACACCCCTGCAAAGAACAGCTTGGTGATGCTTTCGTTGACGGTGACGCCATAGACGATCAGCGCAAGCGATGGAGGGATCATCAGGCCCAGCGTAGCCGCCCCCGCCAGGGTGCCAATCACCATCTTCTCGGGGTATTTGCGCGCGCGCAGTTCCGGGATCGACATCTTGCCAACGGTGGTCAGCGTGGCCGCCGAAGACCCGGACACAGCCGCGAACACCGTACAGGCCACGATATTGGTGTGCACCAGCCCACCGGGCAGACGGGCCAGCCATGGCGACAGGCCTTTGAACATGTCTTCGGACAGCCGCGTGCGGTACAGGATCTCTCCCATCCAGATGAACATCGGCAGCGCGGTCAGCGTCCAGCTTGAGGACGACGCCCAGATCGTCGTGATCATCGCGTCGCCCACGGGACGGGTGGTGAACAATTCCATCCCGACCCACGCAACCCCCATCAGCGCAAGGCCGACCCAGACCCCCGTGCCAAGCAGGAGAAACAGAACGAACAGGAAGATGATGATGGCATAGAGTTCTGTCACCGGATCACTCCCCGTGGCTTTCGACGGTATCGCGCACGATGCGGTGCTCCCCGCGCAGGAACAGGTGCACAAGGTTGTCGAGGAGTGCGATCGTCAGCAACGCCCCGCCGGCCACCATCACGGATTGCGGAATCCAGAGCGGGGCTGCGTCCTGCCCCTGGCTCACATCGTTAAATTTCCAGGACCAATAGACAAAATAATAAGCGTAATAGGTGAAATACGCCGCAATCGCGGCCGCAAGCCCGAAACACCAGACCTCAAGCACCCATTTCGCCCGTTTGGGAACCGCATTGAGCAGGATCGACACACGAATATGCGCGCCCCGCCCCAGCGCATTGGCAAACGCAAAGAACGACGCCGCAGCCATCGCGTATCCGGCATAATTGGGCGCTCCGGGAAAGACCTCGCCGGTCCAGCGGGCCAACATCTGCAGCACGATCAGCGACAGGATGGAAATGAGGCACAGCGCTGCCAGAACCCCGCTCAGCGCGTAAAGAAAGTCGAGTGTCTTGCGCAGGGCGCTCATGGGATTCGCCTTTTGTATAGACATGCAAAAAGGGCAGCCCACCCGAGTGGACCGCCCCGCTTGACCTTACTCCGCGTTATACGCGTCGAGGATGGCCTGACCGGCATCCCCCGCGGCTTCAAGCCATTCGGCGCTCATCGTCTCGCCAACAGCCTTAAGCTCGTCCATCAACTGATCCGATGCGCGGCCAACGCTCATACCGCCAGCGGCCAGCCCGGCCATGGTAAAGCCTGTGTATTCCTTGGCCCGCCATGTGCCCGCATATTCCGCCATCCGCGCGCAGGCGTTGATGACGTTCTTGTTGGCGTCCGACACGCCTGCCCATGTGTCCGAATTGACCATGATATAGTTGCGCGGCAGCCAGGCATCGACTTCGTAGAAATAGTTCAGGCTTTCCCAGACCTTGCGGTCATATCCGGTGGCCCCTGACGAAATCATCGAATCCGCGACACCGGTGGCAAAGGCCTGACTGATCTCGGCGGCCTCGATCGTGACCGGCAACATGCCCGTCAGTTCAGCCATGCGCGACGTGGCGTTGTTATAGGCGCGGAATTTGAGCCCTTCCATATCGGCGACCGAGTTAACCTCGTCCCGGAAGTACAGCCCCTGCGGCGGCCACGGTACGGAATAAAGCAGCGTCAGGTTCTGTTCGGCCAGCACCTCTTCCACTGCAGGTTTTGCCGCTTCATACAGCTTGTCATGCTCGTCAAAGGACGACACGAGGAAAGGGACGGAATCCCACCCGAAAATCGCGCTTTCATTCTGGTGACCAGACAGCAGACGCTCACCAATCGGGACTTGCCCCGTCTGAATGGCGCGCTTGATATCGGCACCCGCAAACAGGGACCCGCCGGGATGGGTCGTGATCTCGATCTCGCCGCCAGTGCCGGTGGTCACGCATTGAGCAAATTCTGCACCGGTGACCGAATGGAAATTGGACCCGGAATACGCCATCGGCATATCCCACTTTTCCGCAGCAACCGCAGGCAGGGCGGTCAGCGCGACGGCCCCGGCAATGACGCCGGTGGCGACCGTGTTTTTCAATGATGTCATGAGTGTCTCCCTTAGATGTTGGACTTTTTTGGTTTTTTTGTGGCTCAAGCGAAACGCGTTGGGGCATATGGAGTCAAGTCAAGGTTTGGCCTTTGTCCCGAAATAAGCTGCGCCAGTATGCGTCCCGTCTTGGGTCCTCCGGTCAGGCCGATGTGATGATGACCGAACCCGGCATAGACGCCCGTGTTTCTGATTTGCCCGATTAGTGGCAAACTGTCGGACGGCGCAGGACGGTGGCCCTGCCATTCGATTTCATCGTCCCATGTCAGGTTTGGAAATGCTGCTTTGGTCTGTCTGCGCAACAGGTCGAACGGCGCTTTGGACGGCGCGGCGTCCAGCCCCCCGAACTCTACGATCCCGGCACAGCGTAGCCCTTCGGCCATCGGTGTCGCGACAAACTTGCCCGACGCGATCATCACCGGATGAGACGGCCCGCCCTGCGCATTTTTGAAGACGATGTGATAGCCACGCTCTGTTTCAAGCGGCACGTCGATACCCAGCTTTTTCATCAGCGGTTTCGACCATGCCCCGGTGGCCAACACCAGTTCCGTGCACGCAAACCGCCCCTGATCCGTATCAACAGCGCTGACCGCGCCGTCGGTCAGCACGACATCCTTGACGTCAGCGACGACAGTTGTGCCGCCCAGCGCCTCGAACTCCGCGCCAAGGGCGGCGACGTAACCGCCAGGATCCGTGATGTACCCATGATTGCCCATCGTGGCAAAGAACCCCACCTCCGGTCCGAAATTCGGCTCAAACGCCCGGGCCTCGTCCCCTTCGCGCAAGGTGGGTTCAAACCCGTGCCGCACGCGAATGGCCCAGCTATAGGCATCTGCATCGAACGCGGCACGTGACGCGTATGCATAGCTGTACAGGCTTTCGACCACCCATGATGTGGCGCGTGTGTTCTTTGAAAGGCTTAGATGCTGGTCCACGGCATCGGTCACAATCGGGGCCACCCCATCCGCAATGCGCTGCATGTCTGCATCATTGGCATTTCCGAGGTATTTCAACAGCCACGGTGTCAGCTTAGGCAAGTACCCCCATTTCAGGAACAGCGGATAGTCCAGGTTCAGCAACATTCCCGGTGCCTTGGTCAGCAATCCCGGTCCGGTCACCGGCACCATCGCGCAGGCTGCAAGCACACCGCCATTGCCATGCGACGTGCCCTTGCCCCATCCCAGACGATCAATCACCGTAACAGCGATCCCCTGTCGGCGCAGCCAGATGCCGGTGCTGACACCCACGATCCCACCACCGATCACAACCACATGTTGCGGCAATGCCTGCCTCCTGAAACCTGTTGTCCTGTTGACGCAGGGCGTCATCGCACCCACGCACGGCGGCACGTTGCACGGGAAGAGGTGCGGTGTGCAACAGGGAATCGCAATGCGTCGTCCCTGCCATGACCACTTGAATGCAATGGGGTTTCAGGTCTAGCTGAACCCATGACGGATCATCCGCGCCTTGGCATTCTGATGCTTGATACTTCGTTTCCGCGTATCCCCGGTGATGTCGGAAACCCGGACAGCTTTGACTTTCCGGTGACCTATCGCCGCGTGCCCGGCGCAACGCCTGAAGCCGTTGTGGAAGGCGACAGCCGGCGCTGGATTGACGCGTTTATTCGCGAAGGCACCGCGTTGGTGCAATCGGGATGTACGGGTCTGGCCACAACCTGCGGGTTCCTGACCCTTGTCCGGTCCGATATTGCAACCGCCTGCGGTGTCCCGGTGGCCTCGTCCTCGCTGGAACAGATCCCCTTGCTTGCCACGCTCTTGCCGCAGGATCGCACGGTCGGCATCCTCACGATCTCGCGCGCGTCGCTAACGGGCGCGCATCTGGCGGCCGCGCAAGTCCCCCAAGGGGTGCCGATCGAGGGAATGGACGGCAGCCATTTCGCCACAACGATCCTGCGCAACGCCCCCGACCTTGATATCGCACGCGCCCGAGACGAGATGATCACCGCCGCGAAACGCCTGTGCCACGATCACCCGTACGTGGCGGCCATTGTTCTGGAATGTACCAACATGCCGCCTTACGCCGCCGACATCGCGCGCGCCACTGGCCGCCCGGTGTATTCGATCCTGAGCTACCTCAACTGGTTCCACAACGGCCTGCAGCCCGCGCGATACGCCGGGTCAGAGTAATGTTGCATTTTCGGCCTTAAAAATTGGAATGGCGATCCCTGAAGGACTCGAACCCTCAACCTGCTGATTAGAAGTCAGCTGCTCTATCCAGTTGAGCTAAGGGACCGCTGTCCTTGGTTTTGCAGACTTTCGCACCGCAGGGCAAGGTACCCTCAAAGCGATCTTGTCATAAAAACGCTGTACGGGTCTTCGACGTAGTCCCCGAACGGCGGGCAGTAGGAAAAGCCATGCCGTTCGTACAAGCGCCGAGCCGGGGCAAAGACATCTTCGGACCCGGTTTCAAGGCTGACCTGCCGCAAGCCCAGCGTGCGGGCTTCGTCGAGCAACTTCAGCACCAGTGCAGAGCCGATGCCTTTTCCGCGCATTTCTGACTTGGTGTGCATGGATTTCAATTCACCGTGGGTGTCATCAAGCGGCTTGATGGCCCCCATACCCAAGGTGTCCGCCCCCTCTTTCAGCACGAACACGGCTGCGCCGGCCGCAAACAGATCGTCTGCCCCCATCGCGTGACAGCTTTCCGCCGGTGACTGGGAACTCATGGCCTGCAAATGACGCGTGACCAAATCCAGTACATCTGGTCCCGGCGTGTTAACCCGCTCAATCTGAAACGACATTTAATGCGTCCAGGCACCCTTGCGGTCGACCGCAAAGTTTTCCGCATAACCGCGCGCCCGGATATTGGGCTTGCGCTTGTTTGGCGCAAACTGAACCACCTCGATGCCGTGTTCCTTGGCATAAGCTTTGGCCGCGTCCAGCGTGTCGAATTTCAACCGGACCTGGCTTTGCGTGTCCGACGACGACGTCCAGCCCATCAGCGGATCAATTTCGCGCGCGGATTTCGGCGCAAATTCAAGCACCCAGTGTTTCGTCTTTGCCGTACCAGACGACATGGCGGTTTTCGACGGTTGGTAAATTCGTGCGCGCATGATCTTCACCCGTAAATCAGTTGCCGCAGATATGCGGAAAAACACCCGGCTGCGCAAGCGTTACAACGGCTTTGAATTGTCGCAGCATCGAAAGGAATTCGTACAAGCAGGGTGCCACGTCCCTACGAGTCGCGGGGAGCGAGGGGTGGGTGTGTGCGACCCGAAAATCCCTGGCACCAACTGCTTGCAAATTAAAGGTACCCGGTAAATGCAGCTTTGGAAATGAAAAAACGGGCCTTGCCCGGCTCATGGCAGATTGGTCGCACCTTTCGGGGCGTAACCTGCTGTTTCAATGCGCGTTTCCCGCCGGGTTTCTTGGATCAGACAAGCGGTTGCAATTACCGCCAATACACATCATTTTTGGCCTCCTTCCTGTGTGTGTAATCCGTTGTTCCCCTCTCGATTCTGTGCGGTGATGTATGTCCGATATCCAAATCCTCCATTCCCCGGCGCCGGATGTGCGCGGCCGCGAAAAGCTCGAAGGGGGCATTCGCTTTCGGATGGCGACCGATTTTGAACCGGCTGGGGATCAACCGACTGCAATCAAAGAGCTTTCAGCCGGGGTGATAGACGGTGAGCGCGACCAGGTTCTGCTGGGTGCGACCGGAACCGGCAAGACCTTCACCATGGCCAAGGTGATCGAGGAAACGCAGCGGCCTGCCATTATCCTTGCGCCGAACAAGACCTTGGCAGCCCAGCTTTACGGAGAATTCAAGGGATTCTTCCCGGACAACGCGGTCGAATACTTCGTGAGCTACTACGATTACTACCAGCCCGAAGCCTACGTGCCGCGGTCCGACACCTATATCGAAAAAGAATCGCAGATTAACGAACAGATCGACCGTATGCGCCACTCGGCGACACGCGCCCTGCTGGAACGCGACGACGTGATCATCGTCGCCTCGGTGTCGTGCATCTACGGTATCGGGTCTGTCGAAACCTACGGCGCGATGACGCAGGATTTGCATGTCGGCAAGGAGTACGACCAGCGCAAGGTCATGGCCGATCTGGTGGCCCAGCAATACCGCCGCAATGACCAGGCCTTCCAACGCGGATCGTTCCGGGTGCGCGGCGACAGCCTTGAGATCTTCCCGGCTCACCTGGAAGATCGTGCGTGGAAACTGTCGTTCTTCGGCGAGGAACTGGAAAGCATCACGGAGTTCGACCCGCTCACCGGAGAGAAGACCGACACATTCGAGCGCATTCGCGTCTACGCCAATTCGCATTACGTCACGCCGAAACCGACGATGCAGCAAGCCATGATCGGCATCAAGAAAGAGCTGCGACACAGGCTCGACCAATTGGTTGGCGAGGGCAAACTGCTGGAAGCGCAGCGGTTGGAGCAGCGGACGAATTTCGATCTGGAGATGCTTGAGGCCACTGGCGTCTGCAACGGGATCGAGAACTATTCGCGTTACCTCACGGGCCGCGCGCCGGGGGAACCGCCCCCCACCCTGTTCGAATTCATCCCAGACCACGCGATTGTCTTCGCCGATGAAAGCCACGTGTCGGTCCCGCAAATCGGCGGCATGTACAAGGGCGACTTCCGCCGCAAGATGACGTTGGCTGAACATGGGTTCCGCCTGCCGTCCTGCATGGACAACCGCCCCTTGAAGTTCGAGGAATGGGACGCGATGCGCCCGCAATCGGTGTTTGTCTCGGCAACCCCGGCAAAGTGGGAAATCGAACAGACGGGCGGTGTGTTTGTCGAACAGGTGATCCGCCCGACGGGTTTGTTGGACCCCGAAGTCGAAATCCGCCCTGTCGAGATGCAGGTCGATGACCTTTTGGACGAAGTCCGGCGCGTCACGGCGGACGGTTACCGGACATTGGTCACCACCTTGACCAAACGCATGGCCGAAGACCTGACCGAATACATGCACGAGCAGGGCATCAAGGTGCGCTACATGCATTCGGACATCGACACGATCGAGCGGATCGAAATCCTGCGGGATCTGCGATTGGGCGCGTTTGATGTGCTGATCGGGATCAACCTGCTGCGCGAGGGTCTCGATATCCCGGAATGCGGGCTTGTTGCTATTCTGGACGCGGACAAGGAGGGCTTTCTGCGGTCCGAAACGTCACTTGTGCAAACCATCGGCCGCGCCGCGCGAAATGCGGATGGCCGCGTGATCATGTACGCGGATCGCATCACCGGATCGATGGAACGCGCTTTGAACGAAACGAACCGGCGTCGCGCCAAGCAGATTGCCTATAACGAAGAACACGGCATCACCCCCGAGACGGTGAAGAAAAACGTCGAGGATATTCTGGCGGGGCTGTATAAAGGCGACGTGGACATGAACCGCGTCACAGCCAAGGTCGATGACAAATTGCAGGGATCGAACCTGCAAGCGGTTCTGGACGGGTTGCGCGCTGACATGCGCAAGGCCGCAGAAAATCTTGAATTTGAAGAGGCCGCACGCCTGCGAGACGAAGTCAAACGGCTGGAGGCGGTGGATCTGGCTATCGCGGATGATCCACTTGCCCGTCAGTCAGCAGTAGACGCCGCAGCCGACGCGGCAGTCAAATCATCCGGCCGGTCTACGGCAGGACGTCCAGGGCAACGCGGCGGGAATGTGAAGCGGCGTAAAAAACGGTAAATTGTGCGGGGAGAAAGGTCCGCAGGAAAGTTTGCCCTGCGGACACGGCCTTAGATGAACGGCACAAACGGCACGCCGCATGCGCTTAGGGTGAGCAGGGCGAAAAGTGAAATCCACACGCGCATAGTGATATCCTTGGGTCCGGTCTTTTCCCGGACCTATCTGACGCCCGATCAGAAGTCGAACAGGTCTTCCAGAAACCCGCCGCGCTTTTTCTTTTTGTGGTAACTGCTGTCAGACCGGTACCGCCCCTCCTCATAGCCGCGGGACGGTTCGGGCTGGGGCGGCGGCGGGGGCGGTGTATAGGCCCCACTGCGTTCGATGATCTTGTCTAACTCACCCCGGTCAAGCCACACGCCACGGCATTGCGGGCAGTAGTCAATTTCGACGCCAGAGCGTTCGGCAATCACAAGCGCAGTTCCGTCAATGGGGCATTTCATGGGGGTCTCCTCGATTGATCCCGTCAAAGATAAGTTCGAAATGTGCGTTTACACCCCCCTAACGTGAAATGATCGTTGGTCTTCGCACCGGAACCCCCTACTTTTATTCTATGAGAGCTTTTCTATTACCTTTGTTGTTCAGCGCCAGCGCGGCGCAGGCGTGGGATTTCACGCCATCGCCAATTTGCACCCTGTTCCATCAGGGCGAAGAGATGTCGGTCTCCGTGACCTTTGATCCCAGCAATTCGGAATACGCGATCAACCTGTCGCGCGAGGCAGGGTGGCCGGATGCCGACGTGTTCCAGATCCGGTTCGAAGGCGCACGCCGATTAACGATTTCGACCAACCGACATGTAATTAACCAAGCGGACACCCGAACGCTGACGGTGACGGATCGCGGATTTGGAAACGTGTTGAACGGGATCAAGTTCAACGCGCGGGCGGTGGCGGTCTTGGGTGACGTCGAAGTACCGGTCTCGCTCGACGGCGCGGCCCCGGCGGTTGACGCGTTCCGTACTTGCCCGACGGACCAGATGGCAGTCGGGCCACGGCCTTCGGCAAATATCGCACTGCCAAGCTGAAGGCCTCGACACCACAAGGGACTGCGGAAGGTCGACGAAAATGCAGCGCAGTTGCGGTACGCGGTGGTGCCGCATAGTCTGATCGCATGCTCCGCTACATTCCCTTGATGCTTCTCCTCGTCGCGTGTGCCACCCCGCAAGAGCGCTGCATCAATGACGCCGCTGCGCCCTACCGGTCGGCGCTCAAGGAACGGGCCAAAATCGCAGAGACACTGGCGCGGGGATTCACGTACAAAACCGAATATGAAACGCGTCGGGTCTTCAGCCGCTCCCGCATCGGACCCGATACGTTTGTGCCCTGCTGGGACCGCGAAACGGTTCCGGTCACAAAGCGGATCGCGGTTGATGCCGATGCTCTGCGCGCGCGGGATGCGCAACTGGCGCGGGATCTGCCCAACCTGCAACGAGCGGCCGAACGCGGTGCTTATGCGTGCGCTCAGGCGTTTGCCAAAACCGCGCCCTGACCACGCCGTCTTGTTCGCAAACCCGCATCGCGCTTTAAGGGCGGCATGCACAGACTCCCGATTGATGACGTTCTTCCCGACCTTGTGGCACATCTGCGCCGCACGGGCCGCGCCGTGCTGCAAGCCCCTCCGGGCGCGGGCAAAACCACACGTGTACCGCTTGCGATGCTTGACGCGGGCCTGACGAACCAGAAGATCGTCATGCTGGAACCGCGCCGCTTGGCGGCCCGGGCCGCGGCAGACCGGATGGCACAGACATTGGGCGACTCTGTCGGGCGGCAGGTGGGATACCGGGTGCGCGGCGACAGCAAAGTGTCCCGCGACACGCGGATCGAGGTGGTGACCGAAGGCATCCTGACCCGGATGATCCAAAGTGATCCCGAATTGACCGGGATCGGCGCGGTGATCTTTGACGAATTTCACGAACGCTCGCTGAATGCCGATCTGGGGCTTGCCCTGACTTTGGAAATAGCCGACGCGCTGCGCGATGACCTGATCTTGCTGGCCATGTCCGCCACGCTGGACGCCGGCCCGGTCGCCGACCTCATGTCCGCCCCGATCGTCACCTCGGAAGGACGTAGTTTCCCGGTCGAGACCCGCTGGCTGGACAGACCTTTGGCCAAAGGTGTGCGCTTTGAGATGGCGATGGCGGATCTCGTCCTCAACGCAGCACGGGACACCGAAGGCGGAATCCTGGCATTCTTGCCCGGAGAAGGCGAAATCCGGCGGGTTCAAGCCGCCTTGGAGGGCCGGGTTCCGAACGGGGTGCAGATACGCCCGCTGTTCGGGGCCATGCCCTTCAAAGCCCAGCAGGACGCGATCAAACCCGCAAGCCAAGGACGCAAGATCGTTCTGGCCACCTCGATCGCGGAGACATCCCTGACCATCGAAGACATCCGCGTTGTCGTCGATGGCGGACGCGCCCGCCGCGCCCGGTTTGATCCGGGCTCCGGAATGTCGCGTCTGGTGACCGAGAAGGTGACCAAGGCAGAAGCAACGCAACGGGCCGGGCGCGCGGGCCGTGTCGCAGAGGGCGTTGCCTACAAGTTGTGGAGCAAAGGCGAAGACGGCGCGCTTTCCGCTTTTCCGCCAGCCGAGATCGAGGCCGCCGACCTTGCGGGATTGGCTTTGGAACTTGCGCTCTGGGGTGCACGGTCAAGCGAATTGCCGTTTCTGACGCCGCCGCCAGATCGGGCCTTATCCGAAGCGCACGCTTTGCTGGTGATGCTGGGCGCGCTGGACAGGGATCACCGGATCACTGATCACGGTCGCCAACTGGCCCGACTGCCCTTACATCCGCGACTTGCTCATATGCTGAGCATCGCCGGACCCGATGCCGCGTCGTTGGCTGCTTTGCTGGCCGACAGGGATCCGGTTCAGGGATGCGGGGTCGATCTGCACCTGCGGATGGACGCGTTGCGCGACCCCAAGACGTTTCTGAACACCCGACGGGCCACTGTGAACCGAAACGGCATAGACCGCATCCGGACCGACGCGGCACGGCTAAAGAAACTTGTGACTAAAGGACGGTCGGAACGATTGACTACTGCCGAGATGGCCGCCCTGGCCTACCCTGATCGTATCGGATTGCGCCGCAAGGGAGATGCGGCCCGGTTCCAGTTATCAGGTGGGAAAGGGGCCGTCATGGAGGACAGCGATCCATTGGCCGGGGCGCGCCTGATCGTGGCAACGGACCTGGATGGCAACCCGCGCGAGGCCCGGATTCGCCAAGCGATCCAAATCCCGGAAAGCGCCGTCCGTGCCCTGTTTCACGATCAGATCACATGGGAAAGCCTATGTGCCTGGTCCAAACGCGACCGCCGGGTTGTATCACGCCAGCAGGAAAAACTGGGGGCGATTGCGCTGGACGACAGGGTTTGGAAAGACGCCCCGGCAGACAGAAGCGCGACCGCCATGTTGGACGGTGTGCGTGACCTTGGCCTGCAGCTTGCCATGACGGATACCGCGCGGCGGTTCATCGCCCGTGTGTCAATCGCCCGTACAGCGGGGCATGACATGCCAGACATGTCCGAGGAGGCCTTGCTGAGTGATCTTGAGACGTGGTTACTGCCACATCTGGGTGATGTGCGCACCGCCGAGATGTGGAAACGCTTTGATCTGCTGCCAGCCTTGCGGGCCATGTTGGACTGGTCGCAGATGCAGGCGCTGGACCGTGCGGTGCCGGGCAGTTTCACGACCCCGTTGGGGCGCAGCATACCGATTGATTACTCTGGCGATCACCCCGAAATCTCGCTTCGCTTGCAAGAGATGTTTGGACAGAAAACACACCCGACGGTGGGCAAGACGCCACTCAAGGTGACTCTGCTGTCGCCTGCGCAACGCCCGGTACAAACCACCATGGATTTGCCCGGGTTCTGGGCCGGTTCCTACGCCGATGTGCGCAAGGACATGCGCGCCGCCTACCCCAAACACCCCTGGCCCGAAGACCCAACCGAAGCCGATCCAACCCTGCGCGCCAAGCAACGCAAACGCTGATTGAACGCCGGTTATGTGACGGGTCTTGCTGGTGTGTTCAGAAAACCGTACATCGCACGGCATGCTTGATGATGCCGACGATATTCACCCGCTGTTCTACGGCGCGCCCAAGACCACCGAATTCAAGAAACTGCGCAAGCGTATCATTCAAAATGTACGCGAAGCGGTGGAACAATACGGGATGGTGGACCGCGAGGCGTCCGAGACGCCGAAATGGCTTGTGTGCTTGTCCGGCGGCAAGGACAGCTACACCCTGCTAGCCGTCTTGTACGAATTGAAATGGCGCGGGCTGCTTCCGGTGGATCTTTTGGCCTGTAACCTTGATCAGGGGCAGCCGGGTTTTCCTGCCACCGTATTGCCAGCGTTTCTTGAAAAGATGGGCGTGCCGCATCGGATCGAGTATCAGGACACCTACTCTATCGTCGTCGACAAGGTACCCCAGGGGCGCACATATTGCGCGCTGTGTTCACGCCTGCGCCGGGGGAACCTCTACCGCATTGCACGCGAGGAAGGGTGCTCTGCCGTGGTGCTTGGTCATCACCGCGACGACATTCTTGAGACTTTCTTTATGAACCTGTTTCACGGCGGACGCCTTGCGACCATGCCGCCAAAACTGGTCAACGAGGAAGGCGACCTGTTCCTGTATCGTCCCCTCGCCCATGTTGCCGAAGCCGATTGCGAAAAATTTGCCACCGCGATGCAATACCCGATCATCCCGTGCGACCTCTGTGGCAGCCAGGACGGATTGCAACGTCAGCAGGTCAAAGCGATTCTGGACGGTTGGGAAAAGAACAGTCCCGGACGCCGACAGGTCATGTTTCGCGCCCTGACAAACGCACGACCATCGCATCTATTGGACAGTGCATTGTTCGATTTCAAAGGGTTAGAGATTAAGTCCGCCGAGTTTAGCTCTAATCCGATGGATATTCCCAAGCTGGATTAAACCTATCCTTACCGGTTCGGGGCGACTGTCGCGCAAACGAAGTATGCGGCGGCGGCAGGATGACCCTGAAACCAGACATCGATAGCGTGAAACTAGGACTGCGACGTGGGTTGCAGGGCCCGCAGATGCTGGCCTTTCTTCCGGCGCTGTGTCTTGCGGCATATTGGGGCGGTGGCGAAATCCTTCTTGTGCTTTGCGCCTTGCTCACACCGTTGGCATATGCCTTGACCGGTGGGTTTGGTCGCATGGCGGATGCCGATGTTTCCGGCGGGCACCAACAACCAGATCCGGTCGAGGTGGCACAGCAGTTTCTGGAAACCGCGCAGCATACAGGGCAGACAACCGCCTGTTTTCAGGTGGAAATATCAGATCTTTCTGAAATAGCACGCACGCTTGACGATGCGGCCGCAGACGATGCCCGCCAGCAATTGATCGCCCGCTTCAAGTCGTCGCTGCGCGACACGGATCACGTCTTCCCAACAGGCGACGCGCGCTTCACCGTTTTGATCTCACCCGGGTATCGGTTGAAATTGGACAGCCTTTTGGACGTGGCAAAGCGTATGCGCGCATCGGTAGAAGACCCGCTGTCACTCGGCGGGACTGCGCGGCACTTATCTGCCGCGATCGGGGTGGCGTCCTCGCTCAATTTCGGACGGAACGCCACCGGTGAAAACTGGTTGGCATCCGCCACGCAAGCCTTGAACGAAGCCTGCCTGAGCGGCCCGTCTGCAACACGCGTCTGGTCCGACAAGCTGTCCCGGCAATGCCAAACCCGAACCGTGATGCGGGAAGACCTGGCAATCGCGTTTGAGAAAGGACAGATCCAAGCCTATTTCCAACCACAGGTCAGCGTAAGAACCGGTCTCGTGTCCGGGATGGAGGCACTGGCACGTTGGGATCATCCCGTACACGGCATCTTGGCCCCGGCATCGTTTTTGCAGGCCTTGAAGGACAGTGGCTGCATGGACCGTTTGGGCAAGGTAATCCTGTCCCAAGCGCTGCAGAACCTGTTTCAATGGGACAAGGCCAACCTTGATGTTCCCAGTGTGAGCGTGAATTTCTCTGAGATCGAGCTGCGCAATCCCAATCTGCCGGAACACATTTCAAGCGAGTTGCGCAAATTTGGCCTGACGCCGCAAAGACTTGTGATCGAGGTTCTGGAAACCACGGTTTCAAACGAAACCGACGATATTCTGCGCCGCAACCTCCACAGCCTGGCAGATATGGGATGCGCGATTGATCTGGATGACTACGGAACCGGCCATGCCTCGATCACGACGCTTCGTCAATTTCCCATTGATCGTCTCAAGATCGACCAAGCGTTTCTGCGCGACGCAGATACCAAAGCGGACAAGAAACAGTTGCTCTGTGCAATCCAGAGCATGGCAGACCACCTAAATATCGCCACCTTGGCCGAAGGGGTCGAAACGCATGGCGAACATGGCGTGTTGCAAGACCTGGAAATCCCGTACGCGCAGGGGTTTCTTTATGCCGAACCGCAGTCACCCACCGACATAGCGGCATGGCTGCAACATCATCACGCAGGTCAGGAACAGGGCAAGGACGGCAATATCCGTCTGATCATGTAATATGGCTGCCACACGTGCGCGTTCAAAACCGCTTGATCAAATGCCGCACTGACCTGTGTTTCCGGTGATTCCGCTTGACCTTCAGCCACAGGGCCTGTTGAACGCTGCGGTAATCCAAAAGTACAGGTGGCGGTCCCCGATGGACGATCAGAATAAGAACCTTCTTATTGCAACAGCACTCAGCTTTGCGGTCATTCTGGGATGGTTTGTTTTGTTTCCGCCCCCGGAACCCACAGTGGACCCGGAAACGGCCCTGCCGCCTGCTGCCGATTCAGCCGCACCGGCAATTGCAGCCACGCCAGAAGCGGCCCCAGGTGCCGCAACAGGCGCGACGCAATCGGCTGCCCCGACGGTCGCGGATGCGCCGCGCGTTCCAATTGAAACCGAACGTCTTGTCGGGTCAATCTCGCTTGCCGGTGGCCGGATCGACGACCTGTCTTTGAAGGACTATCGCGTGTCTTTGGAAGACGGCGCAGATGTTGTCCACCTGTTGAACCCGGTAGGATCGGAAAGCCCGCATTACGCGGTCTTCGGTTGGGCCCCCGGGGGTGGTTTGACACTCGACGACGTGCCAAGCATCGTCACCGAATGGTCGCTTGAATCCGGCGACACCCTGACCTCAGATGCGCCGATTGTCCTGCGCTGGGATAGCCCCACAGGTGCCATTTTCCGGCGCACCATCGAAGTCGACGAAGACTACATGTTCAGCGTGACCCAGTCGGTCGAAAACTCCGGATCGCAAGCCATGACGATCGCGCCCTATGGCCTGATTGCGCGGCACGGGGAACCGACCGATCTCAAGAACTTCTTCATCCTGCATGAAGGTGTTGTTGCCATGGCGGACGGCACGCTCGCGGAAATCGACTACGATGAAATGCCAGATTTCGCCATGATGCCCTCGCAAGGCGCGCGCGCCGAAGTGGTGCAGGTCACGGAAAGCGGCTGGATCGGGTTCACCGACCACTACTGGATGACCACGGTCATCCCCGAAAACGGCACGCCTTTCCGCCAGGTTGCCAAGTACAATGAAGCCAGCAACATCTACCAGACGGAGGCCGTTCAGCCGACCGTTACAATTGCTCCGGGTCAGTCACAGAGCGTGACCACACAGCTGTTTGCCGGCGCAAAGGAATGGGAAACCATTCGTGACTATCAGGACGCAGGCGTCGACCGTTTCATCGACTCGATCGACTGGGGTTGGTTCTTTTTCCTGACCAAGCCGATTTTCTGGCTGCTGCACCACTTGAACCTGCTGATCGGCAACATGGGTTGGGCGATCATCGGCCTGACACTGACGATCAAGGCGTTGCTCTTCCCGCTGGCGTATAAATCCTACGTCTCGATGGCGAAGATGAAAGAGCTTCAGCCCGAGATGGAAAAGATCAAAGAACGCGCCGGCGATGACCGTCAAAAGCTCCAGCAGGAAATGATGGAGATGTACAAGAAGGAAAAGGTGAACCCCGCCTCTGGATGTTTGCCGATCCTGCTGCAGATCCCGATCTTCTTCTCGCTCTACAAGGTGATTTTTGTCACGCTTGAACTGCGTCACGCCCCCTGGCTTGGCCCGTTTCAGGATCTGTCGGCACCCGACCCGACCTCGATTTTCAACTTCTTCGGCCTGTTCCCATGGGCGGCGCCGACGCCTGGCTCCTTGCTGGCTCTGGTGTTTATCGGCATTCTGCCGATGCTTCTGGGCATTTCCATGTGGCTGCAGCAAAAGCTGAACCCGGCCCCCACGGACCCGACGCAGGCGATGATCTTTGCCTGGCTGCCATGGGTGTTCATGTTCATGCTCGGCGGTTTTGCCAGTGGCCTGGTGGTGTACTGGATCGCGAACAACACGATCACCTTCACGCAGCAGTACCTGATCATGCGGTCACAGGGGTATAAGCCTGACGTGTTTGGCAATATCAAATCCGGCATAAAGCGCGGCCCGAAGCCCGATCAGAAATGACCGGGCGCATCGCCGAAATCTGGCGTCATCCGATCAAGAGCCATGGCCGGGAGCCGCTTGACGCCGTCTCGCTGACCCCGGGCAAGGCGCTTCCGTTTGACCGCCATTGGGCGATTGCCCACGAACGGTCAGATGCAGATGGGTCCAAATGGGTGAGCTGCGGCCATTTCTGTCGGGTGGCGAAAATTCCGGCCCTGATGGCGATCAGTTCATCGTTCGATGAAGCGACGGGCCAGATCACATTGCGCCATCCCGACCGCGCGCAAGACGTGTGTTTCAACCCCGATACCGAGGCCGATACCTTCTTTGCCTGGGTGCACGGGTTCTCAGATGATGCGGCATTGCAGCCCACGCGCATCGTCAAAGCCGCCACCGACGCCTTTACCGACAGCGATTTCCCAAGCATCACTTTGTGCAACCTGTCTTCGCATCGCGCCGTGGAACAACGGGTCGGACAGCCGCTGTCCCGCCAGCGCTGGCGCGGAAATATCTGGATTGATGGGCTGGCCCCGTGGGAAGAGTTTGACTGGGATGGACGCGACATCCGCATCGGTGACGCGCTTCTGAGGGTCAAAGAACGAACGGACAGATGCATGTCGACCCATACCAATCCCGACACTGGCCGCCGCGATGCCGAGGTTCTGCCCGCGCTCGACACATGGGGGCACCGCGATTTCTCGGTCCGGGCCGAAGTGATCGAAGGCGGATCAATTGCAATAGGCGACGAGGTGGCCCGTGTCTGAAATGCGTATGCCCTTCCCCCTGGCCGAAGACCCTGATGCAGCAATGCGTGAGGTCGGCCGCAAACTGTTTGCTGGAGAGGTGGAGTTCCTCAAAGGCGTTGTCGCCATGGACGGGCTTCCGCCCGATGATCGGATTGAGGTTTGTTTTGCCGGACGTTCGAATGTCGGGAAATCGTCTTTGATCAACGCGGTCACCGGGCGCAAGGCGCTGGCCCGCGCATCGAACACGCCGGGGCGCACACAGGAAATCAACTATTTCACGGTGGGCGACCAACGGTATCTTGTCGACCTGCCGGGTTATGGCTTTGCCAATGCACCGGTCCAGGTGGTTGCAAAATGGCAAGCCTTGCTCAAGCAATACCTGTCGGGGCGCGCCAGCCTCAGACGGGCCTTCGTGCTGGTCGACAGCCGTCACGGCATCAAACCCGTCGACGAAGAGATCATGACCCTGCTCGACAAAAGCGCGGTGACCTTTCAGGTGGTGCTGACCAAGGCGGACAAGATCAAACCGTCCCAGCATGACACGCTGTTGGAGCAGGTGCGCAGCCGACTGGCCAAGCATCCCGCCGCCTATCCGGAATTGGTGCTGACCAGCAGCGAAAAGGGTGACGGGATCGCAACCTTGCGCAGCATTATCGCCGGGATCGCCTGAAGCCGGGAACGCAAAACGGCTTGCCACGGGTCCGGGCATGTCGCACACAGGGTCAACGTCAGGCCGCGTTCTGGCAAGGATACCAAGACAGATGAAATCCCGAGATATGAACCACGATTGGATCGCAACTGCCCGCACCCTGTCCGAGGCGCTTCCCTATATGCAACGCTATGCGGGCGCGGTGGTCGTGGTCAAATTTGGTGGCAATGCCATGGGCGACGATGACGCGATGGCGGAGTTCGCCCGCGACATCGTCCTGATGCGACAGGTCGGGATTAATCCGGTTGTGGTCCATGGCGGCGGTCCGATGATCAACGACATGCTGAACCGGCTTGGGATCGTGTCAGAGTTCGTGCGTGGCAAACGCGTGACCGACAAGGCGACAATCGAAGTTGTCGAAATGGTGCTCACCGGGCTGGTGAACAAGCGTATCGTTCAGGCGATCATGGATCAGGGCGGCCGCGCCGTGGGCCTTTCGGGAAAAGACGACGATCTGATGGTCTGCGAGCCGGACGATCCGGAGCTTGGCTTTGTCGGGCGTCCGGTCCGCATGAACGCGCAGGTGTTGCGCGATCTGTTTGATGCCGGGATCATCCCGGTGGTCGCCCCGGTTGCGACGGGTACGCAGCCCAACGAGACGTTCAACGTCAACGGGGATACCGCGGCCGGTGCAATCGCCGGCGCGTTGCGGGCGGATCGGTTGCTGTTGTTGACCGATGTCAGCGGCGTCAAAGACACCAGCGGCACGGTTGTCACAGCGATGACGCCGGAAGACGTTACCGCCATGATTGCGGACGGCACCATCGCGGGAGGCATGATCCCCAAGACAGAAACCGCGTTGAAAGCCATCGAAGACGGCGTGCGCGCCGTCGTCATTCTGGATGGGCGTGTGCCAAACGCATGCCTTCTGGAATTGTTCACGGAACATGGCGCAGGTTCGCTGATCCGGCCTGAACGGTGACGCTGGATCAACTGGATGCCGAGGCGCGCCAACTGGGTCTGGCCGTGCGCGGGGCGTTTCATCCAGCGGCTGATGATCTGTCCCCGGACGGCACTCGGACGCTGGTCCTGTTGGGTCCAAATGAGCCGCAGTTCTGGACCATCTTCAAAGCGTCACCCGAGTTTGCCGACGGTGCCCCACACCCGCTGGATCGGTGGTCCAAACGCATCACGCATATGCTGGCGCAGGAGCGTCAGGCCACGGCCATTTTTCCTTATGACGGTCCGCCCTACGCGCCCTTTCTCAGATGGGCTGAAAAAAGCGGGGCGAACTGGCCGTCGCCGGTGGGATTACTGGTCCACGAAACCGCCGGGCTCTTTATAAGTTTCCGGTCAGTTCTGGCCTTGCCGGACCGATTGGACCTTCCTGAACCGGGCACGTCACCGTGCCTGACCTGCGCCGATCAACCCTGCGCATTCGCCTGCCCGGTTGGCGCTTTGGCCCCCGGGCAGGCCTATGACGTGCCTGCCTGCGTGGCGCATGTCCACAGCCCAGCGGGCGCAGCGTGCAGAAATGGCTGCCTGGTGCGGCGCGCCTGCCCTGTGTCTCAACGGTTCGGACGCGTCGAGGAACAATCAGCTTTCCACATGCGCGCGTTTTTGGGAGACTGACCGCACGCAACACAAAGGTGCAAGCTTGTGAAACGGTTGATCCTCATGCGGCATGCGAAATCGGATTGGTCCGCCGGTGAGGACGATCACGGCCGCCCCCTGAACAAACGCGGCACCCAGAGCGCGCCCGCTATGGGGGAATGGCTCAGAGCGCAGGGCTGGATACCGCAGGAAGCGTTGTGCTCAACGGCAACACGAACGCGGCAAACGCTCGATCTGTTGGGATTCGACGGCTTGCCCACACGCTTTGAACGAGGGTTGTACCTGGCCGACGCCCGCGACATGATCGCATGTTTGCAAACCGCGAGCGCCGACACGGTCTTGATGGTGGGGCACAATCACGGCATCGCGGACTGCGCACATCAACTGGTCGCCGACTGGCCTGCCAATCCGCGATTCATGGATTATCCTACCTGCGCAACAGCCTTGATCACGTTCGCGGTCGACAGCTGGGGCGACATTGCTCCGGGTCTGGGGACCTGTGCAGACTTCGCAATTCCACGCGAACTCATGACCGGTTAAGCACTGGGAAACCGCCACTGCTAACGAAAAAAGCCCGGGTCTGACGCGGGCTTTTCAATCTGGTTTTCACCTGCGTCAGTGGCCGAGGATCTGGCTCAGGAACAGCTTGGTCCGTTCGTTCTGCGGATTGTTAAAGAACTCTTCGGGCTCATTCTGTTCGACGATCTGTCCCGCATCCATAAAGATCACGCGGTTGGCGACCTGTCGGGCAAACCCCATTTCGTGGGTCACACACAGCATCGTCATACCCTCTTCGGCAAGGCTGACCATGGTGTCGAGCACCTCTTTGATCATCTCGGGATCGAGCGCCGATGTGGGTTCATCGAACAGCATGATGCGCGGACGCATGCACAGCGACCGGGCAATCGCCACACGCTGCTGCTGACCACCCGAAAGCTGACCGGGGTATTTGTCAGCCTGTTCCGGGATTTTCACCTTCTCCAGGAAATGCATCGCGGTTTCTTCGGCTTCTTTCTTGGGCGTCTTGCGCACCCAGATCGGAGCCAGCGTGCAGTTCTCAAGGATCGTCAGATGCGGGAACAGGTTGAAGTGCTGGAACACCATCCCGACTTCGGATCGGATCCGGTCGATATTCTTGAGATCCGAGGACAGCAACGTGCCGTCCACGGTGATCGACCCTTTCTGGTGCTCTTCCAACGCATTGATGCAGCGGATCAATGTGGATTTGCCAGAGCCTGACGGCCCCGCAATCACGATCCGTTCGCCACGATACACGGTCAGATCAATGTCGCGCAGAACGTGGAACGTCCCGTACCACTTGTTCATGTTTTCGATCTGGATCGCCACCTCATCCGAGATGGACATCTGTGTTTGAGTTTCAGCCATATCGTTGGCCTCCTTATCGATGATCGGTGGCAAGCTCACGCTCAAGCCACTGCGAATATTGTGAAATGCCGTAGCAGACGACGAAGAACAGAAGGACGGCAAAGCCCCACAGTTCCCAGTAGACGCCATTCCATTCGGTCGACGCGAGGATCGGCCCGCGGATCATGCCCACGAGGTCAAACATCGAGATCACCGACACCAGCACTGTATCTTTGAACAAGCCAACCGCCACGTTCACGATCCCCGGAATAGAGATTTTGAGCGCTTGCGGCATGATGATCAGGCGTGTGGATTGCGCATAGTCAAGGCCAAGGCTGTCGGCCGCCTCGTACTGGCCCCGTGGCAACGCTGCCAGACCGCCCCGGATCACCTCGGCAATATAGGCCGACGAGAACATGGTGATCATGATGATCACGCGCAGGACAAGGTCAAAATTCGTGCCCGGTGGCAGGAAATACGCCAGCACCACGTTGGCAACGAACAGCAACGTGATCAGCGGCACACCCCGAATGAATTCGATGAAGACCACGCAAATCCATTTGATGATGATCATGTCCGACTGACGGCCCAGCGCCAGCAGGATCCCGATGGGCAGCGACAGCGACACACAGACGGTGCCCAAGATGATGTTCAGCATGAACCCACCCAGGTCCCGCGATGGAACAGCCTCCAGCGCCATAAAGCCCGGGGCTGCACCGGTGATAAATCCACCGAGCCACCATACGATCACCGTGGCAAGCAGCCCGGCAATCATCCCCATGGCGAAGCTCTGGTATTCGAACTTCTTGAAGGCGACATAGCCCGCAACGAACCCCAAGAGCGCAACCAGCGGCGTCAGCAGCGATCCGCCCCAGATCAGCCAGAACGCTATGAACGGAAACAGCCCGGTGAAGATGAACATCTGGCGCGGGAACTTCTTGGAAAACAGAACCGGTGCCATGGCGATCAGCAACAGCACAAACGCCAGTGTTGGGCGCCAGTACTGATCGGGCGGATATTTGAACCCGAACAGAAGCTGGTTCCAGCGCTCGGTCAGAACCGAGAAACACGCGCCGACGCCACCTTCCAGAAGCTCGCGACATTCCGCAAGCGAAGAGGTGGTCCAGATGCCGTTGGCAAACCACGGCCATGCACCCGCGACGATCTTATAGATGAAATAGAGCGACAGCACCGTCAGGAGCGTGTTCAACCAGCCGTCAAACAGGTTCTGTCGCATCCATTTGATCACCCCTTGCTCGGACGCGGGGGGCGGCTGTTCTGGCAACATTTCCTGACGCACGAAGGCAACGGTTTGAGCATGTGTATCTGACATCTCAGCGCTCCTGCAGCTTAACGGAATTGTTGTAGACGTTCATCAGGGCCGAAATGCTCAAGGAAATCGTCAGGTAGAACAACATCAACAGCACAACGCATTCAATCGCGCGGCCTGTCTGGTTCAGCGTGATGCCCCCAAGGGTCCCCGTCAGATCCATGTAGCCCACCGCAATCGCAAGCGACGAGTTCTTGGTCAGGTTCAGGTAGTGCGAAATCAACGGCGGAATGATCACACGCAGCGCCTGCGGAAGCACTACGAGGTTCATGATCCGGTTCGGACGCAGACCCAAAGACGCGGCGGCCTCGGTCTGTCCCTTGCTGACAGCAAGGATCCCGGCGCGGACGTTTTCCGCGATAAACGCAGCGGTGTAGATCGACAGCGCGAACCACAGGGCAATCAGCGAGTTCCGCATGAAGATGCCGCCCTGGAAGTTGAAGCCCTTCAATTCGGGATAATCCAATCCAATCGGACGCCCCATGATAAAGAACGCCAGAATTGCCGGAATGAAGAACAGGGCAACGGACGGCCAGAAGGTCGGGATCAGTTGTCCGCGTTCGAACAGGGCTTTGCGCGCATGTTTGCGAAACGCAAAAATTCCGACGATCGACGCCAGGAACACCGCAATGACAACGCCAGACCCCGGTCCGAAGATCGGCGCAGGCGAATAAAAACCTCGTCCGGTAAACGCAAACGCGTCAAGAACCATGCTGGCCTCTGGGTTGTCCCCCCGGAAGTCGCGCGGTTGCGGCAATACGGCCACGAACACGGCCATGATGATCAGAATCCAGATCAGCACAGGCACATTGCGGAAAATTTCGACGTAGAACGAGGTCAGCTTGCGCACGATCCAGTTGTTGCTCAGGCGCAGCACGCCGACAACGACCCCGATGATCGTGGCCATGATGCAGCCAAGAAACGCAACCAGCAGCGTATTGAGAACCCCGACAAGCGATGCCCGCCAATGCGTGGATTGGCTGGTGTATGAAATCAGTGTCTGGTTGATGTCATACCCGGCAGGTTCACCAAGAAACTGGTACGAGATGTTGAGACCAGCCGCAGTCAGGTTCTGGACAAGGTTCCAGCCCAAATAGGCCATCGCCGCGACCAGCAGAACCAAAGCGACAAATTGAAATGTGTAGGATCGATACCGTGTATCGTTGATCAGCATAGAGAGCTGAAACGATCCTGACGGTGGATCGGATAGCGTCGACATGTGTTTATCCCTGTGTTCCCTGGCCCTATTGGCGGCGATTGTCTCGCTCTGGTGCCTGACCTAAGGCATTGTCTGTATATCGAAAAAGGGCGCAGTTTGCACTGCGCCCTTTTCCGTTCGTCAGGATTTAGCGGAAGGGCGGCGAGTAGAGCAGCCCACCCTCGGTCCACTGCGCGTTCAGGCCGCGCGCCAGACCGATTGGTGTGTTTTCACCAATGTTCTTTTCGAACAGCTCACCGTAGTTGCCACCCGCCATGATGGCGTTCTTGGCCCAGTCAGCTTCCAACCCAAGCATTTCGCCCAACGTGCCTTCTGTTCCCAGCAGGCGGTTGATTTCAGGGTTGTTTCCTGCAGATGCGGACATCTCTGCAACGTTTGCAGATGTGACACCCAGTTCTTCTGCTGCGATCAGCGCGTTGAGAACCCAACGGTTGATGTCAGCCCAGTCGTTGTCGCCGTGGCGAACAAGCGGACCGAGTGGCTCTTTGGAAATAATCTCTGGCAGAACAACGTGGTCGCCCGGGTTTTCAAACGCGGCACGTGTCGCGGCAAGGCCGGAGGCGTCTGTTGTATAGACGTCACATGCGCCTTCCAGGTACAGCGGCTGCGCTTCAGCGTTTGTTTCGATCGGAACCGGCTCGTAGCTGATGTTGTTGGCACGGAAGAAATCCGCGAGGTTCAGCTCGGTTGTGGTGCCGGTCTGGATGCAGACGGTTGCGCCATCAAGTTCCTTGGCCGAGGAAACACCCAGTTCCTTGGGAACCATGAAGCCCTGACCGTCATAGTAGTTGATACCGACGAATTCGAACTTCAGGTCGACGTCACGAGAGAACGTCCAGGTGGTGTTCCGTGCCAGAAGGTCGATCTCACCAGAAGCCAGCGCGGTAAAGCGTGTCTTACCAGTTGTCGGCACGAATTCGACGGCGGTTGGATCGCCCAGAACGGCAGCTGCAACGGCGCGGCAGACGCCGACATCGAAGCCTTCCCATTCGCCATTCGCGTTTGGCGCCGCAAACCCGACGAGACCAGTGGTCACACCGCAGTTCAGCTTGCCACGCGCCTTCACATCTTCAAGTGTGGAGGCGGACACGGCACCAGCCGAAAGGCCAGCCACGGTCATCGCGCCAAGAATTGCAATTTTTTTCATTTTTACCTCTTCCTGTTGGTCCGCACCATCAGGCACGGTTTCTAACAAGCGTATTCACGCCCATACGACTTAAGTAGGGAAACCCCTACAATCAGTGATCGCGATTTTGTGGGGATTCAATTCCAGAGGTCAAGCCGAATGGCCTAATTTCCAACCAAAAAACCGCGGTTGCCTTAACGTCACGCCCCCGATTACGGCTGGATCAATCGCATGAACGCGTTTGCGTGCAGAAACGCGGCTTTCTTGTGGTCGGCCATTTCCTGCGCTTCGTCATCCACGCCCCATTGTTCTTGTTGCCAAATCTCGTCGAGTCTGGAAACGCTCCAGATCTCTTCGGGCGGACGATGGCCCAATTGAGCCGCAAACCCAAGGATCAGCGATCCGCTGATCGACACAAGATCGTGAAACGCTGCGAGTTCGAAAACGTTCATGGTATGTACTCGTTTGCGCAGCGTGCCCAGCGCCTCGGGGCATTGCGGAGCGTGGATCACGCCGGTCCGGGGCTCCAGCCGCGCACCCAGCGCATCAGCTGCCCAATTCAGGTACGGATCCCACTGCTCGGCCTGCCGGGCGACCAGTCCTGCAGGTTCTGCCGCGCGATAGCACAGCAGATCACTGTCGCCGTAGTCGGCCAACATATCGGCCACTTCGGATTTCTGACTCCTGACCTTGTCGACCGCAGCATTCGCGGTGCGCGTAAATGGCATGGTGGTCGGATCGATCTTTCCGACCTGCGCGTCAAACTCGGACGCGATGCGGTCAGCCAGCGCCTTGCTTGGCACCTCAAGGAGCGCCTTGGCCGGGGTGCGCACCGGCCTGCCATCCAGCAGCACGCCAAAACCCTCATCCGTCTCAGTGGTGTCGGCAGTGGTCCAAAACCGTTTCGGGGCCCATTCACTCATGTCAGGCGTTCCATCCAAGAATTCAAACTGTCAAACAGATCAGAGGCGGTGTCTACAATACCATCCGCCTCGGACAAGGCTATTTTTGCCTGATAGCCCCAGCTGACCCCGATCGTTGCCACTCCGGCGGCGCGACCCATCGCGATGTCATAACTCGTGTCCCCGATCATCACCGCGTTTTGCGGTTCTACGCCGGTTTCCGACAACGCCGTGACCACCATGGACGGATGCGGTTTCGAAGGGTGGTTGTCAGCCACCTGCGTGGTTTGGAAATAGCCCTGCAAGCCGTGATGCGCGATCATCCGATCCAGCCCGCGGCGGGACTTTCCGGTTGCGGTTGCAAGCAACGTGAAATCCTGTGCGCGAAGGCTGTCCAACACGTCGCGCATTCCCGGGAAAAAGGGCGACTCGGCATCCTGCCCGGCCGTCACATGGCGCAACAACGACAGGTCCTTGTAGCGCGCGGCAAGCCGGTCATGCGTCTCGGGCGGCGCGTCCGGCACAAGCTGCGCCATGAGTTCCGGCAGGGACAATCCGACCCCATGCAGGATAGCATCCTCGGAGGGCACGGCGAGACCAAGATCCTGAAAGCTCTGGCGCATGGAGGCCAGAATATGCGTGCGACTGTCCACCAGGGTGCCGTCGACATCAAACACAACCAACCGAAGCGGTTCGCTCATTCGACATCCTCGAACGGATCGGCCGGCACATCGCGCGGATCCCACTGCACGAACTCCCAGGTCCGCTCCATGTGTTCCGGAAGCGGGGCCGTGATGGTGAGTTTTGCCCCCGTCACAGGATGCGTGATCGAGATCGACCGCGCGTGCAGGTGCAGTTTCCGGCTGACCGCCCCACCCAGCATGGCGCCCCAGCCGTCGCCCAGGTTTTCCTGACCCGACCCGCCATATTTGCCATCCCCGATGATCGGATGTCCAAGCTCGGCCATATGGGCGCGCAACTGGTGTGTGCGTCCCGTGATCGGAACCATGGCCACCCATGCCGTTCGCTGGCCCAATGCGCTTAGCACCGCATAATCCGTGGTCGCGTGTTTTGCGCCTTCGGTATGGGCCACATCACGCGGATGCACCGCGCGCATCTTTTCGTTTTCCCCACTCGCCCCATGACCCGGCGCTTTGACCAGGCCAAACTTGATTGTCCCCATCCGTGGATGCGGCACACCGGCCACCGCCGCCCAATAGATCTTGCGGGTCTCACGTGCGCGGAACGCCTCGGTCAGCGCCCCGGCGATCTTGCGAGTGCGGGCCAGCAGCAGAACGCCAGAGGTGTCCTTGTCCAACCGGTGTACCAGACGCGGTTTCTCATCATACCCAAATGTCAGCGATTCGGCCAATCCGTCCACATGGCGTGTCTGTTTGCTGCCGCCCTGCGTCGGTAATCCGGGTGGCTTGTTCAGCGCAATGATGTGATCGTCGCGGTACAGAACCAACGCCTTCATCATCTCTGCATCTTTGTCAGACACCCCGGGCTTGGGACGCGATTGCACCTCTCCGGGTTCCGGCAGCGGCGGAATGCGCACATCCTGCCCGGTCACCAAACGGGTATTGGCCTTCACCCGGCCGCCATCCACGCGCAGCTCGCCTTTGCGGCACATCTTTTCGATCCGCCCCTGCCCCAGATGCGGGAACAACCGTTTCAGCCAGCGGTCCAGCCTTTGGTCCGCGTCGCCGGGTCCGACGGTGATGTTTTGAACGCGACTCATGCAAAAATACTCCGCGCTGCCAACAGGCCCAGCGCCAGTCCTCCGACCGAAAGTGCAACCGACAGCACCACGTAAAGCGATGCCGACCCAAGTTGCCCGCGTTCGATCAGCGTCATTGTTTCAAGGGAAAATGCCGAAAAGGTCGTGAAGCCCCCCAGAAGTCCGGTCATCACAAACGGCGACATGTGGGTCAGCCCCCGCTGCGCGGCAGCCACGACAAACACCCCCATCAGAAACGATCCAAGAATGTTCACCGTCATGATCGCTATCGGGAAATCTCCGTGCCCGAAAATGCGCAGGATCCCGACCCCGGTCAGAAACCGAAGGCTGGCACCGATCGCACCGCCAAGCGCAACAAGAGAGAGGGTTGTCAACATGCGCGGTCTGTCGCGCGCACAGCATAAAGAGTCAAGTTTGACGCTTCGCCCGCAGCTTTGCGAAATACTCGACACGCTTCTTCAGATCGCGCTCGAACCCGCGCTCCACCGGGGTGTAAAATGCATCCCGGTCGATGCCGTCGGGGAAATAATCCTGACCGGAAAACCCGTCTTCCGCGTCGTGGTCATAGGCATAATCCGACCCGTAGCCCTGATCCTTCATCAATTGCGTCGGGGCGTTCAGGATATGCTTGGGTGGGGCCAGCGACCCGGTCCGTTTCGCCGATTTGCGGGCGGCCTTGTAGGCCACGTACACCGCGTTCGATTTGGGTGCGAGGGCAAGATAAACCAGCGCTTGGGCAATCGCCAATTCGCCTTCCGGGCTGCCCAGCCGCTCGAAGGTTTCCCAGCTTTGCAAACACACCGCCTGCGCCTGCGGGTCCGCCAGACCAATGTCCTCAACCGCCATCCGGGTGATCCGCCGCGCCAGGTAACGCGGGTCTTCCCCGGCATCCAGCATGCGCGCAAACCAGTACAGCGCAGCATCCGGATCAGACCCGCGCACCGATTTGTGCAGGGCGGAAATCAGGTTGTAATGCGCGTCTCCGGACTTGTCGTATTGCGCCGCGCGCTTCATCAGCCGCTGGCCAAGCGCGGCACTGTCCAGCGTTCCGTCCACTTTCCACGCCATCACCTGTTCGATCAGGTTCAGCAGCGCCCGCCCATCCCCATCGGCCATCTCCAAAAGGGTTTCGCGGGCATACCCGTCCAGCGGCAAGGTGCGATCCAGCTCCACTTCCGCCCTTTGGGCCAACCGTTCCAGATCACTCAGCGCAAGCCGTTCCAGCACCAGCACCTGCGCACGGCTGAGCAAGGCGGCATTCAATTCAAACGACGGGTTTTCAGTTGTAGCGCCGACCAGAAGGATCGTACCGTCCTCCATATGCGGCAGAAACCCATCCTGCTGGGCTTTGTTGAAGCGATGGATTTCGTCAACAAACAGCAATGTCCCCTGCCCGGTCTTGCGCCGCAGCTTGGCCGCGTCGAAGACTTTCCGAAGTTCCGGCACACCCGAGAAAATCGCGCTGATCTGAACAAAATGCAGATCAGTTTCGTCCGCCAGCAACCGCGCAAGCGTGGTTTTGCCAACCCCCGGCGGCCCCCAGAAAATGACAGAGCCCAGGCTTCCCGCTTCAAGCATCACGGTCAGTGGCGCATCCGGGCCAATCACCTGGCTTTGGCCAATCACGTCCGACAGCGCCTTGGGGCGCAGCCGATCAGCCAACGGGCGGTGCGCGGTATCCGCAGCGGCGTCAGTGTCAAACAGGTCTGCCACAGCTATGTCCGAAACCGCAGAAGCAGGCGTTGCCCACCGCGTTCCGCTTCAATGGCAATTCCCGGCGCAGCGCGGCGCAGCGCCGGGCCAACGTCACGCGGCGCGGTGATCAGCGCGCGATCAATCCGGCGCAGCACATCGCCGGTTCGCAAGCCAACCCGCCGACCAAGCGGGCCGGGATCAACAACCACGATCCCGTCCACCGTCAAAGGAAGCCCCAATTCGTCAAGAACCGCCGGGTTCGCCCGCGCCACTTCCAGCCCCGCCAGAACCTCGCGCTCGGACAACACATACGTGTCGCGCGGCGGGTCGTCCGGTGGGCGCATCAAAGACACCCGCACATCGCGCAGCGCGCCATCCCGCAGAAACGTCATGTCGACATCCCGACCAATCCCTTGCACCGACATGCGGAACAGCATCTCGGCAGGCGAGTGCACCGGGTGCCCGGCGACGGACACAACCACGTCACCAACGCGCAGGCCTGCTGCCGCCAAGGGGCTGGCGCGATGCAGCGCTGTCAACACAACACCTTCGGGCCGGGACAAGCCCAACCCATCCGACAGCCCCGCATCCACCGGTTGCCCGGTGGCCCCGGCCCAGGGCCGTTCAAAGGTGGTTTTGCCAGCCCGCGCCTGTTCCAGGAACTGCTCCACGAGGGCCGTCGGAATAGCAAAGCCGATGCCGTTTGACCCGCCCGAGCGTGTCAGGATCGACGTGTTGATCCCGATCAGCTGCCCCGACACGTCGATCAGGGCACCGCCGGAATTGCCGGGATTGATCGGCGCATCCGTCTGCAGGAAATAGCCCCGCGCATTACCCGTGACTGCACCCGACCGCGCCAGCCCCGAGACGATCCCGGAGGACACGGTTTGCCCAACACCAAACGGGTTGCCAATCGCCAGGGCAAGCTCACCAACCTCAACGGTATCGCTGTCGCGCAGGGACAGGTGCGGCATGTCTTCGGCATCAATCTTCAGAATGACCAGATCGCTTTCCTCGTCCCCGATCAACACCCGCGCTTCGTATTCGCGGCGATCATTCAGAACCACTCGGATTTGATCCGCCTGCCCGATGACGTGATAGTTCGACACCACGAACCCATCCGCAGAGACGATGACCCCGGACCCAAGCGAATTCTGCACACGCGGACGCGACGCGCCGAAATCGCGGAACAGGTTGCCAAAGAACGGATCGCCCTCGAACGGGCTTCGCGATTGCACGATCTGGCGGGCATAGATATTCACAACAGCCGGTGCCGCCTCCTTGACCAGCGGCGCAAAAGACAAGCTGATCTCGGCCTGCGATGTCGGAACGCGCGGCTGGGTTTGCGCCGAAGCGGCCTGGGTCCACAGACCAACCGCCACCACAACGGAAAAAATCATCTGCACAGTCTTCATGCCTCGGATATGTCGAGCGACATGGGCATTTGCAAGTGGTTGATGATGGGGAGGAAGTGGCAGCCCGTAGGGGAATCGAACCCCTCTTTCCAGGTTGAAAACCTGGCGTCCTAACCGATAGACGAACGGGCCATGCGCTGGCGTGGGGTGTATCTAGGCAAACCGGCGTGACCTTGCAAGCGGAAATTCACCCGAATGTGCGGTTTTTTTCAACCGGCCAAATCGCGGCGGATTTCATTGAAAATAGCCCACTAATCAGGGACTTGCCCTTTCAGCCAGTGGCGGCCTGCGCCGCGTCTTCCAGCCGCAATTGCACAGATCGCCGCCCGCCCCACTCGTTGATCTCAAGTCGCCCGGCCAGATGGAATCGCGCGCCGCCATGGTTCTCAAGGGCGGGGCCAATCGGTCCATCGAAGGCGCCAAAGCAGATCGCATCCAGCCGTGCGCCGATGCCATCGCCGAAACTGACTTTCAGATGGGATTGCCCGACCCGCTTGGCGAACGCGATCTGGACATCCGGGAACACAAATCGCGGTGCCGCCGCCCCTGCCCCGAATGGTCCGGCCGCTTCCAGTTGTTCGATCAGTTCCGGCGTTGCTGCACCGGGCATCAACGGCCCATCAAGGCGCAGGTCGGATGCACCAAGGCTATCCGCCCCCTGTTTAACCAATAATTCGGACAACCGCGCCATCGCCGGTTCCAATTGATCCCGCGACAGCGACAGCCCCGCAGCCATCTTATGCCCACCACCTTTTTGAAGATGCCCTTCGGCCGCCAGTTTCTGGATTGACGCGCCCAGATCGATTCCGCTGACCGACCGGCCCGACCCTTTGCCATCCTCACCGTCAAACCCGATCACAATGGACGGTCGGTTGGACAGCTCTTTCAGGCGCGACGCAACAATGCCGACAACGCCAGGATGCCAACCGTCACCCGCCGCCCAGACCAAAGGCGCATCCAGACCGCGCGCCTCGGCCTGTTCCAGCGCTTGCGCGCGGACCGCCTCTTCGATCTCGCGCCGCTCCGTGTTGAGCGCGTCCAACCGTTCGGCAATGGATCTGGCTTCATGCGGATCGGTGCAGGACAGCAGCCGCGCGCCCAGATCCGCCTTGCCAATCCGCCCCCCCGCATTCACGCGCGGGCCAAGGACAAATCCAAGGTGATACGATTTCGGTGCGGATTCGAGCCTGCCGACATCTGACAAGGCAACCAGCCCCGGCCGTGCGCGGCGCGCCATGACTTTCAGCCCCTGCCGCACCAGCGCACGGTTCACCCCCCGAAGCGGGGCCACATCCGCCACGGTTGCCAGCGCCACAAGGTCGAGCATCTGCATCAGGTCCGGGCCTTGTGTCCCGGCCTCGCGCAGTTGCCGCCCGGCTTCGACCAGTGTCAGAAAGACCACCCCGGCTGCGCACAGATGGCTGAGATCGCCGCTTTCATCCTGACGGTTGGGGTTCACCACGGCAAAAGCAGCAGGAAGCGTTTCGCCCCCCAAATGGTGATCAAGAACGATCACATCCGCCCCCACCGCAGCGGCAATCGGATCATGCGACAAGGTTCCGCAATCAACGCAGATCACCAGATCATGGTCCTGGGCCAGGGCCTGCATCGCAGGGATGTTCGGCCCGTAACCTTCGTCAATCCGGTCCGGAACATAGAGCGTGGCTTGTCGCCCCATAGACCGCAGCCAGTCGATCAGCAACGCGGCCGACGATCCGCCATCCACATCGTAATCGGCGAAGATTGCAATGCGTTCGCGTTTGGCCACCGCATCCAGAAGACGCGTCGCCGCTTTCTGCATGTCACGCAGGCCACGCGGGTCCGGCAACAGGTCGCGCAATGTCGGCTCAAGATAGGACTGCGCGTCCTCGGTCGGAACCCCAAGTCGCGCAAGGGTCTGGCACAGCGCTTGCGGCAGGCCGGTGTTCTGAACAAGCGCCTCTGCCTGCCGGGACACCTCGTCTGACGGTCCGATCCACCGCCGACCCGTCACAGACCGGTCGACGCCCAGATATCCCGTCATGCGCACCTCATCCCTGGGTTGGATTGCGATAGGTCATGCGCCGGACCGAACCGGTTTTGGAGCGCATCAGCAGCGTTTCCGTGGTGTTGAACCCGATCTCGCGCTTAATGCCCGACAACAGCGATCCGCTGGTCACGCCGGTTGCGGCAAAGATCACATCTTCGGTGACCATGTCATCCCGCGAATAGATGCGGTCCAGATCGGTGATCCCCGCTTTGGCAGCCCGGCCTTTTTCGTCGTCATTGCGGAACAACAACCGACCCTGGATCTGTCCGCCCATACATTTGAGCGCAGCGGCGGCCAAAACGCCTTCGGGCGCGCCACCGATGCCCATATACATGTCGATGCCAGTTTGCGACGGTTCGGCGCAATGCATGACACCGGCCACATCGCCGTCTGTGATCAGACGGATCGCAGCACCGGTTGACCGGATTTCGGCAATCATGTCTTCGTGGCGCGGACGTTCGAGAACGCAAACGGTGATGTCACGCGGCGCGCAGCCTTTTTCCGTTGCCAGTGCGGAAATCCGTGTCGTGACCGGCATATCAAGCGTGACGAGTCCGGCCGGAAAGCCCGGCCCGATCGCCAGCTTTTCCATATAGACGTCAGGGGCGTGCAGCATTGACCCGCGCGGCCCCATCGCAATCACGGTCAGCGCGTTTGGCATGTCTTTTGCCGTCAGGGTCGTGCCTTCCAGCGGGTCCAGGGCGATGTCCACACCCGGTCCGTTGCCGCTGCCGACTTCTTCGCCGATATACAGCATTGGCGCTTCGTCGCGTTCGCCTTCGCCAATCACCACGACACCCGAGATATCAAGCAGGTTAAGCTGCTCGCGCATGGCGTTCACGGCGGCCTGGTCAGCGGCTTTTTCGTCACCGCGACCGATCAGGTCGACGGTCGCGATAGCGGCCTGTTCGGCGACTCGCGCCAGACCGAGTGACAGCATCCGGTCGTTAAAATCAGAGCGCGAGGTCATAGACGTCTCCAGTCAGTATTTGGTCATCTCGTTAGCCTGTTAAGCGCGAGGCCACAGGCTGACAAGGATGGTTGCGCTACCGTGCTCAGAGCTGCTCGATCCGCAGGGCCACAGGTTCGCCTTCAACAACGCTGGTGCCAACCATGGCTTGCAAGGCCGCATCCAGCGCCGCGCGGGTCGTTTTATGGGTTACGATCAGCACCGGTGCCGTGTCCTGATCATGGCTGCGCTGGCGCATCCTGTTGATCGACACACCCGCTTCCCCCAAAACGGCGGCCACCTTGGCCAGCGCGCCGGGTTTGTCCAGAAGAACCAGACGCAGGTAATAAGGGGCCGGGGTCGATGTTGTCGCAGCTTCTGCCTTGACCAGATGGCCGGAGGGCTGGCCAAACGTCGACACGCGCGTACCACGGGCAATATCAAGCACATCGCCCATGACAGCACTGGCGGTTGGCCCTTCACCGGCCCCGGCACCGCGCAGGACGATCTGACCCACCTGATCGCCTTCGATGACGACCATGTTCGTGCCACCTTCAAGCTGTCCCAGCGGCGATGTCGCGGGCACAAGGCATGGCGACATGCGCTGTTCAAGCCCGCGACCGGTCATTTGGCACACGCCCAGAAGCTTGACCTTGTAGCCCATATCGGCGGCCTGACGGATATCTTCGATGGACACCCGACCGATGCCTTCAAGTTCGACCGCATCGAACGCCACCTGCGTGCCAAAAGCGATGGATGCCAGCAGCGCCAGCTTGTGACCGGCATCAATACCGCCAACATCCAAGTTGGGATCGGCTTCGAGATAACCAAGACCATCGGCTTCGGCGAAGGCTTCGTCATATGTTAGCCCTGCGGATTCCATGCGCGTCAGGATATAGTTGCAGGTGCCGTTCATGACGCCCATCACGCGCTCGATGTCATTGCCGGCAAGCCCTTCGGTCAAGGCCTTGACAACAGGGATCCCGCCCGCAACCGCCGCTTCGAACCGCAAGACGGCATCCGACGCCTCTGCCGCTTCGGCAAGCGCCTGACCGTGATACGCCAACAGCGCCTTGTTGGCCGACACAACGTCTTTGCCCGCTTTCAACGCGGCTTCAGTTGCCGCCTTGGCCGGGCCATCGCTGCCGCCCATCAATTCCACAAAGACGTCAACATCATCACGCGTCGCCAGTGCCACCGGGTCATCTTCCCAGCCATAGCTGTCAAGCGGCACACCCCGGTCCTTGCCGCGACTGCGGGCGCAGACGGCCGAGATTTCGATCGGGCGACCGCCGCGCGCTTCCAGCAGCGCAGCCTTTTGACGGACGATCTTGACGACACCCGCGCCAACAGTGCCCAGACCCGCAATTCCAAGACGCAAAGGTTTAGTCATCGGTGGCGTTCCTTCTTGAATTCAGGCGTTGTTCGGGTGGCAATAACGTCTTGCAGGAGCACCTGCAACGGGGCGCGTCAGGGTTGTGTGACCCCGGCGTCCATTCGGTCGCGCGTGTCACGATCAATCACCGGTGGTCGCAAACCGTTTGCCCGTCGCCGCAAGTCCTCGGCGCGCGCGCGCAACGCGTCGTCATCGGTCTCGGAAATTCGCGGATCGTCGGCCGTCAGCAGCTCTTCGAAAGGGACAAGTTTGGGATAGTCCGGATTGGGATTATCGGCGTTCAGGGCCGCGTCCACCTCGGGGAACTGTGCGCATGCGCTCAGCCCTAGTCCTACAATGATCCCGAGACGCCACATCGACACTGCTCCCACCGACACCCCCGTCATGCCGCAGCAACCTGCGACGTGCAACCTTGGGCTTGATTTGAACAGGTGTTCAGTTACGCTCGATCCATGGCACGTACAGCAGGGTCTCATTCCGGCATCACCGGCCCACGGGTCCGCGAGGCGGCGCTACGCCTGTTTGCGCAACATGGCTTTGCCGCCGTGTCGATGCGCCAGATTGCCAAGGAAGTCGGTGTTCAGGCCGGGGCGCTATACAACTATACGCCCGACAAACAGTCGCTTTTGTTTGATCTTCTCAAGGGCCATATGGATGACCTCCTGACCGCCCGGCAGGCCGTGTCATGGCCACCCGATCCCGAAGCGCAACTGGAGCATTTCACCCGGTTTCACATTGCGTTTCACCTGGAACGCCCCGAGGCGGTGTTCATCTCGTACATGGAACTGCGCAATCTCACGCCGGACAATTTTGCTGTCATCGAAGACCTGCGCCGCCGCTACGAAAGCGCGCTGGAAGCGATCCTGCAAACCGGGCGCGACACAGGTGTGTTTCAGGTGCCGGACACGAAGATCACAACTCTTGCGATCATCGCAATGTTGACAGGTGTCAACACCTGGTACCGCAGCGGCGGGCGACTGTCTCAGCACGAGGTCGAGACGATTTACTGGGACATGGTACGCAAGGCCGTCACGTGACGCGGCACGCGTCGGGCTAAACGGCCTTCCCGGTCGCTCCGCCGGTAAATTCGTCATAAGCCTCAAGCGCCTTTGCGCTGAAGGCAACGGATGGACCACCACCCATGTAAGCAATCATCGACAACGCTTCGCAGAATTCCTCGCGCGTCGTCTTGAGCCGCACCAGCGATTTGACATGAAACGCGATGCAACTGTCGCAGCGCGTCGAAATCGCAATGCCCAGTGCGATCAGTTCCTTGGTCTTTTCGGGCAACGCGCCATTGGTCTTGGCGGCTTTGCCCATCGTATTGAACCCGGCCATCGTGTCGGGCGCTTCCTTCTGCAACGCGCCAATTCGGGACACGGTGTCGTTCATGAATTCAGACCAGCTCATAGATATCTCCTGCGTGTGGGGTCAGCGGCTTTCATCCGCATCCATTTTTCGCTCCAGCCACCGGACGAAGAAACTGATGATGAGGACCAGAACAAGGTATTCGAGGATCAAGAGCGTGTAGATTTCCAGCGGCCGGTATTCCGTCACCACCAGTTCATTGGCCCGGCGGGTCAGTTCCTGCATGCCAATCACCGAAGCAAAGGCCGACATCTTCACGATATAGATAAATTGGTTGGCCAGCGGCGGCAGGATGCGACGGATCGCTTGCGGCAAAACCACGTAGCGCATCGTCTGGGTATAGCTGAGCCCGACCGTCCGCGCCGCTTCGGTTTGCCCCTTCGGAATGGATTGAATGCCCGCGCGGTAGATCTCGGCGGTGAAGGCCGAATCCGAAATGGCTAGCGTGATGATCGCCCCCCAGAACGCGTCAATTGTGACCGGCATGCCAAACGACCGCATCACAACCGGCAAACCGTAGAAAACCCAAAACAGCATCGGAAGCAGCGGAATCGCGCGGACAAATTCGATATAGATGCGCGACGGCAAGCGGATCCATTTGTTCGACGACATGCCCGGAAGCGCCACCAGCAATCCGATCAGCATGGATAATCCTGCCGCAATCAACGACAGCAGGATCGTTGCGCCGAACCCACCGATCAGGAACCGAATATTCGACTGTCCCTGCGCGGTGGACGGGTTGATGACATACCACCCCCAGGTGCCAGCTGACGAACCGCACCCGGCCAACAACAGCAGGCAACACAAGAGCATCCAGGGTGAAATGGATCGAGTCATACCGCCGCCTTAATGCTGAAGAATTTTATCAAGGAACGCACGGAACCGTTCGGATTTCGGGGCCTCGAACACGGTCGCGGGCGTGCCTGTCTCAACAATCTCGCCGCCGTCCATGAACACCATCCGATCCGCCACCTTGCGCGCAAAGCCCATCTCGTGGGTCACAACCAGCATCGTCATGCCCTCTTCTGCAAGCTCAACCATCACATCAAGCACCTCGGAAATCATCTCCGGATCAAGCGCCGAGGTCGGTTCATCGAACAACATGATCTTGGGCTTCATGCACAAGGACCGCGCAATCGCAACGCGCTGCTGCTGCCCGCCGGAAAGTTCTCTGGGTCGTTTTTCGGCCTGCTCTGGAATACGGACCCGTTCGAGATACATCATCGCCAATGCGTTGGCGTCAGTCCGGGAAAGACCACGGGATTTCATCGGGCCAAGCGTCAGGTTTTCAAGAACGGTCAGATGCGGAAAGAGATTGAATTGCTGGAATACCATCCCAACCTCGGCCCGCACCCGGTCCACGCCACCGGGCTCGGCCAACGAAATCCCGTCAACCACGATCCGCCCCGAATCGAACTGTTCCAACCCATTGACACACCGGATTAAGGTTGACTTGCCCGATCCCGACGGCCCACAAACGACGATACGCTCGCCCAGGCTGACCGTCAGATTGACGTCAGTCAGAACCTGGAAATCACCGAAGGATTTGTTCAATGAGCTTATTTCTATGACGCGTTCCGCGCTCATACAGATCTCCGATCCTTCGACTTGCCCGCCATGGCCACCCGCGCACATCCAAGGATCTGCGCCGCGACATGCGCCAGGGCATTCCGCCTATGTAAACCAGACATGACACTTACGAAAAGGAAAATACCATGCGTTTTCTGAAATCACTCGGACTGGCAGCCGCGGTTGCCGTCTCGTTTCTCGGCGCTCCTGCCTCGGCGCAATCCGCATTGCAAGATATTCTCAGCGGCGGCGTGCTCAAGGTCGGGACGACGGGCGATTGGAACCCGATGTCGGTCCGCGACCCTGCTACCAACAGCTACAAGGGGTACGACATTGACGTCATGACCCAATTGGCAACAGATCTAGGGGTTGAGCTGGAATTTGTCGCCACCGACTGGAAAACACTGGTGAACGGTGTGGTTGCCGGAAACTATCACATGACCGGCTCTGCATCGATCAGCCCTGCCCGCCTCAAGGCAGCCGGGTATTCAGACAGCTACATCGCCGTTGAGATCTTTCCGTTCACCACCGACGACAAGATCGACCGCTTCTCGGGCTGGGACTCGATCAACCAGGGCGACGTCAAAGTGGCCACCACCCTCGGTACCAGCTTTGAAAAAATGGTGCGCGACTGGTTCCCCGACTCCGAAATCAACGTGGTCGAAGCCCCCGCCCGCGGCTTTCAGGAAGTGCTCTCGGGCCGGTCCGATGTCTTTGTGACATCGAACATCGAAGGGTCGACATTGCTGACAAAGTTCCCGAACCTGCGCCAGATCGAAACCGACGGCCCCCGGGCGCCAACGCCCATCGCGATGCTGCTTCCGCAAAACGATCAGGTCTGGATCAACTACGTGAACAGCTGGATCGAACTCAAGAAAGCCCAGGGCTTTTTCGAAGACACCGCCGCGAAATGGGGCCTGTGAGCCGGATCAGTTGCTCTCGAAACACTCAAAAAACCGGCCATTCGGCCGGTTTTTTCGTTTCAATTGGTAGTCACCTTGGTGGTGCGGGCGGTCGGCATCATGCGGGTAAACGACACCCTTCTAGGACTCAAGGTCTGAGGTCATGTGAACGACACCAAATAAGACAGTTCGTTTCGCCGCTTCAGCGACTCGGGGACTGAACAATTTTCCGCCCTCGCAATCGCTTGTTCGAACCATACTCATGCCTGAAGCCTTGGCGAAGTCATTTCAGCCGATGGACCTAAGAACGGTGACACGCTAGCTTTCCATAAGATGACTTGGGTCGCACTGAGGTAGTTCCAAATGCATAGCTCGCTCAGGGCCTTCATAAGCAAAGTTGGTACGTTTGTTTTGCTCGCTGTGGGCGTGGCGCATGCATGCATTTTCCCCGTTTCAGCTACCGCGCAAACAGCGGAGTATCCGAACTATCCGGTTTTGGCACTGGACAAGGCAGAAGGTATAATCGCGATTGTGGATGAAATCGACTTCCGAACGCCACTGGCATTTGAAAGAACTCTGTCGGAAGTTCCCAATGCTTCCATGTTGATGCTAAACAGCCCAGGTGGTGCCGTACATAGCGCTCTATCTATAGCTGCTCGTGTGCGTAACCTTGGAATGACTACCGTTATCTTCGAAGAACACGAGTGCATGTCCGCATGTGCGTTGATTTTCTTTGCTGGGGCCGAACGTCTGGCATGGGGAGAGTTGGGAGTGCATCAAATAAGTTCCCCCGATAATCAAGGAAATATGGTCGGTGGGCAATTCGCGTTGGCTGACGTAATTGACGCGCTAAACGAGTATGATGTTTCATCGGAAGTCATCGGATTGATGTTGAGAACACCGCCCGGCGACATGTATGTTTTTAGCCCGCTGGAAAATCGTCGATACGGCTTTCTCAACGAGCCTCAAACTGCTGCTACCAATTCAAATGAACCTTCGTCCGAGGTGGACCTGAGCAATCCAAAAACATGGCGTGGCAAGGTCATCACTGGAGCTTTAGTTTCGAGCGGTAAAAAGTGGTACGCATCTCTTAATGCTGACGGGAGCACGACTTTTCAGTTTTCGAGCGGTCAGCGCTCCGAGGGCCGCTATTACCTAACTGAGACCGAAGTTTGTTTTCAGCTTGCACCAAACCAGAACTACGCGTGTCGAAGGCCTCTGGTCACTCAAAGCGGCGTCCGATGGTACGATGAGGACGGCAGTTATCAGTCCGTTGTGTTAAGTGTTGACGAGACCAGTTTCACTGCGATTTCTCCACAAGTGAATTTGGCTGCAAGCGTTGCGCAGCGCATTCCGCCCGGTCAATGTGCTTTGATTGTTGCTTCAAGGCGGACGGTTGAAGAGGCAAGAGAATACGTCCTCACCAACATACGCGACCGTCGTTTCCTCAATGCCTTTCTCGGTAGGAATGGCTGGATTGCGATTTCTGTGGGAACACTTAAGCCTGATGAGGTAGACCCAGTTCTTTCAAACTGGAAAGCGAACGGCAGAATTCCCCAAGACAGCTACTGTTCGACCGGGACCAATTACATAGAGGTCGTGAACTTGGGTCTGCAGTGACTTGCGACTAAACCCCGCCGTCTGGTCGCCAAGGGCAGAAGAACGGCTTAGTGGGTGGCCCAGAGGGTGGCCCCAGCGGAAGGGTTATCAGTTAAAAGCCTCAATATAAAAGATTATTTAGGACTATATGGTGCGGGCGGTGGGACTCGAACCCACACGGCGCTAAGGCCTTCGGATTTTAAGTCCGATATGTCTACCATTCCATCACGCCCGCACGGGCCTATCCCTAGCGGGCGATAAATCTGAAAACAATCCACGTGATGCGGCTTTTTTCCTGTAACGCTCCGGAAGCGATAGAGGTACAAAAGCTCAAAGATCGTCGCCTTCCGGTTCGGTGATCAATGCGCGCTCGGAAATCCAGGGGTTGAGGGCAACGGCGGATTTGAGCACCTCTTGCGCCTCATCGTTGCGTTGCAGCGCGATCAGCGTCAGGGCCTTGCCGGTCAGCGCACCCATATGGCGCGGGTTCAGGTCCAGCGCCTGGTTCAGATCGGGCAAGGCGGCGTCATAGTCATTGCGCAGGTAGTTGAGAAAGGCACGCTGGTTGTAGCCTTCGGCAAAAAGCGGACAGTAGGACACTAGGGCATTCAAACGATCCTGCGCGCGCAGGAAATCCCCGATCCGCAGCGCCCGCAATCCTTCATCCAGCATCATCTGTGACGGCTCATCCGGGGCTTGCAGCCACAATTCCCACATCTGGTTCGAGTAGCCCCGCGCGACCATGGCGTCTGGCGCCGCCTGGGTTTGCTCGTAAAGCCTGTCCATGGCGTCTGTGTGATCTGGCGCGACCGGGCATCCGTCGGCAGCGGCCAACTGCGCGCTGAAGACGGCGGGGATCAAAACTGCATATCTCATCCGTGCATTCGGACACGGCAATACCGCAGGGTCAAGTCACAGTCCCGAAAGCGTTCTCTTTCACGGCTTGCATGGCGACATAGGTGGAGGTGGCCGCGACATGCGGAAGGGTCGATATCTTTTCGGCCAACACCCGGCGGTAATCGCGCATATTGGCGGTCCGCACCTTGAGCAAGTAATCGAAATTGCCCGCTATCAGATGCGCCTGCTCGATTTCGGGGATTTTGGCGACGGCGCCGTTGAACGCGGCCAGCGCGGCTTCGCGCGTTTGGGTCAGCTTCACCTCGACAAAGGCGATGTGATCAAGGCCCAGTTTGATCGGGTCTAGTAATGCGCGATAGCCCTGGATCGCACCAAGCTGTTCCAAGCGCCTTAGCCGCGCCTGCGTAGGGGATTTTGACAATCCAATCCGCTTGGACAGCTCGGTGATCGAGATGCGGCCATCCTGCCCCATCACCTGTAGAATCGCGCGGTCAAACGCGTCGAGCTCTGAGATGTCCATTTTGCCCGCCAAGCCTCGTAGTATTCAGGTCATTTGCATAACCAATAGCCGATAATCCGTCACATGTCCTGCAAATTTGGATATAATGAGGGGTATCTGACTGGAGGATGTCATGCCACGGGACACGTCACACGATCTGCGCGCGCGTATCGATGCCGCAACCTATGCCGATGAAGGCGAAACGATTGCGCAGCTGTCGCGCGCTGCGGCCCTTTCGGATGCGGATCGCACCGCGATCAAGGCACAGGCCACGCAGTTGGTGAAGACCATTCGCGATGACGCACGGCCCGGTTTGATGGAAGTGTTCTTAAGCGAATATGGGCTGTCCACCGACGAGGGCATTGCCTTGATGTGCCTGGCCGAAGCGCTGCTGCGCGTGCCGGATGCCGCCACGATTGATGCGTTGATCGAAGACAAGATCGCGCCGTCTAATTGGGCCAAGCACCTTGGCGAAAGCACCTCGCCGCTGGTCAATGCCTCGACCTGGGCGCTGATGCTGACCGGAAAGGTGTTGCAGGAGGACACGCCCGGACCCGTGGGCCACCTGCGGGGCGCGATCAAGCGGTTGGGAGAGCCGGTGATCCGAACGGCGGTCGGGCGTGCGATGAAGGAAATGGGCGCGCAGTTCGTTCTGGGCGAGACGATCTCGTCGGCGATGCGGCGCGCATCGGATATGGAAGCCAAGGGCTACACCTATTCCTATGACATGCTGGGCGAAGCGGCACGCACCGAGGCCGATGCGCGGCGGTATCACCTGTCCTATTCCCGCGCGATCAGTGCCATTGCCGAAGCCGCCACCTCGAAGGACATCCGGGAAAACCCCGGTATCTCTGTCAAGCTGTCGGCCTTGCACCCCCGCTATGAAGACATGCAGCACCACACCGTCATGGAAGAGGTGGTGCCACGCTTGCGCACCTTGGCGCAGCTGGCGCGCTCTGCCGGGATCGGTCTGAATGTGGACGCCGAAGAAGCAGACCGTCTGTCGATCTCGCTGGATGTGATCGAAGCGGTGTTGTCGGAACCGTCGCTCAAGGGATGGGACGGGTTCGGCGTGGTTGTGCAGGCTTACGGACAGCGCGCCGGGCATGTCATTGACTGGCTCTATGATCTGTCGGAACGGCTGGATCGCAAAATCATGGTGCGTCTGGTCAAAGGGGCCTATTGGGATACGGAGATTAAACGGGCGCAGGTTGCCGGGCTTCCCGGGTTCCCCGTGTTCACCGCGAAACACCATACCGATATCAGCTACATCGCGAATGCCCGCAAACTGCTTGGCATGACCGACCGGATTTATCCACAATTCGCTACGCATAACGCCCACACGGTCGCCGCGATCCTGCACATGGCCGAGGATCGCAGCGCGTTCGAATTTCAGCGTCTGCACGGGATGGGCGAAGCCTTGCACGATATCGTGACGTCCGGGGAAAGCACGCGATGCCGGATCTACGCCCCGGTCGGCGCGCATCGTGACCTGCTTGCCTATCTTGTGCGCCGCCTTCTGGAAAACGGGGCAAACAGTTCTTTTGTGAACCAGATAGTCGATACCGACGTCCCAGCCGAAGATGTTGCGTCTGATCCGTTCGACGCCCAGCCCGCGCAGGCCTTGCCAACCGGCCCCGAGCTGTTCCGCCCAGAGCGACCGAACTCGAAGGGGTGGGATCTGGCGGATCGCCCAACCCGTACCGCGATTGAGGCCGCGCGCAAGCCCTTTGCACAGCACCGCTGGACCGCACAGCCGATTGTCGCTGTCGACCTTGCGCCGGGAGCGCATCACCCGGTGATCAACCCGGCCCGACCCGGTGACACGGTTGGTGAGGTGGTCTTGGCCGATGCGCAGGTTGTCGATGCCGCCTGCTCTGCCGCTGCGCCGTGGAGCGCATCGCCGCAAGACCGGACGGCGGTGCTGAACCGCGCTGCAGACTTATACGAGCAGCACTACGGCGAACTGTTTGCCCTGCTTGCACGGGAAGCGGGCAAAACCCTTCTGGACGCCATTGCAGAGCTTCGGGAAGCCGTGGATTTCCTACGCTACTACGCGGCGCGGACAAACGACACAGCCCCACATGGGGTCTTTGCCTGCATCAGCCCGTGGAACTTTCCGTTGGCGATCTTCACCGGCCAGATTTCCGCAGCGCTTGCCGCCGGCAATGCTGTTCTGGCCAAACCGGCAGAGCAAACGCCCCTGATCGCGCATCGCGCCGTGCAATTGCTGCACGAGGCGGGCGTTCCGGCCTCCGGGCTGCAACTGCTTCCCGGCGCGGGCGACGTTGGTGCGGCATTGACCGCCAACCCGGCTGTGAAAGGGGTGGCGTTTACCGGCTCGACCGAAACTGCGCAGATCATTCATCGCAGCATTGCCGACAATCTGGATCCCGGAACGCCGTTTATTGCCGAAACCGGTGGGTTGAACGCGATGATCGTGGACAGCACCGCCCTGCCTGAACAGGCCGTTCAGGCCATCGTGGAATCCGCATTCCAATCCGCCGGGCAAAGATGCTCGGCGCTTCGGTGCCTGTATGTGCAGGACGATATCGTCGACGGGTTTGTCGAGATGCTGACAGGTGCGATGGACGCCTTGGTGATCGGCGACCCCTGGATCTATGGCACCGATGTCGGGCCGGTGATCGATACGGACGCGCGCGACGCGATCATGGCTTACGTTGATGCCGCCGAGGCCGAAGGCCGCGTGGTGCATCGTCGGTCCCTCCCGGCGGGCGGCACCTTTGTCCCGCCAACCTTGATCAAGGTGAACGGCATAGCGGAGATGACGCGCGAGATTTTTGGCCCCGTGCTGCACATCGCAACTTTCGCATCGCGCGACATCGACACGGTGATCGACGACATCAACGCCACCGGGTACGGCCTGACCTTTGGCCTGCAAACCCGCATTGATGACCGTGTCCAGCACATCTCGGACCGGATCGAGGCGGGCAACGTTTATGTCAATCGCAACCAGATCGGGGCGATTGTCGGCAGCCAGCCCTTTGGCGGCGAAGGGCTTTCGGGCACCGGCCCCAAGGCGGGTGGGCCGCTGTATCTGCACCGCTTCCGGAAAATCCCCGCGTCCCTCGACGCGCAGGTCTGGTCTGGCGACGACAGCCTGAAACGGTTGGTTGCGGCTGTGACGAAGCTGCCTACTGCTCCAAAGGCACACACGCAGAGTTTGCCGGGACCCACGGGGGAATCCAACGTTCTGGAAACCCTGCCACGTGGCCCGATCTTGTGTCTTGGGCCGGGCAAACCGGTTGCCGAGGCGCAGGCGGCGGCGGTTCAGGCAATGGGTGGCGTGGCAGTTTGTGCCGACGGACAGGTTGCGGCGGAGTGGTTGGTCGATCTGCCCATTGACGGGGCGCTCTGGTGGGGCGACGCCGACAGAGCGCGGTCTTACCGACGCGCGCTGGCGCAGCGGTCGGGGCCGATCCTGCCGTTGATCACCACGCGCCCGGACAAAGGGCATGTTTGCCGGGAACGTCATGTCTGCGTCGATACCACGGCATCGGGCGGAAACGCACAGCTTCTGGGTGGCGCGGCTTGACGCGCCCCTCAAACGGAACAACTGTCGCTGCATGTTTCCAATTCGCGATCACAATCCGTCCGGCCGTACGCCCTATGTGACCTACATCCTGATTGCCGCAAATGTCGGCATTTTCCTCAGCTACTGGACGCTGATGCAGGATGATCAGGCGATCATGCGCTTCTATTTCGACTGGGCGCTGGTCCCGGCCCTTGTCAGCGAGGGCCGTGGCTGGGGTGGGTTTTTTACGTCGATGTTTTTGCATGGCGGATGGATGCATCTGTTGGGCAACATGTTGTTCCTGTTCATTTTTGGCGACAACATGGAAGACGAAATGGGCCATTTTGGATTTGCACTGTTCTATCTGGCCGCCGGTGTCGGGGCGGGGCTGATCCATTATATCGCGGCCCCTTGGTCGCCGGTGCCGACGGTTGGCGCATCGGGTGCCATTGCGGGCGTGATGGGCGGTTATCTGCTGCTCTTCCCGAAGGCCAAGGTCGATATCCTGATCATCATCGTGATTTTCTTTAAGATCTTTCCAATCCCCGCCTGGATCATGCTTGGCCTGTGGTTTGCGATGCAGGTCTTTGGCGGTTTCGGGTCTGCCGCCGATGAAGGCGGCGTTGCATATTGGGCGCATGTTGGGGGCTTTGTGATCGGTTTGGGGTTAACCCTTCCCCTGTGGATGCGGCTTGGCGCAACGGACTTTTGGGACAGAACAGACGGGCATCCGCCACATCCGGAAGCCAAGTACAATCTGACCCGGTCCCGCATCCCTGCGGTGAAGCGCAAATGAACGCGCCTGTGACAGTGACCTGCCATTGCGGCGCGGTTGAGCTCGAAGCGTATCTGAGCGACGGGCTTGCCACCGCCCGGCGCTGTGATTGTTCGTTCTGCCGACGCCGCGGCAGCCCGGCAGTTTCGGTTCCACGGTCCGGTCTGCGGATCATCAAGGGCGCGGACAACCTGACGCTGTACGCGTGGGGCACGAACACCGCGAAACACTATTTCTGCAAGACCTGTGGGATCTACACGCACCATCAACGGCGGTCGAACCCCGATGAATACGGCGTCAACATGGGTGGCATCGAAGGGGTGAACCCCGCCGAGCACGAACCGATTGGCTGGCACGACGGGGTCAATCACCCTTCGGATCAATAGGGCCTGGGCACAAGGACACCCGGTTGGTTCAAACCACCTGCCCGGGATGCGCCGCAGCCCAGTCCGTCAGGAACCGTGCAATTTCGGGCCGCCCGATGACATTTATCGCCTGACGCGGCAGTGCGACACCTTCTGTCAGCGCAATGTCCAGACAGGCAATATAATCCCGCCCTTCGCGGTTTGGATTGTTCTCGGCACCGTGCAAAATCGTGCTGAGCAACGTGCCGCCATAGCTATTGACGTGGCCCAAGTCAGGCTTCAACCGAACGAAGTAGTCCAACACCTCGGGCAGACCCTCCCACCCGGCAACCTGCACCGGTGTCAGCCCTTCGCTGTCAGGTCGGTCATATTCCAATCCGACGGCAACCAGACGTTTGACATGGTCAAGCTTGCTCGGCAGATGCAGGATGTCTCGGATCATCCCGCGATATGCGGCCGGCAGCTTGTCGGGATCAATCCAAACGTCTTTCGGCGTTTTCCCGTCTGCGATTTGCGCCAGGACCTGTTCCATGTCTGTCAGTGGCGGAACCGGACCCCGCTCTTCTATGGCATGCGCCACAACCGAATTGCCAAAGACACGCGCGTAGGCATAGGCGTTGGCCCCCTTGTAGACCACATCCGCCCGCGCGCCATGGTCGAGCAGGACTTGAACCATCGCCTCGTTTGATCCCCGACGCGCCGCCTGATGCAGTGCAGGTGCGGTCCACGGCTCTTCTCCCCCAACCTCGTCGGGATTGAAATCATCCGCCCGCGCGCCGTGCGCCAGCAACAGGGTCACCGCCTCCAGATCGTGAAAGTCCATCGCACGCAACAGCGCGTTCGTGCCTTCGGGATTGGCCCCGGCCGCCAACAACATGCGCAACCCGTTGTGATGCCCAAGTTCGGTTGCGTGGTAGAGCGATTCCCCGTCATTCGGGTTGGCCCCATGATCCAGCAACCACTGCCCCAAGGCCATGTTGTTGCCGTGCCCGATGGCGCCGTAGAGCACCGACAAACTGTGATCCGCCCCATGTGCCAGACCATCATTCACATCGGCGCCGTGCTCCAACAACAGCTCTGCCACGCGCAGCATGTCGTCCGTCAGGTCGGGGTGATGTTTGATCCAGCGCGAAAACGCCAAATGCACAATCGGTCGTCGCGCCCCGCTTTCGGCGGTGGCCAGTTGCGGATCACCCGACAGCATCTCGGCCACAGCGTCCCACCGGTAAAGGGCAGAATTTAACCCGATGGAGCCATCGATAACGTCCGGTCGCATTGTCAGGATCTCATCCGCCCGGCCAAACGCACCGTGGAACAGGGCATTTCCCAACCGGTGGCGCAAGATCGCCACATCCAGCCCAACCGCCTCTGCCGCCGCCTTTAATCGTGGCCAGCTTGCATAGCCCTGCTCGCGCGCCAGCAGATGCAGAAAATCCGCCCGTTTGGGGTTTGCGCCATCCCGGCGCGGGGCCAACTGGCGCAGACGTTCGCGCGCCGCGCTGTCGCCGGTGTCATACGCCTTTTGCAAGCGTTTCGCTTCGCGCCGCAGCGCGTCTAGATCATTGGGAATCGTGTCCATCGACATCCCGGTCCCTCCGTCAAAGCACCCAGATGTCCGCTGCCTCAGGGCTGGAAGAAAACCGCGATATGAAGTCGGGGTCGTCTGTCACAGGGGCTCGCGCTTTCCGCGGACGGGAGGCCACCTGCACTGGCCTTGGACCAAGCATGCCAAACAGACGGGATCATGGCAACCACCCTGCATTGCACGCCCCGCGCGCGCCGTGTATCCAACCCGCCAAACTGCGTTTGTCCCGAGGAAGAACTTAATGGCTGCCTATCAATATGTTTACCACATGGACGGGGTCTCCAAGACGTATCCCGGTGGCAAAAAATGCTTTGAAAACATCCGCCTCAGCTTCTTGCCGGGGGTGAAAATCGGTGTTGTCGGGGTCAACGGTGCCGGTAAATCGACGCTGATGAAGATCATGGCCGGGATCGATACGGATTTTTCCGGCGAAGCCTGGGCCGCGGAAGGTGCGAAGGTCGGCTACCTGCCACAGGAGCCACAACTCGACGAGACGCTCAACGTGCGCGAAAACGTGATGCTGGGCGTGGCCGAGAAAAAGGCCAAGCTGGACCGCTTTAACGAACTGGCGATGAACTACAGCGACGAAACCGCCGATGAGATGGCAGCACTGCAGGATGATATCGACGCCAATAACCTGTGGGATCTGGACAGCCAGATTGATGTTGCGATGGAGGCTCTGCGCTGTCCGCCGGACGAGGCGGATGTCAGCACCTTGTCGGGCGGCGAAAAACGCCGGGTCGCGCTGTGCAAGCTGCTGCTTGAAGCGCCGGATATGCTGCTTCTGGACGAACCGACCAACCATCTGGACGCCGAGACCATCGCGTGGCTTCAGAACCATCTCATTGAATACAAAGGCACAATTCTGGTTGTAACCCACGACCGGTACTTCCTTGATGATATCACCGGGTGGATCCTTGAGCTGGATCGCGGACGCGGCATTCCCTACGAAGGCAACTACTCAAGCTGGCTGGAACAGAAGGCCAAACGGCTGGAACACGAGGCCAAGGAAGACAAGGCCAAGCAGAAAACGCTGCAGCGCGAACTGGACTGGATGCGGCAGGGCCAGAAGGCGCGGCAGGCGAAGTCCAAGGCGCGTATTCAGGCCTATGAAGAAATGGCGGGACAGTCCGAGCGGGAACAGATCGGGCGTGCGCAGATCATTATCCCGAACGGGCCACGGCTTGGGTCGAAAGTCATTGAGGTTGAAGGACTTAAGAAGGCGATGGGGGATAAACTCCTTATCGAGGATCTGTCGTTCAGCCTGCCTCCGGGTGGGATTGTGGGCGTGATCGGCCCCAACGGTGCGGGTAAATCGACGCTGTTCAAGATGCTGACCGGGCAGGAACAACCGGACGAAGGGTCCGTTTCGTACGGTGATACCGTACAGCTCGCCTATGTCGACCAGTCGCGCGACGATCTGGAAAAAGACGCAACCGTCTGGGAAAGCATCTCCGGCGGGGCCGAGATCATCGAACTGGGTGACGCTCAGATGAACTCCCGCGCCTATTGCTCGGCCTTCAACTTCAAAGGGGGCGACCAGCAGAAAAAGGTCGGGCTTCTGTCGGGCGGTGAACGCAATCGCGTCCACATGGCGCGGCTGTTGAAAGAAGGCGGTAACGTGCTGCTGCTCGACGAACCGACCAACGATTTGGACGTCGAAACCCTGCGTGCGCTGGAAGACGCCATTGAGACGTTCGCGGGCTGCGCCGTGGTGATCAGCCACGACCGCTTCTTCCTTGACCGCTTGTGTACGCACATCCTCGCCTTCGAGGGTGACGCGCATGTGGAATGGTTCGAGGGCAACTTCGAAGATTACGAAGAAGATAAGAAGCGCCGTTTGGGCGCGGATGCGTTGGAGCCGAAGCGGGTGAAGTTCAAGAAGTTTGTGCGGTGAAGCATATCTCGTAGGCCGGGCCTCGGCCCGGCTTTTTAGATGCTCACCCAGTCCTATGCGATTTCGCCGAACTGGCCTTCGAATGAATTCGCAGAAAACGCTGCATCCACATGGCCAAGCCGAACATCGCGATGGATCGACGAATACGGCCAATCCATCGGCTGAGACACCAATCCATGCTTCACCGGATTGGTCCAGCAGTACCGCATATGTGCCGCATAGTCCGCTTCGTCGCGGATGTGGTGTTCCCAGAACCGTCGTTGCCAAATCGCGCATTCGCGTTTGTCTTTGCGTAGGCCGGGCTTCAGCCCGGCGTAGCGCCCGGATTGGACCACGGGGAGTTCGTTTGGCAAAGCGGGTGCCGGGCTGAAGCCCGGCCTACGCCCGGCTCCGGCGGCAGATTTCAATCTGACGTGTTTGGAAAACCGCGCCTTGATGGCCCCCCAGCGATCAGAATAGTTGGGATCGTCTTCGGGCAACGTCCAGATCGCATGCATATGATCAGGAAGAACAACCCAGGCATCGACGGCAAAAGGGCGTCTTGCACGCGTAACGCGGACGGCTTCGCGAAGAATATCAATTTCTTCAACAAGCATATGCGACCCGCGATGGGCCAGACATACGGTAAAGAAGACTGGCACGCCGGGACGTTTGGGGCGCAGATAGACGGACATAGCCCACATATGCCGACCCAAAGTAAACGACGTGTTAAGTTACCCCACCCACCCCACAATCTGATCTGCCCGCATCGCGCCGGACTGGCGGGCGGCTTCGCGGCCTTTTTCAAACTTGATCATCGTTGGGATACCGCGAATGCCAAAGCGTTGGCCGGATTGTGGAAAATCTTCGGTATTGAGTTTGACCAGCCGCGCACGTCCTTTGAGCGTGCCTGCCGCCTTGGAGAACTCTGGCCCCATCATCTTGCACGGCCCACACCACGGCGCCCAGAAATCGACCACCAGCGGCACGTCGTCGGTGCGCGCCGCCTTTTGCAGCGTGTTCCAATCCACATCTATCGCCTTTCCGGGCATCAACGCCGCGCCACAGGTGCCGCATTTTGGAGCGGAGTCGAGCCGGTCACCGGGCACGCGGTTGGTTTGACCACATTCAAGGCAGCTGAGTTTCTTGCCAGACATCATACGTTCCTTTATTCACATTCGATCTTCGAGATATGTATCGACCGCCCTTTGGGCAAGCCTCCGCCGAACATGCGCGCGACCCGCGATTTCCCTTGCCAAACACGCACCACCCTGCGATACGACCCTTGCTAACGATCTTCTACTCGACCTTCTGTTTTCCGACCTCGGCACGCAGTCTCGACAACGATGTGACTTCGCCGGGTTGCCGCACTCATGCGGGCAACGGACAATTTGAAGGAATATTCACATGGCTTCTGGCACAGTGAAATGGTTCAACACCACCAAAGGCTACGGCTTTATCGCACCTGATGGCGGCTCCAAGGACGTCTTCGTCCACATCTCCGCTGTTGAGCGGTCCGGCCTCACAGGCCTCAGCGATGATCAGAAAGTGACTTTCGACATCGAAAACGGTCGTGACGGCCGTGAGAGCGCGATCAACCTCGCTCTGGCGTAAGCCAACTTTTACGAGATTGAAGGAAGCGGGCCGTTCAGCCCGCTTTTTTTTGTGCCTGATCGTCAGTCTTCCAATATGAAGGTGACCTTGAGCACCGCGCGGTATTCGGTGATTTTGCCGTCTTCGACGACAACCTTTTGATCCTGCACCCAAGCGCCCTGCACGTTCTTGAGCGTTTTGCAGGCACGATCGACGCCGTTTTCGATGGCATCTTCGAAGCTCTTTTTTGATGACGAGATGATTTCCGTAACGCGTGCGACTGACATGATGTGTCCTCCCTGACGACATACCATCACAGCCTAGCGACGAGAGGGCGGCTTGCCAATCGCGGTGGCCACCGTTCACATTTGCGCCAGACATGGCATGAACCGTGTCCTTTGGGCCGCAGTTTTTCGATCCGCTGCAGCGATGGGCGGGCAAGTGTGTTTGATTCCGCCCAAAGCGATGGCAAATTCCGACCACTTCAATCCAAAGACCACGTGTTCACAGAAAGAGTGCTGCCCATGATTTCCCGACGCCATTTCATTGCAACCGCCGCTGCGGGCCTCGCCGCGCCCAGCGTCGTCACCGCGCAGGCGTTCCAGATTGATCCGGTGTTCCGTCCGCAGAACGTCCGGATGAAGCCCGACATCGCGCCGGGACAGATCCTTGTGCTGCCACGGGCGCATTTTGTGTACTACGTCACCGAACCCGGCGTCGCCCGTCGGTACGGCGTTGGTGTCGGACGCGCCGGTCTGGAATTCACCGGAACCGCCGAGATCGCAGTGAAGAAGGAATGGCCGACATGGCGTCCAACCAACGAGATGATCGAACGCGAGCCGCATCTGTATAAAAAGTTCATCGACAATGACTACGTGCAGCCGGGCGGGCCGGGGAACCCGCTGGGCGCGCGCGCGCTTTACCTGTTCCAGAACGGGCGCGACACGTTCTTCCGTATCCACGGCACAACCGCCCCGCGCACGATCGGGCAGTCGGTGTCCAACGGGTGTATCCGGATGCTGAACGCGCATGTCGAGGATCTGTACGATCGCGTGCCAATCGGCACGAAGGTCACCGTTCTTTAATTCCTTCGGACAAAGGCCGCTTCTGCGCGGCCTTTGTCTGGTCAATCTGCTGCCATAACCCTTTCAAACTTTCCTGCCCTTAATGGGTCGTTAACGGAATTTGCGCAGACTGGAAAAAAGGGGCTCTGTCGTGGCAGCAATTTCACTCATTGCAGGAAGCGTTCTGGGATGGCTTTGTGCCGCCGCAGCTTTGCTGACCGGCGCACTTGCGTCGACCGCCCTGATCGTCTTTCTGACAACCAGCCTCGGGTTTGCGGCAACAACGCTTTATGTCGCCAGCCTGCGCATTCAGACAAACACGTAAGTCGCGCGATCATTCCGCGCAGCACGGCGCGCAGATATCCGCCGATGGGGGCTTGGATTACAGCAGGACGCTGATCACCAGCAGGTTGGGAATGACAAACGCGGCGGCAATGCAGAACAGCTTGGCCGCATGGGACGCCGTCCGAAACAACGAATTGTTCTCCAGCGTATCTCCATACGCCAGGGCGGCAAACATCAGCGCACCGGATTGTCCGTTTTCAATCAGACGGTTGCGTTCAATTTCGGCACGCGCTTTCGCGTATCTTGCATCCAGCTGGTCTTGTTCAGCCTTTGCTGCGATCCGCGCTTCGACACCTGACATGGCCACACTCCCTACGTCTTATCAGGATAACAACATGGGCCGCGTGCGGCACAAGGCAAGCTTTTCTCACATCCCTGCGAACGGATAGCTTTTTTCTTGCCTGAGATGGGATTTCGTCGAAAACTTATATCGCAAAGTTACCATTTTCGACCACACTGCTCCGACCCGGCTCAGTTACGCGAATATGACTGACCGCGCCCGTTGGGCCCTCTTGCCCGGCGGAACTCAAGACAGACAGGAGACAGACGGATGGCCACAGGCACCGTTAAATGGTTCAACACAACAAAAGGCTATGGATTCATTGCCCCCGATGGCGGTGGCAAGGACGTTTTTGTTCACATCTCTGCGGTCGAACGCTCGGGCCTGACCGGATTGGCTGACAATCAGAAAGTGTCGTTCGATCTGGAAGCGGGCCGCGACGGGCGCGAAGCGGCGGTCAATCTGTCGCTGCAATAACAGCGCTACGGCTGCGACCAATCCACATCCTTGGCCTGTATGACGGTCAGACGACCGTCAGGCCAGGGCCGAAACACCGACCGGGCGGCTGTTTCGTCGCCCGTCATCCATTTCGGGATATCGTCGATTTCCAGCAGAACCCCCATGCGGTCATGGATGTCCCGCAGGTCTTGGTTCGGTGGGCCTGTCACTGTTGCGAGTTGGGACAGCGTGACATCGTTCGGCCCATGCCACGTGTCATAGATCGCGGCAAACCACAGAAGGTCATCTGTCTTTGACCGGATTTCCCAGGCGGTCTTGCGCCGCGCCTCACCGGTCCATTCGTACCAGCCATCCGCCGGCACAATGGCGCGCTGCATGTTGGAAAAGGCGGATTTGTCGAAAAGAGTTTCCGACCGCGCGTTGACGATGGTGTCCATCACCGGACGCCCACGGGCGTTTTTGCGCCCGGACGGGATCATGCCCCAGCGCATGTGGTCAAACCCGCTGGGGGTCAGGCACAAAACGGTCTGGCCCGGCTGAATATTGCGCCGCGGCGGCTCGTTCGGTGGGGCGGCGACGCCGATCTTCTGTGCCAGCTCTTCAACCGGCCGCGTCAGAAAAAGCCGCCCCGGCATCAGTCCGAGGCGCGCGCGACCAGTTCGGCAAGGGCCGGCCCCAGGGCCTCGACAATAAGCTCAACGCCTTCCGTGTTGGGGTGAATGCCGTCCATCTGCATGACGCTGCGCAATTCCGCCGGTGTTTCGCCGACGCTCATGAGCCCTTCGAAGAAACGCGGGAAATAGAGCGCGTCGTACTCTGCGGCCAGTTCGGAATACATGGCGTCAAATTCGGCCTTGTATTCGGGGCCGTAATTGCCCGGCGCTTCCATGCCGACCACAAGAACCTCAAGATCGTTCTCCTGCGCGATCTGCAAGATGCCGTCCAGGTTCGCCCGAGAGACCGACGGGTCCAGCCCGCGCAGCAGGTCGTTTCCGCCAAGTGCAACCATAATCGCATCGGTGCCGGGATTCAGAGACCAGGCAACCCGCGACAGCCCGCCTGCCGTGGTATCCCCCGACACACCGGCATTGACGAGGCGCACATCAAGCCCCTGATCGTCCAGCCAGGCCTGCATTTTGGGCACAAAACCATCCGCGTCCATCAACCCGTATCCGGCGGTCAGACTGTCCCCCAAAGCCAGCACTTCCACCGGTTCGGCCTTGGCAGCGACAGCACTACACATCACAATCCCGGCCAATGCCGCCTTGTTCATATACCGCGCAGCCCCATATCTCATCCAACGCAACATCATAAAGCTCCGTATACATGTCCCAGCCAGTTCTCGACCTCAAAGATGTCACGCTCAGCCTCAAGGGCAATGCCGGAATGGTTGAGATCCTGCACGGGATCGACCTTTCTGTTCACAAGGGCGAGACCTTGGGCCTGATCGGGCCGTCCGGGTCGGGGAAATCTTCGCTCTTGATGGTGATGGGCGGGCTTGAGACGGCAACTTCGGGATCGGTCAAGGCCTTGGGCCAGGACCTGACCGCGATGGACGAAGACGCGATGGCGCGGTTTCGGCGGGATCACATGGGGGTGGTGTTTCAGTCCTTCCACCTGATCCCGACCATGACGGCGCTTGAAAACGTCGCCACTCCTTTGGAACTGGCCGGGGAAAAAGACGCCTATTCCCGCGCCGAAGCGGAACTGGAGGCTGTTGGACTGGGCCACCGCGCCGACCACTACCCGGCGCAGATGTCCGGGGGGGAACAACAACGCGTCGCCTTGGCCCGCGCGTCGGTCACACGGCCCGAGATTCTGCTGGCGGATGAGCCGACCGGAAACCTGGACGGGGCCAATGGCCAGGCCATCATCGACATGTTGTTCGGATTGCGCGATCGGCACGGGGCAACACTGGTTCTGGTGACGCATAGCCGCGAACTGGCCTCCAAGTGCGACCGCGTCATTCGGTTGACCGATGGCAAGATTGCAAATGATTCATCGTTGAAAGCCGCAGAATGAGTTTCCGCACAGCAGCACGTTTTGCCCGCCGCGAACTGCGGGGCGGTTTAAAGGGGTTCCGGATTTTCCTGGCTTGCCTGGCGCTTGGCGTGGCGGCGATTGCCGGTGTCGGATCGGTGCGATCCGCGATCCAGTCCGGTTTGTCTGAACAGGGCGCTGTCCTGTTGGGCGGCGATGCGTCCGTGCGGTTCACCTACCGGTTCGCCGAAGAGTCCGAGCGCGCGTGGCTGGACGGCATCGCGCTTGAGGTGTCCGAGATCACCGATTTCCGATCCATGGTCACGAAAGATCCCACCGGCGACGCGGAACGCGCGCTGACCCAAGTGAAATCCGTCGACGCGGCCTACCCTTTGACCGGTGAGGTCACGCTGGATCCAGAGATGCCTCTGTCAGACGCTCTGGATGGACTGGACGGGCTGCCCGGCGCGGTGATGGCTCCGCTGCTGGCCGACCGGCTTGGGCTGGCACCCGGTGACAGTTTCCGACTGGGAACATCCGATTTCGCTTTGACCGCGATTTTGACCAATGAGCCGGACAGCGCAGCGGCCGGGTTTTCGCTGGGTCCGCGCACCTTGGTGCGCACCGAAGATCTGCGCGCGGCGGGGCTGCTGCAGCCCGGCACGCTGTATGAAACCGAATACCGCCTGCTGTTGCCGCCGGATGCCGATCTCGACGCGCTGGAAACGCAGGCACGGGACCAGTTTCCAAATAGTGGTCTGCGCTGGCGCGATGCCCGCAATGGCGCGCCGGGGGTGGCAGAGTTTGTCGACCGGCTGGGCGCGTTTCTGGTTCTGGTCGGGTTGTCGGGGCTTGCCGTTGGCGGGATCGGCGTTTCCGCCGCCGTGCGCGCGTATCTCGCGCGCAAGACCTCTGTGATTGCGACGTTGCGCACCCTGGGTGCCACACGCGCGACGATCTTTCAGACCTATTTCCTGCAAATCGGCGCATTGAGCCTGCTGGGGATTGCCATGGGGCTGATGCTGGGTGCGCTGGTGCCAATCCTGTTTGGACCGCTGATCAGCGCCTCCCTGCCTGTGCCTGCGATCTTTACTGTGCACCCTGCCCCGCTGGCCGAGGCGGCGCTGTACGGGATCCTGACCGCGCTTGTCTTCACGCTTTGGCCGCTTGCCCGTACCGAAGATATCCGCCCGGCCATGCTGTTCCGGGACGCGCTGGACGGGGCGGATGCGCTACCCGCATGGCGCTACGTGTTTGGCACGGTTGCTTTGCTGGCGCTGCTGGTGGCGGTTGCGTCGTTTTTCTCGGGCAGCCCGTTTCTGACCCTGTGGACCGCCGGAGGGTTGATTGGCGCGCTGATCGTGCTGGTCTTTGCCTCTATCGGTATCCGCTGGCTGGCCAAACGCAGCACCAAGGCGGTGCGTGGCAAGCCCGTCTGGCGGTGGGCGCTGGCTTCAATCGGGGGGCCGCGTGATGCAGCGGCCCCGGTGGTGCTGTCGCTGGGTCTTGGCCTGTCTGTGCTTGCTGCCATTGGGCAGATCGACGGCAATTTGCGCACCGCAATTGACCGCGATTTGCCCGAGGTCGCCCCGGCTTATTTCTTTGTCGACATTCAGCCGGATCAAATGCCGCGATACCTTGAAATGCTGGAAAACGACGACGCGGTCGCGCGGATCGACAGCGCGCCGATGCTGCGAGGCGTGCTGAGCCGGATCAATGGTGTTCCGGCCTCTGAAGTGGCGGGTGACCATTGGGTCGTCACAGGGGATCGCGGTCTGACCTATGCCGCCGCGCCGGATGAAAACACCCGCGTTGTGGCTGGCGAATGGTGGGAGCCGGATCACGATGGACCACCCGAGGTCAGCTTTGCCATCGAGGAAGCCGAGGAAATGGGGCTGTCCCTTGGGGATGAACTGACCGTGAATATCCTGGGCCGGGACATCACCGCCACGATCACCAGCTTTCGGGATGTCGACTTTTCCACCGCCGGGATGGGGTTTGTCATGACCCTGACGCCCAATGCCCTGCAAGGCGCGCCGCATACGTTTATTTCGACTGTCTATGCAGATCAGAAAGACGAGGCCCGCATCCTGCGAGAGCTGGCATCCGCCTTTCCCAACATCACGGCGATCAGCGTGCGCGATGCAATCGACCGCGTGAGCGTTTTGCTGGAAGGTATCGGCGCGGCCATCCGCTGGGGCGCGGCCGCGACCTTGCTGACCGGGTTTCTGGTCCTGATCGGGGCAGCCGCCGCCGGCGAAGGCGCACGCACCTACGAGGCCGCCGTTCTGAAAACGCTTGGCGCAAGTCGCGCGCGGATCCTGCAAAGCTTTGCGCTGCGATCTGCGCTTCTGGGCGGCAGCGCGGGACTGGTGGCGCTTGCCGCCGGGATTTTGGGCAGTTGGGCCGTGATGACCTTTGTGATGGACAGCAGCTTTGCCATCGTCTGGCCATCCGCGCTTGGCATCGTGATCGGGGGCGTTCTGGCCACACTGCTGGCCGGGTTGGTCTTTGCATGGCGTCCCTTGGCAGCGCGGCCTGCGCAGGTGTTGCGGGCGCGCGAATAGTCGCCTTGCGTTAGGTCGCGCGGGTTGCCAAACCACGGGCAGTCCCTGCAAGGAGAGTCGCCTCATGTCCGATAGCCTGCCCATGCCCATTCCCGCACAGCTGACCCCGGCGCAGCGCACGCAGATCATCAACCTGATCCGTCGCACCGCCCGTGCGGAAATCCTGCCCCGGTTCCGCACTTTGGGACAGGCCGACATTGATCAGAAAACCGGACCGATGGACGTGGTGACAGCCGCCGACCGCGAGGCCGAAAAGATGATCGTCCGCGGGTTGCTGCAGCTTTTCCCGAATGCCCACATCGTCGGCGAAGAAACCGCCACCGAAGAAAAGATCGCCGGTCTGGCGGATGCCGAGATGGGTTTCACCATCGACCCGGTGGATGGCACCTGGAACTTTGCCCACGGGCTTGCAACGTTTGGCGTGATCCTGTCGATGACGCGGTTTGGGACACCGGTGTTCGGGTTGATTTACGATCCCATCACCGACGAGGTTCTGGTTGCCGATGAAACCGACCCTGCGCAGGTCCTGGCACCGCGTCGCCCTGCCCGCGTCGTCCACGTGTCCAAGGGCGGGCCGATTGAGGCGCTAAGCGGGTTTGTCTCGCTGTACAGCCTGCCCGAAGACAAACGTGCGACCATGGCGGCGCTGATGACGCGGTTCCGCTATCTCTACATGCTGCGCTGTGCGGCGCATGAGTTCCGCATGGTGGCGCAGGGCCATACCGATTTTGTGCTGTGTGCAAACCTGACACCGTGGGACCACGCCGCTGGCGCGCTTCTGGTCAAACGCGCCGGGGGGCACGTGGCCTGTCTGGATGGCTCAGAGTATCGCGCGGACATGCGGTCGGGCTATCTGCTTTGTGCGTCGGACGCGGCGACGTGGGGCCGAGTGCGCGACAGCTTTGCCTTTCTTCTGGAGCCAGCTTCAGACGCGCCAGCATAAGTGTTTCGGCGCGGCGTTATAAGGTGTCGGCCAGTATCATATCGCTGGCCTTTTCGCCGATCATTATGGCCGGTGCATTGGTGTTGCCGCTGACGATTTCGGGCATGATCGAACAATCGGCCACACGCAGCCCGGCAATCCCGTGTACCCGCAGGCGGTCATCCACCACCGCCCGGGGGTCCTGCCCCATCTTGCAGGTGCCAACCGGGTGATAGATCGAGGCGGTGTTGTTGCGGACCCAGCCCAAAGTGGCCTCGTAATTTTCCATCGGCAAATCGGCTTTTGGGCGATACTCTTCCGAAATCATTGACGTCAATGGCGCATGGCGCGCAATTCTGCGCGCGATGTTGACGCCCGCGACGATGGTGCGGCAATCGGTTTCGGTTGACAGGTATCGCGGGATGATCCTGGGATGGGAGCGTCCGTCGCGACTGGCAAGCTGGATCTCGCCTCTGGATTCAGGACGCAACTGACAGACCGACATCGTAAACGCCGAAAACCTGTCAGCACCCTTGCCGGGATTTTCAGCCGATAGAGGTTGGACGTGAAACTGAATATCCGGGGTCGCCACGTCGGGGCGGGTTTTCAGAAATCCCGTTGCAAGGCTTGCCGCCATTGCCATCGGCCCGGAGCGGGAGACCAGGTATTTCAGGCCGATCCTGGCCTGCCCCAACAAGGTGCCCACCTCATCATTCAGCGTGGGTTCGGTGCATTTGTAGACAAGGCGCGCCTGAAGGTGGTCCTGCAGGTTCTTTCCGACGCCGGGCAGGTCTTTCACAACATCGATCCCGTGCGCCGCGAGATGTGCGGCCTCTCCGATCCCTGAAAGCATCAAAAGCTGCGGGGAGTTGATGGCCCCGCCACACAAGATGATTTCGCGGTTGGCTGTGATTGAGACGCGTTGGCCAGCGCGATCCGTGTAGGTGACGGCTGTTGCGCGTGTGCCAGTTGTCACGATCCTGTCGACCTGTGCATGCGTGACGATCCGCAGGTTTTTGCGGGATTTTACCGGGTTCAGATAGGCCACCGCCGCAGAACAGCGCCGCCCGTTGCGGGCGGTCAACTGAAAGAACCCGACGCCCTCTTGCTGAGCACCATTATAGTCCGGGTTGAACGGATACCCTGCCGCCTGCGCCGCTTCGACCCAGGCATCGGTGATCGGCCGCTGAATGCGCATGTCCGACACCGACAAAGGACCAGCATCCCCGTGAAACGCATCGGCCCCGCGTTCGTTGTTTTCAGAGCGTTTGAACAGTGGCAGGACATCGTCCCACCCCCAACCTTGGTTGCCCATCTGCCGCCAGCGGTCGTAATCCTGTGGTTGCCCACGGACATAGAGCAACCCGTTGAGCGAGGACGATCCGCCCAGCACCTTGCCACGCGGCCATTCGATAGAACGTCTGTTCAATCCCGGATCAGGATCGGTTTTGTAACACCAATCCACCTTGGGATTGTGGATGGTTTTGAAATAGCCAACCGGGATATGAATCCACGGGTTGCTGTCTTTACCCCCCGCCTCCAGAACAACAACGGTGTTCTTGGGGTCGGCACTGAGCCGGTTGGCCAGAACACATCCGGCAGAGCCCGCACCGATAATGATATAGTCTGCGCGCACCTGAGCTGCCCCCCGGCGTGGAGCCTACGGAAAACGCACAGGCGATGCCACTGTCAAAAGCGCAGCCTGTCTTGCCATCAATGGTCCGGTTTTCTGCACCGCATCCCGCGAAGTACGCATCACTGCCATTCGAAGGCGACCCATGCGCGATCCCTGACGCGAGATCAGTTTTCCGACAGGGCGACCTTCATATCCTTGACCTGGTAAATGGTCTCGCCATCCGCCTCGACCCGGCCATCGGCCACGCCCATTGTCAAACGACGTGTCTGGATCGCCTTTGTGAAATCGACGAAATAGGTCAGCTTTTTACGATCCGGGCGCACCATGCCCGTCAGCTTGACCTCTCCCACGCCCAACGCATATCCGCGCCCTTGCCAGCCGCGCCAGCCCAGGTTGAAACCGGTCAACTGCCACAGGCCGTCCAGACCAAGACAGCCGGGCATGATCGGGTTGCCGGGGAAATGACAGTCGAAGAACCAAAGATCGGGTTTGATGTCGAACTCTGCCACAACATGGCCTTTGCCATGTTCGCCTTCGTCACCCGAAATGTCCGTGATCCGGTCCATCATCAGCATCGGCGGTTCCGGAAGCTGCGCATTGCCCGGGCCAAACAGCTCTCCCCGCGCGCATTTCAGTAGGTCGTCTCGGTCAAAGCTGCGCGGAAAGTCAGACATATTTGCTCGGCTCCAAAGCTGATAGGCGAAATCCCGAAATGTCTAACACCGCGCCGGATCAAGCTGCAAGGGACCGTGCAGATCGGTGTCGTCTGAGTGAGACAAGTTGTTGCAAGGTTTTTATTTGAATTGCGAAGCATTCGCACCCTATATTGTACCCTAAGGAAACATGCGGGAAAGCTATGCCTTCAATTGAGATAGAACGCGGGACCAGTTGGTTGTCGTCAGGCGGTGTCCGCCCGACGCGGCAGCGTGTTGCGCTTGCCTCACTTCTGGTTGGCGATGGTAAAAACCGCCACGTGACCGCGGAAAGCCTGTTTGCGGCTGTGAAAGACACCGGCGAACAAGTGTCCTTGGCGACGGTCTATAACACATTGCGCACGTTCTGCGACGCGGGCCTGATGCAAGAGGTCACGGTTGATGGGGCCCGGAGCTATTTCGACACCAACACCCATGACCATCCGCATTTCTTTTGGGAAGATGAGGGACGCCTGACAGACGCGCCTGCCGATCAGCTTGAGATCGCGCGTATCCCGTCGCCCCCGGACGGGGCCGAGATTTCCAGTGTCAATGTCGTGATCAAACTGCGCAAGACCTGACCCCGACGCTCGGATCAGGCGGACCGGCAGTCAAATACAGTGATTTCCCATTCAAGGAACAAGGGTTTGCGCGCGTCGTAAACGCGGTCGAGCACACACCGCTCCACCAGTTCTGCATGGAAGTTGCGCACAAGGGTCGAACGGCTCTTGTTTTTCAGATAGTCCAGATGGTTGACGATGAAGATATCGAACCCGTCTTCAAGCCAATAGTCGAGCTGCCATTCATCCTCTTGTGCAGGCCACGCGTGGGGCTGAACAGGGAAGTCGGCTGTCAGCGCGTCATCCCCGTCTAGTCCGGACATCGGGAACGGGGTGTCGACCCAGAAAAGCGCATCCTCGGTGTTTTCGGTGATGATCCGTTCGGGCGCGACAACGGGCATTTCGATCCCGTAGCGCGCCGCCACACCATCCAGTCTGTCAAACTCGTGCTGCTGGGCCTCCATCGTATGTGGCACCGGCAAAGCCAAACCGGACTGGATCCTGCTATTCGGGTAGGTTTCGGCGAGGTAGTCCGCCAAATCGACAGCGATCGGTGTAGCGGTTGCCTGTTTGACCACCATTGCAGTGGCCCCGACCATCAACCCGAAGCCGAAGCAGGACGTGATGGCCACCACGATTTTTGGCCATCCGGCGTAACTGCGCAGAATATCCATCAAGACAACCGCCGCCAGAAACACAAACAGCAGCAGATTGGGCAGGAAGAGATGTTCGGGCTGACGCGTGCCCACCAGCAATGAAATCGCGATGGTCGACACGCCATTGGCGAGCCAGATCGCAACCAACGCATCGCGCATGGCAAGGCCGCAGGATTTCGATAGAAACCAGATTGGGCTGACCAAGCCGATTGCAAGCAACACCGGGTTCAGCCCCAACAACGTGTCACCGAACAGTCGAACGGTCACCGGAAGACCCGCGCCAAACCCGTCTTCCTCGCGCACCGACATCACGGTTTGGATTTTCTGGAAGGCAAGGAAGCCATCAATGTCCAGCAAAATGCCAATGTTCATGATTGGCCACAGAACCAACAGGACAATCAGCGACACGCCAAAGGATTTCAGCGCAGATGACATTCCTTCCCGACGGGCCAATACAAAGATCATCGCCAACGCCACCGGACCAAGAAGCAATAGCGCGGATTGTTTAAACCCGAACGCAAGCGCGACCATGATCCCGATGATCACGTTCCAACGCTGTTTGTGGTCAGTATCTAGACGCATCAAAAACGCCCAGATCACCGCAAAGCAAGCCACGGCAAGCGCGGTATCGCCCTTGGCTGTATGGGCCATAAAGACACCCAGCGGAAAGACGACGGCAAACGCACCAACAATCCCGGCATGCATCACGCCAAGGCCAACGCGACGCGCGGACATGTAGAAGAGTGGTGCGGCAAGCGCACCAAGAAAGCCCGTCAGGTACCGGGCAGCAAGGTAGAACGGCGTCGGATCGGTGAAATAGGCCTGCCGGAACTCAGCCGTACCGGACCACATATCCGTCAATAGGCCAAATCCGAACAACCCGCCAATCGCCACCGCGTTCAGGTAGTTGAAAAAGGGCGGGTAAAAATGCTGACCCGGCACCAATTGCCCGGTCAGAACGCGGGCGGCGTCGTTGATCCGCTCATCCCCGTGAAAGAACCCGTAATCCGCCCCGTAGGTGCGCAGGAACAACGCAATTGCAAACAAAAGGCAGCATAGTCCTACCTGCGCCGCTTTTTGGCCGAAATTAACCATTACCGCCTAACCTATCCAACGTACAAAACCAGTGACCCGACCTTGATGAGTACCCACAAAATCCGAATTTCCGTGAAAGAGACGGGGAATCCCGTTCTTTTTCAACATTTTTTGACGATTTGTTGCGAAAGCCAGTTTAAATGAACGCCATGCCTCCGATCGTTTCCAAATCCACGCTCTCGACGGGCCTTGATCTGTTTGTCGATCTCGACGGAACGTTGATCGCCGGGGATATTGCAGAAGAATCGCTTGCCCGCACGGCACGCAACTGGCGGGCCTTTGTTGCGGCGGCGCAATCCTATTCCGCCGGGGGCCTGTCTGGACTGAAACGCTCTCTGGCGACGTCAATGCCGCCGGATGTGACAAACCTGCCGTTTCGTGAAGATGTGCTGGACTACATCCGCGGTGCGCGGGCTGCCGGGCGGCGCGTGGTTCTGGCAACGGCGGCGGACAAGCAGATCGCTGTTGCGGTCGCGGATCACCTTGGGCTGTTTGACGCCGTGATTGCGTCGGAGCCCGGACGCAACATGAAGGGTGAGGCGAAACTGCACGCGATTCAGGACATGGCGGCGGGCCCTTTCGAGTATCTTGGCGACAGCGCGGCCGACGTTCCGATCTGGCAAGCGGCCGAACGATCCGGTTTCGTCGCGCCAAGCGCACAAGCCCGTCATGAAATGAAGCGCGATCCCGGGTCAGTGTCGCTGCATATCGAACCCTCGATTTCGCAAGGCAAAGCCTTGATGAAAGCGATGCGCCCGCACCAATGGGCGAAGAACGTCCTGGTCTTTGTGCCAATCCTCTTTGCCCACGAATATGTCGATCCCGGCGTGTTGTTGGCCGGGCTGATGGCGTTTGTGTGCTTCAGCCTCTGCGCCTCTGGTGTCTACCTGGTGAACGATATCATTGATATCGAAGCCGATCGCAAACACGCGACCAAACACAAACGCCCGTTTGCGGCGGGTCACCTGTCGATCCGGCGCGGATTGCTCGCCGCAGGCGCGTTGCTGGGCGGCTCTGTGCTGGCCGCGTTTGCCTTTGTGAACGTCCTCTTCGGGCTGGTCCTTGCCAGCTATGCGGTGCTGACAACCGCCTATACCTTCTGCCTGAAGCGCTATTCGACGGTGGACGTGGTCGCGCTTTCGCTGCTTTACACATGGCGCATCCTTGCAGGATCAGCTGCAACCGCATTGGCGCCAAGCCCGTGGTTGCTCAGCTATTCGCTCTTTTTCTTCCTCAGCCTCGCCTACATGAAGCGTTACATCGAAATCGACGCCATGAAGACGGCGGACGAAGATGAAAAACTACCGTCGCGGAACTACTACGCGTCCGAGGTGCAACTGGTTCTGACCTTCGGCATCGCCAACGGGGCGCTGTCGGTGCTGACCCTCGCGCAATACGTCAATTCGACATCGGTGGAACAATTCTACAGCATGCCCTTCCTGCTATGGCTGATCGTTCCGGTCATGATGTTCTGGATCTACCGCACCTGGACCTGGGCCAGCCGCGGCAAGATTGGCGATGACCCTGTGGTCTTTGCGCTAAAAGACCGGATAAGCCGGATCTGCGTGGGGATTGTTTTGCTGATCATCATTGCCGCCCGAGTCTTGCCGCAGCCCGGGGGACTGCTGTGACCTGGGGCGCATTTGCACTGATTTTTGCAAGTGTGAGCCTATCGGCACTTGGGCAGACGGCATTCAAGGTAGGGGTCGGGCAAACCAACGCTGCTGCGGATGCCGGATTGGTCCTGAAAATCATGGGCATGCTTTTTTCCCCCATGGTGTTGCTCGGGCTCGCGCTTTACGGGATCGGCACCGTGTTTTGGCTGTTTGCGCTCAAGCAACTGGATCTGTCGCTGGCGTATCCATTTGTCGCGATGAGCTTTGTCATGGTCGCCGGGTCCGGCATGCTGTTTCTGGGCGAACCGGTTCAGACATCCCGTCTGATTGGAATCGGGCTCATCATTCTTGGCCTACTGGTCATGGCGCGTGGCGGGTAGCTAAAACTCAAAGCATTCTTTGCAGACGCGATCCGACACGGTGCCCGCGCGCGCGTTGGACACACGACACCGTGCACTCACTTGAAATATCAATGGCTTTGATTGGTTCAGCCAACATTTCGCCGTCGCGATTCATCCCCCTTCCGGACGCCGGCAATTTCATTCAAATCCGTGCTTTAAGGCCCTCTTCATATTCCACCCCCTAACCCTCCGAGCGGGGGTTTTAATGAGTGGAGTGGGGCATGGAACCCGTAACCGATGTGTTCGGAACGCAGACGTCTGCGGCTGCAATGGGATTTGGCTTGAACGGCGTCACCGATTGGAGTGTTCAACAGCCGTTTCTGGATGTGTTCAAAACAGCGCGTCCGTGGATGATCCATACCGAGGACCAATGGGGGGCCTATTCTCCGGAACAGCTCGCCTCCATGGGCGCGCTCGACGCCGATGGCTGGATCATGGATATACCGTCCGATGTGGATCGTATCCAGACAGTGATCCTCACGGAATTGCCGCAAGACGCGACCTATACAGCGGGTCTTTACCGTTTGAGTTATGACGGAAACGGCTCGATTTCGGTCTCCGGGGCAGAGATTGTCTCGCAAACCGACGGCGAAATCTGGTTCGACTACCAACCAACCGGCTCTGGCATGGTCTGGATCACCGTCGACGCCACCGACCCAGCCAACTATCTTCGCAATATCTCCGTCGTCAAACAGGAGCACATCCCCGCCTTCGAAGCAGGTCAGGTCTTCAATCCGCTGTGGTTGGACGTGATCGATAATGCGCATTCGCTGCGGTTCATGGACTGGATGGAGACCAACGACTCCACCCTGCAAAGCTGGTCCGAGCGTCCGCACGAAGCGAAATACACGTATTTCGGCGGTGTCCCGGTCGAGGTGATGGTCGATCTGGCCAATGCAACCGGCACCGAACCCTGGTTCAACATCCCCTGGCATGCGGACGAAACCTTCATTCGGGAGTTTTCAACTTACGTCCGCGACAATCTCGACCCTGACCTGCGCGCTCATTTCGAGATGTCCAACGAGGTCTGGAACTGGATGTTCGAACAGGCGCAGGATGCGTCGCAAGCCGCACAGCAACGGTTCGGGCAGGAACTCGGCGACGGTTGGGTTCAGGAATACGGAGCGCGGTCAGCGGAAATGGCCGCGATCCTGGATCAGGTTTACGCGGGTCAGGAACACCTTCTGGTCAAAGCGATTGCAACCCATACCTTCTGGCCCGGCCTGGAAACGGCGATCCTTGAAGCCCCGGCTTGGCAGGCCCAAAACGCTGGCAATGATGCGCCGTTTTTGTCGTTCGACACCTATGCGATCACCGGGTATTTCGGGAACAGCTTTGGCACCGACGCCAAGGCAAACGCGGTGTTGCAATGGGTGGCACAAAGCGAAAGCCAAGCCCGACAGGACGCCGCGGCGCAGGGCCTTAGCGGTGCGGCGGCCGATGCATATGTCGCCGACCACCGCTACGATGCGGCGGTTGACCTTGCGATCCGGGAACTGCGGGACGGGTCCGTGACCGGCGATGCCGAGGATTCGCTACAGGGTCTGTTCGAACTGTTCCGCTATCACAAATCCGTGGCAGATGCGCACGGACTTGATCTGGTGATGTACGAAGGCGGGACACATATCGTCGGCGTTGGCCCGTGGGTGGACAATGACACGCTGACCGATTTCTTCCTGCATTTGAATTACTCGGATGAGATGGGCCATCTCTACGAGGAACTGCTGGCCGGATGGGAAGCGGCTGGCGGGACGTTGTTCAACGCCTTTGTCGATGTGGCGCGGCCGTCGCAATGGGGCAGTTGGGGATCCCTGCGACACCTTGAGGACGATACCGGTCGGCACAGAGCAATCGACGATTTCATCGACCGGCACCCCGCACCTGATCACATGAAAGATGGACTCTGGAATTCGGTCCCGCAGGATTTCGCCCCGGTTCCGAGCCCTGATCCGGACCCGCAGCCGGACCCCGAGCCCGATCCGACCCCCACGCCAGAGCCAACACCAGATCCGGAACCGTTTCCTGATCCCGATCCCGATCCGACACCGCCTGTGGCCCCAACCGATCCGGTGGCGGACGTGCGCGAATACATTTTTGGCAACAGTCTCATTGCCTGGGCCGTGGGAGACCCGGAACTGTCCGTCACGCATTGGACGGCACAAATGGCGGCTTCGGCAGGATCGAGCTATGCGGCGGCGATGCAAACCGGCATGTTGAGCGATCACGACGATCTGCCCGCGCGGCCTCATATCAACATGAGCACGGTCACCGAGGCCTTGGACCCGGACGGTGACCAAAGCTTTGCGGATGTCGGTTTCACCCAGATCACCATCTCTGCATCGAATTTCGTGCAATATCAGGCACCGGACGAGCCGTATTGGGGATCGTCCGACACCTCGCCTGCCGAGGCCGCGATGCGCGTGATCAACTGGGCGTCGGACCGTGCGCCCGGCGCGACGATCAACATCTTCGAGACGTGGCCCGAAATGGAAGGTTTCGCCGCAAGTTTTCCACCGACAGAGGCGGAGTTCGCCGCATGGCAGAACTACATGTTGGGAGACTGGCACGACTGGTGGGTTTCGCTGTCGGAAACCATCAACCGGCAAAGACCGGACCTCGACGTGCGATTGATCAGCGTCGGTCCGCAGATCGCGGCAATGCTGGACGATCCATCGCTGGGTCTCACGGGGATGACGGTGCAAGATCTTTATCAGGATGACGCGCCACACGGGACACCGACGCTTTATTTCCTGGCGTCGCTTGTCCACTACTCCGCGATTTATGGCTCTGCACCGCCGAGCAATTTCGCGGTGCCCAACACCGTTCACCCTGCTGTGCGCGACAATTTCAACGACATTGTCAATTGGCTGGCCGAGGCAGGGGGCACTGGCTTGCCAGAACCTCTGGTCGCACCCTTCAGCGACCGGTCAGAGGATTTGAGTGCCGGGGAGTCAGACGTGGGTTCCAACGCGATCGAAACACCTGTCATCACCACAAGCTCTGACGGGATCATTGGGCAGAACGGGGACGACCGGATTGTTCTGCAAACCGGCAACACCGCGGTCGATGGCCGGGGGGGCGAAGACACTCTTGTTCTGGCTGGAAACCAGGCGAACTATTCCGTCCGCTTCCTGGACGATACGATTGTCGTTGAAAACCGATCCGATCCAGACGAGCTGCCGGTCGCGTTGCAGAACATGGAATGGCTGGATTTCGGGCAAGAGACTGCGCCCTTCGACGCGCGCGGGGTGGATTTGGACTTGTTCGACGGGATGGCCAGCCTTGACGCCGCTGCCGTTGCGGCCCTGACCGAGCTTTACATCGCGTATTTCAATCGTGCTCCCGACGCGGTTGGACTGTTTTTCTGGGGCAATCAGCTTGCGAACGGTCGATCTTTGACCAACATCGCGGAACAGTTCTTCGATCAGCCGGAAACGCGCGCGGTGTACGGGGATCTGACCGATACAGACGCGTTTGTCACCGCCGTGTACCAGAATGTGCTGGGGCGTAGCCCGGACAGCGGTGGTATGGCATTTTGGATGGATGTTCTGGAGAGCGGCTCTGGAACCACGCCAGCGACGTTCATTCAGGCGATTATTGCGGGTGCCAAGGCTGACACAGGTGCGCCGCAGGACGCAGCCTACCTGGCCAACAAAGTTCTGGTTGGCACGCATTACGCGGTCACGCGCGGCATGTCCGATGTGGAGGACGCGAGCGCAGTGATGCTGGGTTTCGACGGAACCAGCACGGCTGTGCAGCAAGGTATTGCGGCGACCGATGCGCTGTATTCCGACATTCTGGATGGGACGACGGATGGTTTCCTGATGCAACTTGTCGGGCTGAGTGACGATCCGTTCACCCTGTAGCAGCATCCATGACACTGGCGCGGCCCACGAACGTATGGCCGCGCTGACCCGTCTGAGCAGGAACCAGTAAAGCTGCAGGATACTGAGAAAGTCTGACATGTCGGAGCGCGTGTTCCCTGCTTGATACGGCCAGCCTTGGCCCGATTTGCGCCCTATTTACGCGCTGATCCGTTAAGAACACCTTAGCCGCGCAGCGATCCGGAAGAGTTTTCCGCGTTCCTCTTGATTTCAGCGAACGCTTCTGGAACACTTTGCCCACGATGGTGACCGCTGCCAAAAACAGCGGTCTAATAGGGAATACGGTGAAATTCCGTGACTGCCCCCGCAACTGTAAGCGGCGAGTGTACTGTACGAAAGCCACTGGGCGACCCGCCTGGGAAGGTGTTCAGCGCATCGTGACCCGCAAGTCAGGAGACCTGCCATTGCACGAAAACTGAACCCGGGCGGGGTGCACCGGAGGTCGAACGCGATATTGGCAGCCTGCCTTGATCAGTTTTGGACCTCTTGCACGTCGCCATAGCGCGGAGGGCGCTTTATGTTGATTGCTCGGACCCTGACACAGCTTCAGGTCAAACCTGCTTCGCCGGAGCGGGCAAAAGAAATGGGACAATTGGGATATATGCAATGGTTGGGCGGCCTGCCCGCCGGGGCCTGTTATCAGACAGAGGCGGCCTGCGCCTATATCGCCGCGATGCCGTTCAAAGAGACCGATCCGGCAGTTGAAGTCTTTTGCGGATTGCTGCGGGCGTCCCTGAAGACCCCGCTGCAACCGCTTGACCTTGCCCTGCCCAAACCAAAGCGGCGCGGCGGCGCAAAAGAGCGGCGCTTGTCGCTTTAGCCAGCCGCGCGCAACGCCGCTTCAAGTTCGTCCAGTGACGGCGGGTTGCACCCTGCCCGGCTGCAATTGATGGCCGCAGCCATACCCGCGCGGCGCAGCAAGGCCTCAACATCATCGCGCGACAGCTTGGACAACGCGTCCGGCGACAGCGCGTCGATGCGGTCCAACCCCGCCAGCAAGGTCGCCATAAAGGTGTCCCCGGCACCCACTGTATCGACCAGCCCCGGAACCGGAGGGGCCGGGATGTCGACCTGTGCGTCCCCAATCAACGCGGTTGCACCGTCAGGGCCCTTGGTCATCACCAGGAGGGGGGCGGATGCTTTGTCCCGCACGACGCGCAGCGCATCGGCCAAGGATTGCGCCGGGCATAGCCCTTCGAGGTCTTCATCGCTGAGCTTCAGCAAATTGGTCTTGCCCATCATGCGAAAGATGCGCGCACGGTACTGGTCGGGGTCGGTGATCACGGACAACCGAACATTGGGATCAAGCGACACCAACTGGCCGGATGTAAAGGCCGAGTCACAGGTGGCTTCCCACGCATCCGCATCCGCACCTTCGGTCACGGCCATGGATCCGGTATGCAGCGCCGCCAGACCGTCTGGTATGACGTCTTGCAGGGACGTTGCCGTCACCTGCCGTTCGGCTGTTCCGTCGCGTTCGAATGTGTAAGACGGGATGCCATCCGTCACCGTCACCCGTGCGATGGTGGTTGGCGCGTCCACGCGTCCGCCACTCAGCACCACGTGTGACGCGGTCAGCGTATCGGCCAGAAGTGTGCCCCAGTCGTCGTTGGAAATCGGCGTCAGGTAATGGACGTTTGCAGACTGACGGCCCAGCGCCATTGCCACGTTGAACGGTGATCCGCCTGCCAGCGTCGAGACGGTGCCGTCTCGGGTCACATGATCTATCAGGTTCTCCCCGCCGACGCCGATAATAGAAGACTGTGCCATGCTGTGCGGTCCCGTCTGGATAAAGTCCCGTGGTGACTAAGCCGATATCACATATGGTATCAAGGGTCAGTTTCCGAGCAGAGGCCAATCAATCCATTCGCGGCGCGGGACCGCGTGCAGCCCCGTCCAAAGCGGCTATTGCCGGGACGCCATTCTCTGACGGCACCGCGACCACTAAAGGAGGCTGTCGGGCATCTTCTGTTCCGCAGCCGTGTTCGCGCGACGGAAGAACAGCGTCACGAAGGTCGACACGATCACGATGAACAGAGAATAGAGCACCGGCACCGCCATCACCGCCTGCTGCTGATCGGGCGGGAAGGTGAATACGATAATCGCAATCGCCAGCGGCCCGTTCTGGATGCCCGTCTCAAGCGCCACCGTGCGCGCATTGCGCGGGTGCAGTTTGAGCGTTTTGGCAAAGAAATAGCCCACGGTGATACCCACCAGCCCCAGACCAATCGACGCCGTATAAGTCGCCGCCGTTGTATTCAGCAGGAACTGCCAATTCTGCGGAATCCACGTCACCATGATGAACACGATAAAGAACAGCGCGAGGATCGACCCGCCAAATTCCAGCACCGCACCGACATTGGCGCTTAGCTTGCGCAGGGTCATGCCGATAGCGACCGGAACCAGCAGCACCAGAAGCACCGCGATGATGTCTTCGCGCGGGATCTCAAGATCAAGCGCAGAGGCGTAGAGTAGCAGGATCAGCGGGATCAGGATCACGCCTGTGACAGTGGATGTCACCGTCATCAGAACAGACAGCGCCAGATTGCCCTTGGAAAAATAGGTAAAAATGTTTGATGTCGTCCCGCCCGGCATACAGGCCATGATCAGGATACCGATGGCAATCGTTTCCGGCACCGCCAGAAACAGCGCAAAGGCAAAGCCCAGAAGCGGCATGATCCCGTACTGGCTGATCACACCAATCGCCAACCCGTAGGGCCGCCGCAGCGCCAGATAGAAATCGCGCGGCGTCAGGGACGCGCCCATGCCCAGCATGATGACAGCAACCATGATCCCCAGAAGGGTCTGTGTAAACTCAGTGACCATTGAGGGCCTCGATATGGTTGGGACACACACTCGGCGCGTGTCGGATTTTGTTACTGGCTAGAAACTTCGTGCGAAGCGATCTGGGTGATCGGAAGCGCGAAGTGACGCGGGCAGAAACAAAATCCGCCGCGTCGCATGCGATTTCGCCAAAATCCGGCTTCGCTGCGTTACGTCCGCTTAAAAGGTGCCCAACCTGTCTACACGGCCGTGCCTTGCGCAGCCGGATTTTGGACTGAAACCGAGAGCGTGTCCCAACCATATGGAGGCCCTTCTACTCCGCCGCCACTTGCGCAAGCTCTTCGGCGCGCAGGTCTTTTCTAAGGATTTTGCCGACATTCGATTTCGGCAGATCGTCGCGGAACTCAACCCGCTTTGGCACTTTGTAGGCCGTCAAATGCGCCTTGCAGTGCGCGCGGATGTCCTGTTCCGTCAGGCTCTCGTCACGCTTCACGATGAACGCCTTGACCGCCTCACCCGTCGCATCATCCGGCACGCCGATCACGGCCGCTTCAAGGATGCCGGGATGGGTCGCCAGACAATCCTCAACCTCGTTCGGGTAGACGTTGAACCCGGACACAACAACCATGTCCTTCTTGCGGTCCACGATGCGGAAATAGCCGTCCGGGTCCATCACGCCGATGTCTCCGGTCAGGAACCAGCCGTCTTTCATGACATTCGCGGTTTCCTCGGGCTTGTTCCAATAGCCTGCCATGATCTGCGGGCCTTTGGCGGCAATCTCGCCGCTTTGGCCGATCTGCACGGGGGTGCCGTCATCGTCCAGACAGGTGACAAGCGTAGACGGCACAGGCACGCCAATCGACCCATCCCGCGTCTTGCCCAGCGGGTTGAAGGTCAGCACGGGCGAGGTTTCCGTCAGACCATAGCCCTGCAACACAGGCTTGCCTGTCACCGTCTCCCACTTTTCAGCCACCGCCGCCTGCAACGCCATACCCCCGGCACTCGCAAATTTCAGATGTTTGGGCGGGCTGTCGTTGAACCAAATCTCGTTGCACAACCCGTTGAAGAGCGTGTTCACACCGCTCATCCAGGTGATCTTGTAGTTCTCGAACGCGCGTTTGAGGTTCGACAAAGGGCGCGGGTTCGGGATCAGGATGTTGCGCGCGCCCAGCCAGTAAAAGCCCAGCAGGTTCACCGTAAACGCAAAGATGTGGTACATCGGCAAAGCGGTCAGGGCGACCTCTTCCCCCTTCTTCACCCCCGCGATCAACTCCATCGTCTGTTCCATGTTCAGGATCAGATTGGCATGGGTCAGCATCGCGCCCTTGGCCACCCCGGTGGTGCCGCCCGTATACTGCAGGCAGGCCACGTCATCTGGTTCAACCGACTGATGATAGGCATCCACCTCGACCTTGCGCGACGCTTTCTTCGCGCGCCCGGCCTCAAGCGCATCCGGCAGGCGGATATGGGCAACACCGATGGGTTTGATCGACTTGTCCCAGTATTTTTGCACCAATCCGACAATCCCGCGCGGCAGAACCGGCAGGAATTCCGCCACCCGCGTCACGATGATATTCGGGATCGGATGGCCGCGTGTCGCTTCGGGGATCTTGTCGGCAAACATATCGACGATCACCAACGCATGCGGTTCGGCATCGGAAAACTGTTTTGCCATCTCGTCGGCGGTATACAGCGGGTTCACGTTGACCAGCACACAGCCTGCCTTGAGGATACCAAACGCCGCGACCGGAAAGCTCAGGCAATTGGGCATCTGAAGCGCCACGCGGTCGCCTTGGGTCAGCCCCGCCACTTCGCGCAGATAGACCGCAAAGGCATCCGACATCTCGTTGACCTGATCAAAACTCAACGTGCCGTTCATGCCATTGGGCAGGCAGGTGGTGAAGGCCGGAGCGGATCCGAACGTGTCGGCAACGGACCGGATCAGATCGCCGATTGTGCGATATGACGCCGTTTCGATCTCGGGCCGCACATCAGGGCCGTAAAAGGCCGTCCAGGGCCGGTCCTCAAGTGTCATCAATCCCTCCCAAGATCGCGTGCACGTGTGACCTGTGACACTACGCATATTCAAGGGCTTGTCGATTGTGACGTTTGGGAAAACCCTCTCCGCCTGACTTCACGGGTTGTCTATGGCGTTACACCGTGCCGCCCAGACTGCCTTCGAGCGTGGCAAGCTCCTGCCCGCCCGCCATAAGGTCCTGCAGTTCTTCCGGTGTGATTTCACCGCGTTCTGCGGTGCCCAGCGTCTTGCCGCGATTGAGTACTGTGAACCGGTCGCCCACGGCCATCGCGTGACGGACGTTGTGGGTGATGAACACAACCGCAATGCCCTGCTTGCGGACCTTGTCGATGGTGGCCAGCACGTTTGACGTTTGCCGCACGCCCAGCGCCGATGTGGGTTCATCCAGGATCAGAACTTTTGCGCCAAAATGCACCGCACGCGCAATCGCAACGGTTTGGCGTTCCCCGCCTGACAGCGTGCCGACCGCCTGATCCGGGCCGCGCAGGTTGATGCCCATCTTGCGCATCTCCTCCATCGTGACCCTGTTGGCATAGTCATGATCAAAGAACGGGATACCCGCGACCTTCTTGATCGGCTCGTTGCCCATAAAGAAATTCCGGCTGACCGACATCAACGGGATCATCGCAAGGTGCTGGTGCACCGTGGCGATCCCGGCGGCAATCGCATCGCGCGGATCGGCGAAATCAAGCGGTTTGCCTTCAAAGATAATCTCGCCGCTGGTTGGCTTGTGCACGCCAGACATCGTTTTGATAAAGGTCGATTTGCCCGCACCGTTGTCGCCCAGCAGGCAGTGGCATTCACCGCCGAAGACGTCGACAGACACGCCCGCCAACGCGATGACCGACCCAAAGTGCTTTTCGATATTCTGCATACGGATGATGGGATCGGTCATATCAACGCTCTCCTGTGATGATGCGGCGGATATAGGTGTTCAGGATCACCGCAAAGAGCAGGATCACCCCCAGGAACACCCGGAACAAAGAGCTTTCGACCCCGGCAAAGAACAGCCCCTGCTGCACCACACCGAAGATCAACGCGCCCAGTGCGGCACCAATCACCGACCCGTAGCCACCGGTCAGCAACGCACCGCCGATGACCACGGCAATGATCGCCTCAAATTCCTTGAGCAATCCACGATCCGCCCCGGCAGAGCCGAACTCCATCACCTGGCAGGTGGCAAACACGGTTGCGCAGAAGGCGGTGAACATGAACATCAGGATCTTGACCTGATTGACCGGAACACCCGAATTGCGCGCGGCATCAGCATCCCCGCCCGCGGCAAAGATCCAGTTGCCAAAGCGTGTGCGCGTCAGAAGGATATGCGCAAAGACAATCAGGACAAGCGCCCAGATGATCAGCATGGGAATGCCGTCCACAACCGGCTGCCCCGCGCGGCTGCCGCGCTCAAACACAGCGATGATCCCCGCGTCGCCCATCCACTGGAAAAAACCGGTTAGGATCTTGCCGCCAAAGAGAACGGCCAGCCAATCCCCTTCTGCCGCTTCGCGAATTCCACCAATGATGGTTTTCCGCTCGACTGTCTGAGGAATAAAAATCGTGAACCCGCGCAGGATAAACAGGGTAGCCAACGTCACGATAAAGCTGGGCAGACCCGTGCGCACCACGATGTAGCCATTCAACGCCCCGAACGCGACACAGATCACAAAGGTGACGAGGATCGCCATCCACATCGGCCAACCGAGGGTGACACCAAAAATGGCGATCATCATGCCGGCAAAGCCGATCATGGAGCCAACAGACAAGTCAAACTCTCCCGAGATCATAAGCAGGCACGCCCCCACCGCGATGATCATGAATTGCGCGGACACAACGCTCCAGTTCAGCACGCCCTGGGCGTTGAACATGCCACTGTCGAATGCGAACAAAAGAAAAAAGGTAAAAACCGCAACGGTGCCGACCATGCCACCCAGTTCAGGGCGGATCAGGGCTTTGCGGAAGGCAGAGAGTTCCTTGACTCTCTCATCACCAGACGCATCAGACATCCGGACACTCCTCGCTATGATTTTGGGAAACTGGGACAACCCCGGGGGTTCAGGGCGACCACGCGCGTGGCCGGTCGCCCTGTCGTGTCGTTTTGGAAATCAGCGGAATTCGCCCGCGAACTCTTCGACTTTCTCAAGACCGTCAGCTGTCACAAAGCCCGGACCAGAGTTGATGTTGTTGCCCGGCAGAACGCCGTAGCGGTGGTAGTTGGTCATCACGACAACCGGCAGGTACGCCTGAAGGAAGGGCTGCTGGTCGATGCCCCAGTTGATGATGCCGTCCTTGATGCCCTGAACGATGTTTTCGCCAAGGTCGAACGTACCAAAATAGATGTCACCGGCCATACCGTTTTCGTCCAGCGCCAGCAGCGTCGGGTCAGCAGAGGTTGGGCCAAGCGTCAGAACGGCGTCCGTGTCCGGGTTGGCCGAAAGATAGGCCAATACGCGGTTCTTGATTTCGGCCGGGTCCTGACCGGAATCGATCATCTGGTTGCCCAGATCAATGCCAAGCCCATCTGCGAAACCCTGGCACCGCTCTGTTGAGGATGGTGAGGAAATGTAGTGGTTCACACACAGGAAGGATCCGACGCCATCGCCTTTGGCGCGCAGACCTGCGGCGTAGCCTGCGTCATATTCAGGCTGACCGACATACATCAGGGCGCCAACTTCGCGGGCCTGTTCGGGTGTGCCCGAATTCATGATGATCACGTCGATACCGCTTGCAACCGCATCCATGATCGGTCCCTTGAGCACGTCATAATCGGACAGTGTGGTGATGATGCCGTTTGGACCAGAGGCTGCCGCCTGTTCAATGATGCGCGCCATATCGGCAAGGTCACCGGTGGGCGGGTTGCGGTATTCAACGCTGACATTCATCTGCTCACCGGCAAGCGCGATACCGTTCTTGATGGTGTTCCACCAACTGTCGCTATCGGGTGCGTGGCTCACCAGAATATAGGTTTCGCCCTCTGCGGCCGCGGGCTGCGCCGCCATAAACGGTGCCGCAACAATCGCCGTCGCAAGCGCCAGTTTCTTGATCACTGAGTTCATTCTTTCCTCCCAAGGATTCACCGTTCTCTCGGCGTAAGAGCGGCATTCACCGCTTCTCCGACTCAACTAAAGCACAGGGTCAATATTTTTGCAACCGGTTGCAATATTCGAATTTCTATTTCACTGTTTCCGGTGACGCAGATCAGTTAGAAGCGTCGCGTTGGGAAAAATGCGGACAGATCAAGGATGGCCATTACGTTAAAAGAGGTTGCAGAACGCGCGGGTGTCTCCCGTTCGGCAGTTTCACGAACGTTCACCGATGGTGCATCTGTTTCCAGCAAGATGCGCCGCAAGGTGGAAAAGGCTGCGTCAGAGCTTGGCTACAGCCCAAATGCGCTGGCCTCGTCGCTGACCACGGGCCGGACCAAGCTGATCGGGCTGGTGTCGAACAACTTTCACAACCCGATCTTCCTGGAAGTCTTTGACCTTTTCACGCGCGGATTGCAGGATCGCGGGCTCAGACCGCTTTTGGTCAACTTGACAAACGAAACCGACGCCGCCGCCTCGGTGCGGATGTTGCGGCAGTATTCGGTGGACGGCGCGGTGGTTGCATCATCAACGCTGCCACCAAACTTTGCCAAGGCGTTTCGGGATGCGGGCGTGCCAGTGGTCCACAGTTTCGGGCGCTTTTCCAGCTCGCCCCAGGTGCATGTCATCGGGATCGACAATGTCGAGTGCGGTCGCATGGCAGCGCGGACGCTTCTGGCGCGCGGATACAAGACCATCGCATTCCTGGGGGGGCCGGAAAGCGCGACCTCAACGCAAGACCGGTTCGCGGGTTTCATGCAGCAACTGTCCGGTGTTCCCGACATTACAGTGACCCATTCCTTTGCCGACGCCTATTCATTCGACGCCGGCCGCGCCGAGATGTTGCGGTTGCTGCAAGCGCCACCCGCCGAAGCCTATTTCTGCGGCGATGACGTGCTGTCGATTGGCGCGCTGTCGGCGATCAAGGACTCGGGCCTGTCGGTTCCGGACGACATTGGAATCATTGGTCTGAACGATATGGAAATGGCGCGTTGGCAGAACATTGATCTGACCACGATTCACCAACCAATCCAGCAGATCGTGCAGTCTTCGATCGAATCCATGGTCACGCTGCTGGATGACCCGGATCGCCAACCCGAGTCGCGTATCTTTGCCTGTTCGGTCGTGGAAAGGGGCACGTTGCGCCCCCTGCCCTGATCACTGGAACATGGGTGGGCGAGCATCCACCCACGCGCCGTTGTCCTTGGCAGACCCAACCGACGCATACACGGCCGCCATCGACCGCAATCCATCCTCGGCCGTCGGCAACCCATCGCGGCGTTCGCCTTTGATTGCGGCGGCCAGATCGACATAGATATTGGCCACCGCAAGCGGAAACCCTTCGGGATGCGCAATCGCCACGCGCGACAGACGTGTGGCCTCATCGGACAGCCCGCCTTCGCCTTTTTCCATGATCTGCGTGCGCCCGCCCACAGGTGTGTAGAACACTTGATTGGGTTGCTCGGACGCCCAACGCATGCCGCCGGTTTCGCCAAACACCTGAATGTCGAACCCGTGTTGACGCCCGATGGCGACGGACGATGTCCAAAGCCGCCCGACCGTGCCGCCCTCCATCCGGAAATTCACCATCGCGTCGTCTTCCAGCTCCCGGCTTGGGATCGTCGAGGCGAAATCTGCCGACAGGCTGCGCACCTGATCATCGGCAATAAAGCTCGCCATATGCATCGCGTGGATTCCGCAATCCGCAAACTGCCCGGACACCCCGGCCATTGCCGGGTCATAGCGCCAGCGGACGCGTGGATTGTCGGCATCGGTGGCGTCGCCATGATGGCCATGGCTGAAATTCGCAACGATCAACCGCACCTTGCCGATCTGCCCCGTCCGTACCATGTGCCGCATTTCCCGCACCATCGGATAGGCCGAATAGCAGTAGTTGACCGCGCAGATTTTGCCGCTGGCCTTGGCCACGCGCACAATCTCCTCGCCCTCTTCCACGGTCATCGTCATCGGCTTTTCGCACAGCACGTTGAACCCGGCTTCCAGGAAGGCCTTGGTGATCTCGAAATGTGTGGAGTTCGGCGTGGCCACGGTGACAAGATCAACTCTGTCCGCCCGCCCCGTTTCGCCGTCCAACATCTCTTGCCAGTTGGCATAGGCCCGATCCGCTGCGACCCCTAGGGACTGCGCGTAGGCGCGGCCCTTTTCCGCATCCACATCCAGCGCCCCGGCCGCCAGAACGAAATTGCCATCGGCTTGCGCGCCAAGGCGGTGGGCTGGTCCGATCTGGCTGCCTTCGCCGCCGCCGATCATGCCCCAATTCAGTTTCGCCATGATCCCGCCCCCCTTAGTTAAACCCAATGGATTCAAGGTATTCGCGGTTCACCCGCGCATCCCCCAACGTGTCGGGGTTCAGCAGCGGATCGCAATCCTGTTCGACCGTACACCAGCCTTCGAATCCATGATCCAGCAACAGTTGCCGCACTGCGGGGAAGTCCACATCCCCTTGCCCAAGGTTGCAGAAAATGCCCTGTCCGCAGGCATCGTAGAAACCGGTCCGCTTTGCGATCACATCGGCTTTGACCACCGGATCAATGTCCTTGAAATGCATGTAGGAAATGCGGTCCATGTGCCGCTTCATGAACGCAACAGGATCGAACCCGGCATAGGAATGGTGCCCGGTGTCAAAACAGATCTTGAGGATGCTTTCATCCACTTCATCCAGCAAACGCTCCAGTTCAGGCTCAAAATCCATAAAGCCTGCGGCGTGCGCGTGAATGCCAACGGTCAGGCCGTACTCTTCGGCCCCCATCTTGGCGACCGTTGCAATCCGATCCCGAAACGCGCCCCATTCCGCGTCGACCATTTGCTCGGCCTCAGAGGCGCGCCCGGCGGTCGGGGCGCGGCGTTCTGAAATGGAGTCGATCAACACCAGGTGCTGCGCGCCATGCGCCACCAGCGCTTTGCAGGTCCGCACCGCGCCGTCCATCACGTCGTCCCACGCGGCGGGATCGTGGAAGGGACGGAACACCACGCCGCCAATCAGGTCCAGATCATGCTGCGCCAAAGCATCTGCCAGAATAGCCGGGTCTTCGGGCATATATCCGACGGGGCCAAGCTCGATCCCGGTATACCCGGCATCTGCGCATTCTTGCAGCACGGTTTGCCATTTCGGGTTGCGGGCATCATCCGCAAATTCCACGCCCCAGGAACAGGGCGCATTGCCAATACGAAGTGTCATCGGGGTCCTTTCCCAAATCAGAAAGCGCTGACGTCTTTCCATGTTTTGTCACGTGACGACGCCATCGCCGCCGCGATCACCTGGTTGACCAGCATCCCGTCATGGAATGTGGGCCAAATCGGCTGACCGGTTTCAATGGCCTGCAAAAAATCGCGGGCTTCTATGATGATCTGATCCTGATAGCCCGTGCCATGTCCCGGCCCCTGGCAGAACGGCAGGTAATCGGGATGCGCCGGGCCGGTGAGGATCTTGGTGAAGCCCCGGGTCGCCTCTGGCCCGTCCGCGATATAGAGCCACAGCGCGTTCTGGTCTTCCTGATCAAACCGGATCGCCCCCTTGGTGCCCGTGACCTCGTAGGCATAGCCCATCTTGCGGCCCGTCGCGATGCGCGAGAAGTACAACTGCCCCATCGCGCCACGGGCAAACCGGCACATCATCTGGCCGTGATCGTCGTTGGTCACCGTCCCATTTGGACGGTTGGAATGTACGGTTTCGACCTCCGCGATCAGCCGGTCTATCGGCCCCAGCAGCGCCAGCGCGGCATTGATCATATGCGGGGCCAGATCCCCCATCGTGCCGTTGGCATCGCCGCTGGTGCGCCAGTTGGCGGGCGTCTGCGGGTCGCTCAGGAAATCCTCGGTATGTTCGCCGCGAAACCAGGTGATGTCTCCGATCACACCCTCGGAAATCAGCCGCCGGGCGTATTGGCTGGCGGGGGTGCGAATGTAGTTGAACCCGACCATGTTTGCCACACCCGACGCCTCTGCAGCCGCCACCATCGCGCGGCTGTCCTCTATCGACGCGCCCAAGGGTTTTTCGCAAAACACCGGCTTGCCCAGCGCAAAGGCCGCTTCGGCAATCGCGCGGTGAAATTCCTGCGGGCTGGCGATGACAACGGCGTCAACCCTGGGGTCATTCACCAGCTCCTGCCAATCCGCGGTACAGCGGCTGAACCCGTAGGCGGCACGATACCGTTCTGCGCTGTCTGCACTGGACGCGCAGATCATCTCAAGCCGCGGGCGCAGCGTGGTGTTGAAGACCGCCCCAACAGCCGACATGGCAACGGCGTGCGCCTTGCCCATGTATCCACCGCCCACTATTCCGACGCCCAATTCCGCCATGCGGCGTGCCCCCGTCTTTTTTGAAATTCCGTTTGCAACCGGTTGCAAAATTAGTATCGTGCGATTCCATTCTGTTCAAGACGGGAAATGACCGCCGGACAAGAATCGTAAAGGGACGTGACTGCCAATGACCACCGAAACTCTGACCCTCACAACAGCCCAAGCCATCATAAAGTGGCTGGAAAACCAGTATATTGACGTGGACGGCGAGGTGCTGCGCGTTTGCGGGGGTGGATTTGGCATTTTCGGCCACGGCAACGTGACGTGCCTTGGCGAAGCGCTGTATGATACGCGCGACGCGCTGCCGTTGTATCGGGGTCAGAATGAACAAAGCATGGGCTTTGCCGCTGCCGGATATGCCAAGCAATGGTTGCGTCAGCGCTTCATGTTCTGCACCGCATCTGCGGGTCCCGGCACGTCGAACCTTTTGACAGCTGCTGCGCTGGCCCATGCGAACCGTCTGCCGATGTTGCTGCTGTGTGGGGATACCTTCCTGACCCGACTGCCCGACCCGGTCTTGCAGCAGATGGAGAATTTCAACGACCCCACCTTTGGCGTGAACGACGCCTTCAAACCGGCGACGCGCTACTGGGATCGGATCACCCATCCGGCGCAGGTGATCCAATCCCTGCCCGCCGCGTTGGCAACCATGCTGGACCCGGCCGATTGCGGGCCAGCTTTTCTGGGTCTGCCGCAGGATGTGCAGGGCTGGACCTATGATTATCCGGCCGTGTTCTTTGAAAAGACGGTGCATCGCATTCGTCGGCAATCCCCGGATGCAGGCGAGATCGCAGACGCTGTGGCCTGCCTGAAAGCCGCAAAACGCCCGATGATCATCGCGGGCGGCGGTGTTCAGTATTCGCGCGCGGTGGCCGAACTGACCACGTTCGCCGAGGCACACCAGATCCCGGTGGTCGAAACCATCGCGGGCCGCGCCAATCTGCTGGACACTCATCCGCTGAACATCGGGCCGATTGGTGTGACAGGATCCGACAGCGCCAATGCCATTGCCGAACAGGCCGACGTGATCGTTGCAGTCGGCACGCGCCTGCAGGATTTCACAACCGGGTCATGGACAGCCTTTGCCCAGGACGCGCAGTTCATTTCGATCAATGCCGCGCGTCATGATGCGGCCAAGCATCGGTCCTTGCCGGTGGTTGGGGATGCCAAGCTGAGCCTGATCGAGATGACGTCCGCACTGAAAGACTACCGCGCGCCCGACGCTTGGGTGGCGACAGCACAGGACGAGCGCAAAAAATGGGTGGCCTATGTCGCTGACAACGTGGCTTACGCGGACAATCGCCCCAATTCCTATGCGCAGGCCATCGGGGTGGTGAACGCGCTTTGCGACAAACGCGACCGCATTGTTGCGGCGGCGGGCGGCTTGCCTGCCGAAGTCACCGCCAACTGGCGCACCCTGGACACTGGCACGGTGGACGTGGAATTCGGCTTTTCCTGCATGGGCTACGAAATCGCCGGGGCCTGGGGCGCGCGGATTGCGCAATCCGAACGCGAACCGGATCGCGACACCATTTCGTTCTGCGGCGACGGGTCTTACCTGATGCTCAACTCCGACATCTATTCGTCGGTACTGACGGGCAAAAAGCTGATCATCCTTGTGTTGGACAATGGCGGGTTTGCAGTGATCAACAAGCTGCAGAACAACACCGGCAATGAAAGCTTCAACAACCTGATCGCCGATTGCCCCACAGTTCCCGCCCCCTTTACCGTCGATTTCGAGGCCCACGCCGCATCGATGGGGGCCAATGCCGAAACGGTGTCAAACCCGGCAGAGCTGGCCGAGGCGTTCAAACGGGCTCAGGCGGCGGACAAGACATCCGTGATTGTCATGAACGTTGACGCCTATGACGGCTGGACAACCGAAGGCCACGCCTGGTGGGAGGTCGGCACACCGCATGTCACCACGTCCCAAAAGGTGCGCGATGCCCATCTGGATTGGGAAAGCAGCCGCTCCCGCCAAAGGAAGGGCGTCTGATGCTGCAAGAGGCGCTGGCCAAACGGAAATTCCTGGTGATCGGTCGCGTTGGGATGGACCTGTCGCCCGACCCTGCCAACACCCGCACCCGCGATGCGGAGACGATGATGGTGGCGATGGGCGGGTCATCCGCGAACATTGCGGCGGGGCTGTACAAGTTCGGATGTGACGCGTCGCTTGTGACCTGCGTGTCTGACGACGCCATTGGCTGGTATTGCGAAACGCAACTTGACCAATACGGCGTTGACCGGCGTTACGTGAAACGGGTGCGGGGCGAATACCGCACCTCTTTGGCCGTCTACGAAACCCGCGTCGACGACCATCAATCCGTCATCTACCGCAACAACGCGGCCGATTTTCAGATGTCACTCGAAGATGTCGAAGCGGTGGATTACAGCGCTTTCGGCGCATTGATCACCGCGGGCACGGTGTTTGCCGCCGAACCGTCGCGCAGCGCCACGTTCCGCGCGTTTGAACTGGCCAAGGCGGCGGGACTGCCAATTATCTTTGACGTGGATTATCGCCCCTATAGCTGGCCGTCGCCCGACGTGGCCGCAGATGTCCTGAGCCGCGCCGGCGCGATGTCGGATATCATTGTCGGCAATGACGAAGAGTTTGGCTTTATGGCAGGTGACGCCGACAAGGGGTTGGGCAAAGCCCGCGACCTTGCCCAGAACAGCGCGCAGATCGTTGTCTACAAGATGGGTCCTCTCGGTGCGATCACCTTTGCGGACGGCGCTGAAATCAAGACCGGGATTTACCCGGTTGAGGCCGTCAAACCCACCGGCGCGGGCGACAGTTTCATGGCGGGATTTCTGGCAGGCCTGTCCGAAGGCCGCCCGCTCAAAGACGCCATCCTGCGCGGATCGGCCTGCGCGTCGATTGTGGTGTCCAAACCGGGTTGCGCCCCGGCGATGCCGAATGCCGCGCAGCTTGAAGAATTCCTGAAGACGCATCCCGGCCCGACCGAGGCCTAAAGAGGACGACCCCATGCATATCGCACCTCACGACAACAAGAACGTGCCCATCGTCGATACAGATGATCCCACCGTTCCGCTGAACTATTTCAACATTGTCAAGCTGACGAAGGGGCAAAGCTTTGACTATCAGGTGCCGGGCTATGAGACCTGTGTCGTTCCCGCGACCGGAACCGTGGATGTCGATGTCGAAGGCGTGAGCTTTGCCTCGCTGGGAAACCGGGGCGAAGACGTGTGGGATGGGGAGCCCGAGGGCGTTTATGTGCCGGTTGGGGCCAAGGTCAGCATGGTCTGCACGTCGGACGACACCGAGGTGTTTGTGGCTGGCGCGAAATACGACAAGGTACTTGATCCTTTCGATGTGCGCGTGGCCGAATTGGACCTTGTGCAATACGGGTCGGACGACACCAAAACGCATCGCAAGATCAAACACATCCTAGGGCAGAAACAGCACAACAAGGTCGGCCGTTTGCTGGTGTCTGAACTTTATACCGTTGGGCAAGGTGGCTGGTCCGGGTTCCCGTCACACAAGCATGACACGGACCGCCTGCCGGACGAGTCGCGGCACGACGAGACCTATAACTTCCGGTTCCGTCCGAAACACGGCTCCGGCCTTCAGATGCTGCAGCGCGCCGACAATGAACCCGGCGATGCCTATCACATCATGGATGGCTCCACGATCTGCATCGACAAGGGGTATCACCCCTGCGCCGTTCTGCCGGGTTATGAAATGTACTATTTCACTATTCTTGGCGGCCTGAGCCAGCGCAGCCTTGTGCAGTATTTCCAACCGACACATGCCTATCAGATCGAAACGATCCCGGGCATCAAAGACATGATTGCCAAGTTCAAATGACGCTGGCGACACTGGCAGAGGTGCTTCAGCCCGCGCTGAAGCAGGGACACGCCGTGGCCGGGTTGGTCACGCTGGGATGGGAAGACATGCGCGCCTATGTGGCGGCAGCCGAGGCGGAAAACGTGCCTGTGATCCTGCAGGCCGGACCGTCCTGCCGGGCGCACACGCCCCTGCCGATTCTGGGCAAGATGTTCCGCCATCTGGCCGAACACGCGTCTGTCCCGGTCGTGGCGCATCTGGATCACGGCTATACGATGGACGAATGCAAAGAGGCGCTGGACAGCGGGTTCACATCGCTGATGTTTGACGGGTCGCGCAAGCCGTTGGCGCAGAACATCGCCGAAACCGCCACCATTGCCGAAATGGCGCATGCGGCTGGCATCTCGTGCGAAGGCGAGATCGGGTTTGTCGGCTATTCCGGCGGCGAACAATCTGCCGGAACGGACCCGAAGGAAGCCGCACAATTCGCTGTTGAAACCAATGTCGATGCGATGGCGATTTCGGTGGGCAACGTGCACCTGCAGGAAGACAAGGACGGCGGGCTGGACGAACCCCGCATTCGTGCGATTGAGGCGGTCACAACCGTGCCACTGGTGATCCACGGCGGATCGGGCGTTCCGGTCGAGCAGCGCAGACGCTTGGCGCAGGGCTCTGCGATCTGCAAATTCAATATCGGAACGGAATTGCGGATGGCCTTTGGCGACGCGATGCGCGCTGCTGTAAACAGCGATCCTGCCCGGTTTGACCGCGTCGCGATTTTGAAAGACACACATGATCCAATGGTCGCCGCCGCACGGCGCGTGCTGACAGGGTTCAAGGGGGCATCACATGCTTAATCTGGGATTGTTGGGATGCGGGCGGATTGGCGTTGTGCACGCACGGTCCGCCAGCCAGATCGACACCGCGCGCGTGACCGCCGTGTCCGACGCGTTTGACGATCCGGCCAACGCTTTGGCCGCCAAAACCGGCGCGCAGGTGCTGGACAGCGACGCGCTCATCAACAGCAAGGACGTGGACGCGGTTGTCATCGGCACCCCCACCGACACGCATTACGATTTGATCCATGCAGCCGCTGCGGCAGGCAAGGCAATCTTTTGCGAAAAGCCCATTGATATGTCGGCGGATCGCATCCGCGACTGTATCAAAGCGGTCGAGGGTGCTGGCGTGCCGTTCATGACCGCCTTCAACCGGCGCTTTGACCCCAGTTTTGCCAACCTGCAAAAGCGGCTGGGCGGCGGCGAGATCGGCGATACCGAACTGGTCACAATCCTGTCCCGCGACCCTGCCCCGCCCCCGATCAGCTATATCAAAAGCTCTGGCGGTATTTTCCGGGACATGATGATCCATGATCTTGATATGGCGCGGTTCCTGCTGGGCGAAGACCCGGTCAGCGTGTTTGCCGTTGGAAGCGCGCTTGTCGATCCCGACATCGGCGCGGCGGGTGACGTGGATACGGCGGCGGTGACGCTGACGACCGCCAGCGGCAAGATCTGCCAGATCAGCAATTCGCGGCGCGCGGCCTATGGGTACGATCAACGGATCGAAGTGCACGGATCCAAGGGGATGCTGCGCGCGGCGAATGTGCATGAAAATACGGTCGAGGCGGCAACGCAAAGCGGTTTCAAGACAGCACCCGTGATGCATTTCTTTCTGGAACGCTATGAAAGCGCCTACCGTGCCGAACTGGCCCATTTCGTGGACTGCCTGACCTCCAGCACCCCAATGACGCCGTCCATCACCGACGGTCTAAAAGCACAGCAACTGGCGGATGCAGCAACCCTGTCGTGCAAAACCGGGCAGCCGGTCACGCTCTGACCTTAACCCGCGCCTTTCAGGCGGCTTTCTTCGGTCGCCGGGGCATAGGTGCGGTGCGCAAATGCATTGAGCGTGGCCCAGTCTGTGTCCTTTGGCACAGCGCGGGAAAACTGCGGGTTGGGCTGTCCCAACCTGTCCCCGCAAGACAGCGTGACGCTGGCCGCTGTTTCTGGAACGGACCGCGAAACCGAGACCAATCGTCCATCTGTCGCCATGCGTGACGTATCGCAATCCACCACAACACAGCGTCCAAGCGACCGGGCCACAAGGGCGGCAAACGGCAGGATCAGCACTGGATACCGCGTGTCGGCCGCCTGAAAAGGCGTATCGTCGATCTGATACGCGCGGTCTGCAGCGGTGATCCCCAATGTGATCGGGCACAGGCGCGACCCCTGCGCGCGCCACATATCTCCGTCGCGCTCTGGCGCAAGCTGGCTTTTGTCGATGCCATCGGTTGCGACCAGAAAGGCGGCAAGCGCGCCGCATCCGTCCAATCCGTTCTGGCACAGAAACCGCAGCGCTTTGCCCGTGTCTTCGGCCACACCCCAGGAATACCCCGCTCCACGCGCCGCCTTCTTGGCTGTGGCATCAATTTCGTTCAGCGAATAGGTCACCCGGGGATGTCCGGATACACCCAGCGGTCGGCATTATCGCCGGTCAATTCCTCGGGATAGGGCGCGCCTGCATACATGCAGATGCGCACCCACCGATCCGAGCGCGGGTCAAAATGCGTGGCCCCGAAAAACGACAGTTTGGCGCGCAGCATGTCGATGGGCAGTACAGTCTGACAAATGGTGTTGTCGCGGATTTCGCCATAGGGCGCGACCAACGACATCTGCGCGCGACGCACCGTGTGCCGGTGTTCGGGGTGCTTTAACAGGAACTCCGCAATCCGCTCGTCGTCCTGCCATTCCGTCAACGACTGATACGCCAGCGTCGCGTCCCGCGCCGGGGCCAGCGGTTGCTCATACTCCGAAATCGGCTCTTCAAAGCGTTCGCCCAACCGTGGTTCCAGCTTTTCCTCGGACACGTACCACGCCCGCGCACAGTTCCGGGGCGCGTCCCATTCCAGATCAAACGCCCAGCCAAATGCGGCCTGCAACAGGGATTTCACCTCTTCGACAGGCATCTTCCCGTCAATCCGAAACGCATCGCTGTTGGTGTCTGACATGCAGCAGGACAAACCGTCCACCAGATCGGGATAGGGTTCAAGGATCAGCGACGCGACCAGTTCCTGCCCTTCCTCGCTCAGCGCGCTTTCGCTCCAGGTTATGATCCGGTCCCACGGGAACAGGGCACCCGGATCCTGTTGATCAACATACCTGCAAAGCGCGTCCATATCCGCACGCAGCGCGTCCAGTTTGCGGATTTGTGCCGGATGTTCCGACGTCCAAAGATCAACCGACCTTTTGCTGCGTGCCAGAACATCTGCGAAGATGTCCCGGTCTTCCGCTGTTGCGGTCTCAACCGCGCGCACCCGCGCAACTGCCTCTTCGCGCGCCATGATCCAGTTGTTGAACAACACCGGATGATTGACCAGAAACGGGGCCATACCCAGCCCCGTGGAATTGCCGATGCCAAGGCTCCGCGCGATCTTTGGGTCCAGCGCAACCGCATCCGCGCCCCCCTGCACTCGCGCCATATGTTCCACCAGATCGCGAACAAATGTGCGGATCAGGTAGACGGTCAGCATTTCGGCCTGAAACGGCACGGCGAGCTCTTCACGATCCGCGATGGTTTCCCGGTCAGCGGCACCAAACTTGCCAGACCCGTAGACCGCCGTGGTGCGCATGAGGTATCCCACCGCATCAATCTGGTCGGTGTCGGGCTGCTGCCCAGAGGCCAGCGCCTCCACGACATGGCTCCACAACCGCACCGACCGGTTGGCCCGTGACAGGGTCAGTTCGGACGATGAGATGCGACCAGCCTCCTGCACCGGAACATTCCGGGACAACCGCTGAATGTCGTCGGGGGTCGGATCGCCATCAAACAACGCAAAGGTCGCATCCCATGCGTCGGCAATCACCCGGTCTGACCGCTTTTCCGGCGGCAGATCATGGGCAAACGCCACCAGCGAATAGCTGCGATCGGGGCCTTGCGCGGTATAGACCGCATGGCCCACACCCCGGTCATCCACATCGAACGTCCTGCGCGTAAAGCTCCAGTTGTCCGCCGCCATGCGCCGGGTCAGCACGCGCATAAAGCTCAACCGACATTGATGAAACGATCCCAGCCGCTTCAGCCGCATCACGTGGGCCGGGTCACGTCGATGAATGGGTGCCGGTTCGGGTGTCATTCCTGTCCCCCAAAATTCTCTGCAAAGAAACGGTACCAGTTCCCGCCCATGACGCCAGCCACTTCGTCAGCAGACATCCCGACATCCAGCAAGCCCTGTTCGATATTCCCGAAATCGCGGTTGTCCTGAAACCACGTGGGCATGGCCGGGAAACCGGGGGCTGCGGCCGAGCCTTCGCCGTAATCGATCTCTTTCGTCCAGCGCCCGGTGCGCATCCATTCAACGATGCTGTCGGGCTGGTCCTGACACAGGTCTGATCCGATCCCAAGATGATCAACCCCGAACTGATCCGCTGTCCGCGCGATCATCTCGCAGAAGTCCTGCAGCGTGCAGTCGGATTTGTTTTTCAGGTGGTGCGGATACAACGAAAACCCGAACATCCCGCCGTTTTGCGTCACCGCGCGGATCACCTCGTCGGTCTTGTTGCGCAGCGCGGGTTGCCACGCATGTGGGTTGGCATGGGTGATCGCAATCGGCCGCTCCGAGATATCGGCGGCCTCAATGGTTGACCGATCCGCCGAATGGCTCATGTCAACCACCAGACCAACCCGGTTCATTTCCTTGATGACCTGCCGCCCCATGCGGGTGATGCCGGTGTCTTCGTCCTCGTAACAGCCCGTCGCCAGAAGCGATTGGTTGTTGTAGGTCAACTGCATGAACCGCGCGCCCAGCGTGTGAAGGATTTCGACCAGCCCGATATCGTCTTCGATGGGGCTGGGATTCTGAAAACCAAAGAAGATCGCCGTCCGCCCCGTCTCGCGCGCGACGTCGATATCGGCAGCGGTCAGGCCTTTCAGGATCAGGTCGGGATACTGTTCAAACCAGCGGTTCCAGCGTTCAAAATTCAGCACCGTCTCGCGGAACGTCTCGTGGTAGGCGATGGTCACATGCACCGCGTCCACGCCGCCTTCGCGCATTTGGCGAAAGATGGTTTCGGACCAGTTGGCGTATTGCAGACCGTCGATGCGCATTTGTTGTGTCATGTTTCCAATCTGGCAGAGTTGTTTCCGATGAGGCAATCCGTTGACGACCCAAACAGACGATCAAACGACGGCGCCACAGGCGCTTTGACAGGACGGATCATCGCATCACAAACGGGTTTGCCATCGGCTGATCCGAGGTGTTGATCCACGTGGTTTTGACACGGGTGTAATCCAGAATCGCCTCCTGTCCCGCCTCGCGGCCATACCCCGACTGGTTGAGACCTCCAAACGGCGCGATGGGGGAAATCGCGCGGTAGGTGTTGACCCATGTGATGCCGGACCGGATGCGTTTCGACACGCGATGCGCGCGGGCGACGTTCTGGGTGAAGACACCCGAGCCGAGGCCGAAATCGCTGTCATTGGCCAGTGCGATGGCCTCGTCTTCGGTGTCGAACGGGAGGAGAGTCATCACAGGGCCGAACATCTCGACCTTGAGGGTCTCGGTGTCGGGGCTGTTGGCCAGAACAAGCGTCGGTTGGACGTAATGCGCACCCGCGTCGGCGCGTTTGCCGCCAAACGCGATGGTTGCGCCCTGGGACGTCGCTTTGGACAGCGTCGCTTCGATCTTTTCCACCTGCGCGACGGTGCAAAGCGGGCCAAGATGGGTCGCGGGATCATGCGGATCGCCGACTTTCAAGTCGCGGCATTTCTCGGTGATTTTGGCGATCAGCGCCTCCAGCACAGGCCTGTGGATCAACCCGCGTGTTCCCGCGACGCAGGATTGACCGGACGCGCCGAAATTGCCCGCAATCAGGCCGTTTGCGGCGGCATCCAGATCGGCATCGTCGAACACGAGGATCGGGGATTTGCCGCCAAGTTCGAGCGTTGTCACCGCGAAGTTTTCAGCCGAATTGCGCACCACATGGCGCGCTGTTTCCGGCCCGCCTGTAAAAGCGATGCGATCCACATCGGGGTGGCGCGTGAGCGGGACCGCACAGTTTTTCGCGTCCCCCGTGAGAATCGACACAACACCGGGCGGAAAGCCTGCCTGATCAATCAGCTTTGCAAACTCAAGCATCGGCGCAGGGGCGATTTCCGACGCCTTGAGCACCACGGTACAGCCTGCCGCCAAGGCCGGGGCAAGTTTGGTTGCGGCCAGAAACATCTGCGCGTTCCACGGCACGATGCCAACAACAACTCCGATGGGCATTCTTTGGGTAAAGACGTGCATGTCGGGTTTGTCGATGGGAAGAACCGCGCCTTCGATCTTGTCGGCAAGGCCCGCATAGTAGCGATAGTAGTCGGCCACATAGCCCGTCTGCGCCATCGTCTCGGACGCAAGCTTGCCGCTGTCGGTCGTCTCGATCCGACCAAGCGCTTCGGCGTTTTCGGCGACCAGATCGGCAAGACGATAGAGCAGTTTGCCACGCGCAGTCTGCGTCATGTCGCGCCAGTCCGGCAGGTCCAACGCGGCGCGGGCGGCGGCGATGGCGGTGTTCACGTCATCAGGCGAGGCGCAGTCGAATGTCGCCCAGACGTGGCCGGTGGCGGGGTTGATGCTCTCCATCACCTGACCTAAGGACCCGGCCTTAAATGCGCCCGCGATGTAGAGCGGGAAGTGCTGTGTGTCGGCCATTTGAGGTCCTTCAGGTAAAGGCGGGCATCACATCGTCGATGAACCGCGCAAGCGAGGCGCGCTTGCGCTCGGTGCTCATCCCGCTGTCGATCCAGAACGAAAATTCATCATAGCCAAGGTCTTCGTATCGCTTGATGCGGTCAATCACTTCTTGCGCTGTGCCGATGGTCAGGTCCCGGCGCATGATGTCCGGGGCCATCATCCTGTTGCCCGCCATGTCTTCGTCGCTGATGCGTTCGATCAGGCCTTGCTGCACCGGGCGCTTGTTCTGAAACCACGCACCGAAATAGTTGTAGAACCGGCTGAGTTCCTGCGCACCGAGTTGCGCATCATCAGCGTCTGACGCAACATACGTGTGGTGCAGGAGCATGATCTTGGGGCGGGGGCCGTCATGGGTTTCACAGGCGGCGTTGAACCGGTCCATCAAACTGTCGATCTCTTCATCGCCTTGCCAAAGCGGCGTCACCTGAACGTTGAACCCATTGTGAACCGCAAATTCATGGCTGTTGGGATCCCGCGCCGCGACCCAGATGGGCGGGCCGTTTTCCTGCACGGGTTTCGGGGCCGAGGTGGTTGCAGGGAAGCTGTGATAGGTGCCGTCATGCGCACAATCGCCCTCCCACAACGGGCGCATCAGGGGCAGGGTTTCCCGCATGCGTTGCCCGGCTTCCCAAGCGTCCAAACCCGGCGACATGCGCTCATATTCATAGGAATAAGCCCCGCGCGCGGCCCCGATTTCGATGCGCCCGCCGGTGATCACATCTGCCATCGCGGCCTCTCCGGCAAGTTTGATCGGGTGCCAGAACGGGACGATAACCGTACCAGTGCCCAGACGGACATTCTTGGTCCGGTGGCTCAGGTCAACCAGCGTGGTGAACGGGTTGGGCGCGATGGTGAACTCCATCCCGTGATGTTCCCCCGTCCAGATCGCGCGCATGCCGCCGTTATCGGCCATCTGGCACAGACCGATGAATTCGTCATAAAGCGTCTGGTGGTCCTGATCGGCGGTCAGGCGCTCCATATGGGCAAAGAGCGAAAACTCCATGGGATCACCTTTCTGATTGCTGGGGTTGGGTCATTTGGTTTGGCCAAAGGTCTGCAAGAGCGCCTGTGCCACCGCATCGGGATGGGTCATCGGCATCATATGCGCCGCATCCGGCACGATCTCTGCGCGCCCTTGCGGTACAAGAGCGGCCATGCTGCGGGACATGTCCGGTGTAGAGTTCAGATCACCCGGACCGGTCTGGAACAGTGCCGGCATGGGAAGGCCCCGCAGCACCGCATTGTCCGGCCCGTCATGATGCGCGAACACCCGGTAGGCGGCGGCATAGCCTTGCGGATCGACACGCGTCAGCCAGTCGCGGCAGGCTTCAGCGGAATCGGCCAATGCCCCTTGCGGGTGCGCGCCGAACCACCGTTCGAGGGTTGCATCGGGGGAGGACGGGTCCGCCGGGTTCAACGCGTTTGCACGGGCTTGCACCGCCCGCGCCGCGTCTGGTGTGCGGCGGTAGATGGCGTTGAGGGCGGCGACGCCCAAGACACGATCCGGCATTTGCCCCGCCAGTTCCAGCGCGATCATCGCCCCCATGGAATGACCCGCGATGCAGACAGGTGCATCAAGCGCTTGCACGAAATCGCAGATCCGCGTGACGTATTCCTGCAACGTAACGGCGTTGTTCAAGGGCGATCCACCGTGGCCCGGCATGTCGACCGCATAGACCGTAAAGTCCTTATCCAGCATTGGACCAATGGCCGCCCAGGCTTCGGCGCGAAGGCCTACACCATGGATCAGGACAAGCGGTGCCCCCTGCCCCGCGCGCCAAAAGCTGATCTTCCCCGCGCCCTCAGACCGCGGCCGGGTTGTCCACGTCATGTCCCAAATCCTTGAGGTCCTGATAGCGGTCGCCGATTCGGTGGTGCGGACGGCCCGAGGTGGCCGCGCCCAGCGCGATCACCAGTTCATCCGCGCGCGGTGCGTCTGGAATGGCGAAATGCACCGTCAGGTAGTGCGACCGACGGCCAACATCGTTCTTGTCCATCAGCGGGATCTGCAGCGGCGCATTGGCCGCGCCGCGAATGTTGGTGAAGGCGAGGTAGGATTTGGCGCCAACGGCCTCACGGAAGAAATTGCCGAACCGCAGCGTATGGATCAGGCCGGAGGCATGTTCGATTTCGCCATCAAGGCCCACAATCGCCGCCTTGCCAAACGCTTCGATCTTGTCGCCCCCACCGGTCATCGCGGTGATGCGTTCGGTGAGCAGCGCGCCGAGAACGGGCCCGAAGGATTGGATCACGGGCTTCAGGTCATCGACATAGCGACCCGCCCAGGGGTTCGTGATGACCGCCGCGACGGCAAACATCGACCACGGCGGGTCGGCAGGTTTGAAGCCTTCGACAAGCACGTCTTCCTGAAAGTTGACGATTTTGCGGATGTCCGGCTGCATATTTGGCTCCCCCCTAGGATCGGCGCAGGTTACGCCACCGCGCGCGGGCCGAACAAACAAAAGAAAATGACATGAGTGCATTAGATATGCTTATGTCATTATATGGCGAAATCCCTCCCCCCTCTCACCTGGTTCCGCGCATTCGATGCCGCCGCCCGTCACCTGAGCTTCACCCTCGCCGCAGACGAGCTTGGCTTTACGCAATCCGCGATCAGCCAGCATGTGCGCGCGTTGGAAGACCGGTTGGGCACGCAGCTCTTTGTGCGGGGCAACCGGAGCCTTGCCCTGACCGATGCGGGGAGGTTGCTGCTGCCGGACGTGGCGGCGGCGATGGCCACGCTGACAAGCGCCACGCAGCGGTTCCTGCCGGATCAGGCCAAACCGACGCTCACCATCGCCACCTCGGCCAGCATCGCGCATTGGGTGCTGGCCCCGCATCTTGCGGCGTTTCACCTTCGCCACCCCGAGATCGCGATCCAGTTGGTCACAACCATCTGGCCGGATGATTTCGTATCCACAAACGCCGATATCGAAATCCGTTTTGGCCCACCCAGCGTTGTCGGGCGCGATGCCAAACGGTTGGAGCCGTCATTCCTGCACGCGGTGGCTGTGCCTGACATTGCAGCGCGCTTTGAAGGCCCCGACGCTGTCCCGCGTCTGGCGGAGTATCCGCTGATCCAGCCGGTTGGGCTGTCGTTGGGGTGGTCCGATATCGGCACACGGCTCAAATCCAGACAGCCGCTGGATCACAGCCTTCTGGTCGACACGCACGGCATGGCGGTGGACCTGGCCATCGGTGGTGCAGGGATCGCGCTGTGCCATGGGTTGATTTCGAAAGAGGCTATCCTGCAAGGCAAAATCGCCGAATTGCCCTTTCGACCGTTCGAAGCGAAAGAGGGCTATTACATCGCGCGGAAGTCCACGGCCCTGCCCGACCATCAGGCGCAGTTCATGAACTGGCTGACACTGCTTCTTGCGCGCTGACACCGGGAACCGAATTGCCCTGCCCCGCGAACGCGATTAGCGTCTGGCAAACCATCGCAATTGCCGAGACCTCCCATGACCCTCAAGAACACACTCCGAGCAGCGGACCACCTTGTCGACCAGTTGCAGGCGCAAGGCGTCCGGGCTGTCTTTGGTGTGCCCGGTGAAAGCTATCTTCCGGTTCTGGACGCGTTCTACGGGCGCGAGGCCGACATCCGGTTTGTCACCTGCCGACAGGAAGGCGGCGCGGCGATGGCAGCCGAGGCCTATGGCAAGCTGACCGGCAGACCGGGGATCTGTTTTGCCACACGCGGTCCGGGCGCAACCAATGCCAGCGCGGGTGTGCATGTCGCCTATCAGGATTCGACACCGATGATCCTGTTTCTGGGGCAGGTCGCGCGCGACATGGTGGATCGTGAAGCGTTTCAGGAAATCGATTACCGCCGGATGTTCGGCCAGATGGCCAAATGGGTGGCCCAGATCGACGATGCATCGCGGCTGCAGGAATATATCAGCCGCGCGTTCCGGACGGCCATGTCCGGACGCCCCGGCCCGGTGGTGCTCGCCCTGCCCGAGGACATGCTTTACGACGAAATTGCCGTGCCGACGCCGCCTGCACGAATTGAGGCGCCGCGCTACGCGCCGGTGCGCGACACGATGGAAGCGGTGAAAACGCGGCTGGCCGCGGCCAAGGCGCCGCTGATCATGGCAGGCGGCGGTGGCTGGACACCCAAGGGCATTGCCGCGCTTGAACGGTTTGCCGAAACGCAAGGGCTGCCGGTCGCGGTCTCACTTCGCTGTCAGGGGCTGATCAACAATGATCATCCCAACTATGTCGGCCATTACAGTGTTGGCACCCCGCCCTATCTTGAAGCGTTGATGGCCGAAACCGATCTTCTGCTCGCCATCGGTCCACGGCTGGGGGAGATGACAACCAAGGGCTATTCCCTGTTGACCGCCCCCGTACCGCAGCATGCGCTGATCCATGTGTTTCCCGAGCCGGAAGAGTTGGGCCGGGTGTTCGAGCCCGACATCGCGCTGGTGTCTGACACCGAAAGTTTCTGCGTGGAGGCGGCCAGCTGGTCCCCCATCGCAGCCGAAGGCGTTGCGCAGCGCACCGCAACCCTGCGGGCGCAGTTCGAAGACTTCAACACACCCGCATCAGTGCAAGGGGATCCGCTGGCCCCGTGTTTTGCCCACCTTGCCGAAGTACTGCCCGAAACGGCGATCGTCTGTAACGGCGCGGGGAACTATGCCGGGTGGCTGCACCGGTTCTACCGCTATCGCAGCCCCGGATCGCAGCTTGCGCCAACCTCGGGCTCCATGGGCTATGGCTTCCCTGCCGCCATCGGTGCCGCGATCTGCGCACCGGACCGCCAGGTTGTGGCCATCGCCGGGGACGGCTGTTTCATGATGACCTGTCAGGAAATGGCCACTGCCGTGCATTACGACCTGAACCTGACCGTGATCATCATCGACAACGGGCGCTATGGCACCATTCGTGTGCATCAGGAGCGCGAATACCCCGGCCGGGTGTCGGGAACCGATTTGGGCAACCCCGACTTCTGCGCCTTTGCGCGATCCTTTGGCGCACATGCGGTGCAGGCGACGGATTGCACGTCTTTTGTCACCGCGCTGGCCGAGGCCCGATCCACACAAGGGGTCAGCCTGATCGAGGTCAAAGCCGACCCCAATTACCTCGCGCCCGGCAAGACGCTGGAATAGCGCATCCTGCGCGGTAGGGGGGACGGGACGCGATGTCCGTCTGTCGCAGGCGCAGCGCCTGTTGGGGTTTCGGCACCGGGCGATATCGGCTATTTGTCGGGTGACAGACACTTGTCCGCAACCGCGCTTGAAGGTATCGCAGGGCGGTGTGCGGTACGCGAGATAAACGAGGAACTTGGACATGCTTGATGCGTCGAACGCGGGTCACGGACCCTCTCTTTCTAAATTCGACTGGGAAGACCCTCTTGGACTGCGCGGCGCGCTGACCGAGGACGAGCGTATGGTGGCCGACAGTGCCGCCGCCTATGCGTCGGACAAGCTGATGCCACGGGTCTCGGACATGTACCTCAATGAGGGCGTTGCGCCCGAGATTTTCGCCGAGATGGGCGAAATGGGGCTGTTGGGCATCACCATCCCGGAAGAATACGGCGGCTTGGGCGCGGGCTATGTCAGCTACGGCCTTGTTGCGCGCGAGGTTGAACGCGTCGACAGCGGCTATCGGTCGATGATGAGCGTGCAAAGCTCTTTGGTGATGTACCCGATCCACGCCTACGGCACCGACGAACAGCGCCAGAAATACCTGCCCGGTCTGGCGGCAGGCACGTTGATCGGCTGTTTTGGCCTGACCGAACCCGACGCGGGGTCCGATCCCGCCGGAATGAAAACCGTGGCCAAGAAAACCGAGGGCGGCTACGTGCTCAACGGCGCGAAGATGTGGATTTCCAACAGCCCGATTGCCGATGTCTTCGTGATCTGGGCCAAATCCGAAGCCCATGGCGGCAAGATCCGGGGCTTCGTGCTTGAGAAAGGCATGAAAGGCCTGTCCGCTCCAAAGATTGAAGGTAAGCTGTCGCTGCGCGCTTCGATCACCGGTGAAATCGTGCTCGACAATGTCGAAGTCGGTGAAGACGCGCTGCTGCCGGGTGTTGAAGGACTCAAAGGGCCGTTTGGCTGTCTGAATCGCGCCCGCTATGGCATCGCCTGGGGTGTGATGGGCGCGGCCGAGGATTGCTGGCACCGCGCACGTCAATACGGTCTGGACCGCACGCAATTCGGACGCCCGCTGGCGCAGACACAGCTGTTCCAGAAAAAGCTCGCCGATATGCAGACAGAGATCACCCTGGGCCTGCACGCCGCCTTGCAGGTCGGTCGCATGCTGGATGCCGGCACCGCCGCCCCCGAAGCGATCAGCCTGATCAAGCGCAACAATTGCGGCAAGGCGCTCGACATCGCGCGGCACGCACGGGACATGCATGGCGGCAACGGCATCATGGCGGAATACCATGTGATCCGGCATTCGCAGAACCTTGAGACCGTGAACACCTATGAAGGCACGCATGACGTCCATGCGCTGATCCTTGGCCGGGCACAGACAGGGCTTCAGGCGTTCTTCTGATGACAGCACCACTGGACGGCCTGAAGGTCCTTGAACTGGCCCGCATTCTTGCGGGCCCGTTGGTCGGTCAAACTCTGGCCGACCTTGGCGCAACTGTGGTCAAGGTCGAAAGCCCGAATGGCGACGACACCCGCACTTGGGGCCCGCCGTTCATTGAACGCCCGGACGAAGACACACCGTCCGCCGCCTATTTTTACAGCTGCAATCGCGGGAAATATTCGGTCACAGCCGATCTGGCCACGGACGAAGGCCGCGCCTTTGTGCAGGAGCTCGCCCGCGACGCAGATGTCGTGATTGAAAACTTCAAAGTGGGTGGCCTGACCAAATACGGGCTGGACTACGACGCGCTGTCCACCATCAACCCGGCACTTGTGTATTGTTCGATCACCGGCTTCGGCCAGACCGGCCCCTATGCCGAACGCGCAGGCTATGACTACCTGATCCAGGGCATGTCCGGCCTGATGTCGATCACCGGCGACCCCGAAGGAGAGCCACAGAAGGTCGGCGTGGCCGTCACTGACATCTACACCGGGCTCTATTCTGTCATCGCGATCCAGGCCGCGCTCGCGGCACGCAGCAAGACGGGCAAGGGTCAGCATATCGACATGAGCCTGCTCGACGCGGGCACGGCCGCGCTGGCCAACCAATCGATGAACTACCTGTCCACCGGCACCTCTCCGAAACGGATGGGCAACCAGCATCCCAACATCGTCCCCTACGAGGTCTTCCCCGTGGCCGACGGCGACATCATCATCGCGGCAGGCAATGACGGCCAGTTCCAACGCCTTTGTGCGGTCCTGACCCTGCCAGAGATCGCCGAGGATCCCCGCTACCAGACAAATTCCGGCCGCGTCGAACACCGCAGTGTGCTGGCCCCGGCCCTGAAGGCCGCAACCGCCAATTGGCGCAAGTCAGACCTCCTGGACGCGCTCAAACAGCAAAAAGTCCCCGCCTCTCCGATCAACACGGTGCAAGAGGTCTTCGAAGACCCCCAAATCCGCCATCGCGGCATGGAAATCGGTCCCGACGCCATCCCCGGCGTGCGCACACCGATCACCTTCAGTGAGCTGCAACTCGCCACTGAAAAAACCGCACCCCGTCTTGGGCAACACACGGATCAGGTCCGCAAATCAGGTTGGCCCGTCTGAACGGCTTCTCGTTAGGCGATGCCCGCAACCGCCACGTCGCACGATACCTGCTAACGTCGCGTCCAAGTCGCGATGATGCCCGTTTGTATCTTAGGGTAGGAATGTGGCGGACCGAGGAGGATTCGAACCCCCGACCCCTTGATTCGTAGTCAAGTACTCTATCCAGCTGAGCTATCGGTCCACGGGGCGTGAGATAGACGCAGTGCCGGACCGATGCAAGCGCAAATTCCAAGAAATCCGTAACTTGCGTCGGTTCATTTATCCAACGTCTCCCATCGGCAGGTCGATGCGGAATGCGGTGCCGGTTTCGTCCGATTTTAACAGGCGTAAGGTCCCGCCGTGACCGCGCACCAGTTCTTCGGCAATTGCCAGTCCAAGGCCTGAGCCGCCCTTGCGCGCGCCGCCTTGGAACGGCTGGAACAGATGCTCCAGCGCCTTCTTGGGCAGACCCGGTCCGGTGTCGGTCACATCGATGCACCACGACTCGTCGCTGGTTCGCGCGGATACGCTGATCTCTCCGGGGTGGCCCGTGCCGATGATGGCCTGCCGCGCGTTGCGCACAAGGTTCGAGATCACGCGGTACATCTGTTCGGGATCCGCCCGGATCATGAGGTTTCCGGGCACATCTTCGGCAAAGCTCAGATCAAATTCACCGATGGCCAGCCGTTCACTGTCGATCACATCGCTGACCAGTTCCGCCAGGTTGAACAAGGTGAGCGTCGGGGCCGGTTCTTCGGCGCGGCCAAATGCCAGCGTGCTTTCGCACAGCGACACCGCCCGCGTGATGGAATTGACCAGCTTCGGGGCCATGCGTTTAACGGTGGGATCTTCGCTCATCTCGATCCGGTCGGTGAAAAGCTGTGCCGAGGTCAGGATATTGCGCAAATCATGGCTGACCCGGGCCACGGCACCGCCCAATTGGGCCAGACGTTCCTTTTGCTTCAACGCCTGCGTCAGTTGGGTTTGCAGCGACTGCAACGCCTCTTCGGCTTCGCGCAATTCGGTGACGCTTGCAGAGGGCTGGATCACCCGACGGGCATCTTCTGGGGCCTTTGCGTAGCTTTGCATATGCCCGACCACGCCCTTGATCGGTTTGACCAGCAGCACCCGCACGGCAAGGAACAACAACCCCGCCGTCACAATGGAGATCACCGCCGACAGGATCAGGATGCGGATCCCGTAATCAATGATCGCGGCGCGCAATTCCGTCGATTCAATCGTGATTTCGATCAGCAGCCCGCCATCCTGAAACGGATTGCCAATCACCCGGATCATCTGCGGTTCGGGGGTCAGCAACCGCATCATCGCGTCGCGGATCAGGGTGACCGCTGTGGCATCCCGCAAATCAAATGTCGCGACAACCTCACCCGGCATCGGCGATGACAGCACAAGCTGGCGCAACTCATCGCGCCGCAGCACCACGTTGAAAACCCCGGCGCTTTGCAGCAGTTCCTGTTCCAGTGCGCTGTCGATCATATCGTCAGCCAACAAGGTCAGCGACGCGATCTGCGCCCGCTCAAGCCGGTTCAGCAGAAAATCTTCGCGGTAGCGCGCAACCGACGGAACAAAGATCAAAACCTCGGCAATCATCACGAAGATGACCGTGAGAATCAGAAACCGACCGGACAGCGAATTGATCATGCCTGTGCTCCCAGACCGATCACCTTAGGGAAGCCACTTCTGAACAAATCCGACCACTTTCTTCACCATGTCACTCTCAAACAGTCGGGGTGAGAAGTAAGCCCCCGCCGCCCGTTTGTTAAGCTCTCCAATCGTCGGGTATGGCGCAACCATCGCGGCGACCTGCGACATCTTCATCTTGTTGGCGATGACGAGCGCCCAGAGGTTGATCAACTCACCCGCCTGTTCACCGGCAATCGACGCACCAACAGGGCGGCCTTTGACAACCATGACCTTGATCAGTCCACGTGTCTTGCGTTCGGCAATAGCGCGGTCGTTGTGGTTGAAGTGAAATCGTACGACTTCAAGGTTGCTACCGTGCTCTTTCTTGGCCTGCGCTTCGGTCCGGCCGACCTGCGCCAGTTCGGGCTGCGTGTAGGTCGCCCAGGGGATGTGCCGCGTCGTGGCTTTGGAGGGTAAACCGAACAGCATCGACCGGATGATCACGCCCGCATGGTAGCCCGCGACATGGGTGAATTGCAGGCCACCCGCGACGTCGCCAATCGCGTAGACCTTTTTGTTGGTCGTACGCAGGCTGTCATCCACCTCGATCCCCATGCGGTGCGTCTTGATCCCGGCGGTTTCGAGGCCCAGCCCGTCCATATTGGCTTTGCGACCCACGGCCATCAGCAGATGCGTGCCTTTGAAAATGCGCCCATCCTCGGCTTCGATCTCAATCGCGCCGGCTGTGCCGCGCACCTCTTTGGCGAGCGCGTCTTCGGCGATTTCGATGCCTTCTTCGCGCAGGTTCTCCAGCACGATCTCGGCCATTTCCGGGTCGTCCTTGCCCAGCGCCTTCATGCCTTCGATCACGGTCACCTTTGATCCCAACCGCCGATGCGCCTGCGCCATTTCCATGCCAATGGGGCCACCGCCGACGATCAGCAAATGCTCGGGTTGTTCGCGCAACTCCCACAGCGACTCGTTGGTGATGTAAGGCACCGTGTCCAGGCCGGGGATGGGTGGCACAAAGGGGGACGAGCCTGTGGCAATCACAATCCGCCGCGCGGTGATCACGTGATCGCCTGCCTGCACTTCGGTCGGAGAGATGAATGCGCCCTTTTCCTGAATGACCCGCACGCCGAAGCCTTCGAAGCGCTCAACACTATCCATGGGTTCAATTTGCGCGATGACATCGGCAACGTGATCCTTTGCGGCTGCGTAGTCCACCGAAGGTGTCACATCCGCGATCCCGTACTTGGACGCGTGGCGCATGCTGTGGGCCACTTTGCCCGAGGCAAGGATCGCCTTCGAGGGCACACACCCGTAGTTCAGGCAATCACCGCCCATCTTGTGCGCTTCGAGCAAGACCACCGAGGCCCCCATTTGCGAAGCCCCCGCTGCCACCGACAAACCACCAGAGCCTGCGCCGATGACCAATACATCTGTTTTAATATTTTCCATGGTCACAGACCTTTCTTGCCGCGCAGGGCTTTCAAAGCGATGGGAAGGGCGGCAAGGACACACAGGCCAAGGATCGGAAGAAGGATGTGCGGTTCAAAGATTATACCAAGGTTCGGCGTCTCACCGCGTTCGAACACTTCACCAAGACCCGCACCTACAGAGGTGTAGACAACCGCACCCGGAATGATGCCCAGGAAGGTCGACACGAAGAACCGATGAAGCGGTACCCCCACAAGCGCAGGCACAAGGTTGGCCACAAAGAACGGCACAGCTGGCACAAGGCGGATCAGGAACAACATCGACCATTGATTCTCATCAATCCCATCCTTGATCTTTTTCACCGCACCGTCACCCGCATCCATCTTCGCCGCCAGCTTTTCCCCAAGCCCGTAACGCGCAGCAAGGAAGATCACCGTGGCACCGATCGTCGCGCCCAACACGTTGAACAATGCCCCCGGGAACGTGGCAAAAAGGAACCCACCCGTCAGCGTCGCGATGGTCGCCCCCGGCAGAGAGAACCCGACGATGATCACGTAGGCCAGAATGAACAACCCCGCCGTCAGCGCGTAATTGGCATCCCGAAAGGCCGTCAGCGCCTCGCGGTTGGCGGCCAGCGCCTCAAAGCTCAGGTAATCCTTCAGGGTAAAGGCACCAATCAGGGCAATCACACCGATTCCGGCAATCGGGGCGTATCGTTTCCAGGCCGGGGGAGTAGGGGTGTCTGTCATATCAGTCATGTCATTACAGGCCGGGGCGGGCCACCTTTGTGAAATTCGTGTTTCGGTTGCCCAAAACATGACCCCTGCGCCGCCTCAGCAACAGTCGCCTCACGCCCGCTTGAAAACCGGTGACAAAACCCGTGAGAATCCCGCCATTCTGCGCCGGGACTGAAACAAACCACCAGATGACCCCGCAGCATTGTTGCAGTATATGTCACCCGAACACGGCCGCGTGCGGGAATATTTCAAAACGCTGCCTCTTCAGACACTGATGATATCTCTGTTTCACAAATACCTCGGGGGGAGGAGCGCAGCGACGGGGGGCAGAGCCCCCCTGTGGCGACGCCGCGCAGCGCGGCGCAAAACCTGAAAAAACACCCCCCAGACCGTTTGACAAGCCAAAGCCACCTGCCTATAGCACGGGCTTCGAACACCCCCGGCGGACGAATCCGCGCCCCCGGACCGACAAGACGGAGTAGGACGCGATGAAACGCACCTTTCAACCTTCGAACCTCGTACGCAAGCGGCGTCATGGGTTCCGTTCGCGCATGGCCACCAAAGCCGGGCGCAAGATCCTGAACGCACGCCGCGCACGCGGTCGCAAGTCGCTGAGCGCGTAAAGCGTCCCGCGACATCGCAAGACTGACATGACACCGCCGGAGGCCTCCTTGGACACAAGGGGAACCACGCCCCTGGCGGTGTTGTCATGTGCTGACGTCACCACCCTGCGCCACCGCGCTGATTTTTTGCGCGCCGCCCGTGCCCTGCGGCGCGGCACGGAGGGCATGCTGGTACAGGCCCGCGACCGGCGCGATGACGATCCCACCATCCGTATCGGCTTTACCTGCTCCAAGAAGATCGGCAATGCGGTCGCCCGCAACCGCGCCAAGCGCCGTCTGCGCGCCGTGGCCGATGCGGTTTTGTCGACCAAGGCCAAACCCGGCTGGGATTATGTTCTCGTGGGCCGCCCCGGCGTAACCATCGGCCGCCCCTTCGACGCACTCAAAGACGATCTGCGCTACGCCTTGCGCAAGATTCACCCGTCACCATGACCCCCCTTGCCTGGATCTTGTCGCTGCCGGTCAAAGCCTATCGCCTGATCCTCAGCCCCTGGGTCGGGGCCAACTGCCGCTATCACCCCACCTGCTCTGCCTATGCGCTGGAAGCCCTGCAAAAACATGGCGGGCTCAAAGGCGGCTGGCTGGCCGCCAAACGCATCGCGCGTTGCCACCCGTGGGGCAAATCCGGGATCGACAACGTCCCCTGACCCGGAGGCCCTCGCACGCCGACCAGCGGTCGTTTGCCCAGTCACAAAGCAGTGTTTTTGGACCGGGCCTCAGATGCCCTACATTCTGACATGACCATTAAAGCCCCGCGCAACACAGGAGACGAGACATGAGCAAACCCTTGATCACGCGCCGGACCCTGATCGCGGCAAGCGGCGCGCTTCTGGCAACGGGCGCGGCAGGCACGCTCAGCCCGGCCCGCGCCAAAGGCATTGCCCCGACACCCACCATGCGCGGCGGTGCCAACAACTACCGCCCGGGTGCCCCTATCGTTGATCGGATCGGCGGCGGCGGCTTTTGGATGACCGGAACCGTGCGGCGCGCGGGTGATGGCGCTCCGCTTGCGGGTCAACGCATCCAGATCTGGGCGCACACGACCGAAGGCCATGAACGGGATCCGCAGAGCCACGGCGCAACCCTGACAGACGCAAACGGTGTGTTCCGGCTCGAAATGCCGCAGATTGTTCCGGCCTTCGGGCAGGCCCACGGCCACCTTGCCTATGACAGCGATGACTTCGAAACGGTCTTTCTGCGCCCCTTGATGAAAAGCCCCAAAGACACAACGCTTGAGGCCCATTTCGTCCTGCAACCGGCCTGACCGTCTTGGCGACGAACACAGGCTCCCGGACCCGCGCGCTTGCGGTTTGGGCGGGGTTGTTGGGCGTCGCTGTGGCCCCCATCGCGCTGGCCGCGACAAGCCCGTACCTCGCGTGGCGCGACCCGATCTACATCGTCGCGGGCTTCGCGGGGATCATCGGCTTTGCGCTGATCCTGTTCCAACCGCTTCTGGCTCTGGGCGGGTTGCCCGGACTTTCACAAATCCACAGCCGCCAGATCCATCGATGGATCGGAGCCGGGCTCGTCCTAAGCGTCCTGACCCATGTGATAGGTCTCTGGATCACCAGCCCACCTGATGTGCTGGACGCGCTTCTCTTTCGGTCTCCGACCCCATTCTCCGCCTGGGGTGTGTTTGGCATGTGGGCCCTGTTCGCCACCGCCGCCTTGGCGGCCACCCGAACGCGCTTTCGTCAGAACCTGCGTGCGTGGCGCATGGCGCATTCGATGCTCGCCTGCGTGATCGTCATCGGAACGGTGGTCCATGCGGCGCTGATCGAAGGCACGATGGAAACACTGTCACGCACAGTTCTGTCCGCCATGGCACTGGCAGCGCTGGCCTATGCGCTGCTGCGCCTCCGTGTCTGGAAGCGCAGCCGTTCCTCAAAAAGGTCTGCCTAGACCCCCAGGCAATGCCGCATGATCGCCTTCTGGGCATGCAGACGATTCTCGGCCTCGTCAAAGATCACCGATTGCGGGCCGTCCATCACTTCGGACGTGACTTCCTCACCGCGATGCGCGGGCAGGCAATGCATGAACAACGCGTCCGCATTGGCATGACGCATCAATTCGTCATTCACCTGGTAAGGGCGCAGCATGTTGTGACGCCGCTCTTTTGCCGATTGCGCGTCGTGCATGGACACCCATGTGTCCGCCACCACCAGATCGGCATTCTGCACCGCCTTGGCCGGATCGCGCTCGATCGTGACCGACACACCGGCATTGCGCGCGAGACCGACAAACTCCATCTCGGGATCAAGCTGCACCGGCCCGGTGAAGGTAAAATCAAACTGGAACTGCGCAGCAGCATGCAGGAAGGACGCGCACACATTGTTGCCGTCGCCACACCACACCACTTTCTTGCCTTTGATCGGGCCGCGATGTTCCTCGAACGTCATCACATCCGCCATGATCTGGCACGGATGGGTGCGGTCGGTCAGGCCGTTGATCACCGGCACGTCAGCATATTCCGCCATTTCTTCCAGCACCGCCTCGTCGAAGGTGCGGATCATGATCAGGTCCACGTAGCGGCTCATCACCCGGGCGGTATCTGCGATGGTCTCTCCATGCCCCAACTGCATGTCAGAACCGGACAGCACCATCGTCTCGCCCCCCATCTGCCGCACACCGACATCAAACGACACCCGCGTCCGGGTCGACGGCTTTTCAAAGATCAACGCCACCATGTGTCCGGCCAGCGGAAGCTCATCATCCGGTGCCCCCTTTGGGCGCCCCTTGCGCTTGCCCTTCATCGCGATGGCACTGTCGATCACCGATCTCAGGTCCGAGGCATCGGTTTTGTGAATATCCAGGAAATGCTTCATGTCGTGATCCTCAGGCCAATGTTTCGCTGACAGCATCCGCTGCAAAATCCAACCGGTTGACCGCTTCGGATATCTCGTCTTCGGAAATGGTCAGCGGCGGCAACAGCCGGACCACGTTGTCGGCCGCAGGCACGGTGATCACACCGCATTCATACCCCGCCGTGACCACGTCGATCGGCGTGACCTTGCATTTCAGGCCAATCATCAGACCCGACCCGCGCACGGATTCAAACACATTCGGATGCGCCGCCACCAAGGCCTCCAGCTTCTGCCGAAGAAACCCGGCGCGCGCATTGACCTTCTCAAGAAATGCCGGGTCGGCCACGATATCCATCACCGCGCAGCCCACGGCACAGGCCAGCGGATTGCCACCATAGGTCGATCCATGCGTGCCCGCCGTCATACCCGACGCCGCCTCTTCGGTGGCCAGAACCGCCCCCAACGGAAAACCTCCGCCAATGCCCTTGGCGACCATCATGATGTCGGGGGCAATCCCCGCCCATTCATGCGCAAACAACCGCCCGGTCCGACCAACGCCGCACTGCACCTCGTCCAGGATCAAAAGCAGCCCCTTGTCGTCACACAGTTGGCGCAACCCCTTGAGACATTGATCAGGCAGCGGGCGAATGCCGCCCTCGCCCTGAACCGGCTCCACCAAAATCGCCCCAACCGTGTCATCAATCGCTGCGGTCAGCGCATCGTGGTCGCCCCATTGCAGATGTTTGAAGCCGGGCAGCAGCGGACCAAAGCCCTTGACCATCTTCTCGGACCCCGCGGCGGCGATACCGGCCGAGGACCGTCCATGGAACGACCCGCTGAACGTGATTATCGTGGTCTTGTCCGGATGGCCTTTGTCATACCAGTACTTGCGCGCCATCTTGACGGCCAGCTCACAGGATTCCGTGCCCGAATTGGTGAAAAACACCGTATCGGCAAAGGTGGCAGCCACCAGCCTGTCGGCAAGCGCCTGTTGCTGCGGGATTTCATACAGATTGGAGACATGCCACAGCGCCTGCGCCTGATCGGTCAGTGCTTTGACAAGCGCCGGATGCGCATGCCCCAGGGCATTCACGGCGATCCCGGCCCCAAGATCAAGAAAACGTCGCCCGTCCGCCTCGATCAGCCAGGTGCCGTCGCCTTTCACAAAATGCAAAGGCGCGCGGGAATATGTCGGCAAAACAGAGGGGATCATGGGTCAAACCTCATTTCAGGAAGCCCAAGCCGTGCCAAGCGGCGCGGGCCAAGTCAACGAAAAGGATGGTGAATTCAGACAAAAGGTGACGGAACGCCCACAGAACGGGGCGCGGATTCAAAGATCAGGTGTCTCGTCGGATATCGGTCAGCTTTGTCATGGCGCTGCTCATCGGTCAAAAACATCGTCCGTTCAAGCAAAAAGTTGTGAACCGGGCGGTTTTCCGTCAACGGAAAACAACAGATGCGTGCTCGCATCTGCGCACGTCATTCAAACGGATCGTCAGGATATTCGACGCCCATCAGGTACAGCCCGTGCGGCGGCGACACCGGCCCGCAGGCGGCGCGGTCACAGGCCGCCAAGGCATCGCGCACATCCTTAGGGTCCCACGCCCCGGCCCCGACGCGTTCAAGCGTTCCGACGAAACTGCGCACCTGGTTGTGCAGGAACGACCGCGCCCGCAACTGGAACCGGAACTCCACCCCCCAGTCGGTGTCGATCTGCGCGATCTCCAACGCATCCAGCGTTTTCACCGGCGACGCCGCCTGACACATCGTTGACCGAAACGTCGTGAAATCATGCTTGCCGATCAGATACCGGGCGGCGGTCTGCATGGGCGCAAGGTCCAGATCGTGCTTGACCTGCCACACCTGCCCCGCTTCCAGCGACATCGGCGCGCGGCGGGTCACCAACCGAAACAAGTACCGCCGCTCCAGCGCGGAAAACCGGGCGTGCCAATCCTCGGCCACAACCGCCGCATCGACGATGGCAACCGGCAGCGGCTTCAGATGATGGTTCAGCGCCTCGGACAGCCGAAACGGGGTCCAGTCTCGGGTCAGATCGCAATGGCACACCTGCCCGCGCGCATGCACACCCGCATCTGTGCGACCTGCGGCGGCAATGGTGTGCTCGGCTGGTTCTAATTTCGCCAGCGCAGCCTCGATCGCGCCCTGGACAGACGGCTGGTCCGCCTGCCGCTGCCATCCGGCAAACGGCGCGCCATTATATTCGACTTTCAAGGCATATCTGGGCATGGTCCCCGCATAGCCTGACGATTTACGGCAAACAATCCCCCTCTCTGCCCACTGGTATGTGACGCCTGTGATCTCTATCTGTGAGGTCACCGCAGACAAACGAGGCCGCAGACTTGGTCATTTCCGCCATTGCCGACACCCTGACCCGAGGCATCGAAAACGTCACGGGCACCGTGTCCGAAACGTTTTTCGAACCTGTGATCCGATTGGGCGTCACCGGTCTTGCGCGGTCTGGCAAAACCGTGTTCATCACCTCGCTGGTGGCCAACCTGATGGATCGCGGGCGCATGCCCGGGTTACTGGCCCATAGCGAAGGGCGCATCCTGTCCGCCTATCTTCAGCCGCAGCCGGACGACACGCTGCCACGGTTTGACTACGAAACCCATCTTGGCGCGCTGACCTCGCAAACGCCCACATGGCCCGACAGCACGCGCACCGTCAGCGAGTTGCGCCTGTCCCTCAAGGTGCGCCCCGCCGGGCTGTTGTCCGGCCTTCAGGGTCCGCGGACCATACATCTCGACATTGTGGATTATCCCGGTGAGTGGCTTCTGGATTTGGGTCTTCTCGACAAATCCTACACCCAATGGTCTGAAGAAACGCTTAAACGCATCGCGGATCGGGACAGCGCACAGGCCTATCTGACCCGCATTGCGGCCGCCGACAGCACCCAACCGCTCGATGAACCCACGGCGCAGGCCCTTGCCGCCAGTTTCACCGACTATCTCAAACAGGCGCGGATCGCGGGCTTTTCCGACTGCACCCCGGGCCGCTTTCTTCTGCCCGGCGATCTGGCCGGCAGTCCGGTCCTGACCTTTGCCCCCTTGCCTGCGCAGGCCAGCCCGCCGCGAAAATCGCTCTGGCGCGAAATGGAGCGGCGCTACGAGGCCTACAAGGCGCAGGTCGTCAAACCCTTCTTCCGCGATCATTTCGCCAGGATCGACCGACAGGTCGTTCTGGTTGATGCGCTTGGCGCGATCCATTCCGGCCCGCAAGCGGTCGAAGACATGCGGCAGGCCATGACCGACATCCTTGGATCGTTCCGTCCGGGTCGCAATGCCTTTCTTAGCCAGCTTCTCATGGGCAAACGCGTCGAAAAGATCCTGTTCGCCGCCACCAAGGCCGACCACCTGCATCACACGCAACACCCGCGCCTGACGGGCATCATGCAGGCGCTGACCCGTGATGCCCGCGACCGGGCGCAGTTTGCCGGCGCTGAGACCAATGCCATGTCCATCGCCAGCCTGCGCGCCACGGTCGAGGAAACCCGCCAGCACAACGGCACCGCGCTGGACTGCGTGCGCGGCACCCTGCTCGACAGTGGCAAGCAGGCGGCGTTCTACCCCGGTGACCTGCCCGAGGACCCGACGCATCTGCTGGGTCCGGCCCGCGAAGGCGCGGAAAAATGGCTTGATCAGGATTACCAGATCATGCGCTTTGCCCCGGCGAAACTGACGCTGAAACCCGGCGAAGGCCCGCCTCACATCCGGCTGGACCGCGCGGCGCAATTCCTGATTGGCGACCGCCTGTGATCCTGCGCCCGGCAACCCCTTTGGATGCAGGCCGCGTGGGGGCCATTCTATCGGGATGGATCGACGAAACCCCATGGATGCCGCGCATTCACACCCGGGCCGAAGACATCGCGCATGCCGCAATGATGGTCGACCGGGGGTGGGTCACGGTGGCGGCGGCACCGGACATCACCGGGTTCATCGCCCGCGATGGCGATGACATCCACGCGCTCTATATCGACGCCTCTGTCCGCGGGAAGGGCCACGGCGCGCGCCTGCTGACCGACGCCATGCAGCACGAAGACCGCCTGACGCTATGGACATTTCAAGCCAACACCCGCGCGCAGACCTTTTACGAACGACACGGCTTTGAACCCGTGGAACATACAGATGGCGCAGGCAATGACGAAGGCCTGCCCGACATTCGCTACCACTGGCAAAGGACACCCGCATGACCAACGCCAAAGGCCCCGTCCTGTTCGATCTTGACGATGACGCACCCGCGCCCACCCCGGCTGAGGCCCCGCCCGTGCCCGACATGGCCAGCCCTGCCCCCCAGGGCCAGGCGATGACCACGGTGGCGGCCCTTGCCGCACGCCCGACTTCGCGGCTTGCGCGGTGGTTCTGGTCTTTGCTGGTGCTGCTGATCACCACTGTTGCGTCCGTTGCCGCGTGGAACTTCGTGACGGGTCTGGTCAGCCAGAACATCTATCTGGGCTATGGCGTCGCAGCGCTCTTTGCGCTGTTCATCGCCGTGGTCCTGATGATCGTGGTCAAGGAACTGTCCGCCTTTGCCCGCCTCGCACGCATCGACAAGATCCAGCACGACGCCGAAACCGCGCTCGCCGCTGAAGACCTGACCGCCGCCCGCGCGGTGATCCGGGATCTGACCACCCTCTACCGCAGCCGCGATGACACCAAATGGGGCCGCGACCGGCTCAAGGACCGGGAGGCCGATATGTTCGACGCCTCTGCCCTGATCGCGCTGGCTGACCGCGAAGTGTTGGCCCCGCTCGACACCGCCGCCCAGCGCGAGGTTGAGGCCGCCGCGCGTCAGGTGGCCACGGTCACGGCGCTTGTGCCGCTGGCGCTTGCCGATGTGGTGGCCGCCCTTGGCTCCAATATCCGCATGATTCGCCGGATCGCGGAAATCTATGGCGGGCGCTCCGGCACTCTGGGCAGCTGGCGTCTGACCCGCGCTGTGCTGTCCCACCTTGTCGCCACGGGCGCGGTTGCCGTTGGCGATGATCTTCTGGAACCAATCCTTGGCGGCTCGATTCTCGGCAAACTGTCGCGCCGCTTTGGCGAAGGTCTGGTCAACGGTGCCCTGACCGCCCGTGTCGGCGTCGCCGCGATGGAGGTCTGCCGCCCCCTGCCCTTTGCCAAGGGTGCGCGCCCGTCGGTCCGGTCGGTGATCAAATCCGCCCTGACCGGGCTGGTCGGATCAAAAGGCTAAGCCACGCACGCACAAACCGGTGACCATTTGATCCAGGCCAAGGTCGCCCGTCCGATTCTCGGGCAGGGTGAGGCCATGAACACCCCAGCCAGCGAACACGGTCATTCGCAAGCCGAAGTCGAAGCCCGCATTAACCAGCCCGCAGGGCGCGGCTATCTGCGCGATATCGTCTATGGCGGGATCGACGGGTCCGTGACCACCTTTGCCATCGTGGCGGGTGTTGCGGGCGCAGGCCTGTCCACATGGGTCATCATTGCCTTGGGCATTGCCAACGTGCTGGCCGACGGGTTCTCCATGGCCGCTGGCAACTATTCCGGCACCAAGGCCGAACTGGACGATGCCAAACGCCTCCGCCGGGTGGAGGAGCGCCACATCAAGGTCAATCCCGAAGGCGAACGCCGCGAGCTGCGCGAAATCCTGCGCCTCAAAGGGCTGTCCGGAGAGCCGCTTGAAAGCGCGGTCGACCAGATCAGCCAGAATCACGACCAATGGGTTCAGCTCATGCTCGAGGGCGAATATGGCCTTGCCGGTGTTGACCCGCACCCGGTCAAAGCGGCCTGGGCCACGTTTCTGGCTTTCCTTGTCGCGGGCATGATCCCGCTCCTGCCCTTCTTGTTGTCGCTGCCCAACGCGTTCCAACTGTCGACCATCGCAACCTTGCTCACCTTTTTCGGCATCGGCGCGTACAAGGCCAAATGGTCGCTTAGCCCGTGGTGGCGGTCAGGTCTGGAAACTCTGGCCATCGGCGGCACAGCCGCGCTGATCGCGTATTTCGTCGGAACTCTGTTCGACGTCTGACCCCGATCACGCGGCAAGGCCCGCCCGGCCACAAGCAACCGGGCGGCGGGACCGTCCTTTTCGTCGCAAGGTCACTCCCCTTGGGCCGGGGCCACTGTGGGCGCGCTCTCTGCTCCGGCCCCTGCCTCTGGCGCCGTCTGGATCATGCTGTTTTCAACCGCAGGTGCCGTGGACTCGGGCGACGACCCAAGCGAGACGATCACGACAAACACAATGAACCCCACGATCACGGCCGCAAAGATCAACAGCCCCTTTGACGCGCCCCCATCCTGGGGAAGATCCATCGGATGCTGTCGCCCCGTCTGCCCCGCGCGTTTGTCGGCCTGCTGGCGATACTGGTAGTCCGTCTCATATGACATGACATGTCCTTTCTCTGGGTTACGATGGCGCAGCGCGCCGCAGGGCCCAGCCTAGAACCAGCATCCGAAACAGAGCGACTGCCAAGAAAACCGCCCTCCGATTCCGGCCAATTCCGGCTGGAATGGCCCATCCGCTTCGGCATGTTTTGGCGGCTTTCACGGTCCCGCCTGCAGGTGGCAGAAATCCACGCATGGGCATGCGGCAATTTCGGCGGGAATTGGCCGGGAACCGCCCTCTGGACGTACGCCGCGCGCAACCGTATAAGCCCGGCCATGATGTACGCACATGCGATCATTATTCGAATTACGTGCCCGGCGCTCTGACCCTTCGAGCCGCCGGGACAAGGCGTATGGACACCCGCGCCGATCCTCTCACATTCCCCTGATACGAACACCCGAGGACGCCCCAAATGTGCGCCGAAACACCTGACTACAAAGACACGCTGAACCTGCCGAAAACCGATTTCCCGATGCGCGCGGGCCTGCCCAAGCGCGAACCCGAATGGTTGGAGAAATGGGCCAAGATCGGCGTCTATGACCGCCTGCGCGAGAAAGCCAATGGTCGCACGCCGTTCACCCTGCACGATGGCCCTCCCTACGCCAACGGCCACTTGCATATCGGCCACGCGCTGAACAAGATCCTCAAGGATATGGTGGTCCGCTCCCAACAGATGATGGGCCGCGACGCGCGCTACATCCCCGGTTGGGACTGTCACGGCCTGCCCATCGAATGGAAGATCGAGGAAAAGTATCGCTCCAAAGGCAAGAACAAGGATGACGTGGACGTTGTCGAGTTCCGCCAGGAATGCCGCGAATTCGCCGAAGGCTGGATCGACATCCAACGTGATGAGTTCAAGCGCCTTGGCATCACCGGCACGTGGGACAAACCCTACTTAACAATGGATTACCGCGCCGAGCGCATCATTGCGGAGGAATTCCAGAAGTTCCTGATGAACGGGACGCTCTATCAGGGGTCCAAGCCTGTGATGTGGTCGCCCGTGGAAAAAACCGCGCTGGCCGAGGCCGAGATTGAGTACCACGACCACAAAAGCCATACGATCTGGGTGCCGTTCAAGGCGACCAACGGAACGGGTGATTTGCAGGGCGTCAAGGTCGTCATCTGGACAACCACGCCTTGGACGATCCCGTCCAACAAGGCCGTCGCCTACGGTACGGGAATAGCGTACGGTTTGTACGAAGTCACAGGCCGCCCCGAAGAATGTTGGGCGCGCATCGGCGACAGGTACTTGCTGGCCGACACTCTGGCAGAAGAGGTGCTGACCAAGGCCCGGCTTGAGCCAACCATGTGGCGTCGTTTGCGCGACGTGTCTCCCGATGAATTGGGCGCGCTGACCCTGGCACACCCCCTGCGCGGGATGGACGGCGCGGACGGCTTCTGGGACTACGACGTGCCGATGATCGACGGCGACCATGTGACCGACGACGCGGGCACTGGGTTTGTGCACACCGCGCCAAGCCACGGTCAGGAAGACTACGACGCCTTCGTTGCGCGCAACTGGATGGACCGGATGACGCACAACGTAGGCGAAGAATCCGAATTCCTGCCGCATGTCCCTTTCTTCGCGGGCCTCAAGGTGCTTGACCACAAGGGCAAGGAAGGCAAAGCCAACACCGCCGTGATCGACAAGCTGGTCGAAGTGGGCGGTTTGCTCGCGCGCGGACGCATGACGCACAGCTACCCGCATTCGTGGCGCTCCAAGGCCCCGGTGATCTACCGCAACACGCCGCAATGGTTCGCTGCGATCGACAAGGAAGTGGGCGACGGTCAGGACACCTACGGCAAAACCATCCGCGACCGGGCGCTGACCTCCATCGACCAGCTGGTCAAATGGACGCCACAGACCGGGCGCAACCGTCTTTATTCGATGATCGAAGCGCGCCCCGACTGGGTGCTGTCGCGCCAGCGCGCGTGGGGGGTGCCTTTGACGTGTTTCGTCAAGAAAGGCGCGTTGCCGACCGACGACGATTTCCTGTTGCGCGACGAAACAGTCAACGCCCGCGTGCTAGAGGCATTCGAAGCCGAAGGCGCGGATGCGTGGTACAAGCCCGACGCGAAAGAGCGGTTCCTCGGCAATGACTACAACCCGGACGACTGGGAACAGGTGTTCGACATTCTCGACGTCTGGTTCGACTCCGGCTCCACCCACGCCTTCGTCCTGCGCGACCGGGAGGATGGGTCCGAAGACGGCCTGGCCGACCTCTATCTCGAAGGCACCGACCAGCACCGAGGGTGGTTCCATTCCTCGATGCTGCAATCCTGCGGCACCCAAGGCCGCGCGCCCTATCGCGGGGTGCTGACCCACGGGTTCACGCTCGACGAGAAGGGCAACAAGATGTCCAAGTCGCTGGGCAACACCGTCGCCCCCGAGGACGTGACCAAGCAATACGGTGCGGACATCCTGCGCCTCTGGGTCGCTCAGGCCGACTACACCGCCGACCTGCGCATTGGGCCGGAGATCCTCAAAGGCGTCGCTGACAGCTACCGCCGCCTGCGCAACACGATGCGCTATATGCTGGGGGCGTTGAGCCATTTCAGCGAGGCGGATCGGGTAGACCCAGCCGACATGCCGGAACTGGAACGCTATGTCCTGCACCGTCTGGCGGAATTGGACGAGGTCGTGCGCAACGGCTACGACGCCTACGACTTCCAGGGCGTGTTCCAGCAGTTGTTCAACTTCTGCACCGTGGAACTCAGCGCCTTCTATTTCGACATCCGCAAAGACGCGCTCTACTGCGACGGCGACACAGAGCGCCGCCGTGCCGCGCGGACGGTGATGGACATCCTGTTCCACCGTCTCACCACATGGCTGGCTCCGGTGCTGGTGTTCACGATGGAAGACGTCTGGCTTGACCGCTTCCCCGGTGAGGAGTCGTCGGTGCATTTGCAGGACATCCCGGAAACGCCTGCCGCATGGCGCGACGATGCGCTCGCTGCGAAATGGGCCAAGGTGCGCCGCGCCCGTCGGGCTGTGACCGCCGCCCTGGAAGTGCAGCGGACCGACAAGGTGATCGGTGCGTCGCTTGAAGCCGCGCCCGTGGTGCATATCGACGATGACGAGGTGCTGGAGGCACTGAAATCGGTCAATTTCGACGATATCTGCATCACATCTTCCATCAGCCTGACGGGCGATCCCGCCCCTGCCGAAGCGTTCCGCTTGCCAGAAGTGGACGGTGTCGGCGTGGTATTCGAAAAAGCTGAGGGCGAGAAATGCCAGCGCTGCTGGAAGATCCTGCCGGATGTGGGCCAGCATAAGCACGCGGGCGTCTGCGGGCGCTGCAATGACGCCCTCGGATAAAGAGATCGCGGATGTTCTGCTTGACCTCGCGCACCAGCGCGGGGTCGGGAAAACCTTTTGCCCCTCCGAAGCGGCACGGCGGTTGTCCGACAACTGGCGGCCTTTGATGCCCGCTGTGCGGCGTGTGGCGGCGGATGTTGCGCTGCGGGCGACGCAGAAGGGGAAGACGGTTGATCCCCTGACCGCCAAGGGACCAATCCGGTTGGGATTGCCCGAGTGAGCGCGTTCGAACGATCCCTGCCGTCGCCTGTTGGGGACCTGACCGTGCTGGCGGGTACAAGTGGGATCACCGCGCTGGAATGGCGCACCGGGCGGATGGATGACACACCGATCCTGCGCCGCGCGATCGCGCAGCTTGAGGCGTATTTTGCCGGGGACCTTCGGGATTTCACCGTGCCGATCCGATTGCGCTGTTCCGAGTTTCAGCAAACCGTGTGCGCCGCGATGACCGCGATCCCGTTTGGCGAGACGCGCAGCTACGGTGATCTGGCGGATCAGCTGGGCGTCCCGGCGCAGGCGATTGGGCAGGCGTGCGGGGGCAATCCGGTGCCGATCATCATCCCCTGCCACCGGGTGTTGGGGACCAATGGGCTGGGTGGCTATTCCGGCGATGGTGGGATCGAGACCAAGGTTTGGCTCTTGCGGCATGAGGGGGCGGCGGGGTTGCTGATTTGAGCGGTGCGTGCAAGCACACCCTACGGACAAGGGCTCCGCCCGTTCTCACCTCAAACTGTCCGCCGGACAGTTTGTTCGCCTCAGGCGAAACCGGTTCGAACTGTTTCGCGTGCGAAACATTAGGGCCGAAGCGGACCTAACTTTGCAAACCCGGTTAATAGCGCGTTAGGCTTTGCAAACCCTTTCGGAATGGTAAATGCCCGCGTGCAGCCGCGTTGCATGCAGGACAATCGGAGCGTGCGGATGCGCCGCTATTGCGGGTCTGAAGTCAGCTTAGGAAAGCGGCCCGAACCGCGTGCAAAACAGGGTCCGGACCAGCAATTTCAAGGACTTAAGGTTTAGCCCCCGGCGATTTGCTTGGCCTTCTGCACCAATACCTCGGCTTGTCGGATCGATGCGTAGTCGATTAGCCGACCGTCAAGGGACACCGCGCCTTTGCCGGCGGCTTCGGCTTCGGCCATGGCTTCGAGAATGCGGTTTGCCTTGGTGATCTCGGCTTCGGACGGGCTCATGACCTCGTTGGCCAGGGCGATCTGGCTGGGATGGATCGCCCATTTGCCTTCGCATCCCAAAACCGCGGCGCGGTAGGCGGCGGCCTTGTAGCCGTCGGGATCCGAGAAATCACCGAACGGACCATCCACCGGACGCAGGCCATTGGCGCGGGCGGCGACCACCATATTGGCGATGGCGGAATGCCACATATCGCCCCAATGGACCTGCCGACCGCCGTCGTCATCCGGGTCCGTCAGGACCGAATAATGCGGGTTCACCCCCCCGATCACCGTGGTCCGCGCGCGCATGCTGGCGGCGTAGTCTGCCACCCCGAAATGGAGGCTTTCATTTCGCTTGGATGCCGCGGCAATTTCGTTGACGTTTTGCATGCCCAAAGCGGTCTCGATGATGTGCTCGAAACCGATGCGTTTTTTGTAGCCCATGGCGTCTTCGATTTGCGTCACCATCATGTCGACCGCGTAGACATCCGCCGCCGTTCCAACCTTCGGAATCATGATCAGATCGAGCCGCTCGCCAGCCTGTTCGACGACGTCAACAACGTCGCGATACATGTAATGCGTGTCCAATCCGTTGATCCGGACCGACATTGATTTGGTGCCCCAGTCGATGTCGTTCAGACCTTGAATGATGTTCTTGCGGGCCTGTTCTTTCTCGTCGGGCGCGACCGCATCCTCAAGATCGAGGAAGATGACATCGACATCAGATTTTGCTGCCTTTTCAAACATTTGCGGCTGGCTTCCGGGAACGGCAAGCTCGGATCGATTGAGGCGCGCGGGGGCCTGTTCGATGGGATGGAAACTCATGGCGATTGGTCCTTGTGGTTGCAAAACGAAAGTGGGCGCAACACAAGTTTGAAAAATTTTATTATGTCAAGGGGCTATTTTTTGAAAGATTCCTGCGCGCTCAAGTCACGACCTCCCGGAATCCGAGGGGCCGATCTTGGCCGCAAAGAAAAATGCGACGGCCTGCGTTCGGCTGGTCACGGAGAGCTTTTCGTAGAGGTTCGAGAGGTGGAATTTGACCGTGTTTGCGGAGATCTCGAACTCGGCCGCAAGCTGCCGGTTTGACAGCCCCCGCGACAGCGCTTCAAGCAGGGCTTTTTCGCGCTTGGTGAGCTGGTGGATCGGATCGTTCTGAAGCTCCCGAACGTCGAGGAAGGGAAACACCATTTGCCCGGTCGCAACCGAGGCCCCGGTGTCGAGCAAGCCTTCCACCGGGCCGTTGCGCGGCGCGAACCCCGCTGCACCAGCCGCAAGCGCCTGGCGGGGCAGATCGCCGGTGTCTTCGCCGTAGACCACGACGCGCGGCGCATTGGCCTGATCGCGCAGCACCTCGATCAACTTTTGCCCTCCCAGCGCAGGCAAATTCCAGTCGATGATCCCGATCTGCACCGGCACCCGCATCACGGTTCCGAGGAAATCCTCGGCCGTGGAGGCCGTGGCCACGAGCGAGAATCGCGGGTCGCGGTCAAAGATCTCGGACATGGCCGACAAAACCAGCATATTGCGATCGGCCAAGGCCACGGTGATCGGGGCTGAACTGTCCTTAACGCCTTGCAAGATTAAACCTTTCTGCCAAAAACCTACCCGTCTTGGTAGGTCGGATTTCGGTATACCATCGTATCTCCACCTTTTCGGGTAGTTTAATACCTACCCAAATAGATACCCAAAAGCAGGAGTAACTGACGTTGCGGCATTTCGCAATCAACGGTTTGATCGCTGCCAGCTTCAGACACCAACGAGATAGGCAATCGCATGACCAACGTTTCTTCGTTCCCGCAACTTGTGATCCCGAACACTCTGGCCGCTGGCCCCGGCCCCGGCAATACCGATGCGCGTGTTCTGGCCGCGTATGCCGGTTCTGGCATTGCCGATCACATGCACCCGGACGTTCTGCGTGGGATGATCGAGTGCAAGCACATGCTGCGCAGCTTCATGGGAACGACCAACGTCTACACTTTTGGCGTGGCCGGCACCGGCTGGAGCGGTCTGGACTGCATGATGTCCGCCGTGATGCCCGGCGACACGGTTGTCGCGTTTTCGAACGGGACATTTTCGGGGATCGACGCGCTGACGCTTCGGATGAAGGCCGCGACACGCGAAGAGCTGGCCGCGAACAGCCTTGACCCGCAGCCCGCCAGCGTGACCGTGATCGAAGTGCCGCATGGCCAGTCTGTCACGGCAGAGATTGTCGAGGCCGCGCTGGCCGAACACAAACCGAAATGGGCGTTCATGGCCCATTGGGAAACCGGCTCTGGCCGGATCAATGATATCAAGGGCTTTTCGGACGCATGTGTAAAGCATGATGCGATGGGCCTCGTTGACGCCGTGTCCTCCCTCGGCGTCGCGAATTTCGCGATTGATGATTACCCCGGTGTTGTCGGATGGGCGTCCTGCCCGCAGAAGGGCCTGCTGTGCCTGCCCCTGACCTACGCGCCGGTGAGCTTTTCGGATCGCTATATCGAGACGCTGCGTGCGAACGGGGCCTATACCTATGCCAACCATCCGATCATGGAAGCGCGGCACTGGGGGATCATTGACGGCAAGGACGTTGAGAAAGGTGTCTATCACCGGACGCATTCTGCCTATGCGGTCTGTGCCTTTCACGAGGCGCTGCGGATCAACCTGGCCGACGGTCTGGCGCAGCGCGCACAGGATTATGCCTTCCACGAACAGGCGCTGCGCGATGCGGTGACGACGATGGGCTGTGAGGTCACGTCGAACATGACGAGCCTCGTTGTGCTGAACCTGCCCCCTGACTTTGCGGGCCGCGAGATGGAGCTGGTGCAGAACTGCCGTGCCGAGGGCTTTGGCATCTGGCCGACATTGTCTGCCCCGGTGCAGGTGCGCATCGGCATCCTGAACCTGCTGTCACAAGCGGCGATTACAGAGATCGTGACGAAGTTTGCACAGGCGCTGAACGCGCTTGGGGCTGATGTCGACATCGACGCAATCGCAGACCAGCTGGACACACATTACCAGTCGCGCATCGCGGCATAGGAGGGTCCGATGGACATCCACGAGTACCAAGCCAAAGAAATCCTGAGCAATTTCGGCGTGGAAATTCCCACCGGAGCGCTGGCCTACAGCCCGGAACAAGCGGCGTATCGCGCCCGCGAGATGGGCGGCGAGAAATGGATCGTCAAAGCGCAGGTCCATGCCGGGGGGCGCGGCAAGGCGGGCGGCGTAAAGCTTTGCGATACGGATCACGAGATTCAGGCGGCCTGCGAGGACATGTTCGGCAAGAAGCTTGTCACGCATCAAACCGGTCCGATGGGCAAGGGGATCTACCGGGTCTATGTCGAAGCGGCCGTACCGATCGACCGCGAGATCTATCTTGGCTTTGTGCTCGACCGCACATCGCAGCGGGTGATGATCGTGGCATCTGCCGAGGGTGGCATGGAGATCGAGGAGATCTCGGAAAGCAAACCCGAGAGCATTGTGCGGTCGACCGTGGAACCTGCGGTAGGACTGCGCGATTTTCAGGCGCGGGAGATCGCGTTCAAGCTGGGGATCGAGCCGAGCCTGACGCAGGCAATGGTGCGCACATTGCAGGGATGCTACAGCGCGTTCCGCGAACTGGACGCGACGATGGTCGAGATAAATCCGCTGGTCATTACCAGCGACAATCGTGTGCTGGCGCTGGACGCAAAGATGACCTTTGACGACAACGCCCTGTTCCGCCATCCGCAGATCAGCGAATTGCGCGACAAGAGCCAGGAAGACCCCCGCGAAAGCCGTGCGGCGGACCGGGGTCTGTCCTATGTCGGTCTCGACGGCAATATCGGCTGCATCGTCAACGGCGCGGGACTTGCCATGGCGACGATGGACACGATCAAGCTGGCCGGTGGCGAGCCTGCGAATTTCCTGGATATCGGCGGCGGTGCCACGCCCGAACGGGTGGCCAAGGCGTTCCGGCTGGTGATGTCGGACAAGAATGTACAGGCCGTTCTGGTCAACATCTTTGCGGGCATCAACCGCTGTGACTGGGTGGCAGAGGGCGTTGTGCAGGCCCTCAGGGAAGTGCAGGTCGATGTACCCGTGATCGTACGGCTTGCGGGCACCAACGTGGAAGAGGGTCAGAAGATCCTTGCCAAAAGCGGCCTGCCCATCATTCGCGCGACCACATTGATGGAGGCTGCGGAAAGGTCCGTGGCGGCGTGGAAAAGTGACACCTCTCCCAACCTGAAGGCGGTATCGTCATGAGCATTTATCTAGATCGCGACACCCGGGTCATCGTTCAGGGCATCACCGGGCGGATGGCGCAATTCCACACCAAGGACATGTTGGACTATGGCACCAATGTTGTGGGGGGCGTGGTTCCCGGCAAAGGTGGTGAAACGGTGCACGGCGTGCCGGTGTTTGACACCGTCAAGGAAGCGGTCGAGGCGACCCACGCTGACGCAAGCCTTGTTTTTGTCCCGCCGCCCTTTGCCGCCGACAGTATTATGGAGGCCGCAGACGCTGGCATCCGCTATTGCGTGTGCATCACCGACGGGATCCCGGCGCAGGACATGATTCAGGTGAAGCGCTACATGATGCGCTATCCCAAGGAACGGCGCATGGTGCTGACCGGGCCGAACTGTGCGGGCACGATTTCACCGGGCAAAGCGATGCTGGGGATCATGCCGGGGCACATCTTCCTGCCCGGCAATGTCGGGATCGTGGGGCGTTCGGGCACCCTTGGCTATGAAGCGGCGGCACAGCTGAAGGAACGCGGGATCGGCGTGTCGACCAGCGTCGGGATCGGTGGTGATCCTATCAACGGATCGTCGTTCCGCGATATTCTTGAGCGGTTTGAAGAGGATGACGACACCCATGTGATCGCGATGATCGGCGAGATCGGCGGCCCACAGGAGGCCGAGGCCGCGGCCTATATTCAGGATCATGTGACCAAACCGGTAGTGGCCTATGTCGCCGGCCTGACAGCGCCGAAAGGCCGGACCATGGGCCATGCCGGTGCGATCATTTCGGCCTTTGGCGAAAGCGCCTCGGAAAAGGTGGAAATCCTGTCTGCCGCCGGTGTGACCGTGGCCGAAAACCCGGCGGTCATCGGTGAAACGATCGCAAGCGTGATGTGAGGGAAAAGCCATGGTGAAGCCCAAAGTCCTTGTTACCCGTCGTTGGCCCGCCGCTGTCGAAGCGCGGCTTGCCGATGAATTCGATGTTGTGCTGTCCAAACGAGACGTGGCGATGAAGCCCTGTGAGTTTCGGCAAGCGTTCAAGGAGTTTGACGCGGTGCTGCCCACCGTCACCGACAAGATCGGCGCGGAGGCGATGGAGCTGTCTAAGCCTCGGACCAAGTTGCTGGCCAATTACGGTGTTGGCTTCACCCATATCGACCTGCCCAGCGCCAATGCGCATGGGATGATCGTCACCAACACGCCGGACGTCCTGTCCGAATGTACCGCTGATCTGGCCATGACGCTGATGCTGATGGCCGCGCGGCGTGCCGGGGAAGGTGAGCGCGAGGTGCGCGAAGGCCGGTGGACCGGCTGGCGGCCGACACATCTTGTTGGCACCAAGGTCTCCGGCAAGACACTGGGCATCGTCGGGTTTGGCCGCATCGGTCAGGAAATGGCCCGGCGCGCGCATCATGGCTTTGGCATGGATATCATCGTGCACAACCGCAGCCGGGTCGCCCCCGAAATTCTGGCACAGTATAACGCGGTTCAGGCGGAGGATCTGGACGATCTGCTGCCGCGCTGTGATTTCGTGTCATTGCATTGCCCGGGCGGGGCCGAGAACCGGCACCTGATCAATTCCCGCAGGTTGGACCTGATGCGCCCCGGCGCGTTCCTGATCAACACGGCGCGTGGCGAGGTCATCAATGAACATGACCTTGTGCAGGCGCTGACCTTTGAAACCATTGGCGGTGCGGCGCTGGACGTGTTCGACGGTGAACCCAATATCGCGCAGACCCTGCTCGACAGCGATCGCCTGGTGATGCTGCCCCATCTGGGCAGTGCCACCGCCGAGGCCCGCGAGGAAATGGGGTTCCGCGCGATGCAGAACCTGCGGGCATTTTTTGACGGGCAAACGCCGCCGGATCGCGTGAACTGATGGCTGCGGTTGTCGAGCTTACGCCCGAATTGGACGGCGACACCTACGCCCGGTCGCTGCGGAAACTGTTGTGGGATCAGCTGTACCAGACGGTCTCCCACCGCGCGCCCGCCGTTGCGGAGTTGATGAAGACGCCAACGCAGGTGGCCCCGCTTGGGCCGGAACACACCACCGATTTCCTGCAGGCGATCAACATCTGGTTTCAGCTTCGGAAAATCGCCGACGAAAATGCTGCTGTCCGTGAGCGACGTCAGATTGAGGCCACCGACGGGGCGGCTTGTGTCGACGGCAGTTTTGCCCAGGCAATGGGCCAAATCGCCGAAACTGCGCCCGAGGCGTTTGAAAGCGCGGTGGACAGTCTGTCGGTTGGCCCGACGCTGACCGCGCATCCCACCGAAGCAAAGCGGGTGACCATTCTTGAGATCCACCGCCGCATCTACCGGCTGCTGGTGAGCCTGGAAACGCAGCGCTGGACGCCGCGCGAGCGGGCCGCCAAGATCGACGAACTGCGCGGTGAGATCGACCTGTTGTGGCTGTCGGGCGAGCTTCGGCTGGAACGGCCCAGCCTGTCTGACGAGATCGAGTGGGGGTTGCAGTTTTTTCGTGACAGCCTGTTCGATGCAACGCCGCAGCTATTCGAACAGTTTATCGCCGCCAAGGAAACGGCATTTCCCGAGCAAGACACGGTAGTGCGCCCTTGTCTGAAGTTTCATTCCTGGATCGGGGGCGACCGTGACGGCAATCCGAACGTCACCGTCGCAGCGACCAAATCTGCCATGGCGCGCGGACGTCGTGCGGCGATTGACAAACACATCGCCGACCTGACCCGTGCGGCGCGCGAGATCAGCGTCAGCCGCGATATCGCGCATTTGCAGAGCCCGCATCTTGAGGCGCTGGAGACCATCATTGCGCGTGCCGATGCAGCCGACGCCATCGCGCAGCGCAATCCCGGTGAAGTGTTCCGTCAGGCCATCAGCGCGGTGATCGAACGTCTGTCGGAACGTCCGCGCTATGAACATGTGGATGCGTTGATCGCGGATCTGCAGGGGATCGAAGACGCGCTGGCGTCCATCGGGACAGAGCATCTGGCCCACAAGTATATCCGTCCGGTCCGCTGGCGTGTCGAGGTGTTTGGCTTTCGCACAACCGCGTTGGATATCCGGCAGAACTCAACCGTGACCACGGCGGTTCTGGCCGAGATCTGGGGCAGCGATGACACTTATGGCAGCGCCGTGTGGACCGACCGGCTGCACCGCGAACTTGCGGCTGACAGCCTGCCAAAGATTGACCTCACGGACATGAGTGATCAGGCGCGGGAGCTTTTGAGCCTGTTGCACACCATTATTAAGGTCCGCGAAAGCGATGATCCTGATGCGGTTGGCGGGTTTGTCCTGTCAATGACGCGCTCGACCGACGATCTGCTTGGGGTGTATCTGTTGGCCCGGTACGCGGGTGCATCGGGCGAAGCGCTGGATGTGCCAGTGATCCCGCTGTTCGAAACCATCGACGACTTGCGCAATGCACCCGGCATTCTAACCGATCTGATCAAGGTGCCAACCGCCCGGCGCAGCCTGAAACGGCAAGGGGACCGGGTCGAAATCATGTTGGGGTATTCCGACAGCAACAAGGATGGCGGGTTTATCTGTTCGACCTGGGAACTGGATCAGGCACAGCGCAAGATCACGCGGGCGCTGGCGGCGCATGGCTTTGTGCCGGCGTTTTTTCATGGGCGCGGCGGGTCGGTCAGCCGGGGCGGCGCGCCAACCGGACGCGCGATTGCGGCCCAGCCAACCGGAACGCTGAATGGCGCGATGCGCCTGACCGAACAGGGCGAAGTTGTTTCGGCCAAATATGCCAATCGCGGCACGGCGTTGAAAGAACTGGAACAACTGGCGTCGTCGGCGTTGCTGCACACGGCCTTGTCGCACAGCGCGCCGCCGAACAACCCGGAATACGACGACGCGTTGCAGGCCTTGTCCGGCATGTCGCAGGCCGCCTATTGCGATCTGCTGAACACGCCCGGATTTGTGCAGTACTTCCAAGAGGCAAGCCCCGTCGAAGAGCTTGCCATGCTCAAGATCGGGTCCCGCCCCGCGCGACGGTTCGGGGCGTCGAGCCTTGCCGATCTGCGCGCTATCCCTTGGGTCTTTGCCTGGTCGCAGAACCGGCATTTGCTGACCGGATGGTACGGGTTCGGCACCGCCTGTCAGTCTTTTGCCAAGGTGCGCGGGGCCGTGGGGTGGAAGATGCTGCGCGACATGTTCGCCACATCGCAGCTGTTTCAACTCATGGTCGATGAGGTCGAGAAGACATTGTTCCAGGCAGATATGGCCATCGCGGCCAGATACGCGGACTTGTCGACCGATCCCGAGAACGGCCCTGCGATCTTTGACAAGGTCCAGGCGGAATACGACGCCTCGGTCGAGGCGATCCGCACGATCACGCGGCAACCTTCCCTTGCCGCCCGCTTTCCGGTTTTCGCCGAACGGTTCGAAGAAAACCGCGCATATCTGGCGACCATCCATTCCATCCAGATCACACAGCTTCGCGCGCTGCGCGACACATCTGAACACACCGATACCGGCCCCCTGCTGCAATCCATGAATTGTATCTCTGCAGGTCTTGGCTGGACCGGTTAACCGACGACAAGGACAATCCTATGCTTATGACACCCAATCCCATCACCTCGTTTTTCGGAGAACCGCTGGAAAGCCGCGATCCCGAGATCTTTGGCGCGATCCAAAGCGAACTTGGCCGCCAGCGTGACGAGATCGAATTGATTGCGTCTGAAAACATCGTGTCGCGCGCGGTGATGGAAGCGCAAGGCTCGGTCATGACCAACAAATATGCCGAAGGCTATCCGGGCCGGCGCTACTATGGCGGTTGCCAGTATGTGGATGTGGCCGAAAACCTTGCCATCGACCGCGCCAAGCAATTGTTCGGATGTGACTTTGCCAATGTGCAGCCCAATTCCGGCTCGCAGGCAAACCAAGGCGTGTTTCAGGCCCTGCTTCAGCCCGGCGACACCATTCTTGGCATGAACCTCGCCTCAGGGGGGCATTTGACCCACGGGGCGGCACCGAACCAGTCCGGCAAATGGTTCAATGCGGTACAATATGGTGTGCGCAAGGAAGACAATCTGATCGACTATGACGCGGTGCAGGCGCTGGCCACGGAACATCAGCCCAAGATGATCATTGCCGGTGGATCGGCGATCCCGCGCGTCATTGATTTTGCCAAGATGCGCGAGATTGCCGACAGCGTGGGTGCCTATCTGCATGTCGACATGGCGCATTTCGCGGGTCTGGTTGCGGCGGGCGAACACCCGTCACCTTTCCCGCACGCTCATGTGGCCACCACCACCACGCACAAGACTTTGCGTGGCCCGCGCGGTGGCTTGATCCTGACCAATGACGAAGCACTGGCGAAGAAGTTCAACTCTGCCATCTTCCCCGGCATTCAGGGCGGTCCGTTGATGCATGTAATCGCCGCCAAGGCGGTGGCGTTTGGCGAAGCGCTGCGGCCGGAGTTCAAAACCTATATGCGCGCCGTGCGCGCCAATGCCGATGCGCTGGCGGATCAGTTGATCAAGGGCGGGCTGGACATCGTGACCGGTGGCACAGACACCCATGTGATGCTGGTCGACCTGCGCCCCAAAGGCGTCACCGGCAACATCACCGACGCGGCGCTGGGTCGGGCGCATATCACAACAAACAAGAACGGAATCCCGTTTGATCCGGAAAAGCCCACCGTGACATCCGGCGTTCGGCTGGGAACGCCCGCAGGCACCACGCGCGGGTTCACCGAGACCGAGTTCCGCCAGATCGCAGATTGGATTGTCGAAGTGGTCGACGGGCTTGCGGCCAACGGAACCGAGGGAAATTCCGAAGTGGAAGCAAAGGTCGCGAAAGAGGTTGTCGCGCTTTGCAAGAAATTCCCGATCTATTCGTAAACCCCGGTTCCAGATGATGCGAGGCAGGTCACAGCAAACGCTGTGACCTGTTCGCGTTTTTGGTCACTGTTTTCAGGTGCGTCCGGCGCTTAATCCCGTCTTGGATCCCGTGGATAGGTGCCAAGGATATCAAGCATGTCGGTGAAGTAATCGAGTTCTTCCAATGCGCGGGCAACATCGGCGTCATCTGGATGGCCTTCGATATCCGCATAGAACTGCGTTGCCGTGAATGAGCCATCGAACATGTAGGATTCGAGCTTGGTCATGTTCACGCCGTTGGTCGCGAAGCCGCCCATGGCCTTATAAAGGGCCGCCGGGATGTTGCGCACCTGAAAGACGAAGGTGGTCATCATGCCGTGTTCGCCGCGGCGGGTCTGATCGCCATCCCGCGACATCAGAAGGAAGCGGGTGGTGTTGCTGTCGGTGTCTTCGATGTGACGGGCCAAGACGTTCAGGCCATAGATTTCGCCCGCCAGTTCGCTGGCCAGAGCCGCCGCGTGCTTGTCACCCCGTTCGGAAATTTCCCGCGCGGCACGGGCGTTGTCCGCATTGACGCGCCCCCGGATGCCATGGTCGGCCAGGAATTGCGCGCATTGCGGAAGCAGGACAACATGCGAATGCGCCTCGGTGACGTCTTCGAGTTGCGCGCCCGGAACCCCCAGGAGGTTGATGTGAACGCGCACAAAGGCCTCGTCGATGATCTTGAGACCACTTTTGGGCAGAAGGCGGTGAATGTCCGCGACCCGGCCGTAAATGGTGTTTTCTACCGGTAACATCGCCAGATCGGCCTGACCGGATTGCACCGCTTCGATCACGTCTTCGAAGGTCCGGCAGGGGAAAGCCTCCATATCCGGGCGCGCATCGCGGCACGCTTCGTGGGAATACGCCCCAAGCTCTCCTTGGAATGCGATCTTCTGTGACATGCGGGACTCCGAGAAATCTGCCCAACGGGCGTTTGGTCGCGGCTTCTACACCTTGCCTTGATCAAGGGGAAGCAATAGATACCCGCGCGATACGCAGGAAACTCTAGCGACGGGTACCCAGATAATGTTCGACACAATGACATTCACAAAGATCGTTGGCAGCTTGTGCGGCGCGCTTTTGATCTTTCTTCTTGGCAAGTGGGCAGCAGAGACACTTTACCATGTCGGCGGCAAGCACGGCGAAGAAGTCGCGGTGTACGTGATCGAAGTGGAAGGCGGCGAGGCCGAGGAAGAAGTGGTCGCGGAAGTGAATTTCGACACGCTGCTGGAAACCGCAGACGCCGGAAAAGGCGAGCGCGTCTATGGCAAGTGCCGCGCTTGTCACAAGCTGGAAGCGGGTGAAAACGCAGCCGGACCATACCTTTATAACGTTGTTGGCCGGGATGTCGGCGTGGCGGACGGGTTCAACTATTCGGGTGCTTTGAACGAAGTGGCTGATGTCTGGACCGTTGAGAACCTGTACTACTTCCTTGAGGACCCGCGTGGCTGGGCACCGGGCACATCGATGGGCTTTGCCGGGCTGAACAAATCGGAAGATCGCGCAAACCTGATTGCGTACCTGGCGACCTTCAGCGAATAAGTTGAAGAAACCTTAGAAATTCCAGGCCGTTGCCCACCCGGGCAGCGGCTTTTTCTTTTGTCACAATTTCGTTGGCAAACGTTCAATTGCAGTCACTTCACGCATTCTCAACTTGAATGTGGGCAAACCCGCCCATTACCTTACATTCATCACAAGATGATCACCGTGACCGCGGTAAAGGGAGAGACCGTCAATGTCCAAGAAACTCATCAGACCAAATGCTGAGGGCCTGAGCCGACGCGACACGTTGAACCTGCTTGGGGGGACCGCGATTGGCACAGCCGCAGGGTTTGCCGGTCTGCCGGGTTTCGCGGAAAGCCACAGCGCAGACGGCGACGAGATCATCCGGTCGCATGGCTACTCCTTTTTCGGGGATCTGAAATACCCGGCAGGCTTCACGCATTTCGACTACGTGAACCCGGATGCGCCGAAAGGTGGTGAGATTGTTCTCAGCGCGCGCGGCACATTTGACGGGTTCAATCGCTGGGCCTGGAAATCGGGCAATCCCGAAAGCTATTCCAGTTTGGTGGGCGAAAGCATGTTTGCGTCGGGTGCGTGGGGCACGCCAGTGCCTGCCGACAGCTTGACAGATCAATACTGCTTTATCGCAAGAGAGGTCGAATACCCCAAGAACAAGACATGGTGCGTGTTCCACATGCGCGATGATGTGGTGTTCCGGAACGGTGCCCCCTTGCGCGCGAAAGATGCAGCATTTTCGCATAACCTTTGGCTTGAGCAGGGCATCCGGTCCTATGCCCGGGCGGTCAGCGAGCGTGTAACCGGTGTCGAGGTGATCGACGATCTGACGCTGCGCTATACCTTTGCCGACGACATTTCGCGCCGGTCGCTGGTGAGCCAGGTGGGCGGGACGCCGATCTTGTCCGAAGACTGGTACAAGGAAACCGGGGAACGGCTTGACGAAGGGTCGGTTGTGTCGCCGATGGGGTCTGGCCCCTACCAGGTTGGCGATTACGAGCTGAACCGGTACGTCATTTACGAACGGAACCCGAATTACTGGGGCTGGGATCATCCGGCGAATGTTGGCCGGTACAACTTTGATCGTATCCGTATCGAGTATTTTGCGGATGCCACGGCGGAATTCGAAGCGTTCAAGGCGGGTGTCTACACCTTCCGGTCTGAAGGATCGAGCAAGCGCTGGTCGACAGGATATGATTTCCCGGCCGTGCAGCGCGGCGATGTCATCACCGAAGAGATTGAGAACCAGAATGCCCCGGTCAATCAGGGGATTATCTTCAACACGCTGCGCTCTCCGGTCGATGACCGGACCGTGCGGCACGCGTTGTCGCTGGCGTTCAACTATGAATGGACGCGGGATTCGCTGGAATCGGGTCTGACGACACAGCGCAAATCCTTTGCCGAAGGTCAGGAATGGGAAGCCAAGGGTGTGCCAGAGGGCGCGGAACTGGCGTTTCTGGAATCCCTTGGGGACGTTGTGCCCGAAGAGCTGCTGACCGAAGAGGTGGTCTTGCCGCATACGTCGGACCCCTCCAGAGACGCCGACCGCCGCAACCAGCGGCGCGCGATGCGGTTGCTGGCAAGTGTTGGCTGGACGGTCAACGATCAGGGCCAGATGGTGAACGAAGCGGGCGAACAGATGAGCCTGGATTTCCTTGTGTTGACCAGTTGGGACGACACGCGCAAAGCGACCATCGAAATCTATACCCAAACGCTGCGGAGTTGGGGCATCGAGGTCAACGCGGATGCGGTCGACAGCGCGCAGGGCCAGCGACGCTTTCTGGACAAGGACTATGACCTAATCTGGATGCGCTACCAGAGCTTCTCCGTCCCGGGCACCGGACTGCGCCAGCTTTTCGGCTCCGAGACGGCAGAGGTGTCGTCCTGGAATCCCGGGGCGCTGCGCAGCCCGATTGTGGATGCCATCATCGAACGTGCCCTGGCGGCGCAATCCCGCGAAGAAGAAATCACGGCGCTGACCGCGCTTGACCGCGCGTTGCGCTATGAACGCATTATTGTTCATGCCGGGTATGTGCCCGATTACTGGGTCGCCTATTACGACATGTTCGAACGGCCAGAGCAATTGCCACAGCTTGCAATGGGTGTGCTGGATTTCTGGTGGTTCAATCAGGACAAATACGAGGCGCTCAAAGCCTCTGGCGCGCTGAGGTAACTGACCCTTGGGAGCCTACATCCTAAGACGATTGTTGCTGATCATTCCGACACTTCTCGGGATCATGCTGATCAACTTTTTCCTGACTCAATTCGTTCCGGGCGGACCGATTGAGCAGACGCTGGCGCGTATTCAGGGCGAAGGCGATGTCTTCAGCAGTTTTTCCGGGGATGGCGGCGGCAATCAGCCGGTCGAGGAGACCTTTGGGTCAGACAGCGACTATATCGGCGCGCGCGGGCTGCCCAAGGAATTCATCGAAACGCTGGAGGTCGAATTCGGCTTTGCCCGGATCGTGTGTGACGAAGGCTTTACCGGCGAACCTGATCTCGATGATCCGGCCTGTAGCAAGGAAGAAATCGGCGCGGTCGAACGGTTCGGCATCATGATGTGGAACTATATCCGGCTGGATTTCGGGGAAAGCTATTTCCGCTCTATCGGGGTGATGGAACTGGTGCTGGAAAAGATGCCAGTGTCGATTTCCCTTGGGCTTTGGTCGACGCTGATTGCCTATATCGTGTCGATCCCGTTGGGCATCCGCAAAGCGGTCAGGGACGGCACGCCGTTTGATACCTGGACCTCGGGCGCGATTATCGTGGCCTATGCGATCCCGGGGTTTCTGTTTGCGATCTTGCTGTTGGTTCTGTTTGCGGGCGGGTCGTATTTGCAGATCTTCCCGTTACGCGGGCTGACCTCTGACAATTTCGATGATCTTTCGTTCTTTGCGAAAATCGCGGATTACGCCTGGCATATCTTCCTGCCGGTGCTGGCATCGACGATTTCGGCCTTTGCAACGCTGACCTTGCTGACCAAGAACAGCTTTCTTGACGAGATCAAGAAGCAATACGTGATCACCGCGCGGGCCAAGGGCCTGCCGGAGCGCAAGGTGCTGTACGGGCACGTGTTCCGCAACGCGATGCTGATCGTGATTGCCGGTTTTCCGGCGGTGTTCATCGGGGTTTTCTTCTCGGGATCGTTGATCATCGAGACGATCTTCTCACTCGATGGTTTGGGGCGTCTGGGGTTTGAAGCGGCGGTCGCGCGGGATTACCCGGTGATCTTTGGCACGCTCTTTGTGTTCGGTCTGATCGGGTTGATCGTCGGGATCCTGTCGGATCTGATGTACGTGCTGGTGGATCCACGGATCGACTTTGAGCGGCGGGAGGGCTAGCATGGTTGCGCACCCCGAACCCACCCCGATCACGGATCCCCAGCGGGTGGTTCCACCAGAGCCCAAGACGGGTTTGTTCACCTTGTCGCCGCTGAACCAGCGACGCTGGAACAACTTCAAACGCAATCGCCGTGCGTTCTGGTCCTTGATCATCTTTTGCGTGCTGTTCGGTCTGTCGCTTTTTGCGGAATTCATCGCAAACGACAAACCCATCCTCGTGCAGTATCGCGGTGAGTATTACACGCCGATCTTCAACTTCTACGCCGAGACCGAATTCGGAGGCGATTTCCGCACCGAAGCCGCCTATCGCGATCCAGAGGTCCAATGCCTAATCCGCACCGGCGGGCTGGAAGAGTGTTTTGACGATCCCGAAGGCTTGATCGAACAGGTGGATCAGGGCGTCATTCTGGATGGGGATTTCCACAAGGGTTGGGCCGTCTGGCCCGTGATCCCCTATGACTACCAGACCCCCGTTGACCGCCCCGGTGCGGCCCCCCTGCCCCCCAGCGATCAGAACTGGCTGGGAACCGATGACACCAAACGCGATGTGATGGCGCGGGTGATTTACGGGTTCCGATTGTCGATCCTGTTCACTTTGATTGTCACGGTTTTGGCCAGCGTTGTCGGGATCGTGGCGGGCGCGTTGCAGGGGTACTTCGGCGGCTGGCTGGACCTGATTTTCCAGCGGATCATCGAGATATGGTCCTCGACGCCGTCGCTTTACATCATCATCATCCTATTCGCGATATTGGGGCGCAGTTTCTGGCTCCTTGTGTTTCTCACAGTGCTGTTCGGCTGGACCGCGCTGGTAGGTGTGGTGCGTGCTGAATTCCTGCGCGCCCGGAACCTAGAATACGTGCGGGCAGCAAAAGCCCTGGGTGTGTCAAACGCGACGATCATGTTCCGGCACATGCTGCCCAACGCGATGGTGGCGACGCTGACCATGCTGCCGTTTATCGTGACCGGCACGATTTCCACGTTGGCGGGTCTGGATTTTCTTGGGTTCGGTCTTCCGTCCTCTGCCCCGTCGCTGGGGGAATTGACGCTGCAGGCCAAACAGAACCTGCAGGCGCCGTGGCTGGGCTTTACCGCGTTCTTTGTCTTCGCGCTGATGCTGTCGCTGCTGGTCTTTATCTTTGAAGGCGTGCGCGACGCGTTCGATCCACGAAAGACGTTCTCATGAGCAATATCCTTGAGGTGAACGATCTGCGGGTCAGTTTCCGGCAGGACGGTCAGGTCTTCCCGGCGGTCAAGGGCGTGTCCTTCTCAATCGCCAAGGGGGAGACAGTCGCTCTTGTCGGGGAATCCGGCTCCGGCAAATCGGTGACCGCGCTTAGCACGGTGTCGTTGCTGGGCGACTCGGCGATCGTTGAAGGGTCGGTGACCTACAATAACGAAGAGATGGTCGGCGCGTCGGATACGCTGCTGCGCAAAGTGCGCGGCAATGACATCAGCTTTATCTTTCAGGAGCCCATGACCTCGCTCAATCCGCTGCACACGCTGGAGCGGCAATTGATCGAGTCGCTTGAGTTGCACCAGGGCCTGACCGGAGATGCCGCGCGAGCGCGGGTTCTGGAGCTGCTGGTCAAGGTCGGGATCCGCGATCCGGAAACGCGGCTTGGGGCCTATCCGCACCAGCTGTCCGGCGGGCAGCGGCAACGCGTGATGATCGCGATGGCGCTGGCAAACGGGCCGGAGCTTTTGATCGCGGATGAACCGACAACGGCGCTGGACGTGACCATTCAGGCGCAGATCCTTGAACTGCTGGCCGACCTGAAACAGGCCGAAGACATGAGCCTGTTGTTCATCACCCATGACCTTGGGATCGTGCGCAAGATCGCCGACCGGGTTTGCGTGATGCAGAACGGGGAAATCGTTGAAACCGGACCAACGGCCGAGATTTTTTCCAACCCCCGGCACCCCTACACACAGATGTTGCTGAGTGCCGAGTCGACAGGATCGCCGGACCCTGTGAAACCAGATGCAGAAGAGATCGCCCGGACGGACAACCTCAAGATCTGGTTTCCCATCCAACGCGGGTTCCTGAAGCGGACGGTTGGCTATGTGAAAGCGGTCAATGACGCGTCCATCGCGGTGCGCGCCGGTGAGACGGTTGGGATCGTTGGTGAATCCGGCTCGGGCAAAACCACGCTGGCGCTGGCCATCATGCGGTTGATCCAGTCCGAAGGCGGCATCACCTATCGCGGTCAGAACGTGCGGGATTGGTCGACACGCGAATTGCGCAGGTTGCGGAGCGAGATGCAGATCGTGTTTCAGGACCCGTACGGGTCGCTCAGCCCGCGCATGACCTGCGAACAGATCATCGCCGAAGGTCTGGGTGTACATGGCGCGCCGAAGGGGCGGTCCCATCGGGAGATGGTAACCGAAGTGATGATCGAAGTCGGGCTCGACCCGATGACGATGCATCGCTACCCCCACGAGTTTTCAGGGGGTCAACGGCAGCGAATTGCGATTGCGCGGGCGATGGTGCTGCGGCCCAAGCTGGTGGTGCTCGACGAGCCGACGTCTGCTTTGGACATGACCGTGCAGGTCCAGATCGTAAATTTGCTGCGTGACCTGCAGAAGAAATACGATCTGGCGTATCTCTTCATCAGTCACGACCTGAAAGTCGTGCGGGCCATGTCGCATAAGGTGATTGTCATGCGGACCGGCGATGTCGTTGAATATGGCAGCGCCGCGGACATCTTTGACAATCCGCAATCGGAGTACACAAAAACGCTGATGGCCGCGGCGTTCGATCTCGCCAGTTAAATCGCCGAACTGTGCCCGGCTGACGACAGGTCATACGCGTCGAAACTGCGTGCCACCATGCGGGTCAGAGGACGGGCGTCTTTCGGCACGAACATTCCTGTGTCATCTACTTTGAGCAGGTTTTCAAACTCCGCGTTTGTTTGGTTCAAGATCGCCTGCACCTCGGCTTTGGTGGTGTCGAAGTTCTGGACCAGCTCATCGGTTCTGACGCGGAAGTCGCACATCAGCATTTCGATCATCCGCGCGCGCAGCTTGTCCTGCTCGGAAAAGCTGTGCCCCTTGACGGTGGAAAATGTGTTGGCCCGGATGGCCTTGGTATAGCTTGATGTTGCCGGCGCGTTCTGGGCATAGCCCTGCGGGAACTTGGAAATGGACGACGCACCCAATCCGACCAGGACGTCGGACGTGTCGTCGGTGTAGCCTTGGAAGTTCCGGCGCAGGGTGCCGTTGCGCGCGGCAACCGACAGGCCGTCCTCTTTCGTCGCAAAGTGGTCAATGCCGATCTCGTCATAGTTGTCCCAGACGAACAGCTTGCCAGCGGTTTCAAACAGATCGAGGCGTTCATCCGGACGCGGCAGGGCGTCCGACGGGATCATCTGCTGGCGCTTGGCCATCCACGGCACATGCGCATATCCGTAAAGCGCGACGCGATCCGGGGACAGCGACAGCAGTTTCTGCACCGAATCCACGATGCGCGCGCGTGTCTGGTCGGGCAAGCCGTACAGGATATCGGCGTTCAGGCTTTGGATGCCGCGTTCGCGGATCATGTCGACCGCGCGCTTGGTGGTTTCAAAGCTTTGTTCGCGCCCAATCGTTTTCTGGATATGCGGATCGAAATCCTGCACCCCGATAGAGGCACGGTTCATCCCCGCCTCGAACAACGCTTCAAGTCGCGGTGCATCAATTTCGTTCGGGTCGATTTCGACCGAGAATTCATAGCCTTGCGCAAAGTCGGCAACTTCACGAATCGCGGCAGACAGATCGCGCATGTGATCGGGTGACAACAGCGTCGGTGTGCCGCCGCCCCAGTGCAGGCGGGACAAGGTGACACCTTTGGGCAAATGCCGCTTGAGCAGCGTCAATTCGTCCTTGAGCGTTTCAACATAGGCCGTAACAGGACCACCGCTGGCGGTGCCCTGGGTGCGGCAGGCGCAGAACCAGCACAGTCGGCGACAGAACGGAACATGCAAATACAGCGAAATCTGTGAGCCTTCGGGGATCGATTCGATCCAATGGGTAAAATGCCCCGGCTGTACAGAGTCCGAGAAATGCGGAGACGTCGGGTAACTCGTGTAACGAGGTACTTTCGCGTCGAATAGTCCCAACCGGGAAAGTTGTGTTCGCGTTGCCATGCGCATAGCATTAGACACGATGTTGGGGAGCAACATTGACACAGATCAAGACCGGAACTCATGTTGAACCAGAACAGCCTAGCCGTCACTCAGGAATGCCAAGACTGCCCGATCCGCCACCGCGCGGTATGTGCGCGGTGTGAAGGCGATGAATTGGATCGGCTTGAAGACATCAAGTACTATCGCCGGTTCGAAGCCGGTCAGACAGTGATCTGGTCTGGCGACCGCATGGATTTTGTCGGCTCTGTGGTATCGGGCATCGCGACCCTGACACAGACGATGGAAGACGGTCGCACGCAGATGGTGGGTCTCTTGCTGCCAAGCGATTTCGTCGGGCGTCCGGGCCGCAATTCCGCTGCCTATGATGTGGTTGCAACGACCGATATGGTGATGTGTTGTTTCCGCAAAGCCCCGTTCGAGGACCTGTTGCAGAAAACGCCGCATATCGCACAGCGTTTGCTTGAGATGACGCTGGACGAACTGGATGCGGCGCGCGAATGGATGCTGGTTCTGGGCCGCAAGACGGCACGGGAAAAGATCGCGTCGCTGCTGTCGATCATCGCCCGTCGTGACGCCACGCTGAACATGGGTGTGCTTGATGGTCCGGTGACCTTTGATCTGCCCCTGACCCGCGAAGCGATGGCAGACTATCTGGGCCTGACGCTGGAAACCGTGTCGCGGCAGGTGTCGGCGCTGCGCAAGGATGGTGTGATCACGCTTGAGGGCAAGCGCCATATCACGGTGCCGGATATGAGCGTGCTTCTGGAGGAAGCGGGCGACGATACCGACGGCGGGTTGCTGGTCTAGCTTACTGGTTCAGCGCCGCGACGTAGCCAACTCCGGCGGCCAGAAGAAGCCCGATCACGACGGCAAACGCGATTTTCCAGGCGGACCACGGGCGTTCGCCTTGAACCGCGCCGGTGCGTCCGTTCACCACAAAACGATAGCTTTTGCCGCGATACTTGTAAGCGGCAAGCCAGACCGGCAGCAAAACGTGTTTGAAAGTCACGTCCGAAATGCGCGTGTCGATGTTGTGGATACGCTGACGGTCACCGCCGATGTCAAACTTGACGTCGCGCGTGATCACCCGGTCCATATAGGCACGCGCCTCGACAAACCCGTCTGTCAATTCAACAGAATACGCCTCGGCACGGAACCCGGCGAGATACTCGGGACGATACGGCTCCATCGCCGACAGATCCCACGGCTCCAACGCGTCGGTGTACCGTTTCGGCAAGGATCGTGATGCCAGCACCAGGACATCGTCAAAGAACCGCGCAACCCGGCCCGACGCGGGCCTCCAGCGGACTTTGGCGACGCGGACGGTTTCGGTCTTGCCATTGCGCTGCACGCGACGCGTTTCATAATACACGGTGCCATGTTCACCACGGTAGGACGATGCCGTGTCGGCATCGAAGGTCCAGTACGGCACGTAGATCCCGGTCATCTTGCGGCCCTTGCGGGCATAATCCTGCAAACCGTTGGGCGCGAACCAAAGCCCCCCCAGCCAATCGGTCATGGCTGCGCGTGCGCGTTTCTCATCAAACGCGAACGGCAAAAGCCCCTTTGGCTTGATATGCCGGTTGCGCCCCGTATCCGCGACAACGGGTGTTGCGCAAAACGGGCATTCCGCCGCATGTATGCCGGGATCGAATTCCACCTGCGCCGCACAATTCGGGCATTGCGACACGCGGGTTTCTTCCATTTCCTGCGCCGGGAGACGGTCCGCAATGGCGGTCTGGAAATCAATCTCGCGGATCGCGTCACCGCCCCACGGGCCGGCCCCGGTGATCCCGCTGGTGTTCCCGCAATGGTCGCAGGTCAGTACACCCGCGGCCGGGTCGTACCGAAAATCCGCGCCGCAATTGTCGCACGGGAACCGATATTCCTCGGCTGGTACCGTCAGCGTGTCCTCAGACAAAGACCCCGTCCCCTGCTATTCTGTAACCCCGTCGCACTTGGCTGACACGTGTGTCAGGCCCCCGGTGGGGGTGGAGGAAGAACGGTAAAGAGCTGCGCAAGTTCCGTGACGTCCTCGGCGCGCATCCAACCGTCCTGGCCCGGGGTCCAGACATAGCTTTCGCGGGTCAACGCACCGTCGACCGCCATACGCCCCAAAGCCGCCTTGGAATACGGACCCTTGGTTTCGCCGTTCTCGGCCACATGCCAGACATGTTCGACCGGCGGTGGCGGGGGGGCGACCTGCCGGGCGACCGGGGCGGCACCCTGGACCTGGGGCGCGGCACCCCATGGGCCGGATTGTGCCGCAGCCGCCTGCCCCATTTGCATGCCGAGGCCCGCGCCAAGACCGGTCTGGATGGCCGCAGCCCCGGCCCCGTCTTTGCCCAGCGCTTCGGCCGCCTGGAATTGCATGTAGTGGTTCAGATCGCCGATCACGCCCATCGACGACCGCTTGTCCATCACCGCTTCCACGGCAGGCGGTAGCGAGATGTTTTCGATATAAAGCTCGGGCAGTTCCAGCCCGTATTCTGCAAGGCTCGGTGCGATCTCCTTGGCCAGCAACTGGCCCAGTTCGCGGGTGTTGGCCGCCATGTCCAGCACCGGGATCGACGCACGGGCAATCGTGCGGGAAAACTCCTGCACGATGATGTTGCGAATCTGGTAGCTGATCTCGTCCATCGTGAATTCGCCATCGGTGCCAACGATTTCAACAAGGAACCGCGCCGGATCCGTGATGCGCACCGAATACGTGCCGAAGGCGCGCAACCTAACGGGCCCGAATTCCGGGTCACGGCACATGATCGGGTTCTTCGTGCCCCATTTCAGGTTCTGGAACCGGGTTGTGTTGACGAAATAGATTTCCGATTTGAACGGCGACCGGAAGCCATGGTCCCAATGCTGCAGCGTGGTCATAATGGGCATGTTGTTGGTTTCGAGCATGTACAGCCCCGGCGTGAACACATCGGCCAGTTGGCCTTCGTGGACAAACACCGCCGCCTGCCCTTCGCGCACGGTCAGCTTGGCCCCATATTTGATCTCGTGGCCTTCGCGTTCGAACCGCCACACCATCGTGTCGCGGGTGTTGTCGGTCCAGTGGATGACATCAATGAACTGGCCACTCAGAAAATCGAAAATGGGCATGGTTGGTCTCCGTTAATTCAGCTGGGGCCGCCGCCCATCAGCTCCTGAGCAATGGATCGCACGATGGGACGTGCCTGTGACGCCGTCATCCCGGGGGTCAGGCGCGGGTTGTAAAGGATTCTGAGCAGCATTTCGTCATGCGTTGTCAGAAGCGCGAATTCCTCGTCATCGTTAAAGATCGACGGGCGCGCGTTTTGATCGTCATTGGCAAGGCCAAGCCCCTGCGCAAGTTCTTCATGGAAACAGGCGCGGCGGGTGAAATCGGGGTGTTCACTGCGCACAAGCGCGATGGCCTGCCTGTAGGCATTGTCGGACGCGGTATCCGCAAATGCCACCACAAGACAGTGGATCGAGCGCGGCAGATTGGTTAAAATCGCGCGGCTGGACGGCTCCATTCCCGGGGCAATCCGATCCAGAACCTGCCGCAGCTGATCTTTGTCGTCTTCGCCCATCACCAGCACGTGGAAATTGGGCTGCCCGGACACGAATGAGATCGGATGCCCGGTCACGCGGGCAAGGCGGCGGGTGTAAGAGGTCAGAACCTGCAGATCCGTGCTGCGCGCATCATCGGGTACAGTTGCACCGAAGGTGACGCCGATGCGCACCGGGCTTGTCCATTTCTTGATGGCCCCCAAGGCACCGCTGGACGGCTGCAATCCGGCACCCCGCGCGTATTCCTCGGCCAAGGCGATCCGTTCGAAATTGCGCGCCAGCATCACGTCCGTAAACGGCGTATCCACGCCGCCACCGTCGTCGCGCAACAGGCCACGGGTCAGCAAATCCTGCTGCACCCGCGCATAATAGCGCTGCAATTCCAACGTGGCATCGGACGGTGTGTCCGCCGGTGGTGGCGCAGCCGCTGCCGTTGGACGGTCAGGGCGGGCCTGCGGTTTGGTGTCGGGCGGTCCGTCTTGCCCCAACGGATCGCATGCCGACAGGGCCGCAACAGCGGCGCAGGACCAAAGGATATGAGACCAGCGCCGCGTCACCGGTTATTCGTCGGGCATGGAGGCGGAAGTTGTATCGCCCACACCGTCCCGGCGCGCCTTGGCCGAGGCCAGAGTGTCCCGCAGTTCGGCTTCCATTTTCTTCAGCTCCGCTTCGGCTGCCGCGCGCTTGGCTTTGCCTTCGTCTGCGATCTGCAGGCTTTCCTGAATGGTGCCGATCAGGTCGGCATTGGCTTGCTTGACCGCTTCGATATCGAACACACCCCGCTCCATTTCCTCGCGGATCAGCTTGTTGCTGTCGCGCAGGTTCTTGGCGTTCGATGTCAGGAGTTCATTGGTCAGGTCATTGGCATCGCGCACCGCAGCGGCCGCTTCGGCCGAGCGTTGAATGGTGACGGCCTGCGCCAGTTGCGTTTCCCAAAGCGGCACGGTGTTCACCAATGTCGAATTGATCTTTGTGACCAGCGACTTGTCGTTTTCCTGCACCAGTCGGATGGACGGCAGCGACTGCATCGTCACCTGACGGGTCAGTTTCAGGTCATGAACCCGGCGTTCCAGATCATCGCGCGCCGCGCGCAGGTCACGCAGTTCCTGGGCTTTCATCACCTGATCGTTTTCGGGCGCGGCCTGCACCTCGGCCTCTTTCGCGGGGATGTCGACGTCGTCCAGCACGCGCAGCTTTTCTTCGCCCGCAGCAATATAAAGCGCCAGTTCATCGTAGAACTGCAGCGTCTTGTCATAAAGCAAGTCGAGCGACTTGATGTCCTTGAGCAGCGTATGCTCGTGCTTGAGAAGATCATCGGTGATCCGGTCGATCTGGCCCTGCACCTGTTCGAATTTCGCGGTGAACTTGGCAAACGGTGCCGCTCGGCCAAGCAGTTTTTCCCACCATGACCGTTCGCGGCGCACATCGAGTTCTGACACAGAGAACCCGCGGATGGTGCTGACAATGCCGCGCAGGCTATCGCCTGCGGGACCAACATCCTTGTTGCGCACATCGGCCAGCATGGATTGCGAGATTTCCTGCAATTCGGCCTGCGCATTGGACCCGAAGGACACGATGGACTGGGTGTCTTCCATGTCAATCTCGGCCATGCGGGACCGGATTTCCTCGCTCAGTGCCGGATCGGCGTTGGCCAGGGGAACAACCTCTTCGGCTGGTTTGGGTTCGGGCAGAATAACGGCGTTGACCTCTTCAACCAAAGCAAGCGCGTCTTGGGCTTTTGCGCGGACTGTGTCGGACATGGATGGTTCCCCTAAAACTTATTGTGTGCGTTATTGGCTGGTGCGTTCAATGCGAACGCCTTCTTGCTGAAGCCGGTCGCGCAAGACGTCGATTTCCACGGTCAGATCCGACCGGTCATCCAACAGCATTTTGCGTGTGCGCGCCGAAAAATTGGTTTCCAGATCATCAAGCAGCGCCTCATAATCCGTGAGCGCCTTGCGATCGTTTGTCTTGGCATAAACGTCGGCAAACTTGATCGTCGCGTCCCGCGCGCCCATCAGATAGACGCTCAGGTATTTCTTGGCACCTGTCAGATCGCGGGGGTCTTCCTCGACCGTGCGAAACAGGTCTTTCGCCGTGACCTGGAATTGTTCGACGCGCGCAATCATTCTGCGATTTCCGGATCGTTTGATCGCATCGCGCATCGCGTTGAGATATCCTTCGGCCTCGTCCACGGCGCGCGCAACGCGATCCTGCTGGAAGGTGTCGATTCCTTCCATGCCCTTGTCGCGCATCGGGTCAAATCCAAACGCCCCGAAATGCAGGGCGGCTGCGGCTGTGCCGAAAATCACCGGCGCGATCAGGCCGGGTTCGTTGGCATACGCCGCAATTGCCACACCAAGCCCGGTCAGGACGCCCGATGCGGCCTTACGCGGAAAGGCGGGACGCCGGGCCACTTTGCGGGCGTTGTATTCGGCCTCGGCCGTCAGGCCACTCCGCAACAGCCATGCCCCCAGAAGCAGGACACCGGCACCGAGCAGGCCAAGACCCAGCCCAATGGCGCCTTCGTTCAGCGATGTCGCCGCCAGAACAATCGGGGGAATAAACAGGATGTTGGACCGCGCCCCAACCGGATTGACGGTCGCGCCTTTGAACCCCTTTGAGGGCGGTGTGGGCGCGCTGTCAGACGCGCCATCCGGGCTGTATTTGCCGCCATAGCGTTGTGCCACGGTTAAAGCCCCCCCAGCCAACCGCTGGTGACGCCAAACAGCAGGATAATGAGCAACACATAGCTGACGCGTTGCAGGCCGGCACCGGACATCAAACACCCTTTCCCTAGTCTCGATAGAAACTTAGGGGATGTGCTTGGGGCTTACTAGGGGGAAGTCGGCGCAGATCCGCTCATGCGCTCCGATTGCGCTGCATCCGGTCGAAAAGCAGATCCGCCTGCAGTTCAAAGCTGTTGCGCCCATGGGCAATGCCGCTTTTTCGGGCACGGGCCTCGAACGCGTCGGCAAGCGCCTGCATCTTGGTTTGGTACTTGCGCCGTTCGAACAGGGACAATTCGCGTTCCAGCAAGGCGTCGGTCTCTGCCTCCATCTTGGACAGCAGCTTTTCCAGCGGTCCCGACATCTTCTGCAACGTCCGCGTTTCGAAATCGACCGTCGCCAGAAGCCCAAGAATCGTGTCCGAAATTGTGCGCGCACGACCAGACAGGTCATCGTCTTGTAGTGCATGCAAATCGGCCAGAATCGCCTCGAACCGGTCTTCGCAGTTCTGGTACAATCTCTGATTGGCAAGGCGCAGGCGCACAACCGGGTTGTTCAGGCCCTTGTCCCGCATCGGATCAAGGCCGAACGACACCAGGCAAAGAATGAATGTGGCGCAACCGATCAACACTGGCACGGTCGGCAGCCCGATTTTCGCGGTGGCCAGCAAGCCGACAACCAGCGCCACGATGGCGCTGCCCAAAAGCTTGAAGGGCACGCGCGGACGGGCGGCGACCTCGGCCTGATCGTAGGCGAGGTGATTTTTCTGACCGATGGACAAGAAGACCATGCCAACCGCAAACAGACCGATAATCAGGATCGCAGAGGCAAAGCCCGCGACCGTACCGTCCAGAAGCCACAGGATCAGCGGGCAGGTTGCCAGCACCATGAACCCCACCGGCACGTTGTGCACCGGCGCGGATTTTCCAAGAGCCGCGCTGTTGTTGTAATCCACAAGGGAATTGGCCTGCACGTCCATCACACGAACCCCAATCCAAAGATGGTGATCCAGAGCACGCCAAAGGCGACAAATGACGCCAGCCCGCCATGCACCCGCAACCGCTGCATCGCGCCACGCACGGCCTTGGCCGTGTCATCAACAACCGTTCCAAGGTTCGACAGAACCAACAGAACCGAGATGACAAGGATCATCGATGTCAGAAACGTTATAACCATGCCGCCAAAATCACTGCGAATCCGGGCGGAATATGGGCGCGATCAGGGAAAGTTCAGGGAGACTTTTTCGGCCGTGCCGGGCGCGTATTTCTGCGCACGGTATTTTTCTTTGATTTCAGAGCAGTACCGCCCTTATCCGCAGACGGCGCATCAAGGCCCAACTGGTCGCGCATGATCTTGCGACGGACCTCTTCGACCTGACCGGGTTTGAGTTGCCCCAGTTGGAACGGCCCGTAAGATACGCGGATCAGCCGGTTCACCGTCAGGCCCAGGTCCGCCACGGCACGGCGCACCTCGCGGTTCTTGCCTTCGCGCAGGCCGATGGTCAGCCAGGCGTTGGCCCCCTGCTGGCGATCCAGAGAGACCGTCATCGGTTGGAATTTCTCGCCCTCGATCACCAGACCCTTGCGCAACGGTTCCAGGCTTTCGTCCGTGGGACGGCCCTTGACGCGCACGCGGTACTTTCGCAACCAGCCGGTCGATGGCAATTCCAGTTTGCGCTTCACCTCGCCATCATTGGTCAGCAACAGCAGGCCTTCAGAATTGAGATCGAGCCGTCCGACGCTCAGGACCCGGGGAAGCGTATCGGGCAGTTCGTCATAAATGGTGGCGCGGCCCTGTTCGTCCTTGTTGGTCGTCACCAAGCCGGTTGGCTTGTGATACAGCCACAGGCGCGGCTCGTCCGGGGCACCGACCAGTTTCCCGTTTACCGTGATCTTGTCGTCTGCCGTGACATTCAACGCCGCGCGGTCGATCTTTTTGCCGTTTACGGTCACGCGGCCTTCTTCGATCATCCGTTCGGCTTCACGACGGCTGGCAAGCCCGGCACGGGCGATAACTTTGGCGATGCGATCACCGGGGGGCGTTTTGTCGGTCATGACCTGCGGCTTAGTCGAAATAAGAGCCTTGGGAAAGGTGATTGCGCGGTCTATGACGCGGGAATGGTGTTTCGGTCAAATATGGACCTTGCGTTGGACGAGGCGCGCCTTGCGGCGGCACGGGGGGAGGTTCCCGTCGGTGCGGTCGTGGTTGCGGCAGACGGCACAGTGGTGGCCTCGGCTGGCAACCGGACGCGGGAACTCAACGATCCGACGGCCCATGCCGAAATACTGGCCATACGTGCCGCATGTGACGCGCTGGGAGTGGAACGGCTGGGCACACATGATCTGTACGTGACGCTTGAGCCCTGCCCGATGTGTGCGGGCGCTATTTCAAATGCCCGGATCAGGCGGCTTTATTACGGGGCCGGTGACCCAAAATCGGGCGGCACAGCGCATGGCGCAAGAGTGTTTTCGCATGCCCAATGCCACCACCGACCCGAGATTTATGACGGGTTGTGCGCGGACGAGGCAGAACAGCTGTTGAAAGAGTTTTTCGCATCAAAACGCGGTGCGGGCGCATGACGCGCATCATCCTGTTCAACAAACCGTTCGATGTGCTGTCGCAATTCACCGACAAAGGCACGGAAGGGTCACCCCGCCGAACGCTTTCGGATTTCGTGAAAGTTCCCGGCGTGTACCCGGCAGGGCGGCTGGATCGCGACAGCGAGGGCCTGCTAGTTCTGACCGATAACGGCAAGCTGCAAGCCAGGATCAGCAACCCGAAATTCCGTTCCCCCAAAACCTATCTTGCGCAGGTCGAGGGCACGCCGACCGACGCCCAGCTTGATCAGTTGCGCAAGGGGGTGACGTTGAAAGACGGGGCCACGCGACCGGCAGAGGTTGCGCGGATCGACCCTCCGGATCTTTGGGAACGGGTGCCTCCGGTCCGGTTTCGGAAAACCGTGCCAGACGCCTGGATCAAACTGACGATCACCGAAGGCCGCAATCGCCAGGTGCGGCGCATGACGGCGCATGTCGGGTTACCGTGCCTCAGGCTGGTGCGGTGGTCGGTTGGTGAATGGTCGCTGGACGGCCTTGCGTCCGGCGCGTGGCGGGACGCGTAGGTCAGGCGATTGATCCGGTCCGAGGGCTTCACACCCATTTGGCCAGCGGAGGCAGGCTCATCAGAACCGCATTGGCATCATGCCCGGTTTCCAGCCCGAATTTGGTGCCCCGGTCATAGACCAGATTGTATTCCGCATAGAGCCCGCGATGCACCAGCTGCGCATCCTTGTCGGCATCCGACCAATCCTGCACCCGGCGCTTTTCGACCAGTGGCACAAACGCTGGCAGGAAGGCACGGCCGATATCCTGCGTCAGGGCAAAGTCGTTTTCCCAATCACCGGTGTTGTGATCGTCCATGAAGATACCGCCAACGCCACGGGCCCGGCCCCGGTGCGGGACGTAAAAATATTCGTCGGCCCAGTCTTTCAGTTTCGGGTAATGCGCCGAGCCATGCGGATCGAGATGCGATTTTTGCGTCGCGTGGAAATGCGCCGTGTCTTCATCGTATTCGATGCAGGGATTGAGGTCCGAGCCGCCACCGAACCACCAAGCATGCGGTGTCCAGAACATGCGGGTGTTCATATGCACCGCCGGGCAATGCGGGTTCTGCATATGCGCAACAAGGCTGATCCCGGAGGCCCAGAAGCGCGGATCGTCCTTCATGCCGGGAATGCCCTTGCGCGCTGCCATCGCCATCTGCGCGCGTTCGCCCAGCGTTCCGTACACCGTCGAAACGTTCACCCCGATTTTTTCGAACACCCGACCGCCGCGCATCACGCTCATCAATCCGCCGCCCGCGTCCGAGCCGTCCTCGGAGGTGCGCTTGGTTTCCGTGACCTCGAACCGTCCCGCAGCAGCATCGCTGAGTGGGCCGGTATCGTGGCTGTCTTCCAGCCCTTCAAAAGACGCGACGATCTGATCGCGAAGGTCCCGGAACCACGCCGAGGCGCGGGTTTTCTGAGCGTCAAAGGAATCCGTCATAGCACTGTCCTGTGTTTTCGGCAGAACACTATACTCCGTCCGGAATCACAAGGCAGAGCAACACCTTGCGACGTTGCGCCCGGCTTTAGTGCGCCGGCGCCCCCACCGGATCAAGCAAGGTGCGGCCACCATCAACGGTCATGATTTGCCCGGTGACAAATCCGGCTCCGTCAGAGGCCAGAAACTGCACCGCTTCTGCCAATTCAGAAGGACTGGCGATCCGACCCAGAGGCGTGTTTTCTTCGATCTCTTCGCGGTAATCGCCGTTATGCTTCAAAGCGTCCTGAAGGCTGGCCGACATCACGGACCCAAGCGCCACGGAATTCACCCGGATGCGGTACTCGGCAAAGGCCACGGCAAGCGACCGCGTCAACTGGTCCAGCGCGGCGGTTGAGACCGAATAAGACAACAATTGCGGCAGAGTGCGACGGGCGGCAATCGAAGACAGGTTCACAATCGCCCCCGCCTGCCCCTCTTCCTTGCCGGCGGCCTGCTTGATCATGCGTTTGGCCACCATCTGGGACAGGCGGTAAGTGTTCGTCACGTTCTGCATCATCAGCGTCTCGAACGACGTGTCGTCCAGATCAAGGGGATCGGAGGGCAGCACCTGACGGCTGCCATTGATCAGGATGTCGACCCGGTCAAAGGAATCGATGGTCGCCGACAGCAGGTTGGCCAGCGTCAGACGTTCCCGCAAATCCCCGGCAAAGTAGCGGATATTGCCGTCATCTTCGGCGATATCCCCACATTCATGGCAAAGGCGCGCCTCGTCCATATCGGCAAACATGACGTTTGCCCCCTGATCCACGAAATGCCGCGCGATGGCCAGACCAACGCCGTTTGCGGCCCCGGTGACGATGGCGGTTTTGCCTTCGATCGAAAATGACATTGGGCCTAAGCCTCCTTCAACGCCGTCTGCTTGCGCCTGACCGGTCGGGGGATCTTGGTTGCTCAGCATGCAGGATTTTGAAGCGCGCGTCTCCCTCCAATTCCTTCACATGTACAAACCGCGCTGCCAGCGTCGTTTCATATGGCAGGTGGCGGTTGGCCACCAGGATCAGCTGGCCCTTGGGTTTCAACAGCCGCGCCGCCGAGGCGATGAACGCCTGTCCCAGCGATGCGTCCGGCGTTCGGGACGTGTGGAACGGAGGGTTGGTCACCACCCAGTCCAGACTGGCAGGCGCACCCCATGTGGTGGCATCTGCCCAGTGAAAGGCGACACGGTCATCGTCCAGATTGAGTTTCGCACAGGTCAGGGCGCGGTGGTCGGCTTCGACGAACTCCACATGTGTCACCTTCGGCAGCGCGAGCAGATGCCGCGTGAGGAACCCCCATCCACCGCCAAGATCAGCCCCCTGCCCCTTGAGCGATGGCGGCAGCGCCGCGACAAGCGCCTGTGACCCCGCGTCCGGACCGTCGGCGGAAAAGACGCCCGGTTGAGTGATCCAGCCCTCTGTCACCGGCGCGGGTGCGGGCAGGGTCCAGTCGGAAAACGCGTCGCTTGCGCGGAACCAGAACAGCTTGCCATGCGCCTTGGACAATTGCCCGTCAATTTCGGTGCGCGCTTTCACGGCCTTGAGCGCCGGGTCAATCCCATCGGTTTTCGCGCCGTCAACGATCACGAGACCCTCCGGCGCAATCTCCTGGGCCTGTGCGATCAGCCCCCGCGCCAGTTCACGGCTGCGTGGCAGGGTGACATGCACCACATCCACAGGACCGTCGACATGCGTGGCCACCGTTGCACCAAGCGCTGCGAACCTGTCGTAACCGGGCTTGTCATTTTGCTGAACCTGCACGGACGCGCCCTCGAAGGCGGTGACGTCAAACTCAGCATTAGGTTCTAGAAACGCCAGCCGTGCGTCCGGCGGCAGCTCAAGCGCGGCTGTCTGCAACGCGTGGTCAAGTCTGGGAAGGGTCATGGCAAAGTCCGGGAAAAGGCCCGGTTATTCCTTTTCCATCGTGCATTGCAATGGGTGCTGGTGACGCCGCGCAAAATCCATCACCTGTCCGACTTTGGTTTCCGCGATTTCGTGGCTGAAGACCCCGACGACGGCGACACCTTTCTTGTGAACCGTCAGCATGATTTCAAACGCCTGCGCATGGGTCATGCCGAAAAACCGCTCAAGAACATGGACGACGAATTCCATCGGCGTGTAGTCGTCATTCAGCAGCATCACCTTATAAAGCGGTGGCCGTTTCGTCTTGGCACGCGTTTCGACAACGACACCGGTGTCGTTGTCCTCGTTCGACGGAGGCCCAGCCTTGGGGCTGGTGGACGCGATCACGGGTGTCATCTGGGTCATGCGGAGTTGGTTACCTTGGGTTCCTTATCCTGACGCCACTATATAACCTGTCCTGACGGTGAGAAAAGAGGGGCGTGGCACGGTTATGGCGCAGAAGCTGAAAACCATAGGGTTCGATGCGGATGACACGCTCTGGCACAATGAGCGTTTCTTCAAGCTGACGCAGGACCGGTTTGAAGATTTACTGTCTGATTATACAGACAAATCCTTGCTGCACGACCGGTTGGTGGCCGCCGAGAGACGCAATATCGGTCACTATGGTTTCGGTGTGAAAGGTTTTGTGCTTTCGATGATCGAAACCGCTATTGACGTCACGGACGGCGCGGTTCCCGGGCACGTGATCCAACAGCTTCTGGATGCCGGGCAAGACATGCTTGCGCACCCGATCGAGCTTTTGCCGCATGTTCAGCACACGGTTGAAACCCTGTCGTCAACGCACCGGCTGGTGTTGATCACCAAGGGCGACCTGCTCCATCAGGAACGCAAGCTCGCGCAATCGGGCCTGGGAGAGCTGTTCGACGATGTCTCGATCGTCTCGGACAAATCGGTCACCACGTATCAAACGGTCTTTGCGCCGCTGCAGGGCGGCATCGAGGGCGCCATGATGGTGGGCAATTCGATGAAGTCAGATGTGGTTCCTGCGGTTCAGGCCGGCAGTTGGGGCGTTTTTGTTCCGCATGATCTGGTATGGGATCTGGAAAAGGCCGATCCGCCCGACAGCCCACGGTTTCACGCGATAGAGAATCTGGGGGCATTGCCCGATCTGGTGGCGGAAATCGGCTGAAGACCTTTGCCACATTCCTGCCACATTGGCTTCACTAGTAAGTGCCGAAAAAGAACCCCCTAGATGTTGCGGGATGCCGCTCCAATTTCGTCAGAAAAGGTATAAAAATAAGACCTTTATCGGCCTCACCTCATGTGTTAGCCTACTCGCAATAATAAAGCTGACCGGAAAAATCCGGCGGCATGAGGCAGAAGAGGCGGATATAGTGACGGGACGGCATAAATTGCCGGGCCGATTGGGCCTGTACGTAATCACTGCAATTTGGTTGGCCATTCTGGTGCCGATCAGCGCCATGGCTGCGCCTTATGCGGCGTTGGTGATGGACGCGCGCAATGGCGAAGTTCTGCACGCGCGGAACGCGGATACGCGACTGCATCCGGCATCGCTGACCAAGATGATGACGCTCTACATTGTGTTCGAAGCCGTCCAGAACGGCGAGATCAGCATGGACACCAAGGTGCGCATCTCAAAGAAGGCGGCGGCAGAGCCTCCCTCCAAGCTGGGCCTGCGTCCCGGGTCGCGGATTCAGTTGCGCTATCTTGTGCGGGCGGCGGCCATCAAATCGGCCAATGACGCTTCGACCGCGATCGCCGAAGCTATCTCGGGGTCGGAAGCGGCGTTCGCGCGCCGGATGAACCGCACGGCCAAAGCCCTGGGTATGAGCCGCACCACGTTCAAAAACGCGCATGGCCTGACCGAAAGTGGTCACATGTCCACGGCACGCGACATGACAATCCTGGGTCGCCATGTGCTTTATGACTACCCGCAGTATTACAATCTGTTTTCACGCCGCAGCGCGGATGCCGGCATCAAGCGCGTCGCGCACACAAACCGTCGTTTCCTGAACAGCTACCGTGGCGCAGACGGGATCAAGACAGGCTACACACGCGCCGCGGGGTTCAACCTGACAGCCTCTGCCGAGCGCGGGTCCGAGCGCATCATCGTGACCGTGTTCGGGGGCAACTCTACCGCATCGCGCAACGCGCAGGTGGCCAAGCTGATGGATCTCGGGTTCAACCGCGCACCAACGCGGATGGCGCTGCGCACGCCGCGCAAGCCGCCCTATATGGGGCGCGTCGGCAAAAGCACAACTGAAACCGTCATCGCCAAAAGCCAGACTCCGTCGACCAACACGCGCGCCAAATCCATTCGGGTTGTCGCGGCAGCCGTGACAAAAAGCCTGCGCCCGACCGCCCGGCCCGTGGCCGAACCGGTCTTGCCGGACGCGCTTGTGGCCGAGTTGAAGGAAGACATTCAATCAGTGCTGGCCGAAGTGCAGACCGAAGAGGTTCAGGAAGTCGCGGCAACCTCTGCACAGGCCGCCCTGCCCGTGGCCTCAGCCAAAGCCGCAACAGCCGCCAGCGCGACCGCGGCGGCGGCAAAGACAGCGCCCAGCGCCTCTGTAAAGCCCGTCGTGCGACCCCGCACCATAGTGTTGGCGTCGGCCTCTACCCGGCAACCCGCGCAGCCCGTCGTCGCGCGCGAAAGCGAAGTTGTGACGCGGATCTCGACCTCTGGCGGGCGGCATTGGGGGATCAATGTCGGACGCTACCCAAGCCGCTTTGCCGCCGAAAAGGCGTTGCTCAAGACCGCGCTTTCGGAAATGGCGACGCTGGACGGATCATTGCGCAAGGTCGTGAACGGCGCGCGCGGGTTTGATGCGAATTTCATGGGGCTGACCCGCGAAAGCGCGGATCTGGCCTGTCGCCGACTTCAGGCGCGTCAGGTCACCTGTTTCATGATTGGACCCGGCTGATCCCGGTATCAGGGTTTCGGACGATCATCGTAATCATCGGATAGAATACGTTCGGCGGCCCCGTCCGGGTCATCGTATTGCCGGGCTTTGACGGTAAAGACAAACGCCACAAGCCCGATGCCTCCCAAGATCAGGGATACCGGAATGAGGTAGGCAAGCACATTCATTGTCAGGTCCGATCACTTAAGACGTAGAGCGTTCAACGACACCGTAATCGAGGAGGTCGACATCGCCAAGGCGGCAATCAGGGGCGAGCACAGACCGGCAATCGCCAGTGGCACCGCAATGATGTTGTACCATGTTGCGATGGTGAAGTTCTGACGGATGCGTTTGATAGCGGTTTGCGATGTCGCCACCGCGTCGGAAATTGGCTCAAGTGAGTTGCCCAGCAGAACAACATCCGACGCCACACGCGCCGCATCCAGCGCAGAGGCCGGAGAGATCGACACATGGGCACCCGCCAAGGCAGCGGTGTCATTCAGACCATCCCCCACCATCAGCACATGCGCGCCTGCATCTGTCATCTCGTCAATCTTGGCGGCCTTGTCCTGTGGCAAAGCCTCGGCGATCCATTTCCGGATACCCAAACGATGTGCAAAGGCTTCGACGGCAGGCGTTGTGTCACCTGACATCAGAACAACGTCGTAGCCGTCTTTTTGCAATTGCGACACCACGGCTTCTGCCCCGTCGCGGATCTGGTCTTCGAAGTAGAACGGTTCGGCAGCGACCTCTCCGATACGCAGCCATGCAGAGGTGACGTTGCTGTCGCCCCCGCCAACCCAGCTTGCGCGCCCCAGTCGCACGGTCTGCCCTTTCCAAACCCCTTGCGCCCCGTGTCCGGGGATCTCGGTCAGGTTGGTGACTGTCTCGGGCTTGACCCCGGCGGACAGGATCGCCTGCGCCAAGGACTGCGACAGCGGGTGAGACGAGCCTTCGGCCAAGGCAAGCGCGATGCCCAGATTGCGGCGCGAATGATCGCCGATATTGGTGACTTCGGGTGTTCCCGCGGTCAGCGTTCCCGTCTTGTCGAACACAACGGTGTCCACCTGCGCCATCCGTTCAAGCGCGGTGGAATCCTTGATCAGCAAGCCCTTGCGGAACAGACGACCCGAAGCAGCGGTTGTCACAGCAGGCACCGCAAGGCCCAGCGCACAAGGGCAGGTGATGATCAGGACGGCAGCGGCGATATTCAGCGCGGTGCGCAGATCAAAGGTGTAGACATACCATCCGACAAAGGCCAAGGCCGACAGGATATGCACCCCGGGCGCGTACAGCTTGGCGGCCTTGTCGGCGAGCGACGTGTACCGAGAGCGCCCGGATTCCGCCACCGCCACGAGGTCGGCCATCCGGTGCAATGACGTGTCGCGCCCCACTGCGGTGGCCCGAATGGTCAAGGGACCCGTGAGATTGACCTCACCCGCGCTGACCACCTGTCCGGGGCACGCGTAGACAGGGCGTGTTTCGCCGGTCAGAAGCGATCGGTCCAATTCGGAGTGTCCGTCCACGATCTCTCCGTCAACGGGCATCCGTCCGCCGGGACGCACGCGAACCAAATCGCCGATCACCAGGTCCGACATGGCGACCTGTTCTTCGTCGCCCTCTGCCGTCACCCGCGCAACGCGGGGCACTTCCAGTGCGGCCAGTTCCTCGGCCGCAGACCGGGCGGCGGCCCGGGTGCGGTGATCCAGATAACGACCGGCCAGCAGGAAAAACGTCAGCGTGATGGCGGCGTCAAAATAGGCGTGTTCGCCCGACAGGGAGGTTTCCCAAAGCGACGTGGCAACAGCCAGCAGGATCGCCAGCGAAATCGGCACATCCATGTTCAGCCGCCCTGCCCTGAGCGCGGTCCAGGCGTGTTTGAAGAACGGCTGCGCAGAAAAGGCGATGGTCGGCAAAGCAATCGCTGCGGAAATCCAGTGGAACATATCCCGCGTCGGGCCATCCGCCCCGGACCACACGGCGACCGATAAAAGCATCACGTTCATGGCGGCAAACCCGGCAACCGCCAGCCGCATCAGCAGATCCCGGCCCGCCTTGTCGGTTTCGGTCGCCCGCAGTGCGGTTGCATCCAGTTCATGCGCCTCATATCCGGACGCTTCCAGAACGCGCACAAGATCCTCTGCGGTCAGGTCGGGCCGCGCCTCGACCTGCGCCCGTTTCAACGTCAGGTTCACCCGCGCGCCCAGCACGCCGTCTTGGGCATTCAACGCCCGTTCAACACCCGAGATACAGGCCGCGCAATGGATCGACGGCAGCGACAGGACAATGTTCACGTCCTTGGGCTGCGCCGCTTCGGCCAGAGCCTCTGCGGCGGGTGCGGCAGAACATGCGGGACATGCCGAGGTTGGGGGGCGCATCGCAACCGTCATGGATCAACTCTCGACGTGCAGAATGACGCGCTGTTCGAACGGGGTGCCGTCCAATGCGGTGGCTTTCATCCGGATATTCCAGTTGCCGGGGCGCAGGGTTTCGCGGGCCACGTAGGCTTTGCCATCAAAGGCAAAATCCGGGCTGCGGTCATCCTGCACATGGGTGGCCCGCCCCAGAACAGCGTCAAGCGTGCCGGCCTGAACAGGACGGCCTTCGGCATCCTTGATGCTCAGGATCAGCAGCCCGCCCTTGGCCTCTGCATAGACCGTCCACCCCAACGCTTCCTGATCGGCGCGGCGATCATCGAAGTTTTGCGAGGCGACATAAGAGTTCTTCACTTCCAGCCCCGGAAAGGTCGAAACGGCAGAGTAGGCGAGGAACAGGTTGACCGTGATAATCACGGCAAAGCAGCCCCCGAAGATGGCAAGCGCGTGCCAGCCGGTTAATTTGCGTTCTTTTGCCATCAGTTTGAACTCCCGTTGAAGATCGTGTCGCTATGGGCGCGGGCGCCGCTTGTCAGGTCCTCGACCCAGACGCGCACATCCGTCCGTTCGTCGCGGGCCGGAACAGAGTTGGGTGGCGCCACGATATAGACGCGTTGCAGATGCATCTGGTTCGCGGTCACGTTGACGGTCTCGTACGGTGTCCCTTCGAGTTGGACCCGCAGCGCCGGATGCCCGGTGATCGAGACACGGAACGGACGGTCTTCGCCATGCTTGTTCAGCAAACGCACGTCGTATGTGTTGCGGATTGACCCGTCAGAAAGGGTCACAAAGGTCGGATTGCGGACAGGTGCCACGCTCAGTTCGATTTCGGGGCGGATGAACAGGGCAAAGACAAGCCCGACACCCACCAGCGCCCACAGGCCGGTATACATCATCGTCCGCACACGGAAGATATGGAACCATGGTGTGCGCGGCTTCTCTCCGGCCCGTTCGCGTGGCTCGTCCGACAGTGCAAGGTAGTCAACCAGACCACGCGGTTTGCCGATTTTTTCCATGATGTCGTCACAGGCATCAATGCACAGACCGCAGGTGATACATTCCATCTGCTGCCCGTCGCGAATGTCGATCCCCATGGGGCAGACGTTCACGCAGGCCATGCAGTCGATACAATCGCCCAGCTGATCGGCGTTTTCGCCCTTGCGATGCTTGCCGCGCGGTTCGCCACGCCATTCGCGGTAGCCGATGGTCAGGGTGTCTTCATCCATCATCGCCGCCTGAATGCGGGGCCAGGGGCAGGCGTAAATACAGATCTGTTCGCGGGCAAACCCACCAAAGAAAAAGGTTGTCGCCGTCAGCAAGAGCACCGTGGTGTAGGCCACGGGATGCGCCTGGAATGTGACCAGTTGGACCAGCAGGGTTGGCGCATCAGCGAAATAGAACACCCACGCGCCCCCGGTTGCCAGTGCGATCAGGAACCAGGCGGCCCATTTCGTCAGCCGCAAGCGAATCTTTCGGACATCCATCTTTTTCTGGCGATGCAGGCGCAACCGCGCGTTCCGGTCCCCTTCGATCCAGCGCTCAACGGCGATGAACAGGTCAGTCCAGACCGTTTGCGGGCAGGCATAACCACACCAGACCCGGCCCAGGGCCGAGGTGAACAGGAACAGCCCCAACCCGGCCATGATCAGAAGACCGGCGACGAAGTAAAATTCATGCGGCCAGATTTCGATCCAGAAGAAAAAGAACCGGCGATGCGCAAGGTCCACCAGAACCGCCTGATCCGGCAATTGCGGGCCACGATCCCAGCGAATCCAGGGGGTGATGTAATAGATGCCCAAAGCGACGATCATGATGATCCACTTCAGGCTTCTGAAACTGCCCGACACTTTTTTGGGAAAGATCGGTTCGCGCGCTGCGTAAAGGCTTGGCGGCGTCTGGTTTTCTGACTGCGACACGAGACGGTTGGCTCCTACAACGGATTGGCTTGAGTGTCTTTTCTCAGCCCGTCCGGTGCCAGACTTTGACCTGCATCAAATACTGTATCTTTAAGTCACGTTTTTCTGACTTCGCGCAAAATCCACCGTAAAAACGCCTTCAGCGGCGGGCGATGCACACCGGGTTTGGTGACCAGATGGTACCCCGCGTCGCGTCGTTCTTCGAAAACCGCGACAAGCCGACCCGCCTCGATGTCTTCCGCCACCGCGATTCGCGTCGTCACCGCAATGCCCTGCCCATTGCGCGCTCCGTCGATCATCAGGTTTCCGGGCACCTCGGTGCGGGACAAAACACGTTCGTTTTGAAGGCCTTGTCCGGCCAACCACGAGGATGATTCATGGGTGCCCAGCTCTTCCAGCCAAGGATACCGGATCAGATCGGCCGGTGTTTTCGGGGTATCCCCTTTGAACAAGGCTGGCGCGCCCACAACCACGACGGGCGATGCCATCAGTTCAACGCTGTCCAGCCCCTTCCAATCCCCGGTGCCATACCGGATCGCAACGTCGATACCGCCGGGTGCGGGATCAACAAGCGACGGGCTGGGCGACATCACCATGTCGATGCCCGGATGGTCTGCCTGAAACCCGGCAAGCCGCGGCATCAGCCACGCGCTGGCAAAGGTCGGCGTGCAGCCAATGTTGAGCGGCCGATGCGCCTCGGTGTGAGACAGCGCTTCGACCCCTGCCGCAATCCGGCCAAACCCGTCTTCCAAGGCCCGCGCCAGATCCTGACCTTCGGGGGTGAGCTCCAGCGCCCGGTTTGATCGGTCAAACAGCGGAGTGCCCAGATGGGTCTCAAGCGCGCGCAATTGTTGGGAAATGGCCGCGTGGCTGACATTCAGCGCCGCGCCGGCGTCTGCCACCGATCCGCGCTGTACAAAGGCGCAAAACGCCCGAAGAGCGGATAGCGACGGCAGTTGGGACCAATTCAACATGTAATTCAAACTTACATAATGGATAATTCGCTGACTCGCATGAAATCGGAAAATTGGCAAGTTTACAGACAGTCCACATCAAACGATCGGAGACAGACATGTACGGTGTTCTTGCAAAAACCTACTTCCGCGCAACGGGCATTCCCACCAAGCGGCCCCACCGCGACACACACCGCTCTTGGTATGGCGAAGAGCTTGGCGCGAACTCTGTTCCGCGGCGGTGGGAGGATTGGAAATGATTGATCCGATTGTCTACCAGCCCCCGTCGATCTGGTACGGGCAGACGCAAAAAAACCGCGCGGCGCGATGGCCTTGGCGCGGTCAGCGATGGCGGATGTCAAAAGGGTGAGGCGATGGTCTCGTCAATCCTGTGGTCAAACCAACGCGACAAAGCGTGACAGCCCGGCCCAATATGGCCGGGCTGTCACAAGGTGTTGTTTACTCGGTGGCTTCGCCGCCGCCCAAGCCGTGCACATATACAGCGACGGCGCGCACTTCGGCTTCGCTCAGACGATCCGCCCATGAGGGCATCACGCCAAACCGGGAATAGGTCACGGTTTCATGCAAGGTGTCGTAATCCCCGCCATAGAGCCAAATCGCATCCGTCAGGTTCGGCGCGCCCTGCCAACGGTCACCCGTGCCGTCGTCCATGTGACAGGCGGCACAGTTGTCGAGGTACACGGTTTCACCCGCTTCAACCATCGACGCATCCTGTGGCTCGCCGGACAGCGACATCACGTAGTTCACCACCTGCGCAATCTCTTCGCCTTCGAGCATGTCACCGAACGCGGGCATTTCCGAATACCGGGCGTCGGGATCGTTTTCGTTGCGAATGCCGTGAGCAATGGTTTCGTGGATCGCCTCGATGTCACCGCCCCAAAGCCAGTCGTCGTCCAGCAGGTTCGGATACCCCGAGGCCTTGGCCCCAGCCGCGCCCGAGCCGTGACATTGGGCACACCACGTGCGGAACACAGCTGCACCGGCGTTTTGGGCGTATTGAACCAGCTCTGGATCATCGGCAATCGCGGTTAGTTCAACAGATGCCAGCTGGGCGTTGATCCCGGAATTGGCGTCTTCGAACCGTGCGATGTCTTCAGCCACTTCCGCGCGCGTCGAGTATCCGAGAAGACCCGGCGTTGCGGCGCTGATTCCCGGCCATGCCGGATAAGCGATGGTGTAGATCACCCCCCAGACAATCGTGGCGTAGAAGGTCCACAGCCACCAGCGCGGCAGAGGCTTGTTGTATTCCTTGATCCCGTCCCACTCGTGACCGGTGGTTTCATAATCAAGGTCGTCGTCTTTTTTATCACTCATGGCCTCGCCTCCTTGGATGCGGCGGGTTTGTCTTCGTTGCGAAACGGGATGCCTGCGGTGTCGCGGTGCGTTGTGTTGCTGCCGGGACGGATGACCCAAAGGATCACCGCCACGAAGAAACAGAACAACACAAGAAGCATCCAGCTATCGGCGAATTCGCGGAGGAATGAATATGTTTCCATGATCAGCCCTCCTCTTAACGGCTTGCGTCAGGCGTGAAGGTCGAGAAATCGACCAAGGTGCCCAGCATCTGCAGATAGGCGATCAAAGCGTCGGCTTCAGAGACACCCGGCTGCCCGTCGAAATTGCGCACATTGGTGTTTTCGCCGTACCGCTCAAGCAGACCGTCAAAGTCACTGTCCGGATCAGCTTGCGCCCGGAAATCCGCCTGCGCCGCGTCGATCATCTCTTCGCTGTAAGGCACGCCAACAAATGCGTTGGTCGCCAACAGGTCACCGATATGTTCACCTTCCAGAAGCGTTGCCTCCAGGTAGCCGTATTTCGGCATGATCGATTCCGGCACAACCGATTGCGGATCCCGCAGGTGATCAACGTGCCAGTCATCCGAATAGCGGCCACCGACGCGGGCCAGGTCAGGCCCTGTCCGCTTGGAGCCCCACTGGAACGGGTGGTCATACATCGACTCTGCCGCCAGTGAGTAGTGGCCATACCGCTCAACCTCGTCCCGCATGGGGCGGATCATCTGGCTGTGGCAGACATAGCAACCCTCGCGGATATAGATGTCACGGCCAGCGAGTTCGAGCGGCGTATAGGGACGCATCCCGTCCACCTCTTCGATGGTGTTTTCGAGGTAGAAGAGTGGCACGATCTGCACCAACCCCCCGATGGTCACGACAAGGAAGCTGAAGATCAGCAAGAGCGTCGCGTTGGTTTCAAGAACCTTGTGTTTATCAAGGATACCCATTGTCTCAGCCCTCCTTATTCGGCTGCGACGGCTGCGGGCGACGCGGCGGTGTCTTTCGCCGGGCCACGTGTCGCAGTCATCCACAGGTTGTAGCACATGATCAGAGCACCGGCGACGTACATCACCCCACCCAAGCCACGCACAACGTACATCGGGAACTTGGCGCTTACGGTGTCGGCAAAGCTGTTCACGAGGAACCCGTTTGCGTCGACTTCACGCCACATCAGGCCTTCCATGATCCCCGTGACCCACATCGAGGCCGCGTAGAGAATGATGCCGATGGTGGCGAGCCAGAAGTGCCAGCTGACCATGCTGAGGCTATAGAGCCGCTGCTTGTTCCAGAGCTTCGGCACGAGGAAGTAGAGCGCCCCGAAGGTGATCATCCCGTTCCAGCCAAGAGCACCAGAGTGCACGTGACCAATGGTCCAGTCGGTGTAGTGCGACAGCGAGTTCACCGCACGGATCGACATCATCGGGCCTTCGAACGTGGACATGCCGTAGAAGCCAAGCGAGATCACCATCATCCGGATCACCGGATCGGTGCGCAGCTTGTCCCATGCGCCAGACAGCGTCATCAGACCGTTGATCATGCCACCCCATGAGGGCATCCAGAGCACGATCGAGAACACCATGCCGAGGGTCGAGGCCCAATCCGGCAACGCGGTGTAGTGCAAGTGGTGCGGACCGGCCCAGATATAGAGGAAGATCAGTGCCCAGAAGTGGATGATCGACAGCTTGTAGCTAAAGACCGGACGTTCAGCCTGCTTCGGAATGAAGTAGTACATCATGCCCAGGAAGCCCGCAGTGAGGAAGAAGCCCACAGCGTTGTGGCCATACCACCACTGCACCATCGCATCCTGTACGCCGGCAAACACCTGAACCGACTTGGAGCCGAAGATCGACACCGGAATGCTCAGGTTGTTGAACACGTGCAGCATCGCAACCGTGACAATGAACGAAAGGAAGAACCAGTTGGCCACATAGATATGCGGCTCTTTGCGCTTGATGATCGTGCCAAGGAAGACGGCCAGATAGGCCAGCCAGACAATGGTCAACCACAGGTCAACGTACCATTCAGGCTCGGCGTATTCCTTGGACTGCGTTCCGCCCAGCACATAGCCGGTCGCCGCAAGGACGATGAACAAGTTGTATCCCCAGAACACGAACCAGGCGAGGTTCCCGCCCCAAAGCCGTGCAGCACTGGTCCGCTGCACAATATAGAACGATGTTGCGATCAAGGCATTGCCGCCAAACGCAAAAATCACCGCCGAGGTGTGCAAGGGACGCAAGCGCCCAAAGTTCATGTATCCTTGCGCCCAATCAAAATTGAGCCCCGGAAAGGCCAGCTGAAACGCGATAAAGGTTCCCGCCAGGAACCCGATCACACCCCAGAATGCCGTCGCGACCACGCCGTAGCGGACCACGTCGTCCATGTAACTTGCTTCGAGGACCGCCGCAGGCACCGGTTCATCCGTTTGCCGCAGTGTCCAGAGGAAAAGCCCAGCAGATACAGCCATGATCAATATGGCATGAACCTGATAGGCTAAATCGCGCGCGTAACTGGCCGCGATCATCGCAAAGAGCGTGATCAAACCAAGCGCGATCAGCTTGATATAGTTCAACATTTTTCGTCCCTTCGTCATACCCACACGATTCGACAGCCATGCGGGCGGTTTTTAGACTGGGGCCTTAATGCGGAATCCGATCAAACGTATCCTTGATCTGCATCAATAGATTTTGCGCAGTTTCTTGATGGGTATCAAAGCAGAGCGATTCAGAAGCGTAGAAGCTGTTATTTGAAGACTTTTTCAGACGAGGGGACCAATGATGTCTTTCAAAACAATTCTCGCTGTTGTCACGGATAAAGCACACCTTCAGGATACGATTGGTCAGGCGGTGAGCATGGCCAAGGCGGTGGACGCACATCTGGATGTTGTGTGTCTGGGCGTGGACCGGACCCAAACGGGCTACTACTACGCCGGCATGAACGCGGCGGTTCTGCAGGAAACGCTCAATCAGGCGCGCGGCGAAGCCGAAGAGATGTGCAAGGCCGCCGAGGGGCAGCTTGAGGGTCAGGGCGTCCTGTATCGCGTAACAGATGCAGTGTGCCAACTGGCGGATATCGCCCGGTTCGTGGCGTCACATGCCCGATTCTCGGATTTGACGATTGTGCCGCGCCCGTATGGCGACGACCGTGGCATCGAACTCGAACCGGTTGTCGAAGGCGCGCTGTTCGAAGGGCAATCACCTGTGGTGGTACTTCCGATCAGCGGACCGGAATTAAAAGTTCCGGAGCGCGTAGCAATCGGGTGGAACGAAAGCGCAGAGGCCCTGCGCGCGGTCCGGGCTGCGCTGCCCTTCCTGAAGACCGCCCAATGCGCGCATATCGTTGTGATCGATCCGCCGACGCACGGACCGAACCGGTCCGATCCCGGCGGGCAGTTGTCGCAATACCTGGCGCGGCACGGTGTGAAGGTTGAAATTGACGTGCTGTCCAAAACCCTGCCCCGCGTGTCCGACGTGATGCGGCGTCATGTGTCGGACATGAACGCAGATATGGTCATCATGGGGGCTTACGGGCATTCGCGCTTCCGCGAAGCGATCCTTGGCGGCGCGACACGCAACATGCTGGAAACCTCCGAAGTGCCGGTTCTCATGGCGCACTAACCCAGACGGTCGGACAGCACTGTCCGACTTACCCGGTCAGCAGACGCAGGCCTTGTGTCACATCAGACCGGACAGCCAAACGAAGGCCGGGTTCATCCCCGGCCTTCAGCGCAGAGATGATCAGGCGATGGAATTGTGGCGCTTCGGTCCGCCGCAAACGCCCGTAAAGCGCCCGCATGGTCGGCCCCAATTGCAACCAGACGGTTTCCGCCATAGCCAGCATCGCGGGGGCCTGCGCGCGCAGGTATAATGTACGGTGGAAATCCAGATTGGTCCGGATGTAGCCAACCGCATCCCGATTGGACACGGCGTCAGCAATCGTTCCATTGATCGCCTGCAGCCGATCAATCAGCGCCAGATGCGCCCGCGGCAGCGCGCGGCTTGCCAGTTCCACCTCGATCAACGCGCGCAAGGCGGCCAGTTCTTCGATCCTGTCGTTCGACAATTCAGGCGTCGACACGCGTCCCGATGCCGACATCGACAAGGCCCCTTCCGCCACCAGCCGCTGGATCGATTCGCGCGCAGGTGTCATCGAAACATCAAATTCGCGGCCTATCCCGCGCAGGGTCAACGGTTCACCCGGAGACATCTGGCCCAGCATGATCCGGTTTCGAAGACCGCGATACACGCGATCATGGGCCGACAGCTTGGGTTCGGTGGGGCGTTGCAGAACACTCATACTGAAACGTGATCACAGCACTGCGACCCGTCAAGCCTCAAACCTAAAGCGGTGCAGATGTGGGCCTTCATGCCGCAGCCAAACGCGCGCGTCTTTGTGCGGACCATAAAGCTGTTCGACCACACGCCAGAAGGCCGGTGAATGGTTCATCTCTGCCAAATGCGCAACTTCATGCGCCGCGACGTAGTCCAGCACCCGAGGCGGCGCGAGAACCAGTCGCCAAGAATACATCAGCGCGCCCGCCGACGAACACGACCCCCATCGTGACCGCGTGTCGCGCAAGGTCAGGCGGGTATAGGGTTTGCCCAGCTGTGCTGAATACCTGTCCGACGCCCGGCTTAGTTCGGCGCGGGCCTGCTCTTTAAGCCATGCCAGAAGGTGGCGGCGTCCTTTTTCCACCGGCTCCGGCAGTTCAATGACGCCGTTGCCCGCGCGCAACCGTTTGGATGTACCCTGCACCAACGCGAACCGCTGGCCCGCAACCGTCAGATCATGTCCCGGCGAGACCAGCACCTGTGCGGCCTGTTTGGCCAGATGCCCCCGCACCCAATCCTGTTGCTCGGCTGCAAAGGCCAGCGCCTCTCGTTCGGACACGCCGCGCGGAACCGTCAGGGTCACGGATCCATCAACACGCGAAATCCGCAACGTCATGCGACGCGCCCGCGCGTTCTTGCGCAGCTTAAGAGGAATTTCAGGGTTGCCGGGGAGAGTTCTGAGGCCCATATGCCGCTCGATCAAATCCGTGCCGCAAAGCCTTTGACACTGGTTCGGTGTTATGGCAGTTGGCGCAGATTGTCGATATGACCACGCAATTGAAGGGGATGACCCATGCCAAAAGAAGAATGGGGCACCAAGCGCGTTTGCCCGACCACTGGCAAGCGGTTCTATGACCTGAACAACGACCCGATCATCAGCCCATATACCGGTGAGGTTGTTGAGGTTGAGACAGGCAAGACACGCATGATTGCTGCCGACGCAGCCGACCGTCAGAGCAAAGCGAAAGCTGAAGAAACCGAAGAGGTGGATGTTCTGGACGATGATGATGTCGATGTCGAACTCGAAGACGACGATGTTCTGGACGACGACGAGGATGACAACGTCTCGCTGGACGAGATTGCGGACGTTGCCAGCGAAGACGACGATTAATTTTTGCATGGGGGCGGAATCACGCTTGATCCCGCCCCCGGCTTTGCGTAATCCAACGCGCATCACGGGGCCTTAGCTCAGCTGGGAGAGCGCTTGCATGGCATGCAAGAGGTCAGGGGTTCGATCCCCCTAGGCTCCACCAAATTCCCTTTTTTAACATCAGCCCGCTCAAAGCGCGTCGTTTACGAGACCGCCCGAATTGTCGCGATGTTCTGCGCGTTAGCGGCGCGACACGTTCCCAAGCACCGTGATCTCTGGCGCGCGATCGCTGAGCGTGGCGCAGATGATGTCTGCGAGCAGCCGGAATTCGTCTTGTCGCGATGTGCCTTTGCGCCAGATCATCCCGATTGTGCGCGACGGCGCGGTGCCTCGGAACGGTCTTGCGACGACCAGATCCTGATGCGCCACTTCGGATTTCACGTAAAGCGCGGGCATAAGGGAAACGCCCATCCCCGTCGCCACCATCTGGCGCAATGTATCAAGGCTGGTGCCTTCGTAATCATGTGACAGGTCAACGCCGTAGTCTTCCGAGATTTTTCGAACCAGTTCATACAGCTTGTGCCCCGGCTCCAACGACAGAATCGTTTCTCCTTTGAGCATGGCCGGGTCAATTTCCGGCTCTGGCGCCAGTCTGTGATCCACGGGCATAACCACCTGAATCGGCTCGCGGAACAGCGATTGCGTTTCCAATTCCGCGCGGCTCACAGGCAGCGGGAAGAACAGCAGATCCAGCGATCCGTCTTCGATGCTGGACAGTAGAACATCCGGCAACCCTTCGCGCACATACAAGCCCAGCTTGGGGTACTGCGCGTGCAAATCCGGGATGACCAATGGCAGGAAATAGGACCCAACGGACTGCACCACCCCGATGCGGATCACCGACGACAACACGCTTTGACCGGCCTTGGCGATAACATGGATTTCCGCGACCTCGCGCAGAATACGCCGACCGCGTTCGGCCACCTCTTTCCCTGTCGGGGTCATCAAGACCTTGGTACGGCTGCGCTCCACCAAGGCTGTCCCCAGACGCGCTTCCAGATCCTTGATCTGCGCGCTCAGCGTCGGTTGCGTGACATTGCAGGCTTCAGCGGCGCGCCGAAAATGCAGATGCTCTGACACGGCTACAAGGTAGCGCAATTGTTGGAGTGTCGGCATGGCCCGCCCCGTAATAGAAAACTTCTATCAAGAATACGTTCACTTTCGATTTGGTCAATGACCCGCGCAACCCTATCTCGTGCAGTGGGTGAGGGAGAGCGCGCGATGCGGCGATTCAAAAACATATTGTTCGTGTGCGATGAACAAAGCGCATATGAACAGGCGTTGGACCGCGTGTGCTGGCTGGCCAAGGCCAACGACGCGCGCGTCACCCTTGTCGATACGATTGACAGCGGTGGGGCAAGTGACCTGTCCAAGCTGTATACGATGATCCCCGGCCTTGGCAGTGACGAGATTGGCAACACCGTAATCTCTGTGCATCGCAGCAAGCTGGAAACCCGCGCCGACGACCTGCGCAGCAAGGGCGTCAAGGTGACAACCTCCGTTCTGATCGGCACACCGTTTATCGAGATCATTCGCCAGGTTTTGCGCCACAAGCACGATCTGGTGATCAAGGGCGCGCATCGCGCTGCGGGTCGGCCCTTCTTTCCCGGGGCGGACATGCATCTGCTGCGCAAATGCCCCTGCCCCGTTTGGGTTTTGAATTCGGCATCTGAACCACGGGCAAGACGCATCATGGCCGCCGTCGATCCGCACCCGTCGGACGAGGCGCGCAATCGGCTGAACCACACCATTCTTGAACTGGCGACATCGCTGGCCCGCAATGACGGGGCCAAACTGGACGTGGTCAATGCCTGGACGCTGAAAGAGGAAGCCGCGCTGCGCCACGGTTTGGCGAAGATCCCGGCAGATGACATCAACCGGCTGGTCGCGCAGGAACAAAAGCAAAGCGAAGATCGGCTGCAGACCCTGATCGCGGATTTCACGGACGCGGATGACTTTATGCGCGTGCTGCATATCAAAGGGATTGCGGCGGACGTGATTACCGAACATGTGGCGGCAGAAGGTATTGATACGATTGTCATGGGAACTTTGGCGCGCACCGGTGTGGCCGGGCTGTTCATTGGCAACACCGCTGAAACAATCCTTAACAACGTGACCTGTTCGGTTCTGACGGTCAAAGCGCACGGCTTTGTATCACCGATTGAACCCGGCACTGAAGAACGGACAAACTGATGGCTGACGGTGTAGCACATAACGCGCGCGGTAATGGATGGGTCGGCATCGTTCCGGTTCTCTTTGCCGCCGCGCTTTTCACGTATTTTGTTTCGCTGATGCCCACCATCGCCGGGCTTGAAGCGATCCGTTTTGCAGCGCCTTGGATTCCGTCGCTTGGGATTGAATTTGCGTTTCTGGTCGACGGGTTAAGCCTGACCTTCGCGCTTCTGATCTCCGGTATCGGGACGCTTGTGCTGCTTTACTCCAACACCTACCTGGCGGGGCATCCGCAATACGCCCGTTTTGCGCTGTTTCTGACGGCGTTCATGGTGTCGATGCTGGGACTCGTGCTGGCGGACGATCTGATTTTGCTGTTCGTCTTCTGGGAACTCACGACCTTTACATCCTACATGCTGATCGGCTTTTCGCATGACAGCGAAAAAAGCCGCCGCAACGCGCTTCAGGCGTTGTTTGTCACAGGTGCAGGCGGGTTGGCGTTTCTTGCGGGCCTGATCATGTTGGGGGCCATCACCGGCACGTCCAGCATTTCCGAAATCCTGACCATGGGCGAGGCGCTCAAGGCACATGCACTTTATGTGCCGATCCTGATCCTGCTGCTGGCGGGCACATTCACCAAATCGGCGCAGGTGCCCTTTCACTTCTGGCTGCCCAATGCGATGGCCGCGCCGACCCCGGTCAGCGCATTTCTGCACTCCGCCACCATGGTCAAGGCAGGAGTTTACGTCATGGCCCGGATGCACCCGGCCATGTCGGGCACCGATATCTGGCTTTGGACGCTGACGATTTTCGGTGCTGTCACGGCTGTATTTGCCAGCTTCCTCTCGCTGCGGCAGACCGACCTGAAACAAGCGCTGGCCTACACCACGCTGATGGCGCTTGGAACGCTGACGCTGTTTCTGGGGCAAGAGTCCGGCTACGCCATGACAGCCTTCGCCGCCTTTCTGATTGTGCATTCGCTCTACAAAGCGTCGTTGTTCCTGATTGTCGGCTGTATCGACAAATCCACCGGCACACGCGAAACCGACCAGCTTGGCGGTTTGGCCCGGTTGATGCCGGTCACCACCGTCGCCGCGGCACTGGCCGCCATGTCGATGGCAGGCTTCCCCCCCTTCCTTGGGTTCATTGGCAAAGAATTGAAATACGCGGGTGCAATTGCAGTCACGTCCGAGCCTGTGCTGGTGGCCGGTGCTGCGCTGCTTGCGAACTCGTTGATGCTTGCGGTCGCAGGCGTTGTCGCCTTCCGCCCGTTCTGGCGCGGCACAGTGCCGTCGACCCAGTCCCCCAAGGAAGCGCCGTGGCAAATGCTGGCGGGTCCGGTGATCCTTGCCAGTCTGGGGGCGTTGTTCGGCATCTACCCTGACCTTCTGCAAACCGCGCTGATCGACCCGACCGTACTGTCCCTGACAGGCCAGATCGAAGAAGCCAAAGAGCTGAAGCTGTGGGCCGGTGTGAACATCCCGCTGGTTCTGAGCATCGCGACCTTTGTGCTGGGTCTGATCATCTATGCCTTCCATGTGCAGGTCCGCGCCGTGATCGAACGTGTGTTCAGTGCGCTGCCAAACCTTGATCGTGGGTGGGATCGCTTTCTGGACGCGCTCAAGGCCTTTGCGAAGTGGCAGACCAACATTGTCCAGAACGGCAGGCTGTCCAGCTATACCTACGTCACGTTCCTTACCATCGCGGCCGGGATATTCCTGACGTTCCTCTATACCGGCCTGCCCGCGATCACCGTCGATCTGTCGGATGTCGAATGGAAGCACACCTCTATCGCGCTGCTGATCGCGGCGGGTGCCCTGTTGACCCTGTTCACCAATTCCCGCATCGCGGCGATTGCGGCACTCGGCGTCGTGGGGATCGGCATCGCGTTGATCTTTATTGTGTTCAGCGCACCCGACGTGGCGATCACGCAATTGCTTGTTGAGACCCTGATCGTCGTTCTGGTTGCTGTTGTCATGCTGCGGCTGCCGCTGCTGCCGAAGATGGAATTCCGTCTTAACCACGCGGTCCTGTCCGTCGCGGTGGGCGCTGCGGTCAGCCTGATCCTGATCTCGGTTGTGTCGTCCCCGCTTGATCTGCGCCTGACCGAGTATTTCGAGGTCACAAGCTGGCCCGAAGCGTATGGGCGCAACATCGTCAACGTCATCCTCGTGGATTTCCGCGCACTCGACACCTTTGGCGAAATAGCCGTGGTCGTGATTGCCGCGCTCTCGGCTTACGCCCTTTTGCGCACCACCCGCAAAGGAGATGAGAAATGAACTCTGTGATCCTCAGGGCCGGAACCTCCTACCTTGCCGGGCTTTTGCTTGTCTTCTCGGTCTACATGATGCTGCGCGGTCATAACGAACCCGGTGGCGGGTTCATCGGCGGGCTGACGGGGGCCACAGGCTTTGTGCTCTATGCCATCGGCTGCAGCGTTGGAGAGGCCCGCAAAGCGCTGCGTGTGCTGCCACAGACCATCGCTGTCTGGGGTCTGGGCATCGCCCTTGCCGCCGGATTGTTCGCCGCGGTGTTCGGAGACGCGCTGTTTACCGGACAATGGCTGTTCATCGGGGCAACCGAAGACGACAAGGGCCTGCCCTTGTCGTCGGTTCTGGTCTTCGACATCGGTGTGTATCTCGTGGTGTTCGGGTCCGTCCTCACGCTTGTCTTTGCGATGGAGGAGGAAATCTGATGGAGGTTCTTTTCGCCATAACCATCGGGGTGCTGGTGGCCGCGTCAGTTTATCTGATGCTGTCCAACCATCTCCTGCGCTTTATCTTCGGGCTGGTCCTGATTTCGAACGCCGCGAACCTGACGATCTTTGTTGCGGGCCGTCTGACCGATGGTGCACCGCCGCTGATCCCGGTAGGGGCCGATGCTCCGGTCATCGCGGCCAACGCGCTGCCACAGGCGCTTGTGCTGACCGCCATCGTGATTGGCTTTGGTCTCTTCGCCTTTGCGATTGTCCTCGTCTTCCGCGCGTGGACCTCGCTCAATTCCCTGACACCCGACGAGATGCGTCTCGCCGAACCTGAAGAGACGCCTAAGTGAGCTGGCTTCTAGCACTTCCCATCGCGATCCCGTTCCTGACTGCGGTCGCGGCCTTTCTGACGCGCAACATGCCAGTGGGGCGGTGGATTTCGATCATCGGCTCCGCCATTCTGCTGTGTGCGTCGATTGTCCTGATGAACACCGTCCTGCGAGACGGGGTCGTGGCAGGCCAGATGGGCGGCTGGGCGGCACCATTCGGTATCACGCTGGTTGCCGATCTGCTGTCTGCGGTCATGGTCCTGATCACCGCCATCGTGGCGGTTGCCGTATCCATCTATGCGCTGGCCGATGTCGACGAAAAGATGGAGCGCCTCGGCTACCACGCACTGTTCAACATGCTGATCGCCGGTGTGGTCGGTGCGTTTGTGACAGGCGATCTGTTCAACCTCTACGTCTGGTTCGAAGTTATGCTGATCGCGTCCTTCGGCCTTCTGGTGCTCGGCGGGCGGCCCGAGCAGATCGACGGTGGCGTGAAATACGTGGCGCTGAACCTCATCTCCACCATCATGTTCCTGACCGGCATCGGCCTGCTCTATGGCATGACCGGGACGCTCAACATGGCGGACCTGGCGTCGGCCGTCGACACTGCGGATCAGCGGTTGCTGACCATTGTCGCGGTGCTGTTCATGATCGCCTTCGGGGTCAAGGCGGCGGTGTTCCCGCTCTTCTTCTGGCTTCCGGCGTCTTACCACACCCCCGCGTTTTCGGTCTCTGCGGTGTTTGCCGGTTTGTTGACCAAGGTAGGGGTCTATGCGCTCATTCGGATGTTCACGCTGGTGTTCGACCACGACACTGCCTTCACCCATACGATCCTGCTGTGGGTGGCCGTGCTGACGATGGTGGTTGGCGTTCTGGGCGCCGCCGCGCAAAGCGATATGCGCAAGATCCTGTCATTCCACATCGTCAGCCAGATCGGATACATGATCCTCGGCTTGGCCCTGCTGACCCCCTTGGCGCTGGTCGGCGCGGTGTTCTACCTGGTGCACCACATCGTGGTCAAAGCAAACCTGTTCCTGATCGCGGGGGTCGCACAGCGGATTGCTGGCGGAACCGAGCTGGGGCGCATTGGCGGGCTTTATAAATCCGCACCTCTGCTTGCCATCCTGTTCGTGGTGCCCGCATTTTCGCTGGCCGGCTTCCCGCCTTTGTCCGGCTTCTGGGCAAAGTTCCTTCTGGTCAAGGCGGCGCTGGATGTTCAGGCGTGGTTCATCGCTTTTGTCGCCCTCGCCGTTGGCTTGCTGACGATCTATTCGATGACCAAGATCTGGGCTCAAGCGTTTTGGGAACCACATCCGGACGGGATCGAACCAAAGCTGTCGCGCTTGTCGACCCGCGACCGCGCGGCGTTCCTGATCCCGATTGCGGGACTTGCCATGCTGACGGTGATCATTGGCACCATGCCAGAAGCCTTTGTGCAGTTTGCCGAACGCTCTGCCGCCCAGTTGCTTGATCCAACCGCTTACATCACCGCCGTGCTGGGAGACCCGTCATGAACGCGTTTGGACTGAACCTTGTTCTGGCGATCTGCTGGGTGGCCTTTACCGGCACCGTATCGCTCAGCGCGCTGATCGTCGGCTTCATCATCGGCTATTTCGCGCTGTGGATGATCCAACCCCTGATCGGCAACAGCACCTATTTCAAACGGGTTACGGCGTGGATCAAGCTGATCATCATGTTCCACTACGAACTGATCGTTTCAAGCCTTGCAGTGGCGATGGACGTGCTGACGCCAAAACACCGGTCAAACCCCGCGATCATCGAGATGCCGCTGGATGTCAAAACCGACACCGGTATTTTGCTGGTGACCAACCTGATCTCGCTCACGCCCGGGACGCTCAGCATTGATGTCAGCGAAGACCGCAAGACACTGATCGTTCATGCAATGTTTGCAGATGACAAGGACGCGCTGGTGGCCAGCATGAAAAACGGCATGGAGCGCTGGGTGATTGACGCTGTGGAGGGCGCATAATGGATGGGTTTCTGGAACTGAGCCTTGAGATCGGCTTTATGTGCGTCGTCGCGTCGGTCGTTCTTGCCTTTATCCGCATGGTCAAGGGGCCAAGCCTTCAGGACAGGGTGGTGGCGCTGGATTTCATGACGGTTGCGATTGTCGCCTTCTGCGGTCTGGCGGCCGTGCGCTATGACACGGCTGCGTTTCTGGACGTCGCGCTGGTGCTGGCGCTGGTCGGCTTTCTGGCCACGGTCGCGCTGGCGCGCTTCGCCGAACGCAACACGTTCCGCAATCAAGAGGAGAACCGCAATGAGTGAGACGATTGCAGGCATCCTGATCATTCTTGGCGGCGTCTTTGCTGTCATCGGCGCGCTTGGCCTTGTGCGGATGCCGGATGTCCTGATCCGCATGCACGCCTCGACCAAGATCGGAACCCTGTCGACAGGGCTGATCCTTGCCGGGTGTGCGGTCGTGTTCGGCACATCCGACATCATCATCCGCGTCATCGCGATTGTGCTGTTTATCCTGCTCACCGCCCCCATTGGCGCGCATATGATGGGACGGTCGGTTCTAGCAACGGGTGTCCCGCTTTGGAAAAACGAAGACATCCCCGCGTCCAAAATCAACAGCCTGATGCACGATACGCCGGGAACCGACAAAACCGGTTAGGCACAAAAAAGGCCGCTTTGACGCGGCCTTTTTTCTTCGCAGATGAAAACGGGAATTAGCCGTTCACGCTGTCCTTGAGAGCTTTCGCAATGGTCATCTTGACCACCTTGTCCGCTTCCTTCTTGAACTGTTCACCTGTCGCCGGGTTGCGCACCATACGCTCTGGACGCTCGCGGCAGTAGATCTTGCCAACGCCGGGAAGGGTCACGGCACCGCCGCCAGACACTTCCTTGGTGATGATGCCTGTGATGGCATCCAGCGCCGCGCTTGCGGATTTCTTGTCGCTGCCCATTTCTTCGGCCAAAGCGGCCACAAGCTGGGTCTTAGTCATTGGTTTCGCCATTTCGTGGTCTCCTTCACTGCCCGATGTAGGGCCTCACCGCCAAAAACTAACCGTATATTGGTAGGTAACACAACGGCTGGTAGCATAAAAACAAGGGATTTCGGCTATTTTTAGCCCTTATCCACAGGATTCAAGGAGTGACGCTAGGGAAAGGGGCGCTGCGATTGGCCAAAACAAGAATCGGTCAGAGGAACGCCGTCTCTTCAAAACTGCGCAATTTCCGGCTGTGGATGCGTTCCAGCGGCATCTCTCGCAGCTGTTCCATCGCGTGAATGCCAATCATCAGGTGCCGCGCGACCTGCGTTTTGTAGAAATCCGACGCCATTCCGGGCAGCTTCAGTTCGCCGTGCAAGGGCTTGTCACTGACGCACAGCAGGGTGCCATAAGGCACCCGGAAGCGAAATCCGTTGGCCGCAATGGTCGCGCTTTCCATGTCGAGCGCGATCGCCCGGCTTTGGCTCAGCCGTTGCACCGGTCCGTGCTGGTCTCGCAATTCCCAGTTTCGGTTGTCGACGCTGGCCACCGTGCCCGTTCGCATGATCCGCTTGAGATCATAGCCCTCAAGCTGCGTTTCGGCGGCAACCGCCCGCTCCAGCGCGATCTGGATTTCCGCCAGCGCGGGGATCGGCACCCAGACCGGCAGGTCGTCATCCAGCACCCGGTCTTCGCGCAGATACGCATGCGCCAGCACGAAATCGCCAAGGCTTTGCGAATTGCGCAGCCCGGCGCAATGGCCCACCATCAGCCATGCATGGGGACGCAGGACAGCGATGTGATCCGTGGCCGTTTTCGCGTTCGACGGACCAACGCCGATATTGACCAGCGTGATCCCTGCGCCGCCGTCCCGTTTCAGGTGATAGGTCGGCATTTGCGGCATTTTTTCGGTTGCGGGAATGGGTGTGTTGGGATCGGTGATCTCGACATTCCCGGTGCTGACAAAAGCCGTGTAACCGCTGTCCGGATCAGCCAGCTGTGCCCGCGCATAGGCTTCAAACTCGGCGACATAGAACTGGTAGTTGGTGAAAAGAACGTGGTTCTGGAAATGCTCCGGGTCGGTTGCCGTATAATGCGCCAGACGCGCCAGCGAATAATCAATCCGTTGCGCTGTGAATGGTGCAAGCGGTTCCGCTCCGTCCAAAGTAGGCTTTGCAACGCCGTTGACGATGTCGTCGTTTGTCGTGGCCAGATCGGGCACATCGAACACATCGCGCAGGATAAAGTCCGCCGCACCGTCCTGCGGCACATTAACAGACGCCTCATTGGCCACTGCAAAGTGCACCGGCATGGGCGTGTCGGACACTTGGATTTCCACCGGCACGCCATGGTTTTCGATCAAAAGGCCGATCTGCTGCTCCAGATAGCAGCGAAACAAATCCGGGCGCGTGATGGTGGCCGCATGTGTTCCGGGTTGCGACACGTGCCCAAAGCTCAGGCGGCTGTCGACCTGCGCAAAGGTGGTCGTGGTGATCCGCACCTCGGGATAATACGCCCGGTACCGCACGCCGGGATGCCCCTGTTCCATTGCGGTCTGGAAGGTGCTGCTCAGAAAATCCGTCGCAAGGCGGTATAGGTCGCACAACCGATCCACCGCCTGTTTTGCATCATCAAACCGCTCTGGTGTCGGGGCCTCGGGACTGTGAATTTCCAGATTGATTGAACGGTCCTGCATGCGCTGCCTTTCTAGGTCTTTGCGTGTTATCGCGGCAGGTTGACAGGTCCATGGCCGGGGATCAAGCTGCGTAGAACGGCGGGGGGCATAAGAGCGCTGATGGATTACGAAACGGTATCGGCAGAGGCGTTTGGCGCAAGCCTGCGGGGCATCGGGCTTAACATCCTGACCCGCGATGTGCAGGCCATGTCAGGCCGCTTGGTGCAGGTCTTTGGCATGACGGCCCACCGGGTGTCAGCCGATTTCGCAATCATGCGCTACGGGGCCGAGGTGTTCCAATTGCATTCCGACGGCACCTATGGGGCAAATCCGCTGCTTGGGCTCTTGCCCGAAAACCCGCCTCGCGGGGCGGGTGTGGAAATCCGGCTTTACGACACGGATCCCGACGAGGCTTTTGACAAAGCCGACGCTGCGGGTTTCACAGTCCTGCAGCCCCCAACGGACAAGCCGCATGGCCTGCGGGAATGCTATCTGTTGTGCCCCGATGGCTATGCCTGGGTGCCGTCTCGCCCGCTTTGACAAGCGTATTCGCTAAGGAGTTCACCGATGACTGTTGCCCAATTCGCCCCCAATATGGACCACTGGACAGAGCGGGTGGACATGGCCGCCGCTTTTCGCTGGACCGCACGGCTGAACATGCACGAAGGCGTGGCCAACCATTTCAGCCTGTCGATCAACGACGACGGCACCAAGTTCCTGATGAACCCGAACCAGATGCACTTTTCACGGATCAAGGCCAGCGATCTGATCGTTGTGGATGCCAATGATCCCGAAACGCTTGAAGGGCCCAATGCGCCCGATCCCACAGCATGGGGCCTGCATGGCGGCCTGCACCGGCACTGCCCGCATGCCCGCTGCGCGATGCATGTGCATTCCATCCATGCCACCGTGCTGGCCTGCCTGGAGGACCCCCGCCTGCCGCCCATCGACCAGAACTGTGCCACCTTCTTCAACCGTTATGTCATCGACAGCCATTACGGCGGCCTGGCCTTCGAAGACGAGGGCGAACGCTGCGCGCAATTGCTGACCGATCCTAAGCAGAAAGTCATGATCATGGGCAACCACGGTGTGATGGTGATCGGGGACAGCGTCGCTGACACGTTCAATCGCCTGTATTATTTCGAACGCGCGGCCGAGACCTATATCCGCGCGCTGCAAACCGGACTGCCGCTCAAGGTGTTGTCGGACGAGATCGCGGAAAAAACGGCGCAAGAGCTTGAAACCTATCCGGAGCAGGATCTGCGACACCTGGCGGAACTGAAATGCATCCTGGATGACGAAGGGTCTGACTACGCGGCGTGATCCGGTTTCGGGGATGGGAAAGCGGCTTGTATTTTCCGTGTATCTCCCCACCTTCTGAGCCATGGAAAACACTCTCCTTTCGCTGGGCCACGGATACAGCGCGGCCTATCTCGCAAAACGACTTGTTCCGAAGGGATGGCGCATCGCTGGCACCACGCGCGACCCCGACAAGTTCGACAGGCTACGCGCTCAAGGCATCACGCCGATCCTATGGGACCGCAACGCGATCCTGCCGTGGCTGGAGCATGCAAGCCACGTTCTGATCTCTGCTGGACCCGACGAAACCGGCGATCCAACGCTGGCCCTGATCGGATCCGATGTTGCCGCGCAGGCCGCGCGACTGGATTGGGTGGGGTATCTGTCCACAACTGGCGTCTACGGCGATGTCCAGGGCGCTTGGGTGGATGAAACCTCACCTTTGACGCCAGCCACCGAACGCGGACGCCGTCGCGTTGCGGCAGAGGCGGCTTGGTCAGATATTCCCGATCTGCCGCTTCATATCTTCCGGCTTGCCGGGATATACGGACCCGGTCGCGGGCCATTTTCAAAGGTCAGAAACGGCACCGCCCGGCGTATCATCAAGGAAGGTCAGGTCTTTAGCCGCACCCATGTCGAGGACATCGCACAGGTGCTTGAGGCCTCCATGACCCATCCCGCGCCAGGAACGGTCTATAACGTCTGCGACAATGACCCGGCGCCGCCACAGGACGTTATCGAATACGCGGCACATTTGCTTGGCGTCAATCCGCCACCGGAAATTCCGTACGAAGAGGCAGAGTTCACCCCCATGGCCCGCAGTTTCTATGCCGAAAGCAAACGCGTTCGAAACGATCGGATCAAGCAGGATCTGGGGGTCGAACTGAAGTACCCGGACTACAAGCAGGGGCTTGCCGCCGTTCTTGCCGCGGAAGGCTCGCCGGCGTGACCACCGAGGCAGACGCGCCAAGGACGTTAAGCGCGGTGCTGGACGTTCTGGACCCCGAGCATGCAGACACCGGGGTGCGGGATGTGGAGAACGATCCGGCCCTGTCGCTCAGTTTTCAGGAGATGCTGAACCGCGTCGGACCACGGTCTTTCGGGGCCATCCTGCTGGTCCCCTCTTTGATCCTTGTCTCACCGCTGTCGATCATCCCTTTCATGCCGACCTTCGGCGGGCTGATCATCCTGACGATTGCCACACAGGCGTTTTTCGGACGTCGGCATATCTGGCTGCCGCAGTTTCTGGCCAAGCGCACCTTGCGCCCGGAACAGTTGCAGCGCGCGGTGGGCTACCTGCGCAAACCGGCGGCTTGGCTTGACCGGCACAGTCGCAATCGGTTGATCCTTTTGACAGCCCCCCCGTTCGACAGGATCGCCCTGCTGGCGGTAATGACGGTCGCCGCGACATGGCCGTTTCTGGAAATCGTGCCGATGTTCACCTCCATCAGCGCCGGGGGTGTCGCGCTTGTCGCCTTTGCGCTGATGGTGCGCGATGGATTTGTCCTGATTGCCGGCTACAGCGTGCTGGCCGGCACATTGGTCTTCGTGCTGCGGCTGATCACGGGCCTGTTCTAGGCCCGCTTGCCCATCGTCGCCACACCCATGACCTCCAGCACTTTTGCCTCGATATGTTCGGCATTCAGCTGCGCGACACTATACATCGCCGCCGGGCTGGCCTGATCAATAAAGATATCCGGCAACACCATGGAGCGGAATTTCAGACCGTCATCAAAGACCGCTTCATCCGACAAAAGCTGCGCCACATGGCTGCCAAACCCGCCAACAGCGCCTTCTTCGATGGTGATCAGCGCCTCGTGCTCTGCCGCCAGTTTCAGGATCAAATCCCGATCCAGCGGTTTGGCAAAGCGCGCATCCGCAACCGTTGGAGTGATCCCCCTGGCCTGCAACGCCTCACATGCGGTCAGCACTTCACCAAGCCGCGTTCCAAACGACAGAATCGCCACCTGTTGGCCGTCGCGGATCATCCGACCCTTGCCGATCTCAAGCACCCGGCCACGGTCGGGCATCTCAACCCCCTGCCCTTCGCCGCGCGGATAACGGAATGCGATGGGGCCATCATTATGCGCCACGGCGGTTGCAACCATGTGTTTCAGTTCGGCCTCATCCGCTGCCGCCATGACGACAAAACCGGGCAGGTTGGCAAGATAGCCGATATCAAAGCTGCCCGCATGGGTCGCCCCGTCCGCCCCGACAAGACCGGCCCGGTCGATGGCAAAGCGCACCGGCAACCGCTGAATTGCCACGTCATGCACAACCTGATCATAACCGCGCTGCAGAAACGTCGAATACATCGCGCAGAACGGCTTTAGCCCCCCGGCCGCCAATCCGGCACAAAACGTCACGCCATGCTGTTCGGCGATACCAACGTCGAACGTCCGCGATGGGTACCGCTCTGCAAACAGATCAAGACCCGTGCCGTCCGGCATCGCCGCCGTGATCGCGCAAATCATCTGGTCGTCCGCCGCCTCTTCCATCAGCGCCTGTGCGAACACCTTGGTATAGCTTGGCGCGTTGGATGGTGCTTTTTTCTGTTCGCCGGTCAGAACATCAAATTTCGCCCGCGCATGGCCCCGGTCCGCCGCGTCTTCCGCAGGGGCATAGCCCTTGCCCTTCTTGGTCACCACGTGCAGCAGAATGGGCCCGTCCGCGCGATCCTTGATCGTCCGCAGGACCGGCAGCAGCTGGTCCAGATCATGCCCGTCGATGGGGCCCACATAGGAAAACCCAAGCGCTTCGAACAGCGTCCCGCCAATCGCCATTCCCTTGAGCATGTCCTTCGCCCGCTTGGCGCCCTCGCGGAACGGCTCGGGCAGGAAGCTGACCGCACCCTTGGCGGCATCCTTGAGATCCTGGAACGGCGCACCTGCATAAAGCTGGGTCAGATAGGACGACAGCGCCCCGGTGGGTGCCGCGATGCTCATTTCGTTGTCGTTGAGGATGACAATCAGGCGTTTTTTCAGGTGCCCGGCATTGTTCATCGCCTCATAGGCCATACCTGCGCTCATCGCGCCATCGCCAATCACTGCAATGGCATCGCCATGCCCGGTGTCACACGCCCCGCCCAGATCGCGCGCCACGGCAAACCCCAGCGCCGCAGAGATGGATGTTGAGCTATGGGCCGCCCCGAACGGATCATACGGAGATTCTGACCGTTTGGTAAAACCGCTCAGACCGTCTTCCTGGCGCAATGTATCCATCCGATTGCGGCGTCCGGTGAGGATCTTGTGCGGATAGCACTGGTGCGACACATCCCAGATGATCTTGTCGCGCGGCGCGTCGAAAATCGCGTGCAGCGCAACCGTCAGTTCCACAACGCCAAGACCCGCCCCCAGATGCCCCCCGGTACGGGACACCGCAGCGATGGTGTCGCGGCGCAGCTCATCGGCCAGCTGTTCCAGCTGCGCATCCGAGAACCGCTTGAGACCAGCGGGGGATGTGACGGTATCAAGCAGCGGCGTATCTGAATTCAGGGACATGATCCGCGCCTCCGGGTCGCGTTAGGTGTCGCGCGAGATAACGAACTGCGCCGCGTCATTCAAGGTATTCGCCCGCGCCCCATAGGGCGACAAGGCATCACAGGCTTCGGCGACCAAGTCGCGCGCACGTCGCTTTGCGCCGTCGAGGCCCAACAAGGAGACAAACGTGGCTTTGCCGCGATCCGCGTCTTTGCCAACCGCCTTTCCGACCGTCGTTTCGTCACCTTCAATATCCAAGATGTCGTCCGCAATTTGAAAGGCAAGGCCAAGCGCGGTTGCGTATCGGGTCAGTGGGGCCCGGTCCGCCTGCGCCAGCCGCGCCCCCGCTTCGGCGGACCAGACTATCAGCGCGCCGGTTTTACCCGCCTGAAGATCGGTGATCTGCGCCAGCGTCAGCGGCGCATCCGCGCTTTCGGCGGCGATATCAAGGGCCTGGCCCATCACCATCCCCGCGCGACCCGACGCCTGAGCAAGGCTCAGCGCAAGATCGGCGCGTACAGACGCATCGCCATGGCATGCAGGGTCAAGCACAAGTTCGAACCCAAGCGTCTGAAGCGCGTCCCCGACAAGCACTGCTGTGCCTTCGTCCCATTTGCGATGCACGGTGGGTTGCCCGCGCCGCAGGTCGTCATCATCCATGCAGGGCAAGTCGTCATGCACAAGGCTATAGGCGTGGATTGCTTCGATCGCAGACGCGGCCCAAACCGATTGCGCCTCGGGCACCCCATGCAGCCGCGCACTTTCCATCACCAGAAAGCCCCGCAGCCTTTTGCCACCGGCCACAGCATAGCGCATGCCCTCGATCACCGGCAGCGTCGTCTGTCCCGCGAGAACGGTTTGCAAATGCGCCTGAACCCGGGCCGCGTCAGATGTCAGAACGTCCTTGAACACGCCGCACCCTATTGGGGATCGACGGGCGTCGTTCCGGTCGGTTGTCCGTCAGCGTCCAGTGTGATCGCGGCGACCTTTTCCTGCGCTTCGTTCAGCTTGGCCTCACAGCGTTTTTTCAACGCCGCGCCACGTTCATAAAGCGCGATGGATTCCTCAAGCGCGACATCGCCGCGTTCCAGTTGCCCGACAACCTTTTCAAGCTCGGCCATCGCCGCTTCGAAGCTCATTTCATCTACAGGCGTGTCGCTCACTTTGCGGCCTCCATCAATTCTTCCACATGCACGCGGGCACTCGCGGCGAGGGCAGACAAATCATACCCCCCTTCCAGAGTCGAGACGACCCGCCCGTCGCAAATCTCGGCCGCCAATGCGCAAAGCTCTTGCGTCAGCCAGCGGAAATCCTCGGTCGACCACTGCAATTCGGCCAGGGGATCGTCCTGATGCGCATCAAAGCCCGCCGAAAGGATGATCAGCTCGGGCGCGAACTCCCGCAGGCGGGGAAACACCTGCGTTTCATAAGCCGCCCGCATCTCGGCCCCGCCAGAGCGCGGCGGCAAAGGAACATTCAGCACGTTGTCATGCGCACCACGTTCCGATGGGTCACCAGTTCCGGGCCAAAGCGGCATTTGCTGGCTTGTGATGATCAGCGCGCGGACTTCGTCCCACAGAAGGTCCTGCGTCCCGTTGCCGTGATGGACATCAAAATCCACAACGGCCACACGAGACAATCCATGCGCTTCAAGTGCATGTTTCGCCCCGATCGCGGCATTCCCGAACAGGCAGAACCCCATCGCCGTCGACTTTTCCGCATGATGGCCCGGCGGCCGAATGGCACAAAAGGCGTTTCTGACCTCCTGATCCAGAACCATGTTCACGGCTTTGACCACGGCTCCTGCCGCACGCGATGCCGCGCGTCCGGTTCCCGGTGACGCCCAGGTGTCGGCATCAATCTGGTGCCGCCCTTCGGAGGGCAGCGATGCCCGGATCCCGTCGATATAGGATTGCGGATGGACATAGCGCAGATGGGCGTCGTCCACCTCGGGGGCCGTTTCGCGCTGTAGGTCCAGATCCTGAAGCACATGAAGAACATGCTCCAGCCGCGCCACGCGTTCCGGATGCCCATCCGGTGTCACGTGTTCCAGACAATCTGCATGTGTGATCAACGCCGTCGCCATGCGCAGCCCCCCTGCTTTTTTCTTAATAGTATCTCAATCCGACGGATCAGTCGGGTGCCAACATATACCCGGCACCGCGCACCGTCTGCAAATAGCGCGGCTGTTTCGGGTTGTCCTCAAGCTTGCGCCGCAGGCGGGTGATCTGAACATCGACCGCACGTTCCTGGCTTTGGCCGCGATCCCGGCCCAGTTCTTCGACCAGTTGCGACCGGCTCAGTGCCTCACCGGGCTTGGCCGCAAACACTTTCATCAACTGGATCTCGGTCGAGGTCAGCCGCACAAGATCTTCACCACGCCACATCTCGGCGCGCTCGGTGTCATAGCGGATGGGGCCTAGGCTCAGGTATTTCGGTGCACCATCATCGGCAATCTGTTCGGGCATCCGGCGCAGAATGGCATTGATCCGCAACAGCAGTTCCTTGGGCTCGAACGGTTTTGCCAGATAATCGTCAGCCCCGGCCTCAAGCCCTGCGATGCGATCTTCGGTTTCGGCCCGCGCTGTCAACAAAAGGATCGGCGTCGTCGACGTTTCCCGAATGCCCTTCGTCAGGCTGATCCCGTCCTCACCCGGCATCATCACATCCAGCACGATCAGATCGAAATCGAGCCCCGACAGGATACGGCGCGCATGCGCGGCATCGCGCGCGGCACTGACCAGGAACCCGTTCCGGATGAGAAACTTCTGCAACAGCCCACGAATACGCTCATCATCATCGACAATCAGCAGATGTGCGTCTGGATCCATACTCTTAACGACCTTCCCTCAAAGCCAGATACGCGCGGCGCATATCGTCATCCATCATCGCTTCCAGCACCGTTTTGAACCCTGCGACGGCCTCTGGTCCGGCTTTGCGGAACGCGTCCCGCATCCGGGCACGCTGGGCGTCCGACAATTGCCGTTCAAGGGCCTGTCCCGCTTCGGTCAATGTCAAATGCCGTTCTCTCTTATCGCTGCGACCTACATGGCTTTCGACAAGACCATCTTCGATCAGGGTCCGCAACACACGGTTCAGCGATTGCTTGGTGACCCCCAGAATGGCCAGCAGGTTGTTCACCGTTGTCATCGGCGCGCAATGGATGAAATGCAGCGCACGGTGATGCGCGCGCCCGTAAGACATGCCCTCAAGGATACGGTCAGGATCGGCGGTGAACCCGCGATAGGCAAAGAACATCGCCTCAATGCCCTGCCGCAATTGCTCATCGGTGAGATAAAGCAAGGCCTGTCCGCTCGCGGCGCTGGGGGGATGTCCCTCTGCCATGGTCTTTTTGCGTCCCATCGGTCTTTTCGTTGCTCCCGAAAATACGTCAGTCTTGTTGACATTCCAAGGACCAAATGGTAGCGAATCCCAGTTTTGGCGCAACTTTATGTCCGATCCGGACCTATCTTGCGCAATTTTTGAAAATCCGGGTAGGGAGAGATGACATGGCCGGAACATATGATGATCGCGATGGAACAATCTGGATGGATGGCCAGATGGTCGATTGGCGCGAGGCCAATGTCCACATTCTGACCCACGCCATGCATTATGCAAGTTCGGTTTTCGAAGGCGAACGCGCGTATAACGGCAAGATCTTCAAATCGCGGGAACATTCCGAACGACTGAAGCGCTCGGCCCAGATGATTGATTTCGAAATCCCCTATTCGGTGGACGAAATCGAAGCGGCCAAGAAGGCGGTTTTGGAAGCCAACGGTCAAACCGACGCCTATGTGCGCGCCATGGCGTGGCGCGGTGCCGGCGAAGACATGGGTGTCGCCTCTGCGCGCAACCCGGTCCGTCTGGCCATCGCGACGTGGGAATGGGGTGCCTATTACGGTGACGCCAAGATGAAGGGCGCAAAGCTCGACATTTCCAAATGGAAGCGCCCGTCGCCCGAAACGATCCCCAGCCACGCCAAGGCAGCCGGTCTTTACATGATCTGCACCATGTCCAAGCACGCGGCCGAGGCCAAAGGCTGTTCCGACGCCATGATGTTCGACTATCGCGGCTACGTGGCCGAAGCGACAGGGGCGAACATTTTCTTCGTCAAAGACGGTGAAGTGCACACGCCTGACCCCGATTGCTTCCTCAACGGGATCACCCGCCAGACCGTGATTGGCATGCTCAAAGAACGCGGCGTGACCGTTCATGAGCGCCACATCATGCCGGAAGAGCTGGAAAGCTTCGAACAGTGCTGGCTGACGGGCACCGCCGCTGAGGTCACCCCGGTTGGCCAGATTGGCGACTATACATTCGACGTCGGCGCCCTGACCCGCGATATCGCGGAAAGCTACGAAAAGCTGGTTCGCCTTTAATGGAGCCCCGACCGGGCCTGCCTGCCTTTCTCGAAGGCTATGGCCCGGTCACCCCCTGGACGAACGCGCCGCTTGCCTTGCCGCCCCGGCGCATGGCGCGTCCTGCTACCCAGCCCAAAACAGTCCCGAACCTGCTTACTGCACTAGAGCGTGCCGATCTGCACGACGGCGCGGTCCTGTCGTTTCACCACCATTTGCGCAACGGCGACGCTCTAATGGCCCATGCGCTTCAGCTTTGCGCGAAGATGGGCCTGCGCAATTTGCACATCGCGCCATCGTCAATTTTCCCCTGCCACGCTGCCTTGGTGCCGTTGATCCAGCGCGGCGTAATCACGCGGATCACAACCAGCTACATGAACGGCCCGGTGGCAGATGCGGTGCGCGCAGGCCACCTTGCGACGCCTGCCGTTCTGCAAACCCATGGCGGGCGGGCCGCGGCAATCGAAGACGGGCGACTGCCGATTGATCTGGCTATAATCGCCGCCCCCGCCGTTGACGATGCAGGCAATATCACCGGTGCAATCGGACGGTCGGCCTGTGGTCCGTTGGGGTATGCGATGGTCGATGCAGCCCACGCCCGTTACGTGATCGCCGTCACCGACGCCTCGCGCACACCGCTTCCGCGCATCTGCATTCCAGCGCTGCGGATTGACCAGATCACACAGGTCGACAGCCTTGGCGACGCGACCCAAATCACGTCGGGAACAACTGCCAAGCCGCCCAATGCCCAAGGTCAGAAGATCGCAGAGATGACCGCGCGCGTGGTGTTCGAAGCCTTCCGGAACGATCCTGCCTTCAGCTTTCAAACCGGCGCGGGCGCGACCTCTTTGGCCACCGCAAACGCCCTGGCCCCCTTGATGCACGCGGCACAGATGAAAGGCGATTTCGCAAGCGGCGGGATCACGGCGCCCCTGGTCGACATGCACCATGCGGGGTTGTTTACCCGGCTACAAGACGTGCAAGCCTTTGATCTGGTCTCGGCCCGATCCTATGCCACCGATCCTGATCATATGGGGATATCAGCGTCCGAGTATGCCAGCCCGGCCCGTACGGATGCGGTTTCCAGACAATTGGCCTGCGCCGTTCTGGGGGCCACAGAGGTTGACCGCGCCTTCAATGTCAACGTCACAACAACCAGCGACGGACGCATCATCGGGGGATCAGGCGGACACAGCGACGTGGCACAGGACGCCCGCCTGACCATCGTGACCACACCCACCCGTGCGCGCGGCGGGCCAAAGGCTGTTCCGTCGGTTTTGCACCGAACAACGCCCGGATCGTCGGTGGATCTGGTTGTCACCGAAGCCGGAGTGACCTTTGCCTCCGACAAGTGGGATTGGTTGAAACCGGCGCTACGAACGGCGGGAGTGCCGATGATCTCGGCCACGGACGTGTTTGCCGACATGACCCCACGCAATCCCTTCCCCTCGCAAAAGAAAACCGTCGCGGTGAGCGAACACCGCGACGGTCGTGTCATAGACTTGATCCGCGCGGGTTAGCCCGGCGACATCCCGCGAAGCCGTTCGGACCGACGGCGCAGAATCTCCACCGCTGTCAGCAAACAGATCGAGATCGCAACAAGGATCGTGGCCGCCGCCAGGATCGTTGGCGAGATCTGTTCGCGCAGGCCGGTGAACATCTGCCATGGCAGCGTCTGCAATTCGGCAGAGCCGATGAACAGAACCACCACAACTTCGTCAAACGACGTGATGAACGCGAACAATCCACCCGAAATCACACCCGGCAGGATCAGCGGCATCTGCACCTTGAAGAAGGTCGTCACCGGGTTCGCACCCATATTCGCAGCCGCCCGCGTCAGGGACTTGTCAAAGCCCACCAGCGTTGCGGTTACGGTGATGATCACAAAGGGAATACCCAGCACAGCGTGGGCCAGAACGACGCCCCAATAGGTGCCGACAATCCCGATCTTGGAATAGAAAAAGTACATGCCGGTTGCCGAAATGATCAGCGGCACGATCATCGGAGAGATCAGAATGGCCATGATCGCCCGTTTGCCCGGCACATGAGACTGGCTCAGTCCGATGGCGGCCAGAGTGCCGAGCGTGACCGAGATAAACGTCGCGACCGGTGCGATCATCAGCGAGTTTTTCACCGCGCTCGTCCATTCCGTGTTCGTCAGGAAGTCGCGGTAGTGCTTTAGCGAATAGCCTTCGGGATCGAACCGCAGCATTTCAGGCGTGAAGGTAAAGAAGTCCTGCGCGTTGAACGACAGTGGCATCACCACCACGATGGGCGTGATCAGGAAAAAGAAGATCACGCCGCACAGCACCCGGAAACTATAGTGCCACAACACCTGGCCACCGGTCAGATACGGCACCAGATGCGCGCGGTAGCGGCCCATGCCTATCCAGTAGATAAACCAGCCAAAGAACCAGCCGAACAGCGCACCAAGAATAGCGCCCGGAACGCCACTGAGGAAGAACCCGGCAAGACCTGCCACGCCAATAAGCGTCCAGCGCACGGGCTTTTCCATCTCTTCGCCCAGCACCTGCATCGCCAGGAACGCCAGTGCGGCCATAAGGATCGCCCCGACAACAATGCCAAGCAATCCCGACCCCTGCGCGGTACCGACAAAGAGCCCCAGGAATGCCCCGGCTGCCGCCAGCGTGCCCATCGTGAAGCCGATCGGCTTTTTCTCAATCGGTGTGAGTATGGCTTCCGACATGGCTCAGCCCCCCAATTTCACGTTGTCGATGCCGACGATCCGGTCGTAGGCCCAGTAGAGCGCCAACACGACCACCAGCAGGATTGACCCCAAGGCGGCAGCAAGGCCCCAGTTGAGTGAACTGGAAATGTGATAGGCAATCCGGTTCGAGATAAAGATACCCGATGTCCCGCCGACGATTTCCGGCGTGATGTAGTAGCCAATCGACAGGATGAACACGAGGATCGATCCCGCACCAATGCCCGGCACAGACTGTGGGAAATAGACCCGCCAGAACGTTGTCCAGTTGGTCGCCCCCAAAGACTTGGCCGCACGCACATAAGAGGGCGGAATGGTCGACATAACCGAGTACATCGGCAGGATCATGAACGGCAGCAGGATATGCGTCATCGCAACAATCGTGCCGAACTGGTTGTTGATCATCTGCAAGCGCCCGTCATCGGCCACCATGCCCAGCCACACCAACGTGTCGTTGATCACACCCTGATTCTGCAACATCACCTTCCACGCAGACGTCCGCACAAGCAAAGACGTCCAGAACGGCAGCAGAACAAGGATCATCAACAGGTTGGCCGTCCGCATGGGCAGGTTCGATAGAAGGTATGCAATCGGATAGCCCAGCAAGATGCAAGACGCCGTGATGACAAGGCTCATGAACAACGTGCGCTGAAACAGCTTCGCGTAGATGCGCTCATCTTCATCCCGGAGCGAAATCCCGTCCGGTGTCTTTTCCAAGTCGGCGGCGGTCGCAAAATACCCGATCGTGTAATCCGGGCTGTACGCCTTGATGACCCGCCAGTTTTCCAGAAGCAGCCAGTCTTCGTCGATCTCTTCAAAACCGTCCTTGAAGGTGATCGTCTCGAACGTCGGATCGGCAACCAAAGCATCCGCGGCCTTGAGCATGTCCGCGCGTGGCCCGGAATACCCCGACACATCGACGTCCAGCAGATCCTGATAGAGCGCGGTGTGCACCATGGTCCACGGCTCTTCTTCCAGCGGATTGTCTTCATCCACTGTTTGAACGAACTCCGCAAAGATCTGATAGGCCTCAGCGGTGCGCGGCAGAAGGGCCTCGATATCGTCCCGCAACGCCACGCGGGGCGCGGTGCTTTCGCCATCCCAGGATTCAAGTTGTGAAATCCAAGTCGCATCCCCCATCAACTCGGCCCAGGGGCGCGCTTCGTCCCAATCCCCGTTCAGGTCCTTGAACTGGTCCTGATACACCTCACCGATGTCATCCAGACCACGACCCGCGCGGCGGAACATCGAGGACATACCGGACTCTTCGTAGTTCAAACGCGACCCAAGCCGTGTGTGTGCCTTGTTTTCAGCGGCAATGAAAAGATCGTAATAGGCCGCTTCAAACACCTCTTCCGGCGGCAATTCACCGGCATTTGCGTCCCAGTCCTGCAAGGCTTCGGTGGCGCGCGGCATCGTGTCGGACACGATCTGGTTCTCGACCGACCGGAACAGCATGTCCGCAATCGGCGCGATAAACGTGATGAGCACGAACAGCAAAAGCGGGGCAATCAGCGCCAGCGCGCGCAGCTTCTGTGCACGCAGTGCCCGTGCCAGGCTTTTCTTGAGCGGACGACCATCAGCGGCGATCATCTGGCCTGATGCATCCCTGCCGTCATTTGGTGCCGCCCCTCCGGGGGTCTGGGAGCTTGTTGCGTCCGTCATGGCGTACCTTCCACAAAAAGTCTGGTGCATGTTGCGCTGCTGCGGCGAAGACTGGCGATGCCCTGGAAATCAGGGGCGTCAAACGCGCGCTGCGCGAGGGGTGTTTCGGAAATTTCCATATCGACCCGGCAGTGTACTGCGTGGCCTTTGAACGTTGGGGACTGACTGGTCGGCTTCAAAACGCGGATGCGCGCACCGGACTGACCCCTTGCGCGACGCGCAGGTTTGTCCGTGTAAGCGTCTGACCCGCCATCCTTGATCCGGTCAATGATATCGCCTTTCGGCATGAATGCTGTCCCCGTCTGATTGGGGCAGACCACTGGTCTGCCCCGGTTGCGTCGGGCGGGTTAACCCCGCCTCGCAGCGCTTATTGTGCCAGCCACGCCTGGAATTTTGCATCCAGATCGTCGCGGTTGTCGGCCCACCATTCGTAGTCATAGATGTGAACGTTGGATGCGTTGGCCGGATCGGTTGGCATATGTGGCGCCATGTCGATGCCAAGCGTTTCATGCTTGCCGACCAGCGGTGCCGAAGAGGCGCGTGCCGGACCGTAAGAGATGTACTTGGCCTGATCCGCCAGACGCTGCGTGTCTGTTGCGAATTTCAGGAAGTCCAGCGCGCGCGCCTTGCGCTCATCGGACAGACCGGCAGGAATGATCCAGCCGTCAAGGTCGAATGACTGCATGTCCCACAGCATACCAATCGGCTGGTTCTGCTCTGCAATCGCCGAGAAGAGACGGCCGTTGAAGGTCGAACCCATCACGACTTCGCCGTCGGCCAGAAGCTGCGGTGTTTCCGCACCAGCGGTCCACCAGACGACTTCGCTCTTGATCGTGTCAAGCTTGGCAAGGGCGCGGTCAACGCCTTCGTCTGTGCTCAGCGTGTCATAGATCGCGTCCTTTTCGACGCCATCGCAGTACAGAGCCCACTCCATGTTGTCGATCGGACGCTTCTGCAGCGCACGCTTGCCCGGATAGGCTTCAAGATCGAACACGTCACAGACAGTCGACGGCGGTGTGTCACCAACCATGTCTGTGCGGTAGCCGAAGGTCGTGGAGTACACGATTTGCGGGACGAAGCAGTCGGAAACGATCAGGTCGCCGAAATCGTCAGACGCCGATGTGCCATCCGGCGCGGCGGCCAGCATTTCGTCGTGGTCGATTTCCATCGCCAGACCTTCGTCGCACAGACGCATGGCGTCAGACGCCACGACGTCCACCAGATCCCAGGTGATGTTGCCTGCTTCGTTCATCGCGCGCAGCTTGGCCACCGCTTCAGCAGAGCTTTCGTCCCAGGATGCGGACACGCCTTCGTTCATCGCGAGATACGGCTGAAGATACGCCTTATCCTGGCTTTCCTGATATGCGCCGCCCCAGCTGACCAGAGTCATGCTGTCGGACATGCCGTGGCCTGCTGCATACGCACCTGCGGCAGCAACGGTGAGTGCGCTGGTTGCCAAAAGTGTTTTTGTCAGTTTCATTCATAGTCTCCCATTCGATCCGTTTATGACGATCGGTGCTGTTCGTCGGATCGACCAAACAACACCTGTGATGGCATCCGGGCGACCAGCGCCCGAACGACAGAACAACTTACTTTGCGGCATCCAGTGCGCGGCAATCTTCCGGCAGCCAGCCGATCTCGATCTGCGCACCCGGCTCCAGACGCACCTGATCCGGCGCGTTCCGGGTTTTGATGACGAACTCATCATTGCCCGCCACTTTGAGCCGCGTGCGGAAAATGTCGCCCATGTAGATGAATTCCAGCACCTCGGCCTTGAGCGTGTGAACACCCTCCTGCAGACGGTCCTTGTTGAACTCGACCCGTTCGGGGCGGATCGACACGCGGGTGCGTTCCCCCACTTCGCTGACATTGACGGGAACCGCATCAATCAGTTCGCCACCATCCAGCTGAACCAGACACTGGTTGCCCTTGATTTCGCGGACCACGCCTTCCAACGTGTTGTTTTCACCGATAAATTGCGCGACAAAGCTGTTTTGCGGCTTTTCGTACAGCTCATCTGGCGGCGCCAGCTGCTGAATACGTCCATCATCGAAAACGGCAACGCGGTCCGACATGGTCAATGCCTCTGTCTGGTCGTGCGTCACGTAAACCACGGTGATACCCAGACGGTGCGCCAGATGCGTGATTTCGAACTGCATCTTTTCGCGCAGCTGCTTGTCAAGCGCGCCCAGCGGTTCATCCATCAGAACCAGCTCCGGCTCGAACACCAGCGCGCGGGCAAGCGCGATCCGCTGCTGCTGACCGCCGGACAATTGCGCCGGGCGACGACCGCCAAAGGCGCCCATCTCGACCATATCAAGCGCTCGCTTGACCTTGGCTTCGCGGTCCGACTTGCCCATCTTCCGCACTTCCAGCGGGAAGCTGAGGTTCTCGGCAATCGTCATATGCGGGAACAGCGCGTAGTTCTGGAACACCATCCCGATGCCGCGCTTGTGCGGCGGAATGTTGTTGATCGGTCGGCCATCCAGCCGAATGTCACCATGTGTGGCGGTTTCAAAACCCGCCAGCATCATCAGGCAGGTTGTCTTGCCCGAACCCGAGGGTCCGAGCATCGTCAGAAACTCGCCCTTTGGCATGGTGAGGTTAAGATCTTTCACGACCAGCTGAACGCCGTCGTAACTTTTTTGCACCCGTTCGAATTCGACGAACGCGTCAGTGTTTGACGAGTCAGGCAAAAAACGCACCCCCTGTTTAGTCTGCGGATGTTTTCCGCTTATCGACGAAACTAAAACGCGTTGCGTCAGACATTGCAACACGAATAGCCAGATTTACATTGCAGCGGTTGCCCGCCGAAGTCTCGCGTCTTAATCCGCCACAAAGCGGTCTCAACCGCCCGCGCTTACGTCGCTTTCCGGAATATTTGCGACCATTGCGACGCTAACAACGACCGACCAATGCAACAAGCGCAGTGGGTCGCGCAACGCTCTGGCGTCACGCCTCTCATTCAACCGACACCCTTAAGGCCATCGAATCGGTCCGTTCCAATCACAATCCCGCTCTCGCACGGCGTGGAAAGACGCCCGCGGCATGGCCCATGGTCAATCGCGCAAATCGTTTATGTCTTGACCTTACGGCCCGCTAAAGTTCAGTAGGTCGCAACCCTGCGCAGATAACGCCGCGCCAATTGGGAGGATCGGGTTTTGGCACAATCGTTGATCGATAAATTGCGCCAGACACTCGCGCCGCGTTCCGCGTCCCCGACGCCACCGAACGCACCCCACCAGCCTGCGCATCCCTACGATTTTAGCCACATCCCGTCGCCCTTGAAACGCCCGCCCACCTGTCAGGCGATGATGGTGGATGATCACAAGCTGATCTACCTGCCCATCGCCAAGAACGCGTGTTCCTCGCTCAAGCGGATGGTGGCCAGCCTGGGCGGTGTCGAACCGGAACCGGGCGAGGACATTCACCACAAACTGGACGCGAACAACACCGGGTTACAGTTCGAAGATCGCCCTGACCACGAGATCAGACTGGCCCTGTCCGACCCGTCCTGGATGCGTTTTGTGGCGATCCGGAACCCTCTGGACCGGCTGGTCAGCGTCTATGTCGAAAAGTTTGTCTATAACCGGAATATCCCCGGACAGGCGCCGACAATCGGCCCCGTCTATCAGGCGGTTTTGCAGAAAGACGACCTGACCCCCGAGGATTTCGATACAGGCCTGACCTTCCGGGAATTTGCCGAATACATCCTTGCCGAACAGCCCGAGCGACTGAACGCGCATTGGCGTCCGCAATCGGAATACTTCGGTCACATTCCCTTTACGCATGTGTATGACGTCAAACAGCTGGACAGGCTTGCCGATGACCTTCGGGCCCATATCGGTCAGGACATCGAACTCCCGCGCATGAATGTATCCCGCGAAAAAACCAGCGAACCCGTGTATCACAAATATGCACCTGACGCGCGGCCAGCGGACTTGCCCAATGCAAAAACGCTCAGCATCGAAAGCTTTCTTCCGCCCGGCCTTCGGGCGCGTCTGGAAGAGTATTTCGCGACCGATCTGACCCTGCACCACCTGGCGCAACGATCAAACAACTGACCTTTCGCGCCTGCCCTGCATTCCGTTGCGGCAGCCTCGCCCGGATCAGAGACAATACCCGGAAATTGGCAGGGATTGGCCACAATCCAGTCAAAGTCGAAATCTAAACCCTTCGGAAACCATACCGTGCAATTCCTGTACGGATGTGAATCGGGGTTTCGATGCTGGAATTCGATAACGTCAGCAAGTCGTTCTGGACGGGCTCGCACCGCAAGGTGATTCTCGACCGGGCGTCGTTCCGTGTCGACATCGGGCAGTCGCTGGGCATTCTGGCCCCGAACGGGACAGGAAAAACCACGCTGATCAAAATGATGGCGGGGCTCGAAAAACCTGACGAGGGCCAGATCCGCAAGACCAGCCGCGTGTCGTTCCCGTTGGGCTTCATGGGCGGCGTCGTGACCAAGCACACTGCGATGGAAAACTCGCGTTTTATCGCCCGGCTGTACGGGATCGATCCGGATTACGTCGAAGCCTATTGTCGCTGGCTCTGCGATCTTGGTGAATACTTCGACCAACCGCTGGGCACATATTCATCCGGTATGCGGGCGCGGTTCAGCTTTGCCCTGATGCTGGCGCTGGAATTTGACATCTACCTCGTGGATGAAGGCATGCCGACCTACACGGATGTCGAGTTTAACCGCAAGGCCGGTGACATCCTTGCCGAACGCCTGCGCACAACGACGATGATCATCGTCTCGCACCAACCCGAAACGCTGGCGCGGTTCGCCAACCGCGCCGCCGTCCTGCGCGACGGCCAGTTGCACATGTTCGACACCCTGGAAGAAGCGAAACAGCTCTATGACTATGAAACCCAAAGCTAAACGCTTCCGCATTCGTCGCAGCGCGACCGCCCCCACCTCCGGGCCGGGAAACGGTCAGGTGGCTGCAGCGGGGCATTCCCCATCGCAGTCCGCCTCGCGGGTCGAACCCGAACGCGTTGCACGGCCTGCGGATGGCGGTGTTGAAAAGGCCCTTGCCGCGATCCGCGAAGAAGGGCTGACCGGCCGCCAGTTGCGCATGGCCCGCCGGATCGCGCAGAAAAACGGCCTCAACCCGAATTCGGACTTCGAAGCGGTCTACCTGTTGCGCCTGAAGGGCATTGATCCCTTCCAGCGGGAAAACGCGCTTGATCTGATGGTGCCGGACGCCGCCAAGCCCAAGGCCAAGGCCAAGGCCAAGGCGAAAGACCCGTCACAACCGCTGGCGGTTCAGCCGCAATTGCCGCAAACCGTCAAGACGGACGCAAACACCCTGCCCGCCACGGACAGCCGAAGCCCGGCGGAACGCCGCGCACAGGAAATCACGGCCATTCAGAAAGACATGGCGCGCCGTCGGAACCGGCGTCTGCGCATGCTGTTCACCCGGCTGGCTGCATTTGTGTTCCTGCCCACAGTGATTGCAGGCTGGTACTTCTTTTCCGTGGCCACACCGATGTACGCCTCCAAGTCCGAGTTTCTGATCCTCAAGGCAGAAACCGCCGGCGGCGCGATGGGTGGGCTGTTTTCCGGCACCCAGTTTGCCACCAATCAAGACGCGATTGCGGTTCAAAGCTACCTGACCTCGAAGGACGCGATGCTGCGTCTGGACGGCGATGAGGGCTTCAAAGCGCATTTCTCGCAACCCGACATAGATCCGCTGCACCGGCTTGAGCCCGATGCGACGGCGGAAGACATGTTCAAACTGTACAAGAAATACGTACAGATCGGGTACGATCCGACCGAAGGTGTGATCCGCATGGAAGTCGCTGCGGCAAACCCGCAGATTGCCACCAATTTCTCGACCGCGCTGATCGGCTATGCCGAGGAACGGGTCGATAACCTGTCGGCCCGAAAACGGGAAAATGCCGTCAAGGACGCCCAACTCGGCCTGCAAGATGCCGAAGCGGCCCGCCGCGACGCGCAGGAACGGCTTGTCCGTCTGCAACAAGAAGGCACCGTTCTGGACCCGCGCGCCCGGATTTCGGCACTGCAGAGCCGGATCGAAACGGTCGAGACACAGATTCAAGACAAGAACCTGCAATTGCAGGCCCTGATGGACAACGCCCGTCCAAACCGGAGCCGCGTTGAAGGTGTCGAGGCCGACATCCGGCGGCTCGAAGCGCTGCGCGACGAGATCAACACCGAGATGACGCAGGCAACCGAAGGTGTCGGATCCCTTGCGGAAACCGCGGTCCAGATCCAGTTGGCCGAGGCAGATCTGGCCACCCGGGACATGATGCTGGCAGCAGCGCTTGAACGGCTTGATCAAGCCCGCCGCGACGCGGACAGCCAGGCACGCTATCTGACCACGTCTGTGTATCCGCTACCTTCGCAAGACCCGAGTTATCCAAGGTCGTTCGAAAACACCTTGCTGACCTTCCTTGTGTTCTCAGGCATCTACCTGCTGATCTCGCTGACCGCATCCATCCTGCGGGAACAGGTCGCAAACTAAGCACAAACTGACACAGGTGACATCCCGGATCGCGCGCCATATAAGGCGCGCGACTTCGCCTATGACAGATCAGAGGATCGACATGACCACCCTCGTTTTTGGACACAAATCCCCCGACACCGACAGCACCGGCAGCCCGATTATCTGGGCCTGGTACCTCAACCAGATCAAAGGCGAAGACGCCAAGCCAGTGCTTCTTGGCGAACCCAACACCGAAGCCGCGTTTGTGCTCAAGCACTGGGGTCTTGATAAGCCGGAAATCATCACGGATGTCGCGGCAGACCAGCCCGTTGTCATCGTCGACACCAACAATCCGGCGGAACTTCCTGACGCGATCAACAGCGCCGATATCCGCGGCATCATCGACCATCACAAGCTGGTCGGCGGTCTGGAAACAAAAGGCCCAATCGACATCCGCATCGAACCGCTGGCCTGCACCGCAACGATCATGTGGAAGATGATCGGCGACGATCTCGCGCAAGCGCCAAAAGGCGTCAAGGGTGCCATGCTGTCCTGCATCCTGTCCGATACGCTTGAATTCCGGTCCCCGACCACAACGCAGGAAGACAAAGCCATTGCGCATGCGCTGGCCGAAGATCTCGGCGTGTCGATCCCCGATTTCGCCGCTGACATGTTCGCCGCGAAATCCGACGTCTCGGCCTTTTCTGATGCCGAACTCCTGCGCATGGACAGCAAGGAATACCCGGTCGACGGCACCAAGTTCCGTGTCTCGGTACTGGAAACCACCAGCCCGGCGACCGTTCTCGACCGCAAGGACAGCCTGATGGCCACCATGTCTGATGTCGCTGCAGAAGACGGCGTTGATCAGGTGCTGCTCTTTGTCGTCGATATCCTGAACGAAGAAGCCACGCTGCTGGTGCCCAACGATCTGGTCAAGACCGTGGCCGAGAAGAGCTTTGACGCGTCGGTATCCGGTGACACGGTTGTGCTGCCCGGCGTGGTCAGCCGCAAGAAACAGATCATTCCAAACCTGAAGGTCTGATCTGACTTCAGATGGAACTCCGCCTTGGTCCGGAATTGGCAGGGATCGCCCTTGCCGTCTTGATTCTGATCAACGGCGCGACCTATCTGCTGTTTCTTTTCGACAAACGGCGCGCCATTGCCAATGAATGGCGCGCCTCCGAACGGCTTCTCTTGTTCTATGCCTTTATCGGAGGCTGGTTCGGCGCAAAGCTGGCGCAACGCCGGTTTCGGCACAAAACCCGGAAAGAACCGTTTCGCACACGGCTGAACCAGATCCCCGTGCTTTGGCTGCTAAGCGCCGCCGCGACCTGGTGGCTGACCAGAGGTTGACAGGCGCGCAGACAAAGCCCGTCCCAGACACCACAAAAGCAGACCCACCGACACCGGTCCGAAGATCAGGATCACATATGCATTGAGCTCAGTCACCCAAACGGCACCGGACGATGCAGCAAACACTGCAGCCGCAGCACCGGGCATCAGCAGCATCACCCAACTGCGACGCCACGGGACACGTGCCCACATAGACTGTGCAGACCGGGCCCCAAGAACCGCGATCACCGTAATCGCACAGGCCAAGGGGAGCACAAGGGACATCGGGAACATCACCCAGAGCGCACCGGCTCCAAACCCGACCACCACAATCCCGACCATACCCCACATGATCAGGTCACCCGTTGGCTTTGGCAGTTGCGCATTGGCAAGGATCAGATGCCCACCCGCAAACAGCGCAAAGGCAAACGGCACTTGGTCGAAAAACCGCGGACCGTCCTGATCGCTGCCCCAGAAATATGCCCCCCACAGCCCAAGAAAGGCCCCCAGACACAGGTTCATGACAACAAATGACGGCACACCGCGCGCCCAGAAATAGCGGTAGAGCCACAAGCCGATCAGGCCGGACACCACCCCGTGCCATGCCATGCTCGTCCAGATCAGCGTGAATGGAAGGGCGGAATAGAGTTCGAACACCGGGATGCCTTCAATGGCAAACCCCAGCAGCACCGCAGCAAGATACGCCCCGAGTGCACCACCTCCGCCCAGCCGCGCAACACTTAAAAACGCCGCATGCGCCGCAATCGCATAGAACACCACAAGCACTGGCAATCCTTGCAGATCCGCAATCGGGTAAAACCAAAGCTCTGACAGCGCTGCGAAAATTGCGCCCAGACCCACAAACACGCGAAGATGCCAGATGAGTGCCATCGTCCGATCCTGCGCCAAATCTGGTGACTGAACAACAGCAGGGGGTTGCGAACAGCCGTCGCTGCGGTATGCCAAGAGGATTGCAGGAGACCGCCCGTGACCCAGATCATCAACTCGCTCGCTGACATCGCCAACCGCTATGACGTGCTTCTGGTCGACTTATGGGGCTGCGTGCACAACGGCGTTCGCGCTTATGACGAAGCCGTCGCCGCGCTCAAAGGGTTCCGCCGCGGCGGCGGCACTGTTGTCCTGCTGACCAACGCGCCTCGCTCACGGCACGAAGTCGCCAAACAGCTGGTCCGTCTCAACGTTCCCGAAGAGGCATATGACACCATCGCCACAAGTGGCGACAGCGCGCGGGCGGCGATGTTTCAGGGCGCAGTGGGCGAAAAGGTCTGGTTCATGGGGCAACCCTTTGACGAATCCTTCTTCAAGGAACTCGAACTCATCAAGGATCCGGTGAAAATCGAACGGGTCGATCTGGAAGACGCCGAAGGCATCGTGTGTTGCGGCCCCTTCGACCCCCATGCCGATCCCGCCGTCAATCGCCCGCAGTTCCTTTATGCCAAGCAAAAAGGGCTGAAACTGCTCTGCGCCAATCCGGACATCGTCGTCGACCGTGGCGACACCCGTGAGTGGTGCGCCGGCGCGTTGGCGCAGCTTTACACGGAAATGGGCGGCGAAAGCCTCTATTTTGGCAAGCCGCATCCGCCGATCTATGATCTGGCACGCAGGCGGTTGTCCGAGCTGGGCAAAGACGTGGATCCGTCCCGGATCCTGGCCATCGGCGATGGCCCGCACACCGATATTGACGGGGCGATGGGCGAAGACATCGACGCGCTGTTCATCACAGGCGGTCTTGCGGCGCGCGAAACCGGAACAGTCACACAACCGGACCCGGCATTGCTGGATGCGTATCTTGTCAAGGAACGCATCTCACCGCAGTTCAGCATCGGCTTCCTGCGCTGATCCCACCTCCACCGAAACGGTGGGCGGCGGACGGTTTGCGCATTGCGGCAAAGCCCTTTCGATCCTCTTCTCGTGACGATTTGCACCAGCCACACAGCGGCGCAAATCGGCGGATGTGTGGCGTGACCCCACAGCTTTTCAGCCCCAACCCGCAAAAACCGTTGCGGATTCGCCAGAAAACTCCGGGACGCGGCAATCCGACACTTGATTTTCTGCAGTCGCAAAGTAATAAAGTTTCCAATCAGGGCGCTTGAGATATCTTTTATTACTCTACGGCCCGGGAGTGGAGTGAATATGTTGGATAACCTGCCACGCGGAACGATCTGCATCGAAGACATCGAAATGGGCATGTCCCGTTACCTGCGCAAAGAGGTGACGGACATGGATATCGAGATGTTTGCTCAAATCTCGACCGATCGGAACCCTGTGCATCTTGACGATGATTACGCGCAGGACACGATCTTCGAAGGCCGCATTGCGCACGGCATGCTGACGGCGGGGCTGATCTCGGCTGTGATCGGGGAACAACTGCCCGGACATGGTGCTGTCTATCTGGGTCAGTCGCTGAAATTCCTGGCCCCCGTGCGCCCGGGCGACGTTGTCTATGCCGAGGTCAAGGTGGTCGACATCGACATTGCCAAACGCCGCGTGACGCTGGATTGTCACTGCTCGGTCGATGGCAAAAAGGTGTTGATCGGCGAAGCCAAGGTTCTGGCCCCTTCCCGCAAATTCGACTGAGTTTTCGGCGCGCGAAGACGCGTCGACGCGTCTTCGATTTTCCGACATCGGAAAATCCCCCGGCAGTCCGGTCTTGGGATTGCACTGACCGAATGCCCCCGCTAGTCCTGCCCGCATGAAAATCGTCCGGGATTATCAATTCGTGTCGCCCAGCGACAAAGGGGCCACCGTCGCGATCGGCAATTTCGATGGCGTTCATTGCGGCCATCAGGCTGTCATCGCGCAGGCCCGCGCCGCCGCACCCGACGCGCCATTGGGTGTCCTGACGTTCGAGCCGCACCCGCGCGAATATTTTGCCCCCGACGCCCCCGCCTTCCGCTTGATGAGCGCCGAAGCCCGCACGACCCGGCTGCGCAAACTGGGTGTCGATATCCTGTATGAGCTGACCTTCAACACCCAGCTGGCCGAACTGTCACCACAGGAGTTTGCGCGCACGGTGATCGCGGACGGGCTTGGGTTGCGCCACGTCGTCGTTGGTGCCGATTTCTGCTTTGGCAAGGCCCGTGCCGGCACGGTGGAGGATCTTGTTGCCTTCGGCAAAGACCTTGGCTTTGGCGTGACCGTGGCGGATCTTGTCGCCTCACCGGCGGGGCCAGTGTCGTCGACCGCGATCCGCACCGCGTTGTCCGAGGGCAATCCGCATCTTGCCGCAGAAATGCTGGGGCACTGGCATCGCATTGAAGGCCCCGTGATCAGTGGCGAACAGCGCGGGCGCGATTTGGGCTATCCGACCGCCAACATGTCCATCGACGGCTTGCACCCTCCGAAATTCGGCGTCTATGCGGTGCTTGTCGATGTGCTGGACGGCCCCCATGCCGGGTCTTATCACGGTGCGGCTTCACTTGGGGTACGTCCGATGTTCGGCGAAAACCGCGCCAACCTGGAAACGTTCATCTTCGATTTCAGCGGTGATCTTTACGGCGCGACGGTCTCGGTCGCGCTGGTGGAATTTTTGCGCCCTGAGCTCAAGTTCGACAGCCTTGAAGCGCTGATCACCCAGATGGATGCCGACTGCGCCAAGGCCCGGAGCATTCTGAGCGCGTTATGAGCAAGGATCCAATCGACCGCGCCGGGCTTGCCCCAAGATTCTGGGAACGCAAGGCGCTCAAGGATCTGTCGCAAGCCGAATGGGAAGCGCTTTGCGATGGTTGCGGCAAATGCTGCCTGAACAAGCTGGAAGACGAAGACACCGGGCATGTCGAACTCACCCGCGTGGCCTGCCGATTGTTTGACGACAGCACCTGCCGATGCGCGCAATACGAGATCCGCCACCAGTTCGTGCCCGAATGCATCGTGCTGAAACCCACCAATATTGATGATCACGCCTATTGGATGCCCCAAACCTGCGCCTACCGGCTGCTCTGGGAAGGCAAACCGCTGTTTGACTGGCATCCGCTGATCTCGGGCACGCCGCAATCGGTGCATGACGCAGGCGTGTCGGTCAAAGACCAGACCGTGCCGGAATTCGAAGTCCACGAAGATGATTGGGAAGATCACATCATCGAGGAGCCCATCTGATGTATTTCGCCTCTGACAATCGCGGACCGGTTCCGCAGGAAATTCTTGATGCGCTGACTGCGGCAAATACCGGCTACACGGGCGGCTATGGCAGCGAAGATCTGATGACCACCGTGCGCCAGCAGGTGCGGGATGTCTTTGAAGCCCCTGACGCCGAGGTGTTTCTGGTCACCACCGGCACGGCCGCCAATGCGTTGGCACTGGCCACGCTCGTTGATCCTTATGACACGGTGTTTTGCTCAAAGCTGGCCCATGTGCATATGGACGAATGCAACGCACCCGAGTTTTTCACCGGCGGTGCAAAGCTGACCCTCGTGGGCGACGGTGACAAACTCACGCCGGAAGCGTTGAAACACGCGATCGAAGAGGAAGAAAACCGGGGTGTGCACGGGCCACAACGGGGGGCCGTGACCATCACGCAAGTGACCGAACGTGGCAATGTCTACAGCCTCGCGGAACTTAGCGCCCTGTGCCAGACCGCCAAATCCTATGGCCTTCCCGTGCATCTTGACGGGGCCCGGTTTGCCAATGCGGCGGTCGCGCTGGACTGTACGGCGGCCGAGATGTCGTGGAAGCTTGGCGTCGACGCGGTCAGTTTTGGCGGCACCAAGAACGGACTGCTCGGGGTCGAAGCGGTTGTGCTTTTTGACAAAACCAAGGCACGCGAATTTGAACTGCGCCGCAAACGCGGCGGGCATCTGCTGTCAAAACACCGCTACCTATCGGCCCAGATGCACGCCTACCTCACCAATGATCTCTGGCGCAGGCTGGCGCGCGCCGCCAATGACAATGCGCAGTATCTTCTGAACGGCCTGACAAAACGCGCTGACATTCACATCGTCAACGCGGTGCAGGCAAACATGATCTATTTCGAAGCGCCCCGCGCGCTCCATCAATCGCTGCAAGCCGAAGGCCTCGACTACGACGTGCAAGGCGGCGACCTTCACACCGGTCCCTCAGAAATGCTGTTGCTGGGGCGGTTTGTCTGTGACTGGGGGTTGCCCAAACAGGACATCGACCGATTTCTTAACCATCTGGACCGTCAATGAAAAAGGGCTCCCGAGGAGGAGCCCTTACTGGTTACCGTATCGTGAGAAACTAAGAGAGACGTTAATTGTACTGGAAATGCAGCGCATAGCTGCCATCTTCGAACGCGCCGAACAGGTCGGGCACGTCGGGGTGTTCCACAGGCTCACCGGAATAGTCCGCGATCAGGTTCTGCTCTGACACGTAGGCCACGTAGAAGCTCTGATCATTTTCAGCCAGAAGGTGATAAAACGGCTGCTCTTTTGCAGGCCGACTGTCCGCCGGGATGGCTTCGTACCATTCCTCGGTGTTGTTGAATTCCGGGTCGACATCAAACACCACGCCCCGAAAGGGATGTCTGCGGTGGCGTACGACCTGTCCAATATTGTATTTTGCGCGTTGTCTGATCATGAGTCCTGTCCGTTGCCACATACCTGCCCGATTTTCGTCTAATTGTCCAATTAACGCGCCGCGAATCCGGGAAACAGTTTGTGTAATAAATTGAGACAGGGTGACAAGCGGAGAAACGCCGACGCTGAAATGACGGGAAATGTGATTTCCCCCTGCCCGAGTTTGCGTTACACTCACGGCAACCCGAAAGGCAGAAAAACTGCCTTCGAATGATAAGCGAGAGGCAGATGAGCAGACTCTTTCGCGCCTTGGTGATTGTTTTGCTGGCGGCCTCTTGTGGGGGCGGCGGCGGCACGTCGGCGCCTAGAAACTTGGATAATGCGTGTTCCATCCTCCAACAGCGCCCCGGCTATATAACGGCCTTCCGCGCGGCGGAACGCAAATGGGGTGTGCCGGTGCATGTGCAGATGGCCTCCATGTATCAAGAGAGCAAATTCAAGTCGGATGCGCGCACGCCATTTCGCTACACACTGGGCGTGATCCCGATGGGTCGGCAAAGCTCCGCCTACGGTTACAGTCAGGCGCTTGATGGCACATGGCAGGAATACAAGGACGATCAGGGACGGCGCAGCGCCCGGCGCAACAACATTCGCGACGCGGCGGACTTCATGGGATGGTACATGGCCGAATCAAACCGTCGTCTTGGTATCTCGTTGAACGACGCCCGCAACCAGTACCTTGCCTATCACGAGGGCCGCACCGGCTTTTCCCGTGGCAGCTACAACCGCAAAGCATGGCTCTTGCGCGTGGCCGACGAGGTGGCGGCGCGGTCCATCACCTATCAAAGCCAACTCGCCGCGTGTCGGCGTCTGCGATAAGCCGCCGTCTACCCAGCGCGCCGCACCGGATCGGAGCGCGGTGCCGTCTGACTGGACGCAAGGCGCGTCTTCCCGTACATAGTCCGGACTTGATCCGTCTTTGAGGACAGACCCATGGTGACCCCGTCCAAGGGCTGAATGCCCGCTGAACAACTAGAGCCTGACGCTCTCTTTCTGGACTTTGTGCCGGGCAATGGCCGGGCAGGTGACCCATGACATTCCAATCCAACACGCTTCCGGCGTCCACGCGCGCCGAAATCTGGCCCCTTATCCGCCTGTCCGTGCCCCTGATGGTCGGGCTGGCCGCCGCATTGCTGATCGGTGTGGTCGACACCGCGATGATCTCTCCGCTGGGCACCGTGCCTTTGGCCGCGGCGGGGATCACAACCGCTGTGCTGATCGTCGTGATCTCGGCGCTCTGGGGCGTGATCACGGTGATCTCAGTGCAGATCAGCCAGGCCGAAGGCGCACGTGATCCCAAACGCGTGGCCCTCGCGCTGCGCAGCGGGTTGGTGCTGTGCCTGCTGGGGGGCAGCAGCGGAATGCTGTTGATGCTGGCCATCTATCCATTGCTCGGCCCGCTTGGTCAGCCCGACGAAGTGCTGGCGATCCTGCTGCCATACTGGGTGTCGATGGCGGTCTGGATGGTGCCCTTCACCCTGTTCTTCGGCCTGAAATCCCTGTTCGACGCGGTGGGGCGCCCCTGGACTGCGGTGGCCCTGTCCTACGTGGGGGTGGTGATCAATATCCCGGCGAATTACGCGTTTATCCATGTGTTTGGGTGGGGCATCCTTGGGGCTGGCCTGGCCAGCATCCTGTCGCAAACCCTGTCGCTGGTCGCGGCAGGTGTCGTTCTTGTTCGCGCCCCGGCGATGGCCTCTTTCCGTCAAACGGTGTCGGTGGCGTGGTCCGACGTCTGGACCCAGTTCAAGGACGCGCTTCCCCTGTGTCTGGGCTATGCCGGCGAAGGCGGAGCGTATGCTGTTGTCGGTTTGATGATGGGATGGCTTGGCGCGGAAGCCCTGGCCGCCCACCAGATCGTCAACGCGCTGGCCGGGGTGGCCTATATGATCCCCCTCGGCATGGCCGGAGCGGCCTCTATCCGCATCGGTCTCGCGGTCGGAGGCGATCAACGCGACCGATTGCGATCCATCCTGAAGGCCTCGATCCTGATCGTGACGGTCTGGCAGGCCCTGTCGGCCGCATTGTTCATATTGGCCGGACGGACGTTGGCAGAAACAATGTCGACCGACCCCGCAGTGATCGAACTGGCCGTTTTGCTGTTCCTGATGGTCGCCCTGCTGCAGGTGGCAGACGGCATTCAGGGCACGGCCCTCGGCGCATTGCGCGGCATGTCGGATATGAACACGCCCACGGCAATCACCCTGATAGCCTATTGGCCGCTTGCCTTGCCCGCCTGTTACCTTTTGGGCTTTATCCTTGATCTTGGCGCGGTCGGCATATGGTTGGGCTACACTCTGGGACTGGTCGTCGCGGCCATTGCCCTGCCCGCGCGCTTCTGGTGGCTGACATCGGTGCGCCGGGAATAACCCCGGCGCGCCGTCAAAACCACTACTGGTTTGCCAGCCGCTCTGCTTCGATATTGAACAAGCGGTTCGGAAGCTGCTTGCGCTCCAGCGCGCCCAGAATAACGGTTGTCTGGCTGCCACCGTCATCGGTGATGATCCACTGGCGCAATTCAATCGGATTGCCGGTAAACTTCAGCTGGATACTGCCATATTCCGGATGGTCGGGGTCTTGCGCGGTCACTGTCGTTGCGGTGCCGTCATAGCCATGCGCCGTAACCATGTTCGCGCGCGACAGATCCACGTTGCGCGCAAGGATCAAGCCCAACGGCGTCCGGTTCAACGGATAGGATTCCGGATCGCCCCCCAGTTTCTTGTCAAACACCACAACCGCATTGTTGTTGGCCATCACCAGCGCCTGTTCGGGCGGATTGTATTCAAACCGCACCTTGCCGGGACGCCGTAGGTAGATGGTGCCGGTTGAAATCGTGCCATCCGCGTTGATCTGGGTGAAACTGCCCTCAGCGCTGGTCAGCTGGTTGAGGTAAGTCGAAAGGCTGTTGAGCGGGATTTGTTGCGCCATGGCCGGAGCGGCGGTCAGCACAAGGGTGGCCAGAAGGGCAAGAAAACGCATGAGTGTGGTCCTGTCTGCTCGGAACTCTTGGACCCTATATGGCAGCGGACCGGATGTTATGCGATAGCACCGGGGATTTTTGCCGATCAGATCCGCGTGTGCCGGGCTGAAGCCCGGCCTACAGCCGGCCTACCGACGCGCATAGCGTAGGCCGGGCTTCAGCCCAGCACGCGTTTATTGCTCCGGCACCAGAATTTCGCGTTTGCCCACATGGTTGGCGGCGGACACGACACCCTGATCTTCCATCTGTTCCACCAGACGCGCGGCCTTGTTGTAGCCGATCGCCAGCTTGCGCTGGATATAGGAGGTGGAGCACTTGCGATCCCGGATCACGATACCAACCGCCTGATCGTAGAGGGCATCTTCGCCGTCGGTATTCCCCCCGGTGTTCAAGCCCAGCACAGCGTCGATGTTTTCGGCCTTTTCGTCATCCGGGCCTTGCACCACGCCACTCACGTATTCGGGTGGGCCGAATGCCTTGAGGTGCGTGACGATTTCCTCGACCTCTTCATCCGACACAAATGGCCCGTGACAGCGCGTGATCTTGGCACCACCCGCCATATAGAGCATATCGCCCTGCCCCAGCAGCTGCTCCGCGCCCATTTCGCCAAGGATCGTGCGGCTGTCGATCTTGGAGGTGACCTGGAAACTGATCCGCGTCGGGAAGTTCGCTTTGATCGTGCCGGTGATCACATCCACCGACGGACGCTGCGTGGCCATGATCAAGTGGATGCCCGACGCCCGCGCCATCTGGGCAAGTCGCTGGATACACGCTTCGATCTCTTTGCCCGCAACCATCATCAGGTCGGCCATCTCGTCGACGATAACCACGATATAAGGCATCTTGACGGGCTGGATTTCCTCGGTCTCGAAAATCGGTTCCCCGGTTTCGTCGTCAAACCCGGTCTGGACCGTCCGTTCGAACATCTCGTTCCTGGCCAGCGCGTCAGCAACGCGGCCGTTATACCCGTCAATGTTCCGCACGCCCATCTTGGACATCTTGCGATAGCGGTCTTCCATCTCGCCCACGACCCATTTCAGCGCGACAACCGCTTTTTTCGGGTCGGTCACAACCGGCGACAGCAAATGCGGGATGCCATCATAGACACTAAGTTCCAGCATCTTTGGGTCGATCATCACAAGCCGCAGATCCGCAGGGGTCAGCTTGTAGAGCAGCGACAGGATCATCGTGTTGATGGCCACGGATTTACCGGACCCGGTGGTCCCCGCGATCAGCAGGTGGGGCATCTTGGCAAGATTGGCGACAACCGGATCACCGCCGATATCCTTGCCCAGCGCAAGCGGCAGTTTCTGCGTGCCATCGCCATAGTCCCGCGCCGACAGGATTTCGCGGAACGACACCATTTCGCGGTTTTCATTGGGCAGTTCGATGCCGATCACCGACCGTCCGGGCACCGTCGACACACGCGCCGACAGCGCTGACATCGACCGCGCGATGTCGTCGGCAAGGCCGATCACACGCGACGCTTTCAAACCCGGCGCGGGTTCGAGTTCGTACATCGTGACCACCGGACCGGGGCGGACCGACACGATCTCGCCCTTCACCCCGTAGTCATCCAGAACCGCCTCCAGCATCCGCGCGTTTTCTTCCAACGCTTCATCACTCAGATGATGCCGTTCGATATTTGCCGGATCCATCAACAGGCCCAGCGGCGGCAGTTCGTAATCGGCATCCCGGTCTTCAAACTGCAATTGCGGCTGCGCTTCCTGCTGCGCGCGTTTCGACGGTTGCAGCGGCTTGCGCGTCGGTTGTTGCACCACCTTCTTGGCCTGCGGCTGCGGCACAGGGGCCGGGCTGGGGGACGTCGGTGTAAACGCCTGTGCGTCATCGCCGTAATCATCCCAGTCAGCCATGTCTTCAAAGATGTTCTCTTCGGGCTCATCCACCATCTGCGGCGCGGCAGGTGTCCGCACAGTCTGCGGCTGCGCTGTCACCGGTGGTTCCGCCCGAAGCGGCGCAGCGGCACGCGCGGTCACTGGCGGTTCGGGTGGCAAGGCTGGTTTTGGCGGCACGATCAACGGATCAGGGCCACGACCCCGCCCCTTGGTCAGCGGCGCGTGCGCCGCCGAGGTCACGGCTGTGCTTTGGCGAACCCGGGTCTTGATCGCATCGGCAATCTTGGCGCGCACGCGATCATCCCCCGGCAAGGCTTCGGGCAATTCCCCCCCCGGATAGGTTTCCACCAATTCCGGCTCGGGATCGGCCCGACGGATCAGGGATGGCATCTTGGCCAGAAAGCCGGTTTTTTGCGGCTGGACCTGGGGTTCGGGTGCGTCTGCGAAACTGTCCTCTGGCTGAACCGGCGATGCGACAGGCGGAGCAACACGTGTCACGCGTGGCTCTGCCACAACAGCGTCCTGTGCGGCCGCCCATTCAGCGGCTTCCGCCTCTTCCTGCGCGCGAATGGCTCGGCGCTCGGCATTTTTGGCCTGCATCTGACGTGCGGCCCCAACCGCCCCAGAGGCCCCTTTGCCCAAGAGCGACAAGAGCGTGGCGTAAACCATGATCACGCCCACCAGCAGGAAACGGGCCAAACGGGCCAGCTCGACCCGGGTGAACCCAAGGACAAACGCCCCCATGACCAGAACAATGCCGCCCAGCAGCACCATCATCAGCTTCAGCGCCAGCGTCGTGCCCAAGGGCAGGATCGTCAGCACCGATCCCATCATCATGTCGCCAAAAAGGCCGCCCAGACCAAAACTATGGGTCCAGGCGCTGCTTTCCGGCACGCCAGCCGCGTAAACCGCCGCCAGCGCCACCCAGATCGGCGCAAAGATCAGACAGGTCAGCGCGCGCTCTTCGCCCTTGTGCAGCGCAAACCGCGCACCCCAGACCAACAGCACAAGCGCCAGACCCCAGCTTGCCCAGCCAACGATCATGAACAAAGGCGCCGCAACCGAGGCCCCCGGGCGACCCAGCCAATTCTGCACCGGCGCATCGGTCGCAGACAGCCAGCTCGGGTCTTGCGGCGAATAGGAATAGATCATCATCGCCGCCATCGCGCCCAGCGCCATGAGCACAAAGCCCGCAAGCTCTTTGCCGCGTTTTTCAATCGCGGCCTGCATATTGCTGTCAAAAAGAGGGTCTCGCCCCCGCGCCTGGTATGCCATTGCTCGCCTCTTTATTGGTCTTCGCTGCCAAACAGGCAGTCCCTGATCTGCGTCAGGCCACGTTCGGTTTCTGTTATTGGGGCCACCATGGCGACCCGGATATAGCCTTTGCCGGGGTTCCCGGCGTCAGTGTCCTGCGACAGGTACGCCCCGGGCAGCACCCGCACCCCCGTCTCGGTCCAAAGCTTCAGCGCCGCAGCCTCGCCATCCTCGACAGGCAGCCACAGGAAAAACCCGGCGTCTGGCGACCGGTATCCCGGCACATTGCCAAAAATGCGATCCGCCAGAGCGAATTTTTCCTGATAAAGCGCCCGGTTCTCGTCGACATGTGCTTCATCCGCCCACACCGCTTCAGCCACTTTCTGCAACGGCAAGGGCAGTGGTGTTCCGGCGTAATTCCGCAACTGCTGGATGCGCTTCATCGACTCCGGCCCGCCTGCCACAAATCCGGACCGCAGGCCCGGCAGGTTGGAGCGCTTAGACAGGGAATGAAACACCAGAACCCGTTCAGGATCGGCGCCCATATCCCGCGCCACCTGCAACGCGCCAACGGGCGGTGCGTCGCGGTAAATCTCGGAATAGCACTCATCCGCCAGAACGCGGAAATCATGCTTTTCGGCCAAGGTGATCAAGCGTTCCCAATAATCCTGATCGGCCACGGCCCCCTGTGGGTTTGCTGGGGAACAGATATAGGCCATGGTCGTCCGGTCCAGAACATCATCCGGAAGGCTCTCGAAATCCGGCAGATGCCCCGTCGCTTCGGTTGCATTCACAAACACCGGCTCTGCCGCCACCGAAATCGCCGAAATCAGGTACACCTGATAAAACGGGTTCGGCATCAGAACGACAGGCTTCTGTCCGTTCTTCGTCTCGGGACACAAGGCCATGCCAACATTGTACAACCCCTCACGCGTGCCGTTCAGCGGCATGATCTGCGTGTCGGCATCCAGCGTCACACCATAGCGTCGCGTGACCCAATCACGGATGGCCGCGCGCAGTTCAGGTGTGCCTTCGTTCGGCGGGTAGCTGTTAAAGCCCGCCATATTCTGCGCGATGATATCCGCAATCCATGCCGGAAAGGCATGTTTCGGCTCTCCGATGGTCATGTGGATCACCGGACCACCCGGTTCGTGCACGTCCAAAAGGGCGCGCAGACGCGGGAACGCATAAGCCGGTAGGTTCGAGAACCGCTCGGGAAACATGACCATTACTGCCTCAAGTTCAGGGTCATTGGCGCCCTGTTTGAAGCCAAATTACATAGCCAGAGGCAGCGCGTCCAGAAAAAGCACACGGGAGTCAGGCAGTTGTGGCTTTCAGGCCAACGCCTCTTCTGCCGCCTGTCCAAGCCGCAAAAGCCGCCGTTCTGCGTGTGGATTGGCCATCAAAGACACGCCACAGGCCGGTGTTCCGGTCGGAAGCGTCAGAACGGACAGCCCCATCAGGTTGCCAATCCGCGTATTCCGTAACGTCAACAGGTTCTCGGTGACGTAGTACTCACTGTCCGTCAGCAGCCGGTCGACATTCGGTGGCGTGATCGGGCTTGTTGCACACAGCACCGCGTCAAACGACGCCGTCGCCTCAAGATAGGCCGCGCGATACGCGTCCAGTTTGCGCCACGCCGCAACATAATCAGCCCCGGTAAAATCCTTGCCCGACCGGAAGCGCGCAAGAATCTCGTGAAACATCGCGTCTGGGTTGGCCTCGATAACATCGCGCCAGGTCCCATAGGTTTCACAACCATACAGCACCGGGGCCAGCGCCATCGCGTCTTCCACATCCGGCACCGCGACCTCGACAATCTCTGCCCCGGCATCGCGGAACCGCGCAACCGCATGATCAAACGCGGCTTTCGGCGCATCGCGGATATCGTCAAAGGCGGTTGTTGTCAGAACCGCCAGCCGCGCACCCCTTAACGTTGATGCATTCAGATCAACGGGCGCGTCACCTTTCATAGCGGCGAACAACAGCGCCGCGTCTTCCACCGTTCGGCACAGCGGACCAACCGTATCAAACCGCGACGCCAGCGGAACCGCCCCTTTCAGGCTCAGAACACCCGAGGTGGTTTTCAGACCAACAAGGTCGTTCCACGCCGAAGGCACCCGCACGGACCCGCCGGTGTCCGACCCGATGGCAGCAGGGGCCAGCCCAAACGCCACAGAGGTCGCCGCCCCCGAAGACGATCCCCCCGGCGCATTGTCGGGATCATGCACGTTGGGCGATGTCGCGGTTTTCGGGTTCAATCCAAGACCCGAGAACGCCAATTCGCTCAGATGCGTTTTGCCAAGACACACCAACCCCTGACGGGTTGCATTGGCCAGCACCTCCGCATCAGCGTCGGGTGTCCGGTTCTCAAGCAGTTTCGTGCCCGCCTCGGTCACCACGCCGGCTGTATCGAACAGGTCTTTCCATGAAATCGGCACGCCGTCCAAGGGCGACCGCCGCAAATTGAGACGCGCGCGTTCTTGCGCGGCCGTTGCTTCAGCAATGGCGCGATCCGGGGTCAGTCGGGCATAAATCCGGTCTCCGAATTCATGCGCGTCAATGGCGTCCAGAAACGTTCGGGTCAGCTCTACCGGATCAATCTCGCCCCGACCAATCCCGCGGCCCAGATCCGCCGCGCTCATTGTGTGCCAATCGCTCATGTCCGAACTCCCTCCCCCGGTTTTCGGGACGGTAGCGGCACAGAGGCGCATGGACAATCCCGCCCGGGCGTCCATATCACAAGGCATGACAAACGTTTCGGATATTCTGATTGTTGGCGGTGGGTTAAACGGGTCAGCGCTGGCCCTTGCCGCCGCCCGTGCCGGTCTCAGCAGCACCGTGATCGACGCCCGGCCGGACGCTGTGCGGCGCAGTGACAATTTCGACGGTCGGTCCTATGCGCTTGCGCTAGCGTCCGTCCGCATGCTGGCCGCGCTGGATCTGTGGGACGGGCTCAAGGCCAATGCCCAACCGATGCATGAAATCAAGGTCAGCGACGGGCGCGCCGGGGATGCCGACGTGTTTCTTGGCCTGCATTTCAACAGTGCGGAAATCGAGGAAGGCCCGATGGGTCACATGCTCGAAGACCGCTACCTGCGCCGCAGCTTGCTGGAAGCGATGGCGCAAAACGATTTGGTGACACACCTGTCCGGTGAAACGGTGGTTGACCAGACCGTCTCCCCGACAGGCGCAACCGTCACACTCGCCTCCGGAAAGGCCCTGTCGGGCCGCCTGATCGTCGGTGCTGACGGGCGCAAAAGCGGCACGAGCTTGCGCGCCGGGATCCAGCGCACCGAATGGAACTACCCGCAGACCGCGCTGGTGTGTGCCATCGCACATGAAAAGCCACATAACGGCGTCGCGCATCAGTTGTTCATGCCATCGGGACCGCTTGCGATCCTTCCGCTGACTGGCAACCGCTCCTCGATTGTCTGGAGCGAACGCAGCGATCTGGCGGAAGACATCAACGCATTGTCCGAAGACGATTACCTGACCGTGCTGCGCCCCCGGTTCGGCGATTTCCTGGGCAAGATCTCTCTGGCAGGAGAACGGTTCACCTACCCTCTGGGACTGACCGTGGCGAACCGGTTCGTGGATGATCGTCTTGCCCTGATCGGCGACGCAGCCCACGGCATGCACCCGATTGCCGGGCAAGGCCTGAACGCAGGCCTGCGCGACGTTGCGGCGCTGGCGCACGTGATCTCACACGCCAACCGACGCGGCGAAGATTTTGCAAGCCCGCAGGTTCTGATGCGGTACGAGCAATGGCGCAAGTTTGACACCGCGTCGCTTCTGACCGCGACAGACACGTTCAACCGGCTGTTTTCCAACGACAACCCGATCCTGCGCGCCGGACGCGATCTTGGCATGTCCGTGATCAATGCGATCCCGTCCGCCCGGCGCGGATTCATCCGCGAAGCGGCGGGGTTAAACGGCGACCTACCAGACCTGATGGCCGGGTAACCGGTTAGGACCACCGCACCCGGTCACGGATGACATCTGCTACCCGCCATGCGACAACCCCGAAAACGGGAGGTCGGAATGGATCAGAAATGCGCAATCGTCACCGGGGCCGCGCGCGGCATCGGGCTGGCAACCACCAAGCTCTTCCTCGGACGGGGCTGGCGCGTTGCAATGGTGGACCGTGACACGGCAGAGCTGGAACTGCACAGCGACATGGACAACGCGTTGTTGCTGCCGCTCGACATTTCCATTCCCGAAGATGTCACCCGCATCGTGGACCAGACGCTTGGCTGGTCCGGCCGCATCGACGCGCTGATCAACAATGCCGGAGTTGCTGAGTTCGGGCCCGCGGGCGATTGCACCTTCGACATGTGGCGGCGCGTGATGGCGACCAATCTGGACGGCACGTTCCTCTGCACCCAAGCGGCAACAGCCGCGTTGAAGGAAACGCAAGGCAGCGTTGTGAACATCGCCTCGATCAGCGGCTTGCGCGCGTCCACCTTGCGCGTCGCTTACGGCACATCCAAGGCAGCTGTGATCCAGTTGACCAAGCAGCACGCGGCGGAACTCGGGGAACACAATATCCGCGTCAATTGCGTCTGCCCCGGCCCGGTGCGCACCAAACTTGCCATGGCGGTGCACAGCCAGGACATCATCGACGCCTACCACGATGCCATCCCGCTGAACCGCTACGGGTCAGAGCAAGAGATCGCCGAGGTCATCACCTTTTTGGCCTCGGACAAGGCGTCCTACGTGACTGGTCAGATCATCGCGGCCGATGGCGGGTTCGAGTCCACAGGCGTGGGCCTCCCCGCCCTCAGGTCCTAGCTACTGGGAGTAAAAGACCGCTTCGTGCCAGATGGTTCGCGTGACGGGACGCCTACTGAATGCGCATCCCGTTCGCCAGAACATGTCCCTGATCATTGATCTGGATCGACGATTTCAGGCTGTCCGGTCCGGTCCCCGGCACGGCAAACATGCTCATCATCATACGCGCGCCCATCGCGTCTTCGTTGGTGATCAGGCCCATCCCGATCAGTTTGTCGATCAGGCTGTTGGCCCCTTCCAGCGAAAAGTCCACACCCCCGCTCGGGCGTGGGAACCCACCAAACGTCTGCAAATCCGTATTGTCAAAGGTGAACGCCCCCGTTCCCCCCAACTTGGCCCCGGCGGCCTCGATCGTCAGGTCGTTTAGCGTCAACGCGTTCAACTCTCCGGGCATGCCGCCGGTGGCCTCCAGTTGCGCCATAGCGACCGGGTCAAACAGGCTGACAAACGGTGTCACCTTTCCGGTCAGGTCCAGCGCAATGGTGACCGGGTCACGCGGCAAAGCAGCGGCCGGGTCCACCATGTTCCACAACACGTCCGACATTTCGAACCCGCCAAAGGTCATCCCGAGCGCCATGTCTTCCGGCGTATCAGACGCAGCAATCGGCATCGTCACGTTAAACGCGCTTTCTGCGACGTTGACAGACACCGGCACCGGCAATTCGGTGCCCGTCACTGTGACCGCCTGATCCGTTGCGGACAAGTTATATGCGATGAGCGACCCATCCATCGAGAACTCAAGGGACACCGCTCCCGAACGGGTCGTGCCGCTCGATGTGCCCTCCGGCGCGGTGCCGGCAAATTGCATTTCCCCGTCCGTGTAATCAAATTTACCGCGCGCAAGGAAGTCACCCGTCAGCAGGCTTTCGGGTGCGGACGCATCAAAACCTTCGGGCAGCGTTGTCGCGCTGTCGATGCTCAACCCTTGCATCGACCCCGAAATCAGCGCGGTGTCAGTGCTTTCGGGGTCGTTAAAGGCCATCTCATACCGGGCCGACTCCGCCCGTACCTCCTGTTCGATCCGCGTGCCGTTTCCGAACGCCGTCTGTGCGGTGCCGGTCATGCCGGTCAGCGCAAAGTCAAACCGCGCCTCATCACGCCCGACGACCTCATCGTTGACGATCAGCTCGGCCAGGGACATGGACAACGAGTCAGCGGTGTATGCATAGTTTAACGCGGACGGGTCGCCCGAGACCACGATCTCAAGCCCGGAATTGTTGTATTCAAGAACCATGCTGACATCGTCTTCACCCTCTGGTGCGGCATCAATCATGATCGGCATCGACGCCGGAAAGGTCATCGTCACGGACCCGTCCCCATTGTTCACCAGGTCAATCGACGACACACCAAAGGACACTTTGCTGTTTTCGTCCGGCACATCGAAGGTCAGCATCACATCTGTCACATCAAGCCCGTCAGAGGTCGGCGTCTCTGTCGCGGTCACGGTGTACCCAAAGCCCGTCATCGCCGATTCCATACCGTCCCAGACGTCCTGCGCCGTCAAATCGGCAAACGCCGGACCGGCCGCTACGCCCAGCGCAAGGGCAGAGCAAGTCGAGAGCTTCGTGAAACGTGACATGTCCAAATTCCTTATCCTCAAATTCCCGACCGTAGCTTCGACCTCCTGCACGGCAGGGTCAAGTGGCTGGACCCTGCGCCCGGACCGCAGTAGCACTGCAGTTCAGATCAAGGAGGACCACGCATGACCGATTTAACGGGAAAAACAGTGCTGATTACCGGGGCGAGCCGCGGAATCGGAGCCGAAGCTGCGCGGGTTTTCGCCAACGCGGGCGCAAATGTCGCTTTGATCGCCCGGTCCGCTGACGACATCGCCGAACTGGCTGGCGAAATCGGCAATGCGGCGGTTGCGATCCCCTGCGACATAAGCCGCTATTGGGAAATGGAAAAAGCCGTCGAAAACTGCGTCACCGCGTTTGGCGGGCTGGACATCCTGATCAACAACGCGGGCGTCATCGAACCGATTGCCCGCATGGAAGACGCCGATCCCGACGGCTGGGGACAGGTGATCGACATCAACCTCAAAGGCGTGTTCCACGGCATGCGCGCCGCGCTGCCGGAAATGGAACGCGCCGGGGGCGGCACCGTCTTGACCATCAGTTCCGGGGCGGCGCATGGGCCAGTCGAAGCGTGGTCGCATTATTGCGCCTCCAAGGCGGGTGCTGCGATGCTGACGATGTGCCTGCACAAGGAAATGGCCGACAAAGGCATCCGCGCCATGGGCCTGTCACCCGGCACCGTGGCCACACAGATGCAAAAGGAGATCAAGGCCAGCGGCATCAACCCGGTCAGCCAGCTGGACTGGTCTGATCACATTCCCGCCGATTGGCCTGCCAAAGCCCTGCTCTGGATGTGCGGCCCCGAGGCAGACGGGTTTCTGGGCGAAGAGATTTCGCTGCGGGATGAGAACATTCGCAAAAAGGTCGGCCTTGTATGATCGAGGTCTCCAACGATGGCACGCTTTGCGTTCTAACTATCAATCGTCCGGACAAAGCCAATTCGCTGACCGCAGAGATGCTGGAACAGCTCTGTGTCGGGGTCGAAGAGGCCCGTTCGGCACGCGCCATCATTCTGACCGGGATCGGAAAGGTGTTTTCTGCCGGGGCTGATCTTGAGGCGGCAAAGGCTGGTCTGGCGCTGAGCCCGCTTTGGGAACGCCTGTCCGGCGCGCTGTCGCGTCATCCCGGCCTGACAATTGCTGCCCTGAACGGCACCGTGGCGGGCGGGGCGATGGGGATGGTTCTGGCCTGCGATCTGCGCATCGCGGTGCCAGGCACAAAGGTGTTTTACCCGGTGATGAAACTCGGGTTTCTGCCACAGCCTTCGGATCCCGCCCGCCTTGCCCAGCTTGTCGGGCCATCACGCGCCAAGATGATCCTGATGGCCGGCCAGAAGATCCCAACCGAAGACGCCCTGACCTGGGGTCTGATCGACCGGATCGTGGAGCCTGCAGACCTGCTCGACCACGCCAAATCCCTGGCCGAGGATGTCTGCTCCGCCACCCCGGACCATGCGCGGTCCATCAAGGGCCTGATTGCACAAAGCCTGCCCTGATCCGCTTGACCCGCCCCCGCAGCCCCGTAGGCTGACCGCAACATATCAATGAAGGAACGTTTCATGAGCCAACATCTGCATATCGTCTTTGGCGGAGAGCTGGTGACCCCCTCGGAAAACGTGTTCAAAGACCCTGAGAACATCCATGTCGTCGGCATTTTCGCAGACCGCGACGCGGCCTATGACGCCTGGAAAAACGAGGCACAACGCACCGTAGACAACGCGCATATGCGCTATTTTCTGGGCGATCTTCAGCAGTTGATCGATGCCAGCACCAGCGCCCCCGAGGCGCAGGACTAACCATTTGGTGCGCAGACCGTTCAGTCTGACCGCCTATCTGGCACTGGCCCGAGGGCCGGACCGGCTGATCGTAGACGCCGCCGCATGGCCCGCGCGCCCCGAAGGGCCGCTGCTATGGCTGCACTGCGACACCCGGATGCGTCTTGAAACACTGGCCACCCTGACAAAACGCCTCCACACCCAGCGCGATGACTTTTCGCTCTTGCTGACCTGTGACGCGGCAGAGGCTGACAGCTTTGACATGTCCGGTCTGCCCGTCGGCCCGCCCCCGTCAGAATCGCTCAGCGACATCCAGCGCTTTCTGCAACACTGGTGTCCCGACATCCTGATCTGGGCCGGGAACGGCCTGCGCCCGGCGTTGATCCACGAAACCGCGAACACCAAAACGCACATGTTGCTGGTGGATGCCGCGGACGCGCCGTGGCGGCAACCGTCCAAGCGGTTCGTACCCGATGCCAGTGCCGCAGCGCTTAATCTGTTTCACAGCATCATCGCACAAGACGCAGCCGCAGCGCAGAGGCTTCGACGGCTGGGTATCCCGGACAGCAAGATCGAGGTCGCCTCTGTCCTGGAGCCCGAGATCTTCCCGCTGACCAGCCATGACGGGCTGCACGAGGAAATGACCGACCTTCTGGCGGGGCGTCCGGTCTGGCTGGCGGCCGATATCCTGCTGGGCGAAGCAGACGCGGTGCTGCGCGCGCACCGCCGTGCCGCGCGCTTGGCCCATCGGCTGTTGCTGATCATCAGCCCGCAAAACCCGCAGGACGAAGCCGCGATGGCCGCGCTGTGCGAAGAGGTCGGCCTGCGACTCGCGCGATGGGAACAGGGGGATATGCCAGACGAGAACACCCAGGTGCTTCTGGCTGGCGACGACAGTGAACTGGGTCTGTGGTACCGATTGGCACCTTTGTGTTTCCTCGGCGGTTCGCTGACACCGGGAGCGGGTGGTCAATCGCCCATGATGGCCGCCGCATTGGGCTCGGCGATCCTGTACGGGCCAAATGTGGGCAAGCATCTGGACGCCTATTCGCGCCTTGTCAGCGCCGGGGCCGCGCGCATCGTCAAGGACATGGAAACGCTCAGCGCCGCAGTGTCACAACTGATCGCACCGGACCGCGCCGCGGCGATGGCACATGCCGGATGGAACGTGGTATCCTCGGGTGCGGAAACCGCCGATCTGGTTCTGACTCAGGTGGATGAATGGCTTGACGCGATGGAGGCCCAACCATGAGGCCCCCCGCCTTCTGGGACACCCCGCCCGACCGCCCCGGGCTGATGCCGCGCCTGCTGTCGCCGCTTGGTGCGCTCTACGCCGCCCTGACCGCCCGCCGCCTGCGCACAACCGACCCGGCCAAATTGCCGGTCCCGGTGATCTGCGTTGGCAACGTCAACGCGGGTGGCACCGGTAAGACACCAACGGTGATTGCGCTTATGCAGATGCTGTCGGATCTGGGCATCACCGCGCATGTCGTGTCGCGGGGGTATGGGGGGTCGCTTGACGGGCCGGTGCAAGTGGACCCGAAACAGCATACCGCCGAACAGGTGGGGGACGAACCGCTGCTGCTGGCCGCGTTTGGCCCGGTCTGGGTGTCCAAAGATCGCGCCGCCGGCGCCCGCGCTGCGGTGCAAAGCGGCGCTCAGGCGATCCTGCTGGATGACGGGTTGCAGAACCCAAGCCTGCACAAAGATCTCTCGATCATCGTTGTGGATGCCAACAAAGGCTTCGGCAACGGGCGCTGCATCCCGGCAGGTCCCCTACGTGAACCGGTGCAGAACGCCATGACACGCGCGCAGGTCGTGCTGTCCATTGGCGACCCGGCGGCGCAAGCCGGATTCGCAGATCAGTGGCAGGCGCAGATCCCGATCCCGCATATCACCGGCCATCTTGCCCCGCTGCAAACCGGAATGGAGTGGGAGGGCCTGCGCTGCCTCGCCTTTGCTGGCATCGGGCATCCGGAAAAGTTCTTTGCCACCCTGCGCACGCTTGGCGTTGATCTGGTCCGCGCCGAGGCACTGGACGATCACCAACCGCTGACAGCCTCTCTGATGACCCGTCTGGAACATGACGCCAAGGCAGCAGGCGCACAGTTGGTCACAACCGAAAAAGATGCGGTGCGCCTTCCCGACAGTTTTCGGATGAAAGTGCTCACCGTGCCGGTGCGGCTTTCCCTGGACAACGATCAATCGCTGAAAGACGCGCTTATCGCTTTGGTCGAATAAGGCCTATTCCGCCGCCAACGGCATCTCGTCGGCCTGCCCTGTTGCGGCGATTTCCGCGATGACGCTGCGTAAGAGTTTCCGAAAATTGTGGAAATTCGCGTTTGGCCGCACCTCGCGCTCGTCCATGTAGATCGACCGGTCAATCTCAATCTGAACTGCGTGCTGACCGCGCGACGGGCGTCCATAGGCCTGCGTGATGTAGGCCCCCGCAAAGGGCGTATTGCGCGCCACCACGAAACCCGCATCCACAAATGCCGCTTCGATCTGATCGACCACCGTCTGGCTGGCGGACGCACCAAAGCGGTCCCCCAACACGATCTGCGGACGCCGCGCCGCGGATTTGGCAACACCGTCCAGCGCCTCATGCGGCATCGAATGGCAATCCACCAGAATCGCTTCGCCGAACCGCGCATGTGCCGTGTTGATCAACTTGCGCAATTGATCGTGATAGGGGCGCCAAAACTGCGCAATGCGCCGTTCCGCCTCTGCAAAGGGCAGTTTTCCATGGTAAATCGGCCGCCCATTGGCCACCACGCGGGGCACGACCCCCAAACCAGACGCAACACGCGGGTTGTGTGTCTGCCGACGCACCCCTTCGATCAGCGCAGGGTCCAGCTCTTCGGCACTGCGGTTCAGATCAATATAGGCACGTGGCGCACCGGCCTTGATAAACGCGGCTCCGAATTGTGGCGCACAGTCAAACAACCGGTCCACAAACGCATCCTCAGATGATCGGATCGTGACCTCGTCCAACGCCGTATGACGCAGGAAAGACCAGCTATAGTCGCGCCCCGAATGCGGTGACGCAAACACCACACGCGAGGTGTGTGCTTCGGGTTGAACAAGATGGTAGGCGACTTTCGGCATAGGCCCTCCGGTACGCTCAACATAGACCGATTTTTTCTATGACCAAAAGCCCTTGATCCCCGTTCCGACTCCTTTTATAGACCGGCCCACCGGCGCGCGATTTCGCGCCCCTTTTTATTGGGGCACGGGTTTCGCAAGGGTAAACGGGCGATTAGCTCAGTGGTAGAGCACTTCGTTGACATCGAAGGGGTCACAAGTTCGAACCTTGTATCGCCCACCATTGAATTCGCCGCTTTGGCCTTCGGGTCAGGGCATCCGCAACCACAAAGGCGCTCGCGCGCCGCGATAAGAGGAGAGACCCCATGAAGGTCAAGAACTCGCTTCGTTCGCTCAAGAACCGCCATCGCGACTGCCGCGTTGTGCGCCGCAAGGGCCGCGTCTACGTCATCAACAAGACGCAGCGCCGGTTCAAAGCCCGCCAGGGCTAAGCGGAAACCGCAGTATGATGGAAAAGGCCACCCGCTTCGGGTGGCTTTTTTCGTTAGTGCAGACAGTATCAAATCCGGACCACCCACCACGAGCGGATGGTCTCTGCCCCGCGATCCGCGATACACAGGATGTCAGGACGCCCGCAAAATCATGCCCCGCAAGACCGCTCTACATTCAAAGGCAATTCCATGACCGAAGACTCGCATACCACGCACACCGCCGAAGAAGACGCCCGCAACCGCGATATCAAGATCTACGTGAACGGCGACCTTGTTCACCGGGACGACGCCAAAGTGTCGGTCTATGACAGTGGCTTCATGCTGGGGGACGGCATGTGGGAAGGGATGCGGCTTTACAACGGCACATGGGCGTTCTTTGACGAACACATGGATCGATTTTTCGATTCCTGCAAAGCGGTGTCGCTTGATGTTGGCATGGACCGCGCAGGCATCATGGACGCCCTCACCCGCACCGCAGACGCCAACGGTATGACGACAGACGTGCATTGTCGGTTGATGCTGACGCGCGGGATAAAGGTCAAACCGTTCCAGCATCCCAGCCTGAGCCAGAGCGGCCCGACACTGGTGATCATCATGGAGCACTCAAAACCAGCCGAGGGGCTGCAATCCAAAGGCATTCGCCTTGCCACGGTGCCACAGGTGCGCGGATTGCCGATGAGCCAGGACGCAAAGTACAACAGCCATTCCAAGCTCAATTGTGTGATCGCCTGCCTTCAGGCCGAACAGGCCGGTGCAGACGAAGGCTTGATGCTTGACCCGCATGGGTTTGTGAATACGACAAACGCCTGCAATTTCTTCATCGTGCGCAAGGGCGAGGTTTGGACCTCGACCGGGGATTACTGCATGAACGGCGTGACCCGGCAAAAGGTGATCGACCTGTGCCGCGCCAATGATATTCCCGTGTTCGAAAAGAATTACTCGCTTTACGAAGCCTACGGCGCGGATGAGGCCTTTCTGACCGGCACGTTCGGCGCGCAGACCCCTGTGTCCAGTATCGACGGAAAGCCCATTGGCACCGGTGAACGGCCTGTCACCCAAAGGATCCGCCAACTGTACAAGGCGATGATCGAAGAGCACACGAAGACGCGGACATGACACAGACCGACACCCAGACGCTACCCGTCGATCATCGGGGGCATGAGACCACGATGCAAAGCCCGTTGGCGGCACAAGCAAAACCGGCATACACTCGCGACATCCAGCGTGACACCAAAGGAGCGGCGCAATGACACCTCCCGATGACGACAAGGTTTCGGGCCGCCTGCACGGCGAACAGATCGAACCAGACAAATCCGAATCCCTTGTCCTGCGGTTGGTCTACATGATTCTGATCGCGATCATGATCTCGCTGGCGCAGACGGTGCTGGGGGCGATGACGATCATCCAGTTCGTGGTCATGCTGGTGAACAACAAGCAGCCCAATGAACGGCTGGCGGATTTCGGCACCGACCTTGGCATCTGGATGGCCAAGGCCGCGCGATACCAAACCGCGGCCAGCAATGTGAAACCCTGGCCGTGGACCGATCTGGACTAAGTCACCGAAGGATCGAATCTGCCATCAGCCGCACCATCGTCGCCTGATCCAGATAACCCGTCACCCGCAGCTTGCGCGCGTTCTGGTAGCGCCGGATTGCGCGACGTGTGGCCTTATCGAACACGCCGTCAACGGCTCCGGGCTTGAGCCCAATCGCTTCCAGACGCCCTTCGGCCAAACGGCGTCCCGCCGCATTCAGACGCAGCGCATCTTCTGCCGCCTTTGCCGCCCGTTCTATCTCGCGCGCGCCCGAATTTCGCTGCAGCCAGTTGATCCGCGCCCGCGCTTCTCCGGCAAACGCGCCGTTCGGGCGTTCGGACAGATACGCGCGATACGACTGGGCAGTGTCCTCACGGCGCGCGACCTGCCATCTCGCCTTGTCGCGATCCTCGGCCAGCGCATTGCGCTCTGCCTCGATCTCTTCAAGTCGCTCCTGCGCCACCTCGGCAAAAAAACCGTCCGGGAACCGTTCAAGATAGGCGCGGTATCCGCCTTCCGACCCGCGCGATCCGGTTTCGGCCCAATACGCGCGGTCTTCCCGCTCCAGCGCCGCCTGCCGTTCCCGCGCCTCTTCCTCAAGCTCTGCCGCGCGTTTGTCCGCTTGCCGGTCCAGCATCACGATCTGCGTCGCCGTCAGGTATCCCGATGCCGTGTGCCCGTTGGCTTCCTGCCAGGTCGAAATCGCACCCCGCGTGCCACGCCCGAATATCCCGTCAATGCCACGCGTGTTGTGCCCCAGCAGCGACAGATCGCGCTGAATATCCCGCCGCGCATCGCGCGACAGCTCGAGCGACTCCTCGGCGCGTTTTTCACGGTGGAAAGGCTCGGATTGAATGGCCGTCAGTCGTTGCCGCGCCTCGGCGGTCTTCTCGCCCCTGGGGAATGCCCGAATATAGGCCTGGTACCCGGCCTCGGAATCCGCCCGCACCGCATCCTGCCACGCGGCGCGATCCTCGGCGATCTGATCCTGCCGGGGGGGATCTACCACAACCGGCAGATCACCGGACCCGCCCTGCAACAGGGCAAGCCGGTCCGGCACAAACCCATGCAGGGCCATGTCCTCCGACCGGATCACCGACAAAACGTTGTCTGTGTCCCCTTCGGACAACCGATGCGCCACCCGCATGGCATTGCGCAGATTGCCCGTGGCCACGGTCACCCCCTGCGGAATGTCCTGATGCGGGATATCTGACGACAGCCCGCTGGCCAGATCACCGCGCCCGTCCGTCTGGCCCAGCACGATCAGCGCCCGCCCCGGAAACTGCGCCGCAACAGCGTAGACCGAATCCAGCGGGAATCCCTCGTTCAGCACCCGAACCAACCCGACATCGCCGTCAGCATCGGCAGGCATCAGGTAGGTGCCCGCCACGGTCGACACGAAGCGCCCCGTCAACACCAGCGTCACATCTTCGGTGCGGGCATCAAGGTTGCGCGCAAAGGCCAGAAATGCCGTGCGCATGCCGCGTTGATTGGCCCCGGCAACGGTGTTCACCCGCGTCGCGATTTCGGAAAATGACTGGCGCAACTCGCCTAGGTCGCGGCTGCCGGTTTCGCGCTGCAAAACGCGCGCGTCTCCGTTGCCAATCACCAGAACGCTGCTGCCATCGGCCCAGGCCGGCACGCTCATTCCAAGCATCAGAGGGATCGTAAAAAGCAATCGGGTCATGCTGTGTTCCTTTGGTCTTTGAACACAGTAACGCATGAACAGGGTATGTTATCCAATATCGGCGCAAAAAAACCGCGGCACACACCCCATCTTCACGATCAGTCGTAGCTGCGCACGTCCTCGATCACCAACCCGTCACGTGGCAAAGCGCCCGGCGGCACCAGTTCGACTTTGCCCTTGAGTTTCAGTGTCTCGACAATGCTGGGCTCAAAACTTGCGGCATCCTGTGCCGAGGTTTCGATCTGCACCGTCATCACATCCACCTCGCCATCCCGGCTGGCCACAACGCGCGCACGGTCAATTTCAGCATGGCGGGCCACTAGGGCCGCAACCTGTTCGGGACGCACAAACATCCCCTTGATCTTGGTGGTCTGATCCGCCCGACCCATCCAGCCCTTGATCCGCGCATTGGTCCGCCCGCAGGGCGATTGGCCCGGCAGAATCGCGCTCAGATCCCCGGTGGCGAACCGGATCAACGGATAGTCCGGGTTCAGCGTCGTGACGACAACCTCGCCAACTTCGCCTTCGGGCACGGGATCCCCGGTGCCCGGTGTCACGATCTCGACGATGACCCCTTCATCCAGAATCATCCCCTCTTCGGCATCGCTTTCATAGGCAATGTTCCCAAGATCCGCCGTCGCATAGCACTGGCGACAGGAAATCCCGCGATCCACGTAGTATTGCCGCAGCGACGGGAACAAGGCGCCCCCTCCGACAGCCGCCTTGCTGATCTTCAGCGGCAGGCCCATTTCGTCGGCTTTTTCCAGAATGATCTTGAGATAATCCGGCGTGCCCGCATAGGCTGTGATGCCAATGTCAAACGCCGCCTGCGCCTGAAGCTCCGTCTGCCCCGTCCCGGCGGGCAACACGGCCGCCCCCACCGCGCGGGCCCCGTTTTCAAAAATCATTCCCGCAGGCGTGAGGTGATAGCCAAAACAGTTCTGAACAATGTCCCCGCTGCCAATACCACAGGCATGCAAAAACCGCCCCATGCGCCACCAGTCATGGCTGACGCCACCGGGTTCGTAAATCGGGCCGGGCGACTGGAACACATGGGCCATATTGCTGACCGCCATCCCCCCAAAGGGTGGGTTTTCCTTCTGCCACGTCACCAATTGCGATTTCCGCAAAACCGGCAGCTTGGTGATGTCCTCCAGCGACGTCACCTCCGCATCGGCCTCCAGACACGACCCCGGCGCGGCCTTGGCCCGCGCGACCTGCTCCAGAAACGCCGCGCTCTGGGCGGCATGGCGCTCATCTGCGCTGCGTGTCTCAAGCGCATCGAAATACTGGCTCATCTCACTGTCCTTTCGGCGCGTTCCGGCCCAGCATCATGATCTGCGGCCCTTTCGCTTCGACGCGGGCCACCTCGCCGCGCACTTCCATTTCAAGTTTCACGCATGTCGCGTGCCATCCAAGCGATCCAAGCCGGTTCAGAACATCCTCCGGCAACACCGCCTCAAGTCGCGGTTTCAGATCCGAGAACCGGATATCCCCGTCACGCAGCACGGTCAGGATCGCGTCCCGCAACACGTCGAATTTCCACTTTGGGATGTTTGTCACACCGTCGCGGCCCTCTGCCGGGGTGCGGCAGCCAACCTTGTCTTCGGTCGCTACGCGAGCCATCTTTTCCGCCGCCGATAAGACCGCACATCGCGGAACGATTTGCGACCTTCATCCGACATCCCCAGATAGAACTCCTTCACATCCGGGTTCTCGCGCAGATCCGCCGCCGGACCTTCCATCACCACACGCCCGCTCTCAAGGATATATCCCTGATGCGCATATCGCAGCGCGACGTTGGTGTTCTGTTCGGCCAGCAGGAACGACACACCTTCATTCTCGTTCACTGATTTCACGATCTCGAAAATCTGTTCAACCAACTGCGGAGCCAGACCCATGGACGGCTCGTCCAGCAAAATCGTCTCTGGCCGGGACATCAGCGCACGGCCAATCGCGGTCATCTGTTGTTCCCCACCCGAGGTATAGCCCGCCTGGCTTTTCCGACGCTCTCTCAAACGTGGGAAATAGGTATAGACCATCTCAAGATCCTGCTCGATCGCGGCTTTGCCGTCGCGGCGCGTATAGGCTCCGGTGAGCAGGTTCTCCTCGACCGTCAGATGCTCAAAACAGTGCCGCCCTTCCATCACCTGGATCACCCCCCGCTTGACCAGCGACGCAGGGTCCAGCCCCTGCACCGTGTCACCCTTGTAAAGGATGGACCCCTTGGTCACTTCGCCGCGCTCGGAATGCAGCAGGTTGGAAATGGCCTTGAGCGTTGTGGTCTTGCCAGCCCCGTTGCCGCCCAGCAAAGCGGTAATCCCGCCTTTGCGCACGGTCAGGCTCACCCCTTTCAGAACAAGGATGACGTGATTGTAGATCACTTCGATGTTGTTCACTTCAAGAAGCGTCTCGTCGGTGCGTCCGGCGTCCAGCATGGCTCTTCTTCTTTTTACAAATATGCAAATGCCCCCGGCGGCGTCTTGGGAAACCGCCGGGGATCTGTCGGCCTTAGTTGGTGGCCGAGCACTCTTCGTTCATCGCCCACGGCGCGTTCGACGTCGCGTATTCCGCAGAGGCAGACGCAATCAGGTCCGCGTAGCTGTCGACATTCGGCGTGAGAAGGTCAGACGCTTTGACGAACTTCGCGCCGTCCCATTCGAGCATCCAGCCACCGGCATGGCCGGTGTGGTTTGCACAGGATGTGGAGAATGGCGGCACCATGCCCTCCATGCCCAGCTCAGCAATACGCTCTTCGGTGAGGTTGATGTTCTCAAGGCCCCAACGCAACTGTGTTGCGTCAATTTCGGTGGTGCCGAAATTGTCCTGCGCGTTCTTGATGCCCTCTGCGAGGATCATCGACATGACCAAACCACGGCCATAGAACACGCCCTGCATCTCTTCTTCGTTGGACTGGCTCAGACCCTTGTCAAAGACCATTTCCTTGACCTGCTGCATCACAGGCGCATCCGGGTTCGGGAAGGACCAGGAAATCGACTTGTAGCCTTTGCCTTCGTCACCAACCAGCTTGAGGTCCGCATCGTGACCCGCCCACCAGACGCCGATCATGTTCTCCATCGGGAACTTGGTCTTCACGGCTTCGGTGATGGCCCCGGCGTTCATCGCACCCCAGCCCCACATCACAACATTGTCCGGACGCTCACGACGGATCTGCAGCCACTGTGCCGACTGGTTCTGCATCTCTTTCAGGCCAACCGGGATCGGCAGAAGCTCAAAGCCCTTGTCAGCCGCCAGCTTTTCAAGCAACGGAAGCGGCTCTTTGCCATAGGGGTGGTCCAGGTGGAGAAAGGCGATCTTCTTGCCTTCAAGCGATCCTTCCTGTTCCAGGAACTGAACGATCATATCCGCGGCATCCCAGTAACCGGCCGGCATGTTGAACGCCCACTGGAAGACCTTGCCGTCTGCCATCGGAGAGAAGCCGTAGCCCGGTGCGAGGATCGGAATTTCGTCAACATTGGTCTTCGGCAGAACCTGCAGCGTGATACCTGTGGACCAGGGCTGCGTCACAATCGCTTTGCCCTTTGTCTTTTCGTAGCATTCCACGCCTTTTTCGGTGGAATACCCGGTTTCACATTCTTCAGCATTGATCCGAATGCCGCCAACGCCGCCATCGCGTTCATTCAGCAGGGTCATGTAATCGGCCTGACCGTTCATCAGCGGAATGCCCGTCGCCGCGAAAGGCCCGGTCCGGTACGCAAGGTTCGGCGTGTACAGCTCTTGTGCGACGGCTGCCGTTCCCAGAACGGTACCCAGCGCCGCTGCGGCTGCCAGTTTGGTGAAGTGTTTCATTGGTGTCCTCCCATTGGAACGAAGTATTTCTATGTGCTTCTTGGTCTTGGGCCACCCCGCATCAGTGCGGGAACGGCCAGATGATGAGTTTTTCCCGGATCAACCGCCACAGCTGGTTCAACCCATGTGGTTCGATGATCAGGAAAAAGACGATGAGTGCGCCGATAATCATCACATTGATATGTTCGATCAAGGCAGACTCGATGCGGAAGCCCTGAAGCTGCGCATACCCGTAGATCAGCGTGACGGCACCAAAGCCAATTGCGGCCCCCATGCCCCACATGCTGCGGGCAATCCAGAACAGGAAGGTTGCGCCCGCCACCAAGGCCGCCAGCAAAAGCGAAGACGTCGTCGACATCTCGAACACCTGCGTGCCTGCAATCACGTTCAGCATCACCGGCAGACCGACAATCAGGATCGCGCCAAGGTAATTGCCAAGGATCGACCCCAGCCCGCCAATAATCGCGATGAACAGCACCTGGAACGACAGCGGAATGTCGAACACGTTCGGCTCTGCCGCGCCTTTCCAGGAAAAGACGTACAGCGCACCGGCAACACCAACCACGTAAGATGACACCGCAAAGGCCGTCAGCTTGGACTTCATCAGATTGATGCCGATTAATTCCGCCGCGATGTCCATGTCGCGCGTGGCTTTCCACGTCCGGCCAAGATTGCCCCGGGTCAGGTTGATGCACAGAATGGTCAGCAGTGTCACAACAAACAGAACGATATAGTATTCCGTCACAGACGACGCCTGCGGGCCGGATACAAAGATCCCGAACATTTCAAGGTTCGGCACCTGGATCGCGCCGGACGCGTTGTAATTGTAAAGCCACGACCATTTTTCAAACAGCCAGACCAGGAAGAACTGCGCGGCAAGCGTTGCAATAGCAAGGTAGAACCCTTTGATCCGCAGGCTTGGAATGCCGAACACGACACCAATCCCGGCGCTGAAGAACCCCGACAGCAGGATTGCGATGATCGGGTTCAGTTCCGGAAAGATGGTAACCATCTTGTAGCACGCATACGCGCCAACCCCCATGAACGCCCCTGTCCCCAGCGACAGCTGACCGGCAAACCCGGTCAGGATGTTCAATCCCATCGCCGCCAGCGCATAGATCAGGATCGGGATCAGCAACGCCTGAAAGGCGAATTCCGACGCGGTCAGCGGAAAGATGACCCAGCCCAGCAACAGGAACAGCCACAGCAACACGGCATCCTGCTTCACCGGGAACAGCGCCTGATCCGCAACGTAGCTCGTCTTGAATTGTCCAGCCGTGCGATAAAGCATCAGACAGTCTCCTCCTCATGGATCACCGCCCTGTTGCGCGGTTTGGCATAGCCAGTCAGTTCGGAATGGCGGATCAGCCAGAAATACGCCCACAACCCGGCCGCCCCCCCGGCCGCCGCGAGCAATATCGCGATCACGGTTTGACCACCCGCCTCTGTCCCGCTGGACAGGGCGAGATAGCCAAAGGCCCAGAACCCGGACCAGGCAATAACGTTCAGAAGTGCGATCAATTTGGCCATTGTCTCGTCTTTCATCGGTATTCGTAGGCCGGGCATCCTGCCCGGCAGCCTTGCAAACAGCGCGCCCCGCGCTGCGCTAGACCCTTTCGATGATGCGCTCCCCGAACAGCCCCTGCGGACGGAAGAGAAGCACAATCAACGCCAGCACAAATGCAAACCAGGTTTCGGTATTGCCGCCCAAAAGCGGTTGCCCCCAGTAAATCTCGAACAGCTTTTCAAGGATGCCGATCATCAAGCCACCCACGATGGCCCCGGTGATTGATTCCAATCCACCGAGCATCAGAACCGGCAACGCTTTGTACGCGATAACCTCCAGTGCAAAACTCACACCGGCCCGCGCGCCCCAGGCGATGCCCGTGACCAGCGCGATGATGCCTGCGATGAACCAGACCAGCACCCAGATCGTCTGTAGTGAGATCCCAACCGACAGCGCCGCCTGATGGTCATCACCCAACGCCCGGATCGCCCGGCCCATCTGCGTATAGTTCAGGAACGCGAGCAGCCCCAGAACCAGCAGCGTCGCCACCACAACAACGGTGATGTCCAGATGCTGCAGGATCAGCAGTCCGCCAAATGGTTCAAGAACCGTATCCCCCGTGGGAATGCCCAGCTCTTCGGTGATCATCACCTTGTTTTCGCCGCCGAAAATCGTCTCACCAAAGCCAATCAGGAACAGCGTGATCCCGATGGTTGCCATAAACAGGATGATATCCGGCTGACCCACCAACGGCCGCAACACAACCCGCTCGATCGTCACCGCCAGGACAAACATCACCGCCAGCGTGAGCCCCACGCTGATCCAGGCCGGAATGCCCAGCGAGAACAGCCCGACAAGCGTCAACGCCGCAAACACCACCATGATGCCCTGCGCAAAGTTGAAGATGCGGCTGGACCGGAAAATCAGAACGAACCCCAGTGCAATCAGCGCGTACAGAATGCCCGAGACCAGACCTTCCCACAGCACCTGCATCAGGAAATCCGGCGCGGTGAACATGTCCACCCACGGATTGATAAAGATGTCAGCAAACATGTTTTTGGTCCCCTACCCGCATCAAAGCCAACACATCAGTCATGCGACACCCCCAGATAAGCATCGATCACATCCTGATTGTTGCGCACCTCGTCCGGCGTGCCGTCGCCGATTTTCTTGCCGTAATCCATCACGACCACCCGGTCAGACAGATCCATCACCACGCCCATATCGTGCTCGATCAGGCAGATCGTGGTGCCGAATTCGTCATTCACATCAAGAACAAAGCGGCTCATGTCCTCTTTCTCCTCGACGTTCATCCCGGCCATCGGTTCATCCAACAGCAGCAGCGATGGCTCCGCCGCCAACGCGCGCGCCAGTTCCACCCGTTTCTTCAACCCGTATGGCAAGCGCCCGACCGGGGTTTTCCGAATGTTCTGAATTTCAAGAAAATCAATCACCCGCTCAACTTTTTCGCGGTTTTCCATTTCCTCCGTCCGGGCCTTACCCCACCACAGCGCCTGGCTCGCAAGCCCGGCGTTCATGTGGGTGAGACGCCCGGTCATGACGTTGTCGAGCACGGTCATGCCTTCAAACAACGCAATGTTCTGAAACGTGCGCGCGACACCCTGACGGGCAACCTCGAACGGCTTCATCGGCGGACGCTTGGATCCTTTGTACCAGACCTCCCCTTCGGACGGCGTGTAAAAGCCCGAAATAACGTTCAGCATCGACGACTTACCGGCGCCATTCGGCCCAATGATTGCACGCACTTCGCCTTCACGGATGTCGAACGAAATGTCCTGGATGGCCACCACGCCGCCAAACCGAAGCGTGATGTTCTTCATCTCCATCAGGGTGCCGCCGATTTGCCGCCCGTCTGCGGTGACGTAACCTTCAGTGTCTTTCACAAGGCACCTCCTGCCATTTTCCAGTCGGCGCTCCACAATTTATTAGGGTTTGCAAAGAATCTTCGTACGAAGATTCTTCACCGTGCCTAGTAAATTCTGGGGGCTGACACCAAGCGGCCATGTTCTGCATGCCACTCATTCTGCAGCCATCTGCCGCGATGGCACCGACACAACCTTGGCATCGCGAATTTCCAGCGTTGCCTTAATCTTGCCCTTGCGCCCATCTTCGTAGGTGACTTCCGTCTCCGTATACACCGAAGGCGACCCATCGTAGAGCGCGTTCACCAAGTCCTCGAACTTCTCACCGATGATCTTGCGCCGCACCTTGCGTGTCCGGGTCAATTCGCCATCATCCGCGTCCAGCTCCTTGTGCAGCACAAGGAACCGATGCACCTGGCACCCCGACAACATCTCATCCTGCGCAACCGAGGCATTCACCTCTTCAATATGCCCCTGGATCGTCTCAAGAACCTGGGGGTGCCCGGCCAATTCCTGGTAGGACGCATACGCGATGTTGTTGCGCTCCGCCCAATTGCCCACGGCGGTCAGGTCGATATTGATGAAGGCGGTACACCGGTCACGTTCTGCACCAAACACAACCGCCTCAAGGATGTTGGGATAGAATTTCAGCTTGTTCTCGACATATTTCGGGGCAAACATCGCCCCATCCGCCATCGTGCCCACATCCTTGGCGCGGTCGATGATCCGCAGATGGCCACTGGATTCCTCGATAAATCCAGCGTCCCCAGTTGCAACCCAGCCTTCCGCGTCTTTCGTATCGGCGGTGGAATCCGCGTTTTTATAGTATTCAACGAACACCCCCGGAGAGCGGTAAAACACCTCGCCATTCTCGGCGATCCGGATCTCCACACCCGGCGACGGCACCCCAACCGTGTCCGACCGCACCTCCCCATCGGGTTGTTGCGTGATAAACACGGACGCTTCGGTCTGGCCGTAAAGCTGTTTGAGATTGATGCCCAAAGACCGATAGAAATCAAAGATTTCCGGCCCGATCGCCTCACCCGCCGTATAGCCGACGCGCACTTTGGAAAAGCCCAGCGCGTTTTTCAGCGGGCCGTACACCATCATCTCGCCCAAGCGATATTTCAGCCGATCGAACGTGCTCACGCTTTCCCCGTCAAGGATGGACGGTCCCACCTTGCGCGCGTGCTCCATAAAGTAGTCAAAGACCTTCTTCTTGAAGGCTCCACTGTCTTCCATCCGGATCATGATCTGCGTCAGCTGCGTCTCAAACACCCGAGGCGGCGCAAAGTAATAGGACGGCGCGATCTCGCGCAGGTCGGTCATCATTGTCTCGGGACTCTCGGGGCAATTCACGCAGAAGCCCGACCAATACGCCTGTCCGATCGAAAAGATGAAATCCCCCACCCAGGCCATCGGCAAATAGGCCAGAACTTCGTCATCCACCTTCAGGTGGTCAAACTCGGACGAGGATTTCGCAGTCTCGATAATGTTTCGGTTCGACAGCACAACACCCTTGGGTTTGCCCGTCGTCCCCGATGTATAGAGCATCACGCAGGTGCTGTCGTAATCCAGCTTCGCAATCCGCGCCTCAAGTTCGGCGGTAAACTCGTCCCGCGCCGCGCGGCCTTGGTCCTGAACATGGGAAAACTCGTGCAGGCGCCGGTGATCGTATTTCCGCAACCCCCGCGGATCGAGGTAGATCATGTGCTCGAACTGGTGCAGGTCGTCCTGGATCTCGATGACCTTGTCGACCTGTTCCTGATCACTGACGATCGCAAACCGCGCACCGCAATGGTCCAGCACGTATTCCATCTCTTCCGCAACCGCGTCCTGGTAAAGCGGCACCGGAATGGCCCCCACCGACTGCGCCGCCACCATGGACCAGTACAGGTACGGACGGTTGCGCCCGATGATCGCAATGAAATCGCCTTCTTCCACACCAAGGTTCAGCAACCCGAGCGCCAGCGCTTCGATCTCTTTCGCAGTCTCGGCCCAGGTCCAGCTTTGCCAGATACCATATTCCTTCTCGCGATAGGCCGGTGACGACCCGAATTGCGAGACATTGCGCGCCAATAACGCGGGAATTGAGCGCAGACCCTCTACGCCCTCGGTCAAATGTGCCAAAACTTTTCCTCCCATAGCCCGGGTCGCCCCGAACGGATCGCTGTTGCCGCGATTCTGCGTCAAGATTGGACAGGTCCTAGGCTGGGGGTCAACTTTTTCCTGAAGTTTTCTCAATCCCAACGAATTGTAACAGCCGCCCAGCGCCTCTTTGCGCCGATGAGGCAGAGTGTTAGCCAAGGACCCGGGAGGACAGACCGTGCCATACAACACAGACGCGCTGATCCAGGCCGGGCTCAACCTGATCGGTCAGGCGATTTCGATCTATGACAGCGATCTCAAGCTGGCCGCCTGCAACACCCGATTTGCAGAAATGTTCGACCTGCCGACCCACCTGACCACGCCAGGCGCGGATTTCGCCGAAACACTTTTGCACCTCGCGAAACAAGGCGAATACGGCACCGTAGATGACCTCGACACGTTCATCAGAACCCGCGTCGATCAGGCCCGGGCCTTTCAGCCCCATTACATGGAACGCCCCCGCGCCAATGGCCGCACGATCAGCGTCGAAGGCGCGCCGTTGCCGCAAGGCGGCTGGGTCACGGTTTATACCGACATCACCGAGGTCAAATCTCAGGAACAATTGCTCCGCACCCGGTCCGAACTTCTGTCCGAAGAAGTGCTCGCCCGCTCGGAAGAGCTCGCCGCAACCAACCGCAAGCTGGCCGCAACCGTCTCCGCGCTCGAAGAAGCCCAGCGCGAATTGACGGACATGGAGGCCCGCACCCGACTGACAACCGAAATGATGCCTGCCCATATCGCCCATGTTGACAGCTCCGGGCGATACACGTTTTCCAACCGAAAACTGTCCTCTGTCATGCCGGGGCGTCCCTCCCAGATCAATGGCCTGCACATTTCCGAGGCGCTTGGCCAGGATGCCTATGCCCGCGTCCTGCCTCATCTGCAGATGGCCCTGTCCGGTGATCCATCGACATTCGAGTTTACCGACAGCCTGAGTTCCCGGCGCATCAGGGTCGCCTTTACCCCCGACGAATCCGAAAACGGCGTCTATATTCTGTCGATGGACGTCACCGAAGAAACCCAGGCCCGCGCCGCCCTGCAACAGACCCGCCGTCGGGAAATGGCGGCGCAACTGACCTCCGGGCTGGCGCATGATTTCTCGAACCTGTTGACGATCATCCTCGGGATGCAGTCAAAGCTTGCCCGCATGCCGCTGCCCGACAGCGCCGAACCCCTGATCACCGCCACGCTCCAGGCGGCCCGCCGCGGTGGTGATCTGCTCAACCGCATTGCCGATATCACCTCGCACAGAGAGTGGCGTCCCGAACCCATGAACATCGCGGGGTTCCTGAACGATCTTCAAACCATCGCATCTCCCTCCTTGCCGCCGTCGATCCAACTTGATGTCACCACCCCGATCACCCGGCGGGCGCGGCTGGATCCGGGACAGTTGCAAGATAGCTTGCTCAATCTGATCCTGAACGCACGCGACGCCTGCGGCGACACCGGCCGCATCACGCTGACAGCACAGCATGTCCGCGACACGTGGATCGATTTCACCGTCACCGATACCGGCACCGGGTTTTCACCAGACGCGCTACAACATGCGCTGGATCCATTTTTCACCACCAAGGGCGACAAGGGCTCCGGTCTGGGCCTGTCCATGGTCTACGACACCGCCAAGCTGGCCGGCGGTCAGCTAAAGCTCGCCAATACCGACAGTGGCGCCAGCGTGACCCTTCGGCTGCCGCTGCGCCACGCGGCCCAGCATGACGCCAACGATCTTGTTCTGCTGGTCGAGGACAGCCCCGATCTGCGCACAACCATCCGCGAGATGCTCACCAGCCTGGGCCATAGCGTGATCGAAGCCACCTCCGTGGCCGAAGCGCGCGCCTTGGCCCAGGGTGTGCCGGATATCGCATTTGTCCTGTCGGACATCTCGATCGAAGGCGACGCCCCCGGAACCGATCTTGTTGCGGCCCTGCCGGACCGACCTGTTTATCTGACAACCTCTCTTCCTGCCACGGACCCGCGTCACCGTCATGCCTTGACCATCGCGTCCGTGCTGCCCAAACCGTTTACGAAACAGGATCTGGCCACGTTTCTCGGCCACAACATCACAGACACATGAACAAACCGTTGATCACCATCCTCGATGACGAACCGGCCATCCGCGCGATGTTGTCCGAAGCCCTGCAGGACGCGGGCTTTGATACAAAAACCTACGCGCGCGCCGCAGACTTCGAAACCGACCTGCGCCGCACCACGCCGGATGTGTGCCTCGTTGATCTGGGCCTGCCCGACCGCGACGGGCTCAGCCTGGTGCACCGCCTGGCGCTTGAACAGGGGGCCACGGTCATCATCATCTCGGGCCGCGCGCAGGTGCAGGACAAGATCACCGGGCTTGAACTCGGGGCCGATGACTACATCATCAAACCCTTCGATCCGGCCGAGGTCGTCGCCCGCGTCCGCGCCCGTCTGCGCACCCGCAGCGCCCCGACACCGTCTCGCCAGACCGCCCGCTTCAACGGCTGGACCGCGCATTTCGACCGCTACTCCCTGCAAAACGCCGATGGCACGGAAACCCCCTTTTCGCATGCCGAAGGCGAGGTGCTGCGGCTATTCCTGGAACGCCCCAACCGCCTGATCACGCGCGATTACATGCAAGATACCCTGGGCGGAGCCGCCGGGGACAGCTTTGACCGCGCGATGGATGTGCGCATCTCGCGGCTGCGCACCAAGCTCAAGGAAGATCCGAAAAATCCGCGGCTGATCAAAACGATCTACGGGGCGGGTTACATCTTTCTGGGCGAAGTCGACTGGGATTAACCCCCCATCACCGCCCGCACGACCGGCAAAATGGACGCCGCGATGATCCCGACCAACGCCCCGATCCCGAACCGCACCAGCGGCACCCCCAATCGTGGCGCGGCCCATCCAAGAACCCCGCACACAAGTGCGTAAAACGCCAAAGCGGTGACATCCATTTGCACGCCCTCCCATCGCTTGCACAACCCTATCACGGATGAGCCGATTTCCCCAAAGCCTCAACCGCCCGCGCCATCACGCGCAATCCGGTCACCAGGTCTGCCTCGTTCGTGTCTTCGGCAAACGCATGGCTGATGCCGTTGATCGACGGCACAAACAACATCCCCACCGGCATCAACCGCGCCATGTTTGTCGCGTCATGTAACGCACCGGACGGCATCACGCGCCACCGCCCTGCCACGTCCGCCTCCGCCGCCTGCTCCAGCGCTCCGCGAAGCCCAGCCTCCATCGTCACCGGCTCAAGCGCCAAAAGCGGCCCAAAGCCAACCTCGAACCCGCCCGACGCGGCCACCTCCAACGCCGTATCCCGCACAATCGCCGCCATCCGGTTCAGCCGATCGGCATCCCCGTCGCGCCATTGCATCGAAAACCGCACCCGCCCCGGCACAATCGACGCCGCATTCGGATGCAGGGCCACATGGCCAATCGTCCAGACGGTCTGCGGCGTCACGACATTGCAAAACCGCTCCGCGATCAGCGCGTTGAACCGCGCCAGGGCCTGAAACGCGTCCTTGCGCAGCGCCATCGGCGTCGTGCCCGCATGGTTCTGCGCCCCGTCAATGGTGATCGCCATATCCCGGATCCCGACAATGGCATCCACCACGCCAATCACCTCGCCGTCACGGTCCAACACCGGCCCCTGTTCGATATGCATTTCCAGAAACCCGGAAAACCGCGCCGGGTCCACAAACCTGTCCGACCGTCCCGGCATCCCGGCGCGCGCAGCCCCGAATCGCACACCATCGCGATCCACGAACCCATCCGCCTCCTCAAGCGAGACCGTCCCGGACCACACCGCCGACCCGGTGGTCACGCCAAACCGCCCTTCTTCATCCTGAAACGACACAACCGACACCGGCGGCCCTCCGGCCTCACCACTGGCGCGCGCAATTTCCAATCCCGCGATCACCCCCAATGCCCCATCCAGCCAGCCCCCTTCCGGCTGGCTGTCGGTATGCGATCCGACCAGCAAAGACCGCCCCTCCGCCAATCCGAAAACCGATCCAACCGGATCCACCTGGACCGTCAGCCCTGCCTCCCGCATCCGTTCGGCAAGCCACGCGCGTGCGGCGATATCCGCGTCCGAATAGGCCGGGCGCACAACGCCTTTGCCCACGCCCGACGCGCCGAAGCCACGCAACCTGTGAAGATCTGCCAGAAATCGGTCGGGTTGAATGGGAAGCATAAAGCCCTCTCATCTTCTTTTTCCAAATATGCACACGCATCCGCTGCCGCAGCGCGCCGCTGCCGGATGCGTCGCGTCGCCGCTCAGCCCGAGGCCAAAGGGCGCAGCCCGACGCCGAGACATCAAGCGCGCGCAAGCGCTCCTTTTTCCAAGGCCCAAAGCCTTTACAAGGCCGCCGCCCGCTGGAAAGCCGGCCGCGCCCGCAACCGCCGCAGATACGCCACCAACACCTCCGGCGCATCCGGGAAATCCGCGTTGCGCGCCCAGCCCAGGCAGTGCGCCAACAGGAAATCCGGTACCAAAGGATCGGCCCCCATCAGGCACTCCGATGTCATTTCCGACGCGATCTGCCCCATATTGCGCGCGAATTCGGCCTTCAGACTGTCTTTCACCGCAGGCACACGCTCCGCGTCCGGCAAAACGAAACTGTGCCGCGCCGCGGTCCAGAGAACCGCATCCACCTCGTCCAGAATGCGAAAGGTCCAGGCATCCTGCTGCGCCCGCGCCGCCGAGCCCGCCGGATGGGTAAACGCCCCGTGCTTGTCCGCGAGATATGTCAGGATCGCCATCGAATCCGGGATCACGACGTCGCCATCCACCAGCACCGGCACTTTGCCCAGGGGGCTGACCGCCCGCACCTCGTCGGACCGCGGCGCTGCGGGCACATGCTCATAGGGCACGCCCAGCTCTTCCAGCATCCAAAGCGCGCGAAACGCCCGCGTCATGCGAAGACCAACCAGCTTGTACATATCCCCTCCTCCGTAGGCCGGGCATCTGCCCGGCACCCGCTACCGTCGCGCCAACATCGACAGGCGGATAAACGACCGTTCCACGATCGCCAGCGCAGGTCCGTGCTGCCCAGCAGAGCGCAAGGACAGGTCGGTCTCCAGCAGCATGTGCAACGCTTGTTCCAACCGGTGCATCCCCCAGCCCGACGCCTGCCGTGACATCCGGTCCCGGCGCGGCCCGAACACAGGCGGACGCAATCGCCCCATGCCCTGTCCCACGCCACCGGGATCAGACGCCGCTGTGTGCAATGCCCGGAAATGCCGGGTGGCCATGATCAACAAGGTCACCGCCGCCGTGCCCTGCGCCCCCAAGCGCGACATCACCGGCCCGATCTCGCCGGTGCGCCCCTCGGCCACGATATTGAGCACATCATCCAGATCCGCCTCGGTCGATCCCGGCGCGCACACCGTCACCTCGTCCGGCGTCAACGGTGTCTCATCCCCCAGCTTGTACAAGGCAATCTTCTCAAGCGTTTGCCGGAAATCCCCCGGATCAATCTCGCGCGACAAAGACGTCAGCATCTCCATCGCCGCGCCGTCAGGTCGCGCCAGACCGGCCCGCGTCAGCTCTGCCTCGATCTCGGCGCGCGACGGCGGATCATTATAAAGCGCCGCCGCATAGGCATTCGCATGCCCCTCAAACAGCTTGCGCAGTTTGGATTTCGCGGGCAACTGCCCCCCCGTCACCACGATCTGCGCATCGCCGGGTGCCCAATCCTCAACCGCACCGGCAATGATCTGCGCGACCGTGTCGTTCGCGTCTTCCACAAATGCCACGCGCGGGCCGGGAAAAAACCCCACCGCCTTGATCGCATCCCCCAGAAGTGCGGGCTCCTTGCGCAGTTCCGCCGCCGGAATGCGCGTCAGCCGCATTTCGGCCTCACCCTCGGGGCCAATCAGGGCAGAAATCAATTCCTGCCGCTTCAGCGCCAACCGCATCGCGTCTTCGCCGTAGATCAGAATGCCGGTCTTCGTCGGATCGGGTTTTGCAAAATATCCCGACGCCTCGCGTGGAGGCAGCTTCATGCCGGCAATCCCGCAGCAGACAGGACAAGCCGATCCACGATCTCGTCGGCCAAGATCACCATCAACCGCGCAGCTGCGTCCCGCTCAGCCGCCAAGGTCGCAACGGTGGACCCGGTGGCGGAAAACCCGGTGAAGTTCGTCACCCGCCCGCGCCGCACATCGGTGCCGGTCTCGGTGTCGCGCAAGGCGTAATCGGCAAACCCGGTCAGCCGGAACCGGTTGGTCGTGCCTTCAACCGACGTCGCCAAGCCCTGCCGCCGGATCTCGGGCCTGACGGTCAGCTCATACCGCCCGCCATCATTGCGCCCGAACCGGTCTTCCAACCGCTGCGCAATCAGGAACCCGTCCCGGCGCTTGGGGGCGGTGACGCGCAGATTGTCCTGCAACACCGCCGCACCGCCCTGCGGTCCATAGGCGGGCGCAAACCCGCACCCCGCCGCCGCAACCAGCGCGGACAGGGCAACAAGCGTTTGGCGTCTATGCCACAACATTCACGATCCGACCCGGCACCACGATCACCTTTTTCGGCGCGGCCCCATCCAGCGCCCGCACCACACCATCGGTCGCCAGCGCCAGCTTTTCAACCTCATCCTTGCCCATGTCCTTGGGCACGGAGATCTCGTCCCGGCGCTTGCCGTTCACCTGAATGGGCATCGTGACGGTATCTTCGACCAGCATCGCCTCGTCCGCCACCGGCCATGGCGCGTTGGCGATCAGACCTTCACCGCCCAAAAGCGCCCAGACTTCCTCGGACAGATGCGGCGTCATGGGAGACATCAGCTGCGCCAATACCCGCGTCGCCTGGCGCTTGGCGTCTGACCCGGCCTTTGACTTGGCCAGCACATTGGTGAACGCGTAAAGCTTTGCAATAGAGGCATTAAACCCAAAGCTCTCGACCCCGCCGGTCACATCATGGATGGCCTTGTGCATCTCGCGCAGCAGCGCTTCATCCGCATCGTTCGCAGGCTCGTTCGCCTCGGCCACCTCAGCGGCAATCCGGTACACCCGGTTCAAATGCTTCGCCGCGGCCTCGGCGCCCGAGGCTGTCCATTCCACATCCCGTTCGGGGGGCGAATCCGACAACACGAACCACCGCGCGGTGTCAGCGCCGTATTGCTCGATGATGGCCACCGGATCGACCACGTTGTTCTTGGACTTGGACATCTTGGCCGACGGAATGATCTGAACCGCGGTCCCGTCCTTCAGAAACCCCGTGCCATCGCGCAATTCCACGTCCTCGGGGTAATGATAGACCGGCCGCCCATCCTTGCCCGTCGTCTGGTAAATCGCGTGCGTCACCATCCCTTGGGTAAACAGCGCATCAAACGGCTCTTTCGCGCTTTCGGGCAAATGCCCTGTCTGGTGCATCCCGCGCGCAAAGAACCGCGCATACAGCAAATGCAGAATCGCGTGTTCAATCCCGCCGATATACTGGTCCACATTCATCCAGTAGGCCGCATCGTCCATGTTCGTCGGCGTCCCGGCGCGCGGGGCGGTGAAACGGGCAAAATACCACGACGAATCCACGAAGGTATCCATCGTGTCGGTCTCCCGCTGTGCGGGCTTGCCGCAAGATGGGCACGGCACATTGCGCCAGGACGGGTGCCGGTCCAGCGGATTGCCCGGGACCGAGAAATCAATCGCTTTCCCGTCCTCGTCATAGGGCAACGCAATCGGCAGGTTCTCTTTCTTTTCGGGCACCACACCGCAGGCATCGCAATGCACCACCGGGATCGGACAGCCCCAATAACGCTGGCGGCTCAACCCCCAGTCGCGCAGGCGGAACTTGGTCACTCCATGGCCGACGCCATTCTTTTCACAAAACGCAATCGCCGCGTCGATGCCCTCATTCCCGGTCTGCTCTGTCTCGCCCGCGAACCCGCGCACATAGATCACGCGTTCGGTCTTGGCCGGCACATAGGCATCCCCGCCATCCTCGGGCAAATCCGTGCCCTCGTCCGAGACCGGCGCATAGGTCGACACCACCGGCAGGTCATACTTCCGCGCAAAGTCCAGATCGCGCTGGTCATGGGCCGGGCAGCCAAAAATCGCGCCAGTGCCGTAATCCATCAGGATAAAGTTCGCCACATAGACCGGCAATTCCCACGCCGTATCAAACGGATGCCGCACCCGCAGCCCGGTATCAAAGCCTTTCTTCTCGGCCTTCTCCAGCGCCTCTTCCGTGGTCCCACCTTTGCGGCACTCGGCATTGAACGCCGCCAGTTCCGCATTGTCCTTTTCAAGATGTTTGGCCAGCGGATGGTCCGGCGAAATGCCCACAAAAGACGCGCCCATGAGCGTATCGGGACGGGTCGTGTAAACCTCGATCCGGTCATGCCCATCCGGGCCATCAATGGTCGAGAACGCAAACTGAAGCCCGCGCGATTTGCCGATCCAGTTGGCCTGCATCAGCTTCACCTTGGCCGGCCAGTCATCGAGCCTGTCAAGCGCGTCCAGCAGTTCCTCGGACATATCGGAGATCTTGAAGAACCACTGCGTCAGCTCGCGCCGTTCCACCTCAGCGCCCGAGCGCCAGCCCTTGCCGTCGATCACCTGTTCGTTGGCAAGCACGGTCATATCGACCGGATCCCAGTTCACCACCGCGTTCTTGCGATAGACCAGACCCGCCTCAAGGAAATCCAGAAACAGCGCCTGCTGCTGGCCGTAATATTCCGGATCACAGGTGGCAAACATGCGCGACCAGTCAAGGCCAAACCCCAGCGGTTTCATCTGGCTGACCATCGTGTCGATATTGGAATAGGTCCAATCCTTCGGATGCCCGCCAGACGCCATCGCCGCGTTTTCTGCTGGCATGCCAAACGCATCAAACCCCATCGGATGCAGCACATTATGCCCGGTCGCCAGCTTGTAGCGCGCGATCACGTCGCCCATCGTATAGTTGCGCACATGGCCGATATGTATGCGTCCGGACGGGTACGGGAACATCTCAAGCACATAGTATTTCGGCTTGTCCTCAGAGCGCACAGCGCGGAAGGTTCCCTGCTCTTCCCAGGCGGCCTGCCATTTCGGTTCAATGGCCGAGGGTTCGTAACGCGACATGGGGTGTGTCCTTGTGGTGGGCTTCATGTTGGGCAGCGTGATAGGCTGATGCTGCGTGATGGTCCAGTCCTGCCACTCACGCACACCACCGGAGAGCTGGACAAACTCCATCCGGCATGCCTCGATGTCTCACACCTGTCAGACTGCCCCGAAAGGACCGCAACATGAAACGGCTTGCATCAATCGTGACTGCCCTGGCCGCCGCGTTCTGTCCAATCGCCGCAGCGGCGACAGACCTGCAAACCCTGCCTCCAGCCTTGGCGGCAAAGGTCGCCGACGCAGACACGGCCTGCGCAGCGTTTGAAAACGGAACCTTTACGCTTGATTGGGGCGCTGTCTCCCGCGTTGATCTTGATGGTGACCCCGAGCTTGACTGGGTCCTCGACGAAGCGCGCTTTCTTTGTTCTTCCGCCGTCTCCCTTTATTGCGGCACCGGCGGATGCCTGACCCATTTCCTGATCGGCGACCATGTCGGCGCGATTCTCAACCGTGGTTGGCGTGTTACCAACAGCGGCCCTGACCGTGTGCTTCTGACCGATGTGCACGGCACACAATGCGGCGGCATCAACCCGACCCCCTGCGTGACGGCCAGTATCTGGGACGCCGACGCATCCCTTTGGCGCAGCGCAACCGCCGAGTGGGAACAATAGGCCCGCCGCCCGGACCAGACATATCCGAACCACACCCATATCTGGCACAAGCGGGTCGCAACCTGCCGCCAAACCGTTGTGACACCGCATTTTTCAAGGCATACCTGTGACATCCCATGTGTGTATTCGGTGACTATGAACATATTATTGATCCACCAGAATTTTCCCGCCCAGTTCAAACATCTTGGTCCCGCGCTTGCCGCACGGGGCGATCAGGTGGTTGTCCTGACCCCAAAGGTTAAAGAACCCACCAAGTGGCAGGGCATCACCGTCCTGCCCTATGCCGTCACCGGGTCCAGCACGCGCGGCATTCACCCGTGGCTGATTGATCTCGAAACCAAGATTCTGCGCGGCACCAGCTGCTTTGATGCGGCGATGGCGCTCAAAAAACAGGGCTACAGCCCCGATGTGATCCTGGCCCATCACGGCTGGGGCGAAAGCCTGTTTCTCAAGGATGTCTGGCCCGATGCGCGCCTCGGCCTCTACTGCGAACTCTATCACCGCTCAGGCCGGGACGAGACCGGGTTCGACCCCGAATTTCCCAGCCCCACCCCGGACCGTGACGCCCTGCGATTGCGCCTGAAGAACATCAACAACCGCCTGCACGAAGAGGTGATGGATGCCGGGCTCAGCCCGACCCAATTCCAAGCCGGCACCTATCCAGAACATTATCAAAACCGCATCACGGTCAGTCATGACGGCATCGACACCGATCACGTCACGCCAAATCCCGATGCCACTCTCACCCTGCCGGACGGGCGAAATCTCACGCCGGCGCATGAAATCATCACCTTTGTGAACCGCAATCTCGAACCCTACCGCGGATATCACGTGTTCATGCGCGCGCTGCCCGATCTCCTGCGCCAACGCCCGCAGGCGCAGGTCGTGCTGCTGGGCGGCGATGACACCAGCTACGGCGCAAAGCCGCCCGACGGCAAAAGCTGGAAACAGATCTTCATCGACGAGGCGCGCAACCAGATCCCAGATGTGGACTGGTCCCGCGTGCATTTCCTTGGCCGCGTGCCCTATCCGACCTTCCTGTCGCTCCTGCAGGTCAGCACAGTGCATGTCTACCTGACCTACCCGTTTGTCCTGTCCTGGTCGCTGCTCGAAGCGATGAGCGCCAAATGCGCCATCGTCGCCTCTGATACGGCCCCCGTGCGCGAGGTGCTCAGCGACGGGCAGACCGGGCTTCTGGTCGATTTCTTTGACCGGACCGCGCTCGTACAGAGCATCTGCAGCCTGCTTGATGCCCCGGAACGGCGCGATCTTCTGGGAACGCAGGCGCGACGCGTCGTGCGCGAACGTTACGACCTCAAACGCATTTGCCTGCCACGGCAACTGAAATGGGTGGATGACCTGGCCAAGGCACATCCCGTACGCATGCCACAGGACTAGACCCTGCCGCCGGCAACCGCTCAAATCTGAAAGGAGTGGTCTTAGAAACCGCTGTCCTGCTGTCGCAGTTGCCGCGCCCGCGTCAGGATCGCGTCCTCTACGGCACGCACAGTCGACGCGCTCACCGGACCGGACCGCGTCATCAACGCGATGTTCAGCGACCGCGCATCCAGCGCCGGGTCATTGACAAGAATCGTCGCCCGATAGGCACGCCCGCCACCCGGCGGAGTGCCGAATCCCGTGGTGATTACACCGGTGAACGGATCGACCGACTGAACAGGCAGGAAATCCAGCGTCTCAAGCGCCGCATTCCAGATGTATTTGTTTACCGCGCCGACCTGTCCGGCATCGTTCCGATTCCGGAAGAAATCGAACAACGATGACTGCGCCCGATTGGGTCGCTGCTGCTCGATTATCTCGTCCATGATGTCATTGGCGGGGCGCGTCTCGACCGGTTCGCGGTCGGAATTTCCGCCGAAGATCCCACAGCCAGAGGCAAAAGCTCCAATAAAAGCAATGGCAAAGCCTGTCCTGAAACGTGTAAGGTCCATGGGAGTTTGCCCTCGTTTACGTGTGTGCCTCACGCTTTGCATACAAGCCGAACCCATGCACGACAAGCCGAACTTGGCGGTCACGCGTAAGGCTGTGTTCTTTAAGGCGGAAACCGCATCGCGATTCTTGTGGCAAAACAGCATCACAGATCGCCAAGTTCCCGGACCGCCTTCTGCTTGACTTGCAAACAACCCCCCGGCGGGAGCATAGAGGCTTCGTTAAACCGGCCCATCTGGAACGATATGGCCTTACGTACATATGAGGGAAAACATGAAAACTCTTCTTCTCGCTTCCACCGCGCTGGTAGCAACTGCTGGGATCGCAGCGGCCGAAGTCGCAATCACAGGTTATGCCGAAATCGGTATCATCGGTGGCGACAAGTATGCGACTGACCAGTGGCACACAGACATCGACGTCACATTCTCCATGACAGGCGAATCCGACGGCGGCCTGGCATTCGGTGCCAAGGTTGACCTCGACGAAAACGGCGCGTTCGACAACACAACTCAGGGCGGCGAAACATACTTCCTGTCCTACGGCAACCTGCGCCTCGACATGGGCGACACAGACGGCGCGTTTGACGCGGCTCTGCAGGAAGTTGCTCTCGCGGGTGCATCCATCGCGGATGACGAAACATCCCACGCTGGCTACAACGGCAACTCCGGCCTCGACGGCACGTTCGACGGTCAGATCGCACGCGTATCCTACTCCGCAGCTGGCTTCACAGCCGGTCTCTCCGCTGAAATCGACGACACAGGCACCCTCGACCCAGTTTGGGGTCTCGGTGTTCGCTACTCCGCGGACCTGGGTGGCACAACACTCGGTGTTGGTCTTGGTTACCAGTCTCAGGAAGACACAGCTGATCTCGTCGGTGTAAGCCTCGACGCCAAGTTCGGCGGCGGTTTCTCCGCAGCGATCAACTACACACAGGCTGACATCGAAGGTGGCCCAGACGACGCGACACACATGGCGATCGGCGTAGGCTACTCCATGAACGCTCTGTCCGTTGGTGTGAACTACGGTGAATACACAGACTGGACACTGGGTTGTGGCGACTGCTCCGGCTTCGGTGTAGCTGCAACATACGACCTGGGTGGCGGTCTTGCTGCACACCTCGGCTATGGCAACAGCGACTTCGACGGCGGCGGCGACAGCGACAGCTACTCGCTCGGTCTGTCCATGAGCTTCTAATAGCTCATAACCAGACTTGGTTAAGGGAAGAGCGGGCCATGTGCCCGCTCTTTTCTTTTGTGAGCCATCCCGTTAGCTAGTGGCAAACGCACGAGGCAACGATGCACGTCCCGCCACAGCAGTCCTTGAAAATCACCTATGAAAAAGCGCTGCGGCTGGCGCAGGCCGGACAGTGGAAAGAGGCGTCCACACTCTTGGACGGGCTCGCCCTGCAAGCCCCCAAAAGCCCCGAAATCCACATTCAGCGTGCGCGACTCGCCGCGCGCATGGGCCATCCCGACAAACGCCGCACCGCCATTGATGCCGCCCTGTCCCTGCGCCCCGATGACCCCGTCATCCTGACGGAAGCCATCGCAACCTACACGGCGCTGGAAGATCACGATCAAGTCCTGATGCTGCTCGATCGCCAGATCGCGCAGAACCCCACCGCGATCAAACACCAGGCCGAAAAAGCGCTGTACCTGCAACGCACCGGACAGTTCGCCGCCTCTGAAAAGCTGTTTCGAAAGCTGATCAAAAAGCACCCGCATGACGCCGAACTCTATCGCATGCTGGCCGCCACGCTGAAATTCAAACCGGGCGATCCCTTGATCGCCGCCATGCGCCGCCTGTCCAAACATCCCAAGCTGTCCCAGCAGGGCAAATTGCACATCCATTTCGCGCTCGCCAAGGTGATGGAAGACACCGGCCAGACCGACAAGGTCTTCGCCCATCTGCGTCAGGCCAATGCCGCCCAGGCGGCCGTCTGGCCCGATGATCCGGGCGACCGCGCGCAGGAACGCCAGGCCGTGCTCAAGGCGCAGGACAAGATCACCCCCATCCCCGACGCAAAAGGCACTGATCCGGGCCTGATCTTCGTGACCGGCCTGCCCCGCTCCGGCACCACGCTCGCCGAACAGATCATCGCCAGCCACAGCCAGGTTCAAGCCGGGGGCGAAATGGCCACCGCGCTCAAATGCGCCTATAAAACGTTCGGCGATGGCGCAGCCATGCGTCCGCTCTCGTCTGCCACGCCCGCCCAGCTCACGGCCTTTGTCGACCAGCTCTCCGCCGCCAACAGCTCTCACGCCACCCAAGGCACGCCGTGGCTCACCGACAAATCCATCATGGCATTCATGATCTACGGGTTGCTGCACGCCACGCTGCCCAACGCCCGCTTCATCGTGGTGCATCGCGATCCGCGCGATATCGCCGTGTCGATCTACAAGAACCACTTCAAAGGCGGCACCCACCGCTACGCCAATGACCTCGCCGCCATTGCCGACGTCATCAAAGCCTTCCGACAGGTCATCGCGCATTGGCGCGACACGCTGCCCGACCGCTTCGCAGAGATCCACTACGAGGATCTTGTCGCCGATCCGGTCAAAGGCTCACAAACCCTGATCCGCGCCGCGGGACTTGACTGGGAAGACCAATGTCTGGACTTCCACAAATCCGGCGGCACCGTAAACACACTCAGCCTGCATCAGGTCCGCCAGCCCATTTACCAAAGCTCAGCTCAGGCCTGGCGGCGCTACGAAGCCGATCTGAAACCCTTCTTTGACGCATGGGGAGACACACCATGGGATTGACCGACATCACAGCGCGCATCGCCAAGGCGGCACAGGACGCAGACCGGGACCCGTCCACGATCAGGCTCATTGCCGTCTCCAAGGTCCAACCCAACGAACGGGTCGAGGCCGTGCTGCAGGAAGGCCAACGCTGCTTCGGCGAAAACCGCGTGCAGGAAGCCGCTGGCAAATGGCCCGCCTTCCGGGAAACCTATGACGGCATTGACCTGCATCTCATCGGCCCGTTGCAAACCAACAAGGCCCGCCAGGCCTTTGAACTCTTCGATGCGATCCACACGGTCGACCGCCCCAAACTGGCCAAAACCCTGGCCCGCCTGGCACAGGAAACCGGCACCTGCCCGCCGCTCTTCATTCAGGTCAACACCGGGGAAGAGCCGCAAAAGGCAGGCATTGCCCCCGTCGACACCGACAGTTTCATCGCCGAATGCCGCGCGCTGGACCTGCCGGTGCACGGCCTGATGTGCATTCCCCCGGTCGACGAAACCCCGTCCCTGCATTTCTCGCTGCTCCGCAAACTGGCAGAGCGCAACGGGCTGGACCAACTCTCCATGGGAATGAGCGACGATTTCGAACAGGCCATCGCCTTCGGGGCCACCCATATCCGCGTCGGCTCTGCCCTGTTTGGCGCACGCGTCCCGGCACAGCCCACCGCCTGATCTTCCTCTTGCCCCAAATACCTTGGGGGAGCGCCAAAGGCGCGGGGGCAACGCCCCCAACGAAAAAAGCCCCGGCAATCGCCAGAGCTTTTCTTAACTCGGGTGTAGCATCGCTCAGTGCAGCTTCTGCCCCACTTCGGCAATCGCGTCGTCGATGGTCTTGGCCGCAGCCTTGGCCGTCATCTGCTTGGCCACGACATCCTGTGCAGCCTTGATCGCCACCACAATCGCCCGGTCCCGGACCTCTTTCACCGCCCCGGCCTGCGCCGACGCAATCTGGTCCTCTGCAGCAGCCAGACGGCGCTGGATCGACTTCTCAAGATCCGCCTTGGCCTGCTCACCGGCAAGCGCCGCTTCTTCTTTCGCATGCGCAATGATGCGGTCGGCCTGTTCCTGAACTTCACGCTGGCGACGCTCGTACGAGGCCAACAACGCCTGCGCTTCGTCACGCAGCGATTTCGCCTCGTCCAGTTCGGACTGGATGCCCTCGGCGCGCTTGTCCAGAAGCCCCATCAATGTCGATGGCACCTTGAAATACAGCAACACGCCGATGAAGACGAGAAAACCAATCGTGACAACAAAGTCTGTATTGGCCAGCGAGAAAAACGGCTTGTCGCCTGCCGCGAATGCGGGGCCCGCCATCAGGGTGGCGGCAGCAATGGTCATGATACGTTGCATGGCGCTCACCCTTTCATCTGTGCGTCAACAGCCGCAGCAACCGTGGCGTCGTCAGCCGACCCACCCAGGGCCGCAACGATACTCCCGGCCGTGTCTTTTGCCACAGCTTCAACGGACTCAACCGCAGAGGCCCGAATATCCGAAATCGCCTTTTCAGACTCCGCCGCTTTCGCAGCAATCTCGGCATCCGCCTTTGCGATGGCTTTATCCAGTTCTGCCTGCATCTCGGCTTTGTTCTGGGCGATGATCGTCTGCGCCTCGGCGCGCGCATCGGACAGAGCCTTGTTGTAGGCCTCTTCCGCCTCCACAGCCTTCTGCTTGAGATCTTCAGCAGCTGCGAGGTCGTTTGTAATCGTGCCTTGCCGTTCCGCCAGAACCGCCGCAATGCGCGGCAAAGCGATGCGGGACAGGACAAAGTAAATCGCGATGAGCGCGATCAGAAGCCAGAAAATCTGGTTCGGCATCCAGTCGGCGCAAAGCTGTGGCATGCCAATGGCGCTGCCATCGGGTCCAACACATGCACTGGCTGTGCCTGTTGTTTCGGTTGCCATGTCGTCCTCCGTCGGAACGTGTCGTTACATCGGGCGGGCCGCGTTACTGCAGCACCGCCCGCGCGTAAGGATTTGGTCCGAAGCTTAGACGGCGAACATCAGCAGGAGCGAGACGAGGAACGCGAAGATCCCCAGCGCTTCTGCAAACGCGATACCGATGAAGAGCGTTGCTGTCTGCGATGCAGCAGCGGACGGGTTGCGCAGAGCGCCTGCAAGGTAGTTACCTGCAACATTACCCACCCCGATGGCGGCTGCGCCGGAACCGATTGCTGCCAGGCCTGCGCCGATGTGTGCGAGATCGCCTTCCATGTGAATTCTCCTTACGATTGGAAGTTAGCGTTAGTGCGTAGGGTGCGTAATTTCACGCACCGTTCGTTAGTGAGACGGGTGCAGTGCATCTTTCAGATACACGCAGGTCAAAATGGTAAACACGTAGGCCTGGATCGCAGAGACCAGCACCTCAAGCGCGTAGATCGCGGTGATGCCAAGAACGGACAGCGGCGCAACCACCGTGATCGCGGCAAAGCCCGCAAACACCTTGAGAACCGCGTGACCCGCCATGATGTTGCCCGCCAGACGAATGGAGTGGCTGACCGGGCGCACGAAATACGAGATCACCTCGATCAGCGCCAGGATCGGACGCAGCGCCAATGGCGCGCTCGACACCCAGAACAAGCCCAGGAACCCGACACCGTTCTTGACAAAGCCCAGGATCGTGACCGCAAAGAACACGCCAAAACCGAGGATCGCCGTCACGGCGATGTGCGATGTCGGCGAAAACGACATCGGGATCAGCGCGAGGAAGTTCGAAAACAGAATGAACATGAACAGCGTGAAAATATACGGGAAGTACTTCACCGCATCCTTGCCGGTCACATCCTCAACCATCTTGTAGACAAAGCCATAGGCCAGTTCGGCGATCGACTGCGTCCGCGTCGGAACCGTTGCGCGCTTGGACGTCCCCAAGACCATCAGGGCAACCACGCAGGCCACAGCCAGCAACAGCCACAGCGCAACGTTGGTAAAGGTGAACATACCCACCGCACCGTCGCCAAAAAGCGGCTTTACGATGAATTGGTCCATCGGGTGGAATACAAGACCGCCTTCTTTTGCTGCGTCAGCCATTGTCGCCCCTTTTATCCTCTCCGGCCAGATCGGCCAGTTTCTTCACCTGAAGCTCTTTCGCGGTGCGGATCATCACATTGACCCCCGCGGCAAAGCCCAGCAATGTAAACAGCACCATCAACCAGGGCTGCGTTCCAAAGATCGCGTCCAGCCCGTATCCGATGCCAAATCCGATCCCAAGACCGGACACCATCTCAATCACCATCCGCCACGCATGCTGCGCCTGCGAATAGTGTTCCTCCTGATGTGGCGTGCTCTCCTCGGCCCCCTTGGCCGCCGCGATCCGCGCTTCCAGCTCGGCCAGTCGCTGCTTTGGATCACTCTCGGTCACGCGCCCCACCTCGGTCGGAACTTTGGCCATGTGCTATTGGTCAGAACGGTCCGAGTCAAGGCGCAGCGGCGCGGTGAGGCAGTTTGCGTAACTCATTGTTAAATAATATTTTTAAACTGACCAAAGACAGCACTCACTCCGCTGTAAGCCCGCGTTGGCGCAAACAGGGCAGTATCCGTTATTCAACACTTCGGTTGAGTGTGCCGCCAGGCAACGGTCTCCGATCTGCCCCATCTCCGGTCAACTGCCCGGACAACACGGCGCGTAGACCACCAAAGCGACAGCCCTTGCTGACCCCGCTCGGTGTCCTGCCCGTCCTGTCTGCCCTGACCTACACGCCAATTGGCGACAACCCGGCAGCGGTTGCCGCCGCCACGATTGTTGGCCTGCCGATCACCTGTCTTGTGCTGTCTATTCATTGACCACTGTGGCTGGTAAGGACAGGACTCATGGAGAAATCGCTCGACACTGTCTTTGCCGCCCTTGCGGATCCAACCCGCAGACAGATTCTATCGATGCTGCTGGAAGACGACATGGCTGTCACAGATGTGGCAGACCCGTTCGAGATGTCCCTGGCCGCGATCTCCAAACATCTGATCATTCTCGCCAATGCAGGCCTGATCAGTCAGGAAAAACGCGGTCGGGTGAAATGGTGTAAACTCGAACCCGACGCGCTTCGGGATGCCAGCATCTGGATGCAGGCCTTTGGCCAGTTCGAAGCCATCCATCTGGACGCCTTCGAACGCTTTCTCAAATCCGAGGACATCCCCCAGGAACCCCGGTAAATGCGTCAACGCATTTACGACCCTCCGTCCACGGAGGGTCCCCCGCTCAAGCCGCCAGTCCGCGCCCCTTCAGCAACGCGTCAACCCCCGGCATACGCCCGCGAAACTTGGTATACAGCACATCCGCCTCTTCGGACCCGCCCGCCGACAGGATAAATTTCTCCAGTTTCTCGGCCATTCCCGGATCAAATGCGCCACCGGCCTCTTCAAACGCCTCGAATGCATCCGCATCCATCACTTCGGACCACATGTAGGAATAATACCCCGACGAATACCCGTCACCGGTGAACACATGCGCAAAATGCGGTGTGGCATGGCGCATGATGATCGCCTCCGGCATGCCGATCCCGGCCAGAACCTCGGCTTGCCTTGCCATCGGGTCTGCAGGCGGTTCGCCTTCGTGGAACGCCAGATCGACCAGCGCCGATGCGACGTATTCCACCGTCTGGAACCCCATGTCATAGGTCGCCGCCGCCAATACCTTGTCCAGCAATGCCTGCGGCATCGCCTCCCCGGTCTCGGCATGGGTGGCAAATTCCTGCAACACCTCCGGAACATCCAGCCAGTGCTCGTAAAGCTGGCTGGGCAGTTCGACAAAGTCCCGCGCCACCGACGTGCCCGAGATCATGCCATAGGTCACATTCGACAACATCTGGTGCAGCGCATGACCAAACTCGTGAAACAACGTCCGCGCATCATCGTAAGACAGAAGCGCCGGATCACCCTTGGCAAAGTTGCACACATTCACAACGACCGGGGCCTGCACATCCGGGAACTTGCGCTGCGACCGAAACGCCGAACACCACGCGCCCGACCGCTTCGACGCCCGCGCGAAATAGTCACCGATGAACACGGCAACATGCTGGCCATCCCGCGTGACCTCCCACGCCCGGCAATCGGCATGATAGAGCGGCACATCCAGCGCCCTGAACTCCAGCCCGAACAACCGCTTGGAACAGGCAAACGCCGCCTCGATCATCCGGTCGAGCTGAAAATACGGTTTCAGCTCCGCTTCATTCAGCGCAAATTCCTCGCGCCGCCGCGCCTCGGAATAATACCGCCAGTCCCAGGCCTGCAACGGCCCGTTTACACCATCCGCAACCATCCTTTCTTCCAGCAAGGCCGCATCCGCTTCGGCCCGTGCTTTGGCAGGTTGCCAGACATCCATTAACAAAGAGCGAACCGCGTCCGGCGTTTTTGCCATCTCGGTCTCAAGCTTGTAAGACGCAAAATCATCATATCCCAGCAACCGCGCCCGCTCGGATCGCAACTGCAAAATCTCTGCCGCCACGTCGCGATTGTCCGTCTCCCCGCCATTTGCGCCCCGTGCCGCCCAGGCGCGCCAGGCTTCCTCGCGCAAGCTCCGGTTCGGACAAAACTGCAAAAACGGCACAATCACCGACCGCGACAACGTCAAAACAGGCCCATCCGCCCCGCGCTCCTCACCCGCAGCGCGCACCGCATCCACTACAAACGCCGGCAAGCCCTCAAGCTCATCTTCGGACAGCGCCCGCTGCCAATCGCGCTCATCCGCCAACAGGTTCTGCCCAAACGCCGTCCCAAGGATCGCCAACCGCCCCTTGATCTCTTTCATCCGCGCGGCCGCGTCCCCTTCCAGCGCCGCGCCCGCACGCACAAACCCGCGCCGCGTCAGCATCAGCACCCGCTGCTGCTCATCCGTCAGCTCCAGCGTGTCGCGCGCCTGCCAGACCGCCTCAATCCGTTCAAACAACGCCGTGTTGCCATAAATCGCCGCCGAATGCGCCGCCAGCTTCGGTGAAAACTCCCGCATGATCTCTTCCCGCGCCGGGTTCGAATCCGCCCCGGCCAGGTTGTAGAACACCCCCAACACCTGATCGAGCTTGGCCCCCGTCCGCATCAGCCCCTCGATCGTGTTTTCAAAACTCGGTGCGTCTTCAGACGCCGCGATTGCCTCCACTTCGGCCAGGTCTTCCGCCATCGCCGCCTCGATTGCAGGCGCAAAATCAGCGTCCGAGATCCGTTCGAACGGGGCAAGGCCAAACGGTGTCTCCCAGGTCTCCAGCAACGGGTTGGTCATAAGGTCTCTCCTATCTTCCCCAAAGACCTAGGCGCGCCACCGACCAAGGGCAACCAACCCTCGCCTCTTCTTTTTCCAAATATGCCAATGCCACGCGACCACGGGCGCTCAGGGCCGGTTGCGCAACCGAACTTCCAACCGGCGCAAGACAATCGACAGGCTGATCGTCATCGTCAGATAGATCAGCGCCACCACGTTGTAGGTCTCGAAATACCGGAAATTGCCCGCCGCCGTGACCTTGCCCAATTGCGTCACATCCAGAACCCCCAGCACCGAAACAAGCGAGGAATCCTTGATCATCGCCACGAAATCATTGCCCAGGGGCGGCAGGATCGTGCGGATCGCCTGCGGAAACACGATGAACCGGAATCGGTGCCAGCGCTTGAGCCCCAGGGCATTCGCGGCCTCGATCTGACCTTCGTCAACCGATTGCAACCCGGCGCGAAACACCTCGGCAATAAACGCCGAATACCCGATCATCAACGCAATGATCGCCCGCCAAAGAAGGGAAAACTCCCGCGTCCGGATGGGCTCAAACCCAAGCGGCTCCAGCACCGTATTGCGCAGCGCCACGAGACCCGGTGCCAGCACAAAGGCCACGTATAAAAGCAGCACGATGATCGGAATGCCCCGCACGATCTCGGTATAAAACCGCGCCACCTGCCGCAGGATCAGCGACCCTGACAGAGACATCAGCGCAATCAGCAACCCCAAAGCGGCCGCCAGCGCAAACCCCACCAGCGTGACAAACACCGTCACCTGCACACCGCGCATGAGCGTGCTCAGGATCTGCGTGTGCAGGTCACTTTCCAGAATTTGCCAGAATCCCCACAGGCCAAGGCCGACCACGGCCACCAGCCAGTAGGGAAAATCGCTGTCAGGCTTAGACTGCGGGATCATCCGCGCGAACGCGCCGAATTAACCGCCGATCTTGAAATCAAGGAACCACTTCTTGTCGAGCGCATCAATGGTGCCATCCTCCCGCATATCCTTGATCGCCGCGTTGATCGGCTCCACAAGGTCGGACCCCTTGGGAAAGATGAACCCGAAATCCTCGGTGCCCAGCTTGTCTCCGATGATCTTCAAGGTCCCTTCAGACGCCTCGACATAGCCATTGGCCGCCGTGCTGTCCGACAAGACCAGATCCACGTCGCCCGTGCGCAGCGCCTGCACCCCGGCTCCGAATGTCTCGAAAAGCTTGATCCGCGGGTTGGCTTCATCGCCGTCAAGCACGTCATACACCCCGACGTAAAACGGCGTGGTCCCCGGCTGCGCGGCCATCAACAGATCCGCATCCGCCGCAAAAGACGCGGCATCCGTAAACCGGTCTTCGTCTGAGCGCACCATCATCAACATCTCGGACGTCATATACGTCTCCGAGAAATCCACCTTCTCGGCCCGGTCCTCCCGAATGGTGATCCCGGTCATGCCCATATCGAACTGGCCTTCACTCACCGCCGCGATCATCGCATCCCACGAGATATTCTCGTAAACCACGGTGATATTGAGCCGCTCGGCAATCTCGGCCATGGCGTCATATTCCCAGCCTACGGCATCACCGCTGGCCGGATCCACGAACTGCAACGGCGGATAGGCGTTTTCAGTCACCACAACCACTTCGCGCCCTTCCAGATCGGGCAAATGCCCCCCGGCCAGCGCCGCACTTGCGCCAAACACCACCGCTGCGACTGCACCAAACATGCGTTTCATTCGTCCGACTCCCTCTTGGATTTGCCGCCAAGTATGCCGCGCCCATCCGTCAGGGCAAGCACCACCTGCGTACCCGCCCCGTAGGCCGGGCTTCAGCCCGGCACCCCCGACCCACAAATCGGACAGTCTACCCGCCGCTTCAACGCAATCTTCCGGGTCTCTCCCCAAAGCGCGTCATAGATCAACAGCTCGCCCCGCAAGGGCTGCCCCGCGCCCGTGATCAGCTTGATCGCCTCCACCGCCATCATCGCCCCGATCACCCCCGGCAACGGCCCAATGACCCCCGCCTCCGAACAGGACGGCGCCAGACCGTCCGCCGGGGCTTCAGGGAAAATACATTGGTAACACGGCGCACCATTTGCAGGATCAAACACCGAAATCTGCCCCTCCCACTGCGCCAAAGCGCCGGAAATCAAAGGCGTGCCCGACGCCACCGCCACCCGGTTCGCCAAGTACCGCGTCTCGAAATTATCCGTCCCGTCCAGAACCAGATCGTATTCGGCAAACAACTCTTCCGCGATCGCGTCGGTCAACCGTCGGTGATAGGGTCGTACCTCGGCATAGGGGTTCTGCGCCATCATCGCTTTTTGCGCCGAAAACACCTTGGGCAGACCGATATCTTCGTCCCGGTGGATCACCTGCCGTTGCAGATTGGCATTCTCCACCACGTCATCATCAATCACCCCGATGGTGCCGACACCGGCGGCGGCCAGATATTGCAACGCCGGCGCGCCCAGCCCCCCGGCCCCGATCACCAACAGCTTGGCATCGCGCAGCGCCTTCTGCCCCGGCCCGCCGATCTCGCGCAGCACGATATGGCGGGCATAGCGTTCAAGCTCTGTGCCGGAAAACTTCTCCGACCGCACCACCGGTACATGCTCGGCCTGCTCCCTGGCCTCGGCCCGTGCCTTCAGACCCTGCACCACCTTGCCATAAAGAACCGCCACGGCCGCAGAGACACCGATCAAAATCCACAAGGCCGCGCTTTCGCCGGTCGCCATGCGCAACGGATGCCCGAAAGGCAACGCCACCTGCACAAACAGCACCGCCACGTAAAGCAATCCCACCATGTAAAGCCGCGCCTTGCGCGGAATCCGCAGCACCGCGCCCAAGCCCCAAAGGGCAACCGCCATCGACAAGACAACAATCATGACGCCACCCCGGTCGATCCAAAGCCCCCGGTCCCCCGATCGGTCTCGTCCAACGCCGCAACCTCGACAAAGGCCCCGCGCACAACCGGCGCAACGATCATCTGGGCAATCCGGTCGCCATGCGAAATCTCGAACCGCTCCGCCCCTGTATTCATGACGATTACCCCCAGCGACCCGCGATAGTCACTGTCAATCGTACCGGGGCTGTTGGGCAACGTGATCCCGTGTTTCAGCGCCAAACCTGACCGCGGCCGGACCTGCACTTCGTAGCCCTCCGGGATCGCAAGCCGCAGACCTGTCGGCACCAGCATGCGCGCGCCCGGCTCCAGCACAACCGCCCCGCGATCGGGAAAATTTGCCCGCAGATCTGCCCCCGCCGCGCCAGCGCTTGCATAGCTCGGCAGCCCCAATGACCTGTCCGCACCGTCGTCCCACGTCATCTCTATCGTGACCACGCTTCGCCCTTCTTCTTTTTACAAATATGCCAAATGGTGCGCCCGCACCGTCAGACCAACGCGTCGGCAATCCGCGCTGCCAATTGCCGCGCCACCGCATCCTTGCCCATGCGCGGCCAGCCCTCCGCGCCGCTGTCCGAAATCACCGTAACCGCGTTTTCGGATCCCCCCATGATGCCCGTGGCAGGCGACACATCATTCGCCACGATCCAGTCACAGCCCTTGCGCTGACGCTTGGCCGTCGCATTGGCCACCACATCATCCGTCTCGGCCGCAAATCCAACAACCAGTCCGGGGCGTCCGTCTGCCATCTGCGACACCTCCGCCAGAATGTCGGGGTTTTCCTCGAACGACAGGGTCGGCAACTGCCCCGCCTGTTTCTTGATCTTGCTGTCCGAGGCACCCACAACTTTCCAATCCGCCACGGCGGCCGCAAACACCGCCGCGTCCGCAGGCAGCGCCGCATGCACGGCGTCGCGCATCTGCTGCGCCGTCTCCACGGGCACCACCTCGACGCCGTCAGGCGGCGACACCTCGGCCGGACCGGTGACAAACACCACCTCGGCCCCCAACGCCCGCAACGCCGCCGCAATCGCTGTACCCTGCGCCCCGGACGACCGGTTTGCGATGTACCGCACCGGGTCAATCGGCTCATGGGTCGGCCCCGAGGTCACAACGATCCGCTTGCCCGACAACGGCCCCGCCGCCACCGCGCCGATCACCGCGTCGACAATCTCCAGCGGTTCCGCCATGCGCCCCGGCCCAAACTCGCCACAGGCCATGTCACCGTCATTCGGCCCGACCACCGCCACACCATCCCCGCGCAACACCGCCAGATTGCGTTGCGTCGCCGGATGCTCCCACATCCGCACATTCATCGCCGGGGCCATCATCACCGGCGTATCGGTCGCCAAAAGCAAGGTTGTCGCCATGTCGCTGGCAAACCCATTGGCCATCTTCGCCATCAGATCCGCCGTCGCCGGGGCCACAAGCACCAGGTCCGCCACCCGCGACAGCTGGATATGCCCCATCTCGGCCTCGTCGGTCAGATCAAACAGATCGGTATAGACCTTTTCACCAGCCAATGCCGACACCGACAACGGTGTCACAAATTCGCCCGCAGCCCGCGTCATCACCGGCGTCACCGCCGCGCCGCGCTCTTTCAGACGCCGGATCAGATCAAGGCACTTATACGCCGCGATCCCGCCGCCGATGATCAGTAACACACGCTTGCCGCTTAGCATAAGGCCCGCCCCAGGTTGTTGCCTGCCCCAAGTGTTACGAGCCTGCCCGGGAAAACTCAATCAACGGAACGCCTCACAGGGATCCCCGCGGTCAGCCGGCGGCGATGTTTCAACCAGATCAAACGCGCCCAGCGGCGCCCCCGCGCCGTCCTCGGCCTGCCCCAATGCGGCAATCCGCACCCCGGGCGCCGCCTCCATCAGGTAAACCGGTGCGCCCCAATCAAGGCGGGCATGCCCGTTGCCCGTGATCACCACCACCGGCCCGCCATAAGCCTCGAATGCCTGAACCGCGGAATAGGCCAACTCCGCATCCCGCAACCGCTGGATATCCACCATCAACGGCAACATCTCCTGCGGCATCGCATCGCAATGGGCCGACAATTGCAGCGCCTCTCGGGTCGCCTGCTGGTCTTCGGGCAAGGGGGTGGTCAGACCATAACGCGCGCCATCCCCGCGAAACGCCGCCACAACACCGGTCTCCATGACACCCTTCGCCGTCTCACGCGGAACCGCCGCACCAAACACCGCCGCCTCCGGGGCGGCTGCAAAAATCGGATAATACATCGAAAAATCCGGCCAGCCGCTGTCAGCCCAGCCCAGCGCGGCCTCCAAAGCCACCTCATCCGCCACCAGGTCCGGCGTCACAAGATTCGCCTGCGCCTGCGTCAGCATCTCGAACACCAGCGCCGTCGGCTGCAACGCCACGACATAGTCCGCCTGTCGCGCATGATGTCCGGGGTTGTCATGCAGCTCCCCCAGGAACACCACATCCGCCCCATCAAAAACGCCCCCAGCGGTCAGAACCGTGGGGGCGCAGGCCAGAACAAAAACTAAATGCTTCATGCGAGGAAGTGATGCACCTCTGGGCTCTGGGCTTCAAGCGACTTCCGGATTTTCTGGAACGCCGCCGCCTCAAGCTGGCGCACCCGCTCTTTTGACAAGCCCAACTCGTTGCCAAGGCTTTCCAGCGTCCGCGCATCTTCCCGCAGCTTGCGTTCACGCACGATAAACCGTTCGCGCTCATTCAGCTGGTTCATCGCCATCAACAGCCACTGACGCAACTGCGCGAGATCCATGTCTTCTTCGACCATCTCTTCGGCCTGCGCGCTGTCATCCTCCAGCGCATCAATCCACTCACGGCCCTCATCTTCGGTCGATTGCGTCGCGTTCAGCGAATAATCCGACCCGGACAAGCGGCCTTCCATCATCTCCACGTCATGCAGCGGCACACCGATCTCTTCCGAGATCAAACGCCTCATCTCGTGCCCTTCCAGCTTCTTGCCTTCGGCCGCCGCTTCCCGCTCCAGCCGCGCCTGAACCCGGCGCATGTTGAAAAACAGAGATTTCTGCGAAGATGTGGACCCGGTGCGCACAATCGACCAGTTCCGCATCACGTAATCCTGAATCGACGCCTTGATCCACCACACGGCATAGGTCGAAAAGCGGACGCCACGATCCGGGTCGAACTTGTCCGCCGCCTTCATCAGGCCCAGACCCGCTTCCTGGATCAAATCATTCATCGGCGCGCCGTAACGCTTGAACTTGGACGCCATCGAAATGGCCAATCGCATATACGCGGTGATCAAACGGTGCAGCGCGGCCTCGTCCCGTTCGTCGCGCCAGGCATAGGCCAGCTTCAGTTCGGTTTCCGCATCCAGAAGCTCTGCCTTCATCGCGCGGCGTGACAAGGTTTGGTCGTTAAAAGCGTCGAGTGCCATCTGTGCCCCCAGTCTTGATCCCTCGTACTGTCTACGGGGCACCCACAAGGCTGGATCAAAAATTTATCTCCAAAACATGAATAGCGCGCAGGCTGCATAAAAAGCCCTGACATAAATGCCGATCCGTGATCGGCAACCGCACAATTCTCAATTGGGCGTTTCGCGGTCTTCACACTAGGCTAACCCAACACGAACAGAAACCGGGACACGACATGACCTACGACCTCTATATCGGCGATTTCGCATATTCGAGCTGGTCTCTGCGTGGCTGGCTCCTGTTCCGCCACCTGGGCCTCAAACCCAACCTGCATCTCGTCGATTTCAGCACCTCCAGCGTCGCGGACCAAATTCCCGACATGGCCCCCGCCAGAACCGTGCCCTGCATGCGCACCCCCGAAGGCACCCCGGTCTGGGAATCCCTGGCCATGGCCGAAGAACTGCACGACCGTCACCCCGATGGCGGCCTCTGGCCCTCCGATCCCACCGCCCGCGCCCTGGGCCGCGCCCTTGCCGCCGAAATGAACGCAGGCTTTTCCGCCCTGCGCACCGAATGCCCGATGAACCTGCGCACCGCCTACCGCGCCGTCGACCTGTCCGACGACACCCGGGCCGACATTGCCCGCATCGAAAAAATCTGGAGCTTTGCCCGCAACAAATACGCCGACCAGGGCCCATGGCTGCTCGGCACCTACTCCATCGCCGACATCGCTTATGCCCCGGTGGCGGCGCGGTTCGCCGGTTATGACGTGGCCCTGTCCGATACAGCACAAGCCTATGTCGACACCCACCTGAACGACACGATGTTCCGCCAATGGCGCACCATGTCACTGGTCACCGGAAAAACCCTGCCATGGTATGCCAAACCCTTTGACACCAAACCCTGGCCCGGCCCAACGCCACAGCCCGCGAAACCGGTCGAAACCGGCCCGTCGGTCAACGCAACCTGCCCGTTCACCGGCGGCACGCCTGCATGGTTCCTTGAATACAAAGGCCAAATCTACGGCTTTGAAAACAAGCTCTGCCGCGATGAAACCGTCCAAGACCCCGAGGCCTGGCCCGCCTTCATCGCCATCACCTAAGGCACATGGCCCGCCCTAGCCGCGCGCGCCGTGGCTCGGGCGGCTCAACACGTAGGCTGCGGCTCCCGACATGCACACCGCCTGCACCGTCAGCACGAACACCGGCAGACCGAAATACAGGCTGACCACGAATGTCGCCGCCATCATCGACAGGGCCATCACCTTGAATTTCGGCGCAATGGCCCCGTTTTCCCGCCAATCCGCGATGATCGGGCCAAACAGATGATGCCCCTCCAGCATCGCCGCAAGGCGCGGCGACCCTCGGGTGAAACAGAACGCCGCCAACAGGACAAGCGGCGTCGTTGGCAGCACCGGCAGCACAACACCGATGGCCGCAAATGCCAGCGACACCGCGCCTAAAACTGTCCAGATCGGTCGTGTCACATCACCGCTCGCTCACACACCCTTGCCGGTTTATATGGCGTGCGTCCCGGCAAAGTCACACCAAATCGCACCCGCAGTCGTTAACCTTTTGGCAACCATGGCACAGGCACCCTGCCCCGGCAAAAGAAAGCAGGTGCCATGGTCGCCCATGCCTACACAGTTGCGTTCGAAGGGGTCGAAGCGCGCATCGTCGAAGTCCAATGCGCCGTGACCCCCGGCATGCCGGCCTTTTCCATCGTCGGCCTGCCCGACAAGGCCGTGTCGGAATCCCGTGACCGCGTGCGCGGCGCTCTTTCCACGCTGCACATCGCGCTGCCCTCCAAGCGCATCACCATCAACCTGTCACCGGCCGACCTGCCCAAGGAAGGGTCGCATTTCGATCTGCCCATCGCCCTCGCCCTGCTGGCCGAGATTGACATCCTGCCCAAAGACGCCGTGGCACAGGCGGTTGCCTTGGGCGAACTCTCACTCGACGGCGCGCTGATCCCCGTCATCGGCGCCCTGCCCGCCGCAATGGCCGCCGCCTCGGAAAACCGCGCGCTTTTGTGCCCGGCCGCCTCGGGGGCCGAAGCCGCCTGGGTCGGCGGCTGCCAGGTCATCGGCGCGGGTGGCCTGATGGATATCATCCAGCACCTGACCGGACGCACCCCGCTGCCGCCCTGCGACCCGGGCGAGGTGCAGATGCCCGCCGCGACCACCGATATGGCCGATGTCAAAGGTCAGGAACGCGCCAAGCGCGCGCTCGAAATCGCCGCAACCGGACGGCATCACGTGCTGATGGTCGGCACGCCCGGCTCGGGTAAATCCATGCTTGCAGCGCGCCTGCCCGGCATCCTGCCACCGCTCACCCCGTCCGAAGCGCTCGAAACCTCCATGGTGCACTCCCTATCGGGCCTGATCGAGGCCGGCGGCATCTCCCGCCATCGCCCGTTCCGTGAACCCCATCACACAGCCTCGATGGCCGCCATCGTCGGCGGTGGGCGCACCGCCAAACCCGGCGAAATCAGCCTGGCGCATAACGGCGTTCTGTTCATGGACGAGTTTCCAGAATTTCCCCGCGCCGTGCTGGAAACGCTGCGCCAGCCCATCGAAACCGGCGAAGTCATGGTCGCCCGCGCCAACGCCCATGTCACCTATCCCTGCCGCTTCATGCTGGTCGCCGCCGCCAACCCCTGCAAATGCGGCCACCTGTCCGACCCGGCCCGCGCCTGTTCCCGCGCCCCGCACTGCGGAGAAGACTACATGGGCCGCATCTCCGGCCCGCTGCTCGACCGGTTTGACCTGCGCGTCGATGTCCCGCCCGTGGCCTTCCGCGACCTCGACGGCCCGAACACAGGCGCAACCTCGGCGCAGATCGCCGCCCGCGTCGCCGCGGCCCAGACGGTCCAGCGCGCCCGCTTTGCCGACACGCCAAACCTGACCCACAACGCCGACCTTCAGGGCGAACTGCTCGACACCGCCACCGCGCTCGACACAGACGCCCGCGCCCTGATCACCCAGGCTGCCGACCGCTTCGGCCTGTCCGCCCGTGGCTATCACCGCGTCCTGCGGGTGGCGCGCAGCATCGCTGACCTCGACGCCTCCGACGCCGTCAGCCGCGATCACGTCGCCGAAGCGCTCAGCTACCGCTTGCCGCAAACCGCATGATCAGGACAGCTTTGCCTCAATCGCCTGCCAGATCTTCTCGGCGATATTTACCCCGTCAAACCGTTCCAGTTCCTGAATGCCAGTGGGCGAGGTCACGTTGATCTCGGTCAAGTAATCCCCGATCACATCAATGCCGACAAACACCTGCCCCTTTTCCTTCAAAAGCGGCCCGATCCGTGCGCAGATCTCCAAATCGCGCTCTGACAGCCCGATCTTTTCAGGCCGCCCGCCCACATGCATGTTTGACCGCGTTTCACCCGCCGCCGGCACCCGGTTGATCGCACCCACAGGATCGCCATCGACAAGAATCACCCGCTTGTCCCCCGCCGACACATCCGGCAGGAATTTCTGAACAATCAACGGCTCACGCGAAAAGCCGGTGAACAACTCGTGCAGCGATGTCAGATTCCGGTCATTCGCATCCAGCCGGAACACCCCGGCCCCGCCATTGCCGTAAAGCGGCTTGAGGATAACGTCCCCATACCGCGCCTTGAACGATTTGATCGTCTCAAGATCCCGCGCAATCATCGTTGGCGGTGTCAGATCGGGAAAATCCAGCACCAACAGCTTCTCGGGATAATTGCGCACCCAGAACGGGTCATTCACCACCAGGGCCTGCCCCGCCAGACGGTCCAGCAAATGCGTCGACGTGATGTAATGCATGTCAAACGGCGGGTCCTGTCGCAGCCAGATCACGTCGAAATCCGCCAGATCCACCTGTTCCTCGGGCCCCAACGCCACGTGATCGCCCTGCACACGCTTTACCGTGAAAGAATGCCCTTTGGCCAGGATCCGGCCCTCGTCATAGGCCAGTTTGTCGGGGCTGTAGAAAAACAAGTCGTGTCCACGCGCCTGTGCCTCTTCGGCAAGGCGAAAACTGCTGTCGGCCGAGATGTCGACGGATTGGATCGGATCCATCTGGAACGCGATTTTCATGAAATGGCCCCCTTGCTGTGCTGGCCTCGTAATGGCGCAACGCCTGTCGGGGCGCAAGCGATGCGGCTAGGCCGCCAGACTTGCGTTCTCGATGATCTCAACCACGCCCTGCGCGTCCACAAGCGCCACATCCAGCCGCGCATCCGTCAGCGCGCCCTTGGGACACGACCCCAGATAGTGATCCGCGCTGTGCAGAATACGCTGCATTTGCCGTGCCGTCAGCCGCTGCGCCGCCTGCGCATGGGTGCGGCTTTTCTTGACCTCGACAAAAACCACCGTTTCGCCTTCGGAAAAGATCAGATCAATTTCTCCATAGGGTCCGCGCCAACGCGCCTCGCGCAAGCGCGCCCCGCGCCGCCCGTATGTGTGTTCCACCGTTTTTTCCGCGCTGATCCCGGCATGGTAATTGGTTTGTCCCGTCGCCGAGACATCATTCTGAAAATCAAAGGGCATCTGCCACCTCCAGTCAGAATCACCCTAAAACAAGACATCTAATTTTCGCCTAATGCCATCGCCCTTTGATACGCCTCCCGCCTTGGCACGCCAAAGCGACGCGCGATCTCGCTGGCCGCGTCTTTCACCGACAGTCGGCGCAACGCCTCTTCCAGCGCCGCATCCAGCGTCGCCTGATCCGCCACGCGGCCCTGGCCCCGGTCAATGACCACCACGATCTCTCCTCGCGGCGCATCCGCCAGGTACGCCTCCGCCAGTTCCGTCAACGTCCCGGCCCGGCGTTCCTCGAATTTCTTGGTCAATTCCCGACACACCACCGCCGCCCGATCCGCGCCCAGAACCTCTGCGGCGTCGCGCAGCATCGCGCCCAACCGCTTGGGGGATTCGTAGAAAATCAGCGTCGCGGGCACATCCACACATTCCGCCAGCGCCTTTTTCCGTTTGCCCGAACTGTTCGGCAGAAACCCGGCAAACAGAAACCGGTCCGACGGCAACCCCGACACCGTCAACGCGGCCACCGCAGCTGTTGCCCCCGGCGCAGTGGTGCAATCGTATCCTGCCTCCAATGCTGCCCGCATCAGGTCAAACCCCGGGTCCGAGATCAACGGCGTGCCCGCCTCGGACGCGTAAACCACCGATTGCCCTGCCTCCAGCGCCGCAAGCAAACGCGGCCGCGCCCGGTCGCCATTGTGATCGTGATAGGCAACCAGCGGTCGCTCCGACAAAGGCACGCCATGAATATCCATCAACCGGCGCAACGACCGGGTGTCCTCGGCCGCCAGAACATCGGCCCCTGCCAAAAGGTCCAGCGCGCGCAGCGTGATGTCCCGTGCATTGCCCAACGGAGTCGCCACAAGGTACAATCCCGGCGCGATATCGCGTGCCTGCCAATTCATGTCTGGACCCGCCTTTCGCGTCGTCTATTATCCCGCACAACCAAAATACGCGCGCGACGAACGTGACGCGATCAGGGAGTGTTTTTATGTTGGCTGTTTTGTCCACCCCCCGCAAGCTCATGCGGAAAGCCGTGGCGGTCGTTGCATTTATGGGACTGGCCGCATGTGATCCCAGCATGATGGCCGGCACCGGCGGCGGCACGGGTCCGCGCGTCGACACGAACGCACCGGTTCCGGTCGCGCTCCTGATCCCGCGCACCGACAGCAGCGCCGGGGCGGTGGCCAGCAGCATGGAAAACGCAGCCCGGCTTGCGCTGGCTTCGCTCGATGGTGTCCAGATCGACCTGCGCGTCTATGACACCGCCGGAAATGCGCAACAGGCCGCCACCCAGGCCGAACGCGCCGTCTCCGAAGGCGCCCAGATCATCCTTGGCCCTCTCTTCGGCGAAGCGGCCAACGCGGCGGGTGTCGCCGTGTCGGACAACAATGTGAACGTCCTCAGCTTCTCCAACAACCCAAGCATCGCGGGCGGCAACGTCTTCATCCTTGGCGCGACCTTCCGCAACACCGCCAACCGCCTGCTGGGCTACGCCGCGCGGCAAGGCAAAAACTCCGTTGTCATCGTGCACCCGCAAAACGTCGAAGGCGAGTTTGGCAAAGCCTCGATTCAGGCCGCAGCCGCCCAGAACGGGGTCCGCGTGGCCGCTGTGGAATCCTTCCCGTTCTCGCAAGACGGCGTGACCGCCGCCGTTCCCCGGATCGCCAGCAGCATTCAGGCCAATGGCGCGGATTCCGTGTTCCTGACCTCTACCGCCGCCGGCGCATTGCCGATGTTCCTGCAACTGCTCCCCGAGGCCGGTGTCAGCCCCGCCGCCACGCAATATATCGGCCTGGCCCGGTGGGACGTGCCGCCACAAATCCTGGCAATGCCGGGCGCACAGGGTGGATACTTCACGCTGACCGATCCCGGCGCGACAAACGCCTTTGAAAGCCGGTACCGCGCGCGCTACGGGGCCGATCCGCACCCGCTGGCGGGCCTTGCCTTTGATGGCATCGCAGCCGTCGGCGCGTTGGTCAAACAGGGCCGCTCAGACGCCTTGAGCGGGCGGGCACTGACACAGAATTCTGGCTTCCAGGGGGCCACAGGCGTGTTCCGCCTCCGGTCCGACGGAACCAACGAGCGCGGACTTGCGGTTGCAACCGTGCGCAACAAGCAGGTGACCATCCTTGACTCAGCCCCATCCGGCTTCGGCAGCGCAGGCTTCTGATCCGACCGCCGACCTCCCGGTCGACATGCCCGGCGCAGATGCGCTGAACGCCGATATTCTTGACGTCGCCGCCCTGCGGGACGCGATGTGGGATGCTGTCGGCGACGCGATGGACGAACCGACCATCCGCGCCGCCGTTGTCGGGGTGCTCAAGGCCGCGCAGAAAGACGGCCGCGCCGCCGTCGAAGCCCGGCTCGACGCGGCCCCGCTTGCCGCGGGACCGGTGATCTCGGGCTATACCTGGCTCACCGATCAGCTGATCACCCTGACCTGGGAAATCGTCACCCTGCGCATCCATCGCAACCCCAATCCGACCGAAGGCGAACGCATCAGCGTGCTGGCCGTCGGGGGTTACGGGCGCGGGGCCATGGCCCCGTTCTCGGATGTCGACCTGCTGTTCCTGACGCCGTACAAGATCACCGCCTGGGCCGAAAGCGTCATCGAATCGATGCTCTACATCCTGTGGGATCTCAAGCTCAAGGTCGGTCACTCCGCGCGCACTGTGAACGATTGCCTGCGCCTCGGGGCCGAGGATTTCACCATCCGCACCGCGATGCTCGAACACCGCTTCGTGGTCGGCCATGCCCCGCTCGCCGAAGACCTCGACACCCAGCTCTGGACCAAGCTGTTTCACGGCACCGAAGGCGAATTCATCGACGCCAAGCTGACCGAACGCGACGCCCGCCACGTCAAGCAGGGCCAGCGCTACATGGTCGAACCCAACGTCAAAGAGGGCAAGGGCGGTCTGCGCGACCTGCAATCGCTGTTCTGGATCGCCAAGTACATCAACCACACCGACGATATTGAAGACCTCGTCCGCATCGGCGTCTTCCGGCCCGAAGAATACCAGACCTTCGTGAAGGCTGAAAACTTCCTCTGGGCCGTCCGCTGTCACCTGCACCTGGCCGCGCGCCGGGCCACCGAACAGCTGACCTTCGACATGCAGGTCGAGGTGGCAGCCCGCATGCACTACACCGACAAGGGCGGCCGCCGCGCGGTGGAATGGTTCATGCAGGACTTTTTCCGCCACGCCACATCGGTCGGGGATCTCACCCGCATCTTCCTGACTTCACTGGAAGCCTCGCAGAAAAAAGAACCGCCGCTGCTGATGCGGCTCTTCACACGCGCGCCGAAGGTCAAAAAGGGCTACGAGGTGGTCAACAACCGCCTCGCCATCGCGGACGAAACGGCATTCCTGTCGGACAAGATGAACATGCTGCGCATCTTCGAGGAAGCCCTGCGCACCGGCCTGCTGATCCACGCCGACGCCATGCGCCTGATCAGCGCCAACCTCACCCTGATCGACACCGACATGCGCGCCAACAAGGAAGCCCAGCGCATCTTCCTCGATCTGCTGCTGAAACACGGCAATCCCGAACGTGCCCTGCGCCGGATGAACGAACTCGGCGTGCTCTCCGCCTTCATCCCCGAATTCGAACCCATCGTCGCGATGATGCAGTTCAACATGTACCACCATTACACGGTGGACGAACACACCATCCAGTGCATCTGGCACCTGAGCGAGATCGAACATGGCAACCTCGAAGAAGACCTGCCCGTCGCCAGCACGATCCTCAAGGACGGCGTGAACCGCAAGGTTCTGTACGTCGCCCTGTTGCTGCACGACATCGGCAAGGGCCGGCAGGAAGATCACTCCATCCTGGGTGCCAAGATCGCGCGCAAGGTCGCCCCCCGGCTTGGCCTGAACAAGGCCGAGGTCGCCACCGTCGAATGGCTGGTCCGCTACCACCTCCTGATGTCCGACATGGCGCAGAAACGCGACATCGCCGACCCGCGTACCGTGCGCGATTTCGCAAAGGCGGTGCAAACCAAGGAACGGCTCGATCTGCTCTGCGTGCTCACCGTGTGTGACATCCGGGGCGTCGGTCCAAACACCTGGAACAACTGGAAAGCGGTCCTGATCCGCGCGCTCTACCGCCAGACCCGCCGCGCGCTCGAAGACGGGATGGAGGCGCTCAACCGGGAAAACCGCGGAACCGAGGCCAAGAAAGCCCTGCGCGCCGAACTGGCCGACTGGGACGCGAAATCGCTGCGGATCGAAACCGGGCGGCATTATCCACCCTATTGGCAGGGCCTGCATGTCACCGCGCACAAGGTTTTTGCCGAGCTTCTGCGCGACATCCAAGACGACGAGATCAAGATCGACATCCACCCCGATGAAGATCGTGACGCCACCCGCGTCTGCTTTGCCCTCGCCGATCACCCGGGCATCTTTTCGCGCCTCTCCGGAGCGCTGGCGCTGGCCGGGGCAAATGTCGTCGACGCACGCACCTTTACCTCCAAAGACGGCTACGCCACCGCCGCCTTCTGGATCCAGGATGGCGACGGGTCACCCTACGAAGACAGCCGCATTCCCCGGTTGCGCCAGACCATCACCAAAACGCTCAGCGGCGAAGTCGTTGCGCGCGACGCGATCAAACCGCGCGACAAGCTCAAGAAACGCGAACGCGCCTTCAACGTTCCGACATCCATCACCTTCGACAATGACGGGTCCGAAATCTACACGATCATCGAAGTCGACACCCGCGACCGTCCCGGCCTGTTGTTCGATCTCACCCGCACGCTGGCCGACGCCAATGTCTATATCGCCTCCGCCGTCATCGCGACCTATGGCGAACAGGTGGTGGACACGTTCTATGTCAAAGACATGTTCGGCTTGAAGTTTCACGCCGAAAGCAAGCAAAGATCGCTCGAAGCCAAGCTGCGCAGCGCCATCAGCGAAGGTGCAGCCCGCGCCAAGGAATAAGCCTCGTCTCAGAGTTCGGAGTACATCATGCAGTTCACCTACACAGGCACAAACCCCGCGTTTCTCGACCAGTCATTCTTTGACGGCACCGGCACGCTCAGCGTCGCATTGACCTCCTCAACGCCCACGGAGTTTGTCCTGACGCACACCGTGTACGCCGAGGCCAATGTCTTTGTCACCTTCCGCGGGTTCGGGTTCGCGGCGGATGCTCAGGGTGTTTTCACATCAGGGATCATCACCTCCATTGAATTCAACGGGCTCGATATCCGGCAAGCCACCGTCAGCGACATCGGCTGGAGCGCCGTTGCGTTTCAGCAGGCCCTGTTCGACATCGCGAACGCGGCCGATTTCACCGGCATCGCGGACTTGTTCAACGAATCCGGCCCCATCACCATCGACGCCAGCAGCGGGCTGAGCGGGTTCGATCAGGAACTTGCCTGGGAACCCTTCCTGCCGCTTCTCACCCAGCCGATCACCTTCATCGGGTCGCGCTTTGACGACGCGGTCGAAGGCACGTCCCGCGCCGACACGATCAACACTGGCACGAATACCGAAGATGGCGACCGGATCGTCGCCAGCCTGGGCAATGATACGTTCATCTTCAACCCAACCACGGGCACCGACGCGCCGGGGTTCATCCTCGATTATGACCGGATCAACGCGCCCGTGACCTTCGATATCGACGGCGTCCTCAACACCGGGTCCGCCACAGGCGCCGGCTTCACCGACACCTATCAAGATGTCACCAATGCGCTGTCGGCCTATCTCGGGCTGGAAGGCACCTCCGGCAATGACAGCTACACCGTTCGCCTTGCCCCGGGCCAGGTGGTGTCCCTGATCGGCGGGCCAGGGTCCGACAGCTACGATATCGACGCCGAAGGCGCGGTGCCGATCCTTGATTTCCTGTTCACCGATGCCAGCGCCGGGCTGGACCTCAATTTCGCCACCGGCGTTGTCGCCAATGACGGGTTCGGCGGCATTGAATCGCTCGACATTACGGGCACGCCCTTGCGCACGATCCTGCTCGCCACAGACACTGACGACGTTGTGACAGACGGCATGGGCAACCAGCTCGTCCGCGGATTTGACGGGGACGACACGTTCTTTGCCAGCAACCTCGGCAATGACAGCGTTTCGGGGGGCAATGGCACCGACACCGTCGTCTTCGCCGAGATCGACGAAGGTCAAAGCACGATCACCTTCTCCGGCGCGATCAGCACCCTGACCGACCGCGACACCCCCGATGGCAGCACCGCGATGCTGGGCGTCGAAATCATCGAAACCAGCGGCGGCGTTCAGTTCGCCCTCGACCGGCATGACGGGATCGGCCAGATCAGCGCGGCAGACCTGACCACCCTCACCGAGCTGTATATCGCCTATTTCAACCGCGCCGCCGACGCGCTGGGTCTGTCGTTCTGGGCCACCGCGTTTCAGAAAAACGGCTTCTCCCTGCGCGAAATCGCAGAGCTCTTCTTCGATCAACCCGAAACACAATCGCTCTATGATGGCATGTCGAACACCGCTTTTGTAAATGCGGTCTATGGCAATGTCTTCGGTCGCAATGCCGATGATGACGGGCGGACCTTCTGGACCTCGCAGCTTGACGCCGGAAACGTCACCCAGGCAGGCTTCATCGTCGATTTCCTCGCCGGGGCGCGGGCCGAAACCGGATCGCCCGAGGATGTCGCCTTTATCGAAACCAAAACCGATATCGGCCTCTATTTTGCGGTCATTCAGGGTCAAAGCGATGTTGCCGATGCGCGCGATGTGATGGATGCGTTTGATGGCAGCATTTCCAGCCTGTTCAATGCCATCGGCCTTGCCGACGACGCCCTCGCTGCCGCTGAACTTGGGTCCACAGACCTGCTCTTGCCGGTGGTGGGTGTCATTGATGATCCTTTCTCTGCAGCGGTCTGACCGCCGCGCCTAATACCCGCTCAAGTCCGGCCCCTTCGGCGCGTCATCGTCACCGAAGGGGTCACGCCCCGAGATCGCGCGGCGCAATCGCTCCTGATCCCGCGCCTGTTGTTGCAAGTGAACATCCCGGTACCGCCGGTCCCGGCGCGTCGCCTCGAACAGCGCGCGCGCTTCGGTGATCGGAACCAAACCCGCCACGGGCCGCCCCCGCCTGAGGATCGCGTAGCGCGTGTCGTGAAAATTCACATCATCCAGAACGCGCCGCAGATTGCTGCGCAGGGTCTCGGTGCTGATGTCCTCCAGCGGAGACGAATTATAGATAAACATGGGTGCCCTTTCACAGACGCGGGCCCCCACCCTGTCGGCAAAAGGTTGAAAAATCGTTTGCGGACCGACCGCAATTTGCGCGCGGCAACACCACATCGAACCGGACGGTCCAGCCGTACAATTCGTACAACAACCGTTCCAACACCGACAACTCCCCCAAAACCCCCGAAAATCCGCTGTTTTTCCCGCGTGAGCCGTACAAACCGTCCGCTCCAAGCGTACAACAGCCCCTTTTCGCGGCCGGATTTCTGCTCTAGGCCAGTCCTCACGCACAAGGAGCCTTATGAAACCCATCCGCCTCATATCCGGTGTTCTCACCGTCGGCTTCTGGACCCTCATGAGCCGCGTTCTGGGCGTCCTGCGCGAAGTGATGATCCTCGCCCTCATCGGCCCAGGCCCGGTGATGGACGCCTTCGTCGCAGCCTTCCGCCTGCCCAACATGTTCCGCCGCTTCTTCGCCGAAGGCGCGTTCAACGCGTCCTTTGTTCCCATGTTTTCCAAGCGGTTAGAGTCCGGCGACGACCCGGAAGGTTTTGCCACGCAGGCGCTGAGCGGATTGGCCTTTGTCCTGCTGATCCTCAGCGCACTCGCGATGATCTTCATGCCCGCATTGGTCTGGGCCACCGCCGGAGGCTTCGTCGGAGACGCCCGCTTTGACCTTACCGTCGATTATGGGCGCATCGTTTTTCCCTACATCTTCCTGATTTCGTTAACAGCCCTGTTTTCCGGCGTCCTGAACGCCGCAGGTCGCTTTGCGGCAGCGGCGGCGGCACCGGTTTTCCTCAATATTTTCGTATGCTTATCCATGGCGACCGGGGCGTATCTCGGGGGCGAAACTATTCGCTGGCTGATCTGGTCGGTGCCCGTGGCGGGCCTTGCCCAGCTGGCTCTTGTCTGGGTTACTGCAGATCGCGCTGGCGTCCGGTTGCGCCCGGCGCGTCCGCGCTGGTCGCCCGAGATGAAACGCCTTGTTGTCGTGGCCGTGCCTGCAGCGCTCGCGGGGGGCGTGATGCAGATCAATCTGCTTGTTGGTCAACAGGTTGCGTCACATTTCGACAAGGCCGTCGGGTGGCTTTATGCGGCCGACCGGCTCTACCAGCTCCCATTGGGCGTGGTCGGGATTGCGGTGGGCATTGTGCTCTTGCCAGACCTCTCCCGCCGCCTGAGCGCGCAGGATGATGCAGGCGCCAAACACGCCTTTTCGCGCGCCGGGGAATTGTCCCTCGCGTTAACCATTCCTGCTGCTGTGGCGCTTGTGGTGATTCCCCTGCCTCTTGTGTCGGTTCTCTTCCAGCGCGGGGCAACCGGGGCCGATGACAGCGCGGCCATCGCCGCCGCCGTTGCGATCTACGGTCTGGGCCTGCCGGCCTTTGTCCTTCAGAAGGTTCTGCAGCCACTGTTCTTTGCCCGCGAAGACACGAAATCCCCCTTTAAATTCGCGGTTTGGGCGATGATCGTGAATGCCGTGATTGCCATCGGCCTGGCCCCTGTCATCGGCTGGATCGCTCCGGCAATTGCCACCACCGTGGCCGGTTGGGTCATGGTCGCCCTGCTGGGGATCGGTGGCCGCAAACTGGGCGATGTCGCGCGCTTCGACAGCCAGTTCCGCCGCCGCATCTGGCGGGTCTGCCTGGCCTCAATCGTGATGGGTGCGGTCTTGTGGTTTACCACGCTCCTGTTGGGCCCGTTCCTGGCTCTTGCAGGGATTCGCTTCATCGCGCTCGCGGCGCTGATCGCCATCGGCATGGTCAGCTACGCGCTTGCCGGACAACTTCTCGGCGCGTTTTCCCTGCGCGAACTCAAAGGCGCGTTCCGGCGAGGCAGCGCCTAGTCCCGCTGCCGCAACCGGTCCAGCAGTTTCGCAAACCCGCCGGGCACTAGGATCATCGACAGCAGGAACCCGATGGCAAAGCCTGACAGGTCCGCCACCCATTCCGCGTTGGATCCGAACAGCAGGCCAAACAGCAACTGAATTCCCAAAAGAAACCCGATCAGCGAAAACGCCCGGACCTGATTTTCGCCCAACTGCCCCAGCCGCAACCACAGCATGTAGGTGAACCCACCGATCAACCCGTAAACCGCTGGAAACGCGCCAATTAACGGTTGCGACCCACCGATGGTGACGGCGTAGAACACGGCTCCTCCGGCAGCGGACACAAAGAAAATCGCAAGCACGGCAAAGCTGCCCATGGCCTCTCCGACCATCTTGCCCAGCGCCAGCAGCATCACACCGGCAAACAGTGCGTGGGTAAAGCTGGCATGGACAAACGGGTAGGTGAACATGCGGAACACATGCTCCATCGGCCAGCGCCCGGTTTCGCGCATCCAGGCGAAAATCTCGGACGAAAAAGCGAACCGCTCCAGCAGCACAATCCGCCATCCCACCGCAGTCGGACCACCCACGATCCCCCGCGCGCCAAGGTTCACCGCCACCTCTATTCCGACGATCACCAGGAACAAGGCAATCACCACGGGCGGCAATGGGTTGAGAGGGGGTTCGTTATGTGGATGGGTCACGGCGCGGGGCCCTTGCTTGACGGCACTGGGGGTCATGGGTAAGGCACCGGAACCACATTTGCCAGATGGAGAATTGCCATGTCCGAGGGGGTCCAAACCTCTCCCGCTTTCACGCCCCGGGTTTTCTCGGGGATTCAGCCCTCAGGCGGGCTGACACTCGGCAACTACCTGGGGGCCATGAAGCGTTTCGTCGAAATGCAGGGCGTCGGGTACGAAACGATTTACTGCATGGTCGACATGCACGCGATCACCGTCTGGCAAGACCCGGACGCGTTGCGGCGCCAGACCCGCGAATTGGCCGCGGGCTACATCGCCAGTGGCATCGACCCGGATAAATCCATTCTTTTCAATCAGTCACAAGTGGCCGAACACGCGCAGCTTGCGTGGATCTTCAACTGCGTCGCCCGCATGGGTTGGATGAAGCGCATGACGCAATGGAAAGACAAGGCCGGCAAGAACCAGGAAAACGCGTCTCTTGGCCTGTTTGCGTACCCGGCCCTGATGGCGGCAGACATCCTTGTCTATCACGCCACACATGTGCCCGTCGGCGAAGACCAGAAGCAGCATCTTGAACTGACGCGCGATATTGCGACCAAGTTCAATCACGACTTCAAGACCGACTTCTTCCCGATCACCGAACCGGTGATCGAAGGCGCCGCCACGCGGGTCATGTCCCTGCGCGACGGGTCCAAGAAGATGTCCAAGTCTGATCCGTCGGATGCCAGCCGCATCAACATGACCGATGACGCCGACGCGATTGCGCAAAAGATCCGCAAGGCCAAGACCGACCCGGACGGATTGCCCTCAGAGGCCAAGGGCTTGGAAGACCGGCCCGAGGCGCGCAACCTGGTGAACATCTATGCCGCTTTGGCCGATCAGTCGGTGGAGTCCGTGCTGTCGGAAATGGGTGGCAAGCAGTTCTCGGAATTCAAGCCGCTGTTGTCGGAATTGGCCGTGGAAAAGCTGTCCCCGATTTCGTCGGAAATGGCCCGCCTGATGCAAAGCCCAGACGAAATCGACGCGATCCTCGCCAAGGGGGCCGGCCGCGCCAGAGAGATCGCCGCGCCGATCCTCAAAAAGACCTACGAGATCGTCGGCATGGTCGGATGACAAAAAGGGGCGCTCTGATCGAGCGCCCCAAGTCATTTGGTCGTTTCTTTTCAGGATCGGGCTGGTGTTCAGGCCACGCTTTGTGCTGGTCCGGCGCTCGACGGGGCCGCGCAAAGGGTGATGATTGCGTTGCGTACCAGTTGGTTGCGCCGTCTGCATGGGGAGTGCAGAGGGTTTATGGGTGTAAACACATATTGTGTGGCCTGCATGAGAGGCCAGAGTCCTTGTGGTTGGTACAACACCCGCACCTTGGCCTCGACGATGCCCCAATAGGCGTTTCGCCAGGCCGAGATATTAAGGGCCGTGCGCAAACGCATGTGCCTGTCGGACCCAACGCGGCCGCTCATGCTCAAGGAAACGGAACTGGCCGAAGAATTCGGTGTGTCGCGCACACCCATCCGCCAGATCCTGCAATTGCTGGCCCATGCCCAGCTGGTGGAAACCCATATAGGCGTCGGCACATCCAGCGTGGTGATGAACGAAGCGGACAAGGTTTCGCATTTCCGTGTTTACATGGACATCACCCGTATCGCTGCCCACATCGCCGGGGACACGCCTGCACCGCGTCATACAACACTTGAATTGATGGCGGTGCAGAACATGCTCAAGGTGGATGATGATCGCTCTGCAGATGCGTTTGTTGCGCTCTACGGGCGGGTGATTGACGCGATGGCGCTGACGGTGATGGACCCGATCCTGTGCTTTGCCATTCAGGCGGCCCATTGGCGCGCGCTAAGGTGGCGGGCGCAGGACATTCAGACCGGCGGTACCGAAATCTGGAAATCGGTGGAAGCGAACCTGCAAAACGCCGTGGACGGTGCGTTGTCGGGCAAAAGCCGCATCCTGCTATTGGCGGCATCCCATAATGGTCAACGGTATATTCAGGAGATGGCCCAGCATACCACTGCCCCCACCCCGTCCCCGGGGGATTGACTTTCGCCGCGCGCGCCACCTTTGTGGACGTGAAACGGCATCGCAATCGGGGGGCATCGCCATGGCAACCGGCACAAACATCCGCACCTATTTCAACGGCACATGGCACGACGGTGACGTCGCCATCATGCGCGCCGCAGATCATGGTGCCTGGCTGGGCAGCGGGGTCTTTGACGGGGCGCGCTACGCGCATGATGTGGCGCCCGATCTCCTGGCACATTGCGAACGGGTGAACCGCTCGGCCAAGGCGCTGATGGTCACCCCGACAATGCGCGCCGAAGAGATGGTGCAGATCGTCTGGGACGGCTTGCAAGCGTACCCAAAGGACGCCGCGGTCTATATCCGCCCGATGTACTGGGCGATTGACGGTGACCAGACCGCGATTGTGCCCAAGGCAGACAAGACAGGGTTTGCCATCAGCCTCGAAGAAATCCCGCTTGCACCGGACACCGCCAGCGTGACGCTGGGCAAAACCCGCTTCCGGCGTCCGGTCCTGGAGGACGCGGTCGTGAATGCCAAGGCCGGGTGCCTCTATCCCAACAATGCGCGGATGCTGGCCGAAGTCCGCGCCCGGGGGTTCCAGAATGCCCTTGTCACCGACGCGATGGGCAACGTGGCAGAAAGCGCCACGTCGAACGTGTTCATGGTCAAGGACGGCGAAGTGTTCACCCCCATTCCCAATGGCACGTTCCTCGCCGGGATCACCCGGTCGCGCCACATGACCAACCTGCGCGCCGATGGCACCAAGGTGCATGAAACCGTCCTCACCTTTGCCGATTTCAAGGATGCGGACGAGGTGTTCCTGTCCGGCAACATGCAAAAGGTCACCGCCGTCACCGGGTTCGAGGACATCTCCTATCAGGTCGGCCCGGTCACCCGCCGCGTGCGGGATCTCTACTGGGATTGGGCCCGGTCTGCGTGACCCCGGAACGCCTGACACAGGCGGATGACGCGACGCTTGCGGCCTTGTCCGACCTCTGCCTGCGCTCCAAGGCGCATTGGGGATATGACGCGCAGTTTATCGCATCCTGCCGGGACGTGTTGCGCATCACGCCTGGGCACCTGTCACAGCCTCTGGCCATCGTGCGCAAAGACAATGCGGTTGCGGGTCTCATCGCGTTGGAGCTTGGCGGGGACGCCCCCGAGATATCAAAACTGTTCGTTGATCCCGCCTATATGCGCCAAGGTGTTGGCACCGTGCTGATCACCTGGGCGATGGAGCAAGCGGCCCGCGCAGGGCACGCCAGTGTGCGCATCGAGGCCGATCCCGGGGCCGTTCCCTTCTACGCCGCACATGGCGCGGTGCAGGTCGGTGAAACTCCGTCAGAGGTCATTCCAAACCGCCTCTTGCCGGTGTTGACGCTGCCGACCACCCGCCCCTGAACCACATCGCAAGGTCTATTGCGCGGGCTGTGTTCCTGCGTCATGATCCTGAAAGGGAGACGATTTATGCGCAAGTTTCTAGTCGTACTGGACGACAGCCGGGAATGCCTGAACGCCATGCGGTTCGCCGCGATGCGGGCGTCTCGTACAGGGGGCGGTGTCGAGGTGCTGTCGATCATTCCCGCAGATGAATTCAACCATTGGATTGGTGTCGGCGAAGTCATGCGCGAAGAAGCCCGCGAACGCATCCATGCGCATTTCGAGGTCTTCGCCAAGTGGATGCGCGACAAACAAAACGTCGATCCGGAACTGGTGATCCGCGAAGGGGAAGCCGTCACCGAGATCATCGCGCAGGTTCAGGACGATCCCGATATCGGGGTGCTCGTGCTTGGTGCAAACACCGGCAACAAGGGACCCGGTCCGTTGGTCACGCAACTGACCAAAAGCTCGGGAACGCTGCCCATCCCGATTACCATCGTTCCGGGCGAATTGTCGAAAGAACGGCTCGAAGCCATCACCTGAGACATCACTGTTTCGTTTACAGGGGCAAATGGGGGCCGAGTCAGACGCCGCAGAAAAGGAGGGTTTGGTGAACGCCGATTTGGCTCAAAGTCCGCCGAGCGCATTGCGGGCGCTGTGTCTTTGCGCCGCTGTGACTTTGGCGTCATGCGCCAACGCTCAGGAAACCGGGTTTATCACGCTTACCTTGGCCGACGAGCAATTCGAAATGCCCCTGAGCGCAGGTCACAGCGATTGGACCGGATCGCGTGGGTTTGCCGAGGTCAGCATTATGGCGCGGCCAAGCCAGGTTGAAACATGGCAGCGGTTCCAGTCCCTGCGGCTGACATTCGATCTGTTGCGCAGCGGTGCCCAAAGCCCGGAAATGTCCCTCTTGCGCCGCACCAAAGATGCTGGGTTCGAGAGATGGTATGGACAATCGGATCGTGGCGGTCTCGCGGTTCTCATCACGGACAGATCGCTGGCTGACAGCCTGTTGCAGGTCAGCGGAACCTTCACCGGAACTCTGGGTCAAAGCACGAATTTCGGTCAGACAATTGATTTTGGAACGCCGATGCCCGTATCGGGCACATTCGCCGTTACGCTGCTGCCAGTCCGTTAAAGACATGCGCAGCAGCGGGCGTCAGACTTAGAACTGTTCTAATCCTTGACGCCCGCCAGACCCGTGCGCATATAGAGAGCAACCGCAGGAGGTGCCGCCATGTTTATCCAAACTGAATCCACGCCGAACCCGGCAACGCTCAAGTTTTTGCCCGGCCAGACCGTGCTCGACATGGGGACGGCGGACTTCCCGAATTCCGACGGCGCATCTGCGTCGCCTTTGGCCGGACGTTTGTTCGCCATTGACGGCGTCAAAGGGGTGTTCTTTGGCCATGACTTCGTGACCGTTACCAAGGAAGACGCGAACGACTGGGACCACCTCAAACCGTCCATCCTTGGCGCGATCATGGAGCATTTCCAATCCGGTGATCCGGTGATGTCCGGCGATGCGCAAGCACCGTCCGGGCATGCGGAACATACCGGCGAAGATGGCGAAATCGTTGGCCAGATCAAAGAGCTGCTGGACAGCCGCGTGCGCCCTGCCGTGGCACAGGATGGCGGCGACATCACCTTCCACGGCTTCGACCGCGGCGTGGTTTACCTGCACATGCAGGGCGCTTGCGCGGGCTGCCCGTCCTCGACGCTGACTCTCAAGATGGGCATCGAGAACCTGCTGCGCCACTACATCCCTGAAGTGACCGAGGTGCGCCCGGTTGCCGTCTGACGACCTGATCCTCGCATTTGACACATCGGCTGCGCATTGCGCAGCCGCTTTGCTTTGTGGCTCCGTCATCCTGCAAACCCGCGTGGAACCGCTGGCCAAGGGGCAGGCCGAACGTTTGATGCCGATGCTGGAGGAGATGCTGTCGGAGCATGGAAAGACATGGTCGGATCTCACGCGGATCGGCGTTGGGGTTGGGCCGGGGAACTTTACCGGCATCCGCATTTCTGTGTCCGCCGCGCGGGGGCTGGCGCTTGGATTGGGCATTCCGGCGATCGGGGTCTCGTCGCTTGAGGCGATCCACCAGGATCACCCAACCGCCATCGCGGCTGTCCCGGCGCCGCGCGACATGCTTTACGTGCAAAGCCCCGGCACCGCGCCGCGCCTGACCGACGCATCCGAGGTCACGCAACCCGTCTTTGCGCAGGATGCCGGCGCGCTGGTCCGCGCGATGGCATATCGTGCTGCGCTAGCCGACCCTGCGTCAACGGATCGTCCCAAACCGCTCTATATCAAACCGGCAGACGCCGCGCCATCGCGTTACACCGCCCCGGTGATCCTGCCATGACACCTGCCGCATTCGCGCAGGTTATGGACCGCGCCTATGTGGACATGCGGCCGTGGTCGGAAGCCGAAATCGCACGCACCCTCGACACCCCGCATGTGATCCTGCTGGCGCACCCGCAGGGCGGTCTTTTGCTGCAAACCATCGCGGGCGAGGCAGAAATCCTGGCCTTCGCCGTTGACCCCGCAGCACAGCGCACCGGCATTGCCACCACGCTTCTGACCCGCGCAATTGCGCAGGCCCGTCAGGAAGGCGCGGATCGGCTCTTCCTCGAAGTTGCCGCCGCCAACGTACCCGCCCGCGCATTTTACGCCGCCAGAGGATTCGCACAGATCGGCAAACGCCGCGCCTATTACACGCTGCGCGACGGGCGCAAGGACGATGCCTTGGTGCTTTCCCGGCCCATCCCGCTTGATCCGGGGCCGGATACGCCAACGTCATAAGCCAACAGGGCAAAAAGCGGTTGACCCTCTGCGACGGGTACGGCCTTAATTGCAGCTGATCATACGATCTCTTCAAGCGACGCAATCAAGCCGTCGCAGTCCAACACCTGGGAGCTGCAAAATGACCCTTATGACGAAACTGTACGGAGCCGCCGCTGCGCTGGCGCTCACCGCCGGCGCGGCGGCTGCAGAGCCTGCCCTGATCTTTGATCTTGGCGGCAAGTTCGACAAATCCTTCAACGAAGCGGCCTTTGGCGGCGCGCAGCGTTGGGCCGAAGAAACCGGCGAATCGTTCCGGGAGATCGAGCTTCAGTCCGAAGCCCAGCGCGAACAGGCGCTGCGCCGTTTCGCCGAAAACGGCAACAACCCCATCGTGATGACCGGCTTTGCCTTTGGCAACGTGCTGTCCGAAGTGGCCCCGGATTACCCGGATACCAAGTTTGCAATCATCGACATGGTTGTCGATCAGCCGAACGTGCGCTCCGTGGTCTTCAACGAACACGAAGGGTCGTACCTCGTTGGCATGATGGCGGCACAAGCCTCTGAATCCGGCACCGTCGGCTTCATCGGTGGCATGGACATCCCGCTGATCCGCAAGTTCGCCTGTGGCTACGCACAAGGCGTGCTGGCCGTGAACCCGGACGCAACCGTGGTTGCCAACATGACCGGCACAACGCCTGCGGCATGGAACGACCCCGTGAAAGGGTCCGAACTGACCAAAGCCCAGATCAGCCAGGGCGCTGACGTGGTTTACGCCGCTGCGGGTGGCACCGGGGTTGGTGTTCTGCAAACCGCCGCGGACGAAGGCATCCTGTCCATCGGTGTCGACAGCAACCAGAACTACCTGCACCCGGGCAAGGTTCTGACCTCCATGATGAAGCGCGTCGACAACGCTGTGTATGACGCGATGACCATGGGCACAGACCTTGAAACCGGCATCAACGTCATGGGCATCGCCAATGGCGGTATCGGCTACGCCATGGATGAACACAACGCATCCCTAATCAGCGCCGAAATGCAGGCCACCGTCGATGCCGCATCGGCCAAGATCGCCAGCGGTGAGCTGACCGTGCATGACTACATGTCCGACGACAGCTGCCCCGCGATCAGCTTTTGATCTGACGCCGGAACACACACATGCGAAGCGGCTGGCAACGGCCGCTTCGACGTCTATCGGGCAAAAGACCCGACGCCGAACACAGGGATAGTCCATGACCACCGCCGTTGCCGACGCGCCAGAGGTTGACCTGAAACCGGTCGTGCCTGCAATTGAACTCAAAGGCATCTCCAAAGCCTTCGGTCCCGTTCAAGCCAACAAGAACATCTCGATCAGTGTCAAACCGGGCACGATCCACGGGATCATCGGCGAAAACGGCGCTGGAAAATCGACCCTGATGTCGATCCTCTACGGCTTTTACAAGGCTGACAGCGGCAAGATTTTCATCAATGGCCGCGAAACCGAAATCCCTGACAGCCAGGCCGCCATCAAGGCCGGCATCGGCATGGTTTTTCAGCATTTCAAGCTGGTGCAGAACTTCACCGTTCTGGAAAACGTGATCCTTGGTGCCGAAGACGGCCCCCTGCTCCGCCCCTCGCTGAACAAGGCGCGCGGTGTGTTGAAGCAGCTGGCCGAGGAATACGAGCTTAACGTCGATCCCGACGCGCTAATCGAAAACCTGAGCGTCGGCCACCAGCAGCGCGTCGAAATCCTCAAGGCGCTCTACCGTCAGGCGGATATCCTGATCCTGGATGAACCGACGGGCGTTCTGACCCCGGCTGAGGCAGATCACCTGTTCCGCATCCTCGACAACCTGCGCTCCGAGGGAAAAACAATCATCCTGATCACCCACAAGCTGCGCGAAATCATGGATGCGACCGACACCGTATCGGTCATGCGTCGTGGCGAAATGACCGCGACCGTCCAGACATCCGAAACCAGCCCCGAACGGCTGGCCGAGATGATGGTGGGCCGCAAGGTTCTGCTTCAGGTGAGCAAGGACGAGGCCACCCCCGGCGCGCCGGTGCTTGAGGTCGAAAACCTGCAGCTCACCGACGATAAAGGGGTCGTGCGGCTCAAAGGCATCTCTCTGGAGGTCCGTGCAGGCGAAATCCTTGGCATTGCGGGCGTCGCTGGTAACGGACAGTCCGAGTTGCTCGAAGTGCTCGGCGGGTACGCAGATGCCACCGGCATCGTCCGTGTGAACGGTCAGCAAATCGACCTGACCGGCGCCCATTCTGACGGCCAGTCCCGGCGCGCGCGCGGCATTGCCCATGTGCCCGAGGACCGCCACCGCGAAGGTCTGATCATGTCGTTCTCGGCATGGGAAAACACTGTGTTCGGCTATCACCGGGACGCGGCCATTGGCACCGGACCGTTGATGAACAACGCCGCGATCAAGGCCGAGGCGGCCGCCAAGATGGAGCGGTTCGACGTGCGTCCGCCCAACCCGAAACTGGCGGCCCGCAACTTTTCCGGCGGCAACCAGCAGAAAATCGTGCTGGCCCGTGAAATCGAACGCAATCCCGATATCCTTCTGATCGGCCAGCCCACCCGAGGCGTCGATATCGGCGCGATTGAATTCATCCACCAGCAGATCATCCGCCTGCGCGACGAAGGCAAGGCGATCCTGCTGGTGTCGGTCGAGCTTGATGAGATCTTCTCGCTTTCGGATCGCATCGCCGTCATGTTCGACGGCCAGATCATGGGCGAACGCGACCCGTCCGAGACCAACGAGAAAGAGCTGGGCCTTCTCATGGCCGGGATCACCGACACGGCGGCAGCCGTCGCGCCGACGGACGCGGCACCGCTTGAGGCGCCGGTTGAAGACACACCTGACGCCGCCAGTGAAGAAGAAACCGAAACGGCCTCCGCATCGGATGACGTCTCTCTGGACACCCCGCAAGACACCGCCGCCACAGAAACAGCGGAGCGTGACACAAACATCCCGGATACAACGGTTGCCCCGGATGACGCCCCGATCGAGGTCGTCACCACGACCTCTGACGACTCCGCGCCGGAAACGGTCAACATCGACACCTCCTCCGGCCCGATCGACCTTGATCCCAAACCGGGCGACAGCATGAGCATCGGCGGCTTCAGCGCGACGATCCAGCAGTCGACGCCGCAGGCCGCCGTGTCAAAACCGGTCAAGAAAGACCCCCAGGAGACCGACAAAGATGGATAAGATGCCCGGATGGGCCGACGCGGTCCTCGTTCCCCTGATTTCCCTGATCCTTGCCGCCATTCTGTCTGCGCTGGTGATCATCGGCATCGGCGAAGATCCCGTCGCCGCCTTCAAGCTGATGGTAGACGGCGCGCTGATGCGGTCGTCGGGATGGGGCTACACGCTCTATTACGCCACCAACTTCATCTTCACCGGCCTTGCCGTATCGGTCGCCTTCCACGCCCGCCTGTTCAACATCGGCGGCGAAGGCCAGGCGATGATCGGCGGTCTGGGCGTGGCGCTGGCCTGTCTCTACATCCCGTGGCCCAACTGGTATGTCGCCCTGATCGGGGCCACTGCCTCTGCGGCGCTGTTTGGCGCAATGTGGGCCTTTATCCCGGCCTATCTGCAAGCCAAGCGCGGCAGCCATATCGTGATCACGACGATCATGTTCAACTTCATCGCGGCCGCGGTCCTGAACTACGTGCTGGTCAACATCCTGCGCCCGCAAGGGGCCATGGACCCGTCCACCGCCAAGTTCCCCGAACCGACACATCTGCCCACGTTCCAGGACATGTTCTCAACCGCCGAAACCGCCATGTTCCGGGGCGCTCCGGCCAACGTAACGTTCTTCCTGGCGCTGGTGATGTGCCTTGTGGTCTGGGCCCTGATCTGGCGCACCCGCCTCGGCTACGAGATCCGGGCGTTCGGTGAAAGCGAATCCGCCGCCAAGTATGCAGGTATCAGCCCGGTCAAGATCACCGTTGTGGCGATGCTGATCTCTGGTGGCCTTGCGGGCATGATGGCCCTGAACACCACGATGGGCGAGGCCGAACGTCTGGTGATGAACGCGACCGAAGGCGCGGGCTTTATCGGCATCGCCGTAGCGCTCATGGGACGGTCGCATCCGTTTGGCGTTTTGCTGGCCGCGTTGCTCTTTGGCTTTCTTTATCAGGGTGGGGCCGAACTGGCCCTGTGGACGAATATCCCGCGCGAACTGATCGTGGTGATCCAGGCATTGGTGATCCTCTTCACCGGCGCGCTTGACAACATGGTGCGGATGCCGCTGGAAAAGATCTTCCTCGCACGCCGCCGCGCCCAGTCCGGATCGGCGAGGTAGGTCCGATGCTCGCCGAATGGCTTCCCAATCTCCTTGCCGGATGGGCCGTGCAACTGCTGGGCGTCGTGTCCCCCGGACCGGGTGTGGCGCTGATCCTGACCGTTGCCACCACGCAGGGCCGCGCCGCGGCAGTCACCACCTGCTTTGGCATCGGCGCAGGCGCGGTTTGCCTGTCCACGCTGGCGGTGATCGGGCTGGGTGCCGTGGTGGCGAATGTCGTCTGGGCCATGACCGCCGTCAAACTGGTGGGCGCGGCGTATCTTGGCTGGCTGGCCTGGAAAGCCTTTGGACGCGCAGTTTCACCGCCGCCGCCCCCGGTTGCCACGCCCACAGGTGTGCTGAACCGGCGTGCCGGCGCGGTCGCGCTGGCCGGGTTTGCCATGCAGATCACCAACCCCAAGGCGATCATGTACTGGCTGGCGGCCGTGGCCGTTGCAAACTTCGCAGCCGCCCCCTGGCCAATCATCGCGCTGTTCGTTCTGGGCGCGTTTGTCAATTCGGTCATCGGGCACGGCGCATGGGCGATTGCCCTTTCCTCCCGTCCCTTCACAGCCCTCTACGCGCGCGGACGGACCTGGGTCGAAGCCACCCTGGGCGTGTTCTTTGCCTTCACCGCCTTCAAACTCGCGACAACAAGGATCTGAGCCATGGACTTTCTGACGCTGCTTCAGGTTCTCGACAGCACCATTCGCCTCGCCACGCCGCTTCTTCTGGCCTGTCTGGCCGGCCTCTTCTCTGAACGCGCCGGGATTTTCGACATCGGCCTCGAAGGCAAGATGCTCGCAGCCGCGTTCTTCTCGGCAGCGGTGGCAGCCCTGACCGGGGATGTCTGGATGGGTCTGGGCGCAGGCATCGCCGCATCGCTGGCGCTGTCGGTGATCCACGGGCTGGCGTCCATCACGTTCCGGGGCAACCAGCTGATTTCCGGCGTCGCGATAAATTTTCTGGCCGCCGGGCTGACCGTTCTGATTGCACAGGACTGGTTCCAGCAGGGCGGACGCACGCCCTCTTTGGTTGGCGAGGCAAGGTTTGAACCAATCACGCTGCCGGGTGCCGAGGCTGCGGCCAACATTCCCGTCATCGGTCAGATCTATTCCGAACTCATCTCGGGCCATTCCGAACTGGTCTACATCGCCTTCCTGATGGTGCCACTGACCTGGTGGTTGCTTTACCGCACCCGGTTCGGCCTGCGCCTGCGCGCGGTTGGCGAAGCGCCCGAAGCGGTCGACACCGCCGGGGTGTCCGTGGTTGGCCTGCGCTATGTCGCCGTGGGCATCTGCGGTGTGCTCTGCGGCATCGCCGGGGCGTATCTTGCCACCGCATTGCAAGCCGGGTTCGTCAAGGACATGACCGCCGGCCGCGGGTTTATCGCGCTTGCCGCGCTGATCTTTGCGAAATGGCGTCCCTGGTACGCGCTCTATGCCTGCCTGCTCTTCGGTCTGTTGCAGGCGGTAGCGCTGCGCTACCAGAACATCGACCTGGGTGCATTTGTGGTTCCGGTGCAGTTCATGGACGCGCTGCCCTATATCCTGACCGTGGTGATCCTTGCCGGTTTTGTTGGCAAGGCGATCCCGCCGCGCGCCGGGGGCGAACCCTACGTGAAAGAGCGCTGAGATGGGTTTTCCGTCGCCGGAAAACCGAAGATGCGTCCTCGCATCTTCCCCCCGTTGGCGACCTTGTGCATCCGACGCCTGCAAAGCAAATTGACTCTGCGGCACCGCATCGCTTGAAACGCGGCAAGGGTTGGGTTTAAGGACACACATGCAAATCTACCTTCCCATTGCCGAGGTGTCCGTCAACGCGTTCCTGCTCCTGGGATTGGGGGGGATGGTAGGCGTGCTGTCCGGCATGTTCGGCGTTGGTGGCGGGTTCCTGATGACGCCGCTTTTGTTCTTTATCGGCATCCCCCCTGCAGTCGCCGTCGCAACAGAAGCCAACCAGATCGTGGCCTCGTCTTTTTCTGGTGTGCTGGCGCATCTCAGGCGCAAGACCGTTGATCTGAAAATGGGCACGGTGCTGCTCATCGGCGGCCTTGCCGGGGCCGCTTTGGGCGTTGCGGTTTTCAACTATCTCAAAAGCCTGGGTCAGGTCGATCTGCTGGTCAAACTGTGTTACGTCCTGTTCCTCGGGATCATTGGATCGCTGATGTTCGTCGAAAGCCTGAACGCGATCCGCAAAACCAAATCCGGCAAACCGCCCGCGCGCAAGAAACACAACTGGGTGCATGGTCTGCCGTTCAAGATGCGGTTCCGGACCTCGGGTCTGTATATCTCGGTGATCCCGCCGCTGATCGTTGGTGTGTTCGTGGGTGTTCTTGCCGCGATCATGGGGGTTGGTGGCGGCTTCATCATGGTGCCTGCCATGATCTACCTGCTGGGCATGCCCACCAAGGTCGTTGTCGGCACATCTCTGTTCCAGATCATCTTTGTGACCGGTTTCACAACCCTGCTGCACGCAACCACAAACTACACCGTCGACATGGTTCTGGCGGTCCTGCTTCTGGTGGGCGGCGTTATCGGCGCGCAGTTCGGCACTGTCATCGGGGCCAAGCTCAAGGCAGAGCAGCTTCGCATCCTGCTGGCTCTCATGGTGCTTGTGGTCTGTGGCAAGCTGGCGCTGGACCTGCTGATCCAGCCGTCCGAGCTCTTCTCTATCGGCGCAACGGGGGGGCACTGATGCGCTGGCTGTGTGTTCTCCTTGCGCTGATCGCCGCGCCGCTGCAGGCCGAAGAAGTTGTGCTTGGCCTGAGCCAGGACGAAGTGGCGATCACAACCAATTTCGACGGATCGGAAATCACCCTCTACGGTGCGATCAAACGGGAAAAGCCGATCCCGGACGACAATCCGTTGCAGATCATCGTAACCATCTCGGGCCCGCTGGAACCGGTCACCGTCCGCCGCAAGGACCAGAGGCTGGGCATCTGGGTCAACGTGGATTCGCTGTCGGTCAGCGCCGCCCCCAGTTTTTATGCGATTGGCACATCGGCCCCGTGGGACGAGGTGATCAACGAAGCCGACGATCTGCGTCACACGATCTCGATCCCGCGCGCGATCCGGTCTGTGGGCGCGTGGAGCCAGGTTGACGATCCGCAGGAATTCATCGACGCGCTGATCCGCATCCGCATGAACAACAACTCCTACGCGCTCAAGGAAAACGCGGTCGAGCTGCGCGACAGCACACTATTCACCACCTCGATCCAGATGCCCGCCAACCTGACCGAAGGCGATTACGCCACGCGCATCTTCCTGACCCGTGGAGGCAAGGTGATTTCGACCTATGAAACCAGCATTGACGTCCGCAAGGTCGGGCTGGAACGCTGGCTGTTCAACCTGTCGCGGCAACAACCGCTGCTGTATGGCCTGCTGTCGCTTGCCATCGCCATCGCGGCAGGATGGGGCGCGTCCGCCGCCTTCCGCGTGTTGCGGTCGGGCTGATGGGGCGCACGCCTCCCGGAACCCGGGCCGCGTATCGCGCCTTTCGCACCCTGCCCACGCGCTGGCGCGACAATGATGAATACGGCCACCTGAACAACGCCACCTATTTCGAACTGTTCGACACCGCTGTCAGCCTTTGGCAACTCGAACACGGCATCGAAATCCGTGGCCCAAAGGCCACCCGGTTTCTTGTTGTGGAAAGCGGGTGCCGGTATCATTCCGAACTGCGCTTTCCCGATATCCTGACCGCCGGGCTTCGGATCGGACATATCGGCAGATCGTCGTTCCGCTATGACATCGCGCTCTTTGCCAATGACAGCGACACCGCCGCGGCCGAAGGGTTCTTCACACAGGTCCATGTGGATTCGTCTGGACGCCCCGCCCCGTTCGCGCCTAACGTGCAAGAGATCCTGACACGTATTGCCGTGGTCGCAGACTAAACGCCACCTGCTTCAAGTCGACCCGACGCCCAACAAAGGTGATCCCATGACGTCCAAACCCCTCGCCGCTCTCGCCGCCGTCGCGCTTTTCGCACTGACATCCCCGGTCGCGGCGCAATCCGTCGCTGACGTAAAATTCCAAGCCGGCAATTTCGGCACCATGGTGTCCGGCACCGTGGTCGGAGACACCTATATCGACTACAGGCTGGGCGCGAAGGCGGGTCAGCAGATGTTTGTGGAACTGAACGTCACCGACAGCAATGGCAACGGCACCGTCTATTTCAACATTCTGCCCCCGGACAGCGATGGCACCGCGATCTACAACAGTTCGATGAACGGGAATACGACAACCGTCGATCTGCCCGAGAGAGGCACCTACGCCATCCGCGTATATCAAATGGGCAATGACAGGGATTCCGGCAAAACAAGCGGGTTCACGATTGATCTGTCGATCCAGTAACAGACCTGCCTGAAGCAAGCCGCGATCTGTTTCGCCGGTGTCCTAACCGTTTTCGTGGAAAAAGCCGTAGATGCGTTCGGCCAGCGCTTCGCTGACCCCGTCAACCGCCTTGAGGTCGGCAAGGTTCGCGCGGCTGACCGCCTTGGCCGATCCGAAATGTGCCAACAGCGCACGTTTGCGGGCACCCCCGACACCGGCGATCTCATCCAGAGGATTGGCCATTTGCGATTTCGCGCGCTTGGCCCGGTGGGTGCCAATGGCGAACCGGTGTGCCTCGTCCCGCAACCGCTGAACGAAGTAGAGCACCGGATCATTGTGCCGCAACGCAAAGGGCCGTTTGCCGGTGCGGTGAAATTCCTCTTTCCCCGCATCCCGGTCCAGCCCCTTGGCGACGCCCACCATCGGCACGTCCTCGACACCGTACTCTTCCATGATCTCTTGCACCGCAGACACCTGCCCCGCGCCCCCGTCGATCAGCAACAGGTCCGGCCACAGCCCCTTGTCCCGATCCGGATCGTCCTTGAGCAACCGCTTGAAGCGCCGGGTCAGCACCTCTTTCATCATGCCGAAATCATCGCCGGGGGCCAGGTCGTCCCCCTTGATATTGAACTTGCGGTACTGGTTTTTGAGAAACCCGTCCGCACCGGCAACAATCATCGCGCCAACCGCGTTTGTGCCCTGGATGTGCGAGTTGTCATACACCTCGATCCGCTGCGGTGGCCCGTCCAGATCAAACGCCTCGGCCAGACCGCGCAGAAGTTTCGCCTGCGTGGCCGTTTCCGCCATGCGCCGCGCAAGGCTTTCCCGCGCATTGCGCAACGCGCCATCCACCAGCTCTGATTTCTCGCCCCGGCGCGGCACCGAAATCTCAACCTTGCGGCCCAGCTTGTCGGACAGCGCCTCCATCATCAGATCGTCGTTTTCTATCGGGTGAGACAGCAGCAAAAGACGCGGTGGTTCCTTGGTGTCGTAGAACTGGCCGATAAACGCTTCGAGCACTTCGGCTTCCTCCACGTCCGCCCCCACGCGCGGATAGAAATCGCGGTTTCCCCAGTTCTGGTTGGCCCGGATAAAGAACACCTGCACGCAGGCCTGTCCCTTTTCCAGATGCAGCGCGATCACGTCTGCCTCGGACACGCCACGCGGGTTGATGCCCTGCGCGGTCTGAACCTGTGTCAGCGCGCGGATCCGGTCGCGCAAGGCAGCCGCGCGCTCGAACTCCATCGCATCCGACGCATCTGCCATTTCCTTGGCCAACGTCTCTTGCACATTGGTCGACTTGCCTGACAGGAACCGCTGCGCGTCGCGTACGCTGGCCGCATACTCTGCTTCACTGACCTTGCCGACACAGGGGCCGGAACAGCGTTTGATCTGGTATTGCAGGCAGGGCCGCGTGCGGCTGTCGAACATGGCGTCCGAACAATTGCGCAGCAGGAACGCACGCTGAAGCTGATTAAGCGTCCGGTTCACGGCCCCGGCAGACGCGAAAGGTCCGTAATACGCGCCCTTTTCCTTCTTGGCCCCGCGATGTTTGCGGATCATCGGAAAGGCATGATCCGTGACCTGAATATTGGGAAAGGATTTGTCATCCCGCAGCAGCACATTGTAACGCGGTTTCAGTTGCTTGATCAGGTTTTGCTCAAGCAGCAACGCCTCGGTTTCTGTCCGAGTGGTCAGAAACATCATCGACGCGGTTTCGGAAATCATCCGCGCGATCCGGCCCGAATGCCCCGACGGTCGCGCATAGTTCGACACCCGCGCCCTCAGGTTGCGCGCCTTGCCGACATAAAGCACCCGCGCCTGTGCATCCAGCATGCGATAGACCCCCGGACTGGCGTCGAGGGTCTTCAAATAGCTTTGAATACACGCGTGCCCAGTGGGCGGTGTGGTGTCAGTTTCCTGGGTCATGTCAACCTGGCGAGACATCTTCGGATTTCACCCCGATTCTCGGACATTTGCTGCAAGAATGGAACCGGTGATGCAAGGCTTAAGGCGTCCACGGTTTCTGTGGATAAGTCTGCGGAGAAGTTTCGGGAATAGCAGAATTTCCTATGTTTTTGAGCCGGTTCTCAGGTTTGCCTATTTTTTAGGCACATTCATAACTGTTTGATTTTATGGTATTTTTTATGGAACATTTTACAAGATGTTGAAATCGTTAACACTTTTGTAACGCTTTCCTTACGTCACCGTGAGCGGTGCAAAACCTGTCAAAGCCATACATCATTCCACCCCGATAATGTCCGGTGTCTGCCACCCCAGATGCTGCCCGCCATCGGCGCACAAAAGCTGCCCCGTCACGGCGGGAGAGTCCAAGAAGTACCCCAGCGCGGCTGTGATATCGGAGGGATTTGCCCCCCGCTGAAGAAGCGTTCCGGCGCGCTGTTTGGCAAAGTGGCTTTCGCTTTGCCGACTGCCGCGCAGGGTCGGACCCGGGCCAATCGCATTGACCCGGCACGACGGCGCAAGCGCCTGTGCAGCCGTTTGTGTGAACGCCCACAACCCCATCTTGGCGATGGTGTAGGTCATGAACTCGGGCGTCAGCTTTCGGACCCGCTGGTCAATCATATTGACCACCAAACCGGACGCAACGGTTTCATCGTTTTCGTCACACGCAGCCTCGGGCAATTGCGCAGCGAAATTTTGTGTCAGGACAAACGGCGCGCGCAGGTTGCTTTCCAGATGCCGGTCCCAGCTTTCCCGCGTGGCGGTGCTCAGAGTGTCATATTCAAAGATCGACGCATTGTTGATCAACACGGTCAGCGGCCCGCCCAGCGCCTCTGTCGCGCGGGCCACCAGCGTCTGTGTTTCGTCTTCGTTCAAAAGATCCGCCTGCAGCGCAACCGCAGAGCGCCCTTTCGCCGCGATCTCCTGCACAACGCTGTCTGCCTCGGCGGCAGAGCTTGCGTAATGCACGGCCACGTCAAACCCGCGATCCGCCAGGTACAGCGCCATTGCGCGACCCAGACGTTTGCCTGCGCCCGTGATCAAAGCTTTCGTCATGCAACACCCCTGCCGTTAAATGAGGACAAGCGCTATGTAGCCCAGATACAGCGCCGACAAGGCAACCCCCCAAATCCGCGTGAGATCCTTGGCGAGAAACACCAGCGGAAAGATCAGCAGGGACGCGCCCAGCATGACCCACAGATCAAAGCGCAGGAACTCGGGGTCCACCGGAATGGGTGTGATCAGCGAGGCCACACCAATGATGGCCAGCAGGTTGTACATGTTGGACCCGATCACGTTGCCCAGCGCCACGTCCGCCTGACGCCGCAGCGCCGCCATCACGGTGGTCGCAAGCTCGGGCAAGGACGTGCCCAGCGCAACAAGTGTCAGACCAATCACCGTGTCGCTGACGCCAAAGATCTTGGCGATCTCGACCGAACTGTCGACAAGCAGGTCCGCCCCAAGGGGCAGGCCAATCAGGCCCAGAACGAGGAACAGGGCAATCTTCCACCACGGCATGTCGGGGTCGGCACCCTCTGGCTCTTCCTCGACCTCCAGCGCCTGTCCGGCGCGCCGATGCGCCATGGCCTCGCGGATCGCGTCCACGAGGATCACCGCCAGAACAGCCAGCAGGATCAGCCCCGCAATGGCGTCAAACACCCCGCGGAAGGCAAGCGCGATGAACAGCACCGAGGACACCAGCATGATGACATAGCTTTTGCGTGTGTCGCATTGGCTGGTGTGCATCACCGCCAGCAGAGCCGGTATCCCAAGCACCAACAGAACGTTGGCCGTGTTTGAACCGACCACGTTGCCCAAGGCGATCCCCGGCGCATCATCCAGTGCCGCGTTGATCGAGATGAGCAGTTCCGGTGCGGACGTGCCGAAGGCCACAATCGTCAGGCTGACGATCAGCGCCGGAATCCCCATGCGCAGCGACAGGTTCACCGCCCCCTTGACCAGAGCGTCCCCTGCCAGAAGCAGGATCACCAGCCCGATGACCACACCGCCCCAGACCATCAACATGTCAACGACCCTTGCCAGAGCAGGGGCACGGACCCTTGCCGATCCGGTAGCGCCCGCATTTGCGACACTTGGCATTGGCCAGCCGCGTGCTGCCCGGGAACCGCAATTTGCCGAACATCGCCAGCACGGCGATGAAAATCAGAAAGAGGATGACAATTTTTGAAATCACGTCAGAGTCCGTAACGCGCAAATTCGGCGCGCTCTTCGAGTGCGCCCAGCGCATCGGATGTCAGTTTCGCGCCGAAACGGCTCAGCAGCGGACGGCGTTGTTCGTAGCGGCGAAACTGGACCTTGTCGCCGAACCTGTCTTTCATCGCCGGCACAAGATGCCCCACGTGGTCGGCCAGCCCGACATCCACCGCGTTCTGTCCAACCCAGATTTCCCCGGTGAACAGGTCCGGTTCATCGGCGAGCTTTGCACCGCGCGAGGTTTTGACTTGGGTGATGAATGTGTCATGCAGCTGCCCCAGCAGCCGGTTCAGACGCAAAACGTCTTCGTCGTTTTCCGGGCGGAACGGGTCCAGCATGGATTTCGACTTGCCCGCTGTGTGCACGCGCCGTTCGATCCCCTGACGCTGCAGGAACACATGCGCCCCAAAGCCTGCCGAAATCACACCGATAGAGCCAAGGATCGAACTGGCGTCGGCATAAATCTCGTCTGCCGCGCTGGCGATCCAATAGCCGCCGGACGCGGCCACGTCTTCGACAAAGGCAAAGACCGGGGTTTCGGTTTCCTCGGCCAGCCTGCGGATGCGCGCGCCGATCAAAGAGCTTTGCACCGGCGACCCGCCGGGGGAATTGATCTCAAGCGCAACCGCCGCCGGTTTGCCCTTGCGAAACGCTTTTTCCAAAAGACTGCGCAAGCCAACATCGTTCAACGTGCCGCGGTTGCCTGCCGCAATCGTTCCCTGAAGCCGCACAACCGACACGACAGGGTCCGATTTGATGAAGGGGATAAAGCGTTTCATGAAGGCCCATGTAGATTGGCGGTCTGGGGCATACAAGGTATTGGCACAAATATGGGTCCGGTGTGGGATGCCTGCCTCGGAAATGGGCACGCAATCTGACCTATTGTTTCGCGCGCGAAACATTGGGGCCGGACCGGACCTATTAACCAGTTGTTAAGAGGCTTTCGGGATCACAAGGCCTGGCGCGAAAGGTTCGTCTGTCGCGGCCTGCCCTGCCCCGGTGCAATCATCCCGCCCGACACATGCAAAACGGGATTTGAGCAGCGCCTCGGCATATTCCTCTGACGCCACGCTGTCATGGACCACACCGCCCCCCACGCTAAGCCGGGCTTGCCCGTCCGCGTCGCACACGACCGTGCGGATCGCGACGTTGAACTGCATCGCCCCGTTCGGCGCAATCCAGCCAATCGCGCCGCAATAGGGTCCGCGTTCCTCGGGTTCCAAGTCGCGCAGGATCTGCATCGCGCGGATCTTTGGCGCCCCGGTGATCGAACCGCAGGGGAACAGCCCTTCGAAGATGTCGAACAAGGTCACATCGGGCAGCAACCGCGCGACGATGCGGGATATCATCTGGTGCAGGGTCACATAGGTTTCGATCTTGAACAGATCGGGGACTTTGACGCTTCCGACCTCGGCCAGCTTGCTCAGGTCGTTGCGCATCAGATCGACGATCATCAGGTTTTCCGCGCGGTTCTTTTCAGAATTGCGCAGCCACGCGATCTGGGCGGCGTCCTCGTCCGGCGTGGCCCCGCGCGCGGCGGTGCCTTTCATCGGATGGGTTTCGATATGGCCCTGCGCATCCACCGCAAAGAACAGTTCGGGGGAACGCGACAACAAGGTCGGCCCGCCCAAATCCACAAACGCGCCGTATGGAACGGGCTGCCGGGCCAGCAGCGTGCGGTAAAGGTCCAGCGGCGTGCCGAAATAGCGGGCGGTCAGGGGAAAGGTCAGGTTCGCCTGATAGATGTCGCCTGCCGCGATGTAGTCCTGAACCTGCTGAAACGCGCGACTGTAGCGGGTTTCGTCCCAAACGGGCTGCAAATCGCCAAGCGCGGCAGGCTGGGCGGGCGGCGCGGCGCGGTTCGGTTCCGGCGCGCGGAAGACGCCGAACTGCACAAGCGGCAGGGTCCGTTTGCCCGGAATGCGGTCGCGCAGTTTGTGCGAAAACACGTAACCCAGTTCATAGCTGGCATAGCCTGTCAGCCAATAGCCCCGCGCTTTGGCTTCTTCCATCGCGGCGAAGGCGGCCTCGACCTCTTGGGGGGTGTCGGCGCGGATCGTGTCGATGGGATCGGTGAACGAAGTACCGCCGGGGATCGGCCCGGTATCAAAGATGACCTGACGGCCAGCAGCCCTGTCCATCACCGTCAGAAGTCCGCAGCGATGCGCATGTCCCGCAAGGGGCGTACGATGTCGATGGCTTCGTGATAGATCGGATGCGATTTATAGGCCGTCAGGGCGGCATCGCTTGAAAACTCGGCATAAACGACGATGTCCACCTCGCCCGACAGTGGATCGTTTCTGTTGTTCTTGCGCACCTCGAAATGATCCGAATGCGGGATGTTTCCGAGACGCTGCAACCCCTCCATGATGCGGGGCAGATCCGCCTTGTCCTTGGCACTGAAGAAAACGACATGTCGAATGTTCGGGCGGTCAGACATGGGGCATTCCTTTGCGATACGTGACGCTGCGTTCGGATCGCGGAGCCTTTAGCTGCAACGCAGCGTCAGTTCCAGAGCAAACATGCGCCGCTGCACCGGGTGGGGGGTGCCAATCTGATCCTGCGCGGAATGGTGCCGGTGATCGGCCAGTAGTTTCAGTAAAAACTCTGCGGGTCGATATCGATGGCCATGCGCAATTCGCCCTTGAGCCTGAACGGCGCGACCCACGCGGCAAGCGCGGGTTGCAGCGGGGTGCCTTTGGGCGCTTTGACCAGCAGGCGCACGCGGTGGCGGCCCCGCACGCGGGCGATGGGTGCAGGCGCCGGGCCAAAGACCTGTGCCCCTGCGTGGCGCAATGGCCCGTCATTGCGGGCCAGCGCGTTGCCAAGGTCGAACACCTCTTGCACATCCGTCGAGGACAGGATGATCCCGGCAAGACGACCATAGGGCGGCACGCCTGCATGGCGGCGCTCATCCGCTTCGGCCGCCCAGAAACTATGTTCATCACCGGATAGGATCGACCGGATCACCGGGTGCTCGGGCTGAAAGGTTTGCAGCAGTGCTTGACCGGGTTTGTCGGCGCGACCGGCCCGGCCTGCGACCTGACGCATCAGTTGGAACGTGCGTTCGGCGGCGCGCAGGTCTGATCCTTGCAGGCCAAGGTCTGCGTCGATGACTCCGACCAGCGTCAGGAGCGGAAAGTTGTGCCCCTTGGCGACCAGTTGCGTACCGATGATCAGGTCCGCGCCACCGGACGCGATGGTCTCGATCTCGGCCTTCAGCGCGCGGGCAGAGCCAAACATGTCCGACGACAGCACCGCTAGGCGGGCATCGGGGAACAGCGTCTGTGCCTCTTCGGCAAGGCGTTCGACACCGGGGCCAACGGCGGCAAGGCGGTCTTCGGCGTCGCAGCTTGGACAGACCGATGGCAGCGGTTTGGTTTCGCCGCATTGGTGGCAGACGAGGCGTTTCAGGAACCGATGTTCGACCATGCGCGCATCGCAGTGGTCGCAGCCGATCTGGTACCCGCAGGCGCGGCAGATGGTGACCGGGGCGTATCCACGGCGGTTGATGAACAGAAGCGACTGTTCCTTTTGGTCAAGGCGCTGCTGGACCGCGCGTTGCAGCGTCGGGCTGATCCAGCTTGATCCGGGAAGCTGCTCGGTCCGCATGTCGATGGCGCGCATGTCCGGCAGGATCGCGTCGCCGAAGCGGGAGGTGAGTTCGAGCCTGGCATATTTGCCGGACTCCGCGTTGGCCCATGTCTCCAGGCACGGCGTGGCCGAGGCGAGGATCACCTGCGCGTCGCAGATCGAGGCGCGCAGAACCGCCATGTCGCGGGCGTTGTAGAGCACGCCGTCCTCTTGCTTGTAGGACGTGTCGTGTTCCTCATCGACGACAATGAGGCCAAGATCGCGGAAGGGCAGGAATAGCGAAGAGCGCGCGCCGACGACCAATTGCGCGTTGCCCTGCCCCACCATCTTCCACACGCGGCGGCGTTCGGTGACAGTCACGCCCGAGTGCCATTCAGCGGGTTGCGCGCCGAACCGGGCTTCGACGCGGGTGAGGAATTCGGCGGTCAGCGCAATTTCGGGAAGAAGCACCAGCGCCTGTCGGCCTTGGGACAGACATTCTGCAACCGCTTCGAGATACACCTCGGTCTTGCCCGACCCGGTGACGCCTTTGAGAAGCGTCGTGCCATAGCGGCGCGAAGCGATGGCGGCGCGGAGTTGGGTGGAGGCGGTGGCCTGATCGTTGGTCAGGTCCTTGCTGGGATAGCTCGGATCGAGCACCGGAAAGGCCGTGTCGCGGGGGCTGTCCTCCTCGCGCACCGCGCCAAGTTTGGCGAGGCCTTTGACAACCGAGGTGGTGACACCTGCGGCTTCGGCCAGTTCCCTGAGCGTGAGGGACAACCCACCCATGTCGCGCAGCGCGTCCAGAACGCGGGTGCGGGCGTCGGTCATGCGGTCGGGCGTTGTGTCCCCCAGACGGTAGATCTTGCGCATCGACGGCGGATCACCCAGCCCCGGCGCGCGGGTGGCCAGCCGCAGCATGGCGGTCAGGGGGGTCAGCGTGTACGCGCCGGCCTTTTCAAGGAACGTCCGCAGTTCGTCCCGCATGGGTGCCGCGTCGAGCACGCGAATGACAGAGCGCACCTTGGAGATATCATAGTCGCCCTGCCCGGTGCCCCAGACAACACCCAGAACTTTGCGTGGCCCAAGCGGCACTTCGACAAAGGCACCCAGATGGCACCCGCCCTCGGGCGCGCGGTAATCCAGCACGCGATCCAGCGGTTGCGTGGTGAGCACGCCAATCAGCGCGCCTTCGTCGAAATAGCTGGGTGTTAGCGCCATCGGTTCAGGGTTTCCGTCCTCGTTGCACTGGGGTAAAGCCCACGATAGGAAAGGCCAACCCATCGGAGGACCGCGCCCATGAAATTCTTTGTCGATACCGCAGAAATTGATGCCATCGCTGAGCTGAACGACCTTGGCATGGTCGACGGCGTCACAACAAACCCCTCTCTGATCAAGAAATCGGGGCGCGACATTCTGGAAGTCACAAAGGAGATCTGTGACTTGGTGGACGGCCCGGTATCCGCAGAAGTGGTGGCGCTCAAGTCAGACGACATGATCGCCGAAGGCCGCAAACTGGCCGAGATTGCCGAGAACATCGCGGTGAAGGTGCCGCTGACCTGGGACGGCCTGAAAGCGTGCAAGACGCTGACAGACGAGGGTAAGATGGTGAACGTGACGCTGTGCTTCTCGGCCAACCAGGCACTTCTGGCGGCCAAGGCGGGGGCGACGTTTATTTCCCCGTTCATCGGGCGGTTGGACGATCTGAACATGGATGGCCTCGACCTGATCGCGGATATTCGTGAAATTTACGACAACTACGGGTTTGAGACGAACATCCTTGCCGCGTCGATCCGCACCGCCAACCATATGAGCGAATGTGCGAAGATCGGCGCGGATGTGGCAACGGCGCCGCCTGCGGTGATCAAGGCGATGGCAAGCCACGTGCTGACCGACAAGGGTCTGGACCAGTTCGTGAAAGACGCTGAAGCGGCGAACATCAAGATCGTCTGATCCCGGGTGCACAAAGCGATTTCGAAATCGCTTGGGACCGCTTTTCGAAAAGCGGTCCTGCGCTTCTGCCACAGTTTTGACCGGGTCCGAAAAAACGACGCGCATTTCCGGCAAAGCGCTGGTAGTGTGCCGAAAAATAATGTGACGAGGATGGCATGAGCAGCCCCCGTATCGATGACGAGTTGCGCGAATCAATCATGACGCGCCCCGATGTGATTCTTGAGGATCAGGACCTGATGCGCGCCCTGATCGCCGCCAATGAGCGTGCGATGGGCGGCAATATCGTGGACCTGCGCGGCATTGCGATGGACCGGCTGGAAGCCCGGCTGGACCGGTTGGAAGACACCCATCGGTCGGTGATCGCGGCGGCCTATGAAAACCTTGCCGGCACCAACCAGGTGCATCGCGCGATCCTGCGCCTGATGGATCCGGTCGAGTTTGAACCGTTCCTGAAGGATCTTGGTGGCGACGTCGCCGATATCCTGCGGGTGGATGTGATCAAGCTGGTGCTGGAATCGGTGCAGAATGACGAAGACCCCGCGATCAAACGCTTGGGGTCGGTCCTGTCTGTGGCGGCACCGGGGTTCATTGATGACTACCTCATTGGCGGACGGGACGCGCCGGTGCGGCAGGTCACATTGCGCCAGATCGACACCGGTTCGCGCGATATCTATGGCGAAAAAGCTGACTGGATCCGGTCAGAGGCCTGTCTGAAGCTGGATTTCGGCCCCGGGCGTTTGCCGGGGCTGCTGGTGATGGGGGCAGAAGACCCGCATCAGTTCACGCCGCAGCAGGGGACGGATTTGCTGACCTTCTTCACCGGGGTGTTCGAGCGTCAGATGCGGCGCTGGTTGTCGTGAGCCTGACCCTGTCTCCTGCCGCGCGCGACGCGCTGGAGGCATGGCTCGCATCCAGTCGGGCCCTGAATGGCACCGCAGAAAACACGCTGACCGCCTACCGCACGGACGTGGTCGATTTCATTGCCTTCATGACCGAATACAAGGCCGAACCGCAGGGTTTGGCCCCGCTGGCGCGCATCACGGTGCCGGACATGCGCGCCTGGATGGCGCAAACCCGGACGGGTGGGGCTGGCGCACGATCGCTGGCGCGCAAACTCTCTGCAGTGAAATCCTTTTACCGCTGGCTGTCCGAGCGCGAGGGGTTTGAACCCACCGCCGTTCTGTCGACCCGCGCGCCGAAATTCGAAAAGAAGCTGCCGCGCCCGCTGAACGAAGACGCCGCGCGCGCGATGATCGAGACCGTGGGAACGCAATCCCAGAAGGGATGGGTCGGCGCCCGCGATATGGCGGTTGTCACGCTGCTTTACGGTTGCGGCTTGCGGATCTCCGAAGCGCTCGGTCTGCTCGGGCGCGACCTGCCGTTGGGCGAGGCGATGCGCATCATTGGCAAGGGCGGAAAGGAACGGGTTGTGCCGGTCCTGCCGGTCGCACGCGAGGCGGTTCAGCGCTATGTCGCGCTCTGCCCGTTCGACATGGAGCCCGACGCGTCGGTCTTTCGTGGCGTGCGCGGTGGGGCCTTGAATGCGCGGCTGGTGCAGAAGGTGACGGAACAGGCGCGGCTGCAGCTGGGTCTGCCCGCAACGGCAACACCGCATGCCATGCGGCACAGCTTTGCCACCCATTTGTTGTCGGCGGGCGGCGATTTGCGGGCCATTCAGGAATTGCTGGGCCATGCCTCCCTGTCGACCACGCAGGCCTATACCTCGGTTGATACGGTCCACCTGATGAAGGTCTACGAGGCGTCGCATCCCAAGGCGGGATGAATGTTCGGGTACAATAAAGCGCGGGACAATTGCGCCGCGTCATGCATCTTGGCCCGGACCATGCCCAGGACACGAGCCCGCATATGCACCCGAACCCGAGTTTTCACAGCACGGACCACGCCAAGGACATCGCCTTCGTGCGCGATCGCGCCTTTGGCACATTGGTGATCAATGCCGACCCGGTGCCGCATGTCGCACATGTGCCGGTGCTCTTGTCCGAAGACGGGGCAGAAGTGCTGATCCATCTTGTCCGGTCGAACCCGATTGCGCGGGCTCTGACAACGCCCTGCCCGGCGCGGATCGCCGTGATGGGACCGGATGGGTATATCTCTCCGGACTGGTACGGCGTTGCGGATCAGGTGCCGACCTGGAACTACGTTGCGGTACAACTGACCGGAACGCTGGAGCGCTTGCCACAGGACGAGATGCGGCATGTGCTGGACACGCAATCGGCGTTTTACGAGACGCGACTGGCCCCCAAGACGCCATGGAGTCCGGACAAGATGACGCCCGAGGTGCTGGACCGGATGATGCGGATGATCGTGCCCTGCCGGATGCAGGTGCACGACATCGCCGCGACGTGGAAACTGGGGCAGAACAAGGATGAGGCCGCGCGGTTGGGGGCAGCCGACGCGCTGACGACCGGGATTGGCACCGGGCTGCAGGCGCTCTCTGCACTGATGACAGACCCTCCCCGTTTGTAGGCGGGTCTTTCCGGCGACGGAAAGACAAGGATGCGTCGACGCATCCTGCGCTTTGCAATCCGCGTGTCGCGGGCTTAGCTATACATTGTGCCATATCGAAAGGTCTCATCATGCAATTGTTGCGCGCCGGTCCGTCGCCCTTTGTTCGCAAGGTGCTGGTCACCCTGCACGAAACCAACCAGTTCGACGATGTGGAGCAAGTGGATGTCACGGCGTCTCCGCTTGAGCCGGATTCAAAGCTGATTGCGGCCAACCCGATGGGCAAGATCCCGGCGCTGATCCGGCCGGACGGGCCGACCTTGTATGACAGCCGGGTCATTTGCCGGTTTCTGGACGACCGGGCGGATGCCGGCCTCTATCCGGAACGGCGGCGCTGGGACACGCTGACGCTGGAGGCCACCGCCGACGGGATCATGGAAGCCGCCGTTCTGGTGATCTACGAGATGCGCTTCCGCCCCGAAGAGTTCGTCTACGAGCCATGGATGGAAGGCCAGTGGGGCAAGGTGTCCCGCGCGCTGGATGCGTTGAACACGCGCTGGATGAGCCATCTGAACGGCAAGATGGATATGGGCCATATCGCGATTGGCTGCGCCTTGGGGTATCTTGATTTCCGGCATGATGCGCGGTCCTGGCGCACCGGGCGCGATGCCCTGGCGGCATGGTATGACGGGTTTTCAAAGCGCGACAGCATGGTCGCAACGGTGCCCGCCGATCCCGCACCCGCCTAAGCGCGGGACGGTGCGTCGCAAGGGCGGCCTCTACTTGCGCCCCCGCGTGCATCGGTTTACCGACACGCAACTTTGTCAAAGGATGAGACCGCAATGCGGATGACCGACACGTTTATCAAACCGATGCATCCCGAGGGCCGCAAGTTCGTCGCGATCTTCGCCGCCATCACGCTTGTGCTGTTTGCCATCGAAGATGTTCTGGGCTGGATCGGTGTCGGCCTGACAGTGTGGTGCTACTACTTCTTTCGTGATCCCGAACGGGTCACACCGGATGCACCGGGCTTGGTAATCAGCCCGGCTGACGGGATTGTGTCGCTGATCGAACCTGCGGTTCCGCCGCGCGAGCTTGGCTTGCCAGAGGCGCCCTTGACCCGTGTGAGCGTGTTCATGTCGGTGTTCAACTGTCACGTGAACCGCGCGCCGGTGGCCGGGAAGATCGAGAAGATTGCCTATAAACCCGGAAAGTTCCTAAACGCCTCGCTGGACAAGGCAAGCGAGGACAACGAGCGCAATTCGCTGGTGATCCGGATGGAGGATGACCGCATTCTCACCGTGACGCAGATCGCGGGCCTTGTGGCGCGGCGCATCGTCAGTTTCACACAGGAAGGCGCCGTTCTCGACCGGGGTGAGCGGTTTGGCCTGATCCGGTTCGGATCGCGGCTGGATATCTATCTGCCCGACGGTGTCGCGCCGTCGGTGAAGATCGGCCAGACAATGATCGCCGGGGAAACGATCATCGCGGATCTGACCAAATGAGCAAGGAAAGCGGCGATAAGCTGACGCTGGTCCAGCTGTTGCCCAACATGCTGACCATCACGGCGATTGTGGCCGGGTTGACGGCGATCCGGTTCGGGTTGCAGGGCAATTATGAACTGGCGGTGCAGCTGATCCTGCTGGCCGCCATTCTGGATGGGCTGGACGGGCGGTTGGCCCGTGCGCTGGGCAGTGACAGCAAGATGGGCGCAGAGCTTGATTCGCTGGCCGATTTTCTGAATTTCGGCGTGGCCCCGGGTATGCTGCTTTATGTCTGGGCGCTGGATGACACGCGGCAGTTGGGGTGGCTGGCGGTGCTGGTCTATGCCGTTTGCGCCGTGACACGTCTGGCCCGGTTCAACGTGGCCCGAAAGGCCGAAAATGGCTCGGCCGAAAACGCGTATTTCATGGGCATCCCGTCCCCCGCAGGGGCGATTCTGGTCATGTTGCCGATGTACGCGTCCTTTGCCTTTGACAGCGAACAGATCCTGCCGGACGTGCTTCTGTCGATCTATATCGCGGTGATCGGGTTCCTGATGATCGGACGCTTCCCGGTGTGGTCCTTCAAAACCACGCGCATCAGCCAGCGGCGGGTCAAGGTGTTCCTTGTCGCCTTTGCCGCCGTGGGGGCCGCGATTGCGATTTATACCTGGGTGGCGCTGGTGGTGCTGAGCCTGATCTACATCTCGGCCGTGATCTGGATGTTGCCCAGCTCGCGCCGGGCATTGGCCAAGGACCGGGAAACCTAAAATTTCAGCGTCAAACCGACGTTCAGCGCGTTGGTCTTGATGTCGGTCTCAAGTGAGCCGCCATCCGGCAGATCGACGCTGTTGCTGGAATAGGTGAACTGGTATTCGCCGAACACCGCAAACCGGTCGTTCAGGTCATAGGACACACCCGCCGTCAGACGGGCCGCCGGGCCGGTGAGTTGAAACTCATAGGTTTCCGTGCCGGTTGTCGTGTCGACATCCACATGCGGGATCGCCACGCCCAGACCGCCGCCGACATAGGGCGTCATCGCGCCCTGCGCCCACAGGCCGGGCCAGCGTTGATAGGCATTCACGGTCAGGATGTTCAGCCCATCGGTAAATTCCAGGTCGGAAAACCCGATCGCTTCTTTTTCGCTATCCGGCGCGTAGACTTTGGCATGGGTGAATTCGAGCCCGAAGCCCAGGCGTTCGTTTTTCCACCAAGTCCCACGCACACCGTAATAGGGCGGCATTTCGAACGACCGGCCTTCCCAGCCGATCAGCGCGTCGATATCCGCGCCGGTGCCCGGGTAATCGCCATAGACACGGCTGTGCGGCGACGTCTGCCAACCAGAATAAATCGACAGCTCCATCTCGGCGAAAGCGGGTGTGGCCACACCGCCAAGTGCCAGAATACCTGAGAGAATCGTTTTCTTCATCATTTTGTCGTCCAGTCGACCGTGCAGATGCAGCATAACCGCGTTGTTAGCGCTGTGTCTTCCATTTTGCCGCGACACTTCGGCGCTTATTCCTAACGTAGTCCGTCCAAAGGTGGACGGCTAGGGGGTAGCCCGCTAAATAGCGCCTCGGAGCGCTGCGACTTGCTGCAGCCTAACCCAGAATTGTGGTCTTATTTGGCCGATGAACGGAGATAACCTCGTGTCCAACGCAGAACATCACGAAGGCACTCGAAGAGACTTCCTCTACTACGCAACCGCCGGTGCAGGAACCGTTGCAACTGGTGCCGCTGTTTGGCCTCTGGTCAACCAGATGAACCCGTCTGCTGACGTTCTGGCGTTGTCCTCAATCCGAGTGGACGTGTCAGGCGTGTCAGAAGGCACTCAAATTACCGTGAAGTGGCTCGGCAAGCCGGTCTTTATCCGCCGCCGAACCCAGGAAGAGATCGACGATGCGCGGTCAGTTGAACTGTCTGACCTGATCGATCCGATTGCACAGAACGAAAACATCGACGGGTCTGCAGACGCGACCGACGAAAACCGTACGCTGGACGAAGCTGGCGAATGGCTGGTGATGATGGGTGTCTGCACCCACCTTGGCTGTGTGCCACTGGGCGACGGCGCAGGCGACTACAATGGTTGGTTCTGCCCATGCCACGGGTCGCACTATGACACCTCTGGCCGTATCCGCCGGGGCCCGGCACCGACGAACCTCCCGGTCCCGCCCGCCGAATTTGTCGACGAAACAACGATCCTGCTGGGATAAGGAGACTTTTGAATGTCTGGAATTCCACACGACCATTATGAGCCACAGTCGAAAGGCGAGCGTTGGATTCACTCCCGCCTTCCGATTGTCGGCTTGATGTACGACACCATCATGATCCCCACACCCAAGAACCTGAACTGGATGTGGATCTGGGGCATCGTGCTGACTTTCTGTCTTGCCCTGCAAATCATCACCGGCATCGTTCTGGCGATGCATTACACGCCGCATATTGATCTGGCCTTTGCCAGCATCGAACACATCATGCGCAACGTGAACGGTGGTGCGATGCTGCGCTATCTGCACATGAACGGCGCGTCGCTGTTCTTTGTGGCTGTGTACCTGCACATCTTCCGCGGTCTCTACTACGGGTCCTACAAGGCCCCGCGCGAGATCACGTGGATCATCGGTATGCTGATCTACCTGCTGATGATGGGCACCGCGTTCATGGGCTACGTTCTGCCATGGGGACAGATGTCCTTCTGGGGCGCGACCGTGATCACCGGCCTGTTTGGCGCGATCCCGTTCATCGGTGAAAGCATCCAGACATGGCTGCTGGGCGGACCTGCCGTGGACAACGCCACGCTGAACCGCTTCTTCTCGCTGCACTACCTGCTGCCATTTGTAATTGCCGGTCTGGTGATCGTGCACATCTGGGCCTTCCACACCACGGGCAACAACAACCCGACCGGTGTTGAAGTGCGCCGCACCTCGAAAGCAGATGCCGAGAAAGACACCCTGCCGTTCTGGCCCTACTTCGTGATCAAGGATCTGTTCGCCCTGGCGGTGATCCTCGCGGTGTTCTTTGCGGTTGTCGGCTTCATGCCGAACTACCTCGGCCACCCGGATAACTACATCGAAGCCAACCCGCTGGTGACACCTGCACATATCGTGCCGGAATGGTACTTCCTGCCATTCTACGCGATCCTGCGTGCGTTCGACACCGAAGTGTGGCTGGTGATCGCGGTCAACTTCCTGACCGGCGGCATCATCGACGCGAAGTTCTTCGGCGTGATCGCGATGTTTGGTGCGATCGTTGTGATGGCACTGGCACCGTGGCTGGACACCTCGTCCGTGCGCTCCGGCCGCTACCGTCCGATGTTCAAGATGTGGTTCTGGGTCTTTGTGGTGAACTTCGTGGTTCTCACATGGGTCGGCGCGATGCCAGCTGAAGGCATCTACCCCTACATCGCCCTGATCGGGTCCACCTACTGGTTCGCCTACTTCCTCGTGATCCTGCCGCTGCTGGGTGTGCTTGAAAAGCCGCTGCCGCAGCCCGAGACCATCGAAGAAGACTTCAAGGCGCACTATGGCAAGTCCTCGTCCACAGATGGCGCTCCTGCAGCGACCCCGGCCGAGTAAGAAAGGACAAGCGACCAATGCTTAAGAAACTTGCCCTCGCGGCCACACTGGCCCTGACCCCCATCTCCGGTGCGTTTGCCGCCGGAGCTGCCGGAGAGGTCACAAACTTCGAATTCTCGTTCGAAGGCCCCTTCGGCACCTATGATCAGGCGCAGTTGCAACGTGGCCTTCAGATCTACACGCAGGTCTGTTCCGCGTGTCACGGTCTGAAATACGTGCCCCTGCGCACCCTGCATGATGAAGGTGGCGTTGGGATGCCGGAAGATCAGGTTCGTGCCTATGCCGCACAGACCTTCGAAGTCTTCGATCCCGAGCTGGATGATTTCCGTCCGGCGCGTCCGTCGGATCACTTCCCGGCCAATGATGCGGTTGGCGCCCCTGACCTGAGCATGATGGCCAAAGCCCGTGCGGGCTTCCACGGACCATACGGTCTGGGCATCAACCAGTTCTTCAAAGGCATGGGTGGACCCGAGTACATCGCTTCGCTTCTGGCGGGATACACTGGCGAAGAGAAAGAAGAAGCCGGTGCGATCCTCTACGAGAACAAGGCGTTCCCGGGTGGATGGATCTCGATGGCCCCGGTGTTCTACGGCGATGACGTTGAATTCGCTGACGGCACAGAAGCCACAATCGAGCAACAGTCCAAGGACGTGGCCGCGTTCCTGATGTGGGCGGCAGAACCCAAGATGATGGCGCGCAAACAGGCCGGTTTTGCCGGTGTGTTGTTCCTGACCGTCTTGTCGGTACTGCTGTATCTGACCAACAAGCGCATCTGGGCGCCGGTCAAGGCCCGCGCCAAAGAGTAACGTGGGTCCGCACCCGACCAAACACAAAGCCCCGCTGTCCGCAGCGGGGCTTTTTCGTTGCCACACTCGAAGCCCTTTCGAAAGGGCTTGCCCACGCAACGCACGCCGCATTTGCCAAGGCTTTACAGGTGCGCGGGCACTGTCGCCGCACAAAAGCTTTTGAGCGGGAAGGGTCACTCCCATGCCGCGATCTGACATCACTTTGCCCGTGGCGCACATGCGCTGACTGACAAAGGCCGACGTTGAAAGTCGCAGGGGGCAGCCCCTGTCACAATTGCAAAGCATGTCCACCCTCGGGGCGGCGCCGCTTCACCAATGACCAGACATCACACCCTGCCGGGACACACCCCGCGCGGGGCGTTGGTGCTAGGACCCCAGATAGGCGCGTAGCCCCGTTGGCGGGTTGTCCAGCAACGGACCAGTCTCGGTTGGAGGCCACGCCTTGCCCTGCTCGACCACGACAATCTGGGGCGCAAACCGCCGCGCCTCGGCCGGATCGTGGGTGACCAGCAGCACCGTCATGCCTGATGCGTTTGCGATCTCCATGACCAGGTCCAGCATTTCGGTCTTGAGCGCCGGCCCCAGGGCCGAAAACGGCTCATCCAGCAAAAGCACGGGCCGGTCCTGCACCAGCACCCGCGCCAGAGCCGCGCGGCTTTGCTGCCCCCCCGACATGTCCGACATCCGGCGCGGGGCAAATCCTGCAAGGCCCACCCGCGCAAGCACATCGTCAATCCGCGCGCGCTCCTCTGCCGACACCCGCCCCGTGCGCGGGTTCAGAGCAAGGGCGAGGTTTTCCCCAATCGTCAGATGCGGGAAGAGGTTCGTATCCTGAAACAGGATGCTGATGGGCCGTTTGGCCGGTGGCTGTGCCGTCAGGTCGTGGTCATGCCACCTCACCCGCCCCTGGGTTGGCGCGCGAAATCCGGCAATCACATCCAGCAGCGTCGATTTACCCGATCCGGACGCCCCGATGATCGCCGTCCGGCTGCCGGCGTGCAGACGTAGGTCAGCAGCAAGCGTAAAGTCACCCGCCTGCACATGGATATGATCAAGATGCAGAGCCAACGCGCCCTCCCCTGTCAAGCGCCCAGAAGAGGCCAAGGCTGAGGATCAGCAAAAGCAATGCCGCCCCTGCCGCCTGCTCCATCCGGTACGCACCCATCAATTGAAACACTTTCAGCGGCAAGGTGGCGCGGTCCGGATCCGCAAAGAGCGCGATCACCCCCAGATCACCCATCGACAACGCCGCCGTCAGCCCGGCGGCAAACCCAAGCGGGCGCTTGAGACGCGGCAGAAACACCCAGCGCAGCCACGCCCAGCCCGACAGACCCAGCGCGGCCCGCAAGCGGGTGTAATCGGCGCGGATCGCCTCAGCCTCGGGGCGCAGGATCCGCAGAACGAACGGCAGGCTGACAAAGGCATTGACCGTCGCGGTGACGTAGAGCGCCAAGTCAAACGGATTGGCAAAGGGCCGCACAATCAGGAACAACCCGATGCCCAGCACCAGTGGTGACAGCGCGATCCCCGCAAGCCCCAGCCATTCGCCCCAACGCGTCGCCAGCGGCAGCGCCCAAAGCAGGCACAGGAGCGTTGATCCCAGCGCCACGGTGATCGAATGGCCCGCCGCCTGCCAGACAGACGCGCCCAGCGTCGGGATGCCTGCCAGCCCGCTCAGCGCCACCATCGCAAGCGGTGTCAGCAGAAATGCAGCGGCAAGGCTGATCCACATCGTATCGAGCCCCTTCGACAACGCGCCCTGCCCGTCCCAGCGCGGCACCACGCGGTCCAATCCGCGGGCAGCAACGGGCACCGATGTGATCTTCAGCGCGATCAGACCAGCGGTCAGCGCAAGGCCAAGCTGCACCAGCCCAAGCGCCGCCGCGCGGGCGAGGTCAAAATCGAACCGCATGGATTGGTAAATCGCCAGTTCCAGCGTCGTCGCGCGCGGGCCACCCCCCAGCGTCAGAGCCACGGCAAAGGACGACAGGCAGATCACAAAGATCACCGCAAACGCACCGGGCACGATCCGCATCAGCATCGGCGCTTCGATGCTTGACCAGACCGCGCGCGGCCCAAGACCGAGCGTGGCGGCCAGCCGAAACTGCTCGGCCGGAACCGCCAGCCAGCCTTGCAGGATGAGCCGCGTTGCCAGCGGCAGGTTGAAAAACACATGGGCAATCAGAACGCCGTGCAACCCGTAGATCTGCATCTCGGGCAGCCCGAGCGGCGCAAGGGCGCGGTTCAGCAGCCCGGTCTGGCCGAAGACAGCAATCAACCCCAGCACCGCGACGATCACCGGCAGGATAAAGGGTGCGCCGAGAAGCGCCACCAACACCCCCCGACCGGGAAATTGCCGGCGCGCCAGGGCGCGGGCCAGCGGAATGGCAAACAGCACGCTAAGCGCAGCCGACAGGGTCGCCTGCACCAAGGTGAACCGCAACGCCTGCCCATCGGCCGGGGTGAACCCGGAAAACGCCTCCGCGCGCAGGATCACCGCCGTGACCGGGCCGATCACCAGACCGGCCACGGTCAGTGCCGCGATTATTGCGAAAGCGCGCGTCGCCATTCCTCAACCGTTTCATCGCGCAGGGCCGCGGCGTCATCTTCAGAGTAGAACAGGACCTTTTCCGGCAGGTTCAGTTCCTTGAACCCATCCGGCCATTTGTCGGCCTCCAGCTTGGCCGGGAACGACCAGTTGCCGGTTGCGATCATTGCTTGAAACTCCTCCGAAAGTTGAAACTCCAGAAACTGATCCGCCAGTTCCGGCACGTCGGTGCCCGCGACCTTGGCCGACAGTTCCACCATGAAGTAATGCCCTTCCGGGAAGATCGCCGCCTTCTTGGTGCGGTCCTCCTCGGCGATGATGTGATAGGCGGGGGATGTCGTGTAGCTCAGCACCATGTCCGCTTCCCCATCGGTGAAGAGACCATAGCTTTCCGACCAGCCCTTGGTCACGGTCAGTATCTTGGGGGCCAGCTTTTCCCACGCCGCCTCGGCCTCGTCGCCATAGACCGCCTTGACCCAGAGCACCAAGGCCAAGCCAGAGATCGACGAGCGCGGGTCCTGAATGACCACCTTTAGATCATCGGATGCATTCAGCAGCGCGTCAAAGCTGTCCGGTACATCCGAAATCCGCTCTTCGTTATAGATGAACGCGGTGTGGCCATAGTTGAACGGCAGGAACACCTCGTCTGTCCACTCAACGGGCAGCGTCAGCGACGACGTGTCCTGCCCATGCGGCGCAAACAGCCCGCTTTCGCGTGCCTTCTTGGTCACATCCGTGTTCAGGCCAAAGACGATATCCGCATCGGTCCGGTCGCCTTCCAGCAGGATACGCGGCAACAGATCGCCCGGCTTGAACTGCAAATCGCAATCGCACTGCGCCTCGAACATCTCTTCGATCCTGGGGCCAGGACCCCATTCGGACACGATGTAATCGCCCGCATAGACGGTCAGAACGGGCTTGTCGTCCGCCACCACCATGGTGGTCGACGCAAGAAGTCCCGCAGCAAATGAAAGGGCCTTTTTCATGGCTCACTCCTGTTTTGCGACGAGAGGGCAAGACAGGAACGCATCCATGACCTTCCCTCCGCCAGTGTTAACTGGTTCAGGTTCAACGGGTTCGCAAATGCATCTCAGCCAGTGATGGCACCCCGAGGTACGTTTGGACGTAGCGTCTTGCGCGCTGTCCTTCAACCCCAAACGCATCGTCCTTCCTCTTGCCGGAAATACCTCAGGGGGTTTGGGGGACGGGTCCCCCAACCTGTCGGATTGGCGCAGCCAATTCGAAACATCTTGAGGCCAAACGCCCGCTGGCCTAGGACACGTCAGAGCCAAGGAGCCTGTGTTATGAGCCTCAACAGTTTCGGACATCTTTTCCGCGTCACGACCTGGGGCGAAAGCCACGGGCCCGCCCTGGGTGCGACGGTGGACGGGTGCCCTCCGGGTGTGCCGATTGATGAGGCCATGATCCAGCACTGGCTGGACCGGCGCAAACCGGGGCAAAACAAATACACCACGCAGCGGCGCGAACCGGACGCCGTGAAGATCCTGTCAGGCGTGTTTGAAGGTCAGACAACCGGAACGCCGGTGCAGCTGATGATCGAAAACACTGACCAGCGGTCGAAAGACTATTCCGACATCATGGAAAAGTTCCGCCCCGGTCATGCCGACATCACCTACTGGCAAAAATACGGCATCCGCGACTATCGCGGCGGGGGTCGGTCCTCGGCGCGCGAAACGGCGGCGCGGGTGGCGGCGGGCGGTTTGGCGCGCGCGGCAATCACAAAGATGGTGCCGGGGGTCCAGATCACCGGCTACATGGTGCAGATGGGTCCGCATGGGATCGACCGCGACCGGTTTGACTGGGACGAGATCGAAAACAACCCGTTCTGGGTGCCGGATGCGCAGGCGGCACGCGACTGGGCCGACTATCTCGACGGGCTGCGCAAATCCGGCGAAAGCGTTGGCGCGATCATCGAAGTGGTGGCGCGGGGGGTGCCCGCAGGGCTGGGCGCGCCGGTCTATGGCAAGATCGACACCGATCTCGCGGCGGCGATGATGAGCATCAATGCGGTCAAAGGTGTCGAGATCGGCGAAGGCATGGCGTCGGCGGAATTGACCGGCACGGCAAATGCTGACGAAATCTTCATGGGGCCGAACGGGCCGGACTACAGTTCCAACCACGCGGGCGGCGTTCTGGGCGGTATTTCGACCGGTCAGGACATCGTCGTGCGCTTTGCGGTCAAACCCACATCGTCGATCCTGTCGACGCGTCGGACAATCACCAAGTCGGGGGAGGAAACCGAGATCATCACCAAGGGCCGCCATGATCCCTGCGTGGGCATTCGCGCGGTGCCGGTGGGCGAAGCGATGATGGCCTGCGTAATCCTGGATCACCTGCTGCTGCACCGCGGTCAGGTCGGTGAGAACCGGGGCAGGATCGGGTAGAAGGCTCTTCGAAGAGCCTTCAAAACGCTCTTTCGAAAGAGCGTAAAAAGCGTTTTCGAAAACGCTTACGACGTGGCCGCCGACAGCGCCGTGTCCATCAGGGCCTTGATCTGATCCTGACCGGTCTGCGCCACGATGCGACCAAGCTCCCGGTCGCCTTTCAACACCACCAGTGTGGACCGGCGCGGGATCTGCAGAGACTTGGCCAGATCAGATTTGCCGTAACTGTCCCAATCCACATCGATAAACGTCACCTGTTGGGCATAGGCCGGATTGGCGTCTTTCAGCGCGCGGATCGTGCGGCCCTGTGACCGGCAGGTTGAACACCAGCTTGCGGTGAAATCCAGAAACACGGTTTCACCTTTGGCCAAACGCTCTTTCACAAGACCGGGCGTGTAGTCGAGAATATCGGCAGAGGCCGCCAGCGGCAAGGTCGCGGCAGCAGCAGTCAGGGTGAGGAAGGTACGACGGTCCATGGGTGTGGGTCCTTTCAGATCAGAAGCGTACGGAGAGGTCGATCAGCCAAAGCGGCATGATGTCGAGAAGCCAGATTTCGATCGCGTGGTTCCAGCGCAACAGCAGCCCAAGCCCCACCAGAAGGAACGCCACACCAAGCACCGGACGGCTGGCCTGTGCGATCTGGCGCAGGCGGGCGGTGTTGCGGCCCATCGCGCCGCGCGCGCCATAGGCCAGACCGAGGATGATGCTGGAGACGCCCAGCGCGAACGCCGTCATGATCAGTGTGACCTGCCCCAGGTTCTGTCCCTGGCTGGCCAGGGCAATCGCGCCGCCCAGCGTTGGGCCGATGCACGGGCTCCAGACAGCGCCCAAGAGCGCGCCGCCGGCGAATTGGCCACGCAGGCTATGCTGGTCGAGGTCATCAATCCCGGCGTCGGCACGGGCCGACAGCCCGGATGTGGCGGCTGTCATCAAGGCGGCACCTCTGGGCACCAGCAGCAACAGGCCGAACGCGATCATCATCCACGCGCCGATCATGGCGAGCGTATCGACCGTGAGTCCGATCAGATGGCCAAACGCGGTCACCCCGACGCCCAGCACAACAAAGGACAGGCTCATCCCGGCGGCGAGCGCCAGAGGCCCACGCCGATCCGCCTGCACGGCCGAGGCCAGAACAATCGGCAGAACCGGGATCACGCACGGGTTGATCAGGGTCAGAAGGCCCGCGAGATAGGCAAACACAAATTCCATGATCCGAGGCGTAGACCAAGGCAGGTCCACCTGTCACCTGACGCGCGCTCACTTCCCCGTGGCGTTTGTTTCAGTTTGCGCCTCTTGCCGGGACACTTGCACCGCAAGAATGCCCGCCGCGATGATCAACACCCCGATGATATCTGTCAGACCAAGGCTTTCCGACAGGATCAGCGCGGCGATCGCGACACCCAGAAACGGGTTGAGGAAATGGAAAGTCGCGGCTTTGACCGCGCCGATGCGGTTGACCAGCCAGAACCAGACCAGCGTTGCAGCAAGGCCCGGCACAAGCGTTGTGTAGGCAAAGGCCGCGACCAGTTTGACCGACAGTGTCACCTCAGGCACGTCCAGCAACAGCCCCGCAGGCCAGAGCGCCGCGCTGCCGATCAGCATTTGCAGCCCGACCACCATCATGAAATTGCCGCCCGAACTGGCATTCTTGAGCGCCAGCGTCGCAATCGTCAGCGACACAACCCCCATCACACACAGCCCGACCCCAAACAGATCCGCCCCGCTGCCAAGACGCGCGCCCATGATGAGCACCACGCCAAGGAAGCCCGCGATCAACCCAAGCACGCCAAGCGGCGAAATCCGTTGACCGGCAAAGGCCCATCCCGCCACGGCCACCAGAAGGGGCATTGTCGAGGCAATGATCGCGGCCAATGACGCTTCGATGCTTTGCATGCCAACGAAATTCAGCCCCAGATACAGCGCGTTCTGGCACACGCCGAACAGGATCGTGGCCCGCCATTGCGCCGGTGTCAGCCGCCATGATTGCCCCATCCAACGGGCAATCAGCACCGCCAGCGCCCCCGAGATCAGAAACCGAAGCGCAAGCGCCATCAGCGGCGGCGCGTCCGCCACGATGATGCGGGCAGAGGTGAACGCGGATGACCACATGACGGCAAAAACCAGCCCGGCAAGGATTGCGCGTATGTCCACTTGTGGTCCTCCGGGTGGTTACCGGACGGTGATATCCACAGATATCGCAGGGGGAAAGCCAAGATCGTCGCCGCGATTTCTCTGGATCGGTTGGTCACAACGGGTACTATTCGGGATCATTTTAGAATTGCGGAGAATTTCAATGACCAACCCGCTTCAGTTTTCAGTTGAGTATGGCAAGGCAAATCCCAAGGCGCGCCCCTCTGCCGGACAGCCTTTGCGCATCCTGTTGATCAGCGATCTTGGCGACAGCTCTGCGTCGCGATCCACCCATAGCCTTGAGACCCGCCCGATCCGAAATGTCGATATCGACAGTTTTGACAGCTATCTGGGCTCTGAAGCCCCGTCGATAGATCTGGATGCCGGAACGCTGCAGATGCGCGACATCGAGGAATTTCACCCCGATCAGATCTGCCAGTCCCTGCCGGTCTTTCAAACGCTCAGGGATCTGAAATACCGCTTGCGCGACCCGTCCAGTTTTGACGCCGCGACACAAGACGTGCAGGCCATGCTGCACGCGACAGACACATCCGACGAGACACCAAGCGCACCGGAAGCAGACACGGACACGTTTTCTCGCCTGCTGGGCACATCGACCGGATCCCCGGCAGAGCAACCGTCAAGCCCGTCGCGTTCCGGGTTTCTGAACAGCCTGCTGCACGACGCCGTGGCCGCCCATATCACCGCCGACACCGACCCGAAGGCAGAACAATATGTTGACGCCGTCGATGCCGCGGCCGCCGCACATCTGCGTGCCGTGCTGCATGACCCGGGGTTTCAAGCGCTTGAAGCGGCATGGCGCGGACTGCACCTGTTGGTGTCCAACATGGACTCGGACGAAGACGTCGCTCTGCATGTGTTGAACGCGTCTCAGGCAGAGCTGCTGGATGCCCTGGGATCCTCGGACGACCCGGTTGAAACGTCGGTCTTGCACAAACGACTGGTGGCAGAGCGCGCCGACGCCCCGTTCACCTTGATCGTTCTGGACAGCCTGTTTACCCCTAGCGCAGAGGACGTCCGTCTGCTTGCCAGCCTTGGTGCGTTTGCCGGGCGCACCGGCGGCGCGGTGTTGTCGTCTGTGGCACCGGACATGCTTGGCGCCGCGTCCTGGGGGTCGATTGCAACCGCGTCTGACACCGCGATCCAGCCGAATGACGGCTGGGAGGTCCTGCGCCAAACCCCGATGGCGGGCCATATCGTGGCAACGGCACCGCGGTTCATGATGCGCACACCGTACGGACGCAAGCTTGACCCGATTGACGCCTTCCCGTTCGAGGAGATCACCGATCCGGCCAGCGATCAGGCCCCGTTTCTTTGGGGCGGCGCATCGTTGCTGACATGCTGTCTGATCGCGCAATCCTTCCAACAAGAAGGCTGGTCCGCGCGATTGAACGCCAACCTGACCTTTGACGACCTGCCCTTCGTGCCGTTTGACGCGGGCGGCGAACAACAGATGAAACCCGGCGCCGAGACGACACTGCCGGACCGGGCGGCCACCGTGGTTCAGGCCCAAGGCATTGTTCCGCTGCTGGCCAGTCGCAACCAGAACGCCGTGCGCCTTCCCTGGCTGCAAACCATCGCAACCACCAACGCCGGTGCTCAGATCGGCCCGTTCAGCACGTAACGCGCCGTCATAACATAGCCTGTGCCGCACGAAAAAACCCCGCCGAAGAACGGCGGGGCAAGTCGTGTGCCGCGGATTAGCCGCAGGCACCGGCGGTGTTCGAATAAGTCTGTCAGGTCATCTCGGACCGGATCTGTTGGCGCAGCACGTCGATGGGCACGGTTTTGCCATCGCGTTTGAAACACCAATAGGTCCAGCCATTGCAGCTTGGCGCGCCTTCAAGATGGGCACCGACCTGATGGATGGATCCCTTGATGTCATTGCCAATCAGCGTGCCGTCGGCGCGCACCTTGGCCTTGTGGCGCTTGTTCATGGAATACAGCTCTTCGCCCGGGCGCAGCATGCCCCGTTCGACCAACTGGCCAAAGGGCACACGCGGCTCTGCGCGTTTGCTGGCCGTCACTTCAAGCGCCGATTTGTCCAGACGACGCACAGCCGCGATCCGCTTGGCGGCCACCTCGCGATACTTGGCTTCGCGTTCGATCCCGATCCAGTCGCGCCCCAGCATCTTGGCCACCGCCCCGGTGGTGCCGGTCCCGAAGAACGGATCCAGCACGATGTCGCCAGGTTTGGTTGCCCCGACAAGCACCCGGTGCAACAGCGCCTGCGGTTTCTGCGTCGGATGCGCCTTGTCCCCCGCCGCATCCTTGAGCCGCTCGCCGCCGTTGCAGATGGGCAAAACCCAATCCGACCGCATCTGGATGCCTTCGTTCAACGCCTTGAGCGCTTCGTAATTGAAGGTGTACTTGGCCCCTTCGGACTTGGACGCCCAGATCATGGTTTCATGCGCGTTGGTGAACCGCTTGCCCCGGAAGTTCGGCATCGGGTTGGATTTGCGCCACACGACGTCGTTCAGGATCCAATATCCCGCGTCCTGCAGCGCCGTGCCGACGCGGAAGATATTGTGATACGACCCGATCACCCAGATCGCCCCATCCGGTTTGAGCAACCGACGCGCCGCCTTGAGCCAGGCGCGGGTGAAGTCATCATAGACTTTGAAACTTGAAAACTGATCCCAGTCATCGTCCACAGCATCGACACGCGAATTGTCAGGGCGATGCAGATCGCCTTTCAGCTGAAGGTTGTACGGAGGGTCCGCGAAAATCAGATCAACCGATCCGGCGGGAAGCCGGTTCATCACGTCGATACAATCGCCGTCCAGAATCGTGTTGATCGGCAGCGCATCTGCGCTGTTCGGCTTGGTCATCTTTGTCATTCTCTGCCTATCGTCCCGGCGCTGTTTTGCGCTCTGTGGTTGATACAAAAGATGAGTCAAAGCCGATTCGCGGTCAAATTCTTTTTTGAATCAATCGCTTACGATTTTTTCTTGTCACAACATCTTGTGGACGGGCTTGAACGAACGTCTATGGTGTGGGGTCACCCCGAGATTTTGAAGGGCTTCTTTGTGACACTTGGTCGGGTAGCCCTGATTGGTTTCCCAGCCATAGCCGGGGCACTGTTGCGCCAAATCCCACATGATCGCATCACGCCTTGTTTTGGCCACAATTGAGGCCGCCGCAATACTCAGCGACAGCGTGTCTCCCTTGATGATCGGCGTCGCCGGAAGCGTCAGGTCACGCGGGATCATGTTGCCATCAATCAGCACATGATCGGGTGCGTGCGGCAGCGCCGCGATCGCACGGCACATGGCCAGGTGGCTGGCCCGCAGGATATTGATGGCGTCAATCTCGGCGACGCTGGCCTCGCCCACGCCAATCTCCGCCTGCTGCACGATCAGCTTGAGCAACGCATCGCGCTTCTTGCGGCTCAATTGCTTGGAATCCTGGATGCCCTCGGGAACCAGCTCTGGCGTCAGGACAACCGCCGCCGCCACCACCGGCCCCGCCAAAGGCCCCCGCCCCGCTTCGTCAACCCCTGCAATCCGCGCCGCACCACGGGCCCACAACGCATCTTCAAAACGGAAATCCGGCATCATGATCCGCAGATTGCCGATCCCGCCCGGATTGACAAGCGCGACGTCCCACCGCCCCACGCCCGAGGCGGCCTCACGGCACCTGATGCATTTCTGCGATTTCCCGCAAAATCGCTCTGGACACGCCCCAAACCCTCACATAGAACGCCGCCACCCGAACCCGCGTGGTTCACCCGTGCCCGGGTAGCTCAGGGGTAGAGCAGTGGATTGAAAATCCTCGTGTCGGTGGTTCGATTCCGCCCCCGGGCACCATTTTTACCGAATCAGATCAGCGAGTTACCCGCATTTCCAGTTGCAAGACTGACACCCGTGTTTGTTGTGGGTGCATATAGGGTTCCAATTTATGCGGTAAAGAGTTGGTTTCTGGTCGGGGTTCGAGGCAGAAACGGCTCAAATCGGACACTGATCACGAGAACTGAATGCCGCGTCTGCAGCCCATTTAGCGGACATTAACGACTACCGTTGTCCGCAATCGCACGCTGACGCTTCATTGCATTGAAGCTGGACCGCGAATTTTGAACAGCTACAACGGATTTCCGCGACCACCTCTACTCTCGCAATGGCAGAGGGAGCCCCGGGGCTGGTCAGAGGTATTGTGCATATCGGCATCAAAGTCGATGCTGCAATGATGGCCACCGACATCGAGTTCTCATACGGCACCCTGACCGCCGCAGCGCGACGGCATATTCGGGTGTTTCAGATACATCAGTTCCTTGACCGTTTTGCGATGGGTCTGACCGTCGCTGTTGTTGCCTTGGCCTTGACGGACCGGGGCATGGACCTTTTCCAGATCTCGCTTCTCTTCGGGGTCTATTCACTTACCACGATGGCGATGGAGCTACCGTTTGGGGGTCTTGCCGACAGCATTGGCCGCAAGCCGGTGTTCTTGACGGCGGTGGTCGCCAGCGTGATCTCTCTCGTGCTTTTCCTGTCGACCAGCGATTTCAATGTTCTGGCGTTGTCCTTTGCCTTCATCGGCTTTGGACGCGCGCTTCGGTCCGGGACGCTGGATGCGTGGTTTGTCGAGACGTTCAAGGCCGCGGCACCCGATGTGGATGTACAGCCCGCGCTGGCCAAGGCGCAATGGGCCAATGCTGTCGGGTTGGCCTTGGGTGCGGTCTTGGGGGGCCTTTTGCCTGATGTTCTGGGCGGGGTCGCGACACGCCTCGGGTTCAGCATCTATGACGTGTCCTACGTGGCAAGCTTTGGCGTGATGCTGGGCGTGTTTGTGTTCACGATGGTGGCCATTTTTGAAAAACCGCGCCCGATGAACGTCCCTGCTCTGAGGCACGGCTTTGCGCGTGTTCCAACGGTGATCAAGGACGCGAGCCTTTTGGCCCTGCGACATCCCACCCTGTCGATCCTTCTGGCGGCGTTGGCGTTCTTTCTGATGGCAACCAACCCGGTCGAGGTGATCTGGCCCACTCACGCGAAACCCATGCTGGACGACGGCTATGCAAACACCGTCATCGGTATCGTCACTGCGACCTATTTCTTCTCCATCGCGTTTGGCGCATTTCTGTCGCCGCATATCAGCCGGGTTTTCAAGCGGCGGCACGCCCTGACGCTGGCGGCGGCGTTTGCGTGCCTGGCCGGTGTTCAGATCGCATTGGCGTGGCAAACCGAGATCATCGGCTTTGTGACGGTCTTCATTGTGTATTCCGTGATCCTCGGCGTCTCGGAAACACCTGCCAGCAGCATTCTGCACCGCTGTGTCGACGACCGTCAGCGGTCGACCATGCTCTCGCTCAGGTCGCTGATACAGCAATTGGGCGGCGCATTGGGTCTGGTGTTGGTCGGAGCCGTCGCTGAGGTCTATTCCACCCCAGTCGCATGGAGCGTCGGCGCCGTGTTTCTGGTCGTTGCAGCGATACTGATCTTGGTGTTGGTCAAACGACTGGCGGTAGACGCCGAATAGTTGGCATTCACGCGCGGTGCGGCATCGATCATCTCGGGCGCTCTGGTGACATCGGGGGCGGCGCATCATCGTCAGTTAAGATGGACGCGTCACCTTCTGACTGTCGAAGTGAGAGGGCGTGGTGGATCGAAGGATCAAGCATGGAAACACCAAGGGTGGCCCATTCAGATCACTGCCCCACTCGCTTCCATGCCGTTGCGCCGCTCAGGGCACGAGCATTTCAAGATACGCAATGGAGCGAAACTACCTTAGAGCGTGCGCAGAAAAGCATCACACTTCAATAGTTTGCAAATTTTCCAATGCGGCCTTCAACGCGGTGCTCCACTGTGAAGTTGTTTGCGTGTAAGCCTCGTCAGTTTCTTCGATCCGACGTTGACGATCGGCGTGGAGGGAATCGTTTTCGTAGATGTGAAGGTCCAGAGGCAGCCCCACGGAGAGGTTGGACTTGATCGTTGAATCGAATGAGACGAACAGCAATCGCACAGCATTGGCGAAACTCATCGCGGGATCATAGGCGCGCACGAGGATCGGTTTGCCGTATTTCGCTTCGCCGATCTGAAAGAACGGCGAGTCTTCTGTGATCTCGATGAAATTCCCTTCCGGATAGACCAGAAAGATGGTCGACCGGCCGCCCTTGATCTGGCCGCCGACGATGACCGAAGCGCTGAACGGATCGTTGGCGCTTGGCCCGGTGGGGCTGGAATAGGCGATGACCTCTTTCAGGGTCGCTCCGACGAGACGCGCGATCTGGAACATGCTGGTCTGGCTCAGAATGCTGGGATCCCGATCTTCGACAGCCTTGGAGCGCTCGTCCAGAAGGGCCACAACCGCTTGGGTGGTGGCAAGGTTGCCTGCGGTCATCAACGTGATCGACCGTTCCCCCGGCACGGCCCAAGTGAACATCTTGCGCGCGGACGAAAAGTTATCGACGCCCGCATTGGTGCGGGTGTCCGACATGAACACCAACCCGTCATTCAGGCGCATCGCGACGCAATATGTCATGGGGTACCTTTGAAGCTTTCCGATTGGCCGGATTTACTGCTGCACCTGCAAAGATACAATCATTGCTTCGCGACTGGAGCCCATTCTTAACCCGGAGATTGGCGCGGCATCCTGTGCGTCGCGGCCAACGGCGATGCGCAGGTATTTCTCATCAGGCGACACCCCGTTCGAAACGTCGAATCCAACCCATCCAAGATCGTCCAAATGCGCTTCGGCCCATGCGTGGCTGGCGTCCTGATCAACGCGGTCGGGCATATAAAGATACCCCGAAACATATCGCGCAGGCAGCCCGGCCTTGCGGGCGGCGGCGATGAAGATATTTGCGTGATCCTGACAAACGCCCTGGCCGATGGCGATGGCTTCTTCCGCCGTCGTTGCCGTGTCCGTTTTCCCCGTTTGGTAGGGCACACGGTCCAGAATAGCCGCCGACAGGGCATGCAACCCGTCCAGAGGTTGATCAGACTTGGCAACAACTGTCGCCAGCTCTGAAATGCCGTCTTCGGGGCGCGTCGTGTCTGTCGGTTGCTGGAACAGCCAAAGCGGCGCATGTCCGTAAACCTTGCCCAGAATGCCTGCGGCATCATGGGTCGTCGCGGTGCCTTCTGCGGTCAGTGTCATCCTCTGCGTGCCGGGCTCGGCACTGACCAGATCGACCCGATTGCCGAAATGGTCGGTATAGCTGGCTTCGATCTTGCCGCCCTCGACACGCAATGCCCAATTTCCCACGCTCTGCAACGGACTGTCCAACGGACAGAGTCGCACCTTTTGCAGCGCATAATCGACCGGGGCATCGTAGTCGTATCGGGTGGTATGCGCGATGTTTAACAGCATCTAGGAAATAAACCTGTAATCTTGTTCGATCTGCGTTCCAATCCGCGCTGTGTCGTCCAGAATCGATCTAAGGAATTCGTGCAGCCCCTCGTCGAAGATCGAGCCGATGTCGCGCCCCTTCAGGCGCTTCTGCAAGGTTTCGGCCAGTTGCAGACTTTCCGTCTGCATGTCGTAATCCTCGGCCAGATACGTCAGGTTCTCGACCAGTGTCGCGGCGCAAAAGGCCAGTGATCGCGGCATGCGACGGTCAAGGATGAGAAAACGGGCGATATTGGGGGCGTTGTACTCATCATCACTGGCCCAGCGAAACGACCGATGTGCCGAAACCGAACGCAAGATCGTTTCCCATTGTACGTTGTCCATGCGGCTGCCCACGAAGGATGGCGAGGGAAGCAATGCAAAGTACTTCACGTCGATGATCCTTGCGGTGCTGTCCATACGTTCGATGAAGGTCCCAAGGCGGCAGAAGTCATAGATGTCGTTTCTCAGCATCGTGCCGTGCAAGGCGCCGCGCACCAGAGCCGACTGTTGGCGGATCGCGGCCAAAACTTCGGGCAGATGGGTCTCGGGGATCGGATGCTTCAACCGCTCCGCCAGAAGCATCCAGGTTTCGTTCACCGCCGACCAGACTTCGGTCGTCAGGGCCGTGCGCACCAGTCTGGCATTATCACGCGCCGCCTTGATGACCGAATAGACCGAACCCGGGTTCTCGGTGTCCCGCAGCAGAAAATCTGTCACCCGCGCGCTGTCATAGCCGTCGTATTTAGCCTCGTAAGCCTGCTGGGTCGCCGAAGTCACGATCACCGATTTCCATTCAGACGCCGGATCGCTGGATCGGGTCAGGGCAATGCGAAACCCGGCCTCGATCAGGCGCGCTGTATTCTCGGCCCGCTCCAAGTAGCGGAACATCCAGTACAGACCACCTGCGGTTTTTCCCAACATGTCAGTCTTCCAATACCCAGGTGTCTTTGGTGCCGCCGCCTTGAGACGAATTCACCACCAGGCTACCTTCGCTAAGCGCGACCCGTGTCAGACCTCCCGGCACGATGTTGACCTCGCCCGGAGCAACAAGCGCGAACGGACGCAAGTCGACGTGCCGAGGGGCCAACCCTGCCTCGGTGAAAATTGGCACCGTCGACAGGGAAAGCGTTGGCTGAGCGATATAATTGGCGGGATTGGCCTTCAGCTTCTTGGCAAATTCCGCGCATTCCTCCTTTGACGCGGCGGGTCCCACCAACATGCCGTAACCACCCGAACCATGCACTTCCTTGACGACCAGATCTGACAGGTTGTCGAGCACATATTGAAGGGTGTCCGCTTCGGCACAGCGAAACGTTTCGACGTTCTTCAGAATCGCTTTCTCACCTGTGTAGAACTCGACGATATCGGGCATGTAACTGTAAATCGCCTTGTCATCGGCAACCCCGGTCCCCGGCGCGTTGGTGATCGTGATATTGCCCGCGCGATAGACGTCCATGATCCCGGGCACACCCAACATGGAGTTCGGGTTGAAGGTCAGCGGATCAAGGAAGTCGTCATCAACCCGACGATAGAGCACGTCGATGACCTTGTACCCCTTCGTCGTGCGCATCGCGATATGACCGTCGACAACACGCAGGTCATGCCCCTCGACCAGTTCGACGCCCATCTGGTCGGCAAGATAGCTATGTTCGTAATAGGCCGAGTTATGGATGCCGGGGGTCAGCACCGCCACGCAGGGCCGCCCGTTGCAACCCGCAGGCGCGGTGGCTTCCAGCGAAAGACGCAGGTTCTTGGGATAGTCGCTGACCCGCTGAACCCTGATTTTGCTGAACAACTCAGGAAACATCTGCAGCATGGTCTCGCGGTTTTCCAGCATGTAGCTGACGCCAGAAGGTGTCCGTGCGTTGTCTTCCAGAACATAGAAGTCATTTTCGCCAGTGCGCACGATGTCCGTGCCCACGATATGGGTATAGACGCCGCCCGGCGGCGTGAAGCCAATCATCTGAGGCAGAAAGGCATCGTTTTCGGCCACCAGCTTTACAGGTACAACGCCCGCACGGAGGATTTCCTGCCGGTTGTAGATGTCATGCAGGAACGCGTTGATGGCGCGGACGCGCTGTTCGATCCCTCGCGCCAGCTTGGTCCATTCCGCATTTGACAGAATGCGCGGCACGAGATCGAAGGGGATCAATCGTTCTTCGGCATCCGCCTGGCCATAGACATTGAAGGTGATGCCGGAGCGCCGAAAGAAGGCCTCGGCCTCGTCCGCCTTTTTGCTAAGCCGTGCATTCTCCTGCCCAGCAAACCATTTTTCATAGGCTTGGTATGGTGCGCGAAGGCTACCGTTCCCCAGCATTTCATCGAAATGCGATCCACTCATAGGGCCACGATAGCTGCGTGCGATGGAATTGCAAACACAAGCCTCAAACGGCGCGGGCCGCATATCGAGGTTATCAAGGATTGACGGCAGAACAGCCGGTTTTTTGTGCACCAAGGTACGGACCTGCGCCGCCATTGCTCACCGCATCAGCAGTTGCGGAAACAGACGCGCCCGCAGCTTACGTGTGACGCGCGGCCAGACGTCGTTCATTGGCCAGGGAACTGAGGCCCAGATCATCGAGAATGGCGTAGATTGCGGGAAGTACGAAGAGCACGATCACGCTGGCGGTGACGAGACCGAACACGAGGCTGGCAACAAGCGGAATGAGGATTTGCGCCTGAAGGCTGGTTTCCGTCAGGATCGGCAAAAGCCCTGCAGCGGTTGTTGTGGTGGTCAGGAAGATCGCCCGGAAACGCGCGCGGGCGGCGCGTGCTGCTGCCACGGCAACGCTCGTCGCATCACCGTGTTCGCGTTTGACGAAATCCACCAACAGGATCGAGTTGTTCACCACCACACCGGCCAGCGCGACAAATCCCAGCATACTGGGCATCGAGAAATCCAGCCCCATGAGCATGTGTCCGAAGATCGCTCCGGAGAGCGACAGGGGGATGACCAGCATCACCACGATGGGTTCAACATAGGAGCGGAACAGAAAGCTGAGCAGAAGGAAGACACCGATCAGACCGACGAGAAACCCCTTCAGCATGGATTGCTGGGTCTTTCCGGCCTCGGCGTTCTGGCCTTCGACATCCAGCGTGACGCCGGGATACCGGGTCAGGAGATCGGGGGCAAAGTTTGCAAGAACGTCGCCGACAATCGCATTGGCATTGGCAACGCGGGTGTCGATGGTGCCTTGAACCGTGATCGTGCGGATGCCGTTTTCACGGTTGATGCGGTTGTATCCCTGCCCGGTTTCGATATCGGCCACCACGCCAAGCGGCACGGTCGTGCCGTCCGCTCTGGCCACGTGGAAATCATCGAATGACCTGCGGGTGCCCTGAAACTCGGGCGCGAACTGGGCGGTGACGTCCAGCACACTGCCCTTGACCTGCATCTCGCTGACGGTGGTGCCAAAATAGGCGGCACGCAGTTGGTCTGCGATCATTGCCGCTGTGATCCCCATGGGACCAGCGGCCTCGTTCAGAGTGATCCGCAGCTCCCGTTTACCGGGGCGCAGATCGTCAAGCACGGATGTTACGCCGTCATATTGCCAGATCCAATCCTGCAACGCGACCGAGGCGGACTTCAGAGCGTCCAGATCGTCGCCCCGCAACCGCATGTCGATGGCGATACCAGCCGGACCTATGGTCGATTCCGCGTATTTCAGGCTGATCACATCGGGCACCGGCCCGACGATGTCGCGCCACAATTCCATGATCGCGTCGGGGCGGTGAACGCGTTCGGCCGAGGGCAAGAGATCAACGCTGACCGTCGCCACATGTGGGCCAGTTTCAAAGGCATCGCGGTTTTCACCGTAGTAGACCGACACGTGACGGATCAGGGCAGCGCCGTCCGGTTGCTCGGGCGAAAGCTGCGTGTTGACCTCGTCCAACCCGTCTTCAAGCTGCGCAACAATCGCCTGCGTGCGGTCCAGGGGGGTGCCTTGGGGCAGCAGAACCCGCGCGACGATGGTGTCGCCGTCCAGCTCGGGGAAGGCGGTGAATTTCAGATAACCGCCTGCCAACATGCTGACCGACACAAGAAGAACCGCAAAGCTGAGGCCTGCCGTCGCATAGCGCCAGCGAATGGCCAGATCGACCAGCGGGCCGACCAGCCGCTCGCGCGCCCAGACCACGCCCGCTTCAACGCGCACGGTCACACCCTTTTGCTTAGGTGGCGCTTCAAGACTGTGGATGAGGTGGTGTGGCAGGATCAGGAAGGCCTCGACCAGCGACACCATCAGGACGAACAGCATCACGACAGGCACAACTTTCAGAACCGCGCCGATATCGCCCTCCAGAAAAGCCAGCGATCCAAAGATCATCGCGGTGGTGCCAAAGGAGGCCAGCACGTTCGGGAACACTTGCGTCGCGCCCGTTACGGCAGCGTCCATCGCGCTTAGCCCTTTTTCACGTTGCCGGGCGATGTTTTCGGCGATGACGATGGCGTCGTCCATCAACAGCCCAATGACGATCAACAGGCCCAGCGTGGTCATCAGGTTCAGAGAATAGCCAACCATCCCCATCAATGCGACGCCCCCCATGAAGGACACCGGCAGGCCCATGGCGACCCAGAACGAGAAGCGGAACCCGAAAAACAGCCAGAGCACCAGAAAGACCAGCGCCAGCCCCTGCAGGCCGTTGACCACCACCAGCGTCAGCCGGTCGCGCACAACGGAGGCCGCGTCGGTTGTGATTTCCATCACCACGGAGGGCGGGCCTTGCTGGCGTTCCGCCTCGATAAAGGCTTTGAGCTCATCGATGATGGTCAGGGCGTCCTCGGCCCGGGTCTTGCTTATGTCCAGAACGGCGGCGGGCCGTCCGTCGAAGGTGATCACGTTGTCATCGCTTGCGAATTGCTCGGTGATCGTGGCGATATCGCCCAGGTGAACCTGCCCTCCCGTGGTCGAGGACCTGATCACCAGCGTGGCAAGATCATCGACCGTGCGCCGTTCCTCGGCCACGCGGATCAACAGAGTTTCGGTTGACGTGTCGATGTCGCCTGCGGGCAGATCGACGCTTCCGGACTGCACCAATCGGGCCACGTCTGCGACAGAGATGCCGAATTGGCGCAACGCCTCGGGCTTCAAACCGATGTGCAATTCGCGCGCCGAAAAGCCGCGAATGTCGACCTTCGGAATGCCGCCCCATTGCAACATCCGGGTTCGCGTCGCTTCGGCCAGGTCTTTCAGATCGGTCCGGCGGTTCGGGCCAGTGACCGCAACAGAGGCGACAAAGTCGGTCTGCCCCAGGGCGCGAACGCGGGCTGTCTCGGCGCGTGCGGGCAGATCGGTGATCGCATCAATCTCGGATTTCACATCCGCAACAAACGCCTGATATGCCTCGCCTTCGCGCATGCGCACAACCGACCGCGCAAGGCCCTCGCGGGCTTCGCAGGATTGATGATCAATACCGGTCACCGCATCCAGCGCGTTTTCGATCCGCTCACAAATCGCCGTCTCGACATCCTCGGGTCGGGCACCGGGATAAGGCACCGTCACTTCGACCTCGTTTTGGGCAGCGCGTGGAAACGTCTCGCGCAGAAGCGTCGGGGCAACGAGAAGACCCGCAAGCAGAAAGCCGATCATCAGAAGGTTTGCGATGGTCGGATGCCCGGCGAAGAACCTTATCATTCCGCACGTCCTTCTGCCGCCAGCCAATCCATCAACGCGGTGTCTTCGGTCACCGTCAACAACATGCCATCCACAACGTTGCCCGGTTGGCTGACCAGTATGCGTGCACCGGGTGAGATGTCGCCCGAGATCATCGCAATCCCGTCTTGCACCATGCGGTTTGTCACCTCGACCGACCGCAGCCGATCCTCTGTGTCAGCCACCAAGACCCGATCATCGCGCAAGGCGCTGCGCGGCACCCAGATGCCGGATTGCGGCTGGCCCTGCAGCGACACTTCGACAAACATCCCCTTGGTCAACGGAGGACGCTCGCCCGGTGCCACCCCGCTATAGGCCGCATCGACCCTGACGATGACGCCCAAAGTGCCGGATCTTTGGTCGATGCTGTCGCTTATCCGGTCAACCTTGGCCGGCCAGCTGACGGTGTCGTCCTCGAGCCGCAAATGTACCGTTGCGGTCAGACCCAAGCGGCGCAGCACATCGGTCATGGCCGCAGGATCGAGGGAAATCGCGTCCGGGTTGCTGAGTGCCGAACGCAGCAACGTCCGAAGCGACGCAATCGGAACCTGCGCCTCAACCTCGCCCGCCTGGATCCCGTCCAACACGGCAGCGGTTGTTCCCGAGCGAAGGAACTGCCCGGTTTCAACCGAAACCGAGGCGACGCGCGCTGCAAACGGCAGGGTCAATTCGGTGCGTGCAAGGTTCAGCTTGGCGGTTTCCAAACTGGCGCGATAGACCGCGATCTGTTCGGTCTGGACCGTGCGTTGCGTTGGCAAGAGCGCCAGTGCGCTTTCCAGCGATTGCACCTTCTGGCGCTGCGCCAGGTGCGCGGTGCGCGCGGTGTCCACCGAAGCCTGCGAAATCGTGCCCTTCTCAAAAAGCGTTTCGGTCCGCAAGAGCTCAGCTGCCCGCAGGGCCAATGCTTCTTTTTCGATGTCCAGTGCGGCGATCTGGTTCGTTTCGGACACCGCGATTTCCGACAGCCGCGCCTCGGCGGCCCGAATGTTTGCGTCGGCTTGCGCGATGGCCAATGCGAAGTCAGCGGGTGATATGCGCAGCAAAACCGCACCGTCAGGCAGGATCGCGCCTTTCTGCAGACCCGGATTGACGTATTCAACCGTGCCGCCGACCTGGGCAATGGCCTCGTAGGTCCGTGCCGGGCGCACCAGCCCGTACCCACTGATGCGAGGTGCGACGGATTGTGTCCGGGCGGTGATCACCCGCACCGGTGTTGCACGTTCGGCCAAGGGGGCCCGTTCGGGCGGTGCGCCGGTTGCGATGACAAACGCCAGGATACCAACACCGACAGCAATGATCGGCATCGTGATCAGAAGGAGTTTCAAACCCGGTCGCATGTGAAGTCTCCTTGTTCCGTCAAAAGCATCAGTTGCACACCAAGCAGACGTTCGCCCGCGCTCAGCAGCCCGTCGGGATCGCGAAACCGCAACAGCCTTAGAGCCAATCCCTGGACAACGCCGATCACCAAATTCGTGCAATCATCCGCATCAAGATCCATTCGGATCAGACCCTTGGCCTGACCGTCGCGCGTGGCGTGGTGAATGGCGTCGCGCAAGCCGCCGACGCTGGTCAAAACCCGGGACCGCAGCTCCGTCGTGCCCGCGTTCGGATCGCGCATCACCATAATCTCGGGCAAGGCTGGATAGTCGTGCAAAAGCTGAAGCTGCCCCATCACCAACGCGCGCAACCGATCAATCGGATCGGTGTGTTCTTGCGCCGCGCAGATGTTATCCTCGATCCGGTGGCACAGTTCGTCGGTCGCGGTGTGCCAGATGTCTTCCTTGTTGGGAAAATGCTTGTAAATCGCCGGTTGCGTCAGGCGCAACCGATCCGCGATCATCGCGGTTGTCACGCGATCCGGCCCGAATTCGAACGCCAGTGACAGGGCCATTTGCGTGATTTCGGCCTTTCGCACGGCTGCGGGTTTTCGCGTCCTCACGGGTGCAGCCTTGCACGAAACACGGCCCAGGAGAACGCCACCCACACCGCAAACCGAAGCGCCAGCGCGCCCACGGTCCGCATCTCAAAGTCCCCGCCCTGTATCACCCAGACGCCAAACCCCACCGCAACCAGCAAGGTCGCCACGGCAATGGTCACCGACAGCGCCAAAGCCAATCGATGCCCCCGCAAGATGGCCAGACCGGCCGCAATGTAAAAGAACCCCGCAACGACGTTGAACCAGACCACAAAGGGCACAAAACGTCCCGCCATGTCCTGCACGACCTGCGGCCCGAACAGAACATTCCCACCGGATATGACCGTGGCCACACCGAACACAATCGCCAGTACAGCAAGACCCTTGAGGAAGGCCTGCGGCTTGAACGCCAGATCCCTCGACACCGTCATAGTCACATCCTCACTGGCCGTTTGATTGGCCAAGAACTTTGGTTATTGAATTATAACTAATGACGCCAATCTGTTTGTTCAACGCCTTGAAGCGAAAACCAACTGGTGCACTTGGTCGCGCCAAATCGGCCATTGGTGAACAGGCGGCTTCAGGTGTCAAAGACATGGGACGTGGTGGCCATGCCGCCATCACTCCAATCAAACGCCGTGCTGCGTCACGGGCTGACCCGGAAAAAATCAGGTGTATGCGCACAACTCGTTCGGCGTAGCCGAAAGACGATCGTGTCTCTTCATCGTCTCGCCAGTTCGCGCGATATCCAGTTGGCGAAATCGGACAGGAGGGTGTCGGATGCCGTGTCGAAGGCGGTGATCAGGTCTTGGGTTTCGAGCGTTGCCGACGGGCTTTGTGCGTCGAAGCGACGGCTTGTCACGATGGCGGCATCGCGTTCCCTGACGAGGCGCACCACGAGGCTTTGTCGGATGAGAGCCGTGTCGTTCGCTGTGTTTGCTTCGGCGTGGAAATCGACCAGTTCGGTGACGATTGCGTAGTCCCCGCCGGGACCAATCGGTGTCCGGCCGGCATAGCGGGCCACGCCGGTGGCCTCCACAGCGCGCAGAAGCAGGTTTTGCACCATGACGGGTGTCGGATCGCTCCAGCGAACTTCCGGCAGGTATTGCGCCTGCAACGGGTTGGGGCGGATCATGATGCGATCTGTTGCAAGGGAACCCGTGCTGGTCGGCAGTTCGACGATCACGTCCAGCGGTCTTGGCCGCCCGGGATAGACCGGGATATCGGATGGGCTGCGCAGTTCGTAGGCCTCCAACGGGGTGGCCGCATCGCTGAGTGCGGACAGCGTGGCACAGCCGGACACGCTGAATGTCAAAAGGACCGCAGCAGCGATCGTGGCCGGGCGATGTCTTTTCACAGCAGTCTCATCTTCTGAATTCCGGGGTTTCACGATCCAGGAGGAAGCGTGCGGGATCGCGTTGGATTTGGGTTGTCAACCGGTCCAGATTTGCAATGAGGGTCCGGGTCTCTTGCGCCAGACGCGTATATAGGGGCAAGCCGGAAGACGCAAAATCCGTTATGGCGGGCGCGGACGAAGCGGTCAGTCTTCGGATCTCGCCGAAGGCGTCAGACGCAGACTGGCTTGCCGCGCGCAAATCCGACGTGATTTCGGGCAGGTCTCCGGACACCGTGGCGATTGCGCCGTTCAGATTGTCCAGCGTGGCCTCTAACCCGTCGATGATCGCGCCCATATCCTCGTTGATCACGGTCTCTGCACCGGTGAATGCGCCTTCTGCGGCAGCCAGGGCGCGGTCGCCGGTTTCCAGGGCGGCATTGATGGCGGACAAGGTGTCATTGGCGTTGGAAAACGCGACGCTGGCGTTTTCGAGTGTGGTCCGTGCCTCCGCAAGAACCCCGTCAACATTGCCGCTGGCGGATTTCAGGCTCTCGCCGACATCGGCAATAACCGTCGCAGAGCTTTCGGTTGCCGCGCGGATCTCGGCGACGATGGCAGGCAGATCCGTGTTGGTGGCGTTGGTGATCGCGACCATCGCGGTTTTGGCCTGTGCCACCACGTCCCGCGTTTCGGACAAGAGCGGCGCGCCGTCACTGTCGATCAGGCTGGTGATGCGGTCCGCCGCTGCCGTGACAGACAGGGCAGAGGCATCAAGCCGCGTGATCAGGTCATTTGCAGCCGCCAGCGTGGTTTCCGACTGGTCCAGACGGGCCGTGGCCGTTGACCCGGTGGTGTTCAACGTATCCAGCACCTGTTGCGCACTGTCCCCAAGGCTGGACACCTGGCTGCGCACCTCGGCCAGGGTGTCGCGGAGATCCTCTGTCATCGCCGTCAGATCCTGGGCAACATAGCGTTCGGACGCGGCAATCACCGTCTGTGCATTGTCCAAAGCGGCCTGGCCGCTGGCCAGTACGGATGTGGCCTGTGTGGACAGGTCTCCGATCGAGACAAGCGTGTCATCTGCGCTTTGCAGAACGCCGGTCAGATCCCCGGATAAGGTTTGAACCGTGTTGTTGAACTGTTCGATCTGGCTGGCAAAGTCACCAATGGTGGTTGCCACAGCCGAAAAATCATCCAGCGTTTGCGCGAAATCCTCGGAGGCGGCTTCGACATTGGTCAGGATGCGGTCCAGACGTCCCTGATTTTCGCCGCCGACCAGATCGCCGATCTCGGCGACGACATTGATCATCTCTTCCAGAAGGCGCGGGGCATCTTCGGACAAGACCTGCAAGGTCGACCGTCCTGCCGTGATCGTAGGGACCGATCCGTCTTCGGGTTGCACAACCAGCGGTGCATCAGGTGAACCGGGACCGATGCTGACAAAGGACACGCCGGTGACGCCCTGTGCCTCAATCGTGGCAACGCTGTCGGTGCGTACCGGGGTTTGCGCCGCGACCTCGACGCGCACTTCGATTGTGCCATCGCGGTCAGGAGACAGTTGCACATCCACGACCTGCCCCACCGGCAAGCCGCTGAACCGGACATCTGACGCGTTGCCCAGCCCGGAAACAGACGAAAAATTGATGTCGTAATACGCGAACTGACGATCCAGTTCGACGCGGGCAAACCACAGGAAAAACCCCATGATGCCCAGAAGCCCGGCAAGCGTGAAGGCACCGATCAAGACATAGTTGGCTTTGGTTTCCAATCGATTGCCCCTTCGTTAGGCGTCTGTGCTGGCATCCAGTGCGGCCCTGGCCCGGGGGCCATGAAAGTACTCCCGAACCCAGGGGTGTTCGACCTTCAGCATGTCTTGCATCGTTCCGGTTACCAATACCCGCTTTTCGGCCAGAACTGCGATGCGGTCACAGACCGCATGCAACGTATCAAGATCATGGGTCACCAGAAACACGGTCAGCCCGAGCGACCGGCTCAGCCCGCGGATCAGCGTGTCGAACGCAGACGCGCCAATCGGGTCAAGCCCCGCGGTGGGTTCATCCAGAAACACGATCTCTGGATCAAGCGCCAGTGCGCGTGCCAGCCCAGCGCGTTTGCGCATCCCGCCAGACAGTTCAGACGGGTATTTGTCGCCAGCCAGGTACGGCAACCCGACCATCGAGATTTTCAGATCCGCCAGATCGCGCCGGATGACTGGATCCAGCCCGTCAATGGCGCGCATCGGCACTTCGACGTTTTCCCGAACGGTCAACGACGAAAACAGCGCGCCATCCTGGAACATGACCCCCCAACGGGCCTCCAGCGCCGCGCGGGTGTCTTCGTCAGCCCCCAGAACATTTGTGCCCAGAACGTCGATCTGCCCGGCGGTCGGTTTTTGCAGTCCGGTGATACTGCGCAGCAGCACCGACTTGCCGGTTCCCGAGCCTCCGACAACCCCCAGAATTTCGCCCCTGTAGACATCAAGATCGAGATCCTGATGCACCACATGCGTGCCAAACTGGTTTCTCAGCCCACGCACAGAGATCACGGTGTCCGTCGTCATATGCCAAGGCTCGCAAAGAAGATGGAGAAAAGCGCATCAGCCACGATGACCGCAAAAATTGCTGTCACCACCGAGCTTGATGTCATCCGCCCCAGGGATTCCGCGTTGCTTTTGACCTGCATCCCGGCATGACAGCCAACCACACCGATAAGCAGCGCAAATACCGGAGCTTTGACCAGACCCACCATCACGTGGTTCACATCCGTGCCCTCAACAAGGCGGGTCTGGAACATCGCGGGCGAAATGCCCAGTTCGATCCAGGCCATCAACGCCCCGCCGAATAACCCCGCGATATTGGCGATCAGGCCAAGGATCGGCAGCATCAGCAAGAGCGCAAGGATACGCGGGACAAACAGCACCATCGCAGGATCAAGGCCAAGCGTGCGCATCGCGTCAATTTCTTCGCGCATCTTCATGGACCCGATGGCCGCGGTAAACGCCGAGGCGGTCCGCCCTGCAACGATGATCGAGGTCAGCAGAATGCCCAATTCCCGCAGAATGGAGATTGCGATGAGGTCCACGACGAAAACCTCGGCCCCGAATTGGCGCAACTGGCTCGCGCCCTGAAACGCAAGCACGACACCGATCAGAAACGCCATCAGCGCCACGATTGGCACCGCCTTCAGGCCCACTTCCTGACAGTGGTGTACAAGCGCGGTCAGCCGGAAATCCTGCGGGTGGCGCATCGCGCGGGCAAGCCGCGACAGGAATATCCCGAGAAATCCCGTCAGTGCGAGGATAAAACCAACCCCGTTGCTTGTCGCCTTGCCGACGGTTTCCAGCACAGATTTCAGCGTGGTGGGGCTGGCGGGCACGTCTTCCCGCACGGGAAGAGCGTCCGCCGTGGTTGTCAGCAGGCTTTGCGCCTCAACACTGGCATTGGTTATCCGGACCTGCGAACCTTGGTCTTGGCGGTCTTTCTGAAAGGTCGTCAGCAGCCAGGCCCCCGCCGTGTCCAGGCGATCAACCTGCCCAAGGTCAATCGTGACATGCTGCGAAGGCGGAATGCGTGCCAGCGCTTCGCGGCTTTCGGTGATGTTTCGGATGGTCAGGCCTTCGGACAGCGTGACATGTGTCGTATCACCGTCAGAGTCGATCTGAATGCCGCTGGTCTGAGTCATGATCCTTTGACATGCCGCATTCATCGCGTCCTTCCCCGGATCCGCCGATCAGCAGCAACACGTCTGTGTGGCGCACCTGATGCGGCGGATTCACTCAACGGTTATTACAATCGCCGCCAAGGGTTCAATGGAAGGATGCGGTCAAGGCGCAAATGGCGCAGGTGCCCGGGGATGCGGCAGGGCTTTGGAACACCCGAATTTCGGCAGCGTCAGGCGCAAGCTGTACCTCTGCCGCCAAGGCGCAAAAAAAAGAATGCCGAAACTTGCGTTTCGACATCCTGTTTGTTCGGGGTGTTGCGGCCTGATCATCACGTTCGGCTTGCCCGCTGGCTGTTTGAGACGCTCCAGCCGACGGGTTTCTGTCGTCGGTCAGACGCGGGCCGCTGACGATTTCGGACCTGCGACAAGCCATGCGATGAAGCCGAGGACGGGGAGGATCAGGATCACCAGAGTCCAGATCACCTTCGCGCCGGTGCTCGCGCCGGATGTCAGGACGTTGTAGATTGCGTAGACGCTGGCGATCAGGACGATGAGTCCGATAATACCATATTCCATTTTCGTGCTCCGTTCTTAATCAATGTACAACTGGTTAACTCGGCAGACGCCAAAAGGTTCCGTATCGGCGTGTGTGAACCGGTTTCGCGGCTCAGACACAGAAAGACCCGGACTCTAGGTCCGGGTCATTTGCAGAGTTAAAGATAGAGACCGGGCACGACTGCACATCGCCGTGCCAGTCTCGCGTTATGCGGCCTCGGCGTATTCGCGGACGATGGCTTTCTCGATTTCGTCCAGCCCGTGATTGGTCAGAACCTTGGGAATATCCAGGATCACCCGGTCTGTGACCTCGCTGTGAAGCTCCTTGCGCAACGTACTCAGCACCGGGCGGCTGGCCGCGATGATCAGGTGATCGAAATCACCGGCATGCGCAGACTTGTAGAGGTCGTCCGCAATGTCGCTGGCGAACCGCTCTTTTTCGAGCTGATGCCAATCGGTATCATCAACAGCGGAACGGTGCACACTTGGGCCGTCATTGAACCGGCCCGGCCGGTTTGCGGCCCAATCCTGCGCTTGCGGATTTTCCTGTTCGTCCTTGTGGCGGACGGTCAGGTGAATGTCCTGCTCGTCGCCTTCATTGACCAGATACAGCGCTTTTTCGCCATCGGCGATCAGCACCCAAGTTCCATTCGGCACGCCCTTACCCATCTTTACTGTCCTCCTCCATCGACTTTCGCACACGGGTGGCCCCGGCAGGGCGTTCGGTGGCGCGCTTCAGTTCGTCTTCGGTGCCAACCGTACGGCTCAGACGGCCGCCCGTACGGCCGGAGTGCGCGATTTCGCCTTCCGCACCAAGAACCTCTTCGGTCTCGCGTCGACCGTCTTTTGAACGATGTCTCTCAGCCATGATACTTCTCCTTTTGAAGGGGTGTTTCGGAATGAAGGTCCGCTTTGAGCAGGCGCAGGTTGCGCTGGTTGGCTTTGAACACGGCATCAACCGCGTCACCCAATACGGGCACGGTGCCCAGAACAACGTCTGCGGTACTGTTCACACACATGCGGGCCAGCGTGCGCTTGCGCGCGCCCAGCCGCCATGCCTCGACGATGATGTATGCGCCGGGCAGCAAAGTGGCCACGTCGCCGACACCCGGGATCAGCCCAAGCATCGAATCCCAACCAAACCGGAACCGCGTGCCCGGAATGCGAAAGGCACTGTCCAATCCGTTGGCAATCCGCTCCAGACGCTTCAGGCGGTCGTGATCAACCGCCCGGCCCTTTGGGCTGGCAAAGTTTTGGGGCGGGGCAAGTATGGACATGTCTGAACCTCCTCTTTCGCCCAGTAAGCTATTGATTGTACAAGGCATTGCGCCTGCCGCAACACACGCCGCAGGCACGTCACGCGTCAACCGGGCCTTGCTCACATAACGAGCAGCTTGCGGCGTCGGTTCCCAATTTTTTTAGCAGACGCGCGATGGAACCCGCGTGCGCCTCAGTCCGTTGGGCTCTCGCAAATCACGACATATGGGAGCACGACAGATGCCGATGAATTCTTTGAAAGACGTCTATATCGACCAACTCCAGGACATTTACAGCGCGTGCAAGCAGTCGCTGACAGCCACGAAAGAACTGGCCGGAGCGGCGCACAATGCCGACCTGAAAGATGCGCTTGAGGCCGGTGTATCGGGCATTCAGGACGGCATGGACACGTTGGAGACCATTCTGCGGAGCCATGATGCCGACCCGAATGGTGAGCATTGCAAGGGCATGGAAGGCCTTGTGAACGAGGCCCGTGCGCATGGGATCGAAGAAGAGTTCGGTGACGACGCCGCGCAGGATGCCATGATCATCACGCAGTACCAGCGCATGGCGCATTACGCGATTGCGGGCTACGGCTGCTGCAAAGCGTTTGCGAAACGGCTGGGCCAAGGCGATGATGTGAAGAAGCTCGATCAGTGTCTCGACAAGTCGTATGACGGTGACCGCCGGTTCACCGACCTTGCGGAAGACAGGATCAACAAACAGGCCGCGTAACGCGGGATCGGAAAAAAGGTGGCCTGACCGGCCACCTTTTTTCGTGTCATCACATCGGCGCCAAAGGTGTTTCGCCGACAAAAGCCCACGCGTCGTTTTCTTCCGAATTGCTGAACGCTTTGGCTTCGACCGGGATGATCTTGTCCATCACTTCAATCATCCGCTGCGCATAGTCGGGCGCACCGATAACGGCGTAGCGGCGGACTTCGGACAGGGCACGAAACCGGGATTTGATGACATCGCCATCCAGCAAGCTGTCCCAATCACTGCCTGCAAAGTGCGACAGATCCAGCAGCATATCGACCTTTTCGTCATGACGGTCGAACGCATCGTTCATGAATTTCGCCAAATCCTCGGCCGCATCGTCGTCGACATGACCAGAGATGCGAAACGCATAAAGCGACGGTGAGGTGGTCTTAATCTGCTGAATGGCACCCGAATGAAAGAGCTCCATGATCTTCTCCTTGTTTTGGGGTCTCTGCTGGTCCAACCCGGTCATGGCCTGTCCGGTTCCGTGACCTTGGCTCGCATGTGCAAAATCTTCCCAAGCTACGTCGCAGTTTATTGCCATTCGACACGCCGGAACATAAGGTGAACAAATGTCCCGGAGATCCCTTCAAGAAAAACTCGCAATTCTGAGCGATGCGGCAAAATATGACGCGTCTTGCGCGTCCTCTGGCTCAACCCGGCGCAATTCGCTGGACGGAAAAGGGTTGGGATCAAACGAAGGCTCAGGCATCTGCCACGCCTACGCACCGGACGGGCGCTGCATCAGTCTGCTCAAGATTTTGATGACGAATTTCTGCATCTATGATTGCAGCTATTGCGTGAACCGCGTGTCGTCCAACGTGCCGCGCGCGCGGTTTTCGGTCGATGAGGTCGTGCATCTTACGATCGAGTTTTATCGGCGGAATTATATCGAAGGTCTGTTTCTGTCATCCGGCATCATCCGGTCACCGGACGCCACCATGCTTGATATGGTGCGCATCGTCCGGAAACTCAGGGATGAGGAGAATTTCCGCGGCTACATCCATCTGAAGACGATCCCCGATGCCGCACCAGAACTGATCGAAGAGGCTGGACGTCTCGCCGACCGTTTGTCGATCAATGTCGAACTTCCAACCGATCAGGCCGTGCAGACCTTTGCACCGGAAAAGAAGCCGCAACAAATCCGCAAGGCGATGGCGGATATCCGCACCCGCAAGGACAGCACAACCGAGCGCACCTATCGCGGCAGGCGCGCGCCGCGTTTTGCGCCTGCGGGGCAATCCACGCAGATGATCATCGGCGCGGACGGGTCAAATGATGCCACGGTGCTAGGGCAATCGACACGGCTTTATTCAAGCTACAAACTCAAGCGCGTCTACTATTCGGCCTTTTCACCGATCCCCGACAGTTCGGCCAGCCTGCCCTTGGTGAAACCCCCGTTGAAACGGGAACACCGCCTGTATCAGGCCGATTGGCTGCTGCGATTTTATGGCTTTGACCTGCAAGAGATCACGGGCGTGACGCCAGACGGCAATCTTGATCTGGAGATTGATCCCAAACTGGCCTGGGCGCTTCAGCATCGCGGGCTGTTTCCGCTCGATGTGAACACCGCGAGCAAAGAAATGCTTCTGCGCGTGCCGGGGTTTGGGGTCAAAACCGTCAAACGCATTATCGCGGCGCGCAGGCATCGCACCTTGCGCTACGAAGATATCGCGCGGATCGGTGGCGCGATGAAAAAAGCGCGCGCCTTTGTGACTGCTGGTGGATGGACTCCGGGCGCACTGACCGACAGCGCACAGCTGCGCGCGCAATTTGCCCCCCCGCCCGAGCAATTGAGCCTCTTGTGACCTACACCGTCGAGATGCCACGCATCGGAACCGCCGACGCCTGGCGCGATGCCGCGCGGTCGCTTGTGTCGAATGACGTTCCGCCCGAGCAGGTGCAGTGGACAACTCATGACGCGCCCCCGAGCCTGTTTGGCGGATCAACGGCGCTACCAGCGCCCCGTCCCATATCCGTCCCACGCAGCTTTCTCAGCATGGCCAACAGCGTTGTCTGGCACAGCGATCCAACCCGGTTTGCGCAGCTTTATGCGTTTCTTTGGCGGCTGCGCCAGAACCCGCAGCGGATGCAGGATCGGGCCGATGTCGCGCTGGCGTCCCTGCGCCGGATGGAAAAGGCGGTGCACCGCTGTCAGCACAAGATGAAGGCGTTTGTCCGGTTCCGCGAACTCCCGAACGGATCGGCGCAGCGCCGGAATTTTGCAGCCTGGTTCGAACCGACGCATCACACGGTAGAGCCAACCGCTGAATTTTTTCGCCGTCGCTTTGCGGACATGAATTGGCTGATCGCCACGCCAGACGTCACGGTTCAATACGCGGACGGTCAACTGGATTTCACAACCGGCCAACCTCGGCCTGACCTGCCACCAGATGCGAGCGAAGAGCTTTGGATCACGTATTATCAGAACATCTTTAATCCAGCCCGGCTCAAGATTTCGGCGATGACGTCTGAGATGCCCAAGAAATACTGGCGCAATCTGCCAGAGGCGGCATCGATTCCGGCGCTGATCGCGGGTGCAGAACGGCGCGCAACCGAGATGGCGCTGGCGGCCCCAACCTTGCCCCGCGCACACGCCGCGCCCGCCAAGGCGCAAGTGGACAGTTTCGCCTCTCGGTGGTCAGGTCCCGTTGATCAGTTCGAGGCGGATTTGCAAAACTGCACCCGGTGCCCGCTGCACTGTCACGCGACGCAAGCGGTTCCCGGAGAGGGGCCAGAGGATGCGTCCGTCATGCTTGTGGGCGAACAACCCGGCGATCACGAAGATATTGCCGGGCGTCCGTTTGTCGGACCGGCCGGTCAGATGTTGGACCGCGTGATGCACGATGTCGGGTTAGACCGTGAAGAGATGTATCTCACCAATGCGGTCAAGCATTTCAAATACAAGCCCAAGGGAAAACGGCGGGTCCATCAACGCCCCAACAGCGGGGAGGTCACGCAATGCCGGTGGTGGCTGAATGCGGAAATCGCGCGTGTGCAACCAAAGCTCATCGTGGCGCTCGGGGCGACGGCGGCAGAGGCTCTGACTGGAAATGGCAAGGCCATCACCAATCGTTCTGGGCGCGTTGAACGGCACGACGGAGTACCGCCGGTCTTGATCACCGTGCACCCGTCCTTCCTTCTTCGCGCCCCCTCTCCGGCGGCGCGATCAGAGGCAGAAGATGTCCTGCGCCGGGATCTGGGCGCGGTTCGGTCAATGATCGAAGCTCATAAATAACTGGAAATCTGCATATGTATCGGCACCAATCGGACCGACATGCGTTACACTTCTGTTGAACAGGGCAGGACAGGGCAAACATGAAAAAGCTTCTCCATCGGGTCGCCTTTCGCGCGGAAGCGCTTGTTGCCCGACTGATCGAAACCCGCAAGCGCACACCGGGCGAAACCCATCTGGACCCCCATATCGGTTATGCCACGCCCAGCGACGTGATCTTGCGGGGGCGCATACTTGATGATCCTGCCCGCGAAAGCCGGATGTCGGGCGGCACGTTCGGCAACATCTGGGGCATGCTGTCACTGTTTTTCACGGATGAGGTCGCAGGCGTTCGGGTGGCTTGCGGATCGGTTGCGACCGAAACCGACGAAGAAGGCTATTTCGACCTGCGCGTGCCTCGTGACGATCAAACCGGATGGGTCCGTTACACGCTGGCAATTGGATCAACAGACACTGCTGTTGAATGCTGGGCCTACGTGCCGCGCCCGGATGCGACGGTGATGGTCATCTCAGACATTGATGACACGATGATGGAAACCGGGGCGTATTCGCTGCTGCGCAATCTTTGGACAACCTTTTCCGGCAATGTTGCAACGCGCCATGTTTTCGACGATTCAATCGCGCTAATCGAAGATCTGAGCGATAGCGGCCGCAACCCGATCTATTATGTCAGTTCTTCGCCGTGGAATATGCATGCCTTTCTGCAGCACGTTTTCAAACGCGCGGGGCTTAGACCGGGGCCAATGTTCCTGCGCGACCTTGGCATCAGCGAGACAAAGTTCATCACCGGAGGCCATGGAGACCATAAAGGCCGCAGCATCGACACCCTGCTGGACGCAAACCCGGACCTGCCCGCAATTCTGGTGGGCGATACCGGGCAGAAAGATGCCAGCATCTATCTTGAGGCCTACCGCAGACATCCGGATCGCATTCAGGCGATCATCCTCAGGCGTGCCGGGCCCGGCCGTATTGAGACACAAAACGATGCGCTGGCAGAGTTGGCTCAGCTCAGCATCCCGGTGCTGACCGGCCAAGACTTCGATGGCTTTGCGCAGCGCGTTGGCAGGTTTTGAAGGGTGACGGCGCCACGAAAAAGACCTTTGGCCCCGGCTTCTTGGTAGACCCGAACCGCTGCTTTGCCTATTCAACCCGCGGTACCGCTCGCTGCTGCACCACGCGGGAAGCGGCGTTACCGGTAGGGCGGGTTTCGAAGGGAAGAAAACGGGATGAAGATCACCAGCTTGGCGGATCTGCGTGCGCTTGAAGCAAAAGGCTTTGATGCCGTTTACCCACAGAAATCGCCTTGGGACATCCTCCGGCACCATGCAACCACGCGGCCCGACGCAATCGCGATCCGGTATCTGCATGATGCGCGTCAGCCCGATACGGATGAAACCGTCACTTACGCAGAGTTTGCCGAACGGATCATGGGGGCGGCGCGGGTGTTTCGCGCGCACGGGGTGTCGCCGGACCGTTCGGTGGCGCTTCTGACGCAACACACGCCATCGGGTCAGGCGGCTTTGTGGGGCGCGCAGATTGCCGGGCGCGCTTGCCCGATTAATCCGATGCTGAAACCGAAACATGTGGCGGCCTTGATCCGGGCGTCAGACGCAGCGGCAGTGGTTGCCATGGGATGCAACGAAGAACTGGATTACTGGTCAAACCTGATCCCGGCCCTGCGACGCGAAGGGATCGACCTGCCAATCTTTGCCTGTGATGCAACGGCGCATAGCCCGGGTGCGGATGGGAATTTTGAAGACCTGATCGCGGTGTCCGGAGACGACATTACCCCGGCAGGCGATGAAACCGCGTTTGCCGCATTCTACCACACCGGTGGAACAACGGGCGCGCCCAAACTTGTCCGTCATACAAGACTGAACGAGGCCCACGTCGCCCGGTCTTGTGCAATGATGCATGATCTGGGTCCCGACGACGTGGTCCTGAACGGCTTTCCGCTGTTTCACGTCGCGGGCGCGTTTGTCTTTGGTCTTTCAACCCTGTCGGCTGGTGGCACATTGATCGTTCCCGGCCGGTTGGGGATGCGCAATCAGGCCTTCATGCGCGATGTCTGGCAGCATGTGGAGCGGCTGGGCATTACGGTTATCGGTGCCGTTCCGACCGTTCTGGCGACCCTGAAAGGCATGCCCGTCAACGCCGATATCTCCTGCCTGCGCGCCCTTTTGACCGGCGGATCGCCGCTCCCGACCGAATTGGCTGACGCGGTCGAACAGCACAGTGGCGTGCCTGTTCGCAACATCCTGGGCATGACCGAAAGCGCCGGTGCCATCGCCGTAGAGCCGGTGCATGCGCCACGCACACCCTTGTCCTGTGGACTGCGGCTCCCATTCACCGAAGTCGCTGTGCTTGGTGACACAGATGGTGACTCAGATGCGTCAGGAATGCTGCCCGCCGGGACCACGGGCATCGTTGCAACGCGCGGCCCCAATGTCGCGTCAGGATATTCGGACACCGCGCAGAACGCAGGCACGTTTGTGTCCGATGGCTGGCTGGTCTCGGGTGATCTTGGACATCTGGATGCTGAGGGTCGGCTTTTCGTCACCGGGCGCAAGAAAGACCTTATCATACGCGGCGCGCACAACATCGACCCCCAGATGATCGAGGATTCGCTCTTGGCCCATCCGATGATCGAAACGGCTGCGGCGGTGGGCATGCCGGATGCTTATGCGGGTGAGCTTCCGGTTGCGTTTATCTCGACCCGGGACGGTTGGTCGCCGGATGGGGACGAGCTTTTCGCGTTTCTGAAAGATCGGATCGAAGACCCGCTTGCGCTGCCCAAACGGATCGAGCGGATCGACCAGATGCCGCTGACCCCGATCGGCAAGATTTTTAAACCCACGTTACGCTCCCAGGCCACCCATTGGGCGGTCATGGCTGTGGCAGACACGCTTGGCATTGCACCCGAGATCGAAATCACCGATCAGCAACATGTGCATATCCGCGTTCCAGAAAAGGACGTGCGGCCCTTAAAAGACGCTCTTGCCGGTATGCCTGTTGCGGTGTCTTTGCATCCTGTCTGACACGCCTTCACATCAAATGTGAGACGGTGCGCAAATCGCCGGACAAGCGGATCATGTCTGATTGTCGCGTAACACCGGGTTTCAGCATCACAGATTGATGGCCAATCAAGGCCGCAGGCGTCGTGATCGCCGCCCGAAGCGCCTCGACCAGCGGAACGCCGACTTGGTCCACCATCGTCCGGATGGCCTGTGTGAGATCAAGATCAGCGCCAGCCAGTGTTCCATCAGACAGCGTCAACCTGCCGCCGCTGCGCTGGATCCGCCTGCCGCCCAGTTCGAACTCTGTGCAGTCGCTTCCGGCCACGGCCATGGCATCGCTGACCAGAAAAATGCGCCCCGGCCCGGTTTTGGCCTGCCACGCAGCGCGCATGCTTTCGGGGTGCACATGAACGGCATCCGCAATCAGGCCGCAGGACACCGCGCCATTGGCAAGCGTGGCCCCCACAAGACCCGGTTCACGATTGTCAAGTTGGCTCATGGCGTTGAACAGATGCGTGACACAGCGCGCACCGGCCGCGAAGTAGTGTTGACAGCTGTCAAACGGCGCATCCGTGTGGCCCAGAGAAACCAGAACTCCGGCCTCTGCCAGCGTCTTGACCTGCTCCGGTGTGACATTTTCGGGCGCAATCGTCAGTTTCAGGACCGGCAATTCCTTTGCCGCGGCGAGGTAACAATCAAGATCTTCTGCCTCCATCGGACGGATCAGCGCCGGATCATGTGCCCCTTTGCGTTTGATCGACAGGTGCGGCCCCTCAAGATGCAACCCGGCGATCCCCGGCATTTCCGTTTTGACGGCTTCAATCGTGGCCCCGATTGCGGCCTGGGTCTTATCGGCGGTATCGGTAATCAGGGTCGGCAACAACGCCGACACGCCAAGCCGCCGATGCGCTTCCGCGATGCGGGCAAGCGTTGCTGGCGAAGGGTCATCGTTGAACATGATGCCATCGCCGCCGTTGACCTGCAGGTCGACATAGCCTTGGCTGAGTATATCGCCCTCCAGATCAACGCATCTGCCGTCTTGTGACACATCTGCCGCCGACCCAAACCCGCGCAAGCACCCGTTTTCGAACCGGATCACCGGGGCCGTGTGCAAAGAGTGGCCGTCGAAAAGCTGACCGTTCATAAATGTGAGGCTGTCGGTCGTCATACTGTGTCCGTTAGCTTGTTGAGAGTGCGGGCATCGACCTCGCGCAGCGTGTTTACCGCTCTTGTGACCGCTTGCCCACCATACATCGCAAGCCCGTCGATATTGAGGGCTGAACTACGCTGCACGGCGCGTATGTCCCGCACCAACCCCTGAAACGTTTTGCGCACAGTCACCCGCAGGCGGCGATGACGACTGCGGTGACAGATGCCAAATCGGCTCCGCTCTTCCAGCCGTCGACTGAGTTGTCCGTAGCGCGGCCCGCCATGTACGGTTAACCCGTCGTCAGGACGCAGAAACTCAATCGCGGTCATCGGCAACGCCCCGCGCGACGTCCTTTGCCAATGCAATCGCCCCATCCAGCGGCTCACCGACACGTGGGGTCAGGTCCGCGCGCATCGCATCCGGCAGGTAAGCTGCGTAATGTGAGCCAATGCCTCCGGTCAGGCAAATCGGTAGTCCGGATCGCCAGCCCAGGTGACGCAAAGCGCGCACGATCTCGCCTGCACCCTCTTGCATGATTTTCAGTGCAACCGCATCGCCACGACCCGCGTACCCTGTCACCAAAGGCGCAATCGCGCCAAACTCCACCGGACGAGCCACGCTCGCAAACCGAACGACGCCAGCGGCATCGGTATGATCGGTCAGCAACTTTTGCGAAAGATCCGTGGCGGCAATGCGGCCATCCTCACATTCCAGCGCCAGCCCCAACGCGCGACGCCCAACCCACTGTGCCGAGGCCTCGTCTCCAAGAACGGGCCCCCACCCCCCGGCAAAACGCACCGCCCCGTTAACCTGCGCCGCAAAAAACGATCCCGTTCCACAATGCGCCAGAACACCATCACGCTTCCCCAAACCGCCGCGCACCGCCGCCAGCCGGTCATCTGTAATTCGAACATTTTGAAATTTCAGAGCCTCTCGCAGAGCATCCGCAATCGCGGGTCCGGTCACACCTGCCAGCCCAACAAATGCCGGCGCTGCCCGGAGCGTTTGCACGGAGCACGCCAAACGCGTTGCGAGTTCGCCTAGCCCTCTCTTGATTTGAGAAACACTTCCCTCTAAATCAGTCGAGGCGTTCGCCGATCCCGTCTCAACCGACACGACCCGGTGGCCGTCAAACGCACCCACCCGACATCGCGTCCCACCGCCATCAATGGCGACAACAAGGGTATTGTCCAAATCAGCCATAGAAGACCAATAGGGTACCGATAATGGAAGAGGAAGACCGAGTTCGGAACATCGATGCCTCACAGACACCGACCCTGCTGCTTGCGCAGTCATGCGGCGCGCATGCGAAAGTCTGCACATGGCAAATGCGCGAGTTCGTCGGAAAATTGGGAATTGGTTGCGGGGGTAGGATTTGAACCTACGACCTTCAGGTTATGAGCCTGACGAGCTACCGGGCTGCTCCACCCCGCGACAGGGTATGTTCATCGTTTTACGAGAGATATGAGGTATTTATTAGGTTTGGCGATGACCTACTCTCCCACGTCTTGAGACGCAGTACCATTGGCGCGACGGCAC
>NZ_JALKAO010000030.1 GCF_023015985.1 Marivita sp. S6314
CCATGTTCGGCCACGTAGGACTTGATCGCCTCCACTTCGGCATCGGTGTCGGTGACAAAGTGGTTGATCGCCACAACCACCGGCACGCCGAAGGACTTGAGGTTCTCGATGTGACGCCCCAGGTTCGGGCAGCCCTTCTTGACCGCGTCCACGTTCTCGGCCCCAAGATCGGCCTTGGCGACACCGCCGTTCATCTTCATCGCCCGCACCGTGGCCACGCAGACCACGACCGAGGGCGCGATGCCGGCCTTGCGGCACTTGATGTTCATGAACTTTTCGGCCCCCAGATCGGCCCCGAAGCCCGCCTCGGTCACCACGTAATCCGCCAGCTTGAGCGCCGTTGTCGTCGCAATCACCGAGTTACAGCCATGCGCGATATTGGCGAACGGGCCACCATGCACGAAGGCCGGGTTGTTTTCCAGCGTCTGCACCAGGTTCGGCTGCATCGCGTCCTTGAGCAGAACCGTCATCGCGCCCTGCGCCTTGAT
>NZ_JALKAO010000031.1 GCF_023015985.1 Marivita sp. S6314
ATCAAGGCGCAGGGCGCGATGACGGTTCTGCTCAAGGACGCGATGCAGCCGAACCTGGTGCAGACGCTGGAAAACAACCCGGCCTTCGTGCATGGCGGCCCGTTTGCGAATATCGCGCACGGCTGTAACTCGGTGATTGCGACGACAACGGCGCTCAAGCTGGCGGATTACGTGGTGACCGAGGCGGGCTTCGGGGCGGACCTTGGTGCCGAGAAGTTCATGAACATCAAGTGCCGCAAGGCCGGCATCGCGCCCTCGGTCGTGGTCTGTGTGGCCACGGTGCGGGCGATGAAGATGAACGGCGGTGTCGCCAAGGCCGATCTCGGGGCCGAGAACGTGGACGCGGTCAAGAAGGGCTGCCCGAACCTGGGGCGTCACATCGAGAACCTCAAATCCTTCGGCGTGCCGGTGGTTGTGGCGATCAACCACTTTGTCACCGACACCGATGCCGAAGTGGAGGCGATCAAGTCCTACGTGGCCGAACATGG
>NZ_JALKAO010000032.1 GCF_023015985.1 Marivita sp. S6314
TTCTCGGACTACAAGGGCTATTACTTCTCGGGCGACGGCTGCAAGCGCGACGCCGACGGGGATTACTGGATCACCGGCCGTGTGGACGATGTGATCAACGTGTCGGGCCACCGCATGGGCACGGCCGAGGTCGAAAGCGCCCTGGTGGCGCATGCCAAGGTCGCCGAGGCGGCCGTGGTTGGCTACCCGCATGACATCAAGGGCCAGGGCATCTATTGCTACGTGACCCTGATGAACGGGGTGGAACCCAGCGACGAGTTGATGAAGGAACTGCGCACCTGGGTGCGCACCGAAATCGGCCCCATCGCCAGCCCCGACCTCATCCAGTGGGCCCCCGGCCTGCCGAAAACCCGCTCGGGAAAGATCATGCGCCGCATCCTGCGCAAGATCGCAGAAAACGACTACGGCGCGCTTGGCGA
>NZ_JALKAO010000033.1 GCF_023015985.1 Marivita sp. S6314
TACAACGACGTCATCGGTGGCGGCCGCTGCCCCATCGTGGACACCTGGTGGCAGACCGAAACCGGCGGGCACCTGCTGACCCCGCTGCCCGGCGCGCATGCAACCAAGCCGGGATCGGCGATGAAGCCGTTCTTTGGCGTGATGCCCGTGGTACTGGATCCGCAAACGGGCGAGGAAATCCATGCCAGCCCGACCGAAGGCGTGCTGGCGCTCAAGGACAGCTGGCCGGGCCAGATGCGCACCGTCTGGGGCGACCACGAGCGGTTCGAGAAGACCTACTTCTCGGACTACAAGGGCTATTACTTCTCGGGCGACGGCTGCAAGCGCGACGCCGACGGGGATTACTGGATCACCGGCCGTGTGGACGATGTGAT
>NZ_JALKAO010000034.1 GCF_023015985.1 Marivita sp. S6314
ATCACATCGTCCACACGGCCGGTGATCCAGTAATCCCCGTCGGCGTCGCGCTTGCAGCCGTCGCCCGAGAAGTAATAGCCCTTGTAGTCCGAGAAATACGTCTTCTCGAACCGCTCGTGATCGCCCCAGACGGTGCGCATCTGGCCCGGCCAGCTGTCCTTGAGCGCCAGCACGCCTTCGGTCGGGCTGGCATGGATTTCCTCGCCCGTTTGAGGATCCAGCACCACGGGCATCACGCCAAAGAACGGCTTCATCGCCGATCCCGGCTTGGTTGCATGTGCGCCGGGCAGCGGGGTCAGCAGGTGCCCGCCGGTTTCGGTCTGCCACCAGGTGTCCACGATGGGGCAGCGGCCGCCACCGATGACGTCGTTGTA
>NZ_JALKAO010000035.1 GCF_023015985.1 Marivita sp. S6314
TAAACCCTCCCTCTTTCAAAGGACCAAAGTCATGAAAACTCTTATCGCATCCACCGCCCTCGTTCTGACAGCCTTCGCCGCAAGCGCCTCTGTCGACACTTCCGGCATCCAGACCTACGCGCCAAACGCAGACATTTCTGCGCTGACCGACGCCGAGATCAACACCCTGCTGTCCGTCATCCATTCCGGTGACAGCGAAAGCGAAAAGCGCATCGCCGTGCAGGCCTTCCTCAAGTAACGCCACCCTAGACTCAAAGGACTTAAGAAAATGAAAACTCTGATCGCAACAACCGCCCTCGTTCTCACCGGCTTTGCCGCCTCGGCCGCCGTCGACACGTCCGAATTCGACACCTACGCCCCCGGCGTTGACGT
>NZ_JALKAO010000036.1 GCF_023015985.1 Marivita sp. S6314
GCGGCTTCGGGGATCATCGGCAGGTAGATCACCACCCGGTCGCCTTTGCGCACGCCCAGCGTCTCAAGGATGTTGGCCATCTTGCAGACGCTGCGGTGCAGGTCGCGGTAGGTGATGTGCTTGGCATCCTCATTGGGATCGTCAGGCTCAAAGATGATGGCGGTCTGGTCGCCGCGGGTCTCCAGATGCCGGTCGACACAATTCGCCGCCACGTTCAGCGTGCCATCGGCGTACCAGTTGATCTTGACCTGGCCGAGGGTAAAATCGACATCCTTGATCTGGCTCGGCGCCTTGATCCAGTCCACCCGCTGCGCTTGCTCGGCCCAGAACCCCTCGTTGTCAGACACCGACCGCGCATACA
>NZ_JALKAO010000037.1 GCF_023015985.1 Marivita sp. S6314
TGTATGCGCGGTCGGTGTCTGACAACGAGGGGTTCTGGGCCGAGCAAGCGCAGCGGGTGGACTGGATCAAGGCGCCGAGCCAGATCAAGGATGTCAATTTCACCCTCGGTCAGGTCAAGATCAACTGGTACGCCGACGGCACGCTGAACGTGGCGGCGAACTGTGTCGACCGGCATCTGGAGACCCGCGGCGACCAGACCGCGATCATTTTTGAGCCCGACGATCCCAACGAGGATGCCAAGCACATCACCTACCGCGACCTGCATCGCAGCGTCTGCAAGATGGCCAACATCCTTGAGACGCTGGGCGTGCGCAAAGGCGACCGGGTGGTGATCTACCTGCCGATGATCCCCGAAGCCGC
>NZ_JALKAO010000038.1 GCF_023015985.1 Marivita sp. S6314
TGCGGACGGTAGTTCGCGAAGAACGGCGTGTGACGGCCACCTTCTTCCTTGGTCAGGATGTAGACCTCGGCTTCGAACTTGGTGTGCGGGTTCACAGAGCCCGGCTTACACAGAACCTGGCCACGCTCAACGCCTTCACGGTCCACACCGCGCAGCAGCGCGCCGATGTTGTCGCCCGCTTCACCGCGATCGAGCAGCTTGCGGAACATTTCCACACCTGTGCAGGTCGTCTTGGTGGTGTCGCGGATGCCGACGATTTCGATCTCGTCGCCCACGTTGATCACGCCACGCTCGACACGGCCGGTCAC